>NZ_JAAGLT010000004.1 GCF_010548275.1 Streptomyces sp. SID12488
CCCTCGGTGAGGCGGCCGGCGCCGACGACGGCTCGGACGGGCAGCCCACAGGGCGCCGGCGCCGAGCCCTGGCGGCGGCGGCCGAGCGCGGCAGCGCGCAGGAGGCGGGCCCACGTCCGGTGTTCGCCCTGCCTCCGGCAGCGGCCGACCGGACGGACGAAAGTGCCGCGGCGCCCGCCGGGCCGGTCGACGACCGGTTCGACGACGGTGGCCGTCATGACGGGCTCATGCACGATCCCGACGACGACCACACCCCGCCCCAGCCTCACCCGACCTCCGCGCCGACCGGTCGCCGCCGTGCGCGCCAGGCTCCGGAGCAGCCGACGGCAGTGCCGCCGGGCGGGATCCCCGGCCAGGCCGTTCCCGTTCAGGCCGTTCCCGTTCAGGCGGCTCCCGCACAGGCGATGGCCGCCCAGGCCGCCGCCGGTCCGCAGGGCGGTGTACCGGGGCAGGGGCAGGGGCAGGGCATGCCCGGTCAGGCTGTTCCCGCCGCACAAAACGCACAGCTCGCGCAGCCCGCCCAAGTCGCACAGGCCATGCCCGGACAGGCAGTTCCCGCGCAGGGGCTTCCCGCGCAACCGATGCTCGGACAGCCGGTCGCGCAGCCCGTCCCCGGTCAGCCTCTCCCCGGTCAGCCCGTCCCGGCACAGGGCATCCAGGGCCAGCAGGTTCCCCAGCAGGTCCCGCAGCAGGCCCCCCAGCCCGTTCCCCAGGCCCATCCGCAGCAGGTCCCGGCGCAGGGTACGGCGTCCCAGCCCGCCCTTGCCCAGGGTCTCGCACCCGGCCAGGCGATCCCCGCCCAGGCCGCCCAGCCTCAGCCCCAGCCCTGGCCCACGACCGACGACGAAACCCCGGACGCCGGCACCGCCGTAGCGCCGAACCCGAACAACCCGGCCGCTGTTCCTGCCGCTGCCCCCGCGCCTCAGGCGGCAGCCGTCCCCCTTCCTCCTGAGCGGGTCGCGCAGCCCCGGGTAGGGCAGGCGCTGCCCGCCGAGGCCGCCGCCGCGCCGGTAGACCCGAACTCGGCGCAGGGGCACGCGATCAGCGTGCGGACGCTCGGGCAGGGGGTGGCGTTCAGTCGGCAGGCGGCGCAGGTCCAGACACCGGGCCGGCCGCAGAACGCGACGCCTCCGCACGGCACCAACGGCTCGAACGGCTCCGGTCGTCGCCGCAAGCTCGGTACGCGCCCCGAGCCTGCCGGCCAGCCTGAGACGACGGGCCGCCCGCACCCGCAGACAGGCCAGGCCGCACCCGCCGCACCGGTGCCGGCCCAGCCTTCCCCGGCCGGCCAGGCACCTTTGCAGGGTCAGGCCTCCCTCGCCGGGCAGGCACCGCCCGCCCAGGTGGCGTCGCCCACGCAGCCCTCGCTCGCCGGGCAGACACAGCTCGCCCCGGGCACTCCGCGGCTGCCCGGGTTCACCGAAGGAGCCGGGCGCTCGTACGCCATAGGAGCACCGGACCAGAACGCCGCCGAGGGCCCGGAGCCGCTCGACGGGCCCGGCGGCGCCGTCGAGGTCTCCGACCAGCCGCAACCACAGCCCATGGACGACGAGCTGCCGCCGGAACCGCTGGACAACCCGCGCCGGCTGCTGGTGTGGCCCGCGCCGGACGTCAGCACGCAGCAGGCGCTCAGCGACCGCGGGTACCGGCCCGTCATCGTGAACTCGCGCGAGGAGGTCAGCGCGCAGATCGCGGCCTTCCCGGCAGCACTGTTCGTCGATCCGCTGACCGGGCCGATCACCCGGACCGCTCTCCAGTCGCTGCGCCAGGCCGCCGTTGCCGCCGAGGTTCCGGTGCTGGTCACGGCCGGGCTCGGGCAGGCGACGCGCGAGGCGGCGTACGGCGCCGACCCCGCCGTACTCCTGAAGGCGCTCGCCCCGCGTGACAGTGAGCAGCATCCGCCGCGGGTACTGCTCATCGAGGAGCACGCGGAGATCGCGCTCGCGCTGACGGCGACGCTGGAGCGGCGCGGGATGCAGGTCGCGCGGGCCGCGAGCGACGCCGACGCGGTCACGCTGGCCTCGCAGCTGCGACCGAACCTGGTGGTCATGGACCTGCTTCAGGTGAAGCGTCGCAGGGCTGGAATCGTGGACTGGTTGCGGGCGAACGGGCAGTTGAACCGCACCCCACTGGTCGTCTACACGGCCGCCGTCGACCAGGCCGACCTGCCGAGGCTCGCCTCCGGCGAGACGGTGTTGTTCCTCGCCGAACGGTCCACCAGCGCCGATGTGCAGAGTCGGATCGTCGATCTGCTCGCCCGCATCGGCACCAATTAGTCAGCGTTGATCGGCACATTCTGCATGTGTGGGGTGGGGCGATGTTTCACGTGAAACATCGCCCCACCCCACACATGTCACGCACGTATATCACCCACACGCGTCAGCCCCGGTCGGCCGTCAGAGCTTGGTGACGTCCAACTCGCCCTCCGCGTACTGCTTGCGCAGGACCTTCTTGTCGAACTTGCCGACGCTCGTCTTCGGGACCGACTCGATGATCGTCCAGCGCTCCGGGAGCTGCCACTTGGCGATCTTGCCCTCGTCGGCGAGGAAGGCGCGCAGTGACGCGAAGTCGGCGATGGAGCCCTCCGACAGAACGACCGTGGCCAGCGGGCGTTCGCCCCACTTGTCGTCGGGGACGGCCACGACGGCCGCCTCCATGACGTCCGGGTGGGCCATGAGGGCGTTCTCCAGGTCGACGGACGAGATCCACTCACCGCCGGACTTGATGACGTCCTTGGCGCGGTCGGTGAGCGTCAGGAAGCCGTCGGCGCTGATGGTGCCGACGTCGCCCGTCTTGAGCCAGCCGTCCTCGCTGAACTTGTCGGCGGGGCGCAGGGGTTCGTTGTCAGGGCCGTTGTAGTAGGAGCCCGCGATCCACGGCCCGCGCACCTCCAGCTCGCCGGCCGATTCGCCGTCCCAGGGGAGCCGTTCGCCACCGGGGCCGCTCAGCCGGGCCTCGACGCTCGCCGGGAAACGGCCCTGCGTGAGGCGGTACGTGAACTCCGCCTCCGTACCCACCGCATGGGCCGGCGGCCGGGCGATCGTGCCGAGCGGGGAGGTCTCCGTCATGCCCCAGGCGTGGCAGACGCGCATGCCCAGCTTGTCGAAGGCCGCCATGAGGGCGGGCGGGCAGGCGGAGCCGCCGATGGTGACCTGGGTGAGGGACGAGACGTCCCGGGGGCGCTCGGTGAGCTCCAGGAGCAGGCCCTGCCAGATGGTGGGGACTGCGGCGGCGTGCGTCGGCCGGATCTTCTCGATCATCTCGGCCAGCGGGACGGGTTGCAGGAACCGGTCCGGCATCAGCATGTTGACGCCGGTCATGAAGGTCGCGTGGGGCAGGCCCCAGGCGTTCACATGAAATTGGGGGACTACGACCAGGGAGGTGTCCTGGTCGGTCAGGCCCATGGACTGGGCCATGTTGACCTGGAGGGAGTGCAGGTAGATGGAGCGGTGCGAGAACACCACGCCCTTGGGGTCGCCCGTCGTCCCCGAGGTGTAGCACATGGCGGCGCCCGTGCGTTCGTCCAGCTCGGGCCAGTCGTAGCCGGTCGGCTTCCCGGCGACGAGGTCCTCGTACTCGTGCACCTGGGCGTGCGACCCGGCGAGGGCGGAACGGTCACCGGGGCCGGAGATCACGACGTGCTCGACCGTCTTGAGGTGCGGGAGCAGCGGGGCGAGCAGCGGGAGCAGCGAGCCGTTCGCGATGATCACCTTGTCGGCGGCGTGGTTGACGATCCAGGCCAACTGTTCAGGAGGCAGACGCAGGTTCAGGGTGTGCAGGACCGCGCCCATGGAGGGGATCGCGAAGTAGGCCTCGACATGCTCGGAGTTGTTCCACATCAGCGTGGCCACACGGTCGTCGCCGTCGACTCCCAGGTCGTCGCGCAGGGCGTGTGCGAGCTGTGCCGACCGGGCCCCGATCTCGGCGAAGGAGCGGCGCTGCGGTTCGGCCTCACCGGTCCAGGTGATGACCTGCGAGTCGCCGTGGATCGTCGACCCATGGGTCAGGATCCTTGAGATCAGCAGCGGTACGTCCTGCATGGTGCTCAGCACGGCGTCCTCCCGGGGCTTCATTGCCTACTCGGTGGTAAATGGTGTGCTGATTCTGCGCACATACCGAGCGGTACGTCACTAGGGGAGAGTGATCGATCAGATCACGTCGTGCCTCGGGAACTATCGGGGGTCACAAGAGGTTCCCATCCGGGAACCAACGGGCCGATTCACCGGTGGTTTCACCGGCGGAGCTACCAGCCGATCCACTGGCGGAGCTATCGGGCCAGCACCAGCTCAGGGTCCTCGCGCAGCTTGCCCAGCGCCCGTGAGACCGCCGACTTGACCGTGCCCACCGACACCCCGAGCACCTCGGCCGTCTGGACCTCGCTCAGATCCTCGTAGTACCGCAGCACCACCATCGCCCGCTGCCGCGCGGGCAGCTTCATGATCGCGCGCCACATCGCGTCGTGCAGCACCTGATGGTCCGCCGGATCACCGACCGGCGTCCCCTCGGGCTCGGGCAGCTCGTCGCAGACGAACTCGTCGACCTTCCGCTTCCGCCACTGCGACGTCCGCGTGTTCAGCAGCGCCCGGCGGACATAGCCGTCCAGCGCACGGTGGTCCTCGATCCGCTCCCACGCGACGTACGTCTTGGTGAGCGCGGTCTGCAGCAGGTCCTCCGCGTCGCTCGGATTCGCGGTGAGCGACCGGGCGGTGCGCAGCAGGACCGGGCGACGGGCCTTCACGTACGACGAGAACGAGGGGTACGTGGGGTACGAGGCCTGCGTGGGGTAGGACGCGAACGACAGGGTCTGCGTCGCCGGCGTAGCCGCGTTCGAAGCGCTGGTGCAGACGAGTGTGGTCATGGCTCTACGCTAGGTTCGCCCCCCGCTCGGGCGGATCGGCCGCAGGTCCCGAAGCCACGTCCGCCTCAGGTTGTAGGAAGGGGGCTGCCTCCACCTCCTGAAGGTGGAGGCCGGGTACGGGACTGTAAGGGTTCAACCCTGAGGGGTCGTACGGCGGTAGTACGGCGGCTGCTCCTCCGGTAGTAGGAGAAGCCGCGGGCCCAGCGGCCGGCCGCACGGTCGCGCTCATCCGGCGGCCTCCAGCACCAGCCCCGACGTAGGCACCCCCGTACCTGCCGTGACCAGCGCTCTTTCCGCGCCCGGCACCTGGTTGACGGAGTTCCCGCGGAGCTGTCGTACCGCCTCCGCGATGCCGTTCATGCCGTGCAGGTACGCCTCCCCGAGCTGACCCCCGTGCGTGTTCAGGGGCAGCCCCTCGGCCGCGACGAAATCCGCCGCCTCACCCGGTGCGCAGAAACCGAACTCCTCCAGCTGCATCAGCACGAACGGCGTGAAGTGGTCGTACAGGATGGCGACGTCGATGTCGGCCGGGCCCACACCGGCGGTCCGCCACAGCTGGCGGGCCACCACGCCCATCTCGGGGAGCCCGGTGAGGTCGTCGCGGTAGAAGCTGGTCATCTGCTCCTGTGCGCGGCCGGCGCCCTGGGCCGCCGCCGCGACGACGACGGGCGACTGCCGCAGCTCGCGCGCCCGTTCGACGGAGGTGACGACGACCGCCTGACCGCCGTCCGTCTCCTGGCAGCAGTCCAGCAGCCGCAGCGGCTCGGCGATCCAGCGCGAGGCCGCGTGGTCGGCGAGGGTGATGGGCCGGCCGTGGAACCAGGCGGCCGGATTGGTCGCCGCGTACTTCCGGCCACGAACGGCGACCTGCCCGAACGCCTCCGCCGACAGCCCGTACGCGTACAGGTAGCGCTGCGCCGCCATCGCCACCCAGGAGGCGGGCGTGAGCAGCCCGAACGGCAGCGACCAGCCGAGCGCCACCCCCTCCGCCGACGGCTCTCGCCGCTGCACCCCCGACCCGAACCGCCGTCCCGACCGCTCGTTGAACGCCCGGTAGCAGACGACTACCTCGGCCACCCCGGCCGCGACGGCGAGCGCGGCCTGCTGCACGGTCGCGCAGGCGGCGCCCCCGCCGTAGTGGACCCGTGAGAAGAAGGACAGCTCCCCGATCCCCGCGGCCTGCGCGACGGTGATCTCCGGGCTGGTGTCCATCGTGAACGTGACCATGCCGTCCACGTCGGCCGGCGTCAGCCCGGCATCGTCGAGCGCGGCCCGCACCGCCTCCACAGCCAGCCGCAGCTCGCTGCGCCCCGAGTCCTTCGAGAACTCGGTGGCCCCGATGCCGGCGATGGCCGCACGGCCGCCGAGGTCGTCACGCGCGTGCAGGGTCACGGGGTGCCTCCCGAGGCCGACGGGGGTACGGATGGGGGTACGGAGACGGTCACCGTTCCGGACACGTGCCGGCCGATCCCGTTCGACCCGAGGACGCGCACGACGGCCGTGTCGCCGTCGACGTCCTCGATACGGCCGGTCAACACCATGGTGTCGCCGGGGTAATTGGGGGCGCCGAGACGGATGGCAAGCTTGCGCAGTACCGCGGCCGGCCCGAAACAGTCGGTGACGTACCGTCCCACCAGCCCGTTCGTGGTGAGGATGTTCATGAAGATGTCGGGGGACCCCTTGGCCCGCGCCGACTCGGCGTCATGGTGCACGTCCTGGAAGTCACGGGACGCGATCGCCCCGGCGACGATCAGCGTGCGCGTGACCGCGATCTCCAGCGGCGGCAGCTCGTCCCCGGCCCTCATCCGCCCACCTCCGCGGGAAGGTCGCCCCGGAACACCGGAAGCGCCGGCTGCCCCTCCTCGTACCGTACGAATTCCAGCCGCACCGGCATCCCGATCCGCACCTTGTCGTACGGCACGCCCACCACGTTGCTGACGATCCGCACGCCCTCCGCGAGCTCGATCAGCCCGACCGCGTAGGGCGGGTCGAAGGCCGGGAAGGGCGGGTGGTGCAGGACGACGTACGAGAAGACGGAGCCGTCGCCGGACGCCTCGACGGTGTCCCACTCTCCGCCGCCGCAGGCGTTGCACCCCGGCAGCCAGGGGAAACGGAGGGTGCGGCACCCGACGCAGCGTTGGATGAGGAGCTGGCGGCGGTCGACACCGTCCCAGAATCCGGCGTTGTCACGGTTGATGACCGGCCGGGGGCGCGTGGGGGTAGGGGTGGGGGTGGGGGTGGGCTTGACCTGGGGTTTCTGCCCCACAGGGGTCTCAGATGTCTCAGGCACCTCAGGGGCGCGCGAGGGGGCGTACGTGCGTACCGGCGCGTACTTGAGGATCCGGAACCGGTGGGTGCCCACCGGATCACCGTCCACTCGCACATCAGTCCGGGTCGTGACGAAGTACCCGGTGCCGAGCTTGGTGGTCTTGGGCCCGGCGACGGACTCGACGACCGAGTCGAAGGTGACCTGGTCCCCCGGCCGCAGAGGCCGCAGATACTCCTGCTCGCAGTCGGTGGCGACGACCGAGGTGCAGCCCGCGCCGTCGAGCAGGGCGAGCAGTTCCTCGTACGCGGCCGAGCGGCCCGGATTCCCGGAGAGGCCGCCCATCGTCCACACCTGGAGCATGGCGGGCGGCGCGACGGCGTCCGGTCCGGCGTACGCCGCACTCGTGTCGCCCAGCGCCTCACACCAGTGCCGGATCATCGGCTCGTTGACCGGATCCTTGCCGACACCGTCGCGGACGGCGGGGCGCCCTTCGAACGCGGCCAGCCGCTCGGCGAGTTGATCGCCGGGCGGATCACCGAGTCGAGGACCGGGCCGGTCCCCGGGCTGATAACTGGGTAGGTGGGTCACGGTTTCTGACTGTCCGTCAGATGCTGGAGAGTGTCAATAGGATGCCGAGGGCTCGCAAAACGTCTGCGCGGCGGCACGAAGTACGTGCCGCCGCGCAGACGCGTTACCACCCCATGAAGCGCTCCCCCCAAGGGAGTTCAGGACCGCCGGGGACCCACACCCCCGTCGGCCCATGGCTCACCAGAGGTTGGTGAAGTTGACGACGGCGTTGGACTGGTCGATGGCCGTGAAGGCGGAGCCGTTCACCTGTGCCGTGTTGTTCTGGTTCGAGGCGCCGGAGCCGACCGCCTGTTGCTGCGAGGTGGACGAGTTGCCGTTGTTGTTTCCGCCCACGCCACTGCCGATGATGCTGGCGACGGCCGAGTTCGATCCGTCGTCCGCGAAGGCGCCGTTGTCCGCCGTGGCGACGCCGCTGAAGAGCGCGGCGGCGAGGGGCAGAGCCGAGACGGCGGCGAGAACGCGGGCGGTACGGATGCTTGCCATGTCTGTTCCTCCAGAACATGTACGCCCCGGCTACGTGCCGGACCGTACGAAGTACGTGTGATGCGTAGTGCATGTGACGCGTAGTACCTGTCATGCGTGAACTACCTCTAGCCCCAAGGCGGTTGGCCACCCGCCCCAGCGCTGCTTCGCCGCTGTGCACTGCGTCGCGAGATCAGGATTGCCCACCGAATCCCCGGCGAACCACCCCGGAACCACTCATTCCCCCTGAAGCGTGATGACAAGTCGATAAACCCTCTTCAAGTAACGGAAGTTGCAGGTCAGGCCAGTGAGGGTGATTCACGCCAACCAGTACGGCTGACACCCAAGGGACGCAAGGGCCGAAGCGTTCCCGCACATTTCCAGCCATTCCGCCAAGACGACTCCGGAGGGCCACATGCCCTTCCCTTTTTCGAACATGAGTACGAACATAGAGGCATGGCCACCACAGACCGGCAGGCCACGACGCTGGCCCTCGCCCACGCCCTGTCAGCCGCCGAACGCGGCCTGGCCGTCATCCCCCTGTCCCGCACGAAACTCCCGGCCCTGCGCTCCCCCCACCACGACGACCCGGCCCCGGCCCCGTGCCACGGCGAGTGCGGAAGCATGGGCCACGGCGTGTACGACGCCACGACCGACCCGTCCCGCATCCGCGAACTCTTCGCCGCCGCCCCCTGGGCCACCGGCTACGGCATCGCCTGCGGCCTGCCCCCGCACCACCTCATCGGCATCGACCTGGACACCAAGTCGGGTACGGACTCCTCCGCCGCCCTACGCGAACTGGCCCTGCGCCACCTCTTCACGATCCCCGAGACGGTCGTCGTCCTGACCCCGTCCGGCGGGCGCCACCTCTGGCTGACCGGCCCCGCGGACGCCGTGGTCCCCAACTCGGCTAGCAGGCTGGCCCCCGGCATCGACATCAGAGGAGCCGGCGGCTACCTCGTCGGCCCCGGCTCCCGAACCGAACACGGCGTCTACGGCACCGCCCCAGGCACCGCCCACCTGACCCCGGCCCTCTGCCCACCGTCCCTCCTGCGCCTACTCCTTCCGCCGCCGCGCACGCCCTACTCCACGTCCCCCACGCCGGGCGAACACGGCCAGGGCCTGGTCCAGTTCGTCCTCGCGGCCCACGAGGGCCAACGCAACACCCGCCTCTTCTGGGCAGCCTGCCGCGCGTACGAGAACGGCCTCGGGCCCGCCCTGCTGGCCCCCTTGGTCGAAGCGGCCGTACAGACGGGGCTGACGGAACGGGAGGCACGGGCGACGATTGCTTCGGCGGCGAGGATGACGGGGCGGCGGGGGTGAACCCCGGGGCGGGGCTGCCAGCCTGAGGGAGCGGACACACAGGAGGGGCGCCCCCGGTGTCGGGGCGCCCCTCCTGATCGGCTCACGCACTGAGCCACTGCGGAAGCGGTGAGATTCGAACTCACGGTGACATCGCTGCCACGGCGGCCCGACCGACCGTTTCAAGGTGAGGCAGTCATGGCCGAGGCAATGGTGTGGAGCGCGCAACGCGGAATCCCACGTCGTCGATCCGGAAGGTCGGGTGGCTGCGCCGCCGCACCGACGCCCGGCAGCTCCAGTGCTCGTCGGCCCATCCACCACCGCGGAGCACCCGGTAGGTGCCGTACACCTCGGCGTCGTAGACGTCCCAGCACCAGTCCCACACATTGCCCAACATGTCGTACAGACCCCATGCGTTGGGTTGCCTGCCGCCGACAGCATGGATCCGCCCATCGGAGTTGCCCTGGTACCAGGCGACCTCGTCGAGCGGGCCGTACCGCGCGCCAGTAGTCCCCGCACGACAGGCGTGCTCCCATTCGGCCTCGGTCGGCAACCGGTATCCGTCCGAGGAGGTGTCCCATTCGGCCGTGCCGGCGTCGACGCGCAGGTCATACGCGGGGGCCAGCCCCTCACGCCGGGACAAGACGTTGCAGAACTGGACGGCGTCCCACCACGAAACACCCTCAACCGGTAGCCGCTCGCCCTGGGTGCTACTCGGCCCTCGGCCTGTGATCAGTGCGTACCAGGACTGAGTGACAGGGAACGCCGACATCTGAAACGGCGCCACCTCGACCGGCCAACTGCTCTGCGTCCGCCGGTCCGACAGCGTCACCCGTCCCGACGGGACGGCGACCATCTCGTTTACTGTCCCCACGTCCACAACGGCCACCCTAGTGGCGCCTTCCCCACTCCGCCGATCTCTCGGAGGCGGCAGCGAAGCCGTTGTCGGACCAGGCCCAGCACCTCCACCCCCTCAACGATGGGGCCAGATCAACTTCGCAAGCTGTGGCGCCACTTCGCAAGCCGGAGCGGCTTCTCGTCCGTGCGGTGAAGCCCAAGGACGCCCTGACGAATGAGCCAGGCGTCCCAGCCCCGTCGACCTGGCCTGTGACGCGATCCGCACACGTGCCATCATCCTGTTCGCCGGGACGACAAGGAGGGGTGATGGCTGGTGTAACAGTGACGGTCTGCCTGCCGGCCGAGGCCGCGGACGATGTCGAAGGGGCGCTCACGAAGGCTCTTGCGCCCTTCGACTCCGATTCAGGAAACAACCCTGTCAGTCGCGGCATGTGGGACTCCCGCCGAATTCGCGGCGGCAGCAACGGCATGGGCTTCGCCGTCGCCTCCGGACACGCGGACGACCCCCGGCTCGTCCATGACAACCCTGCACCCGGCGGCACACCCCGCCCCAGCCCTCCGGGCGTCTGCGCCGGAGGACCACGCGCACTGCTGGATTTCTCCCAACCGCATCTTGCTTCCGAACGTGCCGCCGCCGCGTCGTGGGACCTGTGGCACAGCCTCTCCGCTGTGCACCCTGCGGCCGTTCCCCTCGCGGACTACGTGGACCGCTGGCAAAACGACCCCACCGCATTCGGCGGTGACGGGTACGCAGACGCGATGTTCTCCGCCTACCGGGCCCAGCCGCTGATCAAGGCTTACCTCGACCACCCCTTCAGCCTCGACTCGGGCTTCCTGGGCTTCATCGGCGACAGCGATCCTTCGGAGCACCCGGTCATCGGCTACGCGGGAACCCGTGCCGAGTACATCCGAGAGCACACGTGGACGAGGTCGGCGAACACCGATGTGCTCACTCTGGATGGCTGGTGGCTGGAGGTGTACGAGCACGGCATGCAGGCCATCCACGCCTTCTGCGAACCCGAGCTGTGCCCGCACGACGCCCCGCGTCCCGCCATCTGGCCGGACAGCGAGGCATACCTCGCGGACCTTCCCGGCGACACGATCCTCGTCCGGGTCCACTGCCACTGCTGACGTGACCTATCGGGCCGGCTTCGCATGCGGGGTGGCCGATCCTCAGAACCTCACTCGCCCAAGCACTGAACAGACCCTCATCCAGCAAAAGCGCTCCCCCATCCGACAGAGGGTCCAAGCGCGGCACGGACCGTGGTCCACGTCTGCCCCACACACTGATCAACAATGCGACAGAGCCCGCGTCAAGGTTAGACAAGGTGAACGCAGGTGGGGTGTCCCTCACCGAGAGACACCCCACCTGACCTGCAAACTCTCCGACCTGGCGGAAGCGGTGAGATTCGAACTCACGGTGACATCGCTGCCACGACGGTTTTCAAGACGGTTCGCTTGGGCCGGTCGGGGAACCTGGCTACGGCCCGTTCACCAGGGGCGGAGCTGGTAGAGCGTGCCGGGCGCGGGTGCTACTCGGGGGGCGTGGTCCAGACGGGGTCCACTGGGTCGGTTCCGCTCCCCAGGGATGCCGCTGAACGGTGGTGCCGGCGCCACGACGGCTCCTCGGCCGCCCCGCCTACACCGACCTAGCGCGTCCCACCGGCAGCCGCAGACAGCAACCCGGGACCGGAACCGTCAAGCGTGAAGCGTGAAGCGACGTCAACGCGTAAAGCATCAACCGAAGTATGGCATAAGTCACATATTGAACTATGTACAACTGCATCTACGGGCTCACGGAGATTCGCTCCACTCCCTGCGCGCGGCCCGACCAGCACCGGGCCGACTCATCATCGAGCAGCTGATTTTTGCGGGGAGATGAGCGACAATCCCACACATGACCGATGCGCACTCCACTACCGGCGATCCCACAGACGTGAGAGACAGCGGAAGAGGCCTAATCACTCAAGCCTTCGAATCCGCCAGAAGGAGCGGTCGACCTAACTGGACAGAAATGACCACGGCCGTCCTTAAGAATCGTCTCCTAGATATCACAAACCGCGCCTTCAAAGAAACCGATTACGGGGCCCGCGATATTGCCGCATTCGTCAAGGCATACCCAGACCTGCTAGCTCTCGACAGCTCCACCATTCCACCAAAAGTTAGGTTGATTGACACTTCACTCACCGATAGCAAGAATGCCCCCGCTGCAATCCGAGGGCGAATCCGCCCAGACTTGTGGCGCGCCACGATGGATTACCGTTCAGGGAACATTTACCACTGGGACGGCAAACAGGCGATCGCCGTCCACCCGACCGCTCCCAGCACCGACAGTACTCTTCCCGAAATGCCAACCATTTCCAGCGAGGACATGGACCAATGGCGGCACAATTTCCAAGAAACACTCCCCGAGCAGATCTTGATCGATGAACAAGAAAGTGAGCAGGTTGCAATTTGGGCCGCTAGAGGGCTGGCCACAAACAACCTACCAATTCGCACAAGGAACATTTGGAATGAGTACCTCAACAACCGTGTCGTGAAGCTCCTGGCGGAATGGTTTCGCGATAATTCACTTCCGGTACCTGAAGATCTAGTACAGCATCGAAATCCAATTCGCAGTAACGCTCCTGTGGGAGTGGCTCAACTTCGAGAATTGATTTTGCGCTGCGTTAGGAACATGACGGAGGAAGAGCTTAAGGCGATCAGCCTGCCTCCCTCTGCTGTGCTGCGTGCGTACGGCGGCGGGGAGGCTGGCCTCCGAATCGGCCTCACCAAGCAGGTAGAGCTGTGAACGGGGGAGCACGCCCGCAGTCCGACGAGCAGGTTTCCGTATACTTCTTTTCCCCACCAAACGGTCGCGAGAGCAGAGACCAAATCGAGATTCGAAAAATCGTCGAAAAGAAGTGCAAAGCGGAAAGAGCTGAATTCATTGTCCGCCGCACAGAGTTGGTCAAAGTGGCGGGCGGCCCTAACTCTGGAAGGCCTTTCAATCTAGTTGGAATCGAGCACGCCAGAGATCTATATACACAAATTCACCGGATCCCTGTGCTCGCGATGTCCAATATTGGATGCTTCATCAGACGCGACCCAAGTAGTATCCCTGTGAGAAAAAAGCAACTGATTAGCCTAGAGGGTTTCGTCCGATACAAGGCCTACTTCCGCGTTTTTCGATCACCTGCTGAATGCGCACAATTCGTTGACGAACTCGGGCAATTGAAGGCAAGCTATTGTGCAACTGATGTGCACGATCCGCGCATGCTCCCGCTACATATTTTTGATACAGAGAAGGATTGGGAGCATCTAGAGGAAGAAGCCCAGCTGCGCGATTTTCGCACTCTCTTTGGTGGAAGCTCAACACGTCTTGATCGGTCCCGCCGGGAGTGGGCAAAGGCGAAGGCGATGCATGGGGGAGACGTGCTGTGCGTAAACGGCGTCGAAATACCTAAGGGATACCACTGGGATGTGACGCGCAAAAATGGGGACGAGCGAATCACTACCACCCATGAGGTCTGGAAACTTCCCGGAAGTAGTTCGTACTGCAACATCTACCCCGACGGATATGTCAGGCCTGGCCAGGGAAGCGGCAAGAATAAGAGTAAAAAGGTTTGGCCTTAAGTTTTACTGGCATAAAAATGCCTCACCATAAATTATGATGAGGCATTCACATAAGATTTGAAGTTGTCGAGCGCTCTCACTTAGCACGGCTCGTAAGCAGTGGTACTGGTAGACCGCAACCGAAGTGAACTTCGGGGCTCGACCAAAGTAATCGCGCCACCTAATCACTGCCAGCGCCGAGCGAAGCTGGGTTGATTCGGATGCCTCCGAGCCAACCCCTCCGGTGGGCTTGCGCCCCGCGGATCAAGTACAGGCTACAGCCTTAAAGCCGCCGGGCTCTAGTGCAGCGCATCACGTACGTGCCCACTCAAGCCAGGAACAGCGGCTAGCCATGCTGTGAGCATACGAGACAGACGGTACTTCGCTCCGACGTTCGTCGAGGTCAGCCCCCGAGCTGGCCACAGCCCGAACAGACGCAAATTGATCCAGCCGACGACCCCAGTAGCGTGGCTGTGGCCGGTGGGGGTACAGGGGGAACACCGGGGAACCCATTGACCGCCGACCATGTTCCAACGCAGCGCCGTCGCAGGTCAGGACTGGAAGAAGCCCTGGATACTCTGAGCTCCTCAAGCTGATGGCTCCGTACCTGAAGCCTAGAACTCCCGTGTAGTAGTTGCCCCAGTCGGCCCCCTGCCCGCACAGGCCCTGTCAGACTCAGTTCATGGGGCGTTGTGCTGGTGTGACACGGCAAGGGCGGGCGTGTGGAAACCAGGCCGGATGGAACGGCTACTGCCATGTGCACGGTAGTGGCGGCCCACGACGCCAAGGCCCGCGCGTCTCTGCCCCTCCCCGATTTCCACGTTTGCCGACAAGTCCGGAACCACAAGGCGGGCGCCGAGGCTGGCGGTGGCGGCTGCGGTGGCTTCTCATGAGTTGGTTCGAGACACTGCGCAACGCGGTCAGCCGACACTAATGACGGTGTTGGTTGAGCCGTCCGACGCCGCTCAGCAGTGAACGACGACGACCGCTCGGCCGGTTGATAGTCACCTGTCACCCTCTCCTCCTCCTACCGATTGACCGCTCACTCAGCTGCGGGGCGCGTGAGGAACATCTCGTCAAAGTGACGCGAAAAGAGCCGAACGGGCGCCCCCCTCCACCTCGGTCTGAGATCCTGGAGACCGATCGAGAGGGGCCGAAGGCATGGAGTGGAAGACCCACGGTGAGCGACAGATCTACACGAACAAGTGGGTGAACCTGTGTCTGGTCGACGTCCAGCAGCCTGACGGGCGCAGGTGGGAGTACCACGTCGTTCGGCTCCGGCACCTGGCCGTGGCCGCTGTGGTCAACGACCGCCAGGAGGTGCTGATGATGTGGCGGCACCGCTTCATCACGGACTCGTGGGCCTGGGAGTTGCCCATGGGCCTGGTCGAGGAGAACGAGACACCCGAGGAAGCGGCGGCCCGTGAAGTCCTGGAAGAGACAGGCTGGCGCCCCGGCCCCATCAAGCCCCTGATCTACGCCGAGCCGGCCAACGGGATCACCGACTCGCAGCACCACGTCTTCCGCGCGGACGGCGCGACCTACGACGGGCCGCCCACGGAGAAGAACGAGTCGGACCGCATCGAGTGGATCCCCCTCAGCGAGGTGCGCGGAATGATCGACCGCCGCGAGATCGTGAGCAGCGGATCCCTCGTCGGCCTCCTCTACGTGCTCATGGACGAAGCGATCCGCTGACCGGTGGGAGGAGTTCCCGTAGCCGTGCCTCGAAGGCCAGGGCTACGGGCTCCCGCCTGTGCGGGGCCAACTGCTCGTAGAACTCCCGGAGATGGCCCGACACTCGCTCGGAGGACACTGCCGAGGCGGGCTCCAGCGCTTGTGTGGCGGTGTGGCACGCCTGGGCGAGTTTCCCTTGGTCCAGTTGTGTGCGGGCCAGCCAGAAGGCGTGAAACGCGCGCCCGCGGTGGTTGGTGCTGTTCTCCCGCCGCAGAGCATCCGCGATCAAGGGCTCGGCAGTCGCCGCCTCCCCCAGTCGACCGTGAGCAATGCCGGTGTCCACTATGAGCTTCAGCTCGTCGAAGTAGGTCACCCACGACGGGTCCGGGTCGTTCGCCTCGATCTGCTCGAAGTGGCGGTGCGCTTCTCCGATCGCCCGGTGCGTGGAGTCTCGGTTGCCGAGGGTGGCGTGGGCGAAGGCCTCGCGCATGGACAACATCGACATGACGCGCGGCGTGGTGCCGAGAGCTGGGCGAGCCTGGTCCTGAGCGGCGGTCACGAGTGCCAGAGAGTCCCCCGGCTTGTCCTGGTACGTGGCCTGCAAGCTCATGCAGGCCAGGACGTTGGCCATGAACTGACGGTCGTCGATTTCCTTGGCCAGTTGCAGGGCCTCGGTGAAGTATGCGCGGGCCTGGTTGTACTGGCGGGCGTCGAAGTAGGTCCAGCCGGTGAGGCGCGCCAACTCGGCCGCGATTCCGTACAGGCCGTTCTGGATCGACGGTGGTCGACTCTCCTTCAGCAGGCCCACCACATGCCGCAGCTGACCGACGATGGCCGGCCTCAGAGCCTCGCCGCCATGCTGGTCGTCCCGTCGCCAGTAGTCCTCGATGGAGGATCGGAACGCGTCAAGTGTGGCTGTGCTGAGGCTCGTTCGGGTTGCCAGAGCCAAGATGCTGTCTACGTCCGGCCCTGGCAGAGACGCGGGGGTCGGCTGTGCTGGCTCCGGCTCTTGCGGTGCCTCGCGCTCGGTGACCACGAGAGCCTGGGGCGTCTCCCAGGGGCGACGGGCAAGTCCAAGCATGTGCCCTGGGATGCGCAAGCCGTCCGCGATGCGCTCGACGACGTCCATGTGGAGCAACTGACGTCGCCCAGCGATCACTTCACCGACTCGGCTGGGTGTCAGCGCGCATCGCCGGGCGATCATCGACGGATAGATGCCCGCCCTGGTCTTGAGCAGCCGGAAGACTCTGCCGAAGTCCCGTACCCGGCACGCGTTGATCATCTCGGGATCGGTGAGCAGCCTGGCAGGCAGTTCCTGCGGCCGGTCGGCGTCGGGCATCGGGCAAGCTCCCACACTGCGAGGGCTACGCAACGTCGCTGATTCTCTACTTCCCGCGATGTTACCCAAGTTGGGTAATCAGCCTGACCTTTTGGCGGGGGTACCCGGTTCGCGATGCTCGTGTGCATGGCGAGCAATCAGCAGACCAGACCAGACATCGGTGAACTGGCCAAGGACAGCAACAGGGACCGAATCGGCGTCGTCATGGGCGCGTGCGGGGGCCGTGTGCAGATGCGGCCGATCCGTGGCGGCCTGGAGTGGGATGCCATTCCGGACGACGTGGTGGCGCTCAGTGCGCGAGAGGAACTGAGCGCACGTCTGACCATCAAGAACGGCAACAGTCTGGGTGGGTTGTGATGCGAGCCATCGGACGGTACGCGGGAGTCCTTTTCATCATCTGCATCAGCGGTTCGTGCGGCCTGGTGATCGGCGCGACCCTCGGTATCCGCCAGTAGACCGGCCGCCCCGGACGGGTGCCAGTTCCCGGCTCCCCCGTCCCCGTCCGGGGCTGGCCCTTCCAAACCTGCCCCCTGATCGTCTGCTAGAGCCCAGCTCGGCGATCAGGGCGGCATGTCCGTGCCACGCACCACTTCACACCGGGAGATTGCACATGACGGCAACGGCGAACGATCAGCGGACCGGTCGCGCGGTGGCTGGTGAGGAATTGTTCGAGAGCCTCGCCCACTTCGTGGTCATCCACAATGGGCAGTCTGCCGAGCGCGCGGAGCGGATCGCGGATCAGGCGGTTGCGTTCCTGGTCGCGGCGGCCACCGCCACCGTTCCCATGGTCCCGTCCGATGACGTGGACCTCGGTCTCCATGCGCTCATCCTGCACACGAAGGAGTACGCAGCGCTGTGTGAGCAGTACGCGGGCCGCTTCCTGCACCACAACCCGAAGCTGGGTGGAGGTGCCCGCGACGCGGAGATGGTCGCCGCCTCGGCACGCGCCATGAAGGCGGCCGGGTTCATGGTCTTTGACGACCTGTGGACCGTGAACGGCGTGAATCTCGCGCAGTGCGACTCGGACTGCGGCCGACCGTACGGTCAGGCGTAGCACACGACAACAGCGACGCGGCCGGCCTCAGCTCGTGGTCGGCCGCGCTCGCCTGGAAGGAGAAGAGACGTTGCCCGGCTCAACCCCTGAACTGCCGATCGTGGTGCTCGACGCACTCATGCCCACGACTCAGCGCATGGTCATCAACCGTCGGGGCTCCACGGTGTGGGAGGTGGAGAGCCACCGGGGCCACTACGCCGTGAAGATCGGCTATCCGATCGAGGCTACGGCCGACTGGCCTGCCCAACCTTGGACCGCGCTCGCGCCCGCGCGTGAGGGTGCCGTTCTGCTTCGCCTCGGCATCGAGGGCATCGCGTACGGCGAATGGGAGCACGGCACGTGGAACTACCAGCCGTGGCACGAAGGGCCGGACCTGTACCGGCTGTGGGAGCGCTGCCGTAGGAAGGACTCGTCCATCGCGCCGGACACCAGCGAGGCGCTGGAATGCGTCACCGCACTGGCCGAACTCCACGCCAAAGGCTGGGCACATGGCGACGTGCAGCCCGCCCACTTCATCATCGGGCCGGAACGAACACACCTCATCGACCTCGCCCTTGCCCGTGGCGGCCATGTACCCGAGGGGCACGACTTCCCGTTCCGCGGCTGCCTCGTCCACTACGAAGCACCGGAGATCGCGCGCAGTGTGCTCGACACCGGGGAAGCGGAGCCGACACCGGCAGCCGACGTCTACGCGCTCGGGGCCTCGCTGCTCATCTCCGCCACGGGCTGGCGGGCGGTCGATTACCCGGACGACGCTCCGCGCCCCGTGCAGCGAGAGGCAGTGGCCAACGGCCGACGTCGGCCCGTGAAAGTGCCCGGTGAGCTGGGCGAATTGGTCGACGCGATGCTCAGTCATGCACCAGGGGATCGCCCCACCATCTCCGAGGTGGTCAAAGCCCTGACCTGATCCCGAAAACCCGGTCCGCCTCGCGTCAGCAGAGCGCGCGGACGCCAACAACAAAAGACCGGACCACCCCTCAGCCTGGACAGCATTCCGGGTGGTCCGGTCGTGGAAGCCCTGATCAGGACCCCGGTGCCGATGGTACCGGGGCGGTCGGCGTGCTCGGATTCGGGTGCGGCGACAACCCCCGTCAGCTGTTGTTGAGTTAGAGAGGACGGCGGTTGAACGCGGTCATTGGAAGCGCAGTTCTGACCTGCACCACCGAAAGTGAGCCAAGACGGCGAGTGCGCCGAACAAGCACCCGTCACGTATGTCTCCAGCAACCCCGTACCGGCATCAGCCACGCTTCCCGGTTTCGAAACGACGGTCACCCGGACGGCGAGGTCGTGCGCGCTCGGGCTCGGCCTGGTCCTGGTCGTGGTCCTGGTGCTCGGGCTGGGCGAGTTGCTACCTGGCCTGGCTGTCTGCCTTGGCGTTGCTGCGCGCTGAGTGGCCGGGGGCCGCCGCAGCGGTGGCGGAGACAGGGAGCGGCGGCGGCCCGTGGCCGCCAGCGCGCGCGGCACGCCGTAGGCGGGCCGCCTTGATCCAGTAAAGAAACTCTGAACAGCACGCTGGGCAGCAGTCGATCAACCTGGGAGAGGCACGGATGCCGTGGGCAAGCCCTCGGCGGTTCGAGCAAGTGCGGCACGGAACGACGGCACGTCGGCGAGCGGGGAGCGATGACCGAGCACATACCGGACAACGAAATGGGGTCGACCAGCATTCAGGTCGGGGACACGGATCAAGTAGTCGCGCTGATCGAGGAGATGCGGGCCATGGTCGTTCGCCTCAGTAGGGAGACCAGGGAGTTGCGAGAGGAAGTGGCCCAGCTCAGGACTACGGCTTCGGCTGCTGAGCTGCCTTCAGTTCCTCGACCTCGCGCCGCAGTTCCTGATGATCAGCGCTGAGGGCACGGATCTCGTCACGTAGTGCGGTGAGTACTTCGGTAAGGGTGGTCCCGGCGTCTGCGGCAGCTTCGGTGTCGTCGGGGCCACCCTCGCCCGGCTCGGCCTGGCCTGGCTTCTCGTCCCTGTTCGCCAAGTACCAAACCGGAGCGGTGTAGTTCGCCGAGGGCTCCCCGCCGGCGTTGTGGTCCGCAACGAAGCTGCCCCGACCATGGATCGTGTAGATCAGGCCTTCGTCCCGCAGCACGTTGAGCGCGGACCTCGCGGTCATGTTGGCCACGCCGAAGCGTTCCTGTAGCTCGCGGATGGACGGCATCTGCTCGCCCGGCTTGATCCGCCCCTGCAAAATGTCGCGCCGAATCTCGTCGGCAGCGTGCTGATACGGCGGCCGGCGGTCCTGCTTGCTCTCTGGCGCGGGGCTCATTGCCCAAGAGTAGCGATTTTTAGCACCCCTAGCACACCCCACTGACATAGGTGGCCTATGTCAGCTGACACCTAGCTCACCCGATTCACTTGACACTGCTAGGTCTGCTATGTTCAATGGAGAGCACGCCCCACCGCCCTGGTGGAGCGCAGTCGAGAGGAATCAACTCCCATGGCACGCATCCGTGTTGGCCTGCTCCCCACCTCTTCGTTCATGGTCGGCACCCTGCCGGTGCCGAAGTACGCGGACCAGGAGAAGACGCAGTTCGCCACCGACCGTGAGACCGGCGCGAAGCTCTACACGATCACCCTCTTCTTCATGGAGGAGGACCGCGCCGAGGCTCTGAAGATCACCGTTCCGGAAACCGGTCTGCCCAACGGGCTCCGGCCGGGTGTCCCGGTCATGCCGGTGGAGCTGTTCGCCACTCCGTGGGCGCGCATCTTCAACGGCTCGCTCTCGGACGGCATCGCCTACCGCGCGGGCCGACTGGACCTGGTGGCCCCGGCCGCTGAGGCTGCGTGAGCGGCAGCGCTTTCCGGTTCGGCGCTGAGCGCAGCTACCCGCTGCCTCACGCCGGGCCGGGTGCCCAGTTCACCGAATCACTCGTGACCTCGGTGGCGGCCCTGCTCGTCGCCTACGGCTACCCCCGCCTCGACACGTCGGCGGACCGGGCGGCCCTCGAATCGGCCCTCGCGGCCTTCCTCTACAACCCGCTGGAGAGTCACAGATGAAGGATCCGAACGCCCCTGCGCAAGGGATCTTCGGTCAAGTCCCGCTCGTCGTCGCCCTGGTGCTCGCCGTGTTCGCCGGATGGGCGGTCTGGTGGGTAGTCCGCTACGTTCGCGCCGACGCCATGACCCGGCAGTCCATACGGCAGGCCATACGCGTGCGGTGGGGCTGGAAGCGGCTCGCACCGATGCTCAAGCTGTCGGCCACGGACAAGACCCCAACCGCCCTGGCGTCACTGGCGAACACGAACGGCAAGCCCATCAAGCCGCGTGTCCTCATCCCCACTCTGAAGGTGAAGCACGACGCGTACGGAGTGATCGCGCGGGCACAGTGCCTGCCTGGCGTCGGTCTCCAGCAATTCCAGAAGGCGGCCCCGCACCTCGCGGACGCCTGGCGCTGCACACGAGTGGCGGTCACCCAGGACAAGCCTGGGCAGGTCCTCATCCGGGGTGTGCGACTGGACCCACTGAAGTTCCCCACCGAGCACCACCCGACGGGTGATCCTCCGGAGGAGACAGCCCAGTGGGATCTGGGCCTGGACGAGTACGCGCAACCCGTGTCCGTGAACCTCACGCAGGTCCCCGGTGTCACCGTGGCCGGCCTTCCCGGCTTCGGCAAGACCAGCCTGATCAACCGGCTCCTCTCCGACTGGGCACCCTCGCCCGCAGTGCAGTTCGCCTGCGCGGACGGCAAAGTGTCAGCTGCGTACGAAGGTGACTACGCGGACTGGGTCCAGCGCATGTTCGCCTTCGTGGGCGATGACCTGGAAGAGGCCAACAAGCTGTTCCGGCAACTCGTGGAGCTGCGCCGCGCCCGGTCGGCATCGGTGCGCCGGGTACTCGGGGTGAAGTCCATGTGGGACATCGGCCCTTCCGAGAGCTGGCCCCTGGTCGTGCTGATCGTCGACGAAGCGCACACCTACTTCCGCGACCACAAGGGAAGCGACCAGGAGACGAAGAAGCTGGCCGCACTCGCCGCCGAGAACGCCCGGCTCGTGGAAGACCTGGTGAAGAAGGGCCGGTCCGTAGGACTGCTCGTCATCCTCACCACTCAGAAGTCCACGGGCGACGCGATACCCACCTTCATCCGCGACGTGTGCCCCGTGGGCCTGAGCTTCGCCCAGAAGACCGCCGAAGCCGCCGTGGCCGCTCTCGGTGACGAGATCCGGGAATGGCCGGACGCCAACCCCATCAACCTCCAGGACCCCACCTACGTCGGCGTCGCGTCGATGAACCACCAGTCGCAACCCGGCTTCACTCGCATTCGTACGCCCTACGTACCCGACGCGGAAGCGGCTCGCATCGCCGAAGAGACGGCGAACCTCACCATCGACCCATCGACCCTGCTGGCAGCCTTTATCGGCCCTCGCACGACGGACGTGGATCTCACGAAGCTCGACGCCTGAGCAGGTCGCCCACCGCCTCGCACGTTCCCGACACCTCAGGAGAGGGGGTGAAAACTCATGACAGAAGACCGGATCACCCAGCGCACGATCACCGCCGTCATGATCGTCATTGCCGCGCTGGCGTTCGTCTTCTCCTTCGGCAACGTCTGGTCCCTCGCCCTGCGGCTCGGCGTCCCCGGCCCGATCGCACCGCTCATCGCCCCGATGGTGGACCTCTCCGTGGTCGGCCTTCTGGTCGCCCTGCGGTATCTCTCCCTGCGCGGACTGCCCGCCGAACAAATGACGGCCGCCAACCGACTCATGCACTTCTCCGGACTGCTGACCCTGGCCCTCAACGTCGCGGAACCGATCGTCGCCGGACACTACGGCCGCGCCGCAGTCGACGCGGTGGCCCCGCTGCTGCTCCTCGGCTGGGGTGCCGTCGGCCCGCAGCTCCTCCGCGCCTTCAACACCGTCGCTCACTCGGCCCTACCGGCTTCCATGCCGAACGAGATCGAGTCGGATCCTGAGACGGCTTCTGACGTACTCCGCCCTGCGGTGCCTCTCACCATTCCGGCCCCCGCCCCGGCCTCGGTCGCTCCTCACGTGGCCCCGACTCCTGCCTCGCCTGCGGTCAAGGTGCCTGAGCCGCTGCTGACCGAAGCACGCTCCATCGCCACGTCCCACCACACCGAGCACGGCGAACCGATCACGGCGGCCCAGCTCAAGGTGCGACTCGGGATCGGCATGCCGATGGCCACCGCGCTGCACGCCGCTCTTTAGCACCACCCCCTTCCGCCGGCCGCTCCGCCACTTCCCACCACCGCCCGCCCCTGGGCCCGCCTTGCCATGCCTGCGGGCAGCAGCCCGAGCGCACTGAATCGCTGCTGCCCGCAGGGCCCACCCTCGTGCCAGAAGGGACACCCCGCCACCCATGCGCCGCCCCCTCGACCTGCGCCACGTCATCAGCCCCGGTCTGCGGGACCTGGTCGAACTGGCCAACACCGACAACTTCGACCGAGTCACCGAACAGGTCCGCGACCTGCGGGGCTGCACCAGCCCGGTCAACCTGCACGGCTGGACGATCACCACCGACCAGACCACCAACCAAGTGGTCCGCTCCTACCGCTCCGAGGACGAACCCACCGGTCGTCTCCTCACCACCTGCGGCAACCGCCGTGCCTCCCGCTGCCCTGCCTGCTCCCGCCTCTACGCCGCCGACACCTACCACCTGATCAAGGCCGGACTGTCCGGCGGCAAGAACGTCGCCGAAACCGTCCGCGACCACCCCCGCGCCTTCGTCACCCTCACCGCCCCCTCCTTCGGCCCCGTCCACAACCGCCCCACAACCGACGCGGGCAAGCCCCGCCCCTGCTCATGCGGCGACAGCCACGCCCAGGACGCTCCCGAACTCGGCACCCCACTGCGCCCGGCACGCTACGACTACAGCGGTGCCGTGCTGTGGAACGCCCACGCCGGGGCCCTGTGGGCACGCTTCACAACCTACCTGCGCCGCGCCCTCGCCGAGCACCTCGGCATGACACAGAAGGCACTCAACACGGCCCTCCGTATCTCCTTCGCCAAGGTCGCCGAGTACCAACAGCGGGGCTTGGTCCACTTCCACGCGGTCGTCCGCTTCGACGGTCCCGACGGCCACACCACCGCGCCTCCGGCCTGGGCCACCTTCGACGCCCTCCGAGTCGCCGTCGGCCTGGCGGTCGAACGTGCCCGGCTCATCGTCGATTCGGACGCGGTCGGCGAACGCGTCATCCGGTGGGGCGACCGCTTCAAGGTGGATCAGATCTCGGCCTTGGGAGACGGCGAACTCACGGATGCCAAGGTCGCCGGTTACGTCGCCAAGTACGCCACCAAGAACGCCGAGGGCGCGGGCACCGTGGACCGCACCCTCGTATGCCGCCCCTGCACCGGACGCGGCTACGTACGCGGCCCCGACGGCTTCCGCGACCTGTGCGAGGACTGCGACGGCACCGGCCAAGCCGAACCCCTCACCAACCTCGCCGTCCAGCAACACGCCCGGCAGATGATCCGCACCGCCTGGGCACTCGGCCACCTCCCCGAATTCGCCCACCTCAAGCTCTGGAAGTGGGCCCACATGCTCGGCTTCCGCGGCCACTTCTCCAGCAAATCCCGCGCCTACTCGACCACCCTCGGCGCACTCCGCGACGTACGCCGCGCCTGGCGCACCGCTCAGGCCGCAGCCGCCCGCGTCCGGGCCGGCCTTCCGATCGACGACGAGAACACCACTCTCGTCACCGCCTCCTCGTGGACCTACCTCAGCAGCGGCTACCGCCCCGGCGAGGAACTCCTCGCCGCCCAGGTCCGCCACGACCGGGCCTATACCGAACACCTCAAGTCCGAAGGAGCACCCTGGCTGTGACCACTCCGACCACCGCCGACAAGCGAACGCTGACGCTGGTCGAAGCACTCGCTGAGATCAGGGTCTCCCGCGCCGCCTTCTACCGAATGCGTGCACGCGGCCAGGCACCAAGGCACCTGAAACTCCCCAACGGTCAGATACGTATCCGCCGGGCCGACCTCGACGCCTGGTTCGACGGCTGCGAGGTGCAGGAAGCGTGCTGACCTACGACGTTCAGATCTGGGGCATCCGGAAGCGGCCCAACCGTGCGGCGGCCCACCAACTCCGCTGGCGCGTCGGTCCCCGCCCCTTCTCCAAGAGCTACAAGATCAAGGCCCAGGCCGACGGGCGCCGTGCAGAACTGCTGACCGCCCTGCGCAACCGCGAGCAGTTCGACACTGAAACCGGCCTGCCTGCCTCGGAGGTCCAGGCGCTCAACTCCGCCACCTGGTACGCCCATACCCGCACGTACGCCGAGATGAAGTGGCCGAGCGCCTCGGCCAAGCACCGCGCGAGCATCGCTGACACGCTCGCCACCATCACGCCGAAGCTGGTCAAGGACCAACGCGGGGCTCCGGCTCCGAAGGTGCTCCGGATCGCGCTCTACTCGTGGGTCTATCGGTTCGTCCTCGGCGATGACGGAACACTGAGGCCGCGCCTCGACGTCGAAGAGCCGCCCGCCGACATCGTGGCCGCGCTGGACTGGATCGGCCGGAAGTCCGTGGACATCACCGACCTCAACACGCCCTCGGTGGTCCGTACGGCACTCGACGCGCTGAAGCTGAAGCAGGACGGCACGGCCGCTGCCGAGAACACGGTGAACCGCAAGCGGACGGTCCTCAGCAACTGTCTCCGGTACGCGGTAGAGCGGGAGTTGCTGACGACCCTGCCCCTCGACAAGGTCGACTGGACCCCGCCCCAGACTGACGACGAGATCGACTTCCGGTTCGTCCCCGGCCCCAAGCTGGCGAAGGCACTGATCGACGCTGTTGGCGAGCAGGGCGAACGCGGACGACACCTGATGGCGTTCTTCGGCTGCCTCTACTACGCGGCCAACCGCCCTGGTGAAGCGGCCGGTCTCCGTGCGGACGACTTCAGCCTTCCCGAGGACGGTTGGGGCGAAGTCCTGCTCTCCACAAGCATGGCCCGAGTCGGCTCCGGCTGGACGGACACGGGGGAGTCGTTCGATACGCGCGGCCTGAAGAAGCGGGCCCGCAAGGCGACTCGGCCAGTTCCGATTCCGCCGGTTCTCGTGCGCCTGGTCCGCGAGCACATCAAGGAGTTCGGCACCGCCGAGGACGGCCGGCTCTTCCGCGCCGCCCAGGGTGGCCATCTCCTCTCCAAGGAGTACGGCGAAGCGTGGAAGGCGGCCCGGCTCACAGCGCTGACGGAGTCCGAGGCGGCCTCTCCACTGGCTGGCGTGCCGTACTCCCTGCGCCACGCGGGCGTCTCGCTCTGGCTTGAGTCCGGAGTCTCCCCGGCCGAGGTGGCACGCCGGGCGGGCCACAGCATCGCGGTCCTGTTCCGCTTCTACGCCAAGGCCATTCACCGAAACCAGCAGCGCTCGAACGAACAAATCGAGCGGGCGCTTGAATCTGCGGAGAGGGTTGAAGGGCCGTAACTCTGGCACTCAGTACAAGGGGGCGTCCCATGCGGACGCCCCCTTCGTTGTCGTTCGCTAACCACGTACAGCAGAGATGAGAGCGGCCACAGAACCGATCAATCCCGCTGCTGCTGTCATCAAGACCACCCATCGGTTTCCGCACAGGTGCGGAGTGTCGTTACGCCCACCGGCAGGGGGTGTGTCGGGCTTCATCTAAGTCCTCCGAGTCACAACGATCACTACACAATCAGCTGTGACCGCCTCGTCGTGCGCCGCGCGGCAGGGCGGCCTGCTTGCTCCTTCAAGGAAACCTGTCCGGGTCGATACCACTTGCATTTGTGGCCGTTTCCGGTAAAGCCCGGACACTCGAGCCCCCTTGGACCTAGGCTTCCGAGGCATTGGCCGGACAGCACCGGACGCTTCCGGACAGTCTCAGACGTTGGCGGATAGACAGGAATTAGGCCGTGGATTTGACGTCTCGATTGCAAGATCTACATCACCGCGCCGGCAAGCCTTCCTATCGAACGATCGAGCGTCTGATTGCCCGGCAAGGTAGAGATCAATCAATGGCAAGATCTACCATTCAGGAAAAACTATCCGGGAAGTCGCCCGCCACATTGACTCAAATATTGAGTCTTGTCGAAGCTTTGGCAGAGCATGCCCGCTTGATCGAATCACCCATACCCGCTCAAGCAATCGACAAAGGATCATGGCGGGATGCTTATACGGCATCACTAAAGGGAGGGGAAAAATCAAACCCCAGCGCCACAGCAATCACAGAGCGGGAAGTTATTTCCGATCCCTGGAACGTAGAACCACTACGCCAGGCGCACATGTACGATCTGATCGAAATCATCAGTAGTTCCAGTGATGCTCCCGTATCCTCCTGGCTCCCAAGAGTGATCAGCCCTCTACTTCAAGCAGAAATGTCCTGCACAGATTTTCTCAGGAGAGCCGCCAAAGAGGGGCCGCGGGAGGTAGTCAGGATTACCGAGGCCCTCCGCAAGGCCTTTCCGCCGCTCAAGGATGACCCTTGGGCGGCGCCACAAGACCCCTGGGCGACCAGCGAACATGACAAGACCGTAAGCGTCTTCATCGCTCAAACCGCGCGCATACACGGCACTAGATCCACACCCGCAATTATCGCGGGCCTAAGGCGGGCGAATATCGGCGAATACACTGATCAATATCTACAATCCATCGCAAAAGTGCAGCCCGCATCAAATATCTCACGCATTGTGAGACATCTCCGATCCGCCACACTTTCCAGAGATTCCGACAAACTACTGCATTTCGTTGGCTCCGAACGCCAAGTAGGTCGCGTTCTAGAAGTCGTACATCACTTCACGGAATCCGGAGATGCGAACGATCGAACCAAAATCTTGAAGGGCGCAGCAACCAAGGGTTGGTATCGAATCAAAAACATTGCCGCCGAGATTAAGGATATCCGCTCAAAGGACGACCTACTTAAGGAAGTGCTTTGGGGTATTCCGCATGGTGAGCATCAAGATATCGCGGAGCAGTTGGCGCGCGCCGGCCACAACGAGCTGGCACAGCGAGTTTTAGTATCGGCCGATGAACCACCCTTTTGATGATCGCCGAGAGTCCTGTGCAACCCTTGCTTCCCATGTCCTCTCCCCGTTTCGAGGATGGGCTCTTGGTCCACACCTGGTCCACACACCCTGATCAACAACGCGACACAGCCGCCTCAAGGTGAGACAGCCCCACGCAGATGGGGTGCCCCTCACCGAGGGACACCCCATCTGACCTGCACACTCTCCGACCTGGCGGAAGCGGTGAGATTCGAACTCACGGTGACATCGCTGCCACGACGGTTTTCAAGACCGTTCCCTTAGGCCGCTCGGGCACGCTTCCCCGCGCCGGGCCTGATCAGCTCGGCGCGGGACAAGAGTAACGGGTCCTCACGTGGGCGCGTGGGTCAGCTGTCGCCCTCGCGGGAGCCCAGGGTCAGTTCGACCGTCTTTGACTTGCCGTCGCGTTCGTAGGTGATCTGGACCTTGTCGCCGGGCTTGTGGGTCCAGATCTCGCCGATCAGGGTCGGGCCGCTGTCGATCACGTGGTCGTCGAGCTTGGTGATGACATCGCCGGGCTTGAGGCCGGCCGCGGCGGCCGGGCCGCCCGACTCGACGGGGTCGGCGGCGTCCGTGCCCTTCTGGCTGATCTGCGCGCCGCCCGTGCCCTCGGTCAGGGTGACCGAGGCGCCGATCTTCGCGTAGACCGGCTTGCCGGTCTTGATCAGCTGCTGGGCGACGTACTTGGCCTGGTTGATCGGGATGGCGAAGCCCAGGCCGATCGAGCCGGACTGGCCGGTGCTCAGGCCGCCGCTGCTGGAGGACTGGATCGCCGAGTTGATGCCGATGACGTTGCCCGCCGCGTCGAGCAGCGGGCCGCCGGAGTTGCCCGGGTTGATCGACGCGTCCGTCTGAAGGGCGCTCATGTACGACGCCTTGCTGCTGGCGCTGCCGTCGCTGGAGGCAACCGGGCGGTTCTTGGCGCTGATGATGCCCGTGGTCACCGTGTTGGAGAGACCGAAGGGCGCGCCGATCGCGATCGTCGAGTCGCCCACGGCCACCTTGTCGGAGTCGCCGAGGGCGAGCGGCTGGAGGTCCGACGGGGCGTTCTTGAGCTTGATGACGGCCACGTCGTAGCCCTGTGCGTGGCCGACGATCTCGGCGTCGTACTTCTTGCCGTCGGGGAAGGTGGCCGTCAGCTTGCCGCCGTCCACCGCGTCCGCGACGACGTGGTTGTTGGTGACGATGTGGCCCTGGGTGTCGAAGACGAAGCCCGTACCGGTGCCGCCCTCGCCGCTGGAGCTCTCGGCCTCGATGGTGACCGTGCTCGGCAGCGCCTTGGCCGCCACGCCCGCGACCGTGCCCGCGGCGCGCTTCAGGTCGCCGCCGCTCTGCTGTGCGGCGGAGACCGTCGTGGACGTGGTGGAATCGTCGTTGTCCTTGGCCAGCGTGTAGCCGAGGCCGCCGCCCAGGCCGCCCGCGACCAGCGCGGCCACCAGCACCGCGGCGAACAGCCCGCCGCGCCCGGATTTCGGCTTCGGCGGCTGCTGGTCGTACGTGGCGCCCCAGGGCGTGCCCGTGCCGCCGCCTGCGCCGTCCGCGTAGGACGCGCCGCCTCCGCCGTCCATGTACGACGGCGGCGGGGGCGGCGGCCAGGCGCCTGCCTCGTGGCCCGGTCCGGCGCCCTGTCCTGTCTCCGGCGCTCCCACCGACGCGTACGCCGGTACCTGGTCCGCGTACGCCGGTTCCGGCTCCGGTGTGCCCGGGGCGCTCGAAGGCACCGGCGGGAGCGGAGTCGTCGGGGCCTCGGTGGCGGTGGCCTGCGGGGAGGCAGCAGGAGATTCCACCGGCACAGGAGGTGCGGACGGGGCCGGGGGTACCACAGTGCCCTCGTTCTCGGTGCTCACAGCTCTGTCTCCTCGATCCACGGCTGTCCTGGTCGGTCGCACTTGGTCACGTCCGATCACATATGTGGGTACCCATTTACACGGGTACGCGGTCGGTACGTTTCAGCTGTGCGTGTCCTTTTGTATGCCGCCAGCTTTTCCCACAGGCCGTCAGGGCACCATAAGCGGTGCCTGTGCGTCCGGGATCATCCTTTATATCTGACAAGTCACACAAACATGTATATCTGTTACGCGCGCGGGGTGGCCGCCACGCCACGACAGCCCTCCGACGGTGACACCATGACGCGGTGACCCACGCACGACAGCACCCGATCCAGGTCGTCGCCCACCGCGGAGCCTCCGAAGAGGCGCCCGAGCACACACTGGCCGCGTACAAGAAGGCGATCGAGGCCGGCGCCGACGCCCTGGAGTGCGACGTACGGCTGACCGCGGACGGCCATCTCGTCTGTGTCCACGACCGTCGCGTCAACCGTACGTCCAACGGCCGCGGCGCGGTCTCCGCCCTGGAACTCGCCGACCTCGCCGCTCTGGACTTCGGCTCCTGGAAGAACGGCGACGAGGCACCCGACTGGGAGCACCGCCCGGAGGACCGCGAGGACACCTCCGTACTCACCCTGGAGCGGCTGCTCGAACTCGTCGCGGACGCCGGGCGGCGGGTGGAGCTGGCCATCGAGACCAAGCACCCCACACGCTGGGCGGGCCAGGTCGAGGAGCGGCTCCTGTTCCTGCTCAAGCGGTTCGGGCTGGACGTCCCGGAGTCTCCGGCCGATTCACAGGTACGGGTCATGAGTTTCTCGGCGCGCTCGCTGCACCGGGTCCGCGCCGCCTCGCCGACGCTGCCGACGGTCTACCTGAACCAGTTCCTCTCGCCCCGGCTGCGCGACGGCCGGCTGCCCCTGGGGGTGCGGATCGCGGGCCCCTCGATCCGGATCGTGCGCAGTCACCCGGCGTACATCGAGCGGCTGAAACGCGCCGGCCACCAGGTGCACGTCTGGACCGTGAACGAGCCCGAGGACGTCGACCTCTGCGTCGACCTCGGCATCGACGCCATCATCACCAACCGCCCGGGCGCGGTCCTACGGCAACTGGGCCGCTGACCAGCCGCGCTCACCCCGACGACGAAACCCCTCGGCCACAAGCCGTCTCTTACCCGACTCCGACCCCGGTTCGCGCCAGGACTCTTGACCTGGCGCTCCCGGTGAGGAAACCTCCACCTTCGGCCATACCGTCGAAATCCGGCCACTCGGCTACAGGGAGTGCACCGGCGCGTTCGCTCCGTGTTCGATCACCGTGAGTGCGTCATACAAGGCGGAAGGGACGGTTTCCGGTACAGGCCAAGGGGGCATTCACACCGTGGCGTGGGGCAAAGGAGGTCTCGGGGGTGGCGTTGGTGGTGGCACAGGAGGTGCCCACGTCGTCGAGCATGGCCGTTCCCCATGGCCCTGCGGGCGTGGGCAGAGCAAGACACCGGATGCGCGATCAGTTGCGCACGGGCGGTGTGTCGGAATCGGTCATCGACGACGCGGTGTTGATCCTGTCCGAACTTCTCAGCAATGCGTGCAAACACGGTCGGCCACTGGGCGAGGCCCTGGCCGGTGACGGCGACGTCCGGGCCGCGTGGCGCGTGGACACCGGCGGCAGACTCACCGTCGAGGTGACGGACGGCGGCGGTCCGACCCGCCCGGTTCCGGCGACTCCTTCGGTGACGGCGCACGGTGGTCGCGGACTGAACATCATCACGGCGCTGGCCAACGACTGGGGTGTCCGCGACGACACCCGCGGCGAGGTCACGGTGTGGGTCGTCGTCAACAACGACGTCCACGACCCTGACGCGGGCCACCGGCGTACCGACTTCGCCACCCGCATCACGGCGCGCTCGATGTCCGCGATACCCGAGCTGGACTTCGCGGACGCGTTCGACGACATGGACTGACGGCACACCGGCGGCCGAACATGTCCACAGGTCCGGCCGCCGGTGTACGGTCCGTTGTCCACAGGGTCCCGTCGGCCGTCGTACGAGCGGCTAGGCTCGCGCCAGTACGAGACGAGCCGTAACCGGGAGACACCCACGATGGCCAAGAAGCGACCCCAGACCAAGGCCTCGCGGCCTCAGCTGTCCGACCGGGCCCGCGCCGGAGGCGCTGACGGAGACTTTCCGGTTGTCGGCGCCCGCGAGCCCTGTCCCTGCAACAGTGGCCGGCGCTACAAGGCCTGCCACGGCCGGGCCGCCGCGCACGCGGTGACCGAACTGGTGCACCGGCCCTTCGAGGGCCTGCCCGGCGAGGGCGACTGGGTGGCCCTGCGCGAGCTGGTCCCCGCCGCCACCGTGGAGCTGACCCTGAAGGCCGGCCTTCCCGAGGGGGTTCCCTCGGTCACACTTGCGACGGTCCTGCCAATGGCCTGGCCCGCCCTGCGCCGCGACGACGGCTCGGTCCTGCTCGGTCTGCAGAACGACACGGCGTCCGGCGACATCAGCCGCGACCTCGCCGACACCCTCAGCCGCGCGCTCGCCGCGGAGCCCGGTACGCCCGTCCAGGGCCGCCGCGCCCCGGCCGAGGGCCCGCGACTGCAGGACCTGCTCGACCCCGAAGGCGTGTTCGAGCCAGTTGTGCACACAGGGTTCGAGTTCTGGGTTCCGGACGCGGAGAACGCCACGGCGGACGTCACCGCTTCCCTGGAGCGGGCGAACGACGCCGCCATCCCGACCGTGAAGCTGACGGGCGTCGACGCCGCGTACTGGTGCGAGACCCCGGACAAGAACCATCTGCGCTGGGTGATGCCGCACGGCGAGGAGCAGTTGCTCGACGCCCTCGCACGACTGCACGCGGCCGGGCAGTCCAGCCTGGGCGAGGGGACCCGCCTGGTGGGTTCCTTCCGGGCGCACGGCCTCACCGTGCCTGTCTGGGACCTGCCGACCGGCGTCACCGCGGAGGACATCGAGAAGCCGGCCACCGAGTTCGCCGACCGTCTCGCCACCGCCCTGGCCTCCGACGCCCCGCTCACCCCGGAAGAGCGCCGCGCCCGCGGCGGCCTGACCAACCGACAGGTGACTCTCAGCTGACGCACAGTCGGATCGGCCCGCTCCGACCGGGGTGACTCCAGTCACAACTCCCCGTGAGAACAGCGGAATCGGTGTCCGAATAGCCAAGTTCGAATTTGCGAACTGCCGATCTCTTGTTAGCGTTGCAGTAGCCCGGTTGCTGGTGCATCCCCCGTCGCCAGCAACCGGGTCTTTCTGTGCCCGGAGATCCGCACGGCGTTCTGTACGGAACCGTGCCGTGCGTCAACTCCCTTCAGGCGCCCCGGAGTTGCTCCCCGATCGCAGCAGCAGCGGATTCTCTCCAGCGTCCGTCGCCTCCGGCGCGTCCCCCACCGAATTCCCGGCCGGATTCCCCGCCGCCGCGAACTCCGCGACCGCCGTGTACGCCTCCGGCTCGCCCGCCGTGCGCTCCCTGGGCGTCTCGCACACCCCCGGCTCGTCCTCCGCGCTCACCGCGCACCGCAGCTGAACGGTGCGGGCGTCGGGCCCCATGAGGCTCAGTACGGACGTGAGCGCACGGCCGGTCGCGTTGCGGTAGTAGGCACGCGCCCAGGTCTCCTCCCCCTGCGACAGCACACAGGTCTGCGCCTCGATGCCGTCGGGGGAGGTGAGTTCGGGACCGCAGCGGGCGGCCGTGGCGAGCCCCAGGCCCAGCAGCAGTGGGGAACCGGTGGGATCGGCGGCCTCCCGCGCCTTGCCGTCCACAGGGCCCTCCACAGTGCCCTCCTGAGGGCCCCCCTGGGAGCCTTCCTGCGGCGTCAGGGAAAGGAGGGCGGCGCGGTCCGCGTCACCCACGGGCCCCGCGGACGCCACGGCCAGCGGCAGGGCGACCGTGAGCGCCACGACGCCCGAGAGCGCGAGCAGACGGAGGTTCATGGAGGTGAAGATAACGACAGGGGACGGGCGCCCGGTTGCCCGCGCGCCCGACACCCCTACAACTCGGGCGCGCTCACACCCGTACGAGTGAGCGCCTCGACCACCGCGTCCACCACGGCCTCTACATCGGGCACCCAGGGCGAGGCCGAGCCGGGCAGCGGTGCGCGCTCCCAGCGGATCTGGCCCTGGCCGGTCTCGGACGGGGGCAGCGCGATGTAGCCGCCCTCGCTGTGGAAGCGGAGGGATCCGGGCACGAAGTCCTGCGCGTACAGCAGTTCGCCCAGCTGTTCCATCGTGTACGGCTTCACAAGCAGCGACCAGCGGGTGGGCGCCGCGACGACCGGACCCAGGCGCATGCCCTTGCGGTCCAGTGCCTCGAGGGCACGGGCCGCGGCCAGGGCCGGCAGGCTCACCGCGCACGGGGCCGCGCCGCCGGTGGCGAGGATGATGGGCGCCGTCGGCCGGTTCGTCCACCACCAGCGGACCATGCGCTCGTCGGTGGTGGCCGCGAGCAGACCGGGTTCGAACGGGTGAGCGCCGGGGACCGTGCACTCCGGATCCGGGCAGCCGCAACGGGCGCGCCCCTGTGGATCCGGTGCCACGCCCGGGAGTACTGGCCACTGCCATCCGGTCGCGAACGTCAGAGCCGCGCCGAGCACCTCAGGCTTCCCGCCGTCACGCCGGGACAGGAGCCTGCGTCGCCTTCCGAGCCTTCCGAGGATCTCGCGCATGAGCGCTCGTTCCTTTCCGTTGCACGCCTGGCAACACCGTGGGCCACATCACGTCATGTGCAGATCACTTCACTGTGCGTACCTTCTGGCGCATCCCAACCTGTGGGAGACAAGGGGCAGCCCCCCTGTTGCGCGCCGAGCGCCGAGCGGTGGTTACGTCCGCATCCATACAGCGTTCATCTAAAGCATGGGCATGGCGCGGGGTGGCGGAGTCTGGCGTTTTGCCGTCCCGCGTGTTCTCTCCGCCTCCACCAAGGGAGGATGGGGCACGGTCGTCGATGGTTAAGACGCCCGGGTCCGTCGCCAGGTTCCGGGAGGTTCCACAACCACCCCTGGCCTTCACGCCTTCACCGAGAACGTACCCGCCAAGACCGCTGTGACGCTCCGTCGAACCAGGCCAGTCGACCGCAATAACCCGCTACCCGAGTCAGTTTTAAGCCAACTTCGCATTTCCGCAAGGGGACCCCGGCAAACCCACGGACACCAGGAATCCCGGCAGGACAATGCTGGACATCCCCTCACGAGTGCGTGTACATGTGGAGACACTGCTAGCGGCGCAGAATCACATGGGGGTTTGCGATGCTATTGAGCAATAAGAGCCGGTCGGAAGGCCGGACGCCATGAACGCCCCTCACCTCCCGAAAGTGGCTGGAATCGATGCCACGGTTCCCTCGCCCGCACACACTGTCGCGCCCGCGCCCGTATCCCCGGACGCCCCAGCAGCCACACCCGCGCTGACCTGCCCGAACGGCCCCGGCATCCTCCTTCAGGACCGCCTCGCCGGCTGGGTGTCCGACCTCACAACGCTGCACGAGCTCACCGAACGGCTGGCACGCACGGCATCACTCTCCGACGCGCTCCAGGAGCTGTTGCGCGCCGGAGCCGCTCTCGTGGGCGCCCGGCGTGGTCTCGTCGTCCTGGAACCCGGTGACGGCCTGGGCCCCGACACCACCATTGGCCTGGGGCTTGCCCGCGCGGACCTCGGGCACATCGAGACGATCCCGCGCGGCGCGATGCCGTACGGCCGGCTCCTCGACACGGCCGCCGGGCTGCCCGGCGGGGAGAGCGAAATCACACACCCGGACCTCCTCGCCGAGGACGGTCTCGACCCCCGCCACCGCGAGGTGGCCGCCCGCCTCGGCTACGGGGCGAGCTACTCGCTCCCCCTGTCCACCGAGTCCGCGGGCCGCCTCGGCGCGGCCGTCTGGCTGTACGACGAACCCGCGGAGCCGGTCGAACGCCAGCGCCACCTCGTCGGTCTGTACGCGCGGTTCGCGACCGAGCACCTGGCCCGGCTGGTCGAAGTGGAGCGCACGCGCGCGTGCGTGCGGACGATCTCCGAGGAACTGCTGCCCGCCCGCCTGCCCCGGACGGCCGGCGTCCAGCTCGCCGCCCGGCACCGCACCGGCCCGCGCGGCGGCGGCGACTGGTACGACGCGCTGCCGCTCCCGGACGCGGCCCTCGGCCTGGCCGTGGGCGCGGTGACCGGCTCCGGGCCCAGCGCGATCGCCGCGATGGGCCGGCTGCGGGCCTCCCTGCGCGCGTACGCGGTGATGGAGGGCGAGGACCCGGTGGCGGTCCTCTCCGACCTGGAGCTGCTGCTGAGGCTCACCGAACCCGCCCGCTGCGCCACCGCCCTGTTCGCGTACTGCGAGCCCGCGCTGCGCAAGATCACCCTGGCCGGTGCCGGGCACTGCCCCCCGCTGGTGATCGGCGAGAGGCGCACGGAGTTCGTGGAGACCACCGTGTCGGCGCCGCTCGGGATGCTCGCCTGCTGGGAGGCGCCCAGCGTGGAGTTCCGTACCGAGCCTGGAGAGACGGTTCTGCTCTACACCGACGGGCTGCTGCACCGTACCGGCGCCTCCGTGGACCGGGCCTTCTCCCGGCTGCACGCGGCGGCGGCGAGCGTGCCCAGGCAGCTGCGGGACGATCCGGGCGCGATCGCGGACCACGTCCTGCGGAGCATGCTGCCGGACGAGCTGGACGCGTCGGACGGTCAGGAGGACGTCGTACTGCTGTCGGCTCGGTTCGAGTAAGCGCCCGGACACCCGGCCGGACACCTATCCATCCATCCGGCCGGGTGTCCGGTGGATCGCCTCCGCGCCCCTGGGCCCCGTCCCGTACGACCGTACGATGGACGGGGTCCAGTGCCGTTTCAAGGAGGATGACCGTGGCGGACGAGCTCAATCCGGTGACCCCGGAAACTGAGACCGAGCCCGAAGAGCCGATCAAGCAGCGGAAGAACGGCCTTTACCCGGGCGTCTCCGACGAGCTTGCCGAGAACATGAAGTCCGGCTGGGCCGACACCGAGCTGACGGGCCTGGAGCCCATCGCGCAGGCCGGTCACACCGCCGCCCGCCGCGCCGCGCTCTCCGCCCGCTTCCCGGGCGAGCGCCTGGTGATCCCCGCGGGCAACCTGAAGACACGTTCGAACGACACGGAGTACCCCTTCCGCGCGTCGGTCGAGTACGCCTACCTGACCGGCAACCAGACCGAGGACGGCGTTCTCGTCCTGGAACCGGTCATCGACGGTCACCGGGCGACGATCTATCTCCTCCCGCGCTCCGACCGCGAGAACGGTGAGTTCTGGCTCTCGGGGCAGGGTGAGCTGTGGGTCGGCCGCCGGCACTCGCTCGCCGAAGCCGAACAGGTGTACGGCATTCCGGCCTCGGACGTCCGCGAGCTCGCCGCCACGCTCACGGAGGCCACCGGGCCGGTACGGGTCGTACGCGGGTTCGACGCCGGTATCGAGGCCGCGCTGACCGACAAGGTCACCGCCGAGCGCGACGCCGAACTGCGGGTCTTCCTCTCCGAGGCGCGGCTGGTCAAGGACGAGTTCGAGATCGGTGAGCTGCAGAAGGCCGTCGACTCGACGGTGCGCGGGTTCGAGGACGTGGTGAAGGTCCTCGACAAGGCCGAGGCGACCTCCGAGCGGTACATCGAGGGGACGTTCTTCCTCCGCGCGCGGGTCGAGGGCAACGACGTCGGCTACGGCTCCATCTGCGCCGCCGGCCCGCACGCCTGCACGCTGCACTGGGTGCGCAACGACGGGGCCGTGCGCTCCGGTGAGCTGCTGCTGCTGGACGCGGGCGTCGAGACGCACACGTACTACACGGCCGACGTCACCCGGACGCTGCCGATCAACGGCACGTACACCGAGATCCAGAAGAAGATCTACGACGCGGTGTACGACGCCCAGGAGGCCGGGATCGCCGCGGTGAAGCCTGGCGGCAAGTACCGGGACTTCCACGACGCCGCGCAGCGGGTGCTGGCCGAGCGGATCGTGGAGTGGGGGCTTGTCGAGGGGCCTGTGGAGCGGGTGCTGGAGCTGGGGTTGCAGCGGAGGTGGACGCTGCATGGCACCGGGCACATGCTCGGCATGGACGTTCACGACTGTGCGGCGGCTCGGGTCGAGTCCTACGTCGACGGGACGTTGGAGCCGGGGATGGTGCTGACGGTTGAGCCCGGGCTGTACTTCCAGGCCGATGATCTCACCGTGCCTGTGGAGTACCGGGGTATCGGAGTTCGGATCGAGGACGACATCCTGGTGACGGAGTCGGGGAACCGGAATCTGTCGGATGGGCTTCCTCGGCGTTCTGACGAGGTCGAGGCTTGGATGGCGCGTCTCAAGGTTTGAGTTTCGGCTGCGGGTCCGATGTGGCTTGTCGCGCCCACGCGGCGGTAGCCGCAAATTCAACACAGCCCCGCGCCCCTAGGGGATCGGTGTGGACCTGCATCTGGAAGTGATCGCCGCCGCAGGGCGCCGGGCGGGCCTTGAGCGCACCCTGCGGGATGCCGTGCGGGACGGGCGGCTCGCGCCCGGGGCCCTGCTTCCCGCCACTCGGCGGCTCGCCGACGAGTTGGGGGTCTCTCGGGGGACCGTGAAGGCGGCCTACGACCAGCTTGTCGCCGAGGGGTATCTCCCGCTCGGCAAGGGGCCGGCACACAGGTCGCCGCACTGCCCTCTGTGGACGCCGAACCGCCGGAGGCACACGCACGCGCGCGTGTGCCCCGGTTCGATCTGCGGCCCGGGAGCCCGGACGTGGGGACCTTCCCGGCGGACGCCTGGCTGCGGGCGCTGCGCCGGGCCATCGCGACGGCGCCCTCCCTGGCGTACGACTACGGCGATCCGCGCGGCCGGATCGAGCTGCGGACGGCGCGACGATCGCCATGGAGGACCCGGGGCTGCCCTTCCACCGGGAGGTCGTACGGCGGGCCGGCGGACGGGTCGTACCGGTGGGCGTCGACGAGCGCGGCGCCCGTGTCGAGGAGCTGGCCGCCCGGCAGAGGGTCTCGGCTGTCGTCGTCACGCCTGCCCATCAGTACCCGACCGGCGTCACCCTGCACCCGGAGCGGCGCCGGGCGCTCACCGACTGGGCACGCGCGCGTGACGGGCTGATCGTCGAGGACGACTACGACGGGGAGTTCCGGTACGACAGACAGCCCGTCGGCGCTCTTCAGGGCATGGCTCCGGGGCAGGTCGCCTATGTCGGCACAGCCTCCAAGACGCTCGGGCCCGCCCTGCGCCTGGGCTGGATGGTGCTGCCGCCCCACCTCGTCGACGCGGTCGCCGACGCCAAGCTGCACAGCGACCACCACACCGAGACCATCGGCCAGCTGGCCCTCGCCGAGCTGATCACCAGCCACGCGTACGACCGGCACGTGCGCGCGTGCCGTCTGCGGTACCGGCGCCGCCGGGACCGGCTCGTCGAGCTGCTGGGCGCCCGTCGGAACGTGCGCGGGATCGCGGCGGGGCTGCACGCCCTGGTGGAGGTGACCGACGAGGCGGCGGTCCTGGCGCGGGCCGAGGAGGCCGGGCTCGCGGTCGGGCATCTCGGGGAGCACTGGCACGCCCCAGGGGTGGCAGAAGGCCGGGCGCAGGGGCTCGTCGTGGGGTACGGGACGCCTCGGGAGCGGATGTATCCGGCGGCGCTGGAGGTGCTCGGGCGGGTTCTCGAGGGCGGCTGAGCGCGGTTTGCCCGGAGGGAAATTGGACCACTGAATAGCGCGACTATTGGGCCTGCCTATCGGTCCACCGTGCTTCTAACGTCGTCCGTATGAACAACTCCCTCGTCCCGCCCGCAGGCCCGCAGCGCGTTCTCGCCCTGGCCCAGCTGACCAACTCGGTCGGCGACGGGGCGTACTACGTCACCTCCGCCCTCTACTTCACCCACGTCGTCGGGCTCGCCCCCGCGCGTGTGGGGCTCGGGTTGACGCTCGCCTGGGCGGTCGGGTCGCTGGTCGGGGTGCCGCTGGGGAGGCTCGCCGACCGGCGTGGGGCACGCGGAACCGCCGTACTGCTGGCGCTCGCCACGGGGGCCGCGGTGGCGTCCTTCCTCGTCGTGCGGGGCTTCGTGCCGTTCGTGATCGCGGCCTGTGTCTACGCGTCCGCGCAGTCGGGGCTCGCGGCGGCCCGGCAGGCGCTGCTCGCCGGGCTGGTGACCGCCGGGGACCGGACGCGGCTGCTCGCGCACCTCCAGTCCACGCTCAACGCCGGTCTGGCGGTCGGCGCCGGGCTCGGCGGCCTCGCGCTGAACGCCGGGACGCGGGCCGCGTATCTCGGGGTGTTCGCGCTGGACGCGGTGAGTTTCCTGGTGTGCGCGGGGCTGCTGCTGCGGCTGCCGTCGGTGGCGCCCGTCGCCGTGACCAAGTCCCAGGGGCTCGGTGTGCTGCGCGACCGGCCGTACGTCGTCGTGACGCTGCTCAACACGGTGCTGCTGCTGCGTATGCCGCTGCTCAGCCTCGGTATCCCGCTGTGGATCACCGAGCGGACCGACGCTCCGGCCTGGGTCGTCTCCGCGCTGTTCATGCTCAACACAGGGGCCGTGATGGTGTTCCAGGTGCGGATGGCGCGCGGAGTGTCGGGGCTCGCGTCGGCCACGCGCGCGGTACGGCGCTCCGGGTGGGTCATGCTCGCGGCGTGCGCGGTATTCGCCCTGTCGGCGGGGCTGAGCCCCTGGGTGGCCGTCGGTGTCCTGGTGGTCGGCGCGGTGCTTCAGGTCGTCGCCGAGATGGGGCAGTCGGCGGGGTCCTGGCAGCTGTCGTTCGAGCTGGCCCCGGCCGACCGGGTCGGCGAGTACCAGGGCTTCTTCGGCACCGGCGTCACCGTGGCCCGTACCGCGGGACCCCTCGTCCTCACCACGCTGCTGGTGGGCTGGGGGACCCCCGGGTGGCTGCTGCTGGGCGGGGTCACGCTCGTGGCGTCGTACGCGATGGGGCCGGCGGCCCGGAAGGCAGCCGCCGCCGGCCCGGCGGGCGCGGCTGTCAGGCAGCCCGCGTCAGTGAGCTGACCGGCAGGGAGTCCAGGAACAGAGCCCCCGCGAAGAGGCCGGCGCTGCCGCGGGGGCTCCAGGCGCGCGCGTGGAGGTCGTCGTCGAAGGCGGTCAGGGCCGCGGCACCCGCCTGTGTGGACGTGCCGCCCGCCTCCAGGATTCCGCGGGCACCCGCCTGGACGTGGCGCAGGCCGATCGGGCCCGCCGTGTACAGCAACTCGGTGTCCTGGAGCGTCGACATGACGGTCAGGAGGGCGTCGAGGCGGGCCTGCGCCTCCGTCGCGCCGGTCGAGCGGGCGGTGGCCAGGGCGTCCAACGCGCGCCGTACGTGCGGGAATCCGGCCCTCGCCTCGCCCCGGGCGCCGGCCGCGCCGTACTTCGCGGACACCGAGGAGCCCCGGGATGGTCTGCGCGGGGCGCGTTTGTCGGGGTGGGAGGCGATGCGCTTGGCGGCTGCGGCGACGTCGAGCGCCTTCGCCCGGGGGTCCAGGGCGGCTGCCGCGACCAGCAGGCCGAGCGCCCACAGGGCTCCTCGGTGGCCGCCGCCCGCGAGCGCCACCGAGTGCTCGGTGGACCGGCCGATCGCGCCGAGTTCCGTACGGAGCCCGGGTGTCGGTTCGCCGGTGCGGCGGGCCGCGGCGGCCATCGCCGCGAGGCCGGGCGCGAGCGCCTTGGCCGACCAGCGCAGGGCGAGTTGATCCTTGCGCGTGGCGCGGGCGTCGAGATCGCGTGGGTCGGGCAGGCCCGGCTTGGGAGCCAGGGCCAGCTGCCCGGTCAGCGCGTCCACGGCGGCCAGCGCCAGCACCTCGTCCTCACGGCTGCTCATGGCCGCAGCCTACGAGGATGCCGAGGCGGATGGGGAGGCGCTGTCGGTCGGGGCGTCCGTCGGCGGCTCGCCACTCGGGGGCGTACCACCGCCGCCTCCGCCGCCGCTGCCCGCGCCGGTGTTCTCGGCGTCCGGGTCGATGCCCAGGGTGATGAAGCCCTTGTAGCCCTTGGAGACGTCCTTCTTGTGGACCGGCTTCAGGGTGAGCAGCCCGCTGGAGGAGCCGCCGCCGTCGTACACCATGTCGTTGTCGAGGGTGGTGTAGCTGCCGGAGTGCTTCGAGTAGGGCTCCAGAGCAAAGATGGCCTCGGCCGCGTCGTCGGGGAAGAACAGCTGGCCGGTGTAGTTGACCTTGCCGCCCTCGTAGGTGCCGTCCTCCTTCTGGCCGCCGGTGTGGACCTTGAGGTGGATGTGGCAGGTGCGCGGGGTGTACCAGCCGGGGAAGATCGTCTCGAACTTGACGACCCCGTTGGCGTTGGCGACCTGGTAGCCGCGCAGGCACGTGTTGTCGTCGGCGGTGGAGCCGTCCTCGCTCTCGGCGGGGGCCGAGCCGCCTGGGTTGGCAGTGGTGTAACCGGAGTAGTAGCCCCAGGCGTCGCAGTGCCAGATCTCCACGGCCGCGCCGGCGACCGGGGCGCAGGACTCGGTGGTGTCCTGGACGGTGATGCGCAGGGTCAGCGGGACACCGGACTTGCCCTCGGTGATGTCCTTTCTGACCAGCGCGTTGTCGAGGTAGTACGGCCCCTCGGTCACGCTCGACATGAGCACGCAGGCGCCGCTGCTCCCGCTCGCCGTGGCGGACGCCGTGGCGTCGGCGGTGGCCGTGGTCGTCGCCTCGTCGGCGAAGGCCGACTGGTAGCCCGCGACCACGAGCCCGCCGGCGGCGACCGTGCCTCCGGTCACCGCGAGTGCGCGGCGCCGGCTGATCGATGTGTCCTTGTGGTTTCCCGTCATGATCAGGAAATTAGGGACACCGGCCGTCAGGAATATAGGCAGGGGCTGTGAGCGGCCTGAGAATGCCAAGAAAGCTGAACGCCTGCCTTCGGATGTCCACCTTCGGGTGAAGGGGACGCCGCCTCGCACCGAGGCGACCCCGGACAAGGCGGTCGCGTGTGCCCACTCACCCGCCCGTTGGGCGTAGAAAACCCGGTCGGGGCAGAGGGGAGTGCTGGGCTTCGAAGGCCCGGCCCGAGTACGCCTTAAGTAAAATCCTGACAAAAATCTCCAGGCCGGAAATGACGGCTTCTTCCCACTGGCCTGCGGTGTTGCGCGAGAGGGGTCACCGGACCCTGCCTGCCGGTCTTGCCGACCGAGGCCACAGGATGACGGGACGAGAGACGATCGGATGATCGAATTCGCTTATGTTTAAAGCCAGTTGGTCTTCAGCGAACCGCTGGCTTGCACTGCGCGCGCGCCTGTACGCTGCCGCTCTCGACCACTGGCTGGCGGGACACCCGATGGTCCGCTCGTCGGCCAAGTGGAAGCGCGCGACAAACATTTCGTTTCGGCGTCACGTCACCGAAATGAGCGTATGCAACGCGAGTCAACTCGAATTAATCAGGTGCACGTGAGCCACTGGTGGAGGTTTGCCCACGCCGGGCCCCTATGCGGCCCCATGGACTTATGAAGAGGTTCCCATGAACGCCTCCTTTGACACCGCGGCCGAAGAACCAGGGAAGACCGCGAGCGCGGCCGGCCCGGAGCGGGTGCCCCTGGTGAGACTGGCTCGTGTCTCCGCCGGGTCGTTCGCCCTCACCCGGAACGTGTCGAACGGTAGCAACCAGCGGGGACCGGGCAGGGCCCCGGAAGGGTCCTTCCAGTCCTGCTTGTGACACGGAGACAAGGACCGACAGCACTCTCATGGGCCGCACGCCACAACCGCTGAGTCAGTTCGTTCTGAAGGTGCACAGTCGCTGTGACCTCGCTTGCGATCACTGCTATGTGTACGAGAAGGCTGACAAAAGCTGGCGCGGCAGACCGGCGGTGATTTCCGAGGAAGTCCTGGAAGTCACCGCCCGGCGCATCGCCGAGCATGCCTCCACCCACAGCTTGGACACCGTTTCCGTCGTGCTGCACGGCGGGGAACCGCTGCTCGCCGGCCGCGCCCGCCTGCGCAGGACGGCCGAGGCGTTACGTACAGCCCTGGACGGTGTGTGCGAGCTCGACCTGCGCGTCCACACCAACGGAGTAACGCTCGACCAGAGGTTCTGTGACCTCTTCGCGGAACTCGACATCAAGGTCGGCATCTCCCTGGACGGCGACAAGGCCGCCAACGATCTGCACCGCGTCTACCGCAACGGCCGCAGCAGTCACGACAAGGTCCTGCGCGCCGTGTCCCTGCTCAGCCGGCCCCGCTACCAGCACCTCTTCGCGGGCATCCTGTGCACCATCGACCTCCGCAACGACCCGGTCGCCGTGTACGACGCCCTGGCCGCCCTGGAGCCCCCTCGCATCGATTTCCTCCTGCCCCACTCGACGTGGGAGGACCCCCCGCTGCGGCTGCCCGGCGACACGTCCCCCACTCCCTACGCGGACTGGCTGCTGACCGTCCACGACCGCTGGAGCGCGGATGGCAGACCGATGGACGTGCGGATCTTCGACTCGGTGGTGCGCACCCTGCGCGGCGAGAGCAGCCTGACCGAATCGCTGGGACTGGCTCCCGCGGACCTGGCGGTGATCGAGACCGACGGGACTTTCGAACAGGCGGACTCGCTGAAGACGTCGTACGACGGCGCGCCCGCCACCGGCATGGACGTCTTCCACAACACGCTCGACGACGTGGCCGCGCATCCCGGTGTGGTCGCCCGCCAGCAAGGACTGGACGGGCTCTGCGCGACCTGCCGCACCTGCCCCGTCGTGCAGTCCTGCGGCGGCGGTCTGTACGCCCACCGGTACCGCGTCGACAACGAGTTCGACAACCCGTCCGTCTACTGCGGTGATCTCGAAGGTCTCATCGTCGGAATCCGCGACCGGGACCGGGCCGACCAGGCGACGTCGGTCAGCACCCGGGCAGCCGATCCGGCCCCTGTTCTCGCTGCCAGCCACCTCGACGAGCTGGCCGCCGGCGCCGGTGGCGGCGCGGTCGCAGATCTGTTGGTGCGCCACCAACTCGGCCTGCACCGCGAACTCCTGGCTCTGGTCTGGCAGCAGGCCCACCCCGACGCCGCCGGGGCGCGGGCATGGGAGACGCTGGCCGTCCTGGACGGGACCGCCCCCCACGTCGTGGACTCGGTCCTGGCACACCCCTACGTACGCCCCTGGGGGCTGTACTGCCTCGACGGCGACGCGACACAGGCGCGAGCGCAGGCCGCGATGCGCGGGGTGGCCGAGATCGCCGCGGTCGCGGCGCTCCTCGCCGGACAGCCAGGCACGGTCGCCGTACCGGTCGTCCACGGGGTGCTGCGGCTGCCGACGCTGGGCACGCTCGCGGTCGGCGACGCGACCGAGGCCCACGTGTCCGGCGATGCCGATGGCTTCACCGTCGAGGCCGGTGGCACGGCCTACCGAATGGAGTGGAAGGGCGTCGACGACCCCGCATGGTCCACGCGCCGACGATTCGAACTGGACGGCTGGGCGGTCGCCCTGGAGGATACGGATCCCTGGCGGAACTGCCACGACCACCCGATGCACCCCCGGCTGACCGAGCCCGAGGCCGAGGAGTGGCACACCTGTCTGAAGGCCGCCTGGGAGTGGATCCGGCGGGAACTCCCCGCCTACGCGCCGGCCATCACCGCCGAGCTCGGGGTCGTCACCCCCCTGTCGGCCCCCCCGCACACGGACAGCATCGGCTCCGTCGGCCGGGGCGTCTTCGGTGCGGTGGGCATTGCCCGGCCGGCCACACCGGAAAGCCTGGCCCTTCTCCTCGTACGCGGGTTCCAGTACGGGAGGATGAACGTACTGCTCGACCTGATGGACCTTCAGGATCCGTCCTGTGAAGCCTTGTTGACATCGCCCGGCGGTTCTGGCCCACGCCCGGCGCGAGACGTGCTGCTGGAGTCGTACGAACACATCGCGGTGATCGACTTCTGGCACGCCCGGCGGCGCGGTACGACGGGAGAGGTTGCCCGTACCGCGGACGCCTCACTCCGGCGACATCTGGACCACGCGACCGGGGCGATCGCCTGCCTGATGGCCTCCGGCACGCTCACTCCCGTCGGCTCACGGTTCGTCGCGGGGCTGCGGGAGGCGGTGCGGACGCGCGGCGGCGCGGTGCGAACGGCCGGCTGAACCGACGCGCGCGGCGCGAACCATCGAGACGGTGCCCTTCGCCCTGCTTCCGCGCGGCAGGAGCAGTTCCTACACTGGGTATCCGGTCGCGGCACACTCCGGGGGGCATGCGTGCGTGGTGACGCGAACAGTTCTAAGGGTGAACGCCCTTATTTCTTCCTCAGCTACGCGCACACTCCGAAGAACAGTTTCAGTGACGCGGACCCGAACACCTGGGTGAAGAAGCTCTACGACGGTCTGTGCGCGGACATCATGCAGATGACCTCGCTGCGGCCCGGCGCCAAGGCAGGTTTCCTGGACCAGGGCATGGCGGTCGGCGCCAAGTGGACCGACGAACTCTCCGAGAACCTGGCGCGCTGCCAGGTTTTCGTCCCGCTCTATTCACCCCGTTACTTCCTCTCTGAGCAGTGCGGTAGGGAATGGTGGGCGTTTTCCCAACGGCAGATCAACCACCGGGCGCACCACGGCGAGAACGGCGAGGGTGGGATCATCCCGGCGTTATGGGTGCCGGTGGAACCGGCACAACTCCCGCGGGCGGCACAGGACCTGCAGTTCAACCACGCGGACTTCGGCAACGACTATGCGGCCGAGGGCTTCTACGGGCTGACCAAGCTCAACTACCTCAAGTACGACTACCAGAAGGCGGTCTACCGACTTGCGCAGCGCATTGTCCGGGCCGCGCAGACCACGCAGTTGGAGGAGGGCCAGGTCTACAAACAGTACGAGTCGCTGCCGAGCGCGTTCGGGTCCGGCGGGCATGCGGCAGAGTTCGACATCTCGGTACTCGCCTGCTCCCGCACCAGCCTGCCCAACGGCCGTGTGCCGGACTACTACGGGGAGACGCCCCAGGACTGGAACCCATATCACCCGGTGTCGACCCGCCCCCTGAGCGAGCATGCCGCCGACCTCATCCGAACCATGAACTACCGGGTCAGCATCGGCGACTTCGAGAGCGACGCCGACCAGTTGCTGAGCCAGGAATCGCCGAGAGCGCCGGGCCTGGTGCTGCTGGACCGCTGGGCGCTGGACACTCCACGAGGCCAGGAGCTCATGAGACGGCTGTGCGACCGAAAGCGTCCCTGGATCAGCGTGATGGTGCCGCAGTACACAGGCGACATCCTTCCGCACGAGCGCGAGCGGCAGTTGCAGCAGCTCACCGAGCACATCCTGGCGCCCCGTCGTCACGAGAACGCGGGCCACCGGTCGCCCCGTGACGGCATCCGCTCCCTCGATGCCTTCGGCGCCGACCTGCAGAAGGCCGTCGGAATGTCCGTCGCCCACTACGAGACCCACGCGAGGACCTACCCACCGGAGGGGCCGCCGGTTCAACGCCCACGGCTGGGAGGGCCCGCGTATCCCGGCTAAGCGCGGGCCCTAGGACTCCCGGGGCCCGGACCTGTGGCCCCCCGGCACGAACTGAACGCAGGAAGAGCAAGGCCGACTAAGCGGAGGGTTTCCGATGACCGAGAACCGCAACGGCACTGTGATCACGTTCTATTCATACAAAGGTGGCACCGGCCGGACCATGGCGCTGGCGAACGTGGCCTGGATCCTGGCCGCGAACGGCCATCGGGTGCTCACCATCGACTGGGACCTCGAAGCACCGGGGCTGCACAGGTTCTTCCACCCATTTCTGAAACCCGCTCTGCTCCGGGCGACCCCGGGTCTGATCAACATCATCGACGAGTACCGCCGGGAGGCGCTGCGCGATCTGCCCGACCGGGAGCCTGACTGGCACCGCCACTACGCCCGGGTCAGGCCGCACGCCATCTCCCTCGACTGGTCCTTCCCCGAACCCGGCAGCCTCGACTTCCTCTCCGCGGGCATGCGGCACCGCGACTACCCGATCGTCGGCAACATGGACTGGGACCGCTTCTACACCAGTTACGGCGGCGGCCAGTTCTTCGACGCCATGCGCGCCGACATGCAGCGCTACTACGACTACACCCTGATCGACAGCCGCACCGGTCTGAGCGACCTGGCCGACATCTGCACCGTCCAGATGCCGAGCACCCTCGTCGTCTGTTACACCCTCAGCGACCAGAGCATCGAAGGCGCGGCCGGCGTCGCCCAGGACATCGAGGACCGGTACGGCAGCAAGGGCATCCGCATCCTGCCGGTCGCCATGCGCATCGACGACGGCGAGAAGGACAAGGTCGACGCCGGGCGCGCGCTGGCCCGGGAGCGTTTTGCCGGCCTGCCCGGCGACATGGACACCGAGCAGATGGTCGAGTACTGGGGCTCGGTGGAGATCCCGTACCGCCCCTACTACGCCTACGAGGAGATCCTTGCCGCCTTCGGAGACCCCCCGCCCAGGGTGGCCAGTTCCCTGCTGGCCGCCTGCGAGCGGCTCACCTCCGTCATCACCGACGGCCGGGCCACCACGCTGCCGCCCATCGACGACCTGAAACGCGGCGAGTATCTCGCCGTCTACACCCGGCGCCGCCCGGTACCCGCGTCCAAACTGCTGCTCTACTACGTCTCCGAGGACCGGATGTGGGTGGACTGGCTGGAAGCGGTGCTGCGCGACGCCGGTTTCGAGGTCGAGTGCCAGGACGTCCGGTCGATGACGGCAACCGAACTGGGCGCCGAGGCGGTGTCGGGCCGTAAGCACCAGGTGCTCGCCGTGGTCTCCCCGGCGTTCGACAACTCCCGCCGGGCCAGGGCCATCTGGGAGACAGCCGTGCACTCGGGCGCCACGGAGGACACCACCAAGGCGGTGTCGGTGCGGGTGGGCGACGTACAGCTCGGTCTCCCCTACGCCGGCAGGGGGGTGATCGACCTGGTCAGGCTGGACGAGGTTTCGGCCAGGCGAGTGCTCCTGACCGGTCTGGACCGGCCCGAGGCTGTCGCGTCGGTCACACACACCCATGGACAGGTTCGCTACCCCAACACCGGCACGCCCGTGTCCAACATCCAACCCCGCTATCCCTGGTTCACCGGCCGCGCCCCGATTTTGGACACCCTTCGGCGGCAACTCGTCAGCAGCGTCTCCGGGCAGCGGCTGCCGCAGGTGCTGCACGGTCTCGGCGGGGTGGGAAAGACCCAGCTGGTTCGTGAGTACGCCCACCGTTTCAAGGCGGACTACGACCTGGTGTGGTGGGTCGACGCCGAACAACCGGACCTGGTCGCCCCGAAGCTCGCCGATCTCGCCCGCCGGCTCGACCTCAACGTGGGCGACGACGTCGCCGATTCGGCCTGGGAGGCCGTCCAAGCACTCCGGGACGCGGCGCCGTACGCACGCTGGCTGCTGATCTTCGACAACGTCGAGAACCTGGACCGGATTCTGGAGAACTTTCCCGAGCAGACCGCCCCCGTCCCGGACAGCCTCTACGGCCACCTCCTGGTCACCTGCCGGGCCAAGCCCACCTCGACCCGGGTCCAGTCGGTGGAGGTGGAGGTCTTCACCAGGGACGAGAGTGTCGAGCACCTGTGCCGCCGCGTGCCCGGACTGAGTGTCGAGGACGCGGGCGAAGTCGCCGACGCGGTCGGTGACCTGCCGCTCGCCATCGAGGTCGCGGCCGCCTGGCTGGAGGCGACGGCCACACCCGTGCGGGAGTACGTCGAACAGCTCCGCGAGCAGTCCACCCAGGTGCTGTCGGTCCCGGCAGCCGCAGGCGCGGTGGAGTATCCCTCTTCCGTGGGCGCCACATGGAACATCTCCGTCGCCCGCCTGCGCGAGGAGTCCCCGGCCGCAGCCCGCCTGCTCGAACTGTGCAGCTTCTTCGCGGCGGAGCCCATCTCTATGAACCTGATCAGCAGCGATGCGATGATCAGGGCGCTGCTCCCGCACGACCAGGACCTGCGCGCCCGCTACATGCTGGGCAAGGTCACCCAGGCGCTGAACCGTTTTGCCCTGGCCAAGGTCGACGCCACCGACAACACCATCCAGGTGCACCGGCTGGTGCAGGCCGCGGTCCGCGAAAGTCTGGACGCGCAGAAGCACGAGGACACGATCCACGAGGTGCACCGGATCCTGGCGACGGCCCGGCCCGCCAAGGACACCGAGGACGCCGTGGACGACCCCGCCGAGTGGCCCAAGTTCGAGGCGATCTGGCCGCATCTGGTCCCCTCCAACGTCCGTGAGTGCTCGGAGGAGGAGCCTCGGCAGTTGATGGTCGACCGAGTCCGCTATCTGTCGAAACGCGGTGACCTGCACGCCGCCCGTCTGCTGGGCACCCAACTCAACGAGTTCTGGACCACCGAGTTCCCGGACGCCAACGACGAGCAAATCCTCAACCTACGATTCGAACTCGCCAACACGCTGCGGTTGCAGGGCGAATACCAGGACGCCTGGTCGATGGACGAGAGCACCCTCGCCCGGCAACGGGAACTGCTCTACGAGGGACACCCCAGCCTCCTCATCACCTCCGGAAGCCTGGCCGCCGACCTACGCGCGCTGGGCCGCTTCAAGGAAGCGCTCGAATTGGACCTGCGGGTCTACAACGGGTTCCGGCAGACCTTCGGCGAAGACCACAGGCGGACTCTGATCTCCGCCAACAACCTCGCCATCGACCACCGGCTCGCCGGTGACAGCGAGGCCGCCCGCCGACTCGACGACGACACCGTCCGGCGCCGCACCGTACTCCTTGGGCCGCTCCACCCGTACACCCTGACCACCAAGGCCCACTACGCCCGCGACCTGCGGGAACTGGGCGACTACAAAGCATCGGTCCAGATCCTGCGCGAGGCGCGCGAAGGCTTCGAGCAGATCCTCAACCTCTATGTGCCCCAGGTGCTCCAGGTCGACAAGAGCCTGGCGGTGTCCCTGCGCAAGGCCGGCAGCCTGACCGAGGCGCTACGGATCAGCGAGGCGACGTGGGAGACGTACGCGCGCTACCGCGACCGGTACGGCAGCACCATCCCCGACGCGCTGGCCTGCGGCCTCAACCTCGCCGCGGACCTCTTCGCGAACGACCCCGACCGCCGGGGCGCTGAACGAGCCGTCACGCTGCTCTCCGAGGTGCTGGAGGGATACAAGGAATCCTTCGGCGCCGAGCATCCCTTCACCATGCAGTGCATCAACAATCTCGCCATCTACCAACGAGGGCTGGGTGACCTGGACAAGGCGGCCGAACTCAGCGCGCAGGCCCACGCGGCCCTCACCAACGCCTTGGGCGAGACTCATCCGGCCACCCTGTGCGCCGGGATCAACCTCGCCAACGTCCACGGCGACCTAGGCCGCTACGAGGCGGCCGAGCACCTGGAACGGATGGCCGTTGCGGGACTGCGCGAGCGGTTCGGGGCCGGCCATCCGGACACACTGGTCAGCATGGCCAACCTGGCCATCACCCTGCGGGACTCGGGACGGCAGGCGGAGGCGGCCCGGCTCCGGGAAGAGGCGGAGGCCCAATTGGTGGATCACCTCGGTGAACTGCACCATGTCACCGAGTCGGTCCGTTCCTGGCACCGGGTCACCCGGGATCTGGAGCCACAACAGCTCTGACGACGGAGGGGCGGCCCTCTTCCGGGTCGCCCCGGACCACCTCACTGATGACCCGGGTCATCACCCGCAGCGCGCCGAAGTGGGCGGCGCCCGGCTCGACATCGACCCGGGCGCCAGGAATGTTCCGGCCCAGCCAGCGGGTGTGCCCGACCGGTGCGAAAATGTCGTCCTCCCCATGCCAGAGCAGCACCGGAGTGGTGATCCCTGCCACCTCGAATCCCCACCCGGTGCTGAACGCCATCACGTCGTCCACCCAGCCGTCGGCCGAGGTACGCAGACCCTCGGTGAAGTTCCGCTCCAGCATGTCCTGGATCCCGGCGTCCGCGACGATCCAACGGTCGGACTCGGGCAGTTCGGCGCGCATCTCGTCGATGGAGGCGGCGGGGTCGGCGAGGATCGACATCGAGCGGCGTCCCAGGGCCGCGGTCACGCGATGCCTGCTGATCGCTGCGTTGACGTACTCCCTCACGTTTGAATCGATCATGCCCTCGAACCAGTCGAGATCGGGAGCGTCCTGAGGGGCGAGTCCCACCAGGGCCGCCGCCCGCGTCGTCCGCTCCGGCAGCAGTGCCGCGCAGGCCAGCGCGTGCGGAGCGCCCCCCGAGCGGCCGACGACCGCGAAGCGGCCGATCCCCAGGGCGTCGGCAATGACCCTGACGTCGTCCGCTGCGGCACTCACCGTGCGTCCGGGCATGCGGTCCGAGTCCCCGTATCCCGGCCGGTCGAAGGTGATCAGACGAACGCCCATCCGGTACAGGAGCGAGGGACGAGGTGCGGGTCCCAGACGGCTGCCCGGAGTGCCGTGCAGCAGGAAGACCGGTCTGCCGTCAGGGTGCCCTCGCTGTTCCACCGACAGCCGCCGACCGTCCGCGGCACTCACCGTTCGCGGCACTGGCAGTCCCCCCTGTCACTCGCGACCGGCGCCCGGCTCGTCCGCACCCGGCGCCCCGATGGGAGCTGCGAAGACTCGACACCTCGTGTCCCGCGCATTTCCGGGTGCCTCGCGATCGGACCGTCGCCACCGGCCAGTGCCCGTCGGAGCCGTCGGGGCTCCCCTCCCGCATGTACGTGCCGTGCCGCTCGGGTACAGGGGGAGTCCGGCGAGCGCGACACAGCCGTGAAGACGCGGAGGGACACCCCTCCGGCGCCCCTGGACGGTCGGCAGTCGCCGGTGTCCCGTCACCGGCGGCGGCTGTCCTCGATGTGCTCCGGCTCCCCCATCCGGCAAGTATGCAGGCGGACGGCCGCCCCGCCCAGACCGTTTCTGGCAGAGGTTGGGACCACGGAATCACACCGCCATCAGCGGAGCGTCCTTCTGCCACTTGAGGATCTTGTCGAAGCTGACCACCGCACCGCCCCGGCCCGGCTTGTTGCCGATGGTGACGTGATCGGCGAGTTCCTCGATCAACGACAGACCCCGGCCGCTCTCCGCGTCGTACGGGACGGCGGCCACGGGCACCGGCCGGCGCGAGACCTCCGGGGCCTCGGGGACCGCCGGGCTCGCCGAGTTCGCCGGGAAGCCGGGCCCCGAGTCGGTGACCTCGATGCGGCACTTCTCCCCGTCGAGGTACGCGGTGACGCGATAGGCCCCGCGGGAGTCGTCGCCGTGCCCGGTGTGCCCGCCGTGCTCGACGGCGTTCGCACAGGCCTCGCTGAGCGCGATGGAGAGGTCGAAACAGATGTCGGGGTCGACCCCCGCGGTCTCCATGGTGCCCAGCAGCAGGCGCCGGGCGAGCGGAACGCTCGCGGCCTCACGCCGAAGATGGAGTGACCACCAGATGCTCATGCTCCAGCCTCCAGGCCGCGGCTCGACATACCTGTACGTATTGCCGCCAGTGGCGGTGTGTAAGCACGCAGTTGACGTGATGCCGCCCATACGGGGGATGCGCCTCGGGCTCCAACCGGTGTATGTAGTGCATCAACTGACAGAAGCGATCTTCCGGTTGTACATGGTTTTACCTGGCGGTAACCGGCCGTAATCCACCTTGTGGACCTGCCGTACGGGTGACGTGGGGCCAGTGCGATGATGAGCCCGCCATGACTGCCCGCCGCCGGCGCACAGCGCCCTCCGGAAGCGCCTTCCGGATGCTGAGGGCCGCGGTGTTCTCCGCGGTCTGTGTCGTGCTGGCCGGGGCCGGTCACACCCTCGCCTCCTGCGCCTCCGTTCCGCTGTGGACACTGGGCGCCGGTTTCCTCGGGGTCCTCGCGTGCGCGGCACCGCTCGCCGGACGGACCCGCTCGCTGCCGGGCATCGTCGCCCTGCTGGCCGTCGGCCAGACCGTCCTGCACACACTGTTCGGGCTGGGGCAGCACACCGCGTCGTCGGCGGTGGCCTCCACGGCGGCCACGACAGCCGTGACGGACACAGCCCTGGTCGCCCGGGCCGCCCGGCTGCTGTGCGGTGTGCCGCTCGCGGCGATCAGTCCGGCCCAGGCCCAGCGGATCCTCGCCGACGCGCGGATCGGTACGGGCGGTACAGGGGCGGGCACCGGTAGCGGTAGCGGTATGGACATGGGGTCCATGAGCCATTCGGCTGACGCCCTCGCGTCCGGCGGGTCCGTCACCTTCCCCTCCTCCCTCGTCTCCCTTCTGCCGACGCTGCCCATGCTGCTCGGTCACGTCCTCGCGGCCGTCGCCACCGGCTGGCTGCTGCGCCGAGGGGACCTGGCTCTGCTGCGGCTGATGCGGCTGTCGGCGCACGGGGTGGCCGAGGGGGCGCTCGTACGATCCCTGCGCGGGGCGCTCGCGCTGGCGCGCGCACTGCGTACTGGCCTTCCGGGTACGCCCGGTACGGCACCGCACGCACCGCGCGCGTGGACCCTCGTACCCCTCGGGCCGTCCGCCACGGAGCTCCAGCACACGGTGATCCGGCGCGGTCCGCCGGCCGCCCCGCTCGTGCTCGCCGCCTGACACGACGCGACCGCTCCCCATCGGGTGACCAGGGTCTTCGGATCCGAGGGTCCGAGTCCGAGGAAGGACCGCCGTCGTGCGGCACACGCGCGTGTGCGCCGTTTCGCACCCGCGTCCCTCTTTCCTCTTTCCTCCCCGGTCTGCCGGATCCTCTCCGGCCCGTCGGGTCGGAGCTCACTCGAAGTGGAGCGCCTTCCGCATGAAGGTTTCCCGTATCGCCGCCACCGGCGTCCTCGCCGGTGCCACCGTCCTCGTCCTGTCCGGCCCCGCCTTCGCGCACGTCAGCGTGTCGGCCGAGGGCACCGCCGCCAAGGGCGGCTACGCGACCGTCAACTTCAAGGTGCCGAACGAGCGCGACAACGCCTCGACCACCAAGCTCGAGGTCAGCTTCCCGACCGAGCACCCGCTCGCCTCGGTGATGCCGGAAGTGATCCCCGGGTGGACCGCCAAGGTCACCAAGGCGAAGTTGGCCAAGCCCCTCGAAATGCACGGCGAGAAGATCACCGAGGCCGTCTCCAAGGTCACCTGGACCGCCGACGCCGGCAAGGGCATCCAGGCAGGCTTCTTCCAGAAGTTCCCGCTGTCCCTCGGCCAGCTGCCCGAGGACACCGACGAGCTCGTCTTCAAGGCGCTCCAGACGTACTCCAACAAGGAGGTCGTCCGCTGGATCGAGGTCCAGAAGGACGGCGCCGAGGAGCCCGACAACCCCGCCCCGGTGCTCGCGCTCTCCGCCGCCACCGAGGACCACCACGGCGGCTCGGCGGCCTCTGCGGAGCCCACCGACCAGGCCGAGCAGGCTGCCGCGAAGACCACGACCACCGTCGCCGAGCCCGCCGACAGCAGCGACACCACCGCGCGCGTGCTGGGCGTCGTGGGCATCGTCGTCGGTGTCGCGGGCGTGGCGTACGGCGTGGCCGGCCGTCGCCGCACCACCGTCTGACACCCGCTCACCTCAGGTGCGCGCCGGGGCGTGCGGTTGTGCCGTACGCCCCCGGTGTCCCTTACACCCTTGGGTGCGCGCCTGACCTTCCACGAACAACACCTTCGGGAACTCTCCTTATGCGCAAGAAGCTGTTCGCCGCGTCCGCCCTGCTCGTCGCGGCCACCCTGACCCTCTCCGCCTGCGGCAGCGGCGACGACTCCAACCAGTCCGTCGCCGATGTCTCCGTCGAGGCCGGCTCCGACAAGGCAGCCACGATCCTCGACCAGCCGTTCGAGAAGCCCGACCTCGTCCTCACCGACACCCAGGGCAAGCCGTACGACCTCCGCGCGGAGACCAAGGGCCGGCCGACGCTCATCTACTTCGGCTACACCAACTGCCCCGACGTCTGCCCGCTGACGATGAGCAACATCGCCGTCGCCAAGAAGCAGCTGTCCAGGGCCGACCAGGACAAGCTCCGCATCGTGTTCGTCACCACCGACCCGAAGCGGGACACCCCGGCCGCGCTCGGCAAGTGGCTCAAGGGCATCGACCCCCAGGTGGTCGGCCTGACCGGCGACTTCGCCACGATCCAGGCGGGCGCCCGCACCCTCGGCATCTCCATCGAGCCGACGTCGAAGGACAAGAACGGCAAGACGATCTCGATGCACGGCACCCAGGTCATCGCGTTCTCCCCGAAGACCGACGGCGGCTATGTCCTGTACGGCGAGGACGCCACCGTCGACGACTACATCAAGGACCTCCCCAAGATCATCAAGGGGCAGAACCCGTGAGGCGCCTCCCCATGGTGACGGCCGCGCTGCTCACGGGGGCGCTCGCCCTCACCGCGTGCGGCGGTTCGGAATCCGGGTCCGGCGACGACAGCGACGCCGGTCTGTCCGTCGGCTCCGCCTACATGCCGCAGCCGGTCTCGGACTCCATGGCCGCCGGGTTCCTCGTCATCACCAACAAGGGCGCCGCCGGTGACGTACTCACCCGCGTCACCAGCGATGTCGCGGGCGATGTCACCGTGCACAAGACCGTCGGGCAGACCATGGAGGAGGCCGAGCGCCTAGACATCCCGGCCCACGGCGAACTGGTCCTGCAGAGCGGCGGCGACCATCTGATGTTCGAGCGGCTCAAGCGCAAGCCGCGAGAGGGCGAGAAGATCTCCGTCCAGCTGCACTTTGCCAAAACCTCGCCGATCACCGTCGAGATGCCGGTGAAGTCCGCGACGTACAACCCGAAGACCGGACACTGAGACCGAGGGAGGGATCACCGTGACACAGACCATCACCCCGCGCGTGCGGCCCCTGGTGCTGCTGTTCCTCGCGGTCGCCGCCGCGCTGCTCACCGGGCTGGCCGGCGCCGCGCCGGCCTCCGCACACGCCGCGCTCACCGGCAGCGCCCCGCAGCAGGGTGTGGTGGTCGACAAGGCCCCGACCCAGGTGACGCTGACCTTCTCCGAGAAGGTCGCGCTGTCCGACGGCGCGTTCCGCGTGCTCGACCCCAAGGGCAAGCGCGTCGACACCGGCAAGGCGACCGAGTTGAGCGGCACGACATACGGCGTCCCGCTCCACTCCGGGCTGCCCGACGGCACGTTCACCGTCGCCTACCAGGTCGTCTCGGCGGACAGCCACCCCGTCGCCGGCGCCTTCACCTTCTCCATCGGCGCCCCCTCCGTCACCTCCGTCTCGGTCTCCGACCAGACGGCGGGCGGCGGGATCGTCGGCGCCCTCTACGGCTTCGGCCGGTACGTCTCGTACGCGGGCTTCATCGTCATGGTCGGCGGCGCCGCCTTCGTCCTCGCCTGCTGGCAGCGCGGCTCCGGCGTACGGGCGCTCCAGCGGCTCGTCGTCTCCGGGTGGCTCGCGATGACCGCGGCCACACTCTCGCTGCTGCTGATGCGCGGCTCGTACACCGGCTCCGGCAAGGTCGGCGACATCTTCGACCTGGGCCTGCTCGCAGACGTCCTCCAGACCAAGACGGGCGCCGCCCTCGTCTCCCGGCTGCTGCTCCTCGCGGCCGGCGCGCTGTTCATCGCGGTCCTCTTCGGGGCGTACGCCCGGCCCGAGACGGAGTCCACAGAGGAACACGACGCCGGGGACGGAGACGGAGAGGAGCTGGACGACAGTTCCGCGAGGCGGGACCTCACCTTCGGGCTCGGCATCGGCGGCGGTGTCGTGGCGATCGGACTCGCGGCCACCTGGGCGCTGGCCGAGCACGCCTCGACCGGTCTCCAGCCCAACATCGCGATGCCGGTCGACGTGCTCCACCTGATCGCTGTCGCCGTCTGGCTCGGCGGACTCGCGGCGCTCCTGGTCGCACTGTTCCGGGCGCCCGCCGACGCCCCGATCGAGGGTTCGGCCGTACGCCGTTTCTCGCGCGTCGCCTTCGGCAGTGTGCTGACGCTGGTCGCGACCGGCGTCTACCAGTCCTGGCGCCAGCTCGGCTCCTGGTCGGCGCTCACCGACACCTGGTACGGACAGCTACTGCTCATCAAGATCGGGCTGGTGGTCGTCCTCGTCGGCATCGCCTACATCTCGCGCCGCTGGACCAGCCAGCTGCCGGAGACCGCCGCGGCCGAGGCGGCGGCGGGTACGGAGGGTACGGAGAGTGCTGAGGACCAGGCCGACGATCCCGAGAAGGAACCGGTCGCCGCAGCCGCCAAGGGCGGGGGTGCCAAGCGGGCCGCCCAGCTCGCCCGGCAGCGCGCCGCCGTCGACACCGCGCGGCTGAAGCGGCTGCGCAACGCCGACCCTCTGCGCTCGGGGCTGCGCCGCTCGGTGCTCGCCGAGGCGGGCGTCGCCGTCGTACTGCTCGCCGTCACAACCGTGCTGACGTCCACCGAGCCGGGCCGTACGGAGGAGGAGGCCAAGGCCGCCACCTCGACGTCGTCCTCCTCGTCGTCCTCTTCCTCCTCGGACTCGGACGGGACAGGCGCGCTGACCCTGGACATGCCCTTCGACACCGGCGGCCAGGACGGCAAGGGCCTCGTGCGGCTCGACATCAACCCCGCCCGCGTCGGCGGCAACGTCATGCACGTGTACGTGGAGCGGCCCAACGGCAGGGCGTTCGACGTGCCCGAGGTGAAGGTCGCCTTCACCCTCACCGCCAAGAGCATCGGGCCGCTGCCCGTGAACCCGGACCGCGTCGCCACCGGACACTGGACGGCGAACGAGGTCCAGATCCCCATGGCCGGCGACTGGAAGATCGCCGTGACCGTGCGGACCTCCGACATCGACCAAGTGACCGTCGACAAGAACGCGCAGATCGGCTGAATCGCACCATGGCTGACCAGTCCACCAAGGAAAACAAGAAGGAAAAGGCCGTGGGAAGCGACCAGGAGAACGGCGAGCACGGCATCTCGCGTCGACGGCTGCTTGGCACCGCCGGCGCCACCGGGCTCGCGCTCGGTGCGGCGGGCGGGGCCACCGGCTATGCCGTCGGCTCCTCCGACGACTCCGGCTCCTCCTCCGGCGCCTCCAGCCCGTCCCCGGCGCTCACTTCGGTGGGCGCGGACATGGCAATGTTTCACGGGAAACATCAGCCGGGCATCACCGAGGGCCTCCAGGCCAGCGGCCATCTCGTCGCCTTCGACCTGGCGGCCGGCGCCGGCCGCACCCAGGCCGCCGCGCTGCTGCGCCGCTGGTCCGACACCGCCCAGCGGCTCATGGCGGGCGAAGCCGCCGCGCACGACGACACAGATGTCGCCCGGGACGCGGGCCCCTCGTCCCTGACCGTCACCTTCGGCTTCGGATACGGCTTCTTCGCCCGCACCGGCCTGGAGAAGCAGCGCCCGGTCGCGCTCGATCCGCTGCCCGAGTTCTCCTCCGACCACCTCGACAAGGCCCGCAGCAACGGCGATCTGTGGGTGCAGATCGGCGCCAACGACGCCCTGGTCGCCTTCCACGCCCTTCGCGCGATCCAGCAGGACGCGGGCAGCGCAGCCAGGGTCCGCTGGCAGATGAACGGCTTCAACCGGTCGCCGGGCGTCACCGGCCGGCCGATGACCGCCCGCAACCTGATGGGCCAGATGGACGGCACCCGCAACCCGAAGCCGTCCGAGGCCGACTTCGACAAGCGCATCTTCGTGCCCGCCTCCGGCGAACCGTCCTGGATGGCGAACGGCTCCTACGCCGTCGTACGCCGTATCCGCATGCTTCTCGACGACTGGGAGCAGCTGTCGGTCAAGCAGCAGGAGGACGTCGTCGGGCGGAAGAAGTCGAACGGGGCGCCGCTCAGCGGCGGTTCCGAGACGACCGCGATGGACCTGGAGAAGGTCGACGCCAACGGCGATCTGGTGGTCCCCATCAACGCGCACTCCCGGATCACCCGCCCCGACGAGAACGGGGGCGCGGCCATCCTGCGGCGCCCGTTCTCCTTCCACGACGGGATCGGAGCGGACGGGACGCCCGACGCGGGACTCCTCTTCGTCTGCTGGCAGGCCGACCCGCTGCGCGGTTTCGTCCCCGTCCAGCGCAAGCTCGACCGGGGCGACGCGCTGTCGCAGTTCATCCGCCACGAGTCGAGCGGCCTGTTCGCGGTACCGGGCGGGGCGGGCGAGGGGGAGTACGTGGGGCAGCGGCTGCTTGAGGGGTGACGCGCGGCCGGTTCCCAGGCGGTGTCCGGGGCCACAAGCACGCTTGCTGGGCCCCTGTCACCCCTTGGAGCGGCAGGGCCGGGAAGCGCGCACCGGGTTCTGCAAGGGCCATTAGGGTGAGGTCATGCCAGCCAGCTACGCGTATCTCGGCCCCGAGGGCACCTTCACCGAGGTTGCCCTGCGCACGCTTCCGGAGACGGCCACCCGAGAGCTGATTCCGATGGTGTCCGTGCCCGCCACGCTCGACGCGGTGCGCAGCGGTGAGGTCGAGGCCGCGTTCGTGCCGATCGAGAACTCCGTCGAGGGCGGTATCACCACCACGCTCGACGAACTGGTCGCGGGCTCCCCGCTGATGATCTACCGCGAGGTGCTGCTGTCGATCACCTTCGCGCTGCTGGTCAGACCGGGCACCAAGCTGTCGGAGATCAAGACCGTCACCGCCCATCCGGCCGCGCAGTCCCAGATCCGCAACTGGATGAAGGTCAACCTCCCGGACGTGGTCTGGGAGTCGTCCGCCTCGAACGCGGACGGTGCCCGGCTGGTGCAGGAAGGCCGCTACGACGCCGCCTTCGCGGGTGAGTTCGCCGCCGCCCGGTACGGCCTCACCGCGCTGGAGACGGGCATCCACGACGCGGAGAACGCGCAGACGCGGTTCGTCCTGGTGGGCAGGCCCGCCCGGCCCGCCGCACCGACCGGCGCCGACAAGACGTCCGTCGTCATCTGGCAGCGCGACGACCACCCCGGTGGACTGCGTGATCTGCTGGGCGAGTTCGCGGTGCGGGGCGTCAACCTGATGCTGCTCCAGTCCCGGCCGACCGGGCAGGGCATCGGCAACTACTGCTTCGCCATTGACGCCGAGGGCCACATCTCCGACCGGAAGGTCGCCGAGGCGCTCATGGGGCTGAGGCGGATCTGTCTCAAGGTGCGGTACCTGGGTTCGTACCCGCGTGCGGACATCGGCGTCGAGGACGTGCGGGCGCCCCTGCCGGGGACGTCCGACGAGGAGTTCGTGACGGCCGCCGACTGGGTGGCCCGTTGCCAGGACGGCCGCTTCTAGCCGGTCCGTCAGCCCTTCCGCTGGCCTTCCGGCCGGTCTGCGGTCCGGTGCTACCAGCCGATTTCCGTTATCCACAGAAGTTATCCACAGGCTGGCTTCTCGACCTGGGGACAAGTCGACAACGGAACACCGGCCTGTCGACAAATCGCCCTACGGGCCGTCGACTCGTCCACAGCCCGGCATGCCACCCTTCGTCCACTCGTTTCCCTGGCGTAACCCCCGGGGGTTACGCATTTCCACTCGAAAGTGGGCGTTAGGGTGGTTTGCTTCGGGAATTGGCCATCTCGCGGACACCTTTCGAAACGATCACTTCAGTAATCCACAGATCTTTCGCACAGCCTGTGGATAACTTTCCCCGGGTGTGGATTACTGTGGACGACCCCGCCCCCAAGTCCCCTTCACCGCAAGGGATTCGAGTCAACCAGGCACTGCCGCCCGACTCGTTCAGGGAAACCGGCCACCTTTCTTTGACGCCCGTCCGATACATCAACATTTCGGGCAAATGGCTACACAAGGTGTGTATGGAAATACCGAGTAGTGAGCGTCGACCCGGCACCGGTAGCCTTGGAGGGTGATTGACCTTCGCCTGCTCCGTGAGGACCCCGACCGTGTGCGCGCTTCGCAGCGCGCCCGTGGAGAGGACGTCGCGCTCGTCGACGCTCTCCTGTCCGCCGACGAGCGGCGCAGGTCGTCCGGCGCCCGCTTCGACGAGCTGCGTTCCGAGCAGAGGGCGCTCGGCAAGCTGATCCCCAGGGCCTCGGGCGACGAGAAGGCCGAGCTGCTGGCGAAGGCCGGGCAGCTCTCCGCCGACGTCAAGGCGGCCGACGCCGAGCAGCACGAGGCGGACGAGGAGGCCAAGAAGCTGCTCGTCCAGCTCGGCAACCTGGTCCACCCGGACGTCCCCGTAGGCGGCGAGGAGGACTTCGTCGTCCTGGAGACGCACGGCACGATCCGCGACTTCGGCGCCGAGGGCTTCGAGCCCAAGGACCACCTGGAGCTGGGCGAGGCGCTGGGCGCCATCGACGTCGAACGTGGCGCGAAGGTCTCCGGCTCGCGCTTCTACTACCTCACCGGTGTCGGCGCGCTCCTCGAGCTCGCCCTCGTCAACGCGGCGATCGCGCAGGCCACGGAGGCCGGCTTCATCCCGATGCTGACCCCGGCGCTGGTCCGCCCGCGCGCGATGGAGGGCACCGGCTTCCTCGGCCAGGCCGCGGAGAACGTGTACCACCTGGAGAAGGACGACTACTACCTGGTCGGCACCTCCGAGGTCCCCCTCGCCGCGTACCACATGGACGAGATCCTCGACGCCGACAAGCTGCCGCTGCGCTACGCCGGCTTCTCGCCGTGCTTCCGCCGCGAGGCCGGCACCTACGGCAAGGACACCCGGGGCATCTTCCGCGTGCACCAGTTCGACAAGGTCGAGATGTTCTCGTACGTCAACCCCGAGGACGCCGAGAACGAGCACCAGCGTCTCCTGGACTGGGAGAAGCAGTGGCTGACCGCCCTCGAACTGCCCTTCCAGGTCATCGACGTGGCCTCGGGCGACCTGGGCGCCTCCGCCTCGCGCAAGTTCGACTGCGAGGCGTGGATCCCGACCCAGGGCAAGTACCGCGAGCTGACGTCGGCCTCCAACTGCGACAGCTTCCAGGCCCGGCGCCTGTCCGTGCGGATGCGCGACACCAGCGACGGCAAGAACAGGGTCCAGCCGCTCTCGACGCTGAACGGCACGCTGTGCGCCGTACCGCGCACGATCGTGGCGATCCTGGAGAACCACCAGCTGGCCGACGGCTCGGTGCGCGTACCCGAGATGCTGCGCCCGTATCTCGGCGGCCGGGAGCTGCTGGAGCCGGTCGCCAAGTGACCGACGCCGCTGGGTCGTTCCCGTACCGGCTCGTCGCGACCGATCTCGACGGAACGCTCCTGCGCTCCGACGACTCGGTCTCGGCGCGCACCCGCGAGGCACTCGCCGCAGCCACCGCGGCGGGCGCCGCGCACATCGTCGTCACCGGCCGGGGGGTGCGCTGGACGCGGCACGTCCTCGATGAACTGGGCTACGAGGGACTCGCGGTCTGCGGCCAGGGCGCACAGGTCTACGACGTAGGGGCGCATCGCCTGCTGACGTCGATCACCCTGGACCGGCAGCTGGCCTCGCTCGCGCTGGCGAAGATCGAGGCGGAGGTCGGCCCGCTGTTCCTCGCGGCGAGCCGGGCGGGCCTCGACGGCGAGGTGTTGATCGGGCCGGGCTACGAGAGCGTGGGCTCGCTGCCCTTCGTCCCGCTCACGGAACCGTCGGACCTCTGGACCGAGCCGCTGGGCAAGATCTACATCCAGCATCCGACCCTGTCCACCGACGAGCTCACCGAGGTCGCCGCCCGGACCGCGGGCGGCTTCGTCACGGTCACCATGGCCGGCGAGGGGATCGTCGAACTCCTCCCCCTGGGCCTGACCAAGGCGAAGGGGCTGTCCCTGGCGGCCCGCCGGCTCGGCCTGAAGTCCGCGGACACGATCGCCTTCGGCGACATGCCCAACGACATCCCGATGCTCAACTGGGCGGCACGCGGGGTGGCGATGGCCAACGCCCACGCCGAACTGCGGGCGGTGGCGGACGAGGTGACGTCGTCGAACGACGAGGACGGCATCGCGGTGGTGCTGGAGCGGTTGCTGGCGTAGGCCCCTGCGGGGCTGGGCCGGGGGTCTGGGAGGACGGCCCGCGCGGAGTGAATCGCGCGCTCGAAGTGGCCGCCCCGGGCAGCTCCCCCCGCAAGGCGGGCCCGCCGGAGGTAGTGACTGCTCCGGAACCCGCCGCGGGCTGCCCTGAAGGAAGCCGCGCGGACCGCCGTGCATCGGCGTCGCCCGGCTCCACTCCCAGTACCCGACCCAGAACACCGGACAGATCCGGCGTACTGGACACAACTACTGTGCCTGTACGCCGAGTCGGGCGCCACCGAATAAACCGGCGAACGGGTTCCGGGGCGGTGGACCGGAACGTCCACCGCCTGCCCTACTTGCGGCGCCACCTGCGGCGACGCGACTTGCTGAAGAACCAGCCCGCCGGGGGTTCGTCCGACCGCCAGGGCTGCGGCTCAGGTGTCTCGTTCCGCCACCGCGCTGTCAGCATCCGGGCACGGGCGGACGGTTCGGCGGTTTCGGCAGAGCGTATGAAGTCCTCGTCGAGGACCAACTCGTCCCAGGTCTCCTCGGAGACCTTCCCATAGGCCTCCCCGGACTCTGCCGGTCCGTCACCCTGGCCCCGGCCGTGCCCCTGGCCCCGTACTGCCTTGCCTGCCATCCCCGTCCTCCTCGCCCAGCGTCCCGCGTCCCCGTTTGTCCAGTGTGCCCGGGCACGTGTGAAGTCCCTGTCAGAAATCCCTGTCAAGAGCGGGCCGCGCGCCCGGGGTCGGTCCGCCTACTCGTCGCCGGTGGGTGTCAGCGTGCGCAGCTTCTGGCCGGCGTACCAGGTGGCGAGGACGGTGACCGCGATCAGCAGGACTGTCGCCGTGGTCAGGCCGACGTCCGAGGTGATCAGCTCGCCGCCGGTGACCTTGTGGCCGACGGCGAGGGCCCACTGCTGGACGCTCAGTGTGCGCGCCCCGGGCACCAGGGAGCCGAACAGTGCCTCCCAGACCAGGGCGTAGACGAGCCCGAAGACCACGGCGTGCCGGGACACCGTGCCGAGCAGCAGGAAGAGCGCGGCATAGGCGATGGAGGCGACCAGTGCGGCGACCGTGTAGGAGACGGCGACCTGCTGGCCGTTGCCGTTGAGGATGAGGCCGGCGATGAACGTCGGCACCGCCGAGAACGCCATGGTGACGCCGATCGCGACGATCAGCTTGGTGTAGATGATCTTGTTTCGCTTGAGCGGCTTCGCGAGCAGGTAGACGACGGAGCCGTCGTCGATCTCCGGGCCGATCGCGCCGGTGCCCGCGATGACGCCGATGAGCGGCACCATCGTGGCGAGGGCGAGGCCGCCCAGCACGTCGGCCGCCGTCTGGTCGTCGGCGCCGACAAGGAGGCGTACGACGACGGCGATCACGATGAGCAGCAGGGGCAGCGCGCCCAGGATGAGGGCCCGGCGGCGGCCGAGCAGGGCCCGGTAGGTGAGCCGGGCGACTGTGGGGTCGTACATTTTCGGCCTCCTACGCGGCGACGAGATACGAGAACACGGATTCGAGGGACTCGTCGGACGGCGAGACCGTGAGCAGCCGGATGCCGTGATCCCTGGCAACGCGGGGCAGCAGGGCGGTGAAGCGGCCGAAGTCGACGGCCTGGATGCGCAGCGCGCCCTCCGCGAGGTCCACCTCGATGCCGGAGGTCGACGGGTCGGCGATCAGCGCGGCGGCGAGGGCCCGGTCGTCGCTGGAGCGGATGAGGTAGCGGTGCGGGCGGTCGGTCATCAGACGGCGGATCCGGCGGAAGTCACCGCTGGCCGCGTGCCGTCCGGCGACGACGACCTCGATGTGGGCCGCCAACTGCTCGACCTCTTCGAGGATGTGCGAGGAGAACAGGACCGTGCGGCCCTCGGCGCCCATGCGGCGCAGCAGGTCCATGAGCTGCATGCGCTGGCGCGGGTCCATGCCGTTGAAGGGCTCGTCGAGCAGGAGCAGCGACGGGTCGTGGACGAGCGCGCTCGCCATCTTCACGCGCTGGCGCATGCCCTTGGAGTACGTCGAGATCTTGCGGTCCTGCGCGTACTCCATCTCGACCGTGGCGAGCGCCCGCTGTGCCGCCTTGGCACCGAGGCCGTGCAACTCGGCGTTGGCTACGACGAATTCCTTGCCGGTGAGGAAGTCGTACATCGCCTCGCGCTCGGGGACGATGCCGATGTGCTTGTAGATCTGCTCGTTGCGCCACACGGGCTGTCCGTCGAGGGTGACGGTGCCGGTGGAGGGGGGCAGGAAGCCGCCCATCATGTTGATGAGGGTGGACTTCCCGGCGCCGTTGGGGCCGAGGAGGCCGGTGACGCCGGGGCCGATCGTCATGGTGATGTCGTTGACCGCCACCACGTTGCCGAACCAGCGCGAGACATGGTCGATGTTGAGCGTGGTCACAGTCCGACCTTTCGGTAGCGGCGCATCAGAAGGCCGTAGCAGCCGGCGATGAGACCCAGGACGGCGAGCAGGAAGACCACGCCTTCGCCGGCGCTGGGGCCCACCCCTCCGGGGTAGGAGGACGTGGCCCCCAGGAAGGCCGTCTGCACCCCGTCGATGAGCGTGATGGGCGAGAAGAGGCCGATCCAGGAGGCGGCGCTCGAACTGCCCTGCCCGTCTCCCATGGTCTGCGCGTCGGCGATGGCCTGGAGCGTGGACACCGCCCCGTAGGAAATGGTCAGTACGGCGATGACCGCCGCGATACCGAAGCCCCGGCGCGGGGTGACCGCCGAGATGACGAGGCCGATACCGGCGAACAGCAGCGAGAGCAGTGCCACGGAGACGAGCCCCTGAAGGAAACCCTTGGTCTGGTCGGTGAAGTCGAGCTTGGCCAGCAGGGCGCCCGCGTAGAGCACGATCAGCGGCACCGCGGTGATGAGGAACAGGGCCGAGGCCAGCGCCGCGAACTTCGCCCGGACGTAGTCCGCGGTCTCGATCGGGCGCGAGAAGTACAGGGGTACGGTCTTGAAGCGCAGGTCGCGGGAGACGGCCTGGGGTGCCTGCGAGGCGACGTACAGGCCGATGACCGCCTGCATGATGATCGCGTAGTTCGTGTACTCGACGGGCAGTTTGGTGGCCTTGGTGGCGACCGCGACCGCCACCATGATGGCCGCCGGGACGCACATCACCGCGAAGAGCACCATCGGCAGCACCTTGGACTTGGCCGAGCGGCCAAGTCCGTAGGAGCCGCGCAGTGACTGCGAGTAGAGCGAGCGCCGGGCGTACGCACGGCCCAGGCGCTGGCCGTCGTACGAGCGGTAGCCGATGTTGTGGATGCGGGACTGGGCGCCCGTCTGTGCCGGGGTCTGCTCAACCGCCATGGCCGACCGCCTCCTTTCCCGCGCTGTGCTGTGCGGTGTTCTGTTGTGCGGTGCTCTGCTGTTCGTCGCTGTCGGTGAAGACCTCGGAGATGTGGTGCCTGCGCTGTTCCATGCGCACCAGACCGAGGCCGAGGTCGGCGACCGTGTCCCGCACGAGGTCGTAGGTGTCCTCGCCCTGGGCGGTGAGCAGCAGGATGTGTCCGGCGCCGGGCAGGCCGCTGCCGTCGTGGGTGTCCACCCCGCGCGCGTGGAGCGCGTCTCGCACCGCGGCGGTGCCGTCCGGGTGTTCGTCTGTGTCGGTCACCTCGATGGCGAGGATGGCCGTGGACTGGGTGAAGTCCGTGGTGGAGCTGGACCGCAGGAGCTTCCCGCCGTCGACGACCACCACGTGGTCGCAGGTCCGCTCCAGCTCACCGAGCAGGTGCGAGGTGACCAGCACCGAGATGCCGAAGTCGGTGTGGATCCGGCGGATCAGGCCGAGCATCTCGTCGCGGCCTACCGGGTCGAGGCCGTTGGTCGGCTCGTCCAGGAAGACCAGCTGCGGGTCGTGGACCAGCGCCTGGGCGAGCTTGACGCGCTGCTTCATGCCGGTCGAGTAGCCGCCGATGGGACGGTAGCGCTCCTCGTACAGTCCGACGTGGCGCAGGGTGTCCGCGGTGCGCTCGCGGGCGGCGGCAGGCGGGAGCCCGGACATGCGCGCCATGTGCACGACGAACTCGGTGGCCGAGACGTCGGGTGGCAGGCAGTCGTGCTCCGGCATGTAGCCGACGCGCTCACGGATGGCGCCGCCCTCGGTGGCGACGTCGAGTCCGAGCACGGCGGCCCGGCCCTCCGTGGCGGGAGACAGACCCAACAGGATCTTGATCAGGGTGGATTTGCCGGCGCCATTGGCGCCGACGAGTCCGGTCACACCGGGTCCGATGTCCATGGAGAGCCGGTCGAGCGCGGTCACCCGGGGGAACCGCTTGCTCAGGCTTTCGGTCGCGATCACAGTCACATCCATGACGGTAGTGGCGCACACCACATCGGTCGTCAACCCGAAGAGCTGTCTCGGCATCCACCTTCAGTCGTACGGGCCCGTAGGGGTCCCCCTCAGGTCGAACAACCGACGGCGGGCCGTCCGCATCGGCGCCGTTGTCCACAGACAGGCGTTCGACTGTTGACGCGGGCTCTAACAAGTGTCAGATTCGCGAGGGTCAAGTTACGGGCGCGTAGCGCGGTCGATGGGGACGGTGGGCGGCGGCAATGACGACGGCGGAGGCAGGCGGACTCACCAGCGAGTCGGCCGGGGAACTGGCCGGGTTCAGACGGGTGCAACGGCTGGCGTACGAGTGCGCGGAGGCCGTCGCGGATCGGCTGGAGCCGGGGATCACCGAGCGCGAGGCGGCCCGGATGCTGCGGGAGTGGCTGCGCGAGCGGGGCGTGCGGGACTGGTTCCATCTGCCCTTCGCCTGGTTCGGGGACCGCACGGCGTTCGTGAACTTCCGCCTCCCGCTCCAGTTCTTTCCGACCGGCCGCCGGCTGGAGCCGGGGATGCCGTTCATCCTGGACCTGGCCCCGGTCCACCGGGGTTTCGCGGCTGACATCGGCTACTCCGGCTCGCTCGGCGCCAACCCGGTGCAGGACCGGCTGATGGCCGACCTGGAGGCGCACCGCGAGCTGATCCTGCGCGAGGTGCGCGAGCGGCGCCCACTGCGCGAGATCTACGAGGACGTGGACCGCCTCATGGTCCGCCAGGGCTATGCCAACCGGCATCGCGCGTATCCCTTCGGGGTGATCGCGCACAAGATCGACCGGGTACGCGAACGGCCGTGGTCGCCCCGGCTGTTCGGGTTCGGTACGCAGTCCCTGAAGGGGCTGGCCGGCGACGCGCTGCGCGGCCACCGCGAGGGCTGGTCGCCCCTGTGGTCGCCGTACCGCTTCTCCGACCACCCGCCGCAGCCTGGTCTGTGGGCGGTGGAACCGCATCTCGGATTTTGGGGCACAGGGGCTAAGTTCGAGGAGATCCTGGTCGTCACGGACTCCGCGGACCCGCGGGAGAGCGCGTTCTGGCTGGACGACGATCTGCCGCACGTGCGGCGCTGGGCGGACGCGAAGTGACGATCGTGACCCTTGAGACGGAGGACGAGTGACTCTCGACGGGGCGCGTGAGCGCCGGGTACGGACGGGCGGGATCGAGCTGTGCGTCGCCGAGTTGGGGGACCCCGCGGACCCCACGGTGATCCTCGTGCACGGCTATCCGGACACCAAGGAGGTGTGGTCGGAGGTCGCCGCGCGGCTCGCGGACCGCTTCCATGTCGTGCTGTACGACGTGCGGGGCCACGGTGGTTCGACGACGCCGCGTCCGTTGCGGGGCGGCTTCACCCTGGAGAAGCTGACGGACGACTTCCTGGCGGTCGCGGACGCGGTCAGCCCGGAGCGGCCGGTGCACCTGGTGGGGCACGACTGGGGCTCGGTGCAGTCCTGGGAGTTCGTCACCGTCGCGCGTGCCGAGGGCCGGATCGCGTCCTTCACGTCGATGTCCGGGCCGTCCCTCGACCACCTCGGCCACTGGACGAAGGGGCGCCTGAAGCGGCCCACCCCGCGCGCGGTCGCCCAACTCCTGGGCCAGGGACGCCGGTCCTGGTACGTGTACGCGCTGCACACGCCCGTGCTGCCCGAACTCGCCTGGCGCGGCCCGCTCGGCAAACGCTGGCCGAAGCTGCTGGCCCGCCTGGAGAAGGTCTCCGGGGACGGCTACCCGACCGCCTCCCTGCCCACGGACGCGGCCAACGGCGCCTGGCTGTACCGGGACAACGTCCGGTCCCGGCTTCGCAGGCCGCGCCCGGACGCGCACGCGCACGCGCCCGTGCAGCTCATCACGCCCCTGGGTGACGCGTTCCTCTCCGAGCGGCTGTACGACGGACTGGAGCGGTGGGCGCCCCGGCTGGTGCGCCGCACCCTCGACGCCAAGCACTGGATCCCGCGCACCCGGCCCGACCAGGTGGCCGCCTGGATCGGGGAGTTCGTGACCGCCAACGAGGGCGGGCGGCTTTCCGCGGCGCCAACGGGCGCGTACGCGCAGCGTTTCGGCGGTCGGCTGGTCCTGGTCACCGGGGCGGGCAGCGGCATCGGACGGGCCACGGCCTTCGCGTTCGCCGAGGCGGGCGCCCGCGTGGTGGCCGTCGACCGGGACGCCGAAAGTGCCGCCCGCACAGCCGAGTTGGCCCGCCTTGTCGGCGCCCCCCAAGCCTGGGCGGAGCCTGTCGACGTCACGGACGAGCAGGCGATGGAGAAGCTCGCCGAGAAGGTCGCCACCGAGTACGGCGTGGTGGACGTGCTGGTGAACAACGCGGGGATCGGGCTCTCCGGTTCCTTCTTCGACACGACCCCGGAGGACTGGAAGAAGGTCCTGGACGTCAACCTGTGGGGTGTGATCCACGGTTGCCGGCTCTTCGGGAAGCAGATGGCCGAGCGCGGGCAGGGCGGCCACATCGTGAACATCGCGTCCGCCGCCGCGTTCCAGCCCTCAAAGGTGCTGGCCGCGTACGGCACTTCGAAGGCCGCGGTGCTGATGCTCAGCGAGTGTCTGCGTGCCGAGCTGGCGGGCCAGGGCATCGGTGTCTCGGCGATCTGCCCAGGGATCGTCAACACGAACATCACAACGACCGCGCGCTTCGCGGGAGTCGACGCCGAGGAGCAGGCCCGCCGGCAGAGGCGGACGGCTCGGCTCTACGGGTTGCGCAACTACCCGCCGGAGAAGGTGGCTTCGGCGATCCTGCGCGCGGTGGTGCGCAACGAGGCGGTCGCACCGGTGACACCGGAGGCCCGGGGCGCGCATCTCATGTCCCGTTTCCTGCCGGGGGCGTTGAGGGCGCTGGCGCGGATGGACCCGCCACTGTGACCAGCCCCTCCAAACAGCAGTAAATCTACCCAAGTTGACCAAAAGCCTTAAAATGCCGACCGGTTGTCCACAGTTTCTTCAATTCCCCTGTGGATAACCGCACTTGGCTGTGGATCAAACCTCCGCACCAAAATCAAATGCGTGATCACCGTCTCACCCGGCACCCTTACGGGATGACCGACGAAAGAGATGGATGAAAGAGATGGATGAAAGACGCACCGTGAAGGTGTCGAAGTACCTGTCGAAGCATCTGCGGCACCAGCCGGAGCGGATCGGGCTCGCACTCGACGAGGCCGGCTGGGTCGAGATCGACACCCTGATCACGGCTGCCACGGCCCACGGCTTCCGGTTCACCCGGGACGAGCTGGACCATGTGGTCGCCGCCAACGACAAGAAGCGCTTCGCGATCGACGGAACCCGCATCCGCGCCAGCCAGGGCCACAGCGTCGAGGTCGACCTTGGGCTGCCCCCGGCGACCCCGCCGCCGTACCTCTACCACGGTACGGTGGACCGCTTCCTGGACGCGATCCGCGCCGAGGGCCTGCGGCCCATGAACCGGCACGCCGTGCACCTCTCGGCCGACCGTGAGACCGCGACCCGGGTCGGCGCCCGCCGAGGCCGGCCCGTCGTGCTCCCGGTCGACTCGGCCGCCATGCACCGCGACGGCCACCTCTTCCACGTCAGCGCGAACGGCGTGTGGCTCACTGAGACCGTACCGCCGCGCTATCTGCGGTTCTCCGGGCCGCACTGACACCGCACGGCACTGACACCCCACGGCACTGACCATGCACTGACCGCCCGGTGACTGTTTCACGTGAAACATGAACGGCGCCTAGGCTCTGGAGCATGAGTCTGCATCTGAGCACCGCGATCCTGCCGTACCGCCGTTGGCACGAGGGCGGCCGTTCGACCTGGCAGCGCGCGGAGCAGCTCGGGTTCCACACCGCGTTCACGTACGACCACCTGTCCTGGCGCACCTTCCGGGACGGCCCGTGGTTCGGCGCCGTGCCCACGCTCACGGCCGCCGCCGCTGTCACCGACCGGCTGCGCCTGGGCACCCTGGTGACCTCGCCGAACTTCCGGCACCCGGTGACGCTGGCCAAGGACCTGATCTCCCTCGACGACGTGTCGAACGGCCGGATCACCCTCGGTATCGGCGCGGGTGGCACCGGCTTCGACGCCACCGCGCTGGGCCAGGACCCGTGGACACCCCGGGAGCGCGCCGACCGGTTCGGCGAGTTCGTGGCCCTCCTCGACAAGCTGCTGACCGAGGACGGCAAGGACGGCGTCTCGTACCAGGGCGACCACTACTCGGCCCACGAGGTGCGCAACATCCCGGGCTGTGTGCAGCGCCCCCGGCTGCCCTTCGCGGTGGCCGCCACCGGGCCGCGTGGGCTGAAGCTCGCGGCGCGGTACGGGCAGGCGTGGGTGACGACAGGTGACCCCCGGCTGTTCGAGAGCGGGACGCCCGAGCAGTCGGTCCAGGCCCTGCGCGGGCAGACCGAGAAGCTGGCCGACGCCTGCGCCGCGATCGGCCGGGACGTGAGCGGGCTCGACAGGATCCTGCTCACCGGGTTCACCCCGGATCGGGGGCGTCCGCTGGAGTCCGTGGACGCCTTCGTCGACTTCGCGGGCCGGCACCAGGAGCTGGGCTTCACCGAGATCGTGATCCACTGGCCCATCCCCGACTCCGACTTCGCGGCCGACGAGCGGGTCTTCGAGCGCATCGCCCAGGAGGCGCCGGCACAGCTGCGCTGACCCGGCACCGGTCAGGGCGGCCACTCACCTGGGCGGACCGCCGCACGGGCGTGCGCGGACATACGCGAGAATGGGCGGGTGACCTCAGCGACCAGAGAGCCCGAGACCCCCGCCGCCGCCCTCCCGATCCGGCTGATCGCCACCGACCTCGACGGAACGCTGCTGCGCGACGACAAGTCGGTGTCCCCGCGCACGGTCGCCGCCCTGGCCGCTGCCGAGGCCGCGGGCGTCGAGGTCTTCTTCGTCACGGGCCGCCCGGCTCGCTGGATGGACGTCGTCAGCGAGCACGTCCACGGTCACGGACTGGCGATCTGCGGCAACGGCGCCGCCGTGGTCGACCTGCACGGCGGCCCCGGCGCCCACCGCTTCGTGAAGGTGCGGGAGCTGGCCAGGGAGAACGCGCTGGACGCCGTACGGCTGCTGCGCGAGGCCGCGCCCGGGACCGTGTACGCCGTGGAACAGACCTACGGCTTCCACCAGGAGCCGGAGTATCCGAAGCTGCACATGGAGCTGCCGGACAATCTGGCGCCCGCCGAGAAGCTGCTGGCCCCGGGCGGGCCGAGCGACGGTGAGCCCGTGCTCAAGATCCTCGCCTTCCACCACACGATGGACCCCGACGCGTTCCTCACCACCGCCCGGCTCGCGATCGGCGACCGTGCCACCGTGACCCGCTCCAGCCCCAGCGCCCTGCTGGAGATCAGCGGCCCCGACGTCTCCAAGGCGAGCACCCTGGCCCTGTGCTGTGCCGAGCGGGGCATCTCGGCCGAGGAGGTCGTCGCCTTCGGGGACATGCCGAACGACGTCGAGATGCTCACCTGGGCGGGCCGGTCGTACGCCATGGGCAACGCGCATCCCGACGTCCTCGCGGCGGCCTCGGGGCACACAGCGCCCAACAACGAGGACGGGGTGGCCGTCGTGATCGAGCGGCTGCTCGCGGAACGCCTCTGAGCAAGCCGCCGTACGGGGACCGCGTCCTACAACCGCACCCCGCGCGCCGTCAGCCACGCCGCCGGGTCCACCCCCGACCCCAGTTCCGGTGTGACGCGTACCTCGAAGTGCAGGTGCGGGCCGGTCGAGTTGCCGGTCGTGCCGGTCTGACCGATCCACTGGCCCGGAGTGACCTGCTGCCCCTGGTCGACGGTGACGGCGGCGAGGTGCGCGTACTGCGTGTAGTAGCCCCCGGGGTGCTCGATCACGATCTCGATGCCGAAGGCGCCCCCGCACGACACCGACACCACCGTGCCCGCACCGACCGCGCGCACCGGAGTGCCGATCGGTACCGCGAAGTCCTGCCCGGTGTGCCCGTTCGCCCACCGGTCGCCGCCGCTGCCGAAACTCGCGGACAGCTCGTACGTCTCCACCGGCGTGACGTACTCCGGCATGGTCCCGGGATCCGGCTGGTCCAGCCGGACGGCGCCCCGGCACGAGCCCGCCGCGACCGAGGCGTCGGCCCGGCCCTGGAGCGTCCAGCGGGCCTCTTCGAGCTTCGCCTCGATGGACCGCTTCAGCTCGGCGAGTTCACTGTTCCGTCGCTCCAGCTTCTGCCACTGGGCAGCTGCGTTCGCCTCGTCGGCGGCGAGCCGGGCCTCCGCGCGCCGGCTCTTGTCGATCGCGTTGTTGACGGCGAGATCGGCCTGCCACACGGCCCGCTGACCGCGCATCAGCTCCTCGGGGTTGTCCGCGAGCAGCATCTGCGCGGTGAGCGGCAGGCCGCCTCCGCTGCGGTACTGGCCGCGTGCGATCCGGCCCAGGTCCTCGTGCAGGACGGCGATATCGCGCCTTTCGCGGACGAGGAGTTCCTCGTACCGCCGGGCCCTGGCCCCCTCCACCGCGGACTCGCGCCGTCCGGCCTCGTACTGCTGCGTCACCACGGCGGCATCCGCGTACAGCCGGGTCACCTGGGTGCTGAGGCCCGAGTCCGTACCGGTGTCCGATCCGGGGTCCGTGTCCTCGCCCGAGGCTGCCGTGGGCCGGGCTACCAGGACCGCGAGCGCGCACAGCAGTGCCGGAACGAACAGCGGATGACGGCGATGTGAGCCCATGTCAGCGATCGTGTACCGCAAACCGGTCCGGTGGCCTGTTCAAGTCGTACGCCTGGGGGACGCCTTGCCACGAACGGCTCAGCAGCGGGGTCCGCGGCAGTCTCAGTACGGGGCCTGCCACACGACCGTCGTTCCACCGCCGTCCGGGCCGCTGCCGGGTCCGTGGCGACTGTCGCCGCCCAGCGACTCGGCGCGCCGTTTCAGGTTCCTGAGGCCGCTGCGCCGGCCGCCCTCGGGGATGCCGACACCGTCGTCGGCGACGGTCAGCCGTACACCCGGCCGGCCGTCCGCCAGGGTCACGTCCGCGTCGACCACCACATCGATCCGGGACGCCCCGGCATGGCGGAAGGCGTTGGACAGACCTTCGCGCAGAGCGGCGACGAGGTTCTTGCCAGTCAGTTCGCCGACGTCCGTGTCAACCGGGCCGACCACCCGAAGGGAGGGCTCGAAGCCGAGGGCCACGGCGGCCATGTGGATCTCCCGCCGCACCCGCGTGGACAGTTCGGACGGGATCTCGCCGGGGTCGTCCTGGAGCGCGAAGATCGCGGTGCGGATCTCCTGGATGGTGACGTCGAGTTCGTCGACGGCCCTGCCGACGCCGTCCCGCACCTCGGGCGCGACCGGTCCGCGCTGGGCGCTCTCCAGCATCATCCCGGTGGCGAACAGCCGTTGGATGACGAGATCGTGCAGGTCACGGGCGATCCGGTCGCGGTCCTCGTACACCGCGAGCCGTTCCCGGTCGCGCTGTGCCTCGGCCATCATCAGCGCGAGCGCGGCCTGCGCGGCGAACTGGACGGCGAGCGCGCGCTCCGTCTCCGTGAACGCGCGCTCCCCCCGCGCGCGGGGCATGGCGAGGCTGCCGACGAACCGGCCGTCGCTCTGCAGGGGCAGCAGCATGGTGGGCCCGTAGTCGCGGGTGAGGCCGTCGCCGAGGGCCAGCCGGGGGTCGGTGGCCGCGTCCGCGACGAACACCGGCTCGCCGTCGAGGAGTTCGGCGACGACCTCGCTCTCCGGCGGGATGACGAAACCGAGCGCGTCGGAGGGGCGTTCAGCGTCCACGGCGACGATCTCCAGGCCGCCCTCGTCGGCGGGCAGCAGCACGATCCCGGCTACGGCTCCGGAGAGCCGGCGGGCCTGTTCGGCGACGATCCGGAGGGAGTCGCCGATGTCGCCGCCCGAGAGCAGCGCGGTGGTCACGGCCACGGACCCGTCGATCCAGCGCTCGCGCTGTCTGGCGGCCTCGTACAGGCGGGCGTTGCCGATGGCGATGCCCGCCTCGGTGGCCAGCACACGGACCAGGGTCAGGTCGTGCTCGGTGAAGGGGCCGCCGCCGCGCTTGTCACCCAGGTACAGGTTCCCGAAGACCTCGCCGTGCACCCGGATCGGCTCGACCCACCGGACGGTCTCCTCGTCGACACCGTGGTGGACGAAGTCGGCGAAGCCGATGCCGTCCTCGGCGAGGACCCCGATGGCGACGCGCCCGGCGTCCACCAGGGCGGTCGCCGTCGCACAGATCCGCTCCAGCGTGGCATGCGGTCCGAGCCCGCTCCCGACAGCCCGCATCGCCTCCAGCAACTGCGGCACACACGGCTCAGGACGAAGCGGCAGGTCGGACATCCCACGAGCCTAATTACTCCCGTTTGTCCCCGAAAGCCGAGCGGCGACGACTCCCCTGACGAACAGAGGACTGAGGAACAGAGAACTAACGCACCGCCGCCGCCGACGCCGACTGCTCGGACGCCGCCTCCCGTTCCGCCATCCGTCGCAGTGGTCCCTCGACGGCGACCAGCTCCGTGTACGTCCCCCGCTGCACGACCTGCCCCCCGTCCAGCACGATCACCTCGTCCACGGCGTCGAGTCCGGCCAGCCGGTGGGTGATGAGCAGCGTCGTACGGTCCTCGGTCGCGGCCAGCAGATCGGCGGTGAGCGCGTCGGCGGTCGGCAGGTCCAGGTGTTCGGCGGGCTCGTCGAGCACGAGCACCGGGAAGTCCGCGAGCAGTGCCCGGGCGAGCGCCAGCCGTTGGCGCTGTCCGCCGGACAGCCGCGCCCCGTGCTCGCCGACAAGCGTGTCGAGCCCGTCGGGCAGCGACTCGGCCCAGTCCAGCAGCCTCGCCCGCGCGAGGGCTCCCCGAAGATCGTCCTCGGTCGCGTCCTTCTTCGCCAGCAGCAGGTTCTCGCGCACGGAGCTGTCGAAGAGGTGCGCGTCCTGGGCGCACAGCCCGACCAGCCGCCGTACGTCGTCGCCGTCCAGCGCGTACGCGTCCACGCCGCCCAGCGTGTAGGAACCGGCGTCCGCGTCCAGGAACCGCAGGAGCACCTGCGCCAGCGTCGTCTTGCCGGACCCGGACGGGCCGACGACGGCGATCCGGCGCCCTTCGTCCAGGGTGAGATCGAGTCGGGTGAGCGCGTCCCGGTCCTGTCCGGCGTGGCGGGCGGCCAGGCCGTTGACGACGACCGGGAACGGCGACAGAGGCGCGGGTAGCGGCTCTTCGGGTTCGCGTACGGGCTCGGGCGCGTCCAGGACCTCGTACACGCGCTCGGCGCTCCTGAGCACCCGCTGCCGGTACCGCACGGCGAGCGGCAGCCCGAGGACGGCCTCGAAGGCGGCCAGGGGTGTGAGGACGACCACGGCCATCACCACTCCGCCGAGCCGCCCGTCGGCGACTCCTTGGGCGCCCACGAGAGCGGTGGCCGCCACGGTCAGCCCGGACACCAGCGCGGTGAGTCCGTCGCCGAGCGCGGTGGCGGTGGCGGCGCGCGAGGCGATCCGGGTGAGCGCGGAGTCTGCTCGCCGTACCTGCTCGGTACGTCCGTTCAGAGCGCCCGCGACCGTCGACTCGGCGGTGCCGGTGAGCAGGTCGGTCACATGCGTGGCGAGTGTCCCGCGGGCCGGGGCGAGCCGGCGTTCCGCGCGCCGCGCCACGGCACTGGTCACGAGGGGGACGCCGACGCCGGCCGCGAACAGTCCGGCCGCGAGGACAGCCCCGGCCTCCGGCAGCAGCCACGCCGTGAACCCGACGGAGGCGGCGGAGACGACGAGGGCGGCCCCGGCGGGCAGCAGCCAGCGCAGCCAGTAGTCCTGGAGGGCGTCCACATCGGCGACGAGCCGCGACAGCAGGTCCCCGCGCCTGGTTGTCCGCAGTCCGGCGGGCGCCAGCCGCTCCAGGCGCCGGTAGACGGCGACACGGGTGTCGGCCAGCATCCGCAGCACGGCGTCGTGCGACACCAGCCGCTCGGCGTACCGGAAGACGGCCCGTCCGATCCCGAAGGCGCGTGTGGCCGTCACGGCGACCATCAGATACAGCACGGGCGGCTGCTGCGAGGCCCGCGAGATGAGCCACCCGGAGGTCGCCATGAGCCCGACGGCACTGCCCAGCGCGAGACTCCCGAGCAGCAGCGCGAGTCCGAGCCGCCCGCGCCGGGCCCCGGACATGGCCCTCACCCGCGCGAGCACACCAAATCGTCCCGCAGACGCGCCGGGCACGCTTACTTCCTCGTCGGGCACAGGGAACCGCGCACTCTGCGGACCGCCCACGACAAGCCCGTCGCCGCCGAAGGACCCGTCGGCCTGCTCGGCCCCAGGCAGGTGAGCGGGGCGGACAGCCTCCGCCAACCGCACCACCCGGTCCGCCACCGCCAGCAGCGCCGGCCGGTGCACGACCAGGAGCACCGTCCGTCCGACGGCGAGGCGCCGTACGGCGGCCACGACCTCGGCCTCGGTCTCCCCGTCCAGCGCGGCCGTCGGCTCGTCGAGCAGCAGCACAGGCCGGTCCGCGAGGAACGCCCTGGCCAGCGCGAGCCGTTGCCGCTGCCCGGCGGAGAGCCCGGCCCCGTCCTCACCGAGCACCGTGTGGACACCGTCCGGCAGCGCGTCCACGAACTCCAGCGCACCGGCGTCGGCCAGTGCCCTCCGTACGGCCGTGTCGTCGGCGTCGGGCCGGGCCAGCCGTACGTTCTCGGCGATCGACCCGGCGAACAGATGGGGCCGCTGCGGCACCCAGGCCACCCGGGAACGCCACTCCTCCAGGTCGATGTCGACAAGATCGGTGCCCCCGACCGACACCCGCCCTTCTGTCAGCCGTACGAACCCGAGCAGCGCGTGCAGCAGCGTCGACTTGCCCACGCCGCTCGGCCCGACGAGCGCGACCGTCTCGCCGGCCTCGACAGCGAAGGACGCGTCCGACACCGCGTCCACCGACCGCCCGGGATACCGGACGGTCACGCCCTCGAAGGCCAACCCACCCTCCGGCACCGGCCCGGTCCCGGATTCCGGCACCGGCGTCTCCAGTACGGCGAAGATCTCCTCGGCCGCGGCCAGTCCCTCCGCCGCCGCGTGGAACTGGGCGCCCACCTGCCTGAGCGGCAGGTAAGCCTCAGGCGCGAGGACGAGAATGACGAGCCCGGTGTACAGGTCCATCTCGCCGTGCACGAGCCGCATACCGATGGTCACCGCGACCAGCGCCACGGACAGCGTCGCCAGCAGCTCCAGCGCGAAGGACGAGATGAAGGCGATCCGCAGAGTCCCCATCGTCGCCTGGCGGTACTCGCCGGTGATCCGCCGGATCGACTCGGCCTGCGCCTTGGCCCGTCCGAACACCTTCAGCGTCGGCAGGCCCGCCACGACATCGAGGAAGTGGCCCGACAGCCGGGACAGCAACCGCCACTGACGGTCCATGTGGGACTGCGTGGCCCAGCCGATCAGCACCATGAAGACCGGAATGAGCGGCAGGGTGCCGACGATGATCGCGGCAGACACCCAGTCCTCGGTGACGATCCGCGCCAGCACGGCCACGGGCACCACCACAGCGAGCCCCAGCTGCGGCAGATAGCGCGAGAAGTAGTCGTCGAGCGCGTCGACCCCCCGCGTGGCGAGGGCGACCAGCGACCCGGTCCGCTGCCCGCTCAGCCACCCGGGCCCGAGCGCGACGGCCCGCTCCAGCAACCGCCCGCGCAGCTCCGACTTCACCGCCGCGCTCGTCCGGTGGGCGGCCAGCTCGGTGAGCCAGGAGACCACCGCCCGGCCACCGGCGACGGCCACCAACAACAACAGGGGCGTACGGAGGTCAGTGACCGGCAACCCGTGCTGGAAGGCGCCGACGACCACCTCGGCAATGAGCATGGCCTGCGCGATGACCAGCCCCGCGCCGACGGCACCGAGGCCGACGACCGCCAACAGGAAACGGCGGGTGGCGCCGGCGTACCGGAGGAGCCGCGGATCGATTGGTTTCACGTGAAACATGCCCTTCGGTCCAGCGAGGTGGTTTCGCGATGTTTCACGTGAAACATCGCGAAACCACCTCCCACAGACAGAGATGACGCAGACAGCGACAGCGCGGACAAGGACGACTCAGTGCGAGGCCTCGGCGAGATGCTGCGTGCCGATCCGCTTGCGGAACACCCAGTACGTCCAGCCCTGGTAGAGCAGGACCATGGGGGTGGCGATCCCCGCACACCACGTCATGATCTTCAGCGTGTACGGGCTCGACGAGGCATTGGTGACCGTGAGGTTCCAGTCCGGGTTGAGCGAGGACGGCATGACGTTCGGGAAGAGCGTCAGGAAGAGCATCGCGACGGCGGCCACAATGGTGACCCCGGAGAACGCGAACGCCCAGCCCTCACGCCCCTTCCGCGCCGCCCCCAGTGCGGCGACGAGCGCGAGCACGGCCACGACCGCCGCGACCAGCGAGCCACTGTCGCCCTTGTCGGCCTGGGTCCAGCTCAGGAACACGAGCGCGACGACGGCTGTCACCAGCCCGACGCGGACCGCCAGCTTCCGCGCCCGTTCCCTGATGTCTCCGACGGTCTTGAGGCCGACGAACACCGTGCCGTGGAAGGTGAACAGCGACAGGGTGACCAGGCCGCCGAGCAGGGCGTACGGGTTGAGCAGATCGGAGAGATTCCCGACGTACTCGAAGTCCGCGTCGATCTTCACCCCGCGCACGATGTTGGCGAAGGCCACACCCCAGAGGAACGCCGGGAGCAGCGAGGTCCAGAAGATCGCGGTCTCCCAGTTGCGCTGCCAGTTCTCCTCGGGTCGCTTCACGCGGTACTCGAAGGCGACGCCCCGCACGATCAGGCACACCAGGATGAGCAGCAGCGGCAGATAGAAGCCGGAGAAGAGGGTGGCGTACCACTCGGGGAAGGCAGCGAAGGTCGCACCGCCCGCGGAGAGCAGCCACACCTCGTTGCCGTCCCAGACGGGTCCGATGGTGTTGATGAGGACCCGCTTCTCGGCCCGGTCGCGGGCGAGCAGCTTGGTGAGGACACCGACCCCGAAGTCGAAGCCCTCCAGGAAGAAGTAGCCGGTCCACAGGACGGCGATGAGAACGAACCAGACGTCGTGAAGTTGCATGGCGATTCCAGCTCCCTGGGCCTAGTAGGAGAAGGCCATCGGCTTGTCGGCGTCCTGTGGGTCGCCGCCGATCTTCGTGGGCGGGTTGAGGTCGGCCTCGGTCAGTTCGGGCGGCCCGGCCTTGACGTACTTCACGAGGAGTTTGACCTCGATGACGGCGAGGATCGCGTAGAGCGAGGTGAAGACGATCATCGAGGTGAGGATCTCCCACTGCGAGACCCCGGGGGAGACCGCGTCCCGGGTCTGGAAGATGCCGTAGACGACCCACGGCTGACGGCCCATCTCGGTGAAGATCCAACCCCAGGAGCTGGCGATCAGCGGGAAGCCCAGAGTGAGGATCGCGATGCGCCAGTACCACTTGGTGAGCGTCGGGCCGAGCGCCTTCCCGGGGAGCAGCGAGAGGTGCGGCACCTCGTCGTCGCCGACCCGCAGATGCTGCGGCAGCATGAACTTCTTGCGGGTCAGCCAGAGTCCGGCGAGCCCGATCGCGAAGGACGTCATGCCGAAGCCGATCATCCAGCGGAAGCCCCAGTAAGCGACCGGGATGTTGGGCCGGTAGTCGCCGGGCCCGAACTTCTCCTGCTCAGCCTTGTTGACGTCGTTGATACCCGGGACGTAGGAGCTGAAGTCGTCGTTGGCGAGGAAGGACAGCAGGCCGGGGATCTCGATGGCGACCTTGTTGTGGCCGGCCTCGACGTCGCCGTAGGCGAAGACGGAGAAGGGCGCGGGCGCCTCGCCGTCCCAGAGGGCCTCGGCGGCGGCCATCTTCATCGGCTGCTGCTTGAACATGACCTTGCCGAGGAGGTCACCGCTGACCGCGGTGAGCAGGCCGCCGATGACGACGGTGACCAGGCCGAGCCGCAGCGAGGTCTTCATCACGTCGATGTGCTTCTTGCGCGTCAGATGGAAGGCGGCGATGCCGACCATGAAGGCGCCGCCCGTGAGGAAGGCCGCGGTGAGGGTGTGGAAGACCTGGGTCAGCGCGGTGTCCTGGGTGAGGACCAGCCAGAAGTCGGTGAGCTCGGCGCGGCCCTTCTGCTCGTTGATCCGGTAGCCGACGGGGTGCTGCATCCAGGAGTTGGCCGCCAGGATGAAGTACGCCGACAGGATCGTGCCGATCGAGACCATCCAGATGCAGGCCAGGTGGATCCTCTTCGGCAGCTTGTCCCAGCCGAAGATCCACAGCCCGATGAAGGTGGACTCGAAGAAGAAGGCGATCAGCGCCTCGAAGGCGAGCGGGGCGCCGAAGACATCGCCGACGAAGCGCGAGTAGTCGGACCAGTTCATGCCGAACTGGAACTCCTGCACGATGCCGGTGACCACACCCATCGCGATGTTGATCAGGAAGAGCTTGCCCCAGAACTTGGTGGCCTTGAGGTACTTCTCCTTCTCCGTGCGCACCCAGGCGGTCTGCAGGCCGGCGGTGAGCGCGGCGAGGGAGATCGTCAGCGGGACGAACAGGAAGTGGTAGACGGTGGTGATGCCGAACTGCCATCGAGCCAGAGTCTCGGGCGCCAGAGCGACGTCCACATCTCCTCCTAACGTGCATGGCCATTGCGACGGTCTGTCCCGGTTGCCGCGCTTCACGAGAGGGACAAACAGGATGCGCTTGTGAACGCGTTCACATTCACAAGCAATTATGGCGCATGCTCGTTCGAACTTGGAGGGGTGGGGGGTCCCTAAACGAGGCCTGACCGGCCCTTGACGGAAAAGGGCCGGTCAGGCGGAGGTACGGACATCCATGGGCGGGTCTGGTGCCAAGACTCGGGAGCTCGGACTACAGCTCCTTGCGGAACACCTCCGCCGCCTTCAGAAAGACGTCGTTCGCCTCGGTCTCACCGACCGTCACCCGGACCCCCTCGCCCGGGAACGGCCGGACGACCACCCCGGCCCGCTCGCACACCGCCGCGAAGTCGACCGTGCGCTCCCCCAGCCGCAGCCACACGAAGTTCGCCTGGGTCTCGGGCACCGTCCAGCCCTGCCCGCGCAGCCCGTCGACCACCCGCGTGCGCTCGGACACCAGCGAACCGACCCGGCCGAGCAGCGCGTCCTCGGCCCGCAGCGAGGCCACCGCCGCGTCCTGGGCGAGCTGGCTCACCCCGAACGGCACCGCCGTCTTGCGCAGCGCCGCCGCCACCGGCTCATGGGCGATCGCGAACCCCACCCGGAGTCCGGCGAGGCCGTACGCCTTGGAGAAGGTCCGCAGCACACAGACGTTCGGCCGGTCACGGTAGAGCACGACCCCGTCCGGCACCTCGATGTCGCGGACGAACTCCTTGTACGCCTCGTCGAGCACCACCAGCACATCACCGGGCACCCGGTCCAGGAACCGCTCCAGCTCGGCCCGCCGTACGACGGTCCCCGTCGGGTTGTTGGGGTTGCAGACGAAGATCAGCCGGGTCCGGTCGGTGATCGCGTCCGCCATCGCGTCCAGGTCGTGCACGTCCCCGGGCGTCAGCGGGACCTTGACCGACGTGGCGCCGCTGATCTGCGTGATGATCGGATAGGCCTCGAAGGAGCGCCAGGCGTAGATCACCTCGTCGCCGGGCCCGCTGGTGGACTGGATCAGCTGCTGTGCGACGCCGACCGAGCCGGTTCCGGTGGCGACATGGGAGACCGGCACGGCGAAACGTTCTGCCAGCTCGCTCATGAGCTCCGTGCAGGCCATGTCCGGGTAGCGGTTGAAGGCCCCCGCCGCGGCCGTCACGGTCTCCAGCACACCGGGCAGCGGCGGGTACGGGTTCTCGTTCGAGGACAGCTTGTAGGCCACCGGACCGCCGGCCGCGGCCGGCCTGCCCGGCTTGTAGGTGGGGATCCCCTCCAGCTCGGCGCGCAGCCTCGGGCTCGTCTCGCTCACCGCAGTCCTCCTCGTGACCACCACCGGCTCAGCACGGCCATCCGCTGCCGGTTACCGGGTACCAATGCTTCACACCTTATGAGGATTCGGCGCCGCCGCGTACGGGTCGGTCGTGCCCGAGTGCCTCCGACGCGCTCCGTGCGTCCACCTCACCTGTCCCATGGGCATCAGGGGTATCACCGTACAAAGTTGTACGAATCGGGGGGCGCACTGCACTTCTCAGCACGCGCCGGTGGCTCACGCCGTGGCGCGCATCCCCCGTAGAGGTGAGTTGAGACCTCTTCGAAACATCGGTCACTTGGCAGGCCTGCGCGTGCCGACAAGTCAGGTAGGGCAGTAATATCGTTCAACTGACTTCTTTTCTAAGGCAGTTGGCAACTTTTGACCATGCAGAAACGTGCCTGTCAACGACTGCATATGCGTCCGCACTACCCCACCGCATGAGCCCTACTATCGGCTCGCCATGACAGCAGCAGGGAAGCACCAGGTGAGCCGAGCGGAGACAACCCGACGAGCCAGCCGGCCAGGCCGAGCAGGCATCAGAGACGTGGCCGCCGCCGCCGGCGTCTCGATCACGACCGTCTCCGACGCCCTCAACGGAAAAGGCAGGCTCCCGGACGTCACCCGACGCCATGTCCGTGAGGTCGCGGACCGGCTGGGCTACCGCCCGTCGGCCGCGGCCCGAACCCTCCGTACCGGCAAGTCCGGGCTGATCGGTCTGACCGTGACGACATACGGGGATGAACCTTTCACCTTCACCGAGTTCGCGTACTTCGCGGAGATGGCGAGGGCCGCCACCTCGGCCGCGCTCGCCCGGGGCTACGCCCTGGTCATCCTCCCCGCGACCTCTCGCCACGACGTGTGGTCGAACGTCGCCCTGGACGGCACGGTCGTCATCGACCCGTCCGACCAGGACCCGGTGGTCACCGAACTCGTCCGGCAGGGGCTGCCCGTCGTCTCCGACGGCCGCCCGGCCGGCTCGCTCCCGGTCACCGCGTGGGTCGACAACGACCACGAGGCGGCGGTCCTGGGCATCCTCGACCACCTGGCCGCCGCCGGCGCCCGCCGCATCGGCCTGCTGACGGGGACGACCACCGACACCTACACCCATCTCTCGACCACGGCGTACCTGAACTGGTGCGAGCGGGTCGGCCAGGACCCGGTGTACGAGTCCTACCCGGCCCACGACCCGTGCGCGGGCGCCGTGGCCGCCGACCGGCTGCTGGCCCGCCCGGACCGTCCGGACGCCGTCTACGGCCTCTTCGACCCGAACGGCACCGACCTGCTGGCCGCGGCCCGGCGCTACGGTCTGCGCGTCCCGGAGGACCTCCTGCTGGTCTGCTGCAGCGAGTCCACGGTGTACGCGACCACGGAGCCGCCGATCACCACCCTCTCGCTGAAGCCGCGCCGCATCGGCACGGCGGTGGTCCAGCTCCTGATCGACGCGATCGAGAACCTCGACTCGGACCTGCCGTTCGAGCAGGTGATACCGACCGAACTGATCGTGCGGACGTCCTCGCAGCGCCGTCCGCCGCGCACGACGGTCAGTCCTCCGAGGTCGCCCGAGGAAGGGTGATCCGGGGGCGATGGTGAGGGCGGGGAAATCGGGCTTGTGCGGGGCCGGTTCCCGGAGAGCGGGGCCGTACGAGGGGTCGGCCCCGTAGGGGGAAGCGGGAATCCGGCCCCGTTCAGGAAAACGCGGGACACCGGCGTCCGGTCAGTTCACGGGCGCCGGTGTCATGATCGTACGAAGCATCGGTGTCCGAGGTTCGGGGCAAGGTACGAAGCGGGCAAGTCCGGGGCGGGACGATACGGGAAATCCCCTCTGAATCGGGGTGAAAGCCGCGCGGAACCGGGCTCCTTCGCCGATTCACCACCCCTGGGTCATCACATGGCGCGATCCGCATTCCTATGATGGGCCCACGACACCGCGGGCCGCTGCGACCAGGCAGTCCGATGCGGTGCAGATGCGGCGCGATGGTGGAGGGGTCGATGACTCAGGGGGCCGGTCAGGTACCCGAGGTGACGCGGACGGCGACGTTGCGCGACTTCCGGGTGCCCGCTTACGTCCATGAGGCCGGTCCGCACACCGACGGCACGGCCCCCGGGGACGTCACCGCCGGGGCGGCCGACACCGAGGTCCAGGAGCCCGCCGAGGGCTCGCAGACCCTGTCCGACCTGGAGGAATACCCCGACGGGTACACGCCGACGCAACGGGACCTGCCCGTCATCAACCGCGGTGACACTCTTCAGGTGACCGTCGATCCCGAGGCCCTGGCCGCCGACGGCCCGGGACCTCTGTTCGTCGTCGGCGACGTCCACGGCTACCTCGACGAACTGGTGGGCGCCCTCCAGGAACAGGGCCTGATCGACAGCGCGGGCGACTGGTCCGCGGGCACCGCCCGGCTCTGGTTCCTCGGTGACTTCACCGACCGCGGCCCGGACGGCATCGGCGTCATCGACCTGGTCATGCGGCTGTCCGCCGAGGCAGCCGCGGCCGGCGGCTACTGCAAGGCCCTCATGGGCAACCACGAGCTGCTGCTGCTGGGCGCCAAGAGGTTCGGCGACACCCCCGTCAACTCGGGCGCGGGCACGGCCACCTTCCAGGCGGCCTGGTTGCTGAACGGCGGCCAGAAGACCGACATGGACCGGCTCCAGGACCACCACCTCCAGTGGATGGCCCGCCTCGACGCGATCGAGGAGGTCGACGGCCACCTGCTCGTGCACTCGGACACCACCGCCTACCTCGACTACGGCGACTCGATCGAGGCGGTCAACGACACCGTCCGCGAGACGATCACGCGCAACGACGCGGACGAGGTGTGGGATCTGTTCCGCAAGTTCACCAAGCGCTTCTCCTTCCGCGACGAGGGCGGTGCCGAGGCCGTACGCTCCCTCCTCGACACGTACGGCGGCAGCCGCATCGTTCACGGCCACAGCCCCATCCCGTATCTGGTGGGCGACGTGGGCACCGAGGACGACGGCGAGGACAACTCCCGGCCGAACATCGAACATCCGCATGTCTACGCCGACGGACTGGCCATCGCGATGGACGGCGGCGTGACCATGGCCGGAAAACTGCTGGTCCAGGAACTTCCACTGGAACTCTGACGGATATCCGCGCGTTTCCCGGGCAGGCGTCCTCCGACTGTGAACCGCGTCGGACGGGGGACAGTCGCACGGCGAATTCTTCAAACCCCCTGTCACCGCGCGCCGTCGCCGCTCTACCATCGGCTTATCCGTAGCAGGCTCCCCTCCGTTTCTGCCCGACGGCTCGTCAGCATGCCGAGCCCCAAGCCCTACGGAGCATCGGGGGATGCACATGAACAGCGTTCCGCAGCACCTGTTGAACGAGGACCGCCAGGAATACGAGCGGATCCTCGATGAGGCGCTGCGCTCCGCCCCACACCGCCCGGAACTGGCCGCCGCCGGTCAGCGTCTGAACCCCGAACAACTGCGCACCATGGCACTCAACGCCACCGCGCTCATCACGGTCGCCGCGGCGGCCGAATACCAGCACTACGTGAAGGTCCGCGACGAACTGCGCCACCCGGCGCCGGCCGCTCCGTCCTCATTCCACGAATCCGGCTCCACCGAGCCGGGCACGGGCGGGATGGGGCTCGCCGGCCTGGGCGAGGTCGCCGCCGAGACCGCCGGGGCGGGCGCCGTCGCCGTCGTCGCGGTCCTGGCTCCCGTCCTCGCGGGCACGGCCGCGGCGATCTTCCTGCTCGTGGGCTACATCCTCAAGATGCTCGACCCCGAGCCGGCGTTCGCCCGGACCATGCTCACCACCGGATGGGTGTTCGGTGCGGTGACCGCGGCAGCGATACTCGTCGCTGCGGTCGGCCTGCTCCTCACCGCCCTGCGCAACAGCCCGGATGCGGAGGAGACCGGGGCGTACGGCGAACTGACCGGGGAGGTCGCGCAGGCCAGGGACGCCTGGCGCGAGGCCCTGCTGGAGCGCGGCATCATGCCGTTCCTCCGCGACGCCCTTGCCGATCCCGGTACGGCGGCCATGAACCGCAAACCGGCCCCGGAACCCACCACCAGTCGCATGCCCCGACTCGGCTACAACCGACCCGGCTTCAGCAGTCCCGATGACGGCGCGACGACGGGCCACCGCCCCAGCTTCTCGAGCCCGGACTTCAGCAGCCCGGACTTCGGAGGCCCGGACCACCCGCCGGAGTGACCGGCCGGTCCGGACGCGGGGCCCATGACTCAGGTGGAGCGGGCGGCTACTGGAGCCGCCTGACCACCTGGGCTTCCACACGCTCCACCGGCGTACGGCCATGCACATGGACCAGGGCCAGGTGGTACAGGGCCGGGGCGACCGGTGCCCACCGGTGGATCCGGTCGGCGTGCAGCATGTACCGGACGACGTCGGCCGACCGGAACGGCACATAGTCGATCGTCCGGTGCTCCCGGCGGTCGGCCGCACCTCGGCTCATCCGAGCCTGCAGACCCTCGCGGGTGATGTCCTTGAGCCGGGCGTGGAAGTGCGCACTCCACTGCCGCCGTTCCACGTCGACGACGAAGGCCGGCAGCACGAGGGAGTACTCGTGGGGCTCCGGCGAGAGCTCCTCGCGCATACCGCGGCGGGCCACCGCGTGCAGCTCCGGCGCGCTTCGGCCGGCGGAGTCGACGTGGCGTGACATCCCTTCGTTGACGGACGAGTTCCACAACCCCTGGCCCGTCCGGACCCGGTTGCTGCGCCGGCTGACGACCAGCATGTCGTCGGCCGTCACCACAGCGATGTTCATCCCGACGCCGCACTGGAGGAACGCGGGCGCGACCAGTGGATCGTCCGGGTCGAGGTGGCGGCTGCGAGGTGTCGTGCCGTCCGGCAGCCGGCGGTCGAGCTGCTGGGTGGCGAGGAACGTGTAGGAGCGGTGGGACGCAGGCGTATGTGGACCTCCGGATGCTCGGCCAGGGGCGTGCGGGAGATGTCGAACGACTCGACGTGTAGCGGGGGCCGTTCCACACAGGTGTCCGCCCCTCCGCCCGCAGCCGCTCGTTCTCCACCTCGATCTCGTCCCGCCAGCCGGCCATCTCCGCGGGGAGCGTGACCTCCTTGTCGAGCACATGCACGTGCACGTCCTCGGGGGCGATCGCCACATCACCGTCCCCCTTCGGCGATCAGCGCGGAGGTGTGCAGCGGCCCGAGGGAGAACGTCTGCCCCGCCCATGGCACGGAGTTAGACAGAACGATCAAGGAACGGAGGTTCTTGTCCCTGCCGTTACCGCTCGTCCCGGGAAAATCGGATCACATGATGCCCGCCTGGCCGGCGGCAGTGATCCAGGTCGGGAACTCGGAGAGGAGCCGGTCGTACAGCTCCTGGTCAGGGACGGTGCTGACGTCGTCCACGGCGAAGAATCCGACGTTGTCCACGCGCCGGCCGGGCAGGGTGTCGAAGCGTTCCAGCACTCCGTAGTTGGCCCGTCCCAGCCCCACGAACTGCCAGAAGATCGGTTCCTCGACGGCTTCCCGCAGCTCTCGCTCGATCACGGCGTCGCGATAGACGCCCCCATCGGAGAAGAACAGCACCAGGGTGGGGGCGGCAGCGGGATTTTCCCGGACATACGTACGAACTTGAGCGATCGCCTTCTGTTCTTCGTTCTGGATGCCGACCGTCCGCATGTCGACCTGACCGGATTCCAGGCCCCTGGCGGGCTTCTTGCTGCGACGGAAGAGGCTGATCTGTCCCACCCGGACGTGCAGTCGCAGCCATTCCGGAAGATCCCCGAGTCGCAGATCAGGGAGGCGTGCCGCGTTCGAAGCGAACGTCCAGGCCTGCATGTCACCGTCGTCGTCCAGCTGCGCGGCAACCGCTGCCATACGCTCCACGACATCGGCGACGACGCCCTTGGAGTAGAGAAAGGACATGGATCCGGAGGCGTCGAGGACCAGGATGACGCGCGCGGTCACCCCGGTTGCTCCATGCTTCCTCAGACTGACCGCCACCTGTTCCTTGCGCAGAGACAGCCGCTTGCGCATGTCTACGGGCAACTGCTCTTCGCCCTTACGGAGGCGCGGGCCGGCAGATTCTGCGGCCGGGGCCGGGGCCGGCGATGCCGGAACCGGTGTCGCCGGGAACGCGGACGGATCCGAGGGCGCATCGTCAACGGTGATGCCGAAGTCGGTGGCCAGCCCGGCGAGCCCGGAGGCATAGCCCTGACCGATTGCGCGGAACTTCCACTGCCCTGCCCGTAGATACAGTTCGCCACCGATGAACGCGGTCTCCGGCCCGGCCTCCATGGGAAACCGTGCGATCTCGGTCCGCGTCCCGGCGTCCAGTAGCTGCAGAGTCAGCCCGGGCACCTGCCCGAACGTTCCCCCGTCGGCCGAAGCGCACAGCACGACCCGCTCGACGGCGGGGTCGAGCAAGCGCAGATCCACCTCGACCGTGTCGGTGAGGACACCGCCGACATTCTGCTTTCCCAGGTGGGTGACCGCGTTCGACGCATGGTGCGGCTGGTTGTAGAAGACGAAGTCACCGTCGTCGCGCACGCGTCCGGCACCGGTGAGCAGCAAGGCCGAGGCATCGACGTCGGGCACGTCAGGCTTTTCCTGCCAGACGAACTCGACGCGTACCGCAGGAGAATCGACGGGAAGGTTCGCGCCCTTGCTCAGTGCTCTCGCTGTCATGGGGGCAGTCTGCCCGCCTGGGGAGCAGGAGGGCAGCCTTGCCGTGGTCCCGAGGGGAGCGATGCCCGTGAGCGCCGGGGCATCGCTCCCCGGTTCTCATTCCGCGAGCGGGAGGTAGACCCGGTTTCCACTCGCCGCGAACTCCTTCGACTTCTGGAGCATCCCCTCGGCGACCTCCTCGGCCGTCGCTCCCGCAGCCGCCGTACCGCCGAACCGCTCCGTGATGCTCTGGCTGATCTTCATCGAGCAGAACTTCGGCCCGCACATCGAGCAGAAGTGGGCCGTCTTGGCGGGCTCGGCCGGCAGGGTCTCGTCGTGGAACTCCCGCGCCGTGTCCGGGTCGAGAGCCAGGTTGAACTGGTCCTCCCACCGGAACTCGAAGCGGGCGTCGGAGAGCGCGTCATCCCAGTCCTGCGCACCTGGGTGCCCCTTGGCGAGGTCGGCTGCGTGGGCGGCGATCTTGTAGGTGATGACGCCGGTCTTGACGTCGTCACGATTGGGCAGACCCAAGTGCTCCTTGGGTGTGACGTAGCAGAGCATGGCCGTGCCCCACCAGGCGATCATCGCGGCACCGATGCCGGAAGTGATGTGGTCGTACGCCGGCGCGACGTCCGTCGTCAGCGGGCCGAGCGTATAGAACGGAGCTTCATCACAGATCTCCTGCTGCAGGTCGATGTTCTCCTTGATCTTGTGCATCGGAACATGTCCCGGGCCTTCGATCATCGTCTGTACATGGAAACGCTTCGCGATCTTGTTGAGTTCCCCGAGCGTCCGCAGCTCCGCGAACTGTGCCTGGTCATTGGCGTCCGCGATCGATCCGGGCCGCAGACCGTCACCGAGGGAGTAGGTGACGTCGTATGCGGCGAGAATCTCGCACAGTTCTTCGAAGTTCTCGTACAGGAAAGACTCCTTGTGGTGCGCCAGGCACCATGCCGCCATGATCGATCCACCGCGCGAGACGATGCCGGTCTTGCGGTTCGCGGTGAGCGGTACGTACGCGAGGCGGACGCCCGCGTGCACCGTCATGTAGTCCACGCCCTGCTCGGCCTGTTCGAGGACCGTGTCCTTGTAGATCTCCCAGGTCAGTTCCTCGGCCCTGCCGTCCACCTTCTCCAACGCCTGGTAGAGCGGCACCGTGCCGATGGGAACGGGGGAGTTGCGCAGGACCCATTCACGGGTGGTGTGGATATTGCGGCCGGTGGACAGGTCCATGACCGTGTCGGCGCCCCACCGCGTCGCCCAGGTCATCTTCTCGACCTCTTCCTCGATGGAGGAAGTGACCGCGGAGTTGCCGATGTTGGCGTTGACCTTCACCAGGAACCGCTTGCCGATGATCATCGGCTCGATCTCCGGGTGGTTGACGTTCGCGGGCAGTACCGCACGTCCGGCGGCGATCTCCTCACGGACCACCTCGGCGTCCACATGCTCCCGGATGGCGACGAACTCCATCTCGGGCGTGATCTCCCCGCGGCGGGCGTACGCGAGTTGCGTCACCGCCTGCCCGTTCCGGCTCCGGCGTGGCTGCCGGGGCCTCCCCGGGAACACCGCGTCGAGGTTCCTGAGCCCGCCGCGCGGCGAGGTGTGCTTGATCCCGTCGTCCTCCGGACGGATGGGGCGGCCCGCATACTCCTCGGTGTCGCCTCGGGCGATGATCCAGTTGTCACGCAGCGGCGCGAGCCCCCTGCGGACGTCGGTGTCGGTCTGCGGATCGGTGTACGGACCCGATGTGTCGTAGAGGGTGACCGACTTCCCGTTGGTGAGGTGCACCTGACGGACCGGCACTCGCAGGTCGGGGCGTGAGCCGCCGACATACCCCTTGTGCCAGCCGACGGACTTCCCGGCCTCCTGGGACCGGTCGCCCTGGATGGGCTGTTCGTCCTGGTTGGAGGCAGGCGTGCGTGTGTCCTTGTTGGTCATGAGACCTACTCCCTACGCCGGCATTACCCGGTAACAGGTTCAGCGGTCGACGCAGCGGATTCCGTCTGTCGATGTTTCATGTGAAACATCACTCGTTCCACATGTTCCACGTGAAACATCGCTAAGACGGAGGTCAGCGCCCTCTCAGCCCGGTGCTCCGAGCTCCCGCGTGTGCAAAGGTGCCTCCACGCTAGCGTCAATTTGGGCGAGGTGAACAGAGGGCCCCTGACGTTCTTGCGATGATCGGGCGGTGACCACGACGCAAGGACCCCCATACCCGTCCTCCGAGCCACCGCGCGGAAGCGGTACCGGGCCGGGCAGCGGAACCGGCGACAGCACCGGCCCGCAGCGCAGGTTCCGGCTGGGCGACGGCCCTGGCGGTCCCGGTGGACCCGGCGGTGTGCTCGGAGCCAGAACGGGAGGCGCCGGCGGAGCAACCGGACCGAGTGACGGTCCCGGATACGGACCCGGTCAGAGGGTCGAGCGCAGCTATGGGCCGGGGGTCGGTCAGGGCGGGCGAACAGGCCCGGGCGGCCAAGACCCTGGGTTCGGTGCCGAGGGGCCCGGGACCGGCCAGTTCGGCCCGATTCCCGTATCCGAAGGCGGGCGGGGTCCCGGCCCCGGAGCGGGCGGCGGGCACGATCACGGCTCCGGTCCGGGGCACGGCACGGGCCCTGGGCACGGAAACGGACCCGGTGGGAGGTCTCGCGGCGGTCCCGGTGGCAGTGGCGGGCATGGCCCCGGACCGGGGGGCGGGCAGGGGGGCGGACACGGACCTGGGCCCGATGACGCCCACGGACCCGATGACCACAGCGGTCACTCGCACGGCCACAGTCACAGCCATGGCCCGGCGGCCCCTGTCTCCGTCCACCTGCGGAAGATCATCGGGGCGATTCTGATCCCCTTCGCCGTTGCGGTCGTGGTCGGGCTCGCGGTGCTGTGGCCCGGAGGCGCCCCGGCGCACCAGCGCACCGGCGTCGGCTTCGACCGGCAGACCCAGGAGGCCACAGTCACCAAGGTCGTCGCGGTGGACTGCAAGTCCGTCAACGCCTCGGGGGAGACCCCGACCGGCGACACGTCCACCGCCGAGGGTTCCTCGGCACAGCAACAGGCGACCGGCGACTGCAAGCGGGCGACGATCCGGGTCGACACCGGTGACGACAAGGGCCGTACGTTCACGGAGATCGTCCAGCCGGACCAGTCACGGCAGTTGCACCAGGACGAGAAGGTCGTCGTGGCCTACGAGCCCTCGGCACCGAAGGACCTGCAGTACTCGGTCGCCGACGTCAACCGCAGGTTCCCCATGGCCCTGCTGGCCGGCATCTTCGCACTCGCCGTCGTGGTCGTCGGACGCATGCGCGGTGTGATGGCGCTGATCGCACTGGCCGTCAGCTTCATGATCCTGACCTTCTTCATCCTGCCGGCGGTCCTCCAGGGCTCGAATCCGCTGGTCGTGGCGGTGGTCGGGGCCAGCGCCATCATGCTGATCGCGCTCTACATGTGCCACGGCCTCTCGGCCCGTACGTCCGTGGCGGTGCTCGGCACCCTGATCTCGTTGGTGCTGATCGGCATCCTCGGCTCGCTGTTCATCGGCTGGGCCGCACTGACCGGCAACACCGACGACAGCACGGGCCTGATTCATGGCCTGTATCCGTCCATCGACATGAGTGGTCTGCTGCTCGCGGGCGTCATCATCGGTTCGCTCGGCGTCCTGGACGATGTGACGGTGACGCAGACATCGGCGGTCTGGGAACTCCACGAGGCGAATCCGACGATGGGATGGCGCGGGCTGTACCGGGCCGGCATCCGCATCGGCCGCGACCACATCGCGTCCGTCGTCAACACTCTCGTCCTCGCCTACGCGGGCGCCGCGTTGCCGCTACTGCTGCTCTTCTCGATCGCGCAGAGCAGCGTCGGGGCCGTCGCCAACAGTGAACTCGTCGCGGAGGAGATCCTGCGGACCCTGGTGGGCTCGATCGGTCTGGTCGCGTCCGTGCCGGTGACCACGCTCCTGGCCGCTCTGATGGTCTCGGCCGACCGCCCGGGCACGGCACCGCCGGCCGCAGGAGCGGCAGCGGGGGCTGGACCGGGAACAGGCACTGCGGCAGCAGGGACAGGGGCGGAGGCGGCGACCCAGGCAGCCCCGGCCCGTGCCGGGAAGGGCCGTCGCCGCAAGCACTGACGGAGGCTGGGCACTGGCTCCGTCAGCGCTTGCGGCGAAGCAGGGCTGCGCGCGAAGTACGGCTGTAAGGCTTCTCCTCACGCCGAGGAGAAGCGTTACAGCACTGTCGGGAGCTCCGGCATGATTCCGCTCACCCCGCGCTCTGTTCCTCCGCCAGAATGCGGTCCAGCGCCTCATCGAGGTGAGCGTCGAAGTCGGCGAGGGAACGCTCCTGCCCCAGCGGCACGAGCTTGTCCGTGCGGTCGAGGAAGGCCACCAGCGGCGCCGCACCGGAGCGGAACAGCGCCTGATCGGCGCCGACCTGCAGCCGGATCAGCACCTCGCCCAGGACATCGCTGTCGGCGGGCGAGATCCGCACATCCCCGTCCCCGCAGGGCCGTCCCACGCCGTCGATCAGCAGCTCGCGTCCGAAGGCCCAGGTCACCGGTGCGTCGCCGGGAAGATGGAAGGTCAGCCGGACGGCATACGGATCACGGGTCTCGTAGCGCAGCTCCACCGGAATGCGGAAGGAGAGCTCCTCCGAGACAAGAAAGCTCATCATGACTTCTGCCTGCACCGACTCGCGCATCGCCTAACCCCGTCAGTTGCCGTGGACTGGCCTGTAATCATCGCTCTGATACTGCTCGAATCTTGCTGAAAGTACACGGTGAATCACAAGGAGTGAGTTTTCAGATACTGATAGAGATCGCGAGGGACCCCAGCAGTCTTCCGACCTCTGCCTGCAACTGCTGTGCTGCAACTAGCAGTCGATCGGCCTGATGAGAAGGGAGAGAAATGGCCAATGTGGCAGCGGTGGAGCCGATGGTGATCGGAACCGCCGCACAGACCGTCCCCAGCGCGTACTCCTGCCGCTCCACGACCAGTTCCATCCGCCGCATCCGGTCAAGACGGCGCAGCAGTGTGTGGCTGTCACGCACCGTGTAGGGGGTGACAGCCTGTACGGGGTGCCGGTCGAGGTGGTCCCGGCGGCACTGCTCGTCCAACTGGGAGAGCAGGCACTGTCCGATGGCGTGCGCGTGGCCGGTCTCCCGGAAGTCCGCCCACTCCTCGACCGCCGGGTTGCCGGGGGTGTCGGAGACGCACATGACCTCGATCTCACCGTCGCGGTACACCGCGTAGTACACGGGCACGCCAATCGCGTCCCGCCAGTGCGCGAGCGCGTCCACCACCGTGCTGCGACGTTTCTGCCTCGCACCGCTGCTGCCCAGCCGCTCGGCCGCCTCACCGAGGAAGAACAGCCCTTTCTCGCGCCGCAGATAGCCCTCGAAGACGAGCGTCCGCAGCAGGTGGTAGGCGGTCGGGAGGGCGAGGCCGGTCTCGCGGGCCAGTTGCTTGGCCGGTGCGCCGTGCTCGTGCGCGGCGACGGATTCCAGCAGACGCATCGCTCGTTGTACGGAGCCGATGAGGGTCGCCGTCGGATGCGATTCGCCGGGCGGCACGGTGACGAGGGCGGGCACGGGGGCCGACACGGATCTCTCGGTGAGTCGGTCGCGATTCCTCGGGGAGGGCGCGGTCCGCTGTTCGGGCCGGCGCTGTACGGGTGGAGCCTGTGGTTCCGCTGGTGCGGTGTCGACCATGGCGAGGGTCACTCTCGAGGGCGAGGGAGGGCTGCCCGTACGGAAGCGCACGGGAGGAGGGGGTACGCCGTCCGCGAGGGTTGTCCCCGCGTCGAATTCCGGACTCTAACCGCCTGTCACCGCGTGCAGACGGCCCGTACGGGAAACTTCCCCCGCCCGAGGGAACCGGTGTTTTCTGTTACCGGCGCCCGCGCCGTCGCGCCCACCGGCTCCCGTGCCCCCCTCGCCCCACAGCTCTCACCAGTCGCTGCGCGACGACGAACTCGACATGAACTTCCGTACGACGTAGATGAGTCCGCCGACCAGGGCGACGAAGACCAGCGCCTTGAAGAGCAGGCCGATGACGAACCCGACGACGGTCGCTATCAGCCCACCGAACACGACGAGGGCGATGACCGGCACCGCGACCCACTTCACCCACCACGGCATTCCCGCGAAGATCTCTCGCATCGCCCTTTTCCTTACTTCTCGGCCCGTCGCATCCGCCGGGGCCTGTGCCCTTCGCTCGTGCCGGGACATTCGATGTTCCGCCTTCGATGCTAGGGCCGACAGGAGGCCCGGCGGGGGCCTCGCATCCCTTGTCCTCCCCTGATCCATCCCCTAGGGAACCCTGAGGCAGCGGGTCAGCTCTCAGGCGGAGAGAAGACCACCATGACCCGCAGATCCTCGCTGATGTGGTGGAACTTGTGGGCCACCCCGGCCGGCACGTACACGACGCTGCCGCGTGCCACCTGGGTCGTCTCCATGCCGACCGTGATCGCGGCCCGCCCGCTCACCACGAAGTACACCTCGTCCTGACGATGAGGCTGCTGCGGGTCCTGCTCGCCCGCGTCCAGTGCGTACAGGCCGACCGACATGTTCCGTTCGCGCAGGAACTGCAGGTAGGCACCGTCGTTGGCGGCACGTTCCGCCTCCAGTTCATCCAACCGGAATGCCTTCATCGCCCTCGCCCACGCTCGTAACCGATCTCTTCTGCCACGATCAGACACATGAAGAATTTCGTAGTCAAGACACTCGCCAACGCGGGTGCCCTCGGCGTGGCCGTGTGGGTCCTCGACAAGATCACCCTGACCGGTGACAGCACGGGCAAGAAGATCGGCACGCTGATCGTCGTCGCCCTCCTGTTCGGTCTGGTGAACTTTCTGGTCAAGCCACTCGTGCAGGTGCTCACCTTCCCGCTGTTCCTCCTCACGCTCGGCCTGATCACCCTCGTGGTCAACGCCCTGATGCTGCTGCTCACCTCGTGGCTGGCCGACAAGTTCGACCTGAGCTTCCACGTCGAGGGCTTCTGGACGGCCGTCCTGGGCGGCCTGATCATCTCGGTCGTCTCCTGGGCGCTGCACATCGTCCTTCCCGACGAGGACTGAGGACGCCCGATGCCTTACCGCGTCTGTTTCGTCTGCACGGGCAACATCTGCCGCTCCCCGATGGCGGAGTCCGTCTTCCGCGCGCGCGTGGAGGAGGCCGGGCTGGCCGGCCTGGTCGAGGTCGACAGTGCGGGCACAGGCGGCTGGCACGAGGGCGACGCCGCCGACCCGCGCACGGTCTCCGTGCTGGAGGCGGCCGGTTACGAAGGCGATCACGCGGCCCGCCAGTTCCGGGCCGCGTGGTTCGCCCGCCTCGACCTCGTCGTCGCCCTGGACGCAGGCCATCTGAAGGCCCTGCGCCGTCTGGCGCCCACTCCGCAGGACACGGAGAAGGTCCGCCTGCTGCGCTCGTACGATCTCGCCGCGGGCACCGATCTGGACGTCCCTGACCCGTACTACGGAGGTATGGACGGCTTCGAGGAGTGCCTTGAGATGGTGGAGGCGGCAAGCGTGGGCCTGCTCGCCGCGGTACGGACAGAATGGGAAGGACGAGCGGCATGACTGATTCGGCTGCGAACGAGAGTTCGAGCGTTCACGCGAACCCGGCTATGGGCGACGGCACGCGCGCGGTACGGGCAGGACTGCCCGAGCCGGTCAAGCACGCGCCCGCCCTCCCCGGCCCGGTGTTCGCGGCCCACTACCACCTGCCGGGTGACCCCACCGGCCCGTACACCTACGGCCGTGACGAGAACCCGACCTGGACGCTGCTGGAGCGCGCCATCGGTGAGCTGGAGGCGCCGGAGCGGGAAGGCGTCGAGACGCTCGTCTTCGCCTCCGGAATGGCAGCCGTCTCGTCGGTGCTCTTCTCCCAGCTGCGCACCGGGGATTCCGTCGTCCTGCCCGTCGACGGCTACCAGGCGCTGCCCCTGGTGCGGGCCCAGCTGGAGGCGTACGGCATCGAGGTGCGCACCGCTCCGACCGGTGGCAACGCTCAGCTCGACGTTCTCGACGGCGCGCGGCTGCTGTGGATCGAGACCCCGTCGAACCCCGGGCTCGACGTGTGCGACGTACGACGGCTCGCCGAAGCGGCACACGCGCGTGGCTGTCTCGTGGCCGTCGACAACACCCTGGCGACACCGCTCGGCCAGCGCCCGCTGGAGCTGGGCGCCGACTTCTCCGTGGCCAGTGGAACCAAGCAGCTCACCGGGCACGGCGACGTACTGCTCGGTTACGTCACCGGTGCGGACGCCTCCGCGATGGCCGCCGTACGTCGGTGGCGCAAGATCGCCGGGGCAGTTCCCGGGCCCATGGAGGCCTGGCTCGCGCATCGGTCGATCGCCACCCTCCCCTTGCGTGTCGACCGGCAGGACACCACCGCGCTGGCTCTCGCCGAGTCTCTGCGCGGGCGGCCCGAGGTAACCGGGCTGCGTTATCCGGGGCTGCCGGAGGATCCCTCGCACAAGATCGCTTCGCGGCAGATGCGGCGCTATGGGTGTGTGGTTTCCTTCGTGCTGCCCACGCGCGCGCGTGCCGACCGTTTTCTCGACGCGCTGCGGCTCGTGGACGACGCCACGAGCTTCGGTGGGGTCCGGTCCACGGCCGAACGGCGCGGCCGGTGGGGCGGGGACGCCGTGCCGGAGGGCTTCATTCGCTTCTCGGTCGGCGCCGAGGACCCGGAAGACCTGGTCGCGGATGTGCTGCGCGCGCTGGAGGAGTCGACGGATTGACCGGTGCGCAGGGGCCAAGAGGTACTCCGCCACGCCTGGTGGCGGTCCGAGCCTCCCCCCTCGTGGCTCGGACCGCCGCGGTTCCATGCGCGAAGAACCGCGCGCACAAGGCTAGTTGACTCTGTGTCAGTGTCCAATCACCGTAGCGACAGGGTCCTATCGACTTATTTATAGTTGGACAGGGCCGGGAGGTCGAAAGAAGGGCACAGAAGGGGGAGCGCGTAATGGACCTGGCCCTGCTGCGCACCTTCGTGACCGTCCACCGAGCCGGCTCCTTCACTCGTGCCGCCGCCCTGCTCGGCCTCTCGCAGCCTGCTGTCACCTCGCAGATCCGCACCCTGGAACGACAGCTGGGGCGCCCTCTGTTCCTGCGTCAGGCCCGTGGAGTGACCCCCACGACCATCGGCGACGAGCTCGCACACAAGGCCGCACCGCATCTCGACGCGCTCGTGGAGATCACCGAGACCGGGCTGGACGAGGACTCCTCCGTACGCACGCTGCACCTCGCCGGGCCACCGGAGTTCACCGCGGAACGCGCGCTGCCCGCGCTTACCGAGCTGACCGGGGACGACAGCCAGGGCTTCGCCCTTCGCGTCTCGTTCGGCAGTGCCGAGGAAACCCTGGAGGGCCTGTCCGCCGGGCATCATGATCTGGCCATCACGACGACCCGTCCGCGCGGCACCCTGCTCACGGCGACTGCGCTCTGCGACGAGGAGCACGTCCTGGTCGCCGCTCCACGCTGGGCCGCCGAAATCGACACCGAAAAACTGCGCCACCAGGGGACGTCCGCCCTGCAGAACCTCCCCCTGCTGGAGGTCCACGAGTCGCTGCCACTCGTCGCCCGCTACTGGGCCTCCGTCTTCGGCTCCCACCCCGCCGCCTCGGGCACCGTCATCGTGCCCGACCTGCGCGCGGTACTCGCTTGCGCCGCCGCGGGTGCGGGACTCGCGGTACTACCCCGGTATCTGTGCGCGCCCGCGCTGGAGCACGGTGAGGTGGTTGCTCTGCTCGATCCGGCTGTGCCTCCGCTGCGGACGTATTTCCTGGTGGTTCGCACCGGCACGCTGGCGATGCCGCACATCACACGGGCGCACGAATGGCTCCAGCACGCGGCGGCCGACTGGGGCTGAGCATCCGTAGGGCCTGGGACCCCTCTGCGGCCCTCTCCGATGTTTCACGTGAAACAGGCATTTCACCTCGTGCGATCCACCCTCTTTGCTTCAACGAGAACACTTCGTGGAGGTCCGACATGTTTCACGTGGAACCAGCCGGGCCACATTCCTCCCATGACCGTCCGACCCGTGGTCAAGCGCACCGCACGCGCCATCCTGCTCGATGGCGACGATCTGATCCTCATCAAGCGGACCAAGCCGAGCGTCGATCCCTACTGGCTCACTCCAGGTGGCGGCGTCGAACCGGACGACACGACCGTCGTCGACGCCCTGCACCGTGAAGTACACGAAGAGCTGGGAGCCAAGATCACCGACGTGGTGCCCTGCTTCGTGGACACCGTCGAGCACATCGGCGCGGACGGCGGCGCTACGGGCGTGAAAGTGCAGCACTTCTTCGTGTGCCGTCTGGAGACCATGGACCCCGCGCTGCGACACGGCCCCGAAGTCGACGAGCCCTGCGGCGAGTACGAGATCGTGCGCATCCCCTTCACCCGGGTCGGCATCGCATCCGTCCATCTCGTGCCGCTGTCGCTGCGCCACTATCTGGACGGGAACATCGAGGGCGTGCGGGCGATGCACGCGCCCGACCTGGGCTGACACCACACAGTGGGTCAGTTCCCGGTGACGGCCAGTTCCTCCACCGAGTCGTGGCGGATCCGCTCCGCGGGGAAACCGGTGCGCAGCAGCGCGTCCACACCGCTGCGGATCATCCCGGGCGGGCCCGACAGATAGGCGTCGTACTCGTACCAGGGCCCGTACTCCCGTACGGCGTCGGGGAGCTGCAGATGCGTCTGCTGGTCTATGACCGCGCGGACCGCCAGCCAGGAGTGGCTCTGCTGGAGCCGCAGCATGGCGTCGATGTCGTACAGGTCGAGATCGGTACGGGCGCCGTAGAAGACCTCGACCCGCCGCCGGTCACCGTGCTCGGCGACGTCCTCGACCAGTGCCTTGATGGGCGCGATGCCGGTGCCGCCGCCCAGACAGAGCAGCCCGCCGTCGGTGGTGTGGTCGACGGTCATCGTGCCGGCTGGCGGGCCGAGCCGGACGATGTCGCCGGGCCGGGCACGGTGCACCAGTGCGTTGGAGACCCAGCCCGCGGGCACCGCCTTCACATGGAACGACAGCAGACCGTCGGAGCGGGGCGCCGAGGCGAAGGAGTAGTGCCGCCAGATGCGGGGCCACCACGGCGTCTCCAGGCTCGTGTACTGCCCGGCGAGGAACGGGTACGGCTGGTCGGGCCGGACGGTGATGACGGCGATGTCCGGGGTTCTGAGGTCGTGCGAGACCACCTCCGCGTACCACCAGGCAGGAGCGCGCAGTTCGTCGACGGCCGCAGCGTCGATCATCACCTGCGACATCGTCGTGTACGCCCGTATCCACGCCGCCTCGGTCTCCTGGTTCCAGATCGCGGCGGCGTAGCGGCTCAGCGAGCCGATGAGGCACTCGCCGACGGCCGGGTAGTGCTCGGGCCGGGTGCCGTACTTGCGGTGGCCGCGGCCGAGGTTCTTCAGATACGCGACGAGGACCTCGGTGTTGTCGATGTGCTCGGCTGCGGTGAGCAGCGCCTTGAGCAGCCGGTCCCGCTGGGTGTCCATCGCGGCCGGGAAAAGTGAGCGCAGTTCGGGATGACGAACGAAGAGGAGCGCGTAGAAGTACGAGGTGGCCTTGTCGGCGACAGGACCGACCACTTCCATGGTCCGCCGGATGAGCACTGCGTCCGGAGACGCCTGCTGGAGCGGTTCGGAGTACGACACGGGAGGTGTGCGGGGAGCCTCGGAGGTGGTGGCCGCGCGGGCCGGCACAGGGTGGAGGGGTGGCGCGGGGGGAGCAGAGGGAGCGGGCTCGGGTGCCCCCGCCGACGTGTCGGAAGCCGGCGGTACGGAAGCCGGGGTCACCGGGGCGAAGGGCGGGCGAACCGGGGCCTCGGAGACCGAGGGCGCGGGAGTGAAGGGCGCGGGAAGCGGTGACGCGGGAGCGAGGGGCAGGGGAGGCAAGGGCGCAGGAGTGGGCGCCGGAGGGGTCGCCGAGGGCTCAGGGGGCGGGGGCGCGGGTATTCGTTCTCGCGCCGTCGGAGGCTCGGCCCCAGCCGGACGGGCATCGGCATCCGGCGAGAAGCCCGGGGCGGCGCCCGGAGTAGGCCTGCCCACGGGACGCAGCGCGGCCAGCCGATTGCCTTCCGTTGCCTCCTGCTCGCCGCCCGGGGGTGCCTCCGGCTGCTTGTGCGGCTTGAACCAGCCGCCTCCGCCGCTGCCGCCGGTAGTGCCGTTGTCGGCCGACGTGGTGGTCGGAGCGTCCATGGTCTGCCTCGCCTCGAACATCTTTCGGTCGGTCTGCGCATTTCCTGGGTCGGAATATGCTCGCGTTCCCCCGCTGACGGCTGGTTTCCCCGTTCGCCCCCCTGTCCAATGCGGCCACATCCAACCCGGACCTCCGTCGTGTAACCGGAAATGTGAGTCTTCGATCTCTCCGTCCCGTTAGGCTGCATTGCCCTGCTCTTGCCTCGTGCGCGGGATACGCACCCCCGCTCGGACAGGAACCGGAGTCGACCATACCGGCCGTTGCCGAGCGCACAAGTCCCGCCCTTATTCACCGCTGACGAGCAAGGGGGCGAACCATCGATTCCCTCAACTACCGGGCGCCGCACACCAATTCATAGGCATCCCACAAATCCTGCCCCGCGTAGGTGTGCGTCGCGAGGCCCGCCAGATGACGATCGGCGTTGACCGCGACGGAGACCGGTACCGCCGCGAAGAGCTCCGCGTCGGAGAGCGAATCGCCGTACGCGACACAGTCCGCCCGGGTCAGCCCGAACTGCCCGCAGAGCCGGTCCGCGATCTCCACCTTGGCCGCGGGTGTCAGGATTCCGGTGGGATCCAGCGGTTCCGTGAAGGGCACCGCCGGGAAGCGCGAGCCAAGCGCCGCATGCGCGCCCCACCCCTCAGCCGTTCGACGAAGAACGAGGGCGACAGAGAGACAACGGCGCAGTACTCCCCTCGGTCCCGGATCGCATCCCATGTCTCCCTGATCCGGCGCAGCCAGGGCGCTTCCGCGAAGGCCGCGTCGACATGGGCCACAGTCAGCTCCGCCCATAGGAGGTGCACGCGCCGCGCGTACTCCGCAGGCTCGACACGCCGTGTCACGAAGTCCCGCTCCAGCTCGGCGATTTCGCGGTCGAGGCCGAGTTGCCGGGATATCTCGACAGGGGCGGCAGAGCCGTGCAGCAGTGTTCCGTCGAGGTCGAAGAGATGCAGACGCGTCATGAGTGCCGACGCTAGGGCCTGTCGCCCGACGACCGTTGCTCGACGTTTCACGTGAAACATCTGTCCACGCGCTGTACGGACCGGCGCGACATGGCCAAAAGAGCATGTGGCCGACCACAAACAGGTGGACGCAGGGGGTGCCGGTCGGACAGCCTGACCTGCGTGCCGATTCCTTCCCCCGCTGATCTGCCCATCCGCCGTCTGACGCATCGCGATCTCACTGCCTGCGCCGACTTGTCCGAGGACCGGGCTTGGCCCCGCGAGGAGCACAAGTGGGGTCTCCTGCTCACAGCCGGGAAGGGCTACGGGATCGACGACCCCGGCGGCGGACTCGTCGCCGCATGCGTCGTCACCGAGTACGGACCGTATGGCAACCCCGAGTTGGGGGCCATCGGCATGGTGCTGGTCGCCGAGCGGCATGCCCGCCAGGGCCTCGGGCGGCGGCTGATGCGGCACGTCGTCGCCGCGATGGGCACCACGCCACTGACGCTGTACGCGACCCCGAACGGCCGCCCGCTCTACGAAGAACTCGGCTTCAAGGTCATCGGCAGGTCCGAGACGTTGCGCGGTCACTTCACGTTTGACGAACCGGAGCCCGAAGTCGGCACGCGCGCGGCCACGGCCGAGGATCTCGCCGGAATCATCCGGCTCGACGAGGAGGTGTTCGGCATCGACCGCACCCCCGTCATCACCCGGCTGCCCGCTTTCTCCGACCAGTTGCGCGTCGCCGAGGAGAACGGCCGGATCATCGGCTACGCGGCGGCCTGGCCCAACATGGACACCCATGTCGTCGGCCCGTTGATCGCCCGCGACACGGAGACGGCGAAAGCCCTTCTCGCCTCCCTCGCCGTGCGCACCGACCGTCCGCTGCGCACGGACATCGACGTGAGACACGAGAAACTGCTGGCCTGGGTGAAGGAGCGCGGGCTGGCGGCGGTGGGCCTCAACGCGGTGATGACGTACGGAATCCCCGAACTGCCGGGTGACTGGACGCGGCGGTTCGCGCCTCTGACGGTGGCCGCGGGCTGAGGGTCTGCGGCAATCGACGCACACGCGGCTCTCGGCAGACGCGGCGGCGACTCCGACCCCGTGTCTCCTTTGCCCGGGTCACCTGCGGAGGGCTGCCTGCTGCCTGACAGGCGTGCCGCCGGCGACGACTGGACCGGGTGTCCCGGCGCGGCGCTCCAGAGCAGCCGGCAGAAAGGCCAGGAGCAGGGCGCCAGTGGCGAGGGCGGCGCCGACCCAGTTGGGGGCGGTGTAGCCGAGACCCGCCGCGATCACCATGCCCCCGAGCCAGGCGGAGAGTGCGTTGCCGAGGTTGAAGGCCCCGATGTTGACGGCCGAGGCCAGTATCGGCGCACCGTGCGCCTGGTCGAGGACCCGCTTCTGCAGGGGCGGGACGGTGGCGAAGCCCAGTGCACCGATCAGCGCGATCGTGACGGCCGCGAGGACCTTGTGGTGGGCGGTGACCGTGAAGAGGCCGAGTACGACAGCCAGGGCGCCCAGGGAGACGTACAGCAGGGGCATCAGGGCGCGGTCCACGTACCTGCCGCCGACCAGCTTCCCCCCGACCATGCCGAGGCCGAAGAGGACCAGCAGCCAGGTGGCAGAGCAAGCACGGGCTGAGCGTGCGCGAGTACTCGCTGCTGGACGTTCCTCAGCCGACAGCACGACGGCGCGGGCGGCCATCTGCAGATGAAGGCGGTCGCCGACACGGTCGTCCTCAGCCAGAGCGCGACGACACGACTGGTCACCAGACTCGAGGACCGCGGACTGCCGGCCCGCTATCTGTGCCCCACCGATCGCCGCGGGATCTACACGAACGTCAGCGAGGCGGGACTCGAGCTCCTTGACGAGGCACGTCCCACCAATGACATCGCCCTCCGCGAGGCCCTCGACGAGGCGGCCAGGAATCCGGAGCTGGCTCCGCTGGTCCGGGTCGTGGAGTCGGTGAACCTCCCCGCATAGGGTGCGGCCATGGGAGATTTTGAGATACGGCCCGCGACCACGGAGGACGTTCCCACGATCGTCGGCATGCTCGCCGACGACCCGCTGGGCGCGCAGCGCGAGTCACCGGACGACCTGACCCCGTACCTGACCGCACTGGCCCGTCTGACCGCCGACCCGAACCAGCACCTGGTCGTCGCGGTCCGCGAAGGTCGCGTGGTCGGCACGCTCCAGCTCACGGTCGTTCCCGGGCTGTCCCGCAGAGGCGCGACCCGGTCGATCATCGAGGGTGTGCGTGTTCACGCCGCCGAACGCGGCAGTGGCCTCGGCGGCCGGCTCATCGAGTGGGCGATCGACACGTCACGCCGGGAGAACTGCCAGTTGGTTCAGCTGACCTCGGACGTCACGCGCACGGACGCCCACCGTTTCTATGAGCGGCTCGGCTTCACGCCTTCACACGTGGGCTTCAAACTCCAGCTCTGAACACCCGGAAGAAGCGTCATGTTTCACGTGAAACATGACGCTTCTTCGCAGCCGGCGCCTACCTGATCCCGCGCCACCCTTCCGGATCCACCCCACCCGGCACGGATGCCCCCTCCTCGTACGGCTGACGCACGAAGACGAACGACCCGAGGTCCAGGTGGCCCGCTACTCCGTTCGGCCGCCGTACGGCCCGCAGAAGCTCTCCCGCGAAGTAACCGTCGAGACCCGTCCAGGTGCCGTCACCGTTGGACCTGAAGCGCGAGCGGCGGCCAACGCCCGCCAAAGGCCCCAGCGAGACACCCCCATCAGCCGCCAGCCGCAGGGCATAAGGCGTGGTCCCCCAGTACCACTGGCCCGCCAACTCCAGTACGTCCCTGTCGACTTCGGGCAACGGGCGCCAAGGCTCGGGAATCCGCGGCTCAGCCTCCGCGACGATCTTCACGAGGTCGGCGGCGGTCGCGGACACCAGCGGACCAGAGGTGCAGTTGGCCAGGACGACAGCCGCAAGGTCGTCCGCCACGCTGATGGCGAGGCTCGCAAGGAACCCGGGCAGCGAACCTCCGTGCCCCACCAGCAGTCGGCCGTCCCGGTACTGGACCTGCATACCGAGGCCGTACGCCGCACCCGCGGCCACATCCTCAGGCTCGGCCGGAGCTGCCGGCGTACGCATCTCCGCGACGGACGCGGCGCTCAGCACCCGGTCGTCCCCCTGTGCGAGGAAGGCGGCGAAGCGCGCCAGGTCTCCCGTGGTGGACCAGAGCTGACCGGCCGGCGCCATCCGCCCGAGGTCCTCCGTCGGCTCCGGCAGCAGGACATCGGCCCAGGGATGCACCGCCCAGCCCCCGGCATGCGGTGCCTGCGGCTGCCCGCTGGTCCGCTCCAGCCCCAAAGGCTCGAGCACCTCGCGCCGCAGCACGTCCTCCCACGGAGCACCGCGCAACTCCTCGACCAGCGCGCCGAGAACGCTGTAGCCAGGGTTCGAGTAGTGGTGGCGTCGCCCCACGGGATGCAGCAACGGCCGCTTCCCGAGTACGTCGGCCAGCTCGGGCCGCAGGGATCCAGGTGTCCGCTCCCACCAGGGCGCGGGCGACTCGGCCGCCAACCCACCGGTGTGCGCGAGCAGTTCGGCGACGGTCGCCTCCCCCGCGCCGGTACCCGGCAGATGTTTCTCCAGCGGATCGACGAGATCGAGAAGCCCCTCGTCACGCAACCGCATCACCAGTACGGCGGTGAAGGTCTTGGTGATCGAACCGATCCGGTACTGCACATTGGCATCGGGCGCATGACCGTCCACCGAGCTCCGCGCCCCCGTCCACACTGTCTCCCCGCCGCGCACCACCGCCGCGACCAAGGACGGCGCCCGCCCTTCACTCTGGGCAACAGCGATCCGGTGCAGCAAAGCCCGCCGCGTGCCGGGAAGAAGCTCGTCCTGAGGTGTTGTCATGGGGCAAGTTCATCGGTCGTGCCGCGTTGCGTCGAGCCCATTTCCTCTCGGCCGAGGAGCACACGTCACGTCTGGGCCATGTCCACGAACCGCGAATAGTGCCCCTGGAAGGCGACCGTGATGGTCGCCGTCGGGCCGTTTCGGTGCTTGCCGACGATGATGTCCGCCTCGCCCGCGCGCGGAGACTCCTTCTCGTACGCGTCCTCGCGGTGCAGCAGGATCACCATGTCCGCGTCCTGCTCGATCGAGCCGGACTCACGCAGGTCGGAGACCATGGGCTTCTTGTCCGTACGCTGCTCGGGGCCACGGTTCAGCTGCGACAGCGCGATCACCGGCAGCTCCAGCTCCTTGGCCAGGAGCTTCAGGTTTCGCGACATGTCGGAGACCTCTTGCTGACGGCTCTCGGAACGCTTGCCGCCGGACTGCATCAGCTGGAGGTAGTCGATGATCACGAGCTTCAGGTCCGCGCGCTGTTTGAGGCGGCGGCACTTGGCACGGATCTCCATCATCGACAGGTTCGGGGAGTCGTCGATGTACAGCGGCGCGGCCGAGACGTCCGGCATACGGCGGGCGAGCCGGGTCCAGTCCTCGTCGGTCATCGTGCCGGAGCGCATGTGGTGAAGGGCCACGCGCGCCTCGGCGGACAGCAGACGCATGGCGATCTCGTTGCGGCCCATTTCGAGGGAGAAGATCACGCTCGGCATGTTGTGCTTGATCGAGCAGGCGCGAGCGAAGTCCAGCGCGAGCGTCGACTTACCCATGGCGGGGCGGGCCGCGATGATGATCATCTGACCTGGGTGCAGACCGTTGGTGAGCTGGTCCAGGTCGGTGAACCCGGTCGGCACACCGGTCATTTCCCCCGAACGTGAGCCGATCGCCTCGATCTCGTCGAGAGCGCCCTCCATGATGTCGCCGAGCGGAAGGTAGTCCTCCGTGGTGCGCTGCTCGGTGACCGCGAAGATCTCGGCCTGGGCGCTGTTGACGATCTCGTCGACGTCACCGTCGGCCGCGTATCCCATCTGGGTGATGCGTGTTCCGGCCTCGACCAGACGGCGCAGGACCGCGCGCTCGTGCACGATCTCCGCGTAGTACTCGGCGTTCGCCGCCGTCGGCACCGTCTGCACCAGCGCGTGCAGATACGGAGCGCCGCCGACCTTGGTGATCTCACCCCGTCTGGTGAGTTCGGCCGCGACCGTGATGGGGTCGGCCGGCTCGCCCTTCGCGTAGAGATCGAGGATCGCCGTGTAGACGATCTCGTGCGCGGGCCGGTAGAAGTCATGGCCTTTGAGTACCTCGACGACGTCGGCGATCGCGTCCTTGGACAGCAGCATGCCGCCGAGGACGGACTGTTCGGCGTCCAGGTCCTGGGGCGGTACACGCTCGAAAGACGTGCTCTCCCTTTCCCACTCGCCGTTCTCGCGACCGCGGTCGTGCTGTTCGTCGCGGCCCCGGCCTCCTTCGCGGCGTTGTCGGGAGGGGGGCAGACGATCGCTGGGACCGCTGTCGGCCCACGGATCGTCCAAGGGTTCGGAAATACTCACCGAGCCACCTCCTCCCGTCCGTCGAGCGGACCTCGCCGTGCCCCTCTTTTCTACGGCACGGCACTGACAAATAAGACGCCCAACTCCGGTTCCGGCGCGTCGGTTTTGTGACGTTTCCGAGGCTGGGAGAAGGAGCGGGCGCCGCACCACCGTAGGCCTGTCGGCACCGTCAGCCAATCTGGTTATCCACAGGCCATGTGGACGACGGCCCGGATGCTGTGGAGAACTCCGCAAAACCTGTGCACGACCCGGTGGACAGCCCTGTGAACAAGCTTTCGCGACTTTCGACACACCGCCTCTGACCAGCGCGTTTCCCATCCACCGGCTGTGCAGAAGAAAAACTTTCCACATCGGGCCAAGATCTCCACGAGCAGCAGCCCGTGACGTGCACCTCAAGAGGGCAGGTAATAGTCCCAAGCGGATTGTGTCTCTTACCTGTGGAAGATTAGATTGGTGGTCATGACACAGGCTCCCGCTGAACCCAGGGCGACCCGTCGCCGGCACGACCGAGAGATCGTCGCACTGGCTGTCCCCGCCTTCGGCGCACTCATCGCCGAGCCTCTCTTCGTCATCGCCGACAGCGCCATCGTCGGCCACCTCGGTACAGCGCAACTCGCCGGACTCGGCATCGCCTCTGTCCTGCTCACCACAGCGGTCAGCGTCTTCGTCTTCCTCGCCTACGCCACCACGGCCGCCGTCGCCCGGCGCGTCGGCGGGGGCGATCTCCAGGCCGCCATCCGCCAGGGGGTGGACGGCATCTGGCTCGCCCTACTGCTCGGCGCCGCGGTCATCGCTATCGTCCTGCCCTCGGCTCCCGCGCTCGTGGACCTCGTCGGCGCCTCGAACACTGCGGCCCCGTACGCGGTGACCTATCTGCGGATCTCCGCGCTCGGAATTCCGGCCATGCTCGTTGTCCTCGCCTCCACCGGCGTTCTGCGCGGCCTCCAGGACACCAGAACGCCGTTGTACGTCGCCGTCGCGGGCTTCGTCGCCAACGCCGCCCTGAACGTGAGCCTCGTCTACGGCGCGGACCTCGGCATCGCGGGTTCCGCCTGGGGCACCGTCATCGCCCAGTGGGGCATGGCGGCGGCCTACCTCACGGTCGTCGTCCGGGGCGCCCGCCGACACGGCGCCTCACTACGCCCCGACACCGCGGGGATACGGGCCTCCGCCCAGGCGGGCGCGCCGCTTCTCGTGCGTACCCTCTCCCTGCGCGCGATCCTCATGATCGCCACGGCCGTGGCCGCAAGGCTCGGCGACGCCGACGTCGCCGCACACCAGATCATCCTGTCCTTGTGGAGCCTGCTAGCTTTCGCGCTCGACGCAATCGCCATCGCAGGACAGGCCATCATCGGGCGCTATCTCGGCGCGAACGACACCAAGGGCGCCCGCGAAGCCTGCCGCCGCATGGTCGAGTGGGGTATCGCCACCGGAATCGTGCTCGGCCTGCTGGTGATCGTCAGCCGTCCGCTGTTCCTGCCGCTGTTCACCAGCGACGCCGTGGTCAGGGACACGGCGTTGCCGGCCCTGCTCATGGTCGCGCTGTCGCAACCGATCTGCGGGATCGTCTTTGTCCTGGACGGCGTACTGATGGGCGCGGGCGACGGCCCTTACCTGGCCGGGGCGATGTTGATCACACTGGCCGCCTTTGCACCGGTGGCCCTGCTCGTGCCGACTCTCGGCGGCGGCCTCACCGCCCTCTGGGGAGCGATGACGCTCATGATGACCGTCCGCATGCTGACTCTGTGGCTGCGAGCCCGTTCAGGCCGCTGGATGGTCACAGGCGCCACCCGCTGAAGGCACTGAGAGCGCCGTACTGCCCTGCTGCGCGTCCCTCTGTTTCACGTGAAACATCGACACGATTTCTGCCGTTTCACGTGAAACATCGGCGTGCTCAGTTCCGCTCACACAGAAGGGCCGCACCCCGGAGGATGCGGCCCCACAACTGCTTCAGTGAGCGCAGCGCTTAGGCGGCGACGACCTCGATGTTGACCTTGGCGGCAACCTCGGGGTGCAGACGCACCGACGTCTCGTGGGCGCCGAGCGTCTTGATCGGCGCGCCCAGCTCGATGCGGCGCTTGTCGACGTCCGGGCCACCGGAAGCCTTGATCGCCGTGGCGATGTCGGCCGGGGTGACGGAACCGAAAAGACGACCGGCGTCGCCGGAGCGGACGGCCAGACGGACCTTGACGCCTTCGAGGCGGGCCTTGATGTCGTTGGCCTGCTCGATGGTCTGGATCTCGTGGATCTTGCGAGCACGACGAATCTGCTCGACGTCCTTCTCGCCACCCTTGGTCCAGCGGATCGCGAAGTTCCGCGGGATCAGGTAGTTGCGAGCGTAGCCGTCCTTGACGTCGACGACGTCGCCCGCGGCACCGAGGCCGGAGACCTCGTGGGTGAGGATGATCTTCATTAGTCGGTCACCCTTCCCTTATCGTGCGGTGGACGTGTAGGGCAGCAGCGCCATCTCACGGCTGTTCTTGACAGCCGTGGCGACGTCACGCTGGTGCTGCGTGCAGTTGCCGGTCACCCGGCGGGCACGGATCTTGCCGCGGTCGGAAATGAACTTCCGCAGCATGTTCGTGTCCTTGTAGTCCACGTACTGGACCTTGTCCTTGCAGAAAGCGCAGACCTTCTTCTTAGGCTTGCGCACAGGCGGCTTCGCCATGGTGTCTCTCCTGTGTGATCAAGAAGTGTGGGTACGGCCCACCCCTCGGCCCGAAGGCCTAGAAGGGGGGCTCGTCCGAGTAGCCGCCACCGGAACCGCCGGAACCACCGGAGCCGCCGGAGTTTCCACCCCAGCCGCCACCACCAGCGCCACCCTGGTTGCCACCAGCGGGAGCGCCCGTTGCCCAGGGGTCCTCAGCCGGAGCGCTGCCGCCCTGCGGAGCGCCGCCGGAGTTTCCACCCCAGCCGCCGCCCTGCTGACCGCCACCACCCTGCTGGCCGCCACCGCCACCGCTGTAACCGCCCTGGCCACCTCGGCCGGCGGCCTTGGTGACCTTGGCGGTGGCACTGCGCAGGCTGGCGCCGACCTCGTCGACGTCCAGCTCGTAGACCGTGCGCTTCTCGCCCTGCGTGGTCTCGTAGGACCGCTGCTTCAGCCGGCCCTGCACGATGACGCGCATGCCTCGCTGGAGCGACTCGGCCACGTTCTCCGCCGCCTGACGCCAGACCGAGCAGGTCAGGAACAGGCTTTCGCCGTCCTTCCACTCGTTCGTCTGCCGGTCGAAGGTGCGGGGGGTGGACGCGACACGGAACTTCGCGACCGCCGCACCCGAGGGGGTGAAGCGCAGCTCGGGGTCATCGACAAGATTGCCGACGACCGTGATGACGGTCTCGCCTGCCATAGGGGAACCTCTCGGCGGGTTTGCTGCTGGCTGCTTTTGGTGCTGCTACTCGGATTCCCGAGATCAGCTGAGCGGGAGGCTCAGTGGGTCTCGGGGCGGAGGACCTTGGTCCGGAGGACCGACTCGTTCAGGTTCATCTGGCGGTCGAGCTCCTTGACGACCGCAGGCTCGGCCTGCAGGTCGATGACCGAGTAGATGCCCTCGGGCTTCTTCTTGATCTCGTACGAGAGACGACGACGGCCCCAGGTGTCGACCTTCTCGACCTTTCCGTTGCCCTCACGGACGACGGAGAGGAAGTTCTCGATCAGAGGGGCGACAGCGCGCTCCTCCAGCTCGGGGTCGAGGATGACCATCACTTCGTAGTGACGCATGTGGAACCCACCTCCTTTGGACTCAGCGGCCACGGTCGTTCCGTGGCAGGAGGGTTGTTATGCGTACGCCACGGTATCGGCAGCCACTGACAGTCGGAGGTCTCCGAAGGGATTCCTCGTCACGGCGTGGGCAGACACCGGTGCAGACGGTACAGAGTACCCGCACTGCGCTTCCGGTTGAAATCAGGCCCCGGTGACCGTCAATCTGTACACATCGGGTGTGTATGGCGCTACGATGCGCCGCCTTCCGCAGGAGGTGCCACATGGCACAGGCATTGCGACCCAACACCGCCGGATCTCTCTTCGCCACCGACGGCAAGCCCCATCCGCTCCAGGACAGCCTGCTCGCTGTGACACTGGTGCTCGGACTGACGGCCTTCGTCACGGCGATGTTCCACAGTCTGCATCTGCTCAGTTCCTGGACCGGTCTGGTGGGGATCCTCACCGGCGCGTACGGACAGTTCGTCTCGGAGACGACCCGCGAACGCTTCGGGCTGATCCTGGGCCTCGGCGCCGCCGCGGTCGGCTTCTTCCTCGGCATGGCGCACGGCGGTCTCTTCGGCGGCGTGATCGGCTGACGCGGACCACCCCTGGTGCCCCGGCCGAGGCAAGGCCGGGGCACAGGTGCCGTACGGCCAGTCGAGGCGCTCGCAGGGCGCAGTAGGCTTCGGCGCGAGAGCCGGAGCCCCTGTACCCATGGGGACACACCAGCCCGAGGAGCGCCCGGAATGAGCCTGACCCTGAGGACGATCAGCCGTGAGCAGCATCTGGCGTACATCCAGAGCCTGCCGTCGGCGAGCCACATGCAGGTTCCGGCCTGGGCAGACGTCAAGGCGGAGTGGCGCTCCGAGAACCTCGGGTGGTTCGACGACCGGACGGGCGAGATCGTCGGCGCCGGTCTCGTGCTGTACCGCCAGCTGCCCAAGATCAAGCGGTATCTGGCCTATCTGCCCGAGGGCCCGGTCATCAACTGGTTCGCGCCGAATCTCGACGACTGGATCCAGCCGATGCTGGCGCATCTCAAGCAGCAGGGCGCCTTCTCCGTGAAGATGGGCCCGCCGGTGATCATCCGGCGCTGGGAGGCCACGTCCATCAAGGCGGGCATCCAGAGCCCGGACGTGAAGCGGCTGCGCGACATCGAGGCCGACTTCATCGAACCGCGCGCCTTCGAGGTCGCCGACAAGCTGCGTCGTATGGGCTGGCAGCAGGGCGAGGACGGCGGGGCCGGCTTCGGCGACGTACAGCCTCGCTACGTCTACCAGGTACCGCTCGCGAACCGTTCGCTGGAAGAGGTCCACCAGAACTTCAACCAGCTGTGGCGCCGCAACATCAAGAAGGCCGAGAAGGCCGGTGTCGAGGTGGTCCAGGGCGGTTACCAGGACCTGGAGGAGTGGCAGCGGCTGTACGAGATCACAGCGTTGCGTGACCACTTCCGGCCCCGCCCGCTGGCGTACTTCCAACGCATGTGGACGGCCCTCAACACCGAGGACCCCAACCGCATGCGGCTCTACTTCGCCCGTCACAACGGGGTGAACCTGGCTGCCGCGACGATGCTGATCGTCGGCGGGCACGTCTGGTACTCCTACGGCGCCTCGGACAACATCGGACGTGAGGTCCGTCCCTCGAACGCCATGCAGTGGCGAATGCTGCGCGACGCCTACGCACTGGGCGCCACCGCCTACGACCTGCGCGGCATCTCCGACTCGCTGGACGAGACGGACCACCTCTTCGGCCTGATCCAGTTCAAGGTCGGCACGGGTGGGCAGGCTGCCGAGTATCTCGGCGAGTGGGACTTCCCGCTCAACAAGCTGCTCCACAAGGCGCTCGACATCTACATGTCGCGCCGCTGATGTACCGGAATTCCCCTTCACACCACTGATGCACCGCAGCCACGAGAAAGGTTCCAGGTCCCGGCCATGGCGCTCACGCTCTACGTCGACACCGCGCGCTGGCGTGCGCACCACAAGCACGTGTCCGAGCAGTTCCCGGGGCTCGTCCCGGTCTGCAAGGGCAACGGCTACGGCTTCGGGCACGAGCGGCTGGCGGAGGAGGCCACGCGACTGGGCTCGGACATCCTGGCCGTCGGAACGACGTACGAGGCCGCGCGGACCAAGGACTGGTTCAGCGGGGACCTGCTGGTCCTGACGCCGTTCAGGCGGGGCGAGGAGCCCGTGCCACTGCCTGATCGCGTCATCCGCTCGGTGTCGTCGGTGGACGGGGTGCACGGCCTCGTCGGAGCCCGTGTCGTCATCGAGGTCATGTCCTCCATGAAGCGTCACGGTGTGACCGAGCAGGAACTGCCCCAGCTGCACGCCGCCATAGAGGACGTGCGCCTCGAAGGCTTCGCGATCCATCTGCCGCTGGACCGCACCGACGGCTCGGACGCCGTGGAGGAGGTCATCGGCTGGATGGACCGGCTGCGCGCGGCCAGGCTTCCCCTGCACACCATGTTCGTCAGCCACCTCAAGGCCGAGGACCTGGCGCGACTTCAGCAGCAGTTCCCGCAGACCCGCTTTCGCGCCCGTATCGGCACCCGGCTGTGGCTGGGCGACCACGAGGCCACGGAGTACCGCGGCGCGGTCCTGGACGTCACTCACGTGGCCAAGGGCGACCGCTTCGGCTACCGGCAGCAGAAAGCGGCCTCGGACGGCTATCTGGTGGTCGTGGCGGGCGGTACGTCGCACGGGGTGGGCCTGGAGGCCCCCAAGGCCCTGCACGGCGTCATGCCGCGCGCCAAGGGTGTCGCCCGCGCCGGCCTCGCCACGGTCAACCGGAATCTCGCCCCGTTCGTCTGGGACGGCAAGCAGCGCTGGTTCGCCGAGCCGCCGCACATGCAGGTCTCGATCCTCTTCGTGCCCTCGGCGGACGCCCGGGAGCCGAAGGTCGGCGAGGAGCTGGTGGCCCATCTGCGCCACACCACCACGCAGTTCGACCGGATCGTCGACCGCTGACCTACCTGGCGCGGGTTGCCCGAAAGGCCGTACACGGAGTCCGTGTACGGCCTTTAACGTGGCGCTTCCAAGCCGCGTTCGCTCAGAGCGAACGTTCGTCGTCGTCCTGTACCTGCTGACTGCCCCACTCCACCTGCGGGCCGTCGAAGTGCGCGGCGTGCCGCGGCGGATGAGCCGCTGGGCCGAGTACGAAGACGTCCTGCGCGCCGTCGAGCACGCCCCCTGACGGATCGTCGTCGCCGGCCCGGCGCACCACGTCCCGCTCCGGCATGAGGATGTCCCTGACGATCACGGCGCAGAGGTACAGCGTGCCCACCAGGTGGACGCCGATGACGAATTGGTAGCCCTCGGTGGGCAGGCCTTTGTGGGCGTCTCCGCTGGTCGTGTACGCGAGGTACATCCAGATCCCCAGGAAGTACGCGACCTCGCACGCCTGCCAGATCAGGAAGTCCCGCCATTTCGGGCGAGCCAGTACGGCGAGGGGGACCAGCCACAGCACGTACTGCGGGGAGTAGACCTTGTTGGTGACGATGAACACCGCGACGATCAGGAAGGCGAGCTGGGCGAAGCGCGGACGGCGCGGGGCGGTCAGCGTGAGTGCCGCGATGCCCGCGGCCGCCGCCAGCATCAGGAGCATCGCAAAGGTGTTGACGGTCTCAGTGGTGAACGGATTGTCCGAGTGCTGGGCGAGGACCAGCCAGAATGAACCGAAGTCGACGCCCCGTTCCTGGCTGAACGTGTAGAACTTCGACCAGCCGTCGAAGGCGAAGTACATCACCGGAAGGTTCACCGCGAACCAGGCGACGACTGCTCCACCCAGCGCCTTACCGAACGGCCGCCACTTGCCCGCGCGCCAGCACAGCAGGAGCAGGGGTCCCAGCAGCAGGAAGGGATAGAGCTTGGCGGCCGTGGCGAGCCCCAGCAGGACGCCGAAGGCGAGTGACCGGCCACGAGACCACATCAGCATCGCGGCGGCCGTCAGAGCGACCGCCAGCAGGTCCCAGTTGATGGTGGCGGTGAGCGCGAAGGCGGGTGCCAGAGCGACCAGCAGACCGTCCCAGGGGCGCCGCGCGTGCGTACGTGACACGCATACGACGATGATCGCCGCGCACACCATCAGCATCCCGGCGTTGACGAACCAGTACCACTGCTCCTGGTGCTGGATGGTCCCGCTGCCGGGCGTGAGCCAGGCGGCCACCTCCATGAACACACCGGTCAGCACCGGGTATTCGAGGTACTCCATGTCGCCGGAGATCTTGTCGAAGTACGGCACGAGTCCGTCGGCGAATCCGCGGCCCTGATAGAGGTGCGGAATGTCGGAGTAGCAGGCGTGCGTGTACTGCGTGCCGGCCCCGAAGAACCAGCCGCCGTTGTAGCAGGGTGCCTTCTGGACCAGACCGAGGGCGAACATACCGATCGCCACGAGCGCGACCACTCGTACCGGAGTCCACCAGGACGCCCCCAGTAGGGCACGCCGTCCGATGGGGCCGCCGATCAGCTCACTGCCGGCCACGGCGATCTCGTCGTCCCTGGTCGGCCGTACCGGGTCCTGCTCGCGCACGCTCGCTTGCGTCGTCTCTGCACTGGGCATGGGCGACATCCTGCCGTACGCACCTAGGAACACGCCGAGGGCCGCCGCACCTGGTCGGTGCAACGGCCCCATGTTTCACGTGAAACAACGTGAATCGGATCGGTGTTTCACGTGAAACACCCGCGCTGGGCGCTGTTTCGGCGAACCGCTCGGTCAGCCGAAGATGCCTCCGTTGTTGCCACCGTTGCCGTTCGCGTTGCCATTGCTTTCTTCGTCGCTCTCCGTGGGCGAGGGACTGGATGTCACTCCACCGTCGGTAGAGCCTTCGTTCGTGCCGCCCGTATCGGTACCGGTACCGGTCCCTCCGGTGTCATCACAAGTGACGTCGAAGGGGCCGCAGCTCTCGCTCGGCGAGGGCGAGGGGGAGGGCTCGACCTCTTCCTCGGAAGGCGTCGGGCTCGGCGGCGGAGGCGGTTCCTCCGACTCCGTGACAGAGGGCGTCGGGCTCGGCAACGGGTCTTCGTCGACGACCTCGCCGTAGGGCTGGGGAGTCGGGAAGTCCTTCACCGGCGTGCCCTTGAGCGCCTGTTCCATGTAGTCGTGCCAGATCTCGGCCGGGAACGAGGCACCGTGGATCTTCTCCTGGCCACCCGTGCCGTACATCTCCAGGAACTCACGGTTCTTGTTGGTCTCGTCGTCGTCCATCCGGAACATGCTGATCGCGGTGGACAGCTGCGGGGTGTAGCCGACGAACCAGGCCGACTTGTTGCCGTCGGTGGTACCGGTCTTACCGGCCACCTCACGGCCGGGCAGCTGGGCCGCCGTACCCGTTCCGTCGTCGACCACGGTCTTGAGGACGTCGGTGACGTTGTCGGCAACCTGGGCGGTGAACATCTGCTTGGCGTTGGCGATCTTCTCGTGCTCGAAGATCGTGCCGTCCTTACTGGTGACCGTCTCGACCGAGTACGGAGTGTTCTGCTTGCCGCTGGCCGCAAAGGTCCCGTAGGCGCCTGCCATGCGGATCGCGCTCGGGTCCGAGGTACCGATCGAGAACGACGGGAAGTCGGCGCTGGCCAGGCTGCTGTCGAGCAGGCCGGCGTCGGTGGCGGACTCCCTGACCTTGTCCAGACCGACATCCATACCGAGCTGGACGTAGGCGGAGTTGGCGGAGACCCGCATCGCCTCACGCAGGTCGACCCGGAAGCTGGGCGCGTTGTACGACTCGTCGCCGTCGTTGCGCTGCAGCCACTCCTTGTCGTCCTTGTCCTTCCAGACCGTGTTGTCGTAGTTCTTGATCTTCAGCTTGTTCTTGCCGCTGTAGATGCTGTCGGGGGAGACCTGGGTCCGCTCGTCCTGTGCCTGTGTCGCCCCCAGATCCGGATCCCGGACGCCCCACTTCATCGCTGCGGCGAGTACGAACGCCTTGAATGTCGAGCCCACCTGGGCGCCCGTCGTGTCGGCGTTGTTGGTGAAGTGCTTGGTCGCGTCCTCACCGCCGTAGACGGCCTTGATCGCGCCTGTCGTCGGATCGACGGATGCCCCGCCGAACTGGACGTACTTGTCGGTCTTCGGCCGCTTGTCGGTGTCGATGTTCGCCTTGCGAACATTCGTGACCGCCTTCTCCAACGCCTGGACCTTCTTCTTGTCGAAGGTCGTGTAGATCGAGTAGCCGCCCTGCTGCAGTTGGTTGGCGGTGATCCCGGTCTTGTCGGTGTTGTTGATGAGGTAGCCCTTGGCGAGGTCGACGAGGTAACCGACCTGGCCGCTCAGCGCGGTGTTGGAACGAGGGTTCTGCATCTTCGGGAAGGTCGTGTACTTGGCGCGCTCGACCGCGGTCATGCGCCCGTCCTTGACCTCCTCGTCGAGGATCCACTTCCACCGGTACTCGGCCCGCTTGCGGTTGGCGTCAGGGGTGGCGTTCACGGGGTCGACGGACGGCGAGCCGGCCGGGTCGTAGTACGTGGCGCCCTTCAGCACCGCGGCCAGGAAGGCGCACTCGCTGGGGTTCAGGTCCTTGGCGTTCTTGTTGAAGTACGCGCGGGCCGCTGCCTGCATCCCGTAGGAGTCGCGGCCGTAGTAGGCGGTGTTCAGATAGCCGGCCATGATCTCCCTCTTGTCGACGTTGGTGCCGACCTTGATGGAGATGAACAGCTCCTTGAACTTCCGCGTGAGCGTCTGCGACTGGTCGTCCAGCCGGGCGTTCTTCACGTACTGCTGGGTGATCGTCGAACCACCCTGTGTCTGACCACCCTTGGCCATGTTGAACAGGGCACGGGCGATGCCCATCGGGTCGACACCGCTGTCGGTCTCGAACGTCTTGTTCTCGGCCGACATCACGGCGTAGCGCATCGCCGGGGGAATCTGCTCGTAGCCGATGATCTGGCGGTTCGTCTCGCCACCGGTCGCCACCATCTGGCTGCCGTCGGCCCAGTAGTAGACGTTGTTCTGGGCATTGGCGGCCTTCGCGACGTCCGGCACGCCCACCAGGGCGTAGCCGATGCCGGCCACCGCCACCAGGCTGCCGACGAAGCCGATGAACAGTCCCGTCACCTGCCGCCACGACGGCATCCAGCGGGCGACTCCGTACTTGCCCGCGCGCGGATAGTCGATGAAGCGCTTCTTGGGCGGAGGGCCCGCCGCACGGCCTCTGCCGCGCCCGGGCCCGTTCGGGCCGTTGGGACCACCGCGACGTCCGCCGCCCTCGGGCTCTCTGCGACGTGCGCCAGTACTTCTCTGCGAGGCGCGCCGGGATTCGGCGCGGCCTCCGGACTGGCGCACTTCACCTTCCGCTCCGTAGGGACCCAACCCATAGGAATCCGATCCATAGGAGTCGGAAGGAGACTCGGTTGCGCCTCGCGGCGCCGCGCGGCGGCCGGAGGACGGGCCGCGTCGGGCCTCGGCACGTCCGCCTCCCTGCGGCTGCGGCGGTTTGCGACGGTGCTCGCTCATCGAACGATTACTCCTTGGGCAGGCGCATCCGTGCGCGCCTGGAAACGGCGACTGGTTTCCGGTCCCCCCAAAGTACGGATGCGGCCGGGTTCGCATTCATCCGTACGGCACCGAGCACGACGACGTCCCCAAACGTCACTCGGTTCCCGGTGGACTGCATGGCGCACAGACTACGCACCGTCAAAACCCGCCCAGCCCCGAAGTTCACCCCAAACCAGGCAACTTGCTTCCTACGAATCGGTGATGTGATCCCGTTCACGACCTCCCCTCTTGTCGCATGCGCAGGGCCGTTCTATCGTCTAGATGTATCGAGTCGATACATCAGCTCGGCATAAACAGTGCCGGAGACCGTCACGGTGGGACCGTGGGAGAAGGGAGGCGACGATGAGCCGGCGTGCCGGGATCCTCGAGTTCGCCATCCTCGGCCTGCTCCGCGAGTCCCCGATGCATGGCTATGAGCTGCGCAAACGACTCAATACGTCACTGGGTGTGTTCCGCGCCTTCAGCTACGGCACGCTGTACCCCTGCCTCAAGACGCTGGTCGCGAGCGGCTGGTTGATCGAGGAGCCTGGCAGTGCGCCCGAGGACGTGGTCGCCGCTTCGCTCACAGGGCGCCGCGCCAAGATCGTCTATCGGTTGACGGCGGAAGGTAAGGAGCACTTCGAGGAGCTGCTCTCACAGACGGGCCCGGACGCGTACGAGGACGAGCACTTCGCCGCTCGTTTCGCCTTCTTCGGACAGACGTCCCGCGATGTACGCATGCGCGTGCTCGAGGGTCGCCGCGGTCGGCTGGAGGAGCGTCTGGAGAAAATGGGCGCCTCTCTGGCGCGCACCCGGGAGCGCCTCGACGACTACACCCTTGAGCTCCAGCGCCACGGAATGGAGTCCGTGGAGCGCGAAGTGCGCTGGCTGAACGAGCTCATCGAGAGCGAGCGGGCCGGTCGGGACCTCAAAGGTGCCGTTTCCGGGGAGCCCGACTCGCAGGACACCACATCTGGAGCGTCGGGCGGCCTGCCCCGGTCCCGGGAGGACGACTCCCGGACCGGTCCGTCCGACGACACCGCCACGTGAGGGCCGCTCAGGTCCTCACTCGTACACACAGGGAGCAACCGAATGGGTTCCATTCGCGTAGCCGTCGTCGGCGTGGGCAACTGCGCCGCGTCACTGGTACAGGGAGTCGAGTACTACAAGGACGCCGATCCGGCGGCCAGGGTCCCGGGCCTCATGCACGTGCAGTTCGGGGAGTACCACGTCCGTGACGTGGAGTTCGTCGCCGCGTTCGACGTCGACGCGAAGAAGGTCGGTCTCGACCTCGCGGATGCCATCGGCGCCTCCGAGAACAACACCATCAAGATCTGCGACGTCCCCTCCACGGGCGTGACCGTCCAGCGCGGCCACACCCTCGACGGGCTCGGCAAGTACTACCGCGAGACCATCGAGGAGTCCGACCAGGACCCGGTCGACATCACCCAGGTCCTCAGGGACAAGCAGGTCGACGTCCTCGTCTGCTACCTCCCCGTGGGTTCCGAGGTCGCGGCGAAGTTCTACGCCCAGTGCGCCATCGACGCCAAGGTCGCCTTCGTCAACGCCCTCCCGGTCTTCATCGCCGGCACCAAGGAGTGGGCGGACAAGTTCACCGAGGCGGGCGTCCCGATCGTCGGCGACGACATCAAGTCGCAGGTCGGCGCCACGATCACGCACCGCGTGATGGCGAAGCTGTTCGAGGACCGGGGCGTGGTCCTGGACCGCACGATGCAGCTGAACGTCGGCGGCAACATGGACTTCAAGAACATGCTCGAGCGCGAGCGCCTGGAGTCCAAGAAGATCTCCAAGACGCAGGCCGTCACCTCCCAGATCCGCGACCGCGATCTGGGCGCCGACAACGTCCACATCGGCCCGTCGGACTACGTGGCCTGGCTCGACGACCGCAAGTGGGCGTACGTCCGCCTTGAGGGCCGCGCGTTCGGCGACGTCCCGCTGAACCTGGAGTACAAGCTGGAGGTCTGGGACTCCCCGAACTCCGCCGGCGTCATCATCGACGCCGTGCGTGCCGCGAAGATCGCCAAGGACCGCGGCATCGGCGGCCCGATCCTCTCCGCGTCGAGCTACTTCATGAAGTCCCCGCCAGTCCAGTACTACGACGACGAGGCACGGGAGAACGTCGAGAAGTTCATCAAGGGCGAAGTCGAGCGCTGAGCGGAGTCCAGCGCCGGTCGAGCCCCAACAGGCTTGTCGCTCCTGCCCGTCGAGGGTCCCCGGGTCATCCGCCCGGGGACCCTCCTCGTATGTGAGGCTGTGCCCCATGGCTGTCGTGCGTGACCTGCGGGTACTCCTGCGTCTGAGCAACTTCCGGCGGCTGCTCGCCGTACGGCTGCTCTCCCAGGGCGCCGACGGCGTCTTCCAGGTCGCACTCGCCGCGTACGTCGTCTTCTCGCCGGAGAAGCAGACCTCGCCGGCCGCGATCGCCTCCGCGATGGCGGTTCTGCTCCTGCCGTACTCCCTGGTCGGCCCCTTCGCGGGCGTCCTGCTGGACCGCTGGCGGCGCCGACAGGTCTTCCTGTACGGCAATCTGCTGCGCGCCCTGCTGGCCTGCGTGACGGCTGTCCTGATGCTGAGCCATGTCCCCGACTGGCTCTTCTACGTCTCCGCTCTCTGCGTCACCGCCGTCAACCGCTTCGTCCTGGCCGGGCTCTCGGCGTCCCTGCCGCGCGTGGTCGACGACGAGCGCCTGGTGATCGCCAACTCGCTCTCCCCGACAGCCGGCACCCTGGCTGCCACGGCGGGCGGCGGACTCGCCTTCGTCGTACGAATCGCCGCCTCCGGCTCGGACGCCGCGGTGGTCCTCCTGGGCGCGGCCCTCTACCTCTGTGCGTCGCTCGCCTCCCTCCGCCTCGACCGGGAACTACTCGGCCCCGAACCCGAGTTGGTGCAGCCCCGGCTGGGGGCGGCGCTCACCGGCACCGCGCGCGGTCTGGCGGCAGGTGTACGGCACCTTGCCGCACCCGGGCGCCGGGAGGCGGCCTGGTCGCTGGCCGCCATGACGCTGATGCGGTTCTGCTACGGCGCCCTGACGGTCATGGTGCTGATGCTCTGCCGGTACGCCTGGTCGGACGGCTCCGACGACGGGCTGGCCCTGCTGGGCCTCGCCGTGGGCATCTCCGGGGCGGGCTTCTTCGTCGCGGCCGTACTGACACCGTCGGCGGCCGGACGGTTCGGCCCCGGCGGCTGGATCGTGGTGTGCGCCGGAGCGGCGGCGATCCTGGTGCCCGGGCTCGGCCTGGCATTCGCCGAGGTGCCCATGCTGATCGCGGCGTTCGTCCTCGGCCTCGTCACCCAGGGCTCGAAGATCGCTACGGACACGATCGTCCAATCCTCGGTCGACGACGGCTTCCGCGGCCGGATCTTCTCCGTCTACGACGTCCTGTTCAACGTCGCCTTCGTCGGCGCGGCCGGGGTGGCGGCCCTGATGCTGCCCTCCGACGGCCGCTCGGTGCCCCTCTTGGTCACGATCGCCGTTATCTACGGGGCAATTGCTATGACTATGGCCCGCTTTGAACGTCGGTAAGTGTCACATGAAGGCCACAGAGCCTCTCTGAGGTACAGAGTTGTCAGTGGGTCCCGGTAATTTACGTGCGTCTTACTTCACGCCAAGCGCACCCATACCCAAGGGGGACCCCCGAAGTGACCACTCCGCCACAGGACCAGAACCCGAACACCCCTGCTCCCGTCGAGCCGACGGCTCCCCAGCAGCCGTACCCGCCGCACCAGGGTGGCCCGTTCCAGGGAGTTCCGGTCCCGCCGCCCGCGCCGACCAACCGCTTCAGCAAGAAGCTGCTGCGCATAGGCGTGTTCATCGTTGTCGCGATAGCCATCGCCGGCGGCAAGTGGTACTTCGGTCAGAGTGACGCGGAGACGACGTCCGTGGGCGCGTGCATGCACAACGACGGTACGGAAAAGGAGCCCGACCTCAACGAAGTCGGCTGCACCTCCAGCGACGCCCAGTACAAGGTTGTCCAGAAGTTCGACAACAGCAGCGACGCCGACAAGTGCGAGGCCGTCACGGACTCGACGATCGCCTACTACCAGCAGGGCAGTAGCCACGACGTCGTGCTCTGCCTCAAGGAAGTCTGAGCAAGCAACAGCACACATGCGCGGTGGGCGGTGTTTCACGTGAAACACCGCCCACTGTCTGTTCCGGCGCGATGTTTCACGTGAAACATCGCGCCGTTTCACGCCTCAGCCCTGCTCGGCCCACCACTCCTTGAGCGCCGCCACCGCTGCCTCTCGCTCCATCGGCCCGTTCTCAAGCCGCAGTTCCAGCAGGAACTTGTACGCCTGCCCGATCGCCGGACCGGGCCTGACGCCCAGGATCTCCATGATCTGGTTGCCGTCGAGGTCGGGCCGGATCGAGTCCAGCTCCTCCTGCTCCTGGAGCTCGGCGATGCGCTGCTCCAGGCCGTCGTACGCACGCGAAAGCGCTGCGGCCCTGCGCTTGTTCCGCGTGGTGCAGTCCGAGCGGGTCAGCTTGTGGAGGCGGTCGAGGAGGGGGCCGCCGTCACGGACATAGCGGCGAACCGCCGAGTCCGTCCATTCTCCGGTGCCGTACCCGTGGAAGCGCAGGTGGAGTTCGACCAGACGTGAGACGTCCTTCACCAGCTCGTTGGAGTACTTGAGCGCCGTCATCCGCTTCTTGGTCATCTTCGCCCCGACCACCTCGTGGTGGTGGAACGAGACCCGCCCGTCCTCCTCGAAGCGCCGCGTGCGCGGCTTGCCGATGTCGTGCAGCAGCGCGGCAATCCGGAGAACGAGGTCGGGGCCGTCCTTCTCCAGCTCGATCGCCTGCTCCAGGACGATCAGCGAGTGCTCGTAGACATCCTTGTGCCGGTGGTGCTCGTCGCGCTCCAGGCGCAGGGCCGGCAGCTCGGGCAGTACGTGGTCGGCGAGGCCGGTGTCCACCAGCAGCGTCAGGCCCTTGCGCGGGTGCGGGGACAGGATCAGCTTGTTCAGCTCGTCCCGTACCCGCTCCGCCGAGACGATCTCGATGCGGCCGGCCATGTCGGTCATGGCGGTGACGACCTCGGGGGCCACCTCGAAGTCGAGCTGGGCGGCGAACCGCGCGGCCCGCATCATCCGCAGCGGGTCGTCGGAGAAGGAGTCCTCGGGCGTGCCCGGCGTGCGCAGCACCCGCCGTGCCAGGTCCTCACGTCCGCCGTGCGGATCGATGAACACCTTCTCCGGCAGTGCCACGGCCATCGCGTTCACCGTGAAGTCACGCCGGACGAGGTCCTCCTCGATGGAGTCGCCGTACGACACCTCGGGCTTGCGCGAGGTCCTGTCGTACGCCTCCGACCGGTAGGTCGTCATCTCGATCTGGAAGCCGTCCTTCTGCGCCCCGACCGTCCCGAAGGCGATCCCGACTTCCCACACCGCGTCCGCCCAGGGCCGGACGATCTTCAGTACGTCCTCGGGGCGGGCGTCTGTCGTGAAGTCCAGGTCGTTGCCGAGCCGGTCCAGCAGGGCATCCCGGACCGAGCCGCCGACCAGGGCGAGCGCGAAGCCGGCGTCCTGGAAACGGCGGGCAAGGTCGTCGGCGACCGGGGCCACCCGCAGCAGCTCACTCACCGCGTGGTGCTGCACCTGACTCAGGGCACTGGCATTGTCTTCGTTGGCGTTCGGCACAACAGAAAAGATTACGTGGCCCGGGCGACGGCCCGCGCCTCCATAAAACGTCCACGCACTCCGCAGGGGACTCCTCCGTCAATACGCGCACATAGAGGACAGCCGGCCGGTGTTCCACGATCTTGTGGAGCAGTCCGCGGCACTTCCCCTCAGCGCGCATCGTTACCATGCGTGGACGCACATTCCGACGACCACTGACGACGAGGGACGGGCGAACGCGTGGCCGAGGCGGCAGACTTCCCGGGGCTGACTCCCTCTCCCGCGCGCCGGTGGCTCCGGCGAGCCGGAGTGCTGCTCACAGGGGCGCCCCTGCTGGCCGGTCTGCTTCAACTACCCGCCGGACAGCCCGCTTATGCCGCGGGGTCCGACCCCGTGGTCGTCTCCATCGATTCGCTCACGCCCAGCGCCCCCACGGACGGGGACACGGTGACCGTGTCCGGCACGGTGACCAACAAGGGCAAGCGTGCGGTCTCGGACGCCCATGTGGACCTGCGCGTGGGCCAGCTGCTGACCACCCGCTCGGGGATCGACGACGTCGCCGCGCGCACCGACTACGTATCGGGCGCCGACGGGACGGAGGTCGGCGGCAAGTACGTCGAGAAGTTCTCGAAGCTCACTCCGGGCGTCGCCCAGCCGTTCACCATCTCCGTTCCGGTCGACAAGCTGGACCTCGGCCAGGACGGTGTCTACGAACTCGGCGTCTCACTGTCGGGCGAGACCTCCGCCGAACCGTACGAGCGGGTGCTCGGAATCAAGCGGACGTTCCTGCCGTGGCAGCCCGAGGAGGCGGACACAAGGACACGGACGACGTATCTGTGGCCGCTGATCTCCACGGTCCACATGACGGCGGAGACCGGCCCCGGCGAGCAGCAGACGCCCGTCTTCCTCAACGACGACCTCGCCGCGGAGATCTCCCCGGGCGGACGCCTGGAGCAGATGCTCTCCCTGGGCAAGGAACTCGACGTCACCTGGGTGATCGACCCCGACCTGCTGGCCTCCGTCGACGCGATGATCGGCAGCTACGGCGTCCAGGGCGCCGACGACACCAGTACGCCCGGCACCGGTCAGGCGGTCGCCAAGCAGTGGCTCGCCGAACTCCAGGACGCCGTGGAGGGCAAGGAAGTCGTCGCCCTCCCCTTCGCCGACCCCGACCTCGCCTCCATCGCGCACAACGGCAGGAACGTCACAGGCCTGAGCCATCTCAAGAGCGCCACGGACGTCGCCGCCACAACGGTGGAGACGATTCTCCACGTCACGCCGAGCACCGACTTCGCGTGGCCGGTGAACGGCGCGCTCGACCCGTCGATCGTCAAGATCGCCACCTCGGCGGGCGCCGACAAGGTGATCGCGCGCAGCGACAGCCTGAAGGAGACCGGCGAACTGCCGTACACGCCCTCCGCGGCCCGCCCCATCGGCGGCGGCACCACGGCGGTCGTCGCGGACACGCGACTGTCCACGGCCTTCCAGGGCGACATGACGAATGCCGGCCGCTCCACCCTCGCGGTGCAGAAGTTCCTGGCCACAAGCCTGACGACCACCCTCCAGACAGACAAGCAGCGCACTGTCGTCGTCGCCCCGCAGCGCATGCCGTCCGCGAGCCAGGCCCAGACGATGGCGGAGGCGATCACCGCCCTCCAGAACTCGAACTGGTCCCAGCCCCAGGAACTCACCGCGACCGCCGACACCAAGCCGGACCCGGGCGCTACCACCAAGGTGCCTTCGGCGTACTCGAACCCCGCACTGGCCAGCCAGCAGTTGCCGGCGTCGGCGTTCACGACGACCCCGGGCTCGCAGAGCAGTATCGCGGGCACGCAGAGCATTCTCGACAAATTCAAGATCATCCTTACCGACAAGACCCGCGTGGAGACCCCCTTCGGACGGGCCATCAACCGTGAGATGTCCACGTCCTGGCGCGGTGAGCCCGCTGCGGCCGACAGTTTCCGCAACGGCGTGGAGTCGTACCTCAAGGACCTGACCGAGCAGGTCAAGCTGATCAAGAAGTCCGAGACGAAGCTCTCCGGCGGCAGCGCCACCATCCCGGTGACCGTCCAGAACAATCTCGTCCAGCCGGTCGAGAACCTCGTACTGCGGGTCACCTCGACGAACCCGACCCGGCTCAAGATCGGTGGCAACGACTACCAGGAGAAGCCCGTCTCCGTCTCCGGCGGGCACAGCCAGTCGGTGAAGTTCACCACGTCGTCCAACGCCAACGGCCCGATCCAAGTGATCGCCCAGCTGTACACGAAGGACGGTCAGAAGTACGGAGATGCTGTGCCCTTCGACGTGCGGGTCACCGAGTTCACGGCCATGGCGATGCTGGTAATCGGCGGCGGCTTCCTCCTGCTCGTACTGGCCGGCCTGCGCATGTACACCCAGCGCAAGCGCGCCGCCGCCCGGCGCTCCGAGGAGGCCGGCAACGGGCACGAGGACGAGACCACGGATGAGAACGCCGGAGCCGACGAGAACCACGACGGCACCGAGAGCCGTCCTCAGGGGGAGTCGGACGCAGCGGTGCGGGCAGACGCCACGGAGCAGCCGAGTGACCCGACTCCGAACACCGCACCGGAAAGCGCCGGCCCGTCCGGGACGGGTGAGAGAGTGGACCGTTGAGCGATGACGTCGTGGCCGGTGGGCCCGGTGAACGATGAGGTGGGGTAATCCATGAACGCGCCGTACGACGGTGACCGCGGTCAGGGCGCGGGCGACTCGGGCTCTCCCGAGGGTCCGCCGCCCGAGGACGGCCAGGTGCCGGCGCAGTCCCCCGCGGACATGTATCTCCAGGACGCCTACACCCAGGACCCGTACCGGGCCCAGGACCTCTCCGCCCAGGATCCGGTGGCCGAGGCGCTCTACGACCGCGCCGCGCATCCCCCGCCGCCGCCCGGCACCTATCAGCCGCAGCCCCCGCTCTACGGACAGCCCGCCCAGTCGCCGTACGCCCCCGACCCGCACGTGTGGGCCCAGACCCCGGCCCCCGAGCCGGACGGAGCCACGCAGTACCTGCCGTACGGCGACGATCCCCGCACCACCCAGTACGTGGGCGTCGACGCCCTGGTCTCCCAGGCCGGGGAGCAACGGCACGAGCCGGACGCTTTCGCGCATCTCTTCCGGGACCAGCAGCAGGGCGGCGGACAGGGGCCCGCGGAATCTCCGGTCGTACCCGGCCCGTCCCCCTCGCCGGCTCCCGTCCCGCGGGCCCAGGCCCCGGCGGCCGACGCCACGATGCAGCTCACCCCCCAAGCAGCGCCCGCTCCCGCCCCAGCACCGGCGGCCCCCAAGAAGGGCGGTCGGGCCACTGGCCTGCTGAAGTCGAGCGCCGTGATGGCGGCGGGCACGATGGTCTCCCGGCTCACCGGCTTCGTCCGCTCGGCGCTGATCGTGTCGGCCCTCGGCCTCGGCATGCTGGGCGACTCCTTCCAGGTCGCCTACCAACTGCCCACCATGATCTACATCCTGACCGTGGGCGGAGGCCTCAACTCGGTCTTCGTGCCGCAGCTCGTACGCGCCATGAAGGAGGACGACGACGGCGGCGAGGCGTTCGCGAACCGTCTGCTGACCCTCGTCATGTTGGCCCTCGGCGTGCTCACCGCGCTCGCGGTGTTCGCCGCGCCCCTGCTGGTCCGCGCTCTGTCGGTGGAGATCGCCGACGATCCGGCGGCCAACGAGGTCGCCGTCACCTTCACCCGATACTTCCTGCCCACGATCTTCTTCATGGGTATCCACGTCGTGATGGGGCAGATCCTCAACGCGCGCGGGAAGTTCGGCGCGATGATGTGGACGCCGGTCCTGAACAACGTCGTCATCATCGTGACCCTCGGCATGTTCATCTGGGTGTACGGCAGCGCGGCGGACTCCGGCATGGAGGTCACGACCATCCCGCCGGAGGGCCAGCGGCTTCTCGGCATCGGCGTACTGCTCGGCCTCGTGGTCCAGGCCCTCGCGATGATCCCATATCTGCGCGAGACCGGCTTCAGGATGCGGCTGCGCTTCGACTGGCGGGGCCACGGCCTCGGCAAGGCCGCGATGCTCGCCAAGTGGACGGTTCTGTTCGTCCTCGCCAACCAGGCGGGCGCTCTCGTCGTCACCCAGCTGGCCACCGCCGCCACCGGAGAGAACCCGAAGGTCAAGGGCACCGGCTTCGCCGCCTACGCCAACGCCCAGCTCGTCTGGGGTCTGCCGCAGGCCATCATCACAGTCTCCCTGATGGCCGCCCTGCTGCCGCGGCTGGCCCGCTCGGCCCACGAGGGCGACGGCGGCGCGGTCCGCGACGACATCTCCCAGGGGTTGCGCACCACCGCCGTCGCGATCGTGCCCATCGCCTTCGGCCTCGTGGCTCTCGGCATCCCGATGTGCACCCTGATCTTCGGCTCCTCGGGCACCACCGGGGCCACCAACATGGGCTTCATGCTGATGGCCTTCGCCCTCGGCCTGATCCCCTACTCCGTGCAGTACGTCGTCCTGCGCGCTTTCTACGCGTACGAGGACACCCGCACACCCTTCTACAACACGGTGATCGTGGCCGCCGTCAACGCGACGGCCTCCGCCCTCTGCTTTTTCGTGCTCCCGGCCCGCTGGGCCGTGGTCGGCATGGCCGCCTCGTACGGCCTCGCGTATGCGATCGGGGTCGGCGTCGCCTGGAACCGGCTGCGCAAGCGCCTCGGCGGCGACCTCGACGGCACCCGCGTCCTGCGGACGTACGCCCGGCTGGCCATCGCCTCGGTACCGGCCGCGCTCCTCAGCGGCGCGGCCTGCTACGGCATCGGCCACACTCTGGGCCAGGGCGTCGGCGGCTCGTTCGTCTCCCTGCTCGGCGGCGGTGCCGTCCTGCTCGGCGTCTTCTACGTCGCCGCCCGCCGTATGCGCATTGAAGAACTGAACTCACTGGTGGGTATGGTGCGCGGGCGACTGGGGCGATGAGTCTAGGGAAACCGCACAACCATCGTCCGCCACCGCGTGTCGTGCAGAGTGGCGGACTGTGGGCACAATTGGGTTTGGCGTCGGAGAGCTCGCAAAGGATGGGGAGGCAGGAGCGACGGTGGCGGAACGGAGCACGGCTGCCGTCGACGTGGCAGGCAACAGCGGCGACGAGCCGTTGACCGCGCAGGCGGACGAGTCCACGGCCGACGGCGTGGCCCAGAACCGGGAGCGGGACACGGACAACGACGAGGCACAGGGGAGCGGCGGGACCGAGAGTCCCGGAAAGGCCTCACCGCCCGAACTGCACAGCGGTCACAAACTCGCCAGGCGCTACCGCCTGGAGGAGTGCGTCACCCGTCTGGACGGATTCAGCAGCTGGCGCGCAGTCGACGAGAAGCTGCGTCGCGCCGTCGGCGTGCACATTCTGCCCGCGGACCACTCACGGGCGCGTTCCGTGCTGGCCGCGGCCCGCTCCTCGGCGCTGCTCGGCGACCCCCGCTTCGTGCAGGTCCTCGACGCCGTCGAGGAGAACGACCTCGTGTACGTCGTCCACGAGTGGCTGCCGGACGCGACGGAGCTGACCGCACTCCTGGCCGCCGGCCCGCTGGAGGCGCACGACGCCTACCAGATGGTCAGCCAGATCGCCTCCGCCATGGCAGCCGCACACCGGGAGGGCCTCGCGCATCTGCGCCTGACCCCGGGCACCATCCTGCGGAGTTCGTCCGGCCAGTGGCGCATCCGCGGTCTCGCGGTCAACGCCGCCCTGCGCGGCATCACTTCCGACACCCCGCAGCGCGCCGACACGGAGGCGGTCGGCGCCCTGCTGTACGCCTCGCTCACCCAGCGCTGGCCGTACGAGAGCGACGCCTACGGCCTGTCGGGGCTGCCCAAGGGTGTCGGTCTGATCGCGCCCGACCAGGTGCGGGCCGGAGTCCACCGCGGCCTGTCGGAACTCGCGATGCGCGCGCTCGCCAACGACGGTGCCACGGCCTCACGCCACGAGTCCGCGTGCACGACACCCGAGGAACTAGTCAAGGCGATCGGCGAGATGCCCCGCATCCGCCCGCCTGAGCCGGTGTTCACGGCCCCGCCCGACTACCAGCACACGACGTACCAGCAGGGCTCGTACGGCCGCCAGGCGCCTCGCCCGGGCCTCACCCAGCCCCTACCCACCCCGCCGCCCCCGCTGCAGAGCCGCACGGGCAAGGCGCTCAAGTGGGCCGTTTCCGCGCTGCTGATCGCCGCGCTGGGCCTGGGGAGCTGGCAGCTGGCTGACGCGCTCATCGACCGCAGCGGCTCCGACGACACCAAGCAGACCCAGACACCGGACGACAACGACAAGAACACCGACAAGGCCAAGCCGGTCACCACGCTGAAGATCCAGGGTGCGGAGGAGTACGTCGCCAAGGGCAAAGCCCAGCACCCGGGGGACGTGGACAAGACGTACGACAACGACAGCTCGACGTACTGGCGCACCGCGAGCTACACAAACGGTCCGGACATGAACCCGGCGTACAAGCCCGGCGTGGGCATCGTCTACGACTTCGGCTCGGCCAAGGAGGTCTCGGCCGCTTCAATAGGGCTCCTCTTCGGCGGAGACCACACCACGGTCACGCTGTACGCGACGGATTCATCGAGTTCGTCGGTCCCTCTGACCTCGATGACGAAGCTCGGTACGGTGACGACCAAGGACACCACCGCCAAGGTCACGGTCGCCAAGCCCGTGAAGAGCCAGTACGTGCTGGTCTGGTTCACCGCCCTGCCGTATGCATCCGGTGACTCGTTCAGCAACGCGGGCTTCAAGCAGGCCATAACAGACCTCAAATTCACGGGCTGACGATCCACCGAAGGGAAGGGGGCCCATGGCGGAAGGCGCCGCGTTCGACGGAGTGAGCGATCAGGACCTCCTCGCCCGCCATGTCGACGGTGACCCCGACGCCTTCGGTGAGATCGTCCGTCGGCATCGTGACCGGCTCTGGGCGGTGGCCCTGCGGACGCTGGGAGACCGCGAGGAGGCCGCTGACGCCGTCCAGGACGCCCTCGTGTCCGCCTACAGGGCCGCCCACACCTTCCGGGGTCAGTCGGCCGTCACGACCTGGCTGCACCGCATCACGGTGAACGCCTGCCTGGACCGCGCCCGCAAAGCCGCGTCCCGCAAGACCTCACCGGTCGACGACACCGAACGGCTGGAGCAGCTGCTCGAACCGCACGAGTCGGCGTCGGCCCCGGCCGAGCGCAACGATCTGCACCGCCAGCTCATCGAGGCGCTCGGCACCCTCCCGCCCGACCAGCGCGCCGCCCTCGTCCTGGTGGACATGCAGGGCTACCCGGTCGCGGAGGCAGCCCGCGTCCTCGACGTCCCCACCGGGACGGTGAAGAGCCGCTGCGCCCGAGGCAGAGCCAGACTGCTGCCGCTCCTCAGCCATCTCCGGCCGGAAAAGGCCGGTGGCGGCAAGGAATCGGGTGACGGACGGAACCGGACGCAGGGGACATCCGTCCCACCCGCAGCGGGACCAACGGATGCAGGGCCAAGCGATTCAGCTGCTGTGAAGGGCGGAGGTGGGCGAGCGTGACATCCACGACCGACACGGCCGGACACCCGGACGTCACGGAGATCTCCGACCTCGCCGAAGACCTGCTCACACCGTCCCGGAACGCGGACGTACGACGGCATCTGGACGAGTGTGTCCTCTGCGCCGACGTGTACGCCTCCCTGGAGGAGATCCGCGGCCTCCTCGGCTCGATGCCGAGCCCTGTGCACATGCCGGACGACGTCGTCGGCCGTATCGACGCCGCTCTCGCCGCCGAGGCTCCGCTGAACGCCCCGGTGTCGGTCGGCGCTGCCGGTGCCGTGTCCGGCGAGACCGAGGGCGCGCATGTTTCACGTGAAACATCGACTCCCGCCGAGCGACCCACAGGCCGCCCCACCGGGCACGCCCACGCTGCTAGAGGGCCCGGGCGTAAGAACAGTGCGCGACGCGGACGGCGCCGGACCGTTGTCCTGGGAACAGTCTTCACTGCTGCCGCTCTGGGGCTCGGCTCGCTGCTGATGTCCTCACTGGGCGAGGAATCCAAGCAGCCCGAGGCTGGGGGCACGAGCACGTTCTCCGGGCAGAAAGTCGAGACCCAGGTCGCCGAACTCCTCAAGGGCCAGGGCGGCAAGAGGAGCTCTGACATCGAGGGCATGCAGGCCACGGGCGGCCCCAGCACCTTGCACGTTCCGTCGGTCCCCCCCTGCATCACCAAGGGAATCGGTCGCAGCGGCACGCCCGTCCTCGGCGTCAAGGAGGGCTCCTACGACGGCACCGACGCCTATCTCGTAGTGCTCCCCGCAGCGGGCGACAACACCCGCGTCACTGCCTACGTCGTCGACTCGGCCTGTGTGCAGGAATCGTCGGCCGCTCCGGCAGAGATTCTGCTGACGCAGTCCTACGCGCGTTCCTGAGCGCGGACCCTTCGACTCCTCCCTCCGCGGTCTCCCCTACCCGGTGGCGCCCCTGTGTGCCCGGACACAGCGGGAATGCGGGCCCCGTAGGATCCGTTGGGTGGGGTGAGAGTTCTGAGAGAGGCTCCCACCGGTCGTACGAAGCCGTCCAGAAACGAGGAAACACGCCGTGAGCGACGTCCGTAACGTGATCATCATCGGCTCAGGGCCCGCCGGCTACACGGCGGCGCTCTATACCGCACGCGCGTCGCTGAAGCCGCTGGTCTTCGAGGGCGCCGTGACCGCCGGTGGTGCGCTCATGAACACCACCGAGGTGGAGAACTTCCCCGGCTTCCAGGACGGCATCATGGGTCCGGACCTCATGGACAACATGCGCGCCCAGTCCGAGCGCTTCGGCGCCGAGCTTGTCGCGGACGACATCATCGCCGTAGACCTGACGGGTGACATCAAGACCGTCACGGACACAGCGGGCATCGTGCACAAGGCGAAGGCCGTCATCGTCGCCACCGGCTCGCAGCACCGCAAGCTCGGACTGCCGAACGAGGACGCCCTGTCCGGCCGTGGCGTCTCCTGGTGTGCGACGTGCGACGGCTTCTTCTTCAAGGACCAGGACATCGCCGTGATCGGCGGCGGCGACACCGCGATGGAGGAGGCCACCTTCCTCTCCCGCTTCGCGAAGTCGGTGACGATCGTCCACCGCCGGGACACCCTGCGCGCCTCCAAGGCGATGCAGGAGCGCGCCTTCGCCGACCCGAAGATCCGCTTCGTCTGGGACAGCGAGATCGCGGAGATCCAGGGCGACCCGAAGCTCGCCGGGCTGAAACTGCGCAACCTCAAGACCGGTGAGCTGTCCGACCTGGCCGTGACGGGGCTGTTCATCGCGATCGGCCACGACCCGCGTACCGAACTCTTCAAGGGGCAGCTGGACCTCGACGAAGAGGGCTACCTGAAGGTTGACGCGCCCTCGACGCGCACCAGCCTCAACGGCGTCTTCGCTGCCGGTGACGTGGTCGACCACACCTACCGCCAGGCGATCACCGCGTCCGGCACCGGCTGCTCCTCCGCCCTGGACGCCGAGCGCTTTCTCGCCGCCCTGGCGGACAGCGAGGAGCAGGCCGAGCCCGAGAAGACCTCTGTCTGATCCCCGTTCGCCCCACCGCAGCATCGAATTAAGGAGCCCCCTGTGGCCGGCACCCTGAAGAACGTGACCGACGACTCCTTCGACGAGGACGTCCTCAAGAACGACAAGCCTGTCCTGGTGGACTTCTGGGCCGCCTGGTGCGGACCGTGCCGCCAGATCGCGCCGTCGCTCGAGGCGATTGCCGCCGAGTACGGCGACAAGATCGAGGTCGTCAAGCTCAACATCGACGAGAACCCGGGTATCGCCGCCAAGTACGGCGTGATGTCCATCCCGACCCTGAACGTCTACCAGGGTGGCGAGGTCGCCAAGACCATCGTCGGCGCCAAGCCGAAGGCCGCGATCGTGCGCGACCTCGAGGACTTCATCGGCAACTAGTCGACGCAGCAGCAGATGTTTCACGTGAAACATTGAGTGGGCCGACCCTTTCGGGTCGGCCCACTCGTTTTACCCACTCGCTTTGTGTCAGTTCTTAGAGCGGACGAAGCACCGGCTCCTTCTGCACTGCTCCCAGCAGCCGGTCGAGCGCCAGCTCCACGTCTTCCTTCCAGGAGAGCGTCGTCCGCAGTTCCAAGCGAAGCCGAGGATGCAGGGGATGGGGCCGCACCGTCTTGAAGCCCACGGCGAGGAGATGGTCCGCAGGAAGGACGCAAGCCGTCTCCTTCCAGCGAGCGTCACCGAAGGCCTCGATCGCCTTGAAGCCCCGTCGCAGAAGGTCCTTGGCGACCGTCTGCACCATCACGCGCCCCAGTCCCTGCCCCTGGTAGCCCGGCATGATGAAGGCGGTCATCAGCTGCACCGCGTCCGGCGAGACTGGACTCGTAGAGAACGCCGTGGACCGGGGAACGTAAGCCGGAGGAGCGTAGAGCACGAACCCCACCGGGTTGGCGTCGACGTAGACGACACGGCCGCAGGAACCCCAGTCGAGCAGAACGGCCGAGATCCACGCTTCCTTCTCCAGCGCGGATGTCCCCGCCTTCAGCGCGGCTTTTCCGCTGACGGGATCCAGTTCCCAGAAGACACACGCGCGACAGCGCTTGGGAAGGTCCTGAAGGTTGTCCAGCGTGAGCGGTACGAGCCGACGCCCCATGAAGGCTGTTCCTCGCTTCCTTCGCCCGCTGCGTCGCGAGCGGCTGTCAGTGCGCTCCGTTCCCTGAGCAGACTGCCGACGAACCCGCCGACGGCGCCCAGTCCCAGACCCGCGCTCACCAGTCCGGTGCGGCTCACCGTTCGCATGGCTCCCGCCTCCCCAACTCAGAGGTGCTGCCAGGTGGATCCGCCATCCCGAACGCATCGTATCCACGAAGCGATTGCATCGATACCGCCTGTAAGCAAAGAGCGGGCTGTGTCCGGTGTGCACCGGGCACAGCCCGCTCCGGCCGCCGATCGAACGGAAACCGCCCGGCCGCCTGAGGTCTCAGTCCTCCGAGTCCTCGGAGTCGTCGCCCAGAAGACTCTTCTGAAGAACCGGACCCTCTCCCGGGGCGAGAGAGCTGAGGATGCGCTCAAGGTCTTCCATCGAGGCGAACTCGACAGTGATCTTGCCCTTCTTCTGTCCCAGGTCGACCTTCACCCGTGTCTCGAAGCGGTCCGAGAGACGACCGGCGAGATCGGTGAGTGCCGGAGACACCAGGGCTCCGGCACGTGGCCCCTTGGACCTCGTAGCCGCCGTCGGCCGCGAGCCCATCAGGGTCACGATCTCCTCGACGGCCCGGACCGAGAGCCCCTCGGCCACGATCCGGTGAGCCAGCCGGTCCTGCTCCTCCGAGTCGTCCACGGAGAGGAGCGCCCGGGCGTGCCCGGCGGAGAGGACTCCGGCGGCGACACGGCGCTGAACCGGAGGCGAGAGCTTCAGCAGACGCAGAGTGTTGGAGACCTGCGGCCGGGATCGGCCAATGCGGTCCGCCAGCTGATCGTGCGTGCAGTGGAAGTCCTTGAGCAACTGGTCGTAGGCCGCCGCCTCTTCCAGCGGGTTCAGCTGAGCCCTGTGGAGGTTCTCCAGCAGCGCGTCCAGGAGGAGCTTCTCGTCCTCCGTGGCCCGCACGATCGCCGGGATCGCCTCAAGGCCCGCTTCACGGCAGGCCCGCCAGCGTCGCTCGCCCATGATGAGCTCGTAGCTGGTAGCACCCACCTGCCGGACGACGACGGGCTGGAGGAGACCGACCTCCTTGATCGAGGTGACCAGCTCTGCCAGCGCGTCCTCGTCGAACACATCACGCGGCTGTCGCGGGTTCGGCGTGATGAAGTCGATGGGCAGCTCGGCGAAGTGAGCACCGATGGGAGGTGCCGGGACCTCCCCGAATTCGTTGAATTCGTTCGACGAGGCATCCTCTGTTTCACGTGAAACAGGCGGCAGAGTGGTCACCCTCGCCGCGGCCACTCCTCGCTCGGCAGTAAGTACGGGGACCGCCGCCGGTGACGTGGAAGCGGTGCCCCCCATCGCCGGTGGCATCGGCCTGTCTCCTGTTGGTGCAGCTGGGATCAGTGCGCCGAGACCACGGCCCAACCCCCTCCGTCGCTCGCTCACTGGATACCCTCCACGATGCTCTGTTCGCTCTGTGCGCCGATGTGGGCGTGCTGCGCGTCATAGCTGACGCCGACACCCTTCAACGCGATTTCCCGGGCGGCTTCAAGGTAGGACAGGGCCCCACTCGATCCTGGATCGTAGGTGAGCACCGTCTGTCCATAGCTCGGCGCCTCGGAGATTCGGACCGAGCGCGGAATGCTCGTCCGCAGCACCTCGTCACCGAAGTGGTTGCGCACCTCGTCCGCGACCTGGGACGCGAGGCGCGTCCGGCCGTCGTACATGGTGAGCAGGATCGTCGTTACTTGAAGGTCACGGTTGAGATGGGCCCGCACCAGATCGACGTTGCGCAGCAGCTGGCCCAGGCCTTCCAGTGCGTAGTACTCGCACTGGATCGGGATGAGCACCTCTGCACCGGCGACCAAAGCGTTGACCGTCAGCAGACCGAGCGAGGGCGGGCAGTCGATGAGGATGTAGTCCAGAGGCTGCTCATACGCCTGGATCGCTCGCTCGAGCCGGCTCTCTCGTGCCACCAGTGACACAAGCTCGATCTCCGCACCGGCGAGATCGATGGTGGCGGGTGCACAGAAGAGGCCCTCGACGTCGGGGACCGGCTGAACGACTTCCGAGAGTGGTCTGCTGTCGATCAACACGTCGTAGATGGAAGGAACATCGGCGTGATGGTCGATCCCCAGAGCCGTGGAAGCGTTGCCCTGAGGGTCGAGGTCCACGACCAGGACGCGAGCCCCGTGCAGGGCCAGCGAGGCGGCGAGGTTGACGGTTGTCGTCGTCTTCCCCACTCCGCCCTTCTGGTTGGCGACCACCATGACGCGGGTCCGCTCCGGCCGTGGCAGGCCCTCGCCGGCCCGCCCCAGAGCCTCCACCGCCAATTGGGCAGCACGACCGATGGGAGTGTCGTCCATCGGGGGCGGTGTTTCACGTGAAACATCCTCCCCAATCGACTCGGTTCGGGGACCGGGGACCGGATCGGTCATCGGTCCCGCGATGTTGGCGTTGGACCGCAAGGATTCACTCTCCTCGACTTCAGGCTCGCAATGCACAGAGCCTGCCATGCCTTCGGGGTCGTGAACCAGTGAGGCCTGGTGTTCTGTGGAGAAATCCACCTCTGTGGACAACTCCGTTACCTCTCCGGGTGAACCGAGAGGCTTTCGGTCGCGGGGTGCGGCCGCGGCCCGGCCGCGGCTGATGATGCCGTGCAGCAGTGAGCGACGTTTCACGTGAAACAAGATGCCCAGCTATGAGCTCCCTGGCCGCGCGACACTCCGAGATGCGTAGGTTAGGCAGCTTGTGTGGAGTACGTCTCGTCCTCAGGACGGATCAACGAACGGGAAGATCAGCGCCGACGTCGTACCCGCCCCGTCCGGGCCGCCTTGGCCCGCTTCGCCGCGAACCGCACTCCGCCGGGACTCTCCCCGACCACGACCCGCACGACGGTCGACAGCGGGTCCACCACACCCTCACCCACATGCAGGATGGACGTCTCGACCGCCCCGAGCTTGCTCAGCGCCGTGGCCGAGGCCTTCAGCTCCTCCTCGGCGGTGTCCCCCTTGAGCGCCAGCATCTCCCCGTACGGACGCAGCAAAGGAATGCCCCAGGTGGCCAGACGGTCCAGCGGGGCCACGGCACGTGCCGTCACCACATGAACCGGCTGGAGCGTCCCCATGACCTCTTCCGCACGGCCACGAACGACCGTCACATGGTCCAGGCCCAGCAGCTCGACGACTTCGCTCAGGAAGTTGGTCCGCCGCAGCAGCGGTTCGAGCAACGTGATCTTCAGGTCCTCCCGGACCAGCGCCAGTGGGATACCGGGCAGGCCGGCGCCCGAACCGACATCGCACACCGTCACGTTCTCCGCCACGACCTCGGAGAGCACCGCACAGTTCAACATGTGCCGCTCCCACAGGCGGGGCACCTCACGCGGGCCGATCAGACCACGCTGCACGCCGGCCTCAGCGAGCAGTTGCGCGTATCGGACCGCGTCCGCGAAGCGATCGCCGAACACCTCGCGCGCCTGCTCGGGCGCCAGGGGGAGCTCCGCTGCCTCCGTCACGGGGACCGTCCTTCCGTACCGCATGAGCGCACTGGGCGCTGATCACCAGGACTACAGGGACTGGAGCTGTCGAAGACCGCACAAGGGCGGACAGGGGGCCGACAGCTGCCGGGAACTACAGGCTGACAAAGTTCGGCCCCGTCTGCGCAACAGACGGGGCCGGAGGGACCTACGTACCGATCAGGCGGGAAGGACGACGACGAAGCGCTGGGGCTCCTCGCCCTCGGACTCGCTCCGCAGGCCTGCGGCCTTCACCGCGTCGTGCACGACCTTGCGCTCGAACGGGGTCATCGCCTTCATCTTGACGGGCTCGCCGGAGCTCTTGACCTCGGCCGCGGTCTTGGCGCCCAGCTCCGAGAGCTCCTCACGCTTCTTGGCGCGGTAGCCCGCGATGTCGAGCATCAGCCGGCTGCGGTCCCCGGTCTCCCGGTGCACGGCCAGGCGCGTGAGCTCCTGGAGGGCCTCCAGTACCTCGCCGTCCCGGCCGACCAGCTTCTGCAGATCTCGGCCGCCGGCGTCACTGATGATCGAGACAGCAGCGCGGTCGGCCTCGACGTCCATGTCGATGTCGCCGTCGAGGTCGGCGATGTCCAGCAGACCCTCGAGGTAGTCCGCCGCGATCTCGCCCTCCTGCTCCAGGCGGGACAGGGTGTCTACACCCTCGGCTGCGGCGGAGGTGGTGGTGCCTTCCGTCACGGGATGGACTCCTTCTTACTTCTTGGACGGGGACTTGGGGCGCTGCGGACCCTTGCGCTGTCCTGACTGGGCCTTGCTGCGGGTACCGGACGCGGACTTGGAGCCGGCCTGCTTGGCAGCTCCTCCGGCCGGCTTGGCGTCCTCGGGCTCGCCGGACTTGCTCAGCGACACCGTGGAGGTGTCCGGCTCGGCACCGCCTGCCGCCCTGGTGCCCGACTGACGCTGGGACTTACTCTGGCGCTTGGGCTGCTGGCGCTTGGCGGTGGCGCCGGCGGGCGTACCATCCTCGGTCTCGGCGATCTCCGGGTTCACGCCCTTCGTCACCGTGCCGTCGGGCTGGGCCGCGAGGCCCGCCTTGTTCAGACCGTTGATGAACTTGCGCTCGAACTCGTTGCGGTCACGGCCCTTGGCGACGATGGCCTTCACGACGGCACGCTCACCACGGCTGCGGGTCTTGCCGTGCTGCGTGACGTGCTTGTGGAGGCGCTCCAGGTGAGCGGCCTGCGCCTTGCTGCCCGGGGTCGGGTTGTTGCGGATGACGTACATCTGCTGGCCCATGGTCCACACGTTGGTGGTCAGCCAGTAGACGAGGACACCGACAGGGAAGTTGATGCCGAAGACGGCGAACATGACCGGGAAGACGTACATCAGCATCTTCTGCTGCTGCATGAACGGGGTCTTCACCGTGGTGTCGACGTTCTTCAACATCAGCTGGCGCTGCGTGTAGAACTGCGACCCCGACATCAGGACGATCATGATCGCGGTGACAACGCGGACGTCGGTGATCGAGGCACCGAGCGCCTCCACCTTCGACGCGCTCTCGGTGAACTTCGCGGCCAGCGGAGCGCCGAAGATGTGCGCCTTCCGCGCACTCTCCAGCAGCTCGGCGTTGATGACGCCGATCTTGTCGCCCGAGGCGATGCCGTTGAGCACGTGGTACAGGGCGAAGAAGAACGGCGACTGCGCCAGGATGGGAAGGCATGAGGAGAGCGGGTTGGTGCCCGTCTCCTTGTACAGCTTCATCATCTCTTCGGACTGACGCTGCTTGTCGTTCTTGAAGCGCTCCTGGATCTTCTTCATCTCGGGCTGCAGCGTCTGCATGGCCCGGGTCGCCTTGATCTGCTTCACGAAGAGCGGGATCAGGCAGATGCGGATCAGGATCACCAGGGACACGATGGACAAGCCCCAGGCCCAGCCGGTGTCAGGCCCGAAGATCGCGCCGTACACGCTGTGGAACTGGACGATGACCCAGGAAACGGGTGTCGTGATGAAGCTGAAAATGCTGGCAATCGTGTCCACTAATCATGCTCCTTGGACATGGGACGGGGTCTCGGCGGCCGGACTCGAAGGACTCTGTCCCTCGATGGCCGCGCCGGCGGCGGAGGTCCCGCCCTTGCGTGCATGCCAGGTGTTGCGCAGCATTTCGTGCCACCGCGGACGCTTGCGCGGCGGGACATGGTCCACACCACCGAGCGACCACGGGTTGCACCGCAGGATGCGCCAGGCGGTCAGTGCCGTCCCCTTGACCGCACCGTGCCGGTCGATGGCCGTATGGCCGTAGTGGGAGCACGACGGGTAGTACTTGCACACGGGCCCGAGCAGCGGACTGATCGTCCACTGGTACAGCTTGATCAGAGCCAGTAGCGGGTACTTCATCGCGCGCCCCCTCCCAGCAGCCGCTGCAGAGCGGCGTCCAGGTCTCGGGCCAGCTGTGCATGGTCGGCGTCGCCCGCGCCGGGCAACGCTCGTACGACTACCAGGCTACCGGGGGGCAGCCCGGCGACTCGGTCGCGCATCAGGTGGCGAAGCCTGCGCTTCACCTTGTTGCGGACGACCGCGTTGCCGACTGCCTTGCTGACAACGAAACCCGCACGCGTCGGGGGAGCGCTCTCCCCAGGCGCGTGCGGGTCCGTGGTACCGCTACGAAGATGGACGACGAGGAGCGGACGGCCGGCCCGGCGGCCCCGTCGTACCGCGGTCGCGAATTCCTCGCGCCGCCTCAGCCGATGCTCGGTAGGCAGCACGACGTCATGACCTGATCAGGATCAGGCGGACAGGCTCGCGCGACCCTTGCCACGGCGGTTCGCGAGAATCGCGCGACCGGCACGGGTACGCATCCGCAGGCGGAAGCCGTGGGTCTTGGCGCGGCGACGGTTGTTCGGCTGGAAGGTGCGCTTGCTCACTCGGGGGCTCCAGAAAGAATCGGTAGATACCGGGGTGCCGTCTTGGCTGTCACCGTGCGCCCACGAGTAGCTCGCTTACGCCCGATTGCACCGCTCCCGATCACTGAAGGGTGCCCTGGTAGGAGCACTCGTACGTGATCTATGCCCATCGGAGGCAGGCGGCAGCAGCCATCGACAACTCGACCTGGTCACGGTACGCGGGGCTACGCCATCCGGTCAAACCAGCACCCTGGGTCCGACACTATCCACAGCCTGGGGACAACAACTTGAACCGCACCCGTCGCCCTGACTACCGTGGCCGGACTCCCTATCGCCCGTCCCACCCGAAGTACATCCCGATACGTCCCAGAACCACACGTTCGTGGGACCCGTGAGAGAGCGTGCCCTGTGGCTGACGTACCTGCCGATCTTGCCGCAGTGTGGCCACGAGTGCTGGAACATCTCCTCGGTGAGGGCCGTGGACAGGGCGTCGAGGTGAAGGACGAGCGCTGGATCAGGCGCTGCCAGCCGCTGGCCCTGGTCGCGGACACCGCACTGCTCGCCGTACCGAACGAATTTGCGAAAGGCGTGCTGGAAGGCCGCCTGGCGCCGATCGTCAGCGAGACACTCAGCCGCGAGTGCGGCCGGCCGATCCGCATCGCGATCACCGTGGACGACTCCGTCGGCGAGCAGCCCGCGCCCTCCGCCCCGCCGCAGTCGCGCTACGAGGAACCCGAGCACCCGCCGGCCCGCGACCCGTACCAGGGGTACGGCCGCCACCGCGCCGACGACCACTCCCAGACGCGCGACGGCCAGCAGCCCTCCCACGCGGACCAGCTCCCCACCGCCCGCCCCGCCTACCCGTCCGAGTACCAGCGCCCCGATCCCGGCGCCTGGCCCCGGCCGACCCAGGACGACTACGGCTGGCAGCAGCCCCGGCTCGGCTTCCCGGAACGCGACCCGTACGCGTCACCGTCCTCGGACTACCGCCCGCAGCCACCGCGCGACCGCTCACCGTACGAGCAGCAGCGTTCCGACTACGAGCAGCAGCGAGGCGACTACGGACAGCCGCGCTCGGAGTACGAGCAGCGCGCCGGCCGCCGCGACCTGTCGGACTCCCCGTCCAACGGCGGTCACGACCACCGGGGCGGCCCCGGAGGCTCCGTGCGCCCCGGCGGCGGCGCACCCGGCTCGCCGGCTTCGCGGCAGACCCCGGCACCGGGCCCCGGCGAGCCGACCGCACGCCTCAACCCCAAATACCTGTTCGACACGTTCGTCATCGGGGCGTCGAACCGTTTCGCCCACGCGGCGGCCGTCACCGTCGCCGAGGCACCCGCGAAGGCGTACAACCCTCTCTTCATCTACGGGGAGTCGGGACTCGGCAAGACGCACCTGCTGCACGCCATCGGGCACTACGCGCGCAGCCTCTATCCCGGCACGCGCGTGCGATATGTGAGCTCGGAGGAGTTCACCAACGAGTTCATCAACTCCATCCGCGACGGCAAGGGCGACAGCTTCCGCAAGCGCTACCGCGAGATGGACATCCTGCTCGTCGACGACATCCAGTTCCTCGCGGACAAGGAGTCGACGCAGGAGGAGTTCTTCCACACCTTCAACACGCTCCACAACGCCAACAAGCAGATCGTGCTGTCCAGCGACCGGCCGCCGAAGCAGCTGGTCACGCTGGAGGACCGGCTGCGGAACCGTTTCGAGTGGGGCCTGATCACCGACGTCCAGCCGCCCGAGCTGGAGACGCGGATCGCCATCCTCCGTAAGAAGGCGGTCCAGGAGCAGCTCAACGCTCCGCCGGAGGTCCTGGAGTTCATCGCCTCCCGCATCTCGCGCAACATCCGCGAGCTGGAGGGCGCGCTGATCCGGGTGACGGCGTTCGCGTCGCTCAACCGGCAGCCGGTTGACCTCGGCCTCACGGAGATCGTCCTCAAGGACCTGATCCCGGGCGGCGAGGACTCGACCCCCGAGATCACCGCGCCGGCCATCATGGCGGCGACCGCCGACTACTTCGGCCTCACGGTCGAGGACCTCTGCGGCAGCTCACGCGGCCGTCAGCTGGTCACGGCCCGGCAGATCGCCATGTACCTGTGCCGCGAGCTCACGGACCTCTCGCTCCCGAAGATCGGCGCGCAGTTCGGTGGCCGCGACCACACGACCGTCATGCACGCCGACCGCAAGATCCGCGCCCTGATGGCCGAGCGCCGCTCCATCTACAACCAGGTCACCGAGCTGACCAACCGCATCAAGAACGGCTGACAGCAGCGCGGTCACGGCACCGAAGCGCCCCCAGGACACGTCCTGGGGGCGCTTCGACGTTCTCCGGCGGCTCCCCGAGGGGTGCCGGCCGGTTCCCCCGCCGGTTTCTGCGCGCGTCGGGCGTTGCCGTACTGCAACCCAGTGTTCGAACGCGCGCCGAGTTACGGCCACCCTCCACAGATTCGGTGACTTTCTCGCGTCCACACCCTGGGGACCCAGAAGTTGTCCAGACTGTGTCCACAGGCCGGGCTGGTGATAGACCATCAGACCAGGTCAGGTGGTTGTGGATTGGTGGACAAAAGATGTCCACAGGCTGTGGACAAAGAAATGATCCACAGGCTGTGCACGGAGTTGTCCACCGGCAGCCCACAGGCTGCGGCCCGTTGTCCCCAGCGATCACCGGCTTCTCCACACCTCTGTCCACTGTTCGGCAACACAACGGGCCTGCTCACCACGTCGAGTGAAAGGCGTCACATCGAGCTGCCTGGTTGGGCTGTGGGAAACGTGGGTAAAGCTGGGGACGGCGCTGGGGAGAAGTACCCCCCGCCTGTGCATGGAGTGTGCAGAACTTTCTGTTCTCCACAGAGAGGCCTGGTTATCCACCGCCTCCGCCCACAGGGTCAGTGGACAAAATTTGCCGCCTGAGCTGCGAAAACGGGGTTATCCACGGTATCCACAGCCCCTACTACTACTGACAACTTGAGAGAGCTGGATATCCGTTTCGAAGTGGGTCCTGTGCACAACTCGCTCTTGGCAGCCCGGCTGTCCCTCGTCACGACTTGACCCGAGAGGCACCTACTGTCAGTGCTGTGCGTCAGACTGTTCCCCGGTGTCCTTCCCAGCACAGGGACCGACGACACCGAGACAGACGACGAAGCCAGGCAGGCCGAGAAGCGCCGGCAACAGCAGGAGGCGGCAACAGTGAAGATCCGGGTGGAACGCGACGTACTCGCGGAGGCAGTTGCCTGGGCGGCGCGCAGCCTCCCGGCCCGTCCACCGGCCCCTGTCCTCGCCGGCCTCCTGCTGAAGGCCGAGGAAGGCCAGCTGAGCCTGTCGAGCTTCGACTACGAGGTCTCCGCGCGGGTGTCGGTCGAGGCCGAGGTCGAGGAGGAGGGCACGGTCCTGGTGTCCGGCCGACTCCTCGCGGACATCTGCCGCGCCCTTCCCAACCGCCCGGTGGAGATCTCCACAGACGGTGTACGGGCGACGGTGGTGTGCGGCTCCTCCCGCTTCACCCTCCACACGCTGCCTGTGGAGGAGTACCCGGCGCTGCCGCAGATGCCGACCGCGACCGGCACGGTGCCCGGTGAGGTCTTCGCCTCCGCCGCCGCCCAAGTGGCCATCGCGGCCGGCCGTGACGACACGCTGCCCGTCCTCACCGGTGTGCGCATCGAGATCGAGGGCGACAGGGTGACGCTGGCCTCGACCGACCGCTACCGCTTCGCGGTCCGCGAGTTCCTGTGGAAGCCGGAGGACCCGGAGGCGTCCGCGGTGGCCCTGGTGCCCGCCAAGACGCTCCTGGACACCGCCAAGGCGCTTACGAGCGGCGACAGCGTGATCCTGGCGCTGTCCGGCTCGGGCGCGGGCGAGGGCCTCATCGGTTTCGAGGGCGCCGGCCGGCGCACGACGACGCGTCTGCTGGAGGGCGACCTCCCGAAGTACCGCTCGCTGTTCCCGACGGAGTTCAACTCCATCGCCGTGATCGAGACCGCCCCCTTCGTGGAGGCCGTCAAGCGTGTGGCCCTGGTGGCCGAGCGGAACACCCCGGTGCGGCTCAGCTTCGAGCAGGGTGTGCTCATCCTGGAGGCCGGTTCCAGCGACGACGCACAGGCTGTGGAGAGGGTCGACGCCCAGCTGGAGGGCGACGACGTGTCGATCGCCTTCAACCCGACGTTCCTGCTGGACGGCCTGAGCGCCATCGACTCCCCGGTCGCCCAGCTCTCCTTCACGACGTCCACGAAGCCCGCGCTGCTCAGCGGCAAGCCGGCGGTGGACGCCGAGGCGGACGAGGCGTACAAGTACCTGATCATGCCGGTGCGTCTCAGCGGCTGAGTCTTCTGACCGACTGATCAGCTCCGACGAGGAACATCGCAGGTGGGGGCATACGTTTGAGCGCGTATGCCCACGGATGTGCGTGACCGTCCGGGTTTAGGCTCGGACGTGGGTACGAGCAACAGGAGTGCCCTCATGCCACGTCGCAACCTAAGGAACAACTGATGGAGCTCGGTCTCGTCGGCCTCGGCAAGATGGGCGGCAACATGCGCGAGCGGATCCGCCGCGCAGGTCTCACCGTCATCGGATACGACCGCAACCCGGATGTATCCGATGTGCACAGCCTCAAGGAGCTTGTGGACGGGCTCAGCGCCCCGCGGGTGGTGTGGGTGATGGTCCCGGCCGGTGCCCCGACCCAGTCCACCGTCGACGAGCTGGCCGAGCTGCTGGAGCCCGGTGACGTCGTGGTGGACGGCGGCAACTCGCGCTGGACGGACGACGAGAGGCACGCCGAGGAGCTGGCGGCCAAGGGCATCGGCTTCGTCGACTGCGGTGTCTCCGGCGGCGTCTGGGGCCTGGAGAACGGCTATGCGCTGATGTACGGCGGCGCCGCCGAGCACATAGCCAAGGTGGAGCCGGTCTTCGAGGCCCTCAGGCCCAAGGGCGAGTTCGGTGCGGTGCACGCGGGCAAGGTGGGCGCCGGGCACTTCTCGAAGATGGTCCACAACGGCATCGAGTACGCCATGATGCAGGCCTACGCCGAGGGCTGGGAACTGCTGGAGAAGGTCGACTCCGTCACGGACGTGCGCGAGGTCTTCCGGTCCTGGCAGGAGGGCACCGTCATCCGCTCCTGGCTGCTCGACCTGGCGGTGAACGCCCTCGCGGAGGACGAGCACCTGGACAGGCTGCGCGGGGTCGCCGCGGACTCCGGGGAGGGCCGCTGGACCGTGGAGGCCGCCATCGACCACGCGGTTCCACTGCCCGCGATCACCGCGTCGTTGTTCGCGCGGTTCGCGTCCCGGCAGGACGACTCCCCGCAGATGAAGATGATCGCGGCGCTGCGCAACCAGTTCGGCGGCCACGCGGTCGAGTCGAAGTAGTCCACAGGGCCGCTCAGCGGTCCACGAGTCCGGGGGAGGTCGGCGAACGACCATGCACGTCACGCATCTGTCGCTGGCCGACTTCCGTTCGTACGCCGGGGTCGAGGTCCCGCTCGAGCCGGGCGTCACCGCGTTCGTGGGCCCCAATGGCCAGGGCAAGACCAACCTCGTGGAGGCGGTCGGCTATCTCGCCACGCTGGGCAGCCACCGGGTCTCCTCGGACGCGCCCCTGGTCCGCATGGGCGCCGACCGGGCGATCATCCGGGCGCAGGTCAAGCAGGGTGAGCGGCAGCAGCTGGTGGAGCTGGAGCTGAACCCCGGCCGGGCGAACCGCGCCCGCATCAACAGGTCGTCGCAGGTCAGGCCGCGTGACGTGCTGGGGATCGTACGGACGGTGCTGTTCGCGCCGGAGGATCTCGCCCTGGTGAAGGGTGACCCGGGTGAGCGGCGGCGGTTCCTCGACGAGTTGATCACCCTGCGCTCCCCGCGGATGGCGGGTGTGCGCTCCGACTACGACCGGGTCCTCAAGCAGCGCAACACGCTCCTCAAGTCGGCGGCGCTGGCCCGGCGGCACGGCGGTCGCACGATGGATTTGTCGACCCTCGACGTGTGGGACCAGCATCTCGCGCGCGTGGGGGCCGAGTTGCTGGCCCAGCGGCTCGACCTGATCTCCTCGATCCAGCCGCTGGCCGACAAGGCGTACGAGCAGCTGGCGCCGGGCGGTGGTCCGCTCGCCCTGGAGTACAAGCCGTCGGCGCCGGGTGAGGCACACGCGCGTGAAGAGCTGTACGAGCAGCTGATGGGGGCTCTGGCCGAGGTGCGCAAGCAGGAGATCGAGCGGGGTGTCACCCTCGTGGGGCCGCATCGGGACGATCTGCATCTCAAGCTCGGGCAGCTGCCCGCCAAGGGGTACGCGTCCCACGGTGAGTCGTGGTCGTACGCGCTGGCGCTGCGGCTGGCCTCGTACGACCTGCTGCGGGCCGAGGGCAACGAGCCGGTGCTGGTCCTCGACGACGTGTTCGCGGAGCTGGACACCCGGCGCCGGGAGCGGCTGGCCGAGCTGGTGGCGCCCGGCGAGCAGGTGCTGGTGACGGCCGCGGTCGACGACGACGTACCGCACGTACTGGCGGGGGCGCGGTACTCGGTGTCGGACGGGGCGGTGGAGCGCGTATGACGGCCGACCGGTCCGCGTCCGGGCAGAGCCCCGATGACACGTCTGTGTCCCCGGTATCCCCCAAGGCCGTCCCCGAGCCCTCCGGGGTGGATCTCGCGCGGGTGGCTCTCAGGGCGGCGAAAGAGGCGGCACGCGCGCGTGGGGACGCGGCCCAGCAGAAGAAGCAGTCACGGCGCGGGGGTGGTCTGCGTTCCGGTTCGGGTCGTGACGGACGTGATCCCATGGCGCTCGGGGCGGCGATCAACCGGCTGGTGACGGAGCGCGGGTGGGAGGCGCCGGCCGCGGTGGGCGGGGTGATGGGCCGCTGGCCGGAGATCGTCGGCGAGGACCTGGCCAATCACTGCGAGCCGGAGTCGTACGACGAGGACGAGCGGGTGCTGACCGTGCGTTGCGACTCGACGGCGTGGGCGACGAACGTACGGCTGCTCGCGCCGCAGCTGGTCGCACGGCTGAACGAGGATCTCGGGCAGGGCCGGGTGCGGCTGATCAAGGTGCTCGGCCCCCATGGCCCGGTCCGCCGTTTCGGCCCGCTGCGGGCGCCCGGGAGCGTTGGTCCCGGTGACACCTACGGGTGAGCCCCGCCACTCCCTGTAGGTGAGCTGTGTCACATGGAAAGTGTGGCGGGGGCGTGCGGACGGTGGTGCGCGCGTTCGCGAATCTCTCCTTGACTCCCCGGTAGCCAAGGGTTGACACCCGGAAGCGCTGAGTGCCACTCCAAGCCCCTTGGAGCCCCGCTCCGCATATGGGGACTCGGGAGAGACCGGTTGCGGGCGGCACATGCGGACTCAGGTACCGGCAAACCCCCATCACTGTCGGCGCTACCGGTAGACTGGGAGCTAATCCCGCCCCATTGGAGGGGACCACCGGGAAATGGTGTGCACCGCTGACTAAGGCTTACCAACGCAACACGCCGCAGCCGCTCCGGCCAATCGTCGGGAGCTTGGCTTGTGCTGTGCCAGAAAGGGCGCTTCGTGGCCGATTCCGGCAACCCCAACGAGAACATCCCGTCCACCGACGACGCCGGCGCGACCGTCGAGGCGATCTCCATGAACGGCGAGGTCACCGCCTCGTACGACGCCAGCGCCATCACCGTCCTCGAGGGTCTGGACGCGGTCCGCAAGCGACCCGGCATGTACATCGGTTCGACCGGTGAGCGTGGTCTGCACCACTTGGTGCAGGAGGTCGTCGACAACTCCGTCGACGAGGCGCTGGCCGGTCACGCGGACACCATCGACGTGACGATCCTCGCCGACGGTGGCGTACGCGTCATCGACAACGGCCGGGGCATCCCGGTGGGCATCGTCCCGTCGGAGGGCAAACCGGCCCTCGAGGTCGTGCTGACGGTGCTGCACGCGGGCGGCAAGTTCGGCGGCGGCGGCTACTCGGTCTCCGGCGGTCTGCACGGCGTCGGTGTCTCCGTCGTGAACGCCCTGTCCAGCAGGGTCGCGGTCGAGGTCAGGACGGACGGCCACCGCTGGACGCAGGAGTACAAGCTGGGCGTCCCGACGGCCCCGCTGGCCCAGCACGAGGCCACGGCCGAGACCGGCACGTCGGTCACCTTCTGGGCCGACGCCGACATCTTCGAGACGACCGTGTACTCCTTCGAGACGCTCTCGCGGCGCTTCCAGGAGATGGCCTTCCTCAACAAGGGTCTGACGATCAACCTCACGGACGAGCGTGAGGTGGCGAAGGCCACGACCGGGGCGGACGAGGCGGGTGCCGACGAGAAGGACGAGGTCAGGACCGTCTCGTACCACTACGAGGGCGGCATCGTCGACTACGTGACGTACCTCAACTCCCGTAAGGGAGACGTGGTGCACCCGACCGTCATCGACCTGGAGGCGGAGGACAGGGAGAGGAGCCTGTCCCTCGAGGTCGCGATGCAGTGGAACAGTGGTTACACGGAGGGTGTGTACTCCTTCGCGAACATCATCCACACGCACGAGGGCGGTACGCACGAGGAGGGCTTCCGGGCCGCGTTGACCTCGTTGATCAACAAGTACGCGCGCGACAAGAAGCATCTTCGCGAGAAGGACGACAACCTCACGGGTGACGACATCCGCGAGGGTCTGACGGCGATCATCTCGGTCAAGCTGGCGGAGCCCCAGTTCGAGGGTCAGACCAAGACCAAGCTGGGCAACACCGAGGCGAAGACCTTCGTGCAGAAGGCGGTCTACGAGCACCTCAACGACTGGTTGGACCGCAACCCGAACGAGGCCTCGGACATCATCCGCAAGGGCATCCAGGCGGCCACCGCGCGCGTGGCGGCCCGCAAGGCCCGTGACCTCACCCGTCGCAAGGGTCTGCTGGAGACCGCGTCCCTGCCGGGCAAGCTGTCCGACTGCCAGTCGAACGACCCCGTCAAGTGCGAGATCTTCATCGTCGAGGGTGACTCCGCCGGCGGTTCGGCCAAGTCCGGCCGCAACCCTCAGTACCAGGCGATTCTCCCGATCCGGGGCAAGATCCTCAACGTCGAGAAAGCCAGGATCGACAAGATCCTGCAGAACCAGGAGATCCAGGCGCTGATCTCCGCCTTCGGTACCGGGGTCCACGAGGACTTCGACATCGCGCGGCTGCGCTATCACAAGATCATCCTGATGGCGGACGCCGACGTCGACGGGCAGCACATCAACACCCTGCTGCTGACCTTCCTGTTCCGCTTCATGCGCCCGCTGGTCGAGGCCGGACACGTGTTCCTCTCCCGTCCTCCGCTGTACAAGATCAAGTGGGGCCGGGACGACTTCGAGTACGCGTACTCGGACCGTGAGCGCGACGCGCTGATCGAGCACGGTCGGCAGAACGGCAAGCGCACCCGGGACGACTCGGTCCAGCGCTTCAAGGGCCTCGGTGAGATGAACGCCGAGGAGCTGCGCATCACGACGATGGACCAGGAGCACCGGGTCCTCGGCCAGGTCACGCTCGACGACGCCGCGCAGGCCGACGACCTGTTCTCGGTCCTGATGGGCGAGGACGTCGAGGCGCGCCGCGCGTTCATCCAGCGCAACGCCAAGGACGTCCGCTTCCTCGACATCTGAGTCGGTCTCAGCTGACCGCACCAGAAAGGATCTTCACCAGCAATGACCGACGAGACGCCTCTTTCCCCCACTGGTCCGGGCACGCCCGAAGAGGGCCAGATCACGCTGCGAGTCGAGCCCGTCGGGCTCGAGACCGAGATGCAGCGCTCGTACCTCGACTACGCGATGTCCGTCATCGTGTCGCGCGCGCTGCCCGACGTACGGGACGGTCTCAAGCCCGTCCACCGCCGTGTCCTGTACGCCATGTACGACGGCGGCTACCGGCCCGAGAAGGGCTTCTACAAGTGCGCCCGTGTCGTCGGTGACGTCATGGGTACCTACCACCCGCACGGCGACTCCTCGATCTACGACGCGCTGGTCCGTCTCGCGCAGCCGTGGTCGATGCGGATGCCGCTGGTGGACTCCAACGGCAACTTCGGTTCCCCGGGCAACGACCCGGCCGCCGCCATGCGGTACACCGAGTGCAAGCTGAAGCCGCTGTCCATGGAGATGGTCCGTGACATCGACGAGGACACCGTCGACTTCACGGACAACTACGACGGCCGGAACCAGGAGCCGACGGTTCTGCCGGCGCGCTTCCCGAACCTGCTGATCAACGGCTCGGCGGGCATCGCGGTCGGTATGGCGACCAACATCCCGCCGCACAACCTCCGCGAGGTCGCGTCCGGCGCCCAGTGGTACCTGGAGAACCCCGAGGCCTCCCACGAGGAGCTCCTCGACGCCCTGATCGAGCGGATCAAGGGCCCGGACTTCCCAAGTGGTGCCCTGGTGGTGGGCCGTAAGGGCATCGAGGAGGCGTACCGCACGGGCCGTGGCTCCATCACGATGCGCGCGGTCGTCGACGTCGAGGAGATCCAGAACCGCCAGTGCCTGGTGGTCACCGAACTCCCCTACCAGGTCAACCCGGACAACCTCGCGCAGAAGATCGCCGACCTGGTGAAGGACGGCAAGGTCGGCGGTATCGCCGACGTCCGCGACGAGACGTCGTCCCGTACGGGGCAGCGCCTGGTCATCGTCCTGAAGCGGGACGCGGTCGCCAAGGTCGTGCTGAACAACCTCTACAAGCACACCGACCTGCAGACGAACTTCGGCGCGAACATGCTGGCGCTGGTGGACGGCGTACCGAGGACCCTGTCCCTGGACGCGTTCATCCGGCACTGGGTGACGCACCAGATCGAGGTCATCGTCCGGCGTACGCGGTTCAGGCTGCGCAAGGCCGAGGAGCGCGCGCACATCCTGCGTGGCCTGCTGAAGGCCCTGGACGCCATCGACGACGTCATCGCGCTGATCCGGCGCAGTGACACCGTCGAGATCGCGCGCGAGGGCCTGATGGGCCTCCTGGAGATCGACGAGATCCAGGCCAACGCCATCCTCGAGATGCAGCTGCGCCGACTGGCGGCTCTGGAGCGCCAGAAGATCGTCGCCGAGCACGACGAGCTGCAGGCGAAGATCCGCGAGTACAACGCGATCCTGGCCTCGCCCGTGCGCCAGCGGGGCATCATCAGCGAGGAACTCGCCGCGATCGTCGAGAAGTTCGGCGACGACCGTCGCTCCAAGCTGGTTCCGTTCGACGGTGACATGTCCATCGAGGACCTGATCGCCGAAGAGGACATCGTCGTCACGATCTCGCGCGGCGGCTACGTCAAGCGGACCAAGACCGAGGACTACCGCTCGCAGAAGCGCGGTGGCAAGGGCGTACGCGGCACGAAGCTCAAGGAAGACGACATCGTCGACCACTTCTTCGTGTCGACCACCCACCACTGGCTGCTGTTCTTCACCAACAAGGGCCGTGTCTACCGCGCGAAGGCGTACGAGCTGCCCGACGCCGGTCGTGACGCGCGTGGCCAGCATGTCGCCAACCTGCTGGCCTTCCAGCCGGACGAGGCGATCGCGGAGATCCTCGCGATCCGCGACTACGAGGCGGCGCCCTACCTGGTGCTGGCCACCAAGGGCGGTCTGGTGAAGAAGACGCCTCTGAAGGATTACGATTCCCCGCGTTCGGGCGGTGTCATCGCGATCAACCTCCGTGAGACGGAGGACGGTTCCGATGACGAACTGATCGGAGCAGAACTCGTTTCGTCCGAGGACGATCTCCTGCTGATCAGCAGGAAGGCACAGTCGATCAGGTTCACGGCGACGGACGACGCGCTGCGTCCGATGGGCCGTGCCACCTCGGGTGTCAAGGGCATGAGCTTCCGTGAGGGAGACCAGTTGCTCTCGATGAATGTTGTTCGACCCGGTACGTTCGTGTTCACTGCTACCGACGGCGGGTATGCGAAGCGGACCAACGTCGACGAGTACCGCGTCCAGGGGCGTGGCGGCCTGGGTATCAAGGCTGCCAAGATCGTCGAGGACCGCGGTTCTCTCGTCGGTGCGCTGGTGGTCGAGGAGACCGACGAGATCCTCGCCATCACGCTCTCGGGCGGTGTGATTCGTACGCGGGTCAATGAGGTCAGGGAGACGGGCCGTGACACCATGGGCGTCCAACTGATCAACCTGGGCAAGCGCGATGCCGTGGTCGGCATCGCACGTAACGCCGAGGCGGGAAGCTTGGCCGAGGCGGTCGACGGCGAGGAAGCCGTGGACGAGTCGGCCGAGGGTACCGCGACCATCGGCACGGACGAGGGCGATCAGTCCTCGCCGGAGTAGCGCGAGGAGTGAGTCATCGTGAGCGGAGCCACGGGCGCCGGTTCGTCCGGCAGTTCGTCCGGTCCCTCGACCGGTTCGGACAAAGACGGCGGCGGTCGTGGCTCCGCCGCGCGTGCGACCGATGGGCAGCAGGGTGCGAGGGACGCGCAGAGCGCGACAGATCCGCACACGACCAACCTGCAGGCCATCAAGCCGCGTACGACCGGCAAGGGCTCGCCAGACACACATGGATCCCAGGGATCCCAAGGATCCCAGGGGGGAACCGTGACGGACGCCAGAGGTCCGCAGACCCAGCAGTACGGGGTCGGCAAGGGCCCGGGAGCCCTGGGCGCCATGCCGGGGGCGGAACCCTCCGCGCAGCGCGCGCCCGCGCCGCCGCAGCAGTCGCCGTTGCCCGGCGAGCGGCAGCCGCAGCAGCCCGCGGGGCCCTACCACCCGCCGCAGGCCTACCCGTCGGCCGCTGCTCCGGCAGTCCCTGCGGCCCCGGTCCAGGCGCCCGCGCAGTCTCAGGCCCACAGTCCGGCGGGGGCCGTACGGCGCCCGCGTACGGGGGCGAGCACCCTGCCCCGTACGCGCAAGGCACGTCTGCGCGTGTCCAAGGCCGACCCGTGGTCGGTGATGAAGGTCAGCTTCCTGCTGTCGATCGCGCTGGGCATCTGCACGATCGTGGCGGCGGTGGTCCTGTGGATGGTCATGGACGCGATGGGCGTCTTCTCGACGGTCGGCGGCACGATCTCGGAGGCCACGGGGTCGAACGAGTCGAACGGCTTCGACCTCCAGTCCTTCCTGTCCCTCCAGAACGTCGTGTTGTTCACGTCGGTCATCGCGGTCATCGACGTCGTCCTCGCGACGGCGCTGGCGACGCTCGGCGCGTTCATCTACAACCTCTCCGCGGGCTTCGTCGGCGGTATCGAGCTGACGCTCGCCGAGGACGAGTGAACTGAGCAGTGAGCCGGTGAAGTGCAGGTGAGGGGCGTCCTCGAACGCCCCTCGGCCGGCGCCCGACTATCGATTTTGGGACTGGCCGCGTCGTGCGCTAATCTTCAGAGGTCAGCGCGCGGGACATACACCGCAGAGCGCGGCGGGGCTATAGCTCAGTTGGTTAGAGCGCATCCCTGATAAGGATGAGGCCACAGGTTCAAATCCTGTTAGCCCCACAGTGAAAAGAACCCCAGCCAGAGATGGTTGGGGTTCTTTCGTCTGTCCTGGTGCTTCTCCGTGTGGCTTTGTACGCAAGTTCGCCGCTACATGGGGAGGGGATCACACGAGGATCATGCGAGGCATGCGTGGGCTGTCCCGCGAGCGGGGTCAGGATGGCGGCTGGGCCGCCGTCTCGGCGTCCGTGCCGGTCTCCTGGCCGGTTTCCGTCTCGGCGTCCGTGTCCGCGGGTGAGCGGTGGCGGCAGCTCGGGGAGGAGCCGTGGGCCTCGGCTCGGATGCGCTGCTTCATCGTGGGGGGCAGTGAGCGGGCGTAGGACCAGGCCCAGTCGGCTGTTGGTACCACCGCGGGGGCGGTGCAGTTGCGCGCCGGGTGGCTCTCGGCTACCGCCGCGGTGGCGGTCGTCGTGATCAGGCCGAGCGTCGTGCAGAGCGCCAGGAAGGCGGTGACGACGACGGTCCACAGCTTCATGACCTTGTTCTGGGCCATTGCCCCTCACTTTCAGGTTGGGCGATTTGCGTACTTTCCTCATGATGTGTATGGAGGCTGCGAAGTGGTGGACCGACGCCCGTGGCGCGTCGATCTTCAGATGAACACCACTCGGATGGGTGCAGGAGGGGTGAAAGGCGAAAGAGAGGGCGGAAAACGGGGTGCAGTAGGGCGAATAGTCACGGTACGTGGAGATGTGATCACCCTCCGATCGGAGCGGTGTCGTCCGCTTCTACTGCTGTATGCCGGGGGGGAGTTGGGGGCCGGCGCAGGTCACCGATCGGTCTCGGTCGAAGGGTATAGTCGGCCTCCAGAGGTCCCCTACGTCAAGGAAAGACGAGGTCGCACGGTGAAGAAGCTTCTCCTGGTCGCACTGGCCGCCATCGGCGGGCTCCTCGTGTACCGCCAGATCCAGGCGGATCGCGCCGAGCAGGACCTGTGGACGGAGGCGACCGACTCCGTGCCCACGGGTTCGTGAGTATCGACAGCAGTCTGTGAACAGACCCCGGCCGCCGACGCGGTCGGGGTTTTGTGTTGTCGGGGTCGGCGGCCGGGGTGGTGGACAGTTCGCCGCCGCGAACGAAGTGATTGCTGGGGCGAATTGAATACCTTGGGGCGGGTTGATTCGGGCGCTCGTACGAATTGAGGGCGTGCAGGGACGCCCGGCGGGGCAGGATGGGCGACGGTCCGGGCAGAGACTGTGCCCGGGTGCGGCGCGGACGGTGGACGGCTCGGGCACGGCGGGGCATGACGAGGGGTGGCGCGTGATGGGGCGGCGCACGGTGCGTGGCGCGGTCGTGGCGGCGGTGCTGTGCGCTGTGGTGGGCATGGGGGCGGGCCCGGGGGCAGTCTCCGAGGCGGTCGCCGCGCCGGACGCGTACGCGTACGACTTCGCCGAGGGCGCCCAGACCGTCGAGGGCGCCGCGAGCACCACGGACGCTGTGGGACTCGAACCCGGCGGGACCTACCGCACCACCCTCCCGGTCAACGGAAGGATCTACTTCCGCCTCGCACTTGACGCCACGTCGAACGCGTACGTCTCCGCCACCGCCGTCCCCAGACAGGGCGCCACGGTGTCCTCCTCCGACGGCGTCAAGGTGGACGTGCAGGACGCCGACGCCCGCTCCTGCTCGTACGACAGCACACGCTTCGGGGCCTCCCGCAGCCCGCACCCGGTCGCCGCCTGGGCGTCACGCGTGACCGACGGCGAGACGACGGGGTGTCAGGAAGCCGGTACGTACTACGTGGTCGTGGACCGCATCGACTCGGCGGGCTCGTCGTCGGGCGACTGGGAGCTGGAGCTGACGTACGTGTCGGAGCCGGGCCTCGTGAGCAAGGCGGCGACGACCGCTCCCGAGTCACCCGAGTCCTGGGACTCCGCCGCGCCCGACCCGCTCCCCGGCGACGCCGTCCGCCGCGAGGGCGGCGGCGGCTTCGCCACGGCCGTCCCGGTCGGGCAGGGAGTCTGGCAGGACGACATCACGCCCGGCGAGACGCTTTTCTACCAGGTGCCGGTCGACTGGGGGCAACAGCTCAATGCGGTTGTCGAACTGGGCAGTTCCAGCAGTGGTTCCAGCGCCGGGTACGTCAGCAGCGCGCTCGTCATGTCCCTCTACAACCCCGCGCGCGGGTACGTCGACGACGAGGGCCTCGTCTATGACGGCAGCCAGAGCTCGGCCGCCCTCGATCCGCTGCCACCCGTCGACTACGCCAACCGTTACGGCGTCGGCGACCGGATGAGCGGGATGCGCTTCGCCGGCTCCTACTACCTCGTCGTCCATCTCGCCGAGCAGGTGACGGAACGATTCGGCGCGGGGCCGTACGGGCTGACGCTGCGAGTGCAGGTGAGCGGTACGGCACAGGACGCCCCCGGGTATCTGGGGCAGTCCGTGCCCCGGGACACCTTCGCGGTCACGGCACAGGACCGGGCGTCGGCCGGCGGATGGACGTCCGGCGTGGTGGCCGGCGGTACGGGAGCCGACGGGGCTGACCGGAGCCGCGGGGGCGGTGGCGCCGCGATGCGGGTCGTCGCGGTGAGCGGCATCGGGGCGGGGAGCGCGCTGGTCCTGGTCCTGGGACTGTGGACGGTGGTCGCTCGGCGGCGGGCCGCACGCGCCTAGCTCAGATGCGAAACAGGGCCCAGAAACCTACGGCGTAGCAGGCCAGGGCGAGGAACAGGACCGGTATCGCCACCTTCGCGGGCGGACCGGGGCGACGCTGACGGCGCCGGCCGCGGTGCTGCGGAACCGCCTGCGGGGAGAGCGCGACCTGCGTGGACCGGGCGGCGTAAGCAGAGGACGAGGCGTACGCGTCCTGCCGCAGCGTCGGAGTCGCAGTCGCGGTCGGGGTCTGGGTGGCCGTCCGGGGTGTGTGCGGCTGGGGGGAGTGCACATGCGCGGGCTCGAAAGCCGGGGTCCCGAAGGACGGGACTTCGAAGGGCGGGGGCACGTGGACCGCGGCCGGCGCCGGGAGCGGGACAGCCGTGGGGGGAGTGGGAGGCTGCGCCGGCCGGTGGTGGGCGTGCTCGTGCTGCGGTGTGCCGGAGTGGACGGTGACTTGGGGAGGGGGCAGGTGGAAGCTCCCCGTGTCCGACATGCTGGACGGCTGGGGCGGGATTACTGCCGGGGGGTGAGGGGGCCGCGGAGGTGTGGCGTCCGGCTGGGGCGGGGCGCCGTTCCGCTGAGCGGGGTGAGCGGGGGGAGCCGGGTAGGCCGGCTGAGCTGATGAAGCCTGCGGTCCCTGTTCGAAAGCGCCCGCGCTGTCCGGCCCCGGAGGACGGCCCGGTACGGAATCGGCTCCGGGCCGGATCGGGGCCTCACCGGAGGAATGCCAGGATTGCCCGGCACCGGAACCGGTGCTTGAGGGCGTGGGGTCCTTGACCGGCCTGGCGGGCACGGCACCCGTACCTGGACCTGACGGCGGGGAGATGCTTCCCGGTGCCGGCCTGAGTCCCGGTCCTGTGCGCGTGCCGCCGGTCGCCGGGCCGGTGGGCGTGCCGTCCGGGTTCGGTTCGCGGTACGGGTCGTAGCGGCGGGCTGCTCCCGGGCCGGTCTCCATGCCCGCGTGCGGGCCGTCCGGCTCGTCGCGTCCGGCGCCGGTGTCCGGCCTGCCTGTGGCTTCGGCGGTGCGTGCGCCGCCTTTCGTGGTCACGCCCGGGGCCGGTTTGAGGGGGCCGGTCGGGGCGAAGCCCTTGGGGAGGGACCCGAGTTGGTCGAAGATCTCGATCAGTTCGTCGTCGGGGCCGGGCTCGGGCAGGAGTTCGGCGGCCTGGGCGAGGGCCTTGCGCGCGCCCGTGGCGGTGCGGAACCGCGCCTGCGGGTCCGGTTGCAGCAGGGTGGCCACGACCTGCCAGAGCGGCTCGGGTATGCCCTGCGGGGCGCTGGGCGTGCCGTGCGCCGCGAAGTACTCGATGAGGGCCTTGGAGTCCGGCTTGGCGCCCTCCAGGAGATAGAGCGCGACCAGGCCCACGGCGAACAGGTCGGAGGGGAAGTCCGGGTCCGCGCCCAGCATTTGCTCGGGGGCGAAGTAACCGGGCGTGCCCACCACGTAGTCGGTCTCCGTCAGTCGGGGCTCGCCCAGCCGCATCGCGATGCCGAAGTCGGACAGCCGCAGCCGCGGACGACCCGTGCCTGTCGCTTCGAGCAGCACGTTGGCGGGCTTGATGTCCCGGTGGACGACGCCTTCCGCGTGCACGGCGGCGAGGCCGGAGAGGAGCTGGTCGATGAGGGTGCAGACGAACGCGGGCGGCAGGGGGCCGTAGTCGGCGATCAGGTGGACGAGCGAGCCTCCGGCGACCAGATCCATGGTGAACAGGACCTTGTCGTCGTCGGCGGCCCAGCTGGCCGGGGCGAGGACATGCGGGTGGTCTATCCGCAGGGCCTGCTCACGGACGAAGCGCAGCAGTGAGTGGGCGTCGCTCTGCTGCAGGACCTTGGCGGCCACATACCGGCGGCGGCGGTGGTCCCAGGCGCGCCAGACCGCGCCGACTCCCCCACGCCCGATCGGATCGGCCAGTTCGTACCGGCCGGCGAAGACCTCACCCATGGCTCTGCGTCGATCCCCCTTCGGATCACCGCTCGGTCGGTTCCGGACCGGCGGGTGGTACGGCCCCTCCTACCCCACTCAGGAGCCCGCTGTCACCCTGCTCACCCAGAACCTGTCTCCATACCTGTTTCCCTGCCCGCCTGCCTTTGCCGCTGTCCGCCCCCCGGGGTTCATGTCGTGGCCTGCGTGCTCCGCTTGTCCGAGCCTGGTCTCGTGCGCCCGCCCCGCTTGTGCCCCTGAGCCGTAGCCCGGCCGCCGAACCCCCGGTCGGCGGCCGGGCCGGCGGCTCAGCTCTGGTGGGACTGGTAGTGCGTCACGGCGTCAGAGGTGCGGCCCGCGCCGTACACCCGGAGGAACTCTGCCAGTTCCGGGTGGGTCGAGGCGAGAGTGTCCGCCGCGTCGATGATGTCCCCGGCGGCGGACACCGAGCGCAGCAGCGACTGGATCTCGCGGACCACCCGCTTGACCGTGGGCGCCCCCGAACTCGTCGTCGACTGCGTGGTGTTGCTGAGCACCGATCCCCCCTGCGACTTCTTGATCTCGTCCATCCGCTCGGTCGCCTCGGCCGCGCTGACGCTGCCGTCCGCGACCTGACCGGCCAGATCCTGCAGCAACTGCACGCGCTGCACCACTGCCGGATTGCCGATCTTGGCCCGCTGGCCGCTCATGAGCTGTGACAGCATCGGCGCGGACAGCCCCAGTACCCCCGCGAGACGAGCCTGGTTGAGTCCAAGATCGTCGATGAGCTTACGGAAGAGCGCCCCCAGCGGCTCCCCGTACCAGTTCCGCTGAAGCTCCCGCGCTCTTGCGGTGGCTTCCTGCTGTGCGGCATCCATTGCGTCTCCCCATCGCTTCCCCAAATACCGCGGTTCGCTGTAGCGAACCACGTCGAGCATCTTACGGAGAGTGGTCGTCGACGGGGACCCCCAATCCTTTTGCGAGATACCGGGGGTGACCCGGTACTCTTGTCGTCGGCGCCCACCAGTACCTGGTTGTTCTGGGCGGACGCCTTCCATTCGGGGCCTTAGCTCAGTTGGTAGAGCGCTGCCTTTGCAAGGCAGATGTCAGGAGTTCGAATCTCCTAGGCTCCACATCTGAAATGCCCTCTGAACTGCGGAAACGCGGTCCAGAGGGCATTTTTTCGTAACGCTCGGTCTCCTGGTGCCCGGTGTTGACCGCGTGTGGTGTGCGAGGCCGTGGTCCCGGGTGGAACGGGCTCGGCCACGCCCCTCCGAGACGCGGAAGGACGTGGCCGGGACGAGTGCTTCTGCCGTACTCGTGTCAGAGGCTGCTCAGTGGATGCTCTCCCCCGGCTCTCATCCTGCGAGGAACAGGGGAGTTGAGGCCGTCGTACGGACGGCTGTCGCCCCACCCGGTGGTGCCTCCCGGGCATTGGAGGTAGGGCTGGCCACACCCCCGGTTGGGGAGCACGCGTCATCGTTTCCCTGAGCGCGCGACGGCATCGTTGAACCCGGTTGATCCCCGTGATCCACAGAGGTTCACAACCCGCCGCCCGTAAGGAAACCGCCGTGAAGTCGCTGCTCCCGTCGAAGCCCAGGACGACCGGCGACGCGCTGTGCACAGAGGTGTCCGGCACGGTGGAGGCAACCGGTGCCTCTCCCGGGCCGCTCGCCTCCTTCGCGCGGTTCGTTCTGTGCGGCGGTGGCGTCGGACTCCTCTCCAGCGGTGCCGTGGCGCTGCTCGCCGCGACGATCCCCTGGGCGCTGGCGAACGCGCTGATCACGGTCGCCTCGACCATCCTGTGCACCGAACTCCACGCCCGCTTCACCTTCGGGGCCGGCCGACGTGCCGGATGGCGCCAGCACTGGCAGTCGGCGGGCTCGGCCACCGCCGCCTACATCGTCACCTGCGTCGCGATGTTCGCCCTGCACCTGCTCCAGTCCTCGCCGGGCATGCTGACCGAGCAGATCGTCTACCTCAGCGCCTCCGGCCTCGCCGGCATAGGCCGATTCCTCGTCCTGCGCCTGTTCGTCTTCGCCGTAGGCCGGAACAAGCCGGTCCGCCGCGACATCCGCCGGACACCGGCCCTGAGGAGCATCGGCGGTCTGAGGGTGAGCACCCGGCTGGCCGTCTCGGCTGTCTCCTGACGAGGGGACGCCGCCGGAGGATCGCCGCCGACGGTGTTTCACGTGAAACACCGTCCCGCCACCTCACGCCGTCATGTTTCACGTGAAACATCGCTGTGGGGCGGGAAGTCCTCAGACTTCCCGCCCCACAGCGATGTCATGAACGGCAACGGCACCACACATGAACCGTCAGCGGTGGTTGTCGTCGTCCTCCGCAGCCTCCGACTCGGCCTCCTTCACCTGGACCTCGGGATCCAGGACCGACTGACCAGTGCCGTCCACGGACGTCAGGCGGCCCGCCTCGGGAACCTCGGTCGCGGCAGGCGGCTCGACCAGCCAGTCGGGGTTGGCCTGCTTGTCCCACCACTTCCACGCGGCAAAGGCGCCGCCGGCCAAAATGCCCGCCATGGCCAGCCCCTTGGCGAGCCGGCCGGCCCGGGCCCGCCGCTGGTGCTTGCGGGCCAGCTTCCTGATCTCCTGCGGTGTGACCTGACCGCGCAGCGCGGCCAGTGCGGCGGCACCGCGGGCGGCGGCTTCCTCTCGTACGGGTCCGGCTGCCGCGACCGCGCGCTCCACGCGCGGCGCGGTGTAGTTGGCGGCCTGGCGGGCGGCCTTGGCGGTACGGGCGGCGGCTTCATGGGCGGCGTGGTCGACCTTCGGCGGCACATGGGTACGGGCCTGCTCCAGCCGCGGCGCGAGATGCGCGCCGTACTGGACACGGGCCTGTTCCGCAGCCTGGGACACCTTGGGCGCAAGCCGTACGCGTGCCTCGTGTGCGTACTGAGTGGCCCTGTCCTTGGCCGTGTCGGCGTAGGGAGCCACCACGTCCGCGGCGTGCAGGACGCTGTCCTTGGCCGAGCCGGTAGCGGCACGCACGCTGTCAATGCGGGTCACGGGTTCCTCCTCGTCGGTGGCGTACGGTTATCGACTCTCCACCCTTTTACGGATCATGCCCGGCAATACGTCGTGAGGCATGTGAGGGCGGGCATCCGGGTCAGGGACGGCCGAACGCGCGGGACTGCCGGTACCGAACCGATCGCATGTGACAGCGGATGACGATCACATGCAATAGCGATGAATTCAGGGCATCGGGAGCTTGTCGTCGACAATGCCACGGATCGCGGCGCCATGTCCCCGTCCCGTGCCTACTCGGCCGGTTTTCTCCGAAGCGGCGAAGCGCGAGCGAATATGCCGGATTCTCGCGCGGAGGATGGCGCCGGGCGATGCTCGGCGTGGACCGTGCGAGGATCTGGGAGGCACAAGAGGACAACGGAAGGCAGATCGTGGCTGAGCAGCTCTACGCCACCCTGAAGACCAGTCACGGCGACATCGAAGTCCGGCTCCTGCCGAACCACGCGCCCAAGACGGTCCGGAACTTCGTCGAACTCGCCACCGGCGAGCGTGAGTGGACGAACCCGAGCACGGGGACGAAGTCCAGGGACAAGCTCTACGACGGCACGGTCTTCCACCGGGTGATCCGCGGGTTCATGATTCAGGGCGGTGACCCGCTGGGCAACGGCACCGGTGGGCCCGGCTACCAGTTCGAGGACGAGTTCCACCCGGACCTCCGCTTCGACAAGCCGTACCTGCTGGCCATGGCCAACGCCGGACCGGGCACCAACGGTTCGCAGTTCTTCATTACCGTCTCCCCGACGGACTGGCTGTCCCGCAAGCACAGCATCTTCGGTGAAGTCACCGACGCGGCCAGCCAGAAGATCGTGGACACCATCGCGACCGCGTCGACCAACCCGCGCACCGAACGCCCGGTCAACGACGTCGTCATCGAGTCGGTCGTCATCGAGACGCGCCAGGGCTGAGACCCCAGAGCCCTCCCACAGCCTCTTTTCCCCGGGGATCGCAGTGATCCCCGCAGGGAAAACTCAGGGAACCAAACGCCCCGCCCATCCGTAAGGATGTGCGGGGCGGTGCACTGCACGGACGACGCATCGACGGAACGACGGATCGACGTATTTGGGGGACCCCATGGATCAGGCGCCAGGCAGCCCGCCGGGACCGCAGGACGCCCAGAGCCTGCCCACCTGCTACCGCCACCCGGACCGCGACACGGGCATCCGCTGCACCCGCTGCGAACGCCCGATCTGCCCCGAGTGCATGGTCAGCGCCTCCGTCGGCTTCCAGTGCCCGGAATGCGTGCGCAACGGCTCCGGCACGGGACACGCGCCCGACGCCTCCCGGCCGCGCACCCTGGCCGGCGGCACCGTCACGGCCGACCCCAGGCTCCTCACCAAGATCCTCATCGGCCTCAACGTCGCCGTCTTCTTGCTCCAACTGTCGATCGGCGACGACTTCACGCAACGCTTCGAACTCGTCGGCAGCGCCTACTACGAGAGCTACGGCTCGCTGGAGGGCGTCGCGGAGGGACAGTGGTACCGGCTGCTCACGTCGATGTTCCTGCACGGCAGCCCCATGCACATCATCTTCAACATGCTCAGCCTGTGGTGGATCGGCGGACCCCTGGAAGCCGCTCTCGGCCGCGCCCGCTACCTCGCGCTGTACCTGGTCTCCGGCCTCGCGGGCAGTGCGCTGACGTATCTGATCGCCGCCCAGAACCAGCCGTCGCTCGGTGCCTCCGGTGCCATCTTCGGCCTCTTCGGCGCGACCGCCGTCCTGATGCGCCGCCTCAAGTACGACATGCGGCCGATCCTCGCCCTGCTGGTGATCAACCTCATCTTCACCTTCGGGATGAGCAACATCGCCTGGCAGGCCCACATCGGCGGTCTGGTCGGCGGCGTCGTCATCGGCTACGCCATGGTCCACGCCCCGCGCGAGCGCCGGTCCCTGGTCCAGTACGGCGTCTGTGGAGTGGTCCTGGTCGCGGTGGTCGTCATGACCCTGATCCGCACGGGCCAGCTCGTCTAGCAGCCCGTTCAGCCCGTTCAGCCCATCCCGCCTGTCACTGAGTGCCTGTTGTCCACAGTCCGTGGCCCTGCCTGTGCACAGTGTGCGGGAACAGCTGTGCCCCCTGTCACCGACTGGAGTTTTCCCAGGTCAGGCAGGGGGCGAACAAGCTTGCGATTACCGGTGTGCCAGTCGTACCAGCGTCAACACTCGCTGAGTTATCCACAGATCGTCGTCTTTTCCCCAGGCGGGGTGTGGAAAATGCTACCTGTCTGTGGATAACTCAGCGAAAGGCCCTGGGGAGAGCCCTACTTCCACTGCGTGGAGACACCGAATCCGGCGGCGATGAAGCCGAAGCCCACCACGATGTTCCAGTTGTCTAGTGAGTCGATCGGCAGCTTGCCGTCGGTCACATAGAACAGAACGATCCAGGCCAGGCCGATGAGGAACATGGCCAGCATGACCGGTGCGACCCAGCCGCGGGTGTTCAGTTTGATGGCCGTCGCCTGCTTGGCGGGCGGCGGCGTGTAGTCGGCCTTCTTGCGGATACGTGACTTCGGCACGAGGGTCTCTCCTGTCGATGCGCTGCGTGGCCGCGCAGGTAACTGGGTCGGGCTCCGGGGCAGCGTACAAGGGGAGTCCTGGTGCTCCCCCGGGCGTCCGTTAGCGTAGTGCTTCCGCGGCGCCGAAGGAGATAAGGGTACGTTGAGCAATTCTGCCGACTCTCCCGGGAGGGATCCCAGTCCTACCCGTAACCGCCGATTCCGCCCGGTGCGGGTGCTCACTGTGGGGGTCTTCGCCCTCGCGGGGCTGATTTTCTTCACGAGCTTCGACACCGCCAAGGGCACGAACATCCGCACGGACGCCTCCCTGCTGAAGCTTTCGGACCTCATCCAGGACCGCAGTCACAAGAACGGCCGGCTCGACGAGTCCCTCGCGGCCCTGCGTGACGACGTCGAGGCGCTCGCTGAGCGCGACGACGGCAGCACCGAGGCCGAGGACGCCAGGCTGGCGGCGCTGGAGAAGGCCGCAGGCACCCAGAAGCTCAAGGGTGAGGCGCTCACGGTCACCCTCAACGACGCCCCGCCGAACGCCACCGCGAAGCTCCCGGGTTACCCCGAGCCGCAGCCCGACTATCTGGTCATCCACCAGCAGGACCTTCAGGCCGTCGTGAACGCCCTGTGGCAGGGCGGGGCCAAGGGCATCAAGGTCATGGACCAGCGCCTGATCTCCACCAGCGCGGTCCGCTGTGTGGGCAACACCCTGATCCTCCAGGGCCGCGTCTACTCACCCCCGTACAAGATCACGGCGATCGGCGACCCGGAGAAACTGAGGAGCGCGCTCACGGCGTCCAAGGCGATCCAGAACTACATGGTGTACGTCAACGTCTACGGGCTCGGCTGGCAGGTCGACGAGGACGGGACGGTGACTCTGCCCGGTTACTCGGGCACAGTGGACCTGCACTACGCGAAGCCTGTGGAGTAGCTGGAACAGCGGCTGAAGCAGCCGGTAGCTCATCGCTGGGGGGCCTGTGTCGGTGCGCGTGATCATCAGGACGGTCAGCGAACTGTGCGTCACGGTGGGCACGGTGATCGTGCTCTTCGTCGTGTACGTGCTGTTCTGGACGGGCGTGAAGGCCGACGACGTCATGGGCGACCAGATCCACCAGTTGCAGGAGCAGTGGTCCAAGGGCGCGGTGACGCAGGCGCCACCGGCGACGCCGGCCAACCCTGCGGGCACCACGAGTCCGACGAGTACGACGACCGGAGCGAAGCCTCCCGGGCCCTATACCTCGGGAAAACCCTTCGCGATCATGTACATCCCGAGGCTTGGTTTCACGTGGAACAAGCCCGTGCTCGAGGGCACCAGGACGAACACCCTGAAGAAGGGCCTCGGTCACTACGCCACCACCGCGCGGCTCGGCCAGCAGGGCAACTTCTCGGTCGCCGGCCACCGGCGTACGTACGGCGATCCGTTCAAGGACTTCCCGAGGCTGCGCCGTGGGGACGCGGTGGTGCTGACGGACGGGACGACGTGGTTCACGTATCGGATCGACAAAGGCCCCTACAAAACCGTGCCCACGGACATTGAGGTGATCGACCCTGTGCCACGTAAGAGCGGGTACACGCATCCGGGTCGCTATCTCACGCTGACCACGTGCGATCCGGAGTGGGGACACAGTCATCGGCTGATCGTCTGGGCGCACCTGGATTCCACACAGCCTGTGGAGGCCGGGAAACCCGCGGCGCTGCGCCGTTAATCTGGTGAGGTACGGCGTGAGTCCGGTGCCGCGAGTCGGGTGCCGTGGGCGACGGAAGGGACGGCATGTACGGCTGGATCTGGCGGCATCTGCCGGGGAACGCGTGGGTGAGGGCGTTGCTCTCCCTCGTGCTGGCGCTGGCGGTTGTCTACGTGCTCTTCCAGTACGTCTTCCCGTGGGCCGAGCCTCTCCTCCCCTTCAACGATGTGACGGTGAACGACCAGTGAGCGCACGGATTCTCGTCGTCGACAACTACGACAGCTTCGTCTTCAACCTGGTCCAGTACCTGTACCAGCTGGGCGCCGAGTGCGAGGTGCTGCGCAACGACGAGGTGTCGACGGCGCACGCGCAGGACGGCTTCGACGGTGTGCTGCTGTCGCCGGGCCCGGGTACGCCCGAGGAGGCCGGCGTGTGCATCGAGATGGTCCGCCACTGCGCGGCCACCGGGGTGCCGGTGTTCGGTGTCTGTCTGGGCATGCAGTCGATGCAGGTGGCGTACGGCGGTGTGGTGGACCGTGCGCCCGAGCTGCTGCACGGCAAGACGTCCCTCGTGGAACACGAGGGCAAGGGCGTCTTCGCGGGTCTGCCGAGCCCCTTCACGGCGACCCGCTATCACTCCCTGGCGGCGGAACCGGATACGGTCCCGGCCGAGCTCGAGGTGACCGCGCGTACGCACGACGGCATCGTCATGGGCCTCAGGCACCGCGAGCTTCCCGTCGAGGGTGTGCAGTTCCACCCCGAGTCGGTGCTGACGGAGCACGGTCACCTGATGCTGGCCAACTGGCTGGTGGAGTGCGGTGACCGGGGCGCGGTGGCGAGGTCTGTGGGGCTCGCCCCGGTGGTGGGCAGGGCCTCGGCGTGACCGCCGTGCGCCCCGAGCGCGAGTCCGGTTCCGCCTACGGCGGAGACACCGGCGACCAGGGAACCTCGTACGGGCAGCAGCAGCCGTACGGGGTGCCGGGCGCGTTCGAGGCGGCGGTGGACGGCCTGGCGGATCCGCTGAGCGATCCGTTGCCGGGCCAGCGGAACGATCCGCCTGCTCCGGCTCCTGCGCCTCCGTCGGCTGCGCGGGGTCGGCGGAGGCGGCGCAGTCATGCGCGGCCCTATGACGCCTCGGCCGAGCAGGGTGCGGCGGAGCACCGGGACCCCGGACCCGAGTCGGGGTACGAGGCACGGGGGTACGCGCAGGACTGGCAGGTGGGGGTGTACGAGGAGCAGGTGCCGTACGCGCCTCCCGCGGCCTCTCCGGTGACGCCTCCCGCGCGCCCAGCTGTCGTCCCCCCGCCCGTCGACGAGGAGACGGTGGCGCTGCGGCTGGCGGACCTGCCTGCCGATCTGCGTCCCGAGGCGCCGCGAATAGGTGGCGAGGTCTCGACATCCGCAGGGGCCCCGGCCTCCCCACAGGCCGCAGGCGCCTCTGGGGGCCCTTCTGTGGCCGGTGGGCGGGCAGCGCGCCGGAAGGCCGCCAAGGCCCGTCACGGGCGCCCTGAGGGCCCACAGGAGGCATCGGAGGGCGTGGCCGCCGAGACGGTGGCGGAGGGAGCGCCCCTCTCGCGGATCGCGGCGCGGCAGGCGGCGCGGGCGCAGAAGCCGGGCATGGCGGTGATGGCGAGCCGGGCGGTCGGTGAGGTGTTCATCACCACCGGCGTACTGATGCTGCTGTTCGTGACCTATCAGCTGTGGTGGACGAACGTACGGGCGCACGCGCAGGCCGGGAACGAGACGCACAGCCTCCAGGACGACTGGGAGAGCGGGAAGCGTACGCCGGGGGTGTTCGAGCCCGGGCAGGGCTTCGCCATCCTGGACATCCCCAAGCTGGACGTGGTGGTGCCGATCGCCGAGGGCACCAGTAAGAAGCAGGTGCTGGACCGGGGCATGGTCGGGCACTACGCGGAGGGCGGCCTCAACACGGCGATGCCGTCCGCGGCGACCGGCAACTTCGGGCTCGCGGGCCACCGCAACACGCACGGTGAGCCGTTCCGGTACATCAACCGGCTGAAGAAGGGCGACGCGATCGTCGTGGAGACGCAGGACAAGTACTACGTCTACAAGATGGAAGCGATCCTGCCGGTCACGTCACCGAGCAACACGAGCGTGCTGAACCCGATTCCGACCGGCTCGGGTTTCACCAAGCCCGGCCGCTACATCACCCTCACGACATGCACGCCGGAGTTCACGAGCAAGTACCGGATGATCGTGTGGGGCAAGATGGTCGAGGAACGGCCGCGCAGCAAGGGCAAGCCGGATGCGTTGCTGCAGTAGTTGTTGCAGCGGTGGTGGCGGTGGCGGGCTCGTGCAGTAGCAGTTAGGGCAGATGAAGAGTGGCAGCGACGACGGACCACGACGAGCAGACCGCCGACGCCCCGGTTTCCCCGTCGCCGGCCCGCGCGCGGAGGCCGGTCGGCAAACTGGCCACCGCGGTGAGCCTCTTGGGTGAACTCCTCATCACGGCCGGCCTGGTGCTGGGCCTGTTCGTCGCGTACTCGCTCTGGTGGACGAACGTCGTCGCGGACCGCGAGGCGGACAAGCAGGGCGACGAGGTACGCGACCACTGGGCCGACGCGAACTCGGGCCCGGGCGCCCTGGACACCAAGGACGGCATCGGCTTCCTGCACGTCCCGGCGATGAGCAACGGCGAGGTCCTGGTCAAGAAGGGCACGTCGTCGAAGGTCCTCAACGACGGCGTGGCCGGCTACTACATGGACCCGATCAAGTCCGCGCTCCCGCAGGCCAAGCAGGGCAACTTCACCCTGGCGGCCCATCGGGACGGCCACGGCGCCAAGTTCCACAACATCGACAAGTTGAAGAAGGGCGACCCGATCGTCTTCGAGACGAAGAACGACTGGTACGTCTACAAGGTCTACGACACCCTTCCGGAGACCTCGAAGTACAACGTCCAGGTACTGTCCGCGATCCCGAAGGAATCGGGGAAGCGGAATCCCGGCCGCTACATCACGCTGACGACCTGCACGCCGGTGTTCACGTCGGAGTACCGGTACATCGTGTGGGGGGAGCTGGTTCGGGTGGAGAAGGTGGACTCGAAGCGGACGGTGCCGGAGGAGTTGCGGTGAGGTGACGGAGTTCCTGCAAGGAACTCCGTCACCTAGCATGACGAAGGCCCGAAGCCGCAACTATCCTTTGCGGCTTCGGGCCTTTGCTGCGCTATGCCGTGGTTACTCCAGGATCTTCAGCACTGCTCCGGCACTCCACTCCTCCAGCAGCCCACGGTGTACGGCGGTGATGCCGCCGTCGGCGGCGATGCTCAGGGCCTCAGAGGTGAAGGGGCAGGTCGCCACGTAGAGGGCTACTTCCGCGGCGTACAGCACCTTGGCCGAGCCGACGAACTTCTGGACGTCGGGGCTGGTGATGTTGAGGTAGGGCGCGAACCTCTTGCACTGGACGACGAGTCGTCGCCCGTCGGCTGTGAGCGCGATGATGTCGACGCCCCGGTCGCCCTGACCGCCTTGTACGACGACGTTCGTACACCCGTCGCGGCGCAGCAGCTTGGCGATGTGGCGTTCGAACGTGCGGCCGTTCATGGCGTCCATGAAGGCCATGACTCCGGGGAGGGGGCGGCCCTCGTACGGGCTTTCGAGCCTCTGCAGCCGGGCATGGTGGTGCCGGAGCCGCTGCTCGACTCGCTGGACGCCGGCCCGCAGGGCGAGCAGTTCCCTGCGGTGCTCGCCCGACGTTTCGATGAGGGCGTTGAACATCGGGACGACGGTCTTGCCGAGGATGTGGGTGATGCGTTGGTCGATGCGGTCGTCGAGGGAGGCGACGTCCTTCTGGACAGAGTTATCCACAGGCTGGTTGCGTGCCAGGTGCTCCATGTCCAGGAGGTACACACGCACCTGACGTGCGACTTCGCTGTCACGGAGGAGCATGGCGACGTTGAGGACGGCCCGGCGGGAGAAGAGAGCGAGGTTGCGTGTGCGGGACTGGACCCCACTGAGCTCCTTAAAGGAGCTCAGTTCTGAACCTGTCAAAACCCGATAGCCGCTGGCTCGCAGTTCCGCGTCGTGGTCGAGGACGAGGGAGCGGATGGCCTTGATGCCGACCTGGAAGTACGTCGCCACCATCGCCGTGGTCACATGCATCCCGTCCGGCAGCAGCGACAGCGCCTTCACCCTGTCGAGCACGTCCGTACGTTCGAGCGCGCTGTCTCGCAGTGCTTTCGACTCCAGCAGTGCCGTTTCGTTGATCACGTTCCGTTTCTCCTCAACTCGTCGGATTTTCCTCACCCGTCCAACGAGTTCAGGTATATGAAGTTCTGGTCGGATTTCGCACATGGGTATGAGTGAGCCCCGACGCCTTTTGTAGGTGCCGGGGCTCACTCGTGTGACAGGCGGGGTCAGCCGAAGAGGCCGCCGTTGTCGTTGTCGCCGTTGTTTCCACCGTTGTTGCCGTTGCCGTTGCCGAAACCGACGCTCTGGAGCGTGATCTGGGTGTTCCCCGGGTCTTCGACCTCGGTGTCCCGCTGCGGGTCCTGGCCGGTGACGAACGCGGTGTCGCTCTGGTCGCTGCCCTGGGTGAACTGGATCTGGGTGAAGCCGGCCGCCTGGAGGGTCTGCTTGGCCTGTCCCACGGTCTGTCCGACGACGTTCGGGACCTTGGTCTTCTGCTCCTCGGCCTTCTTGCCGATCTGGATGGTCACCTTGGAGCCCGGGTCGGCCTGTGTGTTGGCCTGCGGTGAGGTCGCGATGACCTTGCCGTCCTGGTTGTCGTCGTCGGTCGGGACCTCCGTGCACTCGCCGACGAGGTCGTTGTCCGCCATCTGCTGCTTGGCGGTGTCACAGTCCTTGCCGGTGACGTCCGGGACCGTCGACTTCTTTTCCTCCTTGGCGACGGTGAGGGTGATCGTCGTGCCCTTCTCCACCTCGTCGCCGACATCCAGAGACTGTTCCAGGACCTTCCCCGGGTCCTCGGGGGATTCCTTGGTCACCGTCTTGACGTCGAGCTGGTACTTGTCGCCCTCAAGTTCCTTCGTGGCGTCGTCGACGTTGTCGCCGAGCACGCTCGGTACGACCACCTTCGGCGCCCCGGTCGAAACCACCAGCGCGATCGTGTCGTTCTTCTTCACGTCGACGCCAGCCGCGGGCACCTGGGAGCAGATGTTGCCCTTGGGCTCGTTCTCGCAGGGCTTGTCGGTGAACGTGAGCTTCAGCTCGACGTTCACCGCCGCCTGCTGCGCGTCCTTCTTGGACTGGCTGACGAAGTTGGGGTTCTTGAAGGCGCTGTCGTTCACGGCCTGGCCGTCGAACACCCACTTGCCGATCAGGATCGCGCCCACCAGCACCAGCACGCCCGCCACGGCCAACAGGATCGTCGAGGTGTTCGACTTCTTCGGCTGGCGGCGTCGGGAGCGGTCGTCGTAGCCGAAGCCGCCGTCGTCCGGGCCCATCGGGGGGAGCATGGTGGTCGCGCCGGCGTCGGAGCGCAGGGCGGTGGTGGCCTGGTCGTCGGGGTAGCCGTAGCCGCCGTAGCCGGCCGAGCTCATGGCGTGCGCGGCTGCGACGGGCTGGCCGTCGAGGCAGGCCTCGATGTCGATGCGCATCTCGTCGGCGGACTGGTAACGGTAGTCCGGGTCCTTGACCAGGGCCTTCAGGACAATGGCGTCCATCTCGGGCGTGATCTCGGGGTCGAACACCGACGGGGGCTGCGGTTCCTCCCGTACGTGCTGGTACGCCACCGCGACCGGGGAGTCCCCGATGAACGGCGGGCGGACCGTCAGGAGTTCGTAGAGCAGGCAGCCGGACGAGTACAGGTCGGACCTCGCGTCCACCTGCTCGCCCTTCGCCTGTTCCGGCGACAGGTACTGGGCCGTTCCTATGACCGCGGACGTCTGCGTCATCGTCATGCCGGAGTCGCCCATCGCACGGGCGATGCCGAAGTCCATGACCTTGACCTGGCCGTTGCGCGTGAGCATCACGTTGGCCGGCTTGATGTCACGGTGGACGATGCCGCTTCTGTGGGAGTACTCCAATGCCTGGAGGATCCCGATGGTCATCTCCAGCGTCCGCTCGGGCAGCAGCTTGCGGCCCGAGTGGAGGAGCTCGCGGAGGGTGGAGCCGTCCACGTACTCCATGACGATGTACGGGATGGACGTCCCGTCGATGTAGTCCTCGCCGGTGTCGTACACGGCGACGATCGCGGGATGGTTGAGCGAGGCGGCCGACTGGGCCTCCCGGCGGAACCGGGCCTGGAAGGAAGGGTCGCGCGCGAGGTCGGCGCGCAACGTCTTCACTGCCACGGTGCGGCCCAGGCGGGTGTCATGTGCGAGGTATACCTCTGCCATGCCACCACGGCCGAGCACGTGACCCAGCTCGTACCGGCCGCCGAGGCGACGCGGCTCTTCCATGCTTCCTACCAGCCCTCTCCGTCGGTCCCGACCGCACCTGTGTGTGGTCCGGCGGTGTGCCGTCCGGGCCTACGGTACCCGGGTTCATTTGTGTGACCTGGCCAAGCCCGTCAGCCGATACCGGACCGGTATCGCAACGTGCACCGATGTGAAGGGGACGTGACGGGGCTCACTGCTTGCTCTTGATGACCGCCTCCATCACGCTCTTGGCGATGGGCGCGGCCAGACCGCCGCCCGAGATGGCGTCACGGATGGCGCCCTCGTCCTGGACCACGACCGCCACGGCGACCGGTGAGCTGCCGTCGGCGAGCTTGGCGTAGGAGATGAACCAGGCGTACGGCTTCTCGCTGTTGTCGACGCCGTGCTGGGCGGTACCGGTCTTGCCGCCGACGGTGACGCCGCTGATCTGGGCGTTCTTGCCGGTGCCGTCCTTGACGACCGTCTCCATCATCGACTGGAGGGTCTGGGCGTTCTTGGAGGTCAGCGGCTGGCTCATCTCCGAGGGCTCGGTCTGTTCGAGCACGTCGAGGTTGGGGGCCTGGAGCTTGTCGACCATGTACGGCTTCATCAGCTTGCCGTCGTTGGCGATCGCGGAGGCGACCATGGCCATCTGCAGCGGGGTCGTCGCTGTCTCGAACTGGCCGATCGAGCTGAGCGCGGTCTGCGGATCGTCCATCTTCTCGGGGAAGTTGGAGGCGGCGGAGCGGACCGGGACGAACTGCTCGGAGTTGAAGCCGAACTTCTTGGCCTCCTCCAGCATCTTGTCCTTGCCGACGTCGAAACCCATCTTGCCGAACACGGTGTTGCAGGAGTACTGGAGGGCGACGCGCATGGTCGCGTTCTTGCAGGGGATGGTCCCCTCGTTCTTCAGCAGCGTCGTGGTGCCCGGCAGGGTGTACGGGAGCGGCGAGTCCGTCTTCTCGTCGGCGTCCGTGTAGAGGCCGTTCTCGAGTGCCGCCGCCGCCGTCACGACCTTGAAGGTGGAGCCGGGCGGGTAGATGTCGCGCAGGGCCCGGTTGAGCATGGGCTCGTCGGGGTTGGCCTTCTTCTGGAGCTTTGTCCAGGCTTCCGAGTCCTTGTTCGAGTTCCCGGCGAACGTCGAGGGGTCGTACGAGGGGAAGGAGGCCAGGGCCAGGATCGCGCCGGTGGACGGGTCGATCGCGGCCACCGCGCCCTTGCCGCGGCCCTTGAGGCCGTCGTACGCGGCCTTCTGGGCGGCGGCGTTGAGGGTGGTGATGACGTTGCCGCCCTGCTTCTTCTTGCCCGTGATCATGTCGAGGGTGTTGCGGAAGAAGAGCCGGTCGTCGTTGCCGGTGAGGATGCCGTCGTCGATGGACTCGAGCTGCGTCGCGCCGAACGCCTGCGAGGCGTAGCCCGTGACGGGGGCCCACATGGGTCCGTCCTTGTAGCTGCGCTTGTACTCGAAGTCGGTACTGTCGGACGTGGTGGAGCCGGTGATCGCCTTGCCGTCGACGATGATGTTGCCGCGTGGCGTGGCATAGCGCTCAATGGCGACGCGACGGTTGTACTTGTCGTCCTTGAGCTCGTCCGCCCGGACGTACTGGATCCAGTTGTCGCGGACGAGCAGGGCGAGCACGAGGAGCCCGCAGAAGATCGCGATCCGGCGCAGGGGCTTGTTCACGGTCGGACCACCTGGGTCATCTCGGCGTCGGGGCTGGGGGCCGGGGCGGGCGCCGGACGGCGCGCGGTGTCGCTGATTCTGAGCAGGATGCCGATGAGCGCCCAGTTGGCGATGACGGAGGAGCCACCGGCGGCGAGGAACGGCATCGTCATACCGGTGAGCGGGATTAGGCCCATGACGCCGCCGGCGACGACGAAGACCTGGAGGGCGAAGGCGCCGGACAGGCCGATGGCCAGCAGCTTGCCGAAGGGGTCGCGGGCGGCGAGGGCGGTGCGGACGCCGCGTTCCACGACCAGACCGTAGATCAGCAGGATCGCCATGACGCCGGCCAGGCCGAGTTCCTCGCCGAAGGTGGCGAGGATGAAGTCGGAGTTGGCGGCGAATCCGATGAGGTCGGAGTTGCCCTGGCCGAGGCCGGTGCCCAGGGTGCCGCCGGAGCCGAAGGCCCACAGGGCCTGCATGGACTGCATGGTGTGACCCCCGACGCCCTTCAGGCTGAGGAGGTACTCGTTCATCGGGTCGAGCCAGGCCTGGACGCGCTGCTGGACGTGCGACTCGAAGCTGGCGACGCCGACCGCGCCGGCCGCCGACATCAGCATCCCGAAGACGATCCAGCTGGTCCGCTCGGTGGCGACGTACAGCATGATGATGAACATTCCGAAGAACAGCAGCGACGTGCCGAGGTCGGTCTCGAAGACCAGGATCAGGATCGAGATGATCCAGACGACGATGATCGGTCCGAGGTCGCGGCCGCGGGGCAGGTACAGGCCCATGAAACGGCGGCTGGCCAGGGCGAGCGCGTCGCGTTTCACCATCAGGTAGCCGGCGAAGAAGATCGCGAGGGCGATCTTCGCGAACTCGCCGGGCTGGACGCTGCCCAGGCCGGGGATCTTGATCCAGATCTTGGCGCCGAAGTTGTCGAAGCCGAGGCCTGGGACCAGCGGCAGGACCAGCAGCACCACGGCTCCGGCCATGGAGATGTAGGTGTAGCGCTGGAGGATGCGATGGTCCTTGAGGAGGACCAGCACCGCCACGAACAGGGCGACGCCCAGTGCGGAGTTCAGCAGCTGGCGGGGGGCCGCCTCGACGAACGTTTTGCTCTGCTGAAGTCGTTCGGACTGGTCCAGCCGCCAGATGACGACCAGGCCGATGCCGTTGAGCAGTGTGGCCAGGGGCAGCAGCAGTGGGTCGGCGTACGGGGCGAACTTCCGTACGACGAGGTGGCCGACGCCGGCGATCAGGCCGAGGCCGAGGCCGTAGCTGAGCACGCCGGCGGGGATCTTGTCGTCGATGGCCAGGCCCACGTTGACGTAGGCGAAGACCGGGATGACGACGGCGAACACCAGGAGTGCCAGTTCGGTGTTGCGCCGGCTCGGGGTGCCGATCGCGCCGATCGTGGACGTGTGGTGCTGCGAGGTGTTGGTTGTACTGCTCATCGTATGAAGTGGCCCCTCACGGCTTGCCTACTGCTTACCGCACAGCGAGACCAGCTTCTGCTCATCCTCGGAGAGGCTGGGGCCGGGTGTGGGAGTGGGTGCGGTTGTGGACGGGGACGCCGTTGTGGACGGCGTCGGGCTCGGCGATGCCTTGGACGCGGCGGCGGTACGGGTGGTTCCCGTGGTGCCTCCGGCCTCGCCCTCGCCGGTCTTGGCGTTGTTCGCGTTGTCGGCCGCGCGCCGTGCTTCCTGCTTCTTGCACGCGGAGGCCTGGGTGGCCAGTTCGGAGATCTTCGACTGGGCGTCCTTGAGGCCGCCCTCCGCGATGGTGGCCTTGACCTGCTTCTGCTGGTAGGCGGGCAGGTACTTGAGTTCGATCTCGGGGTGGTCCTTCTCGACCTTCGAGAGCGAGACCCAGGCGAGGTCCTGGCTGATGCCCCGGTACAGCGCGACGTGCTCGTCGGTGGCGCCGACGTAGTACTGGGTCTGTGTCCAGCGGTAGCCGCCGTACAGGCCTCCGCCGATGACGGCGAGGGCGAGCGTGATGTAGAGGGTTCTCTTGAACCACCTGCGGCCGGCGCCGGGTTTGACGAAGTCCTCGTCGGTGTAGCCGCCGAAGCCGCCGGTCTGGATGTAGCCGGTGGTGTCGCCGGAGCCGGGCGGGCCGAACTCGCCGCCCCCGCCGTCGTGCGCGGGCCGCTGCCGGCCGAGCCCGGAGGCGCGTCCGGCGGGCGTCTGCATGGCGCCGCCGTCGTGCAGGTGGTGCTGGTTGTGCTGGTTCTCGGCGACCGCGCCGACCACTACGGGTACGTCGGACAGCTGCCCGGCGAGGGTGTCCCCGGTGTCGAGGTCCAGGACGTCGGCGATGATCACGGTGATGTTGTCGGGGCCGCCGCCGCGCAGCGCGAGCTCGATGAGCTGCTGCACGGTCTCCTGGGGTCCCTGGTAGCTGGCGAGGGTGTCCTCCATGGTCTGGTGGGACACGACCCCGCTCAGCCCGTCGGAGCAGATCAGGTACCGGTCGCCGGCCCGGACCTCACGGATGGAGAGGTCGGGCTCGACGTGGTCGCCGCTGCCCAGCGCGCGCATGAGGAGCGAGCGCTGCGGGTGGGTGGTGGCCTCTTCCTCGGTGATGCGTCCCTCGTCGACGAGGCGCTGCACCCAGGTGTGGTCCTGCGTGATCTGGGTGAGGACGCCGTCCCGGAGGAGGTACGCACGTGAGTCGCCCACGTGTACGAGGCCGAGGCGCTGGCCCGTCCACAGGAGGGCGGTGAGCGTGGTGCCCATGCCCTCCAGCTGGGGGTCCTCCTCGACCATCATGCGGAGCTGGTCGTTCGCCCGCTGCACGGCGGTGCCGAGCGAGGTGAGGATGTCGGAGCCGGGGACGTCGTCGTCGAGGGCGACGATGGTGGAGATCACCTCGGAGGAGGCGACCTCACCGGCGGCCTGGCCGCCCATGCCGTCGGCGATCGCGAGGAGGCGGGGACCGGCGTAGCCGGAGTCCTCGTTGCCCTCGCGGATCATGCCTTTGTGCGATCCGGCGGCGAAGCGCAGTGACAGACTCATGCGCACCTCGCCCGTCGGCTCCGGGTACATCCGCACGGTGCCCACCCTCCGGTCGGGAGCGCGCCGGTGGCCTTCACATGGACCGCCGCTGCGTGCTCGCTCCGCTCGCGCCTATTCATGATGTAGCACTACTTCCGCAGCTCGATGACGGTCTTGCCGATGCGGATCGGCGCGCCCAGCGGAATCGGTGTGGGAGTCGTCAGCCGGGTCCGGTCGAGATAGGTGCCGTTGGTGGACCCGAGGTCCTCGACGATCCACTGGCCGTCGCGGTCCGGGTAGATCCTGGCATGCCTGCTGGAGGCGTAGTCGTCGTCCAGCACGATGGTCGAGTCGTGGGCCCGCCCGAGCGTGACCGTCTGCCCCTGGAGGGCGACGGTGGTGCCCGTCAGGGTGCCCTCGGAGACGACGAGTTTGCTGGGTGCGCCCCGGCGCTGCCTGCCGCCGCCGGACGGCTGCTGCTGGCGTTGCTGCGGTGGCGCGGCGGCCTGTCGGGCGGCCGCCTGCTGCTGGCGGCCGCTGTCACGCCTCGACCCGCGCTGGGTGACACGCGTACCGAACAGGTCGCTGCGGATGACCTGCACGGCCACGATCACGAACAGCCACAGAACGGCCAGGAAACCCAGCCGCATGACCGTGAGGGTCAGCTCTGACATTGCCCCCGCTTCACCCTTCGGCTTGCCGGTAAATGATGGTGGTGCTGCCCACGACGATTCGAGAGCCGTCGCGGAGCGTAGCGCGGGTGGTGTGCGTCCCGTCCACCACGATGCCGTTGGTGGACCCGAGATCCTGGATCGCCGGGGGTGTTCCGGGGCGGATCTCACAGTGCCGGCGCGAGACGCCGGGGTCGTCGATCCGCACGTCGGCCTCGGTGCTGCGGCCCAGTACGAGGGTCGGGCCGGTGATCTGGTGGCGGGCGCCGTTGATCTCGACCCAGCACCGCATCCGGCCCGCGCCCGCGGCCGGACGCTGTCCCATGGGCGGGCCCGCCGGAGCGGCGCCGAGGCGTCCGCCGGGCGGTGGTGCGGCCGGCATCGGGGGTGCTCCGGCGGCGGGCGGATAGCCGTAACCGCCGCCCGCGCCGGGCCGGCCTCTCGGCGGGGCCGCGGGCGCGGCGGCGCCGGGTCCGGGGCCGCCGGGGGCCTGCTGGTTGGTGGAGGAGGCGAGCGTACGGCTGCGCACGCGGTAAAGGCCGGTGTCCAGGTCGTCGGCCTTCTCCAGATGCACCTTGACGTTGCCCATGAAGGTGTATCGCTGCTGCTTGGCGTAGTCCCGCACCATCCCGGCGAGCTCGTCGCCGAGCTGTCCGGAGTAGGGGCTGAGGCGGTCGAAGTCCGGTGTGCTCAGCTCGACGATGAAGTCGTTGGGTACGACGGTCCGGTCGCGGTTCCAGATGGTCGCGTTGTTGTCGCACTCGCGCTGCAGCGCGCCCGCGATCTCCACGGGCTGGACCTCGGACTTGAACACTTTGGCGAAGGTGCCGTTGACCAGACCTTCGAGACGCTGCTCGAACTTCTTCAGGACTCCCATGGGGCACCTCCTCCTTGTTGCTGCTCTGTCCAAAGCCGTGCGTGCCATGCGTGCGGTGCGTTCCGTACTTGGTACTGCTTACTGATCGTATCCACGCGCCGGGAAATCGGCTGGTTCCCCCTGTCAGGCAGGCCGACGGGTGTCGACGCCTGACGAAGTTCCCTGTGAAGCTCCTCTTCGAACTCCCCGAGCCGTACCCAGATCGTAGAGGCGGCGCCAAACCAGTGTCCCGCACCTGACTGTGCAGCTTGCCCGCCTCCTTGGGAGATGGGCTGGACCGGTACGAGGTTGATACGTGAACGGCACGTGTTGATACGAAGTCGCAGCCGGTCCGGCTCGTTCGGGGCCGATCGGGCGGGCTGGGGGGCGGGGGAAAGGGATGTGAACCCACCACCTCCAGCGTGCTAATCTTCTCGATGTCGGAAGGCCCCAGCCCCCCAGGGAGCAGGGCCCGAGGGCACAGCGAATGCGCGAGTGGCGGAATGGCAGACGCGCTGGATTCAGGTTCCAGTGCCCGCAAGGGCGTGGGGGTTCAACTCCCCCCTCGCGCACAGGTGAACGGCCCTCATCGGGATCACGATGAGGGCCGTTTCGCGTTGTCCATCTGCGTCGTGTCTCGTGCCGTCGGATCTCGTGCGTTGCGCAGATGTGAGGTCTCTCTCACTGTGAAGTGTGTCCCGCTGGTTGTCCGACTTGTCCACAGGGTCTGACCTGATGCGGTGTGCGGCTGTACGGTCTTCGCCAGTTGATGTTGGCGGCGGTGAGTGGAGCGGGGGAGGCGGTCGCGATGACCGAGGTCGGTACGGAGTCGGCGGGGGCCACAGTGGCGCGGAGCATGGCGCGCAAGCTTCCCCAGGTGCGCGGGTTCGCCCAGTGGCCGGTGGAGGGTTCGCCCAAGGAGGAGGGGAAGGCGCTGCGGCGGCAGGTTCCGCGCAGCGAGCACGCCTCCCTCGACACCGGCGCGGACGGCTCCCGTCCGGACGCCGAGGCGGCGGTCAGGGAGTCCAACCTCGGCCGTATCCCCGAGCTGACCGCGATAAGGGTGGGCAGGATGGCGGCCACCCCGTTCGCCTTCCTGCGCGGCTCGGCGGGCCTGATGGCGTACGACCTGGCCCGTACCCCGATGACCAGGATCAGCGCCCAGATCTGCGGCGACGCGCACGCGGGCAACTTCGGGCTGTACGGGGACGCGCGTGGCGGCCTGGTCATGGATCTGAACGACTTCGACGAGACGGTGCAGGGTCCCTGGGAGTGGGATCTGAAGCGGCTCGCGGCCTCGCTGGTGCTCGCGGGCCGGGAGGTGGGCGGGGACGAGGACGTCTGCCGTAAGGCGGCGCACGGCGCGGTCGGTGCGTACCGCCGTACGATGCGGCTGCTCGCGAAGCTCTCGGTGCTGGACGCGTGGAACGCCATCGCGGACGAGGAGCTAGTCTCCCACGCGGACGCCCAGGACCTGGCCGGCACGCTGCAGCGGGTCTCCGAGAAGGCGCGGGGCAACACCAGCGGGCGCTTCGCGGCCAGGTCGACCGAGATCACCGAGGACGGCGGGCGGCGTTTCGTGGACGCGCCGCCGGTGCTGCGGGGGGTGCCGGACGAGGAGGCCGCGGTGGTGGCGGCGGCCCTGGACGAGTACGTGGGCACGCTCTCGGACGACCGCCTTCCGCTGCTGTCCCGCCACTCGGTGCACGACGTGGCGTTCCGCATCGTCGGCACGGGGAGTGTGGGCACGCGGTCGTATGTCGTGCTGCTCCTCGACCACAAGGGCGAGTGCCTCGTCCTCCAGGTGAAGGAGGCCCGTCCCTCGGCGCTGGTCCCGCATCTGGCGACCGCCGGTTTCGACCCGGTGGAGGCGGCGGGCTCGGTGCACGAGGGGCGCCGGGTGGTGCTCGGGCAGAAGCGCATGCAGGTCGTCAGCGACAGCCTCCTCGGCTGGACCACGGTCGACGGACTGCCTTTCCAGGTACGGCAGTTCCGCAACCGCAAGGGCAGCGTCGACCCGGCCGCCCTGTCCGCCGACCAGATCGACGACTACGGCCGGATGACGGGCGCCCTCCTGGCCCGCGCCCACGCGCACAGTGCCGACCCCCGGCTGATCGCCGCCTACTGCGGGAAGAGCGACGAGCTGGACGAGGCGGTGGCGAGGTTCGCCACCGCCTACGCCGACCGCACGGAGGCGGACCACGCGGATCTGGTGGCGGCGGTGCGGGCGGGGAGGATCGACGCGGAGATGGGCGTGTGACGGCTGTGGGGTCGCTTCGGGGGGTCACCTCAGGGGTCTCTTCGGTGACCCTCGGTGGGCGCGTGGGCCGTGGCCTACGCTGGGCGGGTGACGACCCCGGAAGCTGAGCAGTCCTCGTCCGTGCCCGAAGCCGAAGGGCCGCGGGAGCGCCCTGACGCGCAGTCGCCGTCCGGCGAGGCGGAGGGGCCTCGGCCCGAGGAGCGGTTGGAGCGGGCAGTGCGGGTCGCCGAGCAGGCGCTCATCGAGTACGAGATCGCGGTCGAGACCTTCCGTATCGAGGTCGAGAACTTCTCCCGGCTGCACCACCAGAAGCTCGGCCCGATGTACGCCCGCCTCGACGAGCTGGACGCCGAGATCGCCGAGGCGAAGGCCGCGCGCTCCGGCGACCCCGAGGACGTTCGGGCGGCGCGGGAGGCACGGGCGCAGGTCATGCCGATGCCCGGTGTCGAGGAGCTGTTCCACGGCTGGATGGACTCGGAGGGGCTGTTCCCGGAGGCGGCGGCGATGCTCACCGAGCAGCCGGTACGGCCTCCGCAGCGGGTCCGCCCGAGCGACGAGGCCCGCAAGCTCTACCGCGAGCTGGTCCGCAAGGCCCACCCGGACCTGGCGCAGGACGAGGAGGAGCGGGCGCGGCGCGACGAGTTCATCTCGCGGGTCAACAGCGCCTACGGGCGGGGCGACGAGCCGCTGCTGCGGGAGCTGGCCGAGGAGTGGGCGGCCGGCCCGGTGCCCGCCGAGTGGAAGCCGAGCCACAGCGAGGAGCTCTACGCCCGCCTCGAATGGCTCTCCCAGCGCAAGGAGCTGCTGACGCTGGTCGCCAGTGAGCTGGAGGAGGGCGCGATCGGGGCGATGCTGAAGCTCGCTCCGGACGACCCCGACCGTCTCCTGGAGGAGATCGCCGAACAGCTGCTGGCCCAGGTCTCGCAGCGCGAGGAGGAACTCGCGGCGCTGCTCGGGCAGTGACCTGGGTATCGTCGGGGCATGAGTTTCGGATCTGGTGTGCCCACGGTCGAGGTCGTGGACCTCAAGGACGGCGACTTCCTGCTGGACGTCCGTGAGGACGAGGAGTGGCAGGCGGGGCATGCCGCGGGGGCGTTGCACATACCCATGAGTGAGTTCGTCGCCCGCTACGGCGAGTTCACCGGTACGGCACCGCAGGACGGCCGGGTCAACGTGATCTGCCGCTCCGGCGCCCGCTCGGCCCAGGTGACGAACTACCTGGTCCAGCAGGGCATCGACGCGGTGAACGTGGCTGGCGGCATGCAGGTGTGGGAGGCGGCGGGCCGCCCGGTCGTCACCGACGAGGGTGCGCCGGGCTTCGTCGCCTGAACACCGGGTGCCTGGCGGCCCGTGGCCGGCTTCAGCCCAGCTGGTGTGCCGCGAGCAGGTCGCCCAGTGCCTCCTCGTGGGCCGCGGCCGGGCCGAGCGACAGCTCCAGGTACTTGGCCCAGGCGTGGTAGCGGTGCAGCGGGTAGTCGGTGTCGGCGCCGAAACCGCCGTGCAGGTGCTGCGCGGTCTGCACGACCCTGCGTACCCCCTCCGAGGCCCAGATCTTGGCGACGGCGACATCTCCGGAGGCGGGCAGCACACCACCGGCCCCTGTGCTGATCCGCCATGCCGCCTGCCACAGCGTGACCTCCATCGCGCGCAGGTCGATGTACCGGTCGGCGGCCTGTACGGCGACGGCCTGGAAGGTGGCCAGCGGATAGCCGAACTGCTCCCGCTTGCCGGTGTAGTCGCTGGTCATGCCCAGTACCGAGGTACCCAGTCCGAGCGTCAGCGCGCAGGTTCCGACGGTCAGCAGATCGCGCAGCCAAGGCCAGGCACCGTCGGCGTCGAGGACGTACCGGTCCGGCAAGCGCACGGATTCCAGGCGCAGTTCACCGAGCCGCTCACCGGCGGTGGATATCTGCTCGGCGAGTGCGAAACCGTCGAGGGGGGCGCCTTCGTGGAGGCGGGGGACAAGGGCGAGGACGGTCCGGTCGGCGCTCGTCCGCGCGGGTACGAGGACGAAGGCGGCGTTGTGCGCCCAGGGGATCGCGGTCTGGACTCCGTCGAGGACCCAGTCGTCGCCGTCCCGGCCCGCGGTCACGGCGAGTTCGGCGGGGTCGTGGCCGGTGCGGCCGTGCGCGGCGACGGTGAGCACGAGTTCGCCGGTCCCGGCCCGGCGCAGCACCTCGCTCTTCAACTCTCGGTCCCCGTACGCCTGTACGGCCGCCGCTGCCGCGCAGCTCTCCAGCAGGGGCACCCTGGCCAGCACCTTCGCGGACTCGCGCAGTACGAGGCACAGGGCGATGGCGTCGAGACCGGCCCCGCCGAACTCCTCGTCGAGCAGCAGGCTCAGCAGATCCGCGCCGGCGAGCCGCTCCCACAGGGCCCGGTCGAAGTCGTCCGCGACGGCACCCGGGACGAGTGACGGACTGGGCACTCCGTCCGGCGCGACCCCGCCGAACACCGCCCGGGCCGCCTCGACCGCCGCCTGCTGCTCCTCACTGAACCTGAAGTCCATGGTGCTGTCCTCTCGGGCCGGGTGCGGGGGACCTGACGGGGCGTCAAGATAGAACAGGTTCTAGAAGAAGGGAACGGGCGGGACCGGAGGGTGCGTGGCAACGACCGATCGTTCGGTCTGCCCGAGTCGATGGTCCGGCGCAGGGCCGTAGGGTGTCAACGGCTGTGGACAACTCCGGGTCCGGCCTCCCGGGCGCTGCTCATCGGTCGTGCAGGTGTGCGAGGGGGGCTGTGCCGGGCGGGCGGCTCTGAGTACCGTGCCGGTGCGCACGCCACGGGCGCGGTGGGACCGGGTATCGGGAGACGGGGCGGAATGGACGCGTACGAGGCAGGTCCGGACGCCGGGCACGGGCGCGACGAGCCGGGTGAGCCCGGCGAGGCCGAGGGCTCCACCGATCCCGGGGAAGCCCCCCGCCCGGAACTGGCCGCACTTTCCCTCCCCTACCAAATCGGCGCCGCCCTCGCCGTCGCGATCGTCGCCGTCGCCGCGTGTGTTCATCTCGGCATGGTCTTTCTGCACGTCGCGCCCTCGAACACGGTCACCAAGGAGCACGCCCGGACGATCGACGACTGGATCTACCCGGAGTTCGAACAGAACTGGAAGCTCTTCGCTCCCAACCCGCTGCAGCAGAACGTCGCCGTCGAGGTCCGCGCCGATGTCCGTACCGCGGACGGCGCCGCCCGGACCACCGGCTGGTACGACCTCTCCGCGCTGGACGGCAAGGCCATCGACGGCAATCCGGTACCGAGTCACACCCAGCAGAACGAGCTCCGCCGGGCCTGGGACTTCCTCCTCGCCACACACGACGCCCAGAACCGTCCCTCGGGCCTGCGCGGTGCCCTCTCCGAGCAGTACCTGCGTCGCATCGTCGTCCTGCGTCTCGACCGCCAGGAGGCGGCCGGACCGGGGGGCACGATCGACCGCGTCCAGGTCCGCTCCCGCAGCACGAACGTCCGACCGCCCGAGTGGAGCCAGGAGCAGGTGCCCGAGACGCCCACGTACCGCGTACTGTCCTGGTGGCCCGTCCCCGACGGCGAGAAGGCCGCCGAGGCGGCGGGCGCGGCCGGTGCGGCGAAGGGGGACGGCTCATGACCCGCCTCGTCCCCGTGGCCGCCCGTTCGCTCTCCCGGTCGGTCTCCCGTGGCATCGCCCGCGTCACCGAGACCGCCCTGGGCCCGTACCAGGCCGCCGTCGTGCGGATCGGCTTCTCGGCGACCTGGCTGCTGTTCCTGCTGCGCGAGTTCCCGCACCGGCAGGAGCTGTACGGCCCCGACGGCCCCTGGAGCTGGGATCTCGCTCAGCAGCTCATCTCGGACAACGGCGCTTTCACGGTCCTGACGTGGTCCGGCAGCCAGGTCTGGTTCGAGCTCGTCTACGCGCTCGCGGTGCTCGCCAGTCTTCTCCTCCTGCTCGGCTGGCGGACCCGCACCCTGTCCGTGCTCTTCATGGTCGGCGTGCTCTCGATCCAGAACCGCAGCATCTTCATGGGCGACGGCGGCGACAACGTCCTGCACCTGATGTCCCTCTACCTGGTGTTCACGCGCTGCGGCCAGGTGTGGTCCCTGGACGCCCGGCGGGCCCGGAAGGCACGCGCACGCGTGCCCCTCGGCGACGACCCCGCCCCCGACCGCGTGGGGCCTGTGCTCTGGGGCGTCCTCGGGGTGCTCCTCCTGGGCGGTATCGCGGCCGGCATGCTCGGCGGTGACCCGCTGGTCCCCCGGATCCTCTGGGGCATGTGGCTGGCGCAGGGCGTGTGGTGGGTCGTGGCGCGCCGTGGGCAGGGCGGCGAGCCACGGATGCTCCTGGACATCGTCGGCAACCTCGTGCACAACGCGGCCCTCTTCGTGATCATGGCCGAGGCCTGTCTGATCTACGCGACGGCCGGCTGGTACAAGATCCAGGGCTCGCGCTGGCAGGACGGCACGGCCGTCTACTACCCGCTCCACCTCGACTACTTCTCCCCGTGGCCCGCGCTCTCCGACCTGATGTCGTCGAGCGGCACGATGGTGATGCTGGTGACGTACGGGACGGTGGCCGTGCAGGTGGCCTTCCCCTTCACGCTCTTCAACCGGCGGGTCAAGAACATCCTGCTCGCCGTGATGATGACCGAGCACGCCGTGATCGCCGTCGTCCTCGGACTGCCCTTCTTCTCCCTCGCGATGATCGCCGCGGACGCCGTGTTCCTGCCGACGTCCTTCCTGCGCCGCCTGGGCGACGGGGCGGCACGCGCGCGGGTGCGCCTTCTCGCCCGCCTGCCGGGCAACGGCGGACGCGCTGTGCCGGACGAGGAAGCCTCCGAGGCGGCCGACGGGAGCGCGGTGGACGAGACGGCGGAGCCCCCGCACGTAGGCTTCACGGCATGACGGATGCGGCGACGGGGACAGCGATCGACGCGGCGGTGGCCGACTGGCACCGGCTCGCGGGGGCTTCCGTCCTGCTCGACGGCTTCCACGCCCTCAAGCACGCCGTCCGCTTCGGCGCGCGGATCCCGGTCGCCGTGACCGCCGACCGACGGGCGACCCTGGATCTCGCCGACGAGCTGGCTCCGGACGTACGGGACACCCTGGACGCCCTCCTGACCGAGGTCCCGGAGACGGCGTACACGGCCCTCGTGCCGCGCCCGCACCCCACCGCGGTGGCCGCCCTGGCCGTACGGCCCTCCCGCGCGGCCAACCTGGAGGTGCTCGCGCGCACGCCCCGGACCGCGCCCGTCGTCGTCCTCGACAACCCGCGCAATCTCGGCAACGCCGGGGCGGTGATCCGGCTCGCCGCCGGTTTCGGGGCGACGGGGGTCGTCATGACCGGGACGCTCGACCCCTGGCACCCCACCGTCGTACGCGGTGGGGCGGGGCTGCACTTCGCGACCGCCGTGGAGCGGCTGACGGTGGCCGAGCTGCCGTCCGGGCCGGTGTTCGCGCTCGACGCGGAGGGCGACGACATCCGGGGGCTGAAGCTCCCGGACGACGCCGTACTCGCCTTCGGCTCCGAGCGCAGCGGGCTGTCGCCCGAACTACGCGCGCGTGCCGACCATCTGGTGTCCCTCCCGATGCGCCCGCAGGTCTCCAGCTACAACCTCGCGACCAGCGTGGCCATGACGCTGTACCACTGGAGCTTCACCGGGGGACGGGCCTTCAAGGCGGCCTCGGAGAGGTCGGGCGCGGAACCGCGCCCCGAAAGGGGCGCGGGGAACTGCGCGACCGGCCCCCACCGAGCCGCGGCGAAAGTACTGCGTGTCCAGCGGAGCGCTTAAGCCTGGCGGCGCACTTCCACCACCCGGAAGCGGTTCGCCACGAACGCCCCGTCGCACAGTGCCGCGTTCGCCGCCGGGTTGCCGCCCGAGCCGTGGAAGTCGGAGAAGGCGGCCGTCTGGTTGACGTACACCCCGCCGGTCAGGTTCAGCGACAGCTGGGCGCACTCCTCCAGGCAGGCCTCCTGGACGGCCTGTTCGACCTCCGGGTCGGTCGTGTACGCGCCGACCGTCATCGCGCCCTTGTCCCGGACGGTCCGCCGCAGCAGTTCCACCGCGTCCGCCGCCGAGTCGACCGCGACGGCGAAGGAGACCGGGCCGAAGCACTCGCTCATGTAGGCGGCCTCGGAGTCTGCCCCGTCCCAGTATTTCCGCGTGCCGTCGAGCTTCACGATGACGGGCGTACGGACCACCGCTTCGGGGAAGTCGGGGTTCACGATCTCGCGTGAGGCCAGGGCGACCTCGCCGAGCCCGGCCGCCGCCTCGAGGCGTGCCTTCACATCGGGGTTGACGATCGCGCCCAGCACCCCGTTGGCGCGCGCGTCGTCGCCCAGCAGGCCCCCGACAGCCGCTGCGAGGCCGGTGACGACCTCGTCGTACGACTTGTGGCCCTCCTCCGTACGGATGCCGTCGCGGGGGATCAGGAGGTTCTGCGGGGTGGTGCACATCTGGCCGCTGTACAGGGAGAGGGCGAAGGCGAGGTTCGACAGCATGCCCTTGTAGTTGTCGGTCGACTCCACGATCACCGTGTTGACGCCGGCCTTCTCCGTGTAGACCTGCGCCTGACGGGCGTTGGCCTCCAGCCAGTCCCCGAACGACGTCGACCCCGTGTAGTCGACGATGCGGATCTCCGGGCGGGTCGCCAGGGTCTTGGCGATGCCCTCGCCGGGGCGTTCGGCCGCCAGTGCCACCAGGTTCGGGTCGAAGCCGGTCTCCGCCAGGACCTCGCGTGCGATGCCGACCGTCAGGGCGAGCGGCAGTACCGCGCGCGGGTGGGGCTTCACGAGTACCGCGTTGCCCGTGGCCAGGGACGCGAACAGGCCCGGGTAGCCGTTCCATGTCGGGAACGTGTTGCAGCCGATGAGGAGGGCGATGCCGCGCGGGACCGGCGTGAACTCCTTGGTGAGGGCCAGCGGGTCGCGCTTGCCCTGGGGCTTGGCCCACTCCGCGGTGCCGGGGGTGCGGACCTGCTCCGCGTACGCGTACGCCACCGCCTCCAGGCCGCGGTCCTGGGCGTGCGGGCCGCCCGCCTGGAACGCCATCATGAAGGCCTGGCCGCTGGTGTGCATGACCGCGTGCGCGAACTCGTGCGTCCGGCCGCTGATCCGCTTCAGGATCTCCAGACAGACCATCGCGCGGACCTCCGCGCCCGCGTCGCGCCAGGCGCGCTGCCCGGCCTTCATGGCGGGCAGCAGCACGTCGACGTCCGCGTGCGGGTAGGTGACACCCAGCTCGACGCCGTACGGGGACACCTCACCGCCCACCCAGTCGTCCGTGCCGGGCTGGCCGAGGTCGAGGCGGGTGTTCAGGACGGCGTCGAAGGCGGCCCTGCCCGCGGCCAGGTCCAGGCTGCCGTCCTCCCCGTACGCCTTGGGGTGTTCGGGGTGCGGGGACCAGTACGCGCGCGTGCGGATCGCTTCCAGCGCCTGGTCGAGGGTGGGCCGGTGCTGGGCGATCAGCTGGTGCGCGGTGAGTTCGGCGGCCATCAGGGACCAACTCCTCGTCTCAAGAGCACTTCGTTGAGCTCATGACCTGGGGCGTGACCCGGTGCATGAACAGGGACATGACCTGGGCAGAAAAGGGACGACAGAGTTAGAGTAACCGAACGATCGGTCGGGACAAGGGGGTCCGCCGCATCTGTGGACAACGCCGTGCGGGAGGATCGCGCACATGACAGCACTCGACCTCAGCAGCCCCGTGGCCGTCGTCGGCACCGGCACCATGGGCCAGGGCATCGCCCAGGTCGCGCTGGTCGCCGGTCATGACGTACGGCTGTTCGATGCCGCGCCGGGGCGGGCCCAGGACGCCGCCGACGCCATCGTCGAGCGCCTCGACCGACTCGTCGAGAAGGACCGGCTGACGGTGGCCGACCGGGACGCCGCCCGGGGCCGGCTGCACGCTGCCGGGAGCCTCGCCGAGCTCGCCGACTGCTCCCTCGTCGTCGAGGCCGTCCTCGAACAGCTCGACGTGAAGCAGCAGCTCCTGCGTGACCTGGAGGACGTGGTCGACGACGACTGTCTGCTCGCCACCAACACCTCCTCCCTGTCCGTCACCGCCATCGGGGGCGTTCTGCGCAACCCCGGGCGGTTCGTGGGGCTGCACTTCTTCAACCCGGCGCCGCTGCTGCCCCTCGTGGAGGTCGTCTCCGGGTTCGCCACCGACGTCACCTCGGCCACGCGCGCGTACGAGATGGCCCGCGCCTGGGGCAAGACCCCGGTCGCCTGCGCCGACACCCCCGGCTTCATCGTCAACCGCCTCGCCCGGCCCTTCTACGCGGAGGCCTTCGCGGCGTACGAGGCCCAGTCCGCCGACCCCGCCACCATCGACGCGGTGCTGCGCGAGTGCGGCGGGTTCAGGATGGGCGCGTTCGAGCTGACCGATCTGATCGGGCAGGACGTCAACGAGGCGGTCACCCACTCCGTGTGGCAGGCCTTCTTCCAGGACGTGCGGTTCACGCCCTCGCTCGCCCAGCGGCGGCTCGTCGAGTCGGGCCGCCTCGGCCGCAAGACCGGGCAGGGCTGGTACGACTACGGAGACGACGCCGAGCGCGCCGAACCGCACACCGCGGAACAGGCCCAGGCGCCCGCATACGTCGTCGCCGAGGGTGACCTGGGCCCCGCGTCCGACCTCCTCGCGCTGATCCGCGAGGCGGGCGTTCCCGTCCGTGAGGACGAGGAGGACCACGGCACCCGGCTGGTGCTGCCCGGCGGCGGTCAGCTGGTCCTCGCCGACGGACAGACCAGCGTCGAGTTCCGTGACGTCGTCTACTTCGACCTCGCCCTCGACTACCGGCGGGCCACCCGCATCGCCCTGTCCGCCTCCCAGGACACCCAGCCGCAGACCCTCTCCGAGGCCATCGGCCTCTTCCAGGCCCTCGGCAAGGACGTCAGCGTCCTCGGGGACACCCCCGGCATGATCGTCGCCCGTACGGTGGCCCGGATCGTCGACCTCGCGCACGACGCCGTCGCCAAGGGCGTCGCCACCGAGGAGGACGTCGACACGGCGATGCGCCTCGGCGTCAACTACCCGCTCGGGCCCTTCGAGTGGAGCCGCAGGCTCGGCCGGAGCTGGGCGCACGAGATCCTCGACGAACTGCACCAGCGCGACCCGAGCGGACGGTACGCGCCGTCCCTCGCGCTCTACCGCCACGCGTACGCCACCGACAAGCGGGAGGGCACCCCATGACCACCGCCAAGCGCGACACGTACACGCCGACGACGCTGCTCCAGGTCGCCGTCCAGGTGTTCAACGAGCGCGGCTACGACGGCACCTCCATGGAGCACCTCTCCAGGGCCGCGGGCATCTCCAAGTCGTCGATCTACCACCACGTCACCGGTAAGGAGGAGCTGCTGCGCCTGGCCGTCAGCCGGGCGCTGGACGGCCTCTTCGGGATCCTCGACGAGGAGCACGCGCGCGTGGGGCCCGCCGCCGGGCGCCTGGAGTACGTCGTACGGCGCATGGTCGAGGTGCTCATCGCCGAACTGCCGTACGTGACGCTGCTGCTGCGGATGCGCGGCAACACCGACACCGAGCGCCGGGCCCTGGAACGGCGCAGGGACTTCGACCACCGGGTGGCCGAGCTGCTCAAGGCAGCCGCAGCCGAGGGGGACATCCGCGGTGACGTGGAGGTACGGCTCGCGACGCGGCTCGTCTTCGGGATGATCAACTCGGTCGTGGAGTGGTACCGGCCCGACGGGCGCGGCATGGGCGAGCGTGAGGTCTCCGACGCGGTGGTGCGGCTGGTCTTCGGAGGGCTGCGCAACCCGGAGTGAGCTGTCCGGCAGGGGTGGCCCAGGAGGTGGCTCAGGCCTCCGGTCCCAGGTCCTCCTCCTCGAACACCAGCAGGGTCCGCGAGCTGAGCACCTCCGGGATCGCCTGGAGGCGCATCAGCACCAGCTCGCGCAGCGCCTTGTTGTCCGGGGTGTGGACCAGCAGGAGCACGTCGAAGTCGCCGCCCACCAGGGCGATGTGGGCGGCGCCGGGGAGCTGCCTCAGCTGCTCGCGGACCGTGCGCCAGGAGTTCTGGACGATCTTCAGGGTGATGTACGCCGATGTGCCCTGTCCGGCGCGTTCGTGGTCCACGCGGGCACCGAAGCCGCGGATCACGCCGTCCTCGATGAGGCGGTTGATGCGCGCGTAGGCGTTGGCCCGCGAAACGTGCACGCGTTCGGCCACGGAACGGATCGAGGCGCGGCCGTCCGCCTGGAGCATCTGCAGGATGGCCTGATCAATGGCGTCCAGCGGACGAGGGGGCGGCAGGGTGCCGCCGCCTTCGGCCCGTTCGGCCATTTGTTCAGGTGCCATGTCCCCCCGCCTCCCTACCATGGACGTACTGCGTCCATCTCAGGCTGTGGAGAACCGTTTGTCCACAGCCTGGCGGTGCCTGTAGCCAAAATGTGCCGACGACCGAACAATCGGTAGGTGAGGCGAGTCACACCCGTGGCGCGCCCGGAGCCGTCTCCCACGAGGAGGTGCCGTCATGACGGTCATGGAGCAGCGGGGCGCATACCGGCCCACGCCGCCGCCAGCCTGGCAGCCCCGTACCGACCCCGCGCCGCTGCTGCCCGACGCGGCTCCGTACCGCGTCCTCGGCACCGGGGCGGCGGCGCAGGCGGATCCCGGGCTGCTGCGCCGGCTGTACGCGCAGCTGGTGCGCGGGCGCCGGTACAACGTGCAGGCCACCGCCCTCACCAAGCAGGGCCGGCTCGCCGTGTACCCCTCCAGCGTCGGCCAGGAGGCCTGCGAGGTGGCCGCCGCGCTCGTCCTGGAGGACCGCGACTGGCTCTTCCCCAGCTACCGGGACACGCTCGCCGTGGTCGCCCGGGGCGTGGACCCCGTACAGGCGCTGACGCTGCTGCGCGGCGACTGGCACACCGGGTACAACCCGCGTGAGCACCGGGTGGCGCCCCTGTGCACCCCGCTCGCCACCCAGCTGCCGCACGCCGTCGGGCTCGCGCACGCCGCCCGCCTCAAGGGCGACGACGTGGTCGCGCTGGCCATGGTCGGTGACGGCGGCACCAGCGAGGGCGACTTCCACGAGGCGCTGAACTTCGCGGCCGTGTGGCAGGCGCCGGTCGTCTTCCTGGTCCAGAACAACGGCTTCGCGATCTCCGTACCCCTCGCCAAGCAGACCGCCGCCCCGTCGCTGGCCCACAAGGCCGTCGGCTACGGGATGCCGGGCCGCCTGGTCGACGGCAACGACGCGGTCGCCATGTACGACGTGCTCAGCGAGGCCGTACGCCACGCGCGCGCGGGTGGTGGTCCCACGCTCGTCGAGGCGGTGACCTACCGCGTGGAGGCGCACACCAACGCCGACGACGACAAGCGCTACCGGGCCGACTCCGAGGTCGCCGCCTGGCGTGAGCACGACCCGATCGACCTCCTGGAACACGAGCTCACCGCGCGCGGGCTGCTCGACGAGGACGGCATCAGGGCCGCGCGCGAGGACGCCGAGACGCTCGCCGCCGATCTGCGGGCCCGGATGAACCAGGATCCGGCGCTCGACCCCATGGATCTGTTCGACCAGGTGTACACCGAGCCCACCCCCCAACTGCGCGAGCAGCGCGCCCAGTTGCGGGCCGAGCTCGCAGCCGGGGCGGAGGGGACGCACTGATGACCACCGTCGCCCTCAAACCCGCCACCATGGCGCAGGCCCTCACGCGCGCGATGCGCGACGCCATGGCCACCGACCCCACCGTGCACGTCATGGGTGAGGACGTCGGCACCCTCGGCGGTGTCTTCCGGGTCACCGACGGGCTCGCCAAGGAGTTCGGCGAGGACCGCTGTACGGACACCCCGCTGGCCGAGGCGGGCATCCTCGGCGCGGCCGTCGGCATGGCCATGTACGGCCTGCGCCCGGTCGTCGAGATGCAGTTCGACGCGTTCGCCTATCCCGCGTTCGAGCAGCTCATCTCGCACGTCTCCCGGATGCGCAACCGCACACGCGGGGCGATGCCCCTGCCGATCACCGTCCGGGTGCCCTACGGCGGCGGCATCGGCGGCGTCGAACACCACAGCGACTCCTCCGAGGCGTACTACATGGCGACCCCGGGTCTCCACGTCGTCACGCCGGCCACGGTCGCCGACGCGTACGGCCTGCTGCGGGCCGCCATCGCCTCCGACGACCCGGTGGTCTTCCTGGAGCCCAAGCGGCTGTACTGGTCGAAGGACTCGTGGAACCCGGACGAGCCGTCGGCCGTTGAACCGATCGGACGCGCGGTGGTGCGGCGCCCGGGCCGCAGCGCCACGCTCATCACGTACGGGCCTTCCCTGCCCGTCTGCCTGGAGGCGGCGCGGGCGGCGGAGGCGGAGGGCTGGGACCTGGAGGTCGTCGACCTGCGTTCCCTGGTCCCGTTCGACGACGAGACGGTGTGCGCGTCGGTACGGCGGACCGGGCGGGCCCTCGTCGTGCACGAGTCGGGCGGTTTCGGCGGCCCTGGCGGGGAGATCGCGGCCCGCGTCACGGAGCGCTGTTTCCACCACCTGGAGGCGCCGGTCCTGCGCGTCGCCGGGTTCGACATCCCGTACCCGCCGCCGATGCTGGAGCGGCACCACCTGCCCGGCGTCGACCGTGTGCTGGACGCCGTGGGACGGCTGCAGTGGGAGGCGGAACGCTGATGGCGCAGGTACTGGAGTTCAGGCTCCCCGACCTCGGCGAGGGACTCACCGAGGCGCTGATCGTGCGCTGGCTGGTCGAGGTCGGCGAGGTCGTCGCCGTCGACCAGCCGGTCGTCGAGGTCGAGACGGCCAAGGCGATGGTCGACGTGCCGTGCCCGTACGGGGGTGTCGTCACCGCCCGATTCGGTGAGGAGGGCACCGAACTGCCCGTCGGGTCACCCCTGGTGACGGTGGCCGTCGGGACGCCGGCCCACCCCGACCCCGACCCCGGCACTGACGCGGCCGAGGGGTCCGGCAACGTGCTCGTGGGATACGGCACGTCCGAGGCGCCCGCCCGGCGACGGAGGGTACGGCGGGAACAGGCGGCGCCCGCCGCTCCGGTCGCCATCGAGAACACGGCCGTACAGGCCCCCGCCCCCGCCCGGGTGGACGGTCCCGTACCGGTCATGTCGCCGCTCGTTCGCAGGCTCGCCCGGGAGAACGGCCTGGATCTGCGGGAGTTGGCGGGCTCCGGGCCCGACGGACTGATCCTGCGCGCCGACGTCGAGCTCGCTCTGCGCGCCGGCACCACGCGACCCGGGCCCCCGTCCCTGGCACCGACCGCGGTCCCGGTGTCCGTCGCGCACCCGGCCGCCGTCTCCGCCGAGGGCACGCGCGTGCCCCTCAAGGGCATCCGCGGTGCCGTCGCCGACAAGCTCTCCCGCAGCCGGCGCGAGATCCCGGACGCGACCTGCTGGGTGGACGCCGACGCGACGGAACTGATGCGCACACGCGTGCACATGCAGCGTTTTTCTGGGGGACACCCCCAGACCCCCGGGGCCGGCGGCGCGAAGATCTCTCTCCTCGCCCTGCTTGCCCGTATCTGCACCGCGGCCCTCGCCCGGTATCCCGAGCTGAACTCCACGGTCGACCTGGAGGCCAGGGAGATCGTCCGGCTCGACCGCGTCCACCTCGGCTTCGCCGCACAGACCGAGCGCGGGCTCGTCGTCCCCGTCGTCCGGGACGCCCACACCAGGAACGCCGAGGCGCTCAGCGCGGAGATCGCGCGGCTGACCGAGGCGGCCCGGGCCGGCACCCTCACGCCCGCCGAACTCACCGGCGGGACCTTCACGCTGAACAACTACGGCGTGTTCGGCGTCGACGGCTCCACGCCGATCCTCAACCACCCCGAGGCGGCCATGCTCGGCGTCGGCCGGATCGTCCCCAAGCCGTGGGTGCACGAGGGTGAACTGGCGGTGCGGCAGGTCGTCCAGTTGTCGTTCACCTTCGACCACCGGGTGTGCGACGGCGGTACGGCGGGCGGTTTCCTGCGCTATGTGGCGGACTGCGTCGAACAGCCGGCGGTGCTCCTGCGCACGCTGTGACCAGGGTGGCGCGCGCCCGTTCCCTGTGATCAGCGGGGGCCCGCATACTCGGAGGGTGACCGCCTACGAGCCCCAGCCTCCAGGGACGCCCGGCGCCGACGGCTACGACGCCGTCGTGCTCGCGGGCGGGGCCGCCAGGCGGCTCGGCGGCGCCGACAAGCCCGGCGTACGGGTGGGTGGGCGCGCGCTGCTCGACCGGGTGCTCGCCGCCTGCGCCGACGCCGGCGCCACCGTGGTCGTGGCCGGCCCCCGGCCCACCGCACGGCCCGTCACCTGGGCCCACGAGGACCCGCCGGGCGGCGGACCCGTCGCCGCACTCGACGCGGGCCTGCGACACACCGGCGCCGAGCATGTCGTCGTACTCTCCGCCGATCTCCCGTTCCTCGGACCGGCGACGGTACGGCGGCTGCTCGACGCCCTGCGGACAAGTGGCGCCGAGGGCGCGCTGCTCACCGACACCGACGGCCGGGACCAGCCCCTCGTGGCCGCGTACCGGGCGTCCGCGCTGCGCCGGGAGCTGGGCGCTCTCGCCCTCGACCACGGCGGCGTCACCGGTCTGCCGCTGCGCCGGCTGACCGCCGCGCTCGAACTCACCCGTGTGTCCGACCCCGTCGCGTCCTTCGACTGCGACACCTGGGACGACATCGCCGCCGCCAGAGCACGCATCAGGGAGCATGGGCACGTGTTGGACGAATGGATTTCCGCAGCCAAGGACGAACTGGGCATCGACCTGGACGTCGACACCGACCTCCTCCTGGATCTCGCCCGCGACGCCGCGCACTCAGTGGCCAGGCCGGCCGCCCCTCTGACGACGTTCCTCGTCGGGTACGCGGCGGGCCGGGCCGGGGGAGGCCCGGAGGCGGTCGCCGAGGCCACCCGCAAGGCGGTCGCCCTCGCGCTGCGCTGGGCGGACGAGGCAGCGGCGGACGCGAAGTCCGCAGCCGCCGAGCCCGGTGCGGGCAAGGCCCCGGACAACCGCCCGGACGCCGGATGACCGCCCGCAGTGACCTGGACGACCTCGGCGCCGAGGAGGCGCTCGCCCTCGTGAACGAAGGCAACGGCAACGGCAACGGACGTGGCAGCAGGAGACAGGGGGACGGGCCGAGCCCTGCGGGCGCCGCGGTACCGGCACCCTTCGGGGCGGGCGTCTACGACGTGGACGCCGACACCGACAGTCCCGGCACCAACCCGGCCGCCACCCATGCCCCCGCCGCCGAGCGCCCCCGGGCCACCCCCTGGCCCCAGGCCCGGGCCATCGCCGAGCGCGCCGCCCGCCGGGTCCCCCGTACCGCCTCGGCCCCCGTCTCCGTCCCCCTCGACGCCGCCCTCGGCCTGGTCCTCGCCGCCCCTCTCGCAGCCCTCACCGACCTCCCCTCCTTCGACACGTCCGCGATGGACGGCTGGGCGGTGGCAGGCCCCGGCCCCTGGGACGTGCGTGAGGCCGGTGTGCTCGCCGGGCACGCGCAGCCCGAGCCGCTCACCGACGGCGAGGCGGTACGGATCGCGACGGGTGCCCGTATCCCGTACGACACGAGCGCCGTACTGCGCAGCGAGCACGGCCGCACCGACGACAAGGGTCGGCTGCACGCCATCCGCGAGATGAGTCACGGCCAGGACATCCGGCCGCGCGGCCAGGAGTGCCGCTGCGGCGACCAACTGCTGCCCACCGGCACCTTCGTGACCCCGGCCGTGCTCGGACTCGCGGCAGCCGCCGGGTACGACACCCTTGCCGTGATCCCCCGGCCCCGGGCCGAAGTCCTCGTCCTGGGCGACGAGTTGCTCACCGAGGGACTGCCGCACGACGGTCTGATCCGGGACGCGCTCGGCCCGATGCTGCCGCCCTGGCTGCGCGCGCTGGGCGCCGACGTCATCGCCGTACGCAGGCTCGGGGACGACGCCGAGGCGCTCTACGCGGCCCTGAAGGACTCCCCCGCCGAGATCGTCGTCACCACCGGAGGCACCGCTGCCGGACCCGTCGACCATGTCCACCCCACCCTGCGCCGCCTCGGCGCCGAACTGCTCGTGCACGGCGTGCAGGTGCGCCCTGGCCACCCCATGCTGCTGGCCCGGCTGAAGGAGAACCAGCACCTCGTCGGGCTGCCCGGCAACCCGCTGGCCGCCGTCTCCGGGCTGCTCACCCTCGCCGAGCCCCTGCTGCGGACCCTCGCGGGCCGGGCCGCGCCCGAGCCGTACACGCTGCCACTCAAGGACGAGGTGCACGGGCACCCGCACGACACCCGGCTCGTCCCCGTCGTCCTGCGCGGCGACCGGGCCGTGCCGCTGCACTACAACGGGCCGGCCATGCTGCGCGGCATCGCGGCGGCCGAGGCTCTCGCGGTCGTACCGCCGGGCGGCGCACGAGCCGGCCAGGAACTGGAACTGCTCGACCTGCCCTGGGCGGCAGCCACCGAAGCCGGGGAGTGTTTCACGTGAAACATTCGGACCGGAACGGCACCCGACTCAGCGGCAATGGAGGATGTTTCACGTGAAACTGCCGGGCCATGACGCCATCGCCCGCCAGGCGGACGAGCACCTGATGACTTATCGGGTCAAACTTCCCCGGACCGTGGTGGAGCGGCCGATCCGACAGGTCGGCAAGCGCGTCGCCATGGCACTGCTGGTGCTGGTCGGGACCGCACTCATCGTCTATGCCGACCACGACGGCTACAGCGACAACGCCGACGGTTCCGTCGGCCTTCTCGACTCCTTCTACTACGCCACCGTCACCCTCTCCACCACCGGATACGGCGACATCGCGCCCGTCAGTGACGCCGCCCGGTTCACCAACATCTTCGTCATCACCCCGCTGCGCGTGCTCTTCCTGATCATCCTGGTCGGCACGACTCTCGAAGTCCTCACGGAACGCACACGGGATGAGTGGCGCCAGAACCGCTGGAGGGCAGCCTTGCGAGAGCACACCGTTGTCATCGGGTTCGGGACCAAGGGGCGGTCGGCTGTGCAGACCGTCTGTGTCACCGGACTGAAGAAGGAACAGGTCGTGGTCGTCGACCCCAGTGCCAAGGCCGTGGACGCGGCCACCGCCGAGGGGTACGCCGGAGTGGTTGGCGATGCCACCCGCAGCGACGTACTGCTGCGGGCCGAGGTGCAGAAGGCGCGGCAGATCATCATCGCCACCCAGCGCGACGACACGGCCGTGCTCGTCACGCTGACGGCCCGGCAGCTCAACCGCACGGCGAAGATCGTGGTCGCCGTGCGCGAGGAGGAGAACGCGCCGCTGCTCAAGCAGTCCGGCGCCGACGCCGTCATCACGAGTGCGAGCGCGGCCGGTCGCCTGCTCGGGCTGTCGGTGCTCAGCCCTGCCGCCGGCATGGTCATGGAGGACCTCATCCAGCAGGGCAGCGGGCTCGACATCGTCGAACGGCCGGTCATAAAGTCCGAGGTGGGCAAGGGGCCGCGCGAGACGGACGACCTGGTGGTGAGCGTCGTACGAGGGCATCGCGTGCTGGGTTACGACGATCCGTCCATCGGGCAGCTTCAGGTGGCCGACCGGCTCATCACCATCGTGCGAGCGTCGCCGGGCGCGCATGTGGCACCCGACGCCCGCCCGATCCGCGAGCACTGAACTTGTATCGCCTCGCTGACTACTTGCGGTTGTAGAGCCGCATAGTCACGGGCCCGAAGACCAGCACCAGCAGGCCCGCCCACCCCAGCGACCAGGCGATCTCGGCGGCCGGCCACTCGCCGGCCATCAGCTCCCGCACCGCCGACGACACATGCGTGATCGGGCTGTTGTTGACGAAGGCCTGGAGCCAGCCGGGCATGGTGCGCGGGTCGACGAAGACGTTCGACAGGAAGGTCAGCGGGAAGATCACCATCATGCTGACGCCCATCACCGACTTCTCCGTGCGCAGCAGCAGGCCGAACATCGTCCAGATCCACGAGAAGGCGAAGGAGAAGACCAGGAGGAGGGCGATGCCGGCGACCACGCCCACCACTCCGCCGTCCGGACGGTAACCCAGGATGATGCCGACCGTCAGCATCACCACCGACGCCATGGTGTACCGCAGGGCGTCGCCGAGGAGATAGCCGACCATCACCGCCGGCCGCCAGATCGGCAGCGTACGGAAGCGGTCGAAGACGCCCTTCTCGATGTCCGTGTTGACCGAGACGCCCGTGTACATCGTGATCATCACGACCGACATCACCAGGATGCCCGGCAGCAGGAACTGGATGTACTCGCGCGGGGAGCCTGCCAGCGCGCCCCCGAACAGGTACGTGTACATCAGCACCATCATGATCGGGAACGCGGTGACGTCGAAGAGCTGCTCAGGGACGTGCTTGATCTTGAGGATCGCGCGCCAGCCGAAGGTCAGGGACGCCGAGAGCGCGCTGGGGCGCGGCGGCCGGTCCTTGCTGATGAGCAGCGCGGCGAGCGACTCGGCACTGACGGGGGCCAGTTCCTTCTCGGTGGTGGTCGCGGTGCTCATGCCGCCGCCTCGCCTTCAGTGGAGCCGACTGTGGAGTCAGCCGGGGAGTCGGCTTGTGTGTCGTGTCCGGTGAGGGCGAGGAAGACCTCGTCCAGGCTGGGCTGTCCCAGGGAGAAGTTGTCGACGGTGATGCCGCGCCGGGCCAGTTCGCCGAGCGCGCGGGCCGCCTGCTCGGCCGCGTTGTCTCCGGCCGACGACCCGACGCGGGCCGTCAGCGCCACCGGGTCGGGCTCGCGCTGCACGGTCGCGTCGAGGGCCAGCCGCAGCACCTCCTCCGCCTCGGGCCGCTGGGCCGGATCGCGCAGCCGCAGATGGACGGACCCGGCGCCGACGGACGCCTTCAGTTCGCCCTTCGTGCCCTCCGCGATCACCTTGCCCTTGTCGATGATGGCGATCCGGGACGCCAGCTGGTCGGCCTCGTCCAGGTACTGCGTGGTCAGCAGCACTGTCGTGCCCTGGGCGACCACCGCGCGCACGATGTCCCACACCTGGTTGCGGCTGCGCGGGTCGAGCCCGGTCGTCGGCTCGTCCAGGAAGAGCAGGTCGGGCGTGTTGAGGATGGACGCGGCGATGTCGATACGGCGCCGCATACCGCCCGAGTAGTGCTTGACCTGCTTCGCTGCCGCGTCCGTGAGCCCGAAGGCCTCCAGGAGCTGGGCGGCGCGCTCGCGGGCGGTCCGTTTGTGGTGGCCGAGGAGCCGGCCGAGCAGCACCAGGTTCTCGGTGCCGGTGAGATCCTCGTCCACGGACGCGTACTGGCCGGTCAGGCTCACCCTGCCGCGTACGGTGTCGGCCTCGCGCACCACGTCGTGGCCGAAGACGTGTGCCTCGCCGCCGTCCGGCCTGAGCAGGGTGGCGAGCATCTTCACGGTGGTTGTCTTGCCGGCGCCGTTCGGCCCGAGGACTCCGTAGACCGTGCCGGTGGGCACCGCGAGGTCGACGCCGTCGACGGCCCGGGTCTCGCCGAACGTCTTCACCAGCCCCGCGGTCTCGATAGCGAGGTCGGGCGCCTCGGCCGCCCAGCCCGCTCTGGCTGCCTGTGGGCTCATGTTCGGGGTCCTTCCGGAGTCCTTGCGCGTACGGGGTTACGCAGAGGGAGACCGCCGGCCGGCCGGAAACTCATCGCTCGCGCGACCGCACGTCTGTCCACGGTCCCTCCGCCGGACCCGGACCGCACCTCGTTCATGCCGGAACGGGGAGTAGCGTCCCCTCATGCATGCGATCACGATTCCCGAACCCGGAGGGCCCGAGGCGCTGGTGTGGGCCGAGGTCCCCGATCCCGTGCCCGGTGAGGGCGAGGTGCTGGTCGAGGTGGTGGCCGGCGCCGTCAACCGCGCCGACATCCTGCAACGCCAGGGCTTCTACAACCCGCCGCCCGGTGCCTCCCCGTACCCCGGCCTGGAGTGTTCGGGGCGGATCGCGGAGATCGGGCCCGGAGTGTCCGGCTGGTCCGTCGGCGACGAGATGTGCGCACTGCTCGCCGGCGGCGGTTACGCGACGAAGGTCGCCGTGCCGGCCGGGCAGCTGCTGCCCGTGCCCGAGGGCATCGACCTGAAGCGGGCCGCGGCGCTGCCCGAGGTGGCCTGCACGGTCTGGTCGAACGTCTTCATGATCTCCCACCTCCGTCCCGGCGAGACCTTCCTCGTGCACGGCGGCTCCAGCGGTATCGGCACCATGGCCATTCAGCTCGCCAAGGCGGTCGGCGCCAGGGTCGCTGTCACGGCCGGGACGAAGGAGAAGCTCGACCGGTGCGCCGAGCTGGGCGCCGACATCCTCGTCAACTACCGCGAGCAGGACTTCGTCGAGGAGCTGAAGCAGGCCACCGGCGGTGCCGGCGCCGACGTCATCCTCGACAACATGGGCGGCAAGTACCTGGACCGCAATGTCCGCGCCCTCGCCGTCAACGGACGGCTCGCGATCATCGGCATGCAGGGCGGCGTCAAGGCCGAACTGAACATCGGGGCGCTCCTCACCAAGCGGGCCGCGATCAGCGCGACCTCGCTGCGCGCCCGGCCGCTCGCCGAGAAGACGGCGATCGTGGCCGCAGTACGCGAGCACGTCTGGCCGTTGCTCGCCGCCGGTCAGGTGCGGCCGGTCGTCGACCGCGAAATCCCGATGGGCGACGCGGCGGCGGCCCACCGGATCGTGGAGGAGAGCGGGCACGTGGGGAAGGTGCTGCTGGTCGTCCCGTAGCGGGGCGCCCTCGCCGGTCACGTCCTGCGTACGCGCAGCCGCAGCGTGAGCAGGGCGAGGCCCAGGCCGAGGCCGATCAGGACCAGCCCGCTGCCGAGCGGCAGTATCCGCAATACCGGCCCGGAGACCGTGCCGGAGACCGTGCCGGGCAGGGCGTCGGCGTCCCGCGGCCCGTCCGGCACCGAGGTGGGCTCGGGGACGGGCACACCCTCCTCGTACGCCGCCTCGTCGGGCGGCGCGGACTCCGGCCGCCCGGGACGCTCCCGGCCCTCACCCGCCGGGCTCCCGGCCCGGGAGGCGTCGGGGGCGGGCCGGGCGGCGTGAGCGATGTTGCCGTACGACGATGTCGTGCCGTGCGGGGAGGAACCGAGAGGGCAGGCGGCGAGCGTGGGGGCCGCCAGAGCCAGCAGGATGCCGCAGGTACGAAGGGCGCGGAGCCGTGTAGTCATGTCGGTGGCCTCCTCCCGCTGCGGAGTCGCCGGTCGCCGGTCACCCGTCCCGGGGTTCGACGGAACCAGCCTCACACGCGCTCGCCCGTCCGGCATCCCGGACGAAGAGAGCCGGGCCGGACCCACCGGCCGCAGCCGCGACCTGGTGCGAGAGAATGACGGAATGGAGATGCCGAGGAACGACAGGTCACCGGAGAACCCCCAGATCCTGGTCGTTGGCCAGGACGGGATGGCTCTCGGCGGCGGCGGTGACGACGACTCCCGCGAGATCCCGGTGACGGACATGGTGGAGCAGCCCGCCAAGGTCATGAGGATCGGCAGCATGATCAAACAGCTGCTGGAAGAGGTACGCGCGGCCCCTCTCGACGAGGCGAGCCGGGTCCGGCTCAAGAGGATCCACGCCAGCTCGGTGAAGGAGCTGGAGGACGGTCTCGCGCCGGAGCTGGTCGACGAGCTGGAGCGGCTGTCCCTGCCGTTCACGGACGAGGCGATTCCCAGCGACGCCGAACTGCGGATCGCGCAGGCCCAGTTGGTGGGCTGGCTGGAGGGTCTCTTCCACGGGATCCAGACCGCCCTGTTCGCCCAGCAGATGGCCGCGCGGGCCCAGCTGGAGCAGATGCGCCGCGCGCTGCCGCCGGGTGTCGGCGGCCACGAGGGCGAGGACGACCCGCGTACAGGTGGACGTACGGGCGGGCCGTACCTCTAGTCCGTCCTCCAGCCCGTCGGTCCGCCCCAGATCTCATGGAGTGGGGCCCGGTGGCCGACCGACCGGCTGCCGGGCGCCGCTCCATGAACGACCGTCGGCTCAGGACGACGGGTAGCCCGTCGACACCTTCAGTTCGATCACCGGCATGTTCTCCGGGTCGACGTCCTCGCCCGCGGAGGGGAACTGGTCCGTGACCTGGTCCTTGCCGAACGTGTTCTCGTCGTAGGGCGTTTCATTCATCCGCCAGCCGGCCGCCTGGAAACAGAGCTTTACCGAGGCCAGGTTCTTGTAGCGGAAGTCGGGCAGCTGGATCTTGTCCGGGTCGGTGTACGACTCCCGCGCCTCCGAGCACTCCTCCGCGTCGATCGTCTTGCTCGGGTCCGGCCCCTTGTACCCCGATCCGGATCCCGTCCCCGTCCCCGCCGTCCGCGAGACCGAGGCACTCGGCGTGCCGCCGCCGGTCCCGCCGCCGTTGTCGTTGTCCTTCCCGCCCAGGTTCAGGGCCAGGAGCAGTCCGCCGACGGCGACGAGGGAGACGACGACCGAGCCCACGATCACCGGGGTGTTGCTCTTCCGCCCCCCTCCGGAGGCGGCCGGGAGTGTGTGCTGCGGCTCGTACGGGCCGGGCGTCCGGTACGCGGCCTGCTGCGGATAGCCGTACGCCGGAGCCGGTGTCTGCGGGGGCGTGTGCACAGCTGCGTACGCCGAGGCCGGAGTGGTGCCGTACGGATTCGCGGGGTGCGGGTGCGGTGTCGGCTGGTACGGGGTCTGTACGGAGCCGTGCGGGGCCGGGGTCGCCTGGTCGACCGGCGGGAACACCGCGGAGGCGACGCCCGTGCCGCTCTGCGCCGGGGCGCCCGGGACGATGTTCGGGGCGGCCGGGTGGAGGGAGGCGGCCACGCGCAGGCACTCCTCGCGCATCGCGTCGGCGCTCGGGAAACGCTCGTTCGGGTTCTTCTTCAGCGCGCGGGCGACGAGCGCGTCCACCGCCGGGGGCAGCGCGCTGTTGACCGACGAGGGGGCGACCGGCTGCTCCTGGACATGCGCGTACGCGATCGCAAGCGGTGAGTCGGCGTTGAACGGCAGCCGGCCGGTGACCAGCTGGAACAGCATGATGCCGACCGAGTAGAGGTCGGAGCGGGCGTCCACGGCCCGGCCCAGCGCCTGCTCCGGGGAGAGGTACTGCGGGGTGCCGACGACCATGCCGGTCTGCGTCATCGACGTGACGCCCGACTGCATGGCGCGGGCGATGCCGAAGTCCATGACCTTGACGACACCGCGCTTGGTCGTCATCACGTTGCCCGGCTTGATGTCCCGGTGGACCAGGCCCATCTCGTGGCTGATCTCCAGGGCCGCCAGCACATCCGCGGTGATCTTCAGCGCCTTGTCGGCGGGCATCGCCCCGAACTGCTGTATGTCCGCGTCGAGAACGGAGCCGAGCGGCTGCCCCTCGACGTACTCCATGACGATGTACGGGGTCATCGTCCCCGCCACATCGTCCTCGCCGGTGTCGAAGACCGAGACGATGTTCGTGTGCGTGAGCTTGGCCACTGCCTGGGCCTCGCGGCGGAAACGCTCACGGAAGGCCTGCTCACGGCCCAGTTCGGTGTGCAGCGTCTTGATCGCGACCTGCCGGTCCAGGACCGAGTCGTACGCGAGGTGCACCGAGGCCATGCCGCCCTCGCCGAGCAGATCGCGCAGTTGGTAGCGCCCGCCGGCGAGCGCGTGCCCCGCGTACCGGCCGTGTGCGCCGTCCTGGCTCATGTCTCCGCGTCCCCCGAACTTTTCCACAGCCGCACGTGATCGACTGGCTGATTCCGGGCCAAGTCTGCCGGAGGGCACTGACACGTCAAGCGCGGTGCCCGTTCCGTGACCGTACGGGAAGGAAGCGTCGCGGAAGCGTTACAGGGGCTGTTCGGACGAGGTACGGGATTTGCACGCCGATACCCGCAACGGGTTTGATAACCGGTCCGCCCGGGACTCGTACCCGGATTCGTCCCGGAGCTCCTCCGGGATCGCCTCCCGGATCGGAGGCTTGCGTGGAGGCTGTAGCGTGGCCGACGGAGACCGTAACAACACCGCGCGCACCGCGGGCAGAAACGACGGCGAGGACTGATGGCACAGCAGCGCGCTCAGGGCCCGTCCGACCCCGAGGCGGCTGGCGGCGGTATGTCAGACGCGCCTGAGCTGTGGGGCAACGGCGGACTGGTGGGGGACGGCCGGTACCGGCTCACCCACAGACTCGGCCGGGGTGGCATGGCCGAGGTGTTCGCCGCCGAGGACGTGCGCCTCGGGCGGACCGTCGCGATCAAACTGCTCCGCGCCGACCTCGCCGAGGACCCGATCTCCAAGGCCCGCTTCACGCGCGAGGCCCAGGCGGTGGCCGGACTCAACCACCACTCGATCGTCGCCGTGTACGACTCCGGCGAGGACTACGTGGGCGGTCAGTCCGTGCCGTACATCGTGATGGAGATCGTCGAGGGGCGCACCATCCGTGACCTCCTCATCAACGCCGAGGCGCCCGGGCCCGAGCAGGCCCTGATCATCGTCTCTGGGGTGCTGGAAGCGCTTGCCTATTCGCATCAGCACGGCATCGTGCACCGCGACATCAAGCCCGCCAACGTGATCATCACGCACGGTGGCGCCGTGAAGGTGATGGACTTCGGCATCGCCCGCGCGCTGCACGGGGCGTCGACGACGATGACGCAGACCGGCATGGTCATGGGCACGCCCCAGTACCTCTCCCCGGAACAGGCCCTCGGCAAGGCCGTCGACCACCGCTCCGACCTGTACGCCACCGGCTGTCTGCTGTACGAACTCCTCGCGCTGCGGCCCCCGTTCACCGGCGAGACCCCGCTTTCCGTGGTCTACCAGCACGTCCAGGACATTCCGGTGCCCCCGTCCGAGGTCTCGGACGTGGCGCCGCCGGAGCTCGACGGGCTCGTCATGCGTTCCCTCGCCAAGGATCCGGACGACCGCTTCCAGACCGCCGAGGAGATGCGCGGGCTGATCCAGTACGGCCTGCAGATGCTGTACGACCAGGGCGGCCACACGGGCACCTGGAACACCGGGCCCGTGGACATGCACGACGGCCGGCACACCCCCTCGGGGGGCTTCGCCGGCACCGCGGTGATGAACCACCCGGGCGACCAGTCCGGCACCACCCAGATCCCCCAGCAGATCCTGCCCGCCGGGTACGGCGGCGGGGACGACGGCGGCTTCGAGGGGCACGGCAACCGGAGCGGCCGGAGCAAGCTGTGGATACTGGCGTTCTTCGCCGTGATCGCCATCGCGGCGGGCGTCGCCCTGGCCCTGCAGAACGGCAATGGCACGGGCGGCGACACCGGCACCTCGGAGTCGCCGGCCACCTCTCAGTCCGCGACGGCCGACGAGACCACGGCGAGCCCGAGCGACGAGCCCTCCGAAGAGCCGTCGAACACCGCCACGGACGACAGCAGTGGCTCGGACGGAGGGTCCCAGTGGACGCCGTCGGCCACGCCGTCGTTCACAAAGTCCCCGACCCCCTCCACCGAGCCGTCGCCCAGTCCGTCGGACGTGGAGACGAGCGCGGTGCCGTCGGTCACCGCGTCCCAACCGTCGGACCCGGTGACTCCCTCGTCGGAGACGTCGGGCGACACCGGAGAGGGAGACGGCGGTACGGAGGGCGGGGGCACCACCCCCTGACCCGCCGACCGCCTCGCCGGGTGAACGAACCGGCGGCCGGTTGACGTAAAGCAGCCTCCACGCGCGCGTGCGGCCCGAAGAGGGCTTCACGCGCGCGTGCCGTTTACCGGGGGCTCGGCGGCCGGCCCCCGGCGGGTGTCAGCCCACGAACGCCTCGCACACCGCGTCGTACTCGCGCGTCCACCACACCGCGAGCGCCGAGGCGGCCGGGAACTGGGAGTCGGCGCGGGTGTCCCCCCGTTCGTAGTGCCAGCGCAGCATCCAGAAGTCGTTCAGGCGCTCCCACCACACCCGGTGCACGGCGGCGGCCAGTTCGGAGGGCGTGGCCCCTGCCGTACGCCGGTACGCGCGCGCGTAGGCCCGTGCCTTGGGCAGGTCGAGCGTGCCGGTGGGCCGTACGAAGAAGATCGCGGCGCCACGTACGGCCTCCTCCGCACGGGGCTGCACACCGAGCCGGTCCCAGTCGACGATCGCGGCCGGGGCGTCCCCCTTGTAGAGCAGGTTGAACGGGTGGAAGTCCCCGTGCACCCAGCCCACCGAGCCGCCCGGCGGGGGCCGCCGGTCCGCGTGCTGCTCCAGCAGAGCCCGCCGTTCCAGGAGCCGGTGGCGGGCCAGTTCGTCGAAGGCGTCGGTGGGTTGGTGGCGGCGTACGTGGGCCAGGAGCTCGTCGATGAGCGCGAAGGTGTCGGCGGGGTCGGCAGAGGGGGCGGGTGGGGTCTCGGCGAGGCTGTTGGAACCGGTCGGACGCGGCTGCGGCTGCGGCCGACCGGCGGGGTGGTTGGGGTGGTTGGGACGGTGGGCGTCGGCTGAGTGTGGAGGCTCGGCCGGGGCGGAAGGCTTCGCGGAGGCTCCGGCAGGAGTGGCGGCCTCGCTCCGCCCGGGGGTCCCGTTGTGTCGGCCGGCGTCCCGGTGGTGGACGGCTTCGCTCGGTCGGCCGGGTTCTCCTTGGCGGGCGCCGCCGCCGGAGCCGCACTGGCCGGCGGGCCGTCCTCGATCGGCGTCCTCCCCCCGACCCGCGGTGAGTCCCCACGCGGCGGCGCCCTCCCGGACGGCGGTCAGATCCCGGCCCGAGGTGCCTTCCCGGCCTCCGGCCCTCTCCCGGGCTGCTGTCAGGTCCCGTGGGGCGGTCAGGTCCCGTCGGACGGTCAGGTGCCGTCCGTCGGCCTCGCCCTCATGCTCGCCCCCGCCCCGCTCGCCAGGTGCTCGGCATCGGGTCGGCATCACCCGTTCCAGGCTCGCGTGGACCACGCCCAGCAGAGCGCCCAGCCTGCCGCACTGGCCGGTGCTGAGCTGGCCGCCGTGACGGTGGCGGCCGTCGACCCAGGGGTGCAGGGCGTAGGCGTGGCCGCCGACGACGGCGACCGTACGTCCGTCGCGGCCGGGCAGGGGCGGGGCCACCGGGACGCCGAGGTCCGCGAGGCGCTGGGTCGCCCGGTGCTGACGGGCGATCGCGGCGGGGTCGGCGGTCTCGGGGTCGAAGTGGTGCTTGAGGAAGTAGTGGCCGCGGGTGGTGGCGAGCCGGTAGCCGCGGTTCAGCAGCCCCTGGTCGACGGGGTCGCAGGTCAGCGCGGACCCGGCGGCGTACTGGCGGAGGAGGGCGCCCAGCGGGGGCGCATGGGACGCAAGGGGTGGTACAGATGAGCGCGGCACGCGCCAGATGGTAGGGCACGAGCCGGGCGCGTGAGCGGGGCGCTTGTCACAGGCAGTCACAGGCGACCGCGTAAAGTCACGGGGAGTCGGTTTCGATCACGGAGTGCACCGTCGCGAACTGGGGTTCGACCCGGAGGTAGACGGGATCGAAGGGAACGCCGTCCACGGAGCGCGGTGCGGGACCGAACCGGTCGAGCTCGGCGGCGGTCGGCTCGACGGCGGCGCACTCCCCGACGACCTGCACGGACCACGACCGGCTCCGCGCGGACGGAACATCCGCGCCGTACGCGACGACACCGCCCACGCACGCCCGGTGGTACCCGTGCCCCCGGTGCAGGCGCAGCAGGACCCGGCCGTCCACGACGATGTGCCGGGCGGACGCCAGGAAGGGCAACGCGCGCATGCTGGTCGCGACCCGGCCGTGCTCGACCCGGCCGAGGAGATCGGCGGCGCGCTGTTCGTCGGTCGGCATGCACTCAGGTTGCGCGCCCCGAGGGCGGGCACACCAGGGGCGCTCGCCCCGAGAAGAGGGGCCTTAGGTCCCGATTCGGGGGTTCACCCCTCAAAAACCCCGCCGCCGGCCCTGTTGCTCCGCCTGCGTCCGTGCCACGTACGCCGCCGCCTGGGAGCGCCTCTGCATGCCCAGTTTGGACAGCAGCCCGGACACGTAGTTCTTGATCGTCTTCTCGGCCAGGTGCAGCCGTTCGCCGATCTCGCGGTTGGTGAGCCCCTCGCCGATCAGGTCGAGGATCCGGCGTTCCTGCTCGGTGAGGTTCGCGAGCCGCTCGTCGCCCTGCTCACCGGTGTCCGCGCCGCCGCCGCGCAGCCGCTGCATGACGCGGGCGGTCGCGACCGGGTCGAGCAGGGACCTGCCCGCGGCGACTTCCCGTACGGCCGCCAGTAGTTCATGTCCGCGGATGGCCTTCAGGACGTACCCGGAGGCGCCCGCCATGATGGCGTCGAAGAGGGCCTCGTCGTCGGCGAACGAGGTCAGCATCAGGCACTTGACCCCCGCGTCCCGGGAGCGGATCTCGCGGCACACCTCGACGCCGCTGCCGTCCGGGAGCCGGACGTCCAGAACGGCCACGTCCGGGCGGGTGGCCGGGATCCGGGCCAGCGCCTCCGCCGCCGTACCGGCCTCGCCGATCACCTCGATGTCGTCCTCGACCGAGAGCAGTTCGCGGACTCCCCGGCGGACGACTTCATGGTCGTCGAGGAGAAATACGGTGATTTTTCCGTCTTCGGGCACGCGGACAGTCTCACACACCGGCTCTTCCCGTGAGCTGGGTGAGCGGGATAACGTGCCGTTGTTCCGGCCCCCTGCAAGGCTGTGACCAGGGTCCCTTCCCGACTTACTCAATTTACTTGGATTTCCAAGCAAAATGGCAGGTCAGGGGGGTTTCATAGAAATATGACGCACTGGGTAACGTGATCCTTGCGGGACGCTCGCCGGGGCGCCTGTCACGCCTGTCCCGGCCGAGCGGCACCCACCCCGTGCACGGGTATCGGGTACAGGTGACCGCACTGGTTACCCGGCAACCCCGGGGCCGGACCGACGGAGGAGTACACGTGACCGTGGAGAGCACTGCCGCGCGCAAACCGCGACGCAGCGCCGGAAGCAAGACCGGTACCACCCGCACCACCCCCCAGAGCGCCGACGCACCGGTCGCAGACGCACCGGCCGCCGACGCGCCTGCCACGGCCGCGAAGCGCGTCACCGCCAAACGCGCCGCCACGAAGAAGGCACCCGTGAAGACGCCCGTGAAGCCGGCCGGGACGGGCGCCGATCCGGACCTCGTCCAGCTGCTGACCCCCGAGGGCAGGCGCGTAAAGAACGCCGCCTACGACCCGTACGTCGCCTCCGTCACCTCCGACGAACTGCGCGGCCTGTACCGGGACATGGTGCTGACCCGCCGTTTCGACGCCGAGGCCACCGCCCTCCAGCGCCAGGGCGAGCTGGGCCTGTGGGCCTCGCTGCTCGGCCAGGAGGCCGCCCAGATCGGCTCCGGCCGCGCCACCCGCCCCGACGACTACGTCTTCCCGACCTACCGCGAGCACGGTGTCGCCTGGTGCCGGGACGTCGACCCGACGAACCTGCTGGGCATGTTCCGCGGTGTGAACAACGGCGGCTGGGACCCCAACAGCAACAACTTCCACCTCTACACGATCGTCATCGGCTCGCAGACCCTGCACGCCACCGGCTACGCGATGGGCGTGGCCAAGGACGGCGCCGACTCGGCGGTCATCGCGTACTTCGGGGACGGCGCCTCCAGCCAGGGCGACGTCGCCGAGTCCTTCACCTTCGCCTCGGTCTACAACGCCCCCGTGGTGTTCTTCTGCCAGAACAACCAGTGGGCCATCTCCGAGCCGACCGAGCGCCAGACCCGCGTCCCGCTCTACCAGCGCGCGCAGGGCTACGGCTTCCCCGGCGTACGGGTGGACGGCAACGACGTGCTGGCCGTCCTCGCGGTGACGAGGTGGGCCCTGGAGCGGGCCCGCCGCGGCGAGGGCCCCACGCTGGTCGAGGCGTTCACGTACCGCATGGGTGACCACACCACCTCCGACGACGCGTCCCGCTACCGCCACGACGACGAGCGGGTGGCCTGGGAGGCGAAGGACCCGATCGCCCGTCTGCGTACGTACCTGGAGGCCTCAAACCACGCGGATGAGGGATTTTTCGCGGAACTGGAGGCCGAGAGCGAGTCGTTGGGCAGGCGAGTACGCGAAGTGGTCCGTGCCATGCCGGACCCGGACCCCTTCGCGATGTTCGAGCACACCTACGCCGACGGGCACGCGCTCGTGGACGAGGAACGGGCCCAGTTCGCCGCCTACCAGGCGTCGTTCGCTGATGTGGAGGGGGCATGACCATGGCGGCTGAGACAGTGGCTTCGAAAGACATGGCTTCGAAAAGCGTGACGTCGAAGAGCATGGCCCTGGCCAAGGCGATCAACGAGTCGTTGCGCAAGGCCCTGGAGTCGGACCCCAAGGTCCTGATCATGGGTGAGGACGTCGGCAAGCTCGGCGGTGTCTTCCGGGTCACCGACGGTCTGCAGAAGGACTTCGGCGAGGACCGCGTCATCGACACCCCGCTCGCCGAGTCGGGCATCGTCGGCACGGCCATCGGCCTCGCCCTGCGCGGCTACCGCCCCGTGGTGGAGATCCAGTTCGACGGCTTCGTCTTCCCGGCGTACGACCAGATCGTCACCCAGCTCGCGAAGATGCACGCACGCGCGTTGGGCAAGATCAAGCTCCCGATCGTCATCCGCATCCCGTACGGCGGCGGCATCGGCGCGGTCGAGCACCACTCGGAGTCCCCGGAGGCGCTCTTCGCGCATGTGGCGGGCCTCAAGGTGGTGTCCCCGGCCAACGCGTCGGACGCGTACTGGATGATGCAGCAGGCCATCCAGAGCAACGACCCGGTGATCTTCTTCGAGCCGAAGCGGCGCTACTGGGACAAGGCCGAGGTCGATGTCGAGGCCATCCCGGGCCCGCTGCACAAGGCCGAGGTGGTCCGCGTGGGAACCGACCTCACCCTCGCCGCCTACGGCCCGATGGTGAAGCTGTGCCTGGAGGTCGCCAACGCTGCTGCCGAGGAGGGCCGGTCCCTGGAGGTCCTCGACCTCCGGTCGGTCTCCCCGCTCGACTTCGACACCGTCCAGGCCTCGGTCGAGAAGACCCGCCGCCTGGTCGTGGTGCACGAGGCACCGGTGTTCTTCGGCTCGGGCGCGGAGATCGCCGCCCGGATCACGGAGCGCTGTTTCTACCACCTGGAGGCCCCGGTGCTCAGGGTCGGCGGCTACCACGCCCCGTATCCGCCGGCGCGCCTCGAGGACGAGTACCTACCGAGCCTGGACCGGGTGCTCGACGCTGTCGACCGCTCGCTGGCGTACTGAGGAGAGGGACGTGACGACGATGACTGACGCGTCCGTTCGCGAGTTCAAGATGCCCGACGTGGGCGAGGGACTCACCGAGGCCGAGATCCTCAAGTGGTATGTCAAGCCGGGCGACACGGTCACCGACGGGCAGGTGGTGTGCGAGGTCGAGACCGCCAAGGCGGCCGTCGAACTGCCCATCCCGTACGACGGTGTCGTGCGCTCGCTCCACTTCCCCGAGGGCACGACGGTCGACGTGGGTATGTCGATCATCGCGGTGGACGTGACCGGCGGGGCCGGGGCCGCGGTGGAGGCCCAGACCCCCGTTGCCGCCGAGGCTCCCGAGGAGGCGAAGCCGCCGACCCGCCAGCCGGTCCTGGTGGGCTACGGCGTGTCCGTCTCCTCGACCAAGCGCCGCCCCCGCAAGGGCGCCGAGGTCCCGGCCCAGGAGGTCGCGGCGGCGGTCCAGCAGGAGCTGAACGGCCACAGCGGGCGCCCGGAGGCGAACGGCCACGGCGGCCACAGCGCCCTCACCGGCCTGTCGGGCCTGCCCGGCCAGGCTGTCCTGGCCCCGGTGGCCGGGCGCCCGCTCGCCAAGCCGCCGGTGCGCAAGCTCGCCAAGGATCTCGGCGTCGACCTGACGACGGTGATCCCGTCGGGCCCCGACGGCGTCATCACGCGCGAGGACGTGCACGCCGCGGTGGCCCCGGCCGCCCCCGAGCCGGTGCGCACGACGCCGGTCGCCCCGGCGATCCCGGCGCCGGCCGCCACGTACGACGGCACGCGGGAGACGCGTGTCCCGGTCAAGGGCGTACGGAAGGCGACCGCGGCGGCGATGATCGGCTCGGCGTTCACGGCGCCGCATGTCACGGAGTTCGTGACGGTGGATGTGACGCGGACGCTGAAGCTGGTGGAGGAGCTCAAGGGGGCCCCCGACTCGTACGGGTTGGCGGGTCTGCGGGTGAACCCGCTGCTCCTGATCGCCAAGGCCCTGCTGGTCGCGATCAAGCGCCATCCGGACATCAACGCGTCCTGGGACGAGGCGAACCAGGAGATCGTGCTCAAGCACTACGTCAACCTGGGCATCGCGGCGGCCACCCCGCGTGGCCTGATCGTCCCGAACATCAAGGACGCCCACGACAAGACGCTCCCGCAACTGGCGGAGGAGCTCGGTGAGTTGGTGTCCACGGCGCGGGAGGGCCGGACCTCGCCGGCGGCCATGCAGGGCGGCACGGTGACGATCACGAACGTCGGCGTCTTCGGTGTCGACACGGGCACGCCGATCCTGCCTCCCGGCGAGGCCGCGATCCTCGCGGTCGGCTCGATAAAGCTCAAGCCGTGGGTCCACAAGGGCAAGGTAAAGCCCCGCCAGGTGACGACCCTGGCCCTCTCCTTCGACCACCGGCTGGTGGACGGGGAGCTGGGCTCCAAGGTGCTGGCGGACGTGGCGGCGATCCTGGAACAGCCGAAGAAGCTCATCACCTGGGCATAGAAAACGGCCACAAAAATTGGGGGCCTGCCGCGCCGAGCGCGGCAGGCCCCCAATTTTCAGCTACTGGATGTCAGCCCAGGCGTGCGAAGCCGTAGTTCATCAGCTTCTTCGCGTCCGCCGTGCGGTTGGCGACCGAGGTGGAGGCGAGAACCGTGCCGATGACCGTCTTGCCGTTGCGGGTCGCGGCGAAGACCAGGCAGTACTTGGCCTGCGGGCCCGAGCCGGTCTTGATGCCGATGGTGCCGGCGTAGCCGGACAGCAGCGGCTTGTTGGTGTTCTCCCACGTCATCCAGCGGGTGCCGCCGGACTTGGTGGTGACCTTCTCCTTGAAGTTCTGCTTCGCCACGACCGCGCGGAAGGCGCCGCTCTTCATGGCGTTGCTGGCGAGCTTCGTCAGGTCCTTCGGCGTCGAGTAGTTCGCGCCGTTGCCGATGCCGTCGAAGCTGTCGAACTTGGTGTTCGTCATGCCGAGGGTCCGGGCCGTGCTGTTCATCTTGCCGATGAACGACTTCACCCGGGCGGCACGCGTCGTACCGGTGCCGAACTTGTCCGCGAGCGCGTAGGCGGCGTCGCAGCCCGACGGCAGCATGAGCCCGTACAGCAGCTGGCGGACGGTGACCTTGTCGCCGACGATCAGGCCGGCCGAGGAGGCGGTGTTGGCGACGATGTAGTCGCTGTACGCCTTCTGGATCGTGACCTTGGCGTTGAGGTTCAGGTTCGCCGATGACAGCACGACCTTCGCCGTCATTATCTTCGTGGTGGAACCGGTGGACAGCTTGGTGTTCTCAGCCTTGCCGTACAGCTTCGTACCGTTGGCGTTGTTCATCAGATAGCCGCCCTTGGCGACGATCGTCGGAACGGCGGGAGCTGCCTGAGCGGGCGCCGCGGTGAGCGCTCCGGTCGCGAGTACGGTGCCGGTGGTGACCACCACAGCTACGGCTCTACGAAAGCGGGTGCCCTGGATGCCGGTTATCAACTTCAATACCCCGATTACGTCTGGATCGTCCGAATGTCCCTGGAGGGCGGCCGAGTTGGCCCAATAGCCGGAACGCCGCTCTCTTGTGACTCGTAACTAGCACAGTAGGTTGTGCGCGTGCTGAGGCGGGTTCCCCGATTTTCCCTTTCCAAGAGACGTCGTACAGATGTGCGTGGTTCCCGCGTCCCTTCCGGAAGTTGAACTGTTGTCCGCGCGCTGAGTCACGCCCCGAACGGGGATCGGTCCGCGAGGTCGGTCCATATGGCGGACGGCCGCCCTCATGCGTACGTGATGTATCTATGCTGTGGGCATGACCAGCCTGGCCGTGCAGCACGTGAAGCAACCTCCCGCCGCCGAACGCGTCTACGCCCACGTCAAAGAGGGTGTCCTGGACCGCCGTTACGAGGGCGGGACCCTGCTCACCGAAGGCGAACTGGCCGAGGCCGTCGGGGTGTCCCGCACGCCGGTGCGCGAGGCGCTGCTGCGTCTGGAGGCCGAGGGGCTGATCAAGCTCTACCCGAAGAAGGGCGCGCTCGTCCTGCCCGTCTCCGCGCAGGAGATCGCGGACGTCGTCGAGACCCGGCAACTGGTCGAGGAGCACACCGTCCGCAAGGCGGTGCCCGCCTCGCCCCGGCTCCTCGCCCGGCTCACCGAACTGCTCGAACGGCAGCGAGAGCAGGCCGCCGCCGGTGACCTCGCGGGCGCCGCCGTGACCGACCGCTGCTTCCACGCCGAGATCGTCCGCAGCGGAGGCAACGAGATCCTCTCCCGGCTGTACGACCAACTGCGCGACCGGCAGCTGAGGATGGGCGTCGCCGTCATGCACGCCCACCCCGACCGCATCACCAAGACGCTCGTCGAGCACCAGGAGATCCTCGACGCGCTGCGCTCGGGCGACCCGGAGGCGGCGGTCGCGATCGTGCACCGGCATGTCAGCTGGTTCTCCAACCTGGCGCGGGGCGAGGTCCGATGAGCTCCAGGCCCATTGCCGCCACCGGTTCCGGTTCGCTGCCCGGCGATCCTCCCGGCGGTCGCCGTGCCGTCCTCGTCTGGTCCGTCGGCGTCTCGGTCTACTTCGTCGCCGTCATCTTCCGTACGTCACTGGGGGTGGCGGGGCTCGACGCCGCCGACCGTTTCCACGTGGGCGCGTCCGCCCTGTCCACCTTCTCGATCCTCCAGCTCCTCGTCTACGCGGGCATGCAGATACCGGTCGGTCTGCTCGTCGACCGGCTCGGCACGAAGAAAGTGCTGGCCATCGGCGCGGTGCTGTTCACGGCCGGGCAACTGGGCTTCGCGTTCTCCCCCTCGTACGGCACGGCCCTCGCCTCCCGCGCGCTGCTCGGCTGCGGTGACGCGATGACGTTCATCAGCGTGCTGCGGCTGGGGTCCCGGTGGTTCCCGGCGCGGCGCGGGCCGATGATCGCCCAGCTCGCGGGGCTGGCCGGGATGGCGGGCAACCTCGTCTCGACGCTGGTCCTGGCCCGGCTGCTGCACGGCGTCGGGTGGACGGCGGCCTTCGCGGGCAGCGCGGTCGCGGGCGTGGTCGTGCTCGTGCTGATGCTCGTGTTCCTCAGGGATCACCCGGAGGGGCACGAGCCGGAGCCGTTCCCGCACCAGGGAGCCGCGTATGTGCGCCGGCAGATCGCCGCCTCGTGGCGTGAGCCCGGGACGCGGCTCGGACTGTGGGTGCACTTCACCACCCAGTTCCCGGCGATGGTTTTCCTGCTGCTGTGGGGCCTGCCGTTCCTCGTCGAGGCACAGGGGCTGACCCGGGCGACGGCTGGGGAGTTGCTCACCCTGGTCGTGCTGTCGAACATGGTGATCGGTCTGGTGTACGGCCAGGTCGTCGCCCGGCACCACACTGCGCGGCTGCCGCTGGCGCTGGGCACGGTGGGCGCCACGGCGGTGATGTGGGCGGTGACGCTCGCCTACCCGGCGGTGGCCGGCGCCGACCACGCCCCGATGTGGCTGCTGGTGCTGCTGTGCACGGTGCTGGGTGCCTGCGGGCCCGCCTCGATGCTCGGGTTCGACTTCGCCCGGCCCGCGAATCCGCCCGAGCGTCAGGGGACGGCTTCGGGGATCACCAACATGGGCGGGTTCGTCGCCTCGATGACGACGCTGTTCGCGGTCGGTGTGCTGCTGGACGCGACCGGGGACAACTACGCCGTCGCGTTCTCGTTCGTGTTCCTGTTGCAGGGGGTTGGCGTCAGCCAGATCCTGCGGTTGCGGAAGCGGGCCGCTCTGCGGGAGTCGGAGCGGTTGGTTGTGAGCAGGGTGTCGACAGTGCACGTTCCGGTGTAGGTGCGGGGTGTTGGTGTGGGCGTCTCTGGGGGCTGCCGCCCCCAGGCCCCCGCTGTCGGCCCTGAAGGGGCCTCGTCCTCAAACGCCGGACGGGCTGAAATGGGCTGGGATTGGCCGACCCGGTGCTGAAAAGTGCTGCTACGGCGTCACCGCGAAGTGGCGCAGGATCGCTCCCGTGAGGCCCGGGTCGCCCTCCGTCTTGATGCGGTCGGCGACCGCTTCCGGGGTCACCCGGCCGCAGGCCAGGCGGAAGTAGGTCTCCCAGTCGAGGGCGAAGCTGGCGGCGGGGCCGAGGGCCGGGGACGTTTCCAGGGTGCCGCGGCCGTTGATGTCGACGCGGATCGTGCGCAGGAACTCGACGGGACCGTGCACGTCGAAGACGATCGCCGAGCTGCGCGGCGCCCCCGCGTCCTTGGCGACGACCTTCGGCAGCGCGCCGAGCAGCATGTCCCGCGCGATGTACGCGCCGGGCGAGTCCAGGTTGCCGGGTCGGCCGACGGCGGTACGCAGGTCCTGTTCGTGCACCCACACGTCGAACGCCCGGTTGCGCATGAGGTCCACGAGGGCGGTCTCCCGGCCGTAGAGGCCGCGGATCATCGTCCCCGGTTCCCGTGACTCGTTGCGCAGCTGGCGGTTGCGGCGGATGACCGTGTACTCCAGCTCGGACGTCATCTCGGGGGACGTGTGGTGCCGCCGTACGTCGACCTGCATCTCCGTGTACCGCTGCTGCTCGTTGGCGACGTGGTAGAGGTCGCGCGGGAGCGTGTGGATGGGGCGCGGGTCGCCGAGCATCTCGCACTCCATGCCGATGACATGGGAGACCACGTCACGGACCGACCAGCCTGGGCACGGCGTCCGGCGGTTCCACTCACCCTCCACGAGCGGTGACACCAGCTCGGATATCGCGTCGATGGAGTGGGTCCAGGCGTCGGCGTAGGGCTGGAGAGTGGGATGCAGACTCACGGAACGGGACCCCTCGGGCGGTCGGTACGCGGGCAGTGGTGACGGCGGATGACGGCGGGTGTCGACGGCGTTGTCGGCGGTGCTACCAGTGTCGGTGTCGCTATCAGTGTCGGTATCGGTGTCGGTGGGGCGTTTTCGGTTGGTGTGAAGGTGTGGGCGGGATAGCTGTCAGCGGGTGTCTTGGAACGTTAAGTTACGCTGCTGTGCGGCACCCCGGCAGTGCTTTCGTGTGACGATCGTAGGCCCGTGTGAACGGCTCGAATGTCAGGACGGTGGTAGTGTGCGCGCCTCGCTCATCCAGATCGGTGTAGAAGAGGGCGAATCGGTCGAATCGCGCAGGCGGCGCGTGGCCTCCCTCGTACGGGACGAGGCCGGAGCCGATCTCGTCGTACTGCCCGAGCTGTGGACGACCGGGGCTTTCGCGTACGAACTGTTCGCCACCGAGGCCGAGGCGCTGGACGGTCCGACGTACGAGGCGATGGCGAAGGCGGCGAGCGACGCGGGCGTGTGGCTGCACGCCGGGTCGATCCCGGAACGGGACCCTGATGGTCCGCTGTACAACACCTCCCTCGTCTTCTCCCCCGCCGGTGACCTGGCCGCCGCCTACCGCAAGATCCACCGCTTCGGCTTCGACAAGGGCGAGGCCGTGCTGATGGGCGCGGGCACGGAACTGGTGACCGTCTCCCTCCCCGGGACCACGGTCGGCATCGCCACCTGCTACGACCTCCGTTTCCCCGAACTCTTCCGCGGCCTTGTCGACGCGGGTGCCGAGACGATCGTCATCTCGGCGGGCTGGCCGGAGCGGCGGCGCGCCCACTGGACGCTGCTGGCTCAGGCGCGGGCGGTCGAGAACCAGGCGTACGTCCTCGCGTGTGGAACGGCCGGTACGCATGCGGGAGTTCCGCAGGCCGGGCACTCGATCGTGGTCGATCCGTGGGGTGAGGTGCTGGCGGAGGCGGGTGGGGGCGAGGAGGTTCTGCGGGTCGAGTTCGATCCCACGAAGGTGGGGGAGACCCGGGAACAGTTCCCGGCGCTGAAGGACAGGGTGCTGGGGGTGGCGGTTCCGCGCCGCCACTGATGCGACGCGGGGCCGAGGGTTTCTCGCCCCCGCCGCCCCTACCCGTCCCGATCCTGTCCCTGGGGGCTGCGCCCCCAGACCCCCGCTTCGGCCCTGAAGGGGCCTCGTCCTCAAACGCCGGACGGGCTGAAATGCCGGGCCTGAGCTGAGATGACGGCGGGGGCGGGTGGGTGGGAAACAGGGCCCGGGGTGAATGGGCCTTGCCTTTGGACGCCGGACGGGCTGGGTTCGCCTCAGTCCTCCGTTCGTTCCTTCTCCGCCAGGTGGATCACGCAGACCGCCACCGCGATCAGCAGCGCCGGATCCGCGTCGTCCCGTACGACATCGACCCCGTACGTCTCCCGGATGTGCAGCCAGCGGCGGGAGATCTGGGCGAGGAGTTCGCCGTCGTAGTCGACCGCGAACTCCCGGTCCAGGATCTTTCCGCTGACGTCCAGTTCCGTGCCGTCCACCAACGACACCCGGTAGTGGTTGCGCAGCAGTGACAGGCGTTTGCGTCTGATCGTCGCCAGCGGGTCGCCGTCCCGTTCGATCACCATCGTGTCCCGCAGGGCGAGCATCTTCTTGTGGATGTCGATCAGCACCCGCCCCTGCGTGTCCTTCAGCTCGAAGGTGTCCCGCAGCCGCATCGCCTTGCCGTCGACCAGGTACACCTTGTTGCCGTGCTGGTCCTCGATCCAGTAGTCGTCGCCGAAGCCGAGCAGCCGGTCGCGTACGAGGAATCTCATGTACTCACCGCTTCCCCGCGAAGGGGTCCGAAACGCCGTCTGTAGGCCGATGGGCTGAGACCCGTCTCGCGGCGGAGCCGGGAGCGCAGGTTCGCCGCGGTGCCGAGGCCGCTGCGTGCCGCGACCACGTCGAGGCGTTCCTCCCCGCGTTCGATGAGCCGGCGGGCGAGGGTCACCCGCTCCGCGGTCAGCCAGGCCAGCGGTGTCGTGCCGAGCTGGGCCTGGAAGCGGCGGTGGAGCGTGGCGGGTGAGACCGACGCCCGGGCCGCCAGACCGGTCACCGTCAGCGGTTCGGGCAGCCGTTCCTGGGCCCAGGCAAGCAGCGGACCCAGCGACTCGTCCGGGACGGCGGGCACCGGCCGCTCCACGAACTGGCGTTGCCCGCCGTCCCGGTGGGCGGCGAACACCAGGCGCCGGGAGACCGCGTTGGCGACCTCGGCGCCATGGTCCGTACGCCAGATGTGCAGCCCGAGATCGAGCGCGGCGGCACTGCCCGCGGCGGTCAGGATGTCGCCCTCGTCCGTGAACAGCACGTCGGGCTCCAGCAGGACCCGGGGGTGCAGCCGCCTGAAGGTGTCGGACCAGAGCCAGTGCGTTGTCGCCCGGCGGCCGTCGAGCAGCCCTGCCTCCGCGAGCGCGAAGCTTCCCGTGCACAGGCTCACGACACGTGCCCCGCGCGTGTGGGTGCGCCGTACCGCGTCGAGTACGGCGTCGCCGCGCGGTACGACGTTGTCCGGGCGGCCCGGCACGACGAGGGTGTCGGCCTCGTCCACGGCGTCCAGACCGGCCATCCCGGTGAGGGTGAGGAAGCCGTGGTTCATCCGGACCTCGGAGGTCGGTGCGCACACCGTCACCTCGTACAGCGGCCCCGGCAGGCCGAGTTCGGGACGCGGAAGCCCGAACAGCTCGGTCGCGACACCGACCTCGAACGGGTTGGTGCCCTCGTCGACGATCACGGCGACGCGGTGAGGTCGTGGGCGAGGTTGAGAGGATCCTTGCGGCATGCGCGATTTCTAGCACTCGTGGAGTGCTCGGGTCACGTCCGACGATGGGCTCATGGCATCCATCGGCAGGTCCAGCAGGTCGTCCACGACGACGTCCATCGAGGGGAGCGGCGAACCCGTCTCCCTCTCCGCCGCCCTGGCTTCCTTCAGCGCGGTGTGGAGCCCGCGCATCGTCACCACCGTCAACGACTACGACGTACGCGTCGCGAAGGTCGAGGGCGAGCACGTCTGGCATGTGCACGAGGGCACCGACGAGTTCTTCCTGGTCCTGGACGGTGAACTGCACATCGCCCTGCGGGAGCCGGCCGGTGAGCGCACGGTCGTGCTCCCGAAGGGCTCGGCCTTCACCGTCCCCCGCGGCACGGAGCACAAGCCGTACGCCCCGGGCCGCACCGAGATCCTCGTCCTCGAACCCACCGGCACCCTCAGCGTGGGCGACCGGCACGACGACGTGCCCGGCCATGTGGATGTCACGACGGGGCACGCCCTGTTGTAGGAACAGGAGCCACGGGACGACCGCTCTGGCTCAGCCCCGGTACCGGTCGTCGTCGATCACGGTCGTCGAGGGCGGTATCACTACCCGCCTGCGCCGGGCCACACTGCGGAAGGCCAGGGCACCGATCACTCCGACGATCATCAGGATGACGCCGACCAGGTCGAGGTTGACACCCTGCATCTCCCAGTCGGTGGCGAAGGTGAGGATGGCTCCCACGGCGATGAGGATGATGCATCCGCCGAGGCTCATGAGTGTTGCCTCCCTGTCGGGTCCGGTCGCGCCGGAGGTTCCGGTTGTTCCGGAGTTTCCGGGTGCCCGGACCTGGGACAGGTATGCGTGGTTGCCCAACTGCACTGCCCAACTACCCTTCCAGGAACGCCACGAGCGCGTTGGCGAGCAGGTGCGGGTCGTCGGCGCCGCACAACTCCCGCGCACTGTGCATCGACAGGATCGGCACCCCGATGTCGACCGTCTTGATGCCGTGCCTCGCGGCGGTGATCGGGCCGATCGTCGTGCCGCAGGGCATGGAGTTGTTGGACACGAAGTTCTGGAACGGGACGCCGGCCTTCTCGCAGGCCGCCGCCCAGACCGCGCGGCCCGAACCGTCCGTGGCGTAGCGGTTGTTGACGTTGACCTTGAGGATCGGGCCGCCGTTGACACGCGGGTGGTGCGTCGGGTCGTGCCGCTCCGCGTAGTTGGGGTGGACGGCGTGGCCCGTGTCGGAGGAGAGACAGACGGCGCCCGCGAACGCCCTCGCCCTGTCCTCGTACGACCCTCCGCGCGCGAACACCGAACGCTCCAGCACGCCGCCGAGCAGCGGGCCGTCCGCGCCCGTGTCGCTCTGCGAGCCGTTCTCCTCGTGGTCGAAGGCCGCGAGGACCGGGATGTACGGCAGCGTCCCGTCGCCGGTGGCGGCGCTCGCCGCCACGGACGCGAGAGCCGCCGTGGCGGCGTGCACGGACAGGAGGTTGTCCATGCGCGGGCCGGCGACGAGTTCGCGGTCGCGGCCCAGGTACGCGGGCGGTTCGATGGAGTGGACCATCAGGTCCCAGCCGGTGACCTCGCCCGCCGGGAGTCCGGACTCCTGTTCGAGGAAGGCGATCAGGTCGCCCTCGCGGACATCGTCCGACATGCCCCAGATCGGCTGCATATGACGCTGCTTGTCGAGCTTCAGCCCGTCGGTGTTCACGGCCCGGTCGAGGTGGATGGCGAGCTGGGGGACTCGCATGAGGGGCCGGTCGATGTTCACCAGGCGCGACGTGCCGTCCCGGAGAGCGAGGCGGCCCGCCAGACCGAGGTCGCGGTCGAGCCAGGAGTTGAGCAGCGGTCCGCCGTAGATCTCGACGGCGACCTGGCGCCAGCCGTGTCCACCGAGGTCCGGCACCGGCTTGACGCGCAGGTTGGGGGAGTCGGTGTGGGCGCCGACGATCCGGAAGGGGGTGTGCGGCGCGGCTCCCTCAGGGACGTACCAGGCCACGATCGCGCCGCCGCGCAGCACGTACTTGCCGCCGCTCCCCGCCGCGGAGGCCGCCGATGTCTCCGCGTCCCAGGCGTCCGTCTCGGCGACCTGACGGAAGCCGGCCTTCTCCAGCCGCTCGGCGGTGTTCGCCACGGCGTGGTACGGCGACGGACTCGCCGCCAGGAAGGACATCAAGTCGTCGGTGTGGCCGCGGTCGAAGCGGTGGGGTGCGCTCATGGGGTTCACCTTAACGACGTAATAGCGCCCGCTCCCTGGGATGGTGAGCGGGCTCTCGTAACGGGGATGTGAAGGCCGGACAACTGGCCCGTGAGTCAGTTTCCGGACTGCGGACGGACCGTGGGGATGTGTCCTGGTTCAGCAGGACGGCGGCCCGCCCCCGGAGTTGATCCGGGTGCGGGCCGCCGTGCCTGGCCTGTCGTAGGTGTCCGTCCGGCTCAGAAAGCCGCCTCGTCCAGCTCCATCAGGTCGAGGTCCACGCCCGCCGCGAGCTTGCGGGCGCCGGTGACGCCCGGGAGGACGCTCGCCGCGAAGAACTTCGCCGCCGCGATCTTGCCCGTGTAGAACGGGACGTCCTTCGCCGACGCCGTACGAAGCTTCTCGGCGGCGACCGCGGCGCCCTTGAGGAGCAGGTAGCCGACGACGACGTCGCCCGAAGCCATCAGCAGGCGCGTGGTGTTGAGGCCCACCTTGTAGATGTTCTTGACGTCCTGCTCGGTCGCCGCGAGGTCCGTCAGCATCAGGCCGACGATCGCCTCCAGCTCGACGGCCGCCTTGGCGAGCTGCTCGCGCGCCACCGCCAGGTCCTCGCCGCCCGTGCCCGGCGCGAGGAACTTCTTGATGTCCTCGGCAAGGGAGTTGAGGGCCGCGCCCTGGTTGCGGACGATCTTCCGGAAGAAGAAGTCCTGGCCCTGGATCGCGGTCGTGCCCTCGTACAGGGTGTCGATCTTGGCGTCGCGGATGTACTGCTCGATCGGGTACTCCTGGAGGAACCCGGAGCCGCCGAAGGTCTGGAGCGACTGGGCGAGCTGCTCGTAGCCCTTCTCGGAGCCGTAGCCCTTCACGATCGGGAGCAGGAGGTCGTTCATGGCCTCCAGGGCGGCGGTGTCCTCGCCGGCCGCCTCCTTGACCTGGATGTCGTCCTGCACGGCCGCGGTGTGCAGCACCAGCGCGCGCATGCCCTCGGCGTACGCCTTCTGCGTGATCAGCGAGCGGCGGACGTCCGGGTGGTGCGTGATGGTGACCTTGGGCGCCGTCTTGTCCATGAAGTTGGCGAGGTCCGGGCCCTGGACGCGCTCCTTGGCGTACTCCAGGGCGTTGAGGTAGCCGGTCGACAGCGTCGAGATGGCCTTCGTGCCGACCATCATCCGGGCGAACTCGATGATCCGGAACATCTGGCGGATGCCGTCGTGCTTGTCACCGATCAGCCAGCCCTTGGCCGGGTGCCGGTCGCCGAAGGTCATCTCGCAGGTGTTGGAGGCCTTGAGGCCCATCTTGTGCTCGACGTTCGTCGCGTACACGCCGTTGCGCTCGCCCAGCTCGCCGGTCTCGAAGTCGAAGAGGAACTTCGGTACGAGGAAGAGGGACAGGCCCTTGGTGCCGGGGCCGTGGCCCTCCGGCCGCGCGAGGACGTAGTGGAGGATGTTCTCCTCCATGTCGTGCTCACCGGAGGTGATGAACCGCTTCACGCCCTCGATGTGCCAGGAGCCGTCCTCCTGCTGAACCGCCTTGGTGCGGCCGGCGCCCACGTCCGAGCCGGCGTCCGGCTCGGTGAGGACCATCGTCGAGCCCCAGGTCCTGTCGACCGCGATCTGGGCGATCTTCTTCTGTACGTCGTTGCCCTCGTCGAAGAGGATGCCGGCGAACGCCGGGCCGGAGGCGTACATCCACACGGCCGGGTTCGAGCCGAGCAGCAGCTCCGCGTACGCCCAGATCAGGGAGCGGGGGGCGGTGGTGCCGCCGATCTCCTCGGGCAGGCCGAGACGCCAGTACTCCGAGTCCATGAAGGCCTTGTAGCTCTTCTTGAAGGACGCCGGTACGGGCGCGGTGTTCGTCTCGGGGTCGAAGACCGGCGGGGTGCGGTCGCCGTCCGTGAAGGACTCCGCCAGCTCGTTCTCCGCGAGGCGCGTCATCTCCCCGAGGATGCTCCTGGCGGTGTCCGTGTCCATCTCCGCGAACGGACCGGTGCCGTACAGCTTGTCGCGCCCGAGGACCTCGAAGAGGTTGAACTCGATGTCGCGGAGATTCGACTTGTAGTGCCCCATGGCGACTGCTCCGTAGAGAGATCGGCGAGGCACTGGCTCCTCGCGCCTAATTCATACCGACTGGTAGCTACCTTGCCACGATGATGCTACCCGCCGGTAATAAGACGCAACCCCAACCGGTCACATGTGATGCGTTACGCGCCCGAAGTCATGCGAACGGCCCGCGAATGGTCTAGACCGGAATGGTGAGGGTGGCCGTGTATCCCTTGTCCACGCTGCCTTCCACGGTCGCCATCTGCTGGCCGTAGCCGTCGCTGAAGACCATGTCGGTCTTCAGGGAGAGCTGACCGAGGTTGTCCACGCTCCGGCTGTAGCCGTCCGTCGCGTACACCGTGTCGCAGACGTCCTTCGGGAACGCCAGCTGCGAGGTGTTCGTCACCGACGTGGCCGCGGTCGCGTCCTCCAGGCCGCCGTAGACCTCGAAGTGGATGTGCGGCCAGCGGCCCGGGTAGCAGCCCGGGAAGATACTCGTGAAGGTGACCTGCCCCTTGTCGTCCGTCTCCTGGACGCCCCGGAGGTAGTTCTCGTCGGTCACTCCCTCCGTATAGAGGGAGTAGTCGCCCGCGCGGTCGCACTGCCACAGGTAGACGGCGGCGCCCACCTTGGGGGTTCCGCAGCCGGAGGCCGCGTCGACGACGGTGAGCGTGACCGTGAGCGGCACGCCCTCGGCCCTGCCCCCCGCCGAGTTCCCGAAACTGGACCTGATGTCGCTGCGGACGACTCCGCTCTCCTTGAGCACGTTCACCCCGTTCGAACCGTCGCCCGGATAGGGGCCGGCGGTCTCCTCCGGGATGGTCGCGCACTCGGCGGACGAGGACGAGGACGAGGAGGCCGTGCCGCTGGACGAGGGGGCGGAGGAGGCGGAGGTGGACGTGGAGTCGTCGGCGGTACAGCCCACGAGCGGCACCAGGCCCGCGCCGGCCAGCAGGCGGATCATCCGGCGGCGGGCGAGGACGGGAAGGTCGTAGGAGAGGCCTCTGTCGTGCTCGTGGACCCCGTCGTCCGCGTGGTCTGCGTGGTCATGATGCCCATGTCCGCTCATGGCCGTCTCCCTCTGCCTGTGCCCGCCGGGGACTGCGCGGGCTTTGCCGCTGCCTGATCGAAACTTTGTTGAAGTTGACAGTATGAGCGCCCGCGGTGGCAAACAGGGCCGCGCCCATGGACTCCTCAGGGGGCGGGCCGGTCGCGCCGGCCGCGAGCAGGGGACCGGGCCGCCCCCACTCCGCCGCGGTCTCGGTACTCTTGCGCCATGTACGGCTATGACCAGAACGCCGGAGCGCAGCAGCAGTACGCCCAGCCGCAGCAGCAGATGCCGGGCGGGTACGGGCAGCAGCAGCCGCTGTACCCCGAGCCGTCCCCGCCGTCCCTCGCGGACGCGGTGCGCGCCTTCACGACGGGCTCGCTCTCGGCCGAGGACTTCCAGCAGGTCTTCGCCACGTCGAAGGTGTACTGCCCGCGCGGCGACAACCCCGGGTTCCTGGCGCTGCACAACACCCAGCAGCCGGTGATCCCGATGTTCACCTCGCTGAAGGAACTGCGCCGCTACGCCGGCAAGGAGTCCAAGTACTTCGTGATCACCGGCGCCGAAGTCATCGACCTGCTGCCCACGGGCTACGGCTTCGTCGTGGACATGGAGGGCGAGCACCGCATGGTGTTCGACGCGAAGGCGGTCGAGCAGATGGTGGAGTTCGCGATGCGCAGGATGTACGGCTGACAGCCGTTCCTCCCGTTTCCTCCGCTCCCCCTCCGGATACCGCCCGCCGGAAATCCCTTTCCCCGCGCCGAAATCGTTGTCTTCGCTGCCGGAAAACCCCTCCGTGATTGTCACAGGCATGCCATAGGGTTCCTTTTGGCAGCCGCGCCCCACTGGCCACCGCTTCGGGCGGTCGCGTCTGGGTGTCGCGCGGCGCTCTCAGCTCCCGGTGATCCGGGTTCCTTGTGGGGGGTTCATTACTGTGCGTATGCGCAGCACTTCGACCGCGACCGCGCTCGCGGTTCTCTTCAGTTCGGTGGCACTGAGCGTTGCCACGACCGGTTCGGCCTCGGCCGCCGTCGCCACCGTGCAGTCACCCGGCGGCATCGTCGCTGACGCGACCCTCAAGCGGGTATTCGTCGGCGACAGCGGCAACGGCCGTGTGGTGGCGGCGAATTACTCGGGCACCGTCGTCGCCACCGTCGGCGGCTTCGGCTCGGTCGCCGACCTGGCACTGTCCGACGACGGACGCACCCTGTACGCGTCCCTGCCCGCGCGGCACCAGATCGTGGCTCTCGACCCGGCCACCCTGCTCATCAAGGCCCGCTACTCGGTTCCCACCGACACCGGACCGGGATACCTCGCCTTCACCGGCGGCAAGCTCTGGTTCAGCTACGGCGACCAGTGGGACGGGAACCTGGGCTCGGTCGACCCGAACTGGACCGACACTCCGGCCCCGACACCGACGCCGACCTCGACGTCCGTAGAGCCGACGTCGCCGCCGACCGAGGCGCCGACGTCGCCCGCACCGGACCCGTCCGACGACCCGAGCACGGAGCCGTCCGCGGAGCCGTCCACCGAGCCGTCCGTGGAGCCGACGACGGAGCCGTCGCCCGACCCCTCGGCCGAGCCCACGTCCCCCACCCCGTCCCCGGAGACCTCGGCCGACTCCTCGTCCGACCCGTCCGGCTCCTCCGACTCGTCCGCCGCGGCTCGGGCGGCCGTGGCCGAGGCCGGCCCGGTGTCGATGGAACAGTTCCCCGCAGGCAACAACCTCGGCATCTGGGGCCAGGGGCTCCTCGACGCGAGCGCGTCGGCGCCAGGTCTGCTGGCCGTCGGTGAGACCGGCCTGTCCACGTCCTCCATGGCCGTCGTCGACGTCTCCGGAGCGACGCCCCGGCTGACCGCCTGGCACAACGGCGACTACACGCTCAACCAGGGCATCGGCGACGTCGACCTCGTCCCCGGCGCCGCGCAGGTACTGGTCAACGGCACGGACCGGGACGCCTACGCGAACGGTTCGTTCACCAAGGCGGGCGCCTACCCGGGCGGCCAGAGCGCCGACATCGCCCCGAACGGCCTGATCGCCCAGGTCACCGGTACCAAGGTGGCCGTCTACCGGCCGAACGCCACGAGGCCGCTCCGTGCATACCCGACCGGTACGTACGGCACCGCCGACCTGGCCTGGGCACCCGACTCCTCGCGGATCTTCGCCGTGGTCGGTACCGGCAGCGGCTACACCCTCAAGGCGCTCACCGACCCGACGAAGAACGTCCCGACCCTGACGGTGAACGCTCCGTCGAAGGCCACCCGCGCCAAGAAGCTCACGGTCTCCGGCAAGCTGTCGGCGACGGTCGCGCTGCCGGCCGGCGTCAAGCTGAAGGTCACCCGTACCGACCTGGAGGCCCCGAACGGCAGGGCGCTGCCGTCGGTCGCGGTGAAGTCGAACGGCACGTACTCGTTCACGGACACCCCGCCGGCCGGTGGCACGGTCACCTACAAGGTGGCGTACGCGGGCGACGCCGCGCACACTCCGGTCAGCGTCTCCGACAAGGTCGCGGTCACCCGCACGGCACCGACGCTGACGCTGAACAACAACAAGAAGCTCTACAACTACGGCACCGACGTCAGGTTCACCGCGCACCTGGGCAGGACGTACAAGAACCGTACGGTCGAGATCTGGGTGGACCCGCACGGCACGGACAAGCCGAACAAGCTGATCAGGTCGGCCAAGGTCAACTCCGCCGGTGACCTCGCGGTGACCGTGGACATGACCCGCGACACGACCGTCACCGCGGTCTACAAGGGTGACGCCCGCTTCGCGCCGAAGACGGCCAAGGTCACGTCGTACGCGCACGTGCGGATCTCCACGGCCGTGTCCCGGCACTACAAGACGGGCAAGATCGGCTCGACCTCGTACTACTGGTTCCACAAGAACACCAACCCGGTGCTGACGACCTCGATGCCCTACTACCCGGGCCGCGAGCAGCGCTTCGACCTTCAGGTCTACTTCGAGGGCACGTGGTACGACGCCGAGCCCCAGTACTTCGGGATCGGTACGAACGGCAAGTCGGCGGTCGAGCTCGTGGCGCCCGGCGAGTCGGGCATCCGGGCCCGGGTGCGGTCGTCCTACGTCGACGGTGCCTCCGGTGACAACGTGAACTCGACGACGTACGGATCCTGGAAGTACCTGTACTTCAGCAACTAGTCCTGCAAGTACCAGCCCAGCCGACCCCCGGTCGGTTGAGAAGGCCCGGAGGGAATGCCCTCCGGGCCTCCTCTGTTAGGGGTAGCAGGAAGTTCAATAATCAACTAAACTGGCCGCACAAGGAGGTCCCGACATGCCTGCAGTGACCGTCGAGAACCCGCTGACCCTGCCCCGTGTGGCCGCTCCGGCCGACGCCGTGGCACGCCCCGTGCTCACCGTGACGACCGCGCCGAGCGGTTTCGAGGGCGAGGGATTCCCGGTGCGCCGGGCGTTCGCCGGGATCGCCTACAAGCACCTCGACCCGTTCATCATGATGGACCAGATGGGTGAGGTGGAGTACGCGCCGGGCGAGCCCAAGGGCACCCCCTGGCACCCCCACCGTGGCTTCGAGACCGTCACCTACATCATGGACGGGATCTTCGACCACCAGGACTCGCAGGGTGGCGGCGGCACCATCACCAACGGGGACACCCAGTGGATGACGGCCGGCTCGGGCCTCCTCCACATCGAGGCTCCCCCGGAATCCCTGGTCATGTCCGGCGGCCTCTTCCACGGCATCCAGCTGTGGGTGAACCTCCCGGCCAAGGACAAGATGATGGCCCCGCGCTACCAGGACATCCGCGGTGGCCAGGTCCAGCTCCTCACGTCCCACGACGGCGGCGCGCTCCTGCGCGTCATCGCCGGTGAGCTGGACGGTCACGAGGGCCCCGGTATCACCCACACCCCGATCAGCCTGGTCCACGCCACGCTGGCCCCGGGCGCGGAGGTCACTCTCCCCTGGCGCGAGGACTTCAACGGACTGGCGTACGTCCTCGCGGGCCGCGGCAGTGTCGGCGCGGACCGGCGCCCGGTCCACAAGGGCCAGACGGCGGTCTTCGGGGCGGGCTCGTCCCTGACGGTCCGCGCGGACGAGGAGCAGGACGCGAACTCCCCGGACCTGGAGGTCGTACTCCTCGGCGGACAGCCGATCCGTGAGCCGATGGCCCACTACGGCCCGTTCGTGATGAACACGAGGGCCGAGCTCGAGCAGGCCTTCGAGGACTTCCAGAAGGGCCGCCTGGGGACTGTCCCGGCGGTGCACGGAATGTCCGAGGGCGGTCAGTAGGTTTCCTGAGAAGTCCAGGCAGCCCGACCAGCAGCTAGCAGGTACGCGACAGCCCTGCCCGATCCGATGATCCGGGCGGGGCTTTCGTTTGTTCCGCTCTGCCTCAGGTGGGCAGGTGGGCAGGTGGGCGAGGAACCACAAAAGAGGCTCGGGTTCCGGAGCTCGAAGCTCAAGTTCCTGCGGCGTACGTGATGAAGGCGTTCCAGGCGTCCGGGGGGACCGCGAACCGAGGGCTCCGAGTGCCGAGCTTCGAGTCGCGGACGTGGATGGCCAGGCGGCAGGGGGCGACTTCCACGCAGGCGTCCTCGAAGTCGCCGCTGTGGCTGGACTTGCGCCAGGGCAGTTCGGCGCTCATGGCTTCTCCGTCAACTTCCGTCCGAGGGCGGGATGTGGTTCTCCGGCGGCCGGGCTGTGCGGTCCGGTACGGTACGAAAAGGCCCGAAGCCGCAACTCTGTTTTGCGGCTTCGGGCCTGTCTGTTTCGCCGGGTTCGGTTACGGCAGCACGTAGATCGGTGCGCCATCCGGAGCGCATCCGATCTGGCGGACGCAGCCCCGCTTGAGCAGCATCCGCACGCAGTCGTGGACACGGTCGTGCGGCAGCCCGGTGCGAGTGGCGATCTCCTCCAGGCGGTAACTGGCCTCACCGTGCACGAGCGCCGGGGCCAGGTAGGCCGCCACGGCGTGGATGTCGTCGGTGACGACCAGGTTCTTCGCCTTCCAGGTGGCGAGGAGCTGCTGGGGCGTCAACTCCGGTACAGGGGTGGGGTGGGGGCGGTTCGTGGCGGAGTGCTTGAGGGACTGGGCGATGTCCCGCAGCGCGTCGGCCATCATGAGCTGGCTGTGGCCGATCTGGCGCAGCAGGTCGTTCCGCTCTCCCGCGAAGGCTGCCAGGGCCTCGTCCATCTGCATGTTTCGCTCTTCGAGGCGCACGATCGCGTCGGTGACCTGCTGGGGCATGAGGTAGGCGGTGCCGCCGGTGGGGGCGGGCTGTACGGGGGCCGGTTCGAGGGAGTAGGAACCGTTGCGTTGCAGGGTGGCGATGACCTCGGAGACCCAGGCCTTGAAGGGCTGTGATTCCGGCTTCGTGCAGCCGTTGACGAGCTGGATGAGCCCGCGAAGATTCACCATCTTCATGTGCTTCTTCAGCCCGTGACCTGCAATCTTGCGCGAACCGTCGGTCCTGTCGACGGTTGGTGCAAGTTCGGCCAGCGATGTTGTGTGCTCTTGGGCGACGCCGTGGCGCAGGGCATCCCGCGTGTTTGCGTAGCCAAGCTCGCCGGCCACATCCGCAGCCGGGAACCAGTGTTCCCCGTCCGGCATCGTCAGCCTCCGCACCCGCGACCCCGTGGCCGCGAACACGAAGTCGCTGATGTCGATCGCGTCCTGCCGCTGTGCCGTCGACTCGTCCGACGGCGTGTTGTTGTTCTGCTCGTACATCGAGCATCACCTCCGCCTCGGAAAGTAGGCAGACGGTGGACCAACATACGTCTATAGCAAGCTTGTTCATCCTTTAGAGGGATAGAAGCATCGATTCTGCGGCGCGTCACCGCCTGCGCGCCCGCAGCCCCACCCGGGCCTCCCCCACTGCCTGCAATGTCACCGCCGCCGTCACCGGGATGTCCGTGTCCGGTGCCTCGATGTCGTACTCGCGCAGCAGTACCGCCAGGGCCAGGACCGACTCCAGCATCGAGAAGTGGCGGCCGATGCACGCGCGGGGGCCGCCGCCGAAGGGGAGCCACGCGTAGCGGTGGCGGGCGGTCTCCTGGTCGGGGGTGAAGCGGTCCGGGTCGAAGTGGTCGGGGTTGTCCCAGTGGGCCGGGTGGCGGTGGGTGACCCAGGGTGAGATCAGGATGTCCGCGCCCGCCGGGATGACGTGGCCGTCGATCTCCGTCTCCGCCACCGCCCGCCTGCCCATCAGCGGAGCGGCCGGATACAGGCGCATCGTCTCTTTCAGGACCCTGGTCAGGTACGGGAGTTGGTCCATGGTCGCCGCCGTGTACGGCTCCTCCGACGGCAGCGCGTCGATCTCCTGCTGGGCCCGGGCCCTGATCTCGGGGTGGCGGCCCAGGAGGTGGAGGGCGAAGGCCAGTGACGTCGCCGTTGTTTCGTGGCCCGCCAGGAGGAACACCAGGACCTGGTCGCGGAGTTCGGTGGCGTCGAGGCTGCCGTCCTCCTCGTTCTGCGCCTGGGAGAGGAGGGAGAGCAGGTCCTGGGCGGCCTCGTCGGCCGCTTCGCTCCCCTTGCTCCGGCGCGCCGCGATCATCCTGTCGCAGACCTCGTAGACCGCCCGTGTCGCCGTCTCCGCACGTCTGTTGGACGGGGTGGGCCAGGTGCGCGGGACCCTGAGCGGTGAGTAGGCGCGCGCCGTGATGTACGCGCTGACCACCGGGAAGTTGGCGTGGATGACGTCCACCGCGGCCTCGACATCCGCGCCGAACAGGACGCGGGCGACGGTGCGCAGCGCCAGCCGGTCCATCTCCCGTACGACGTCCACGTCGGGTCTGTTCCGCCAGCGTTCCGCCGTCGCCTCGGCCTCGCGGGTGATCGTCGCGGCGTAACCGTCGACGCGCTTCTTCGTGAACAGGGGCTGGATCAGGCGGCGTTGGCGGAGATAGTCGTCGTCCTGGCTGGTCAGGAGGCCGTTGCCGCCGGTCTGGCGTATCTCCTCGTAGAAGGCGTTGTCCTTGCGGAAGTTGGCGGCCTGGGTGGCCAGGACCTGCTGGGCGCCCTCGGGGGAGAAGACGCAGTACATGACCGTACGGAGACCGGGCGGGCCGGCCGTTACGCGGACCACGTCGCCGTGCTCCCGCTGGGCGCGGACGAAGGTGGCGAGCGGGTCCCTGCGGAGGTCGAGGGCCGAGCCCAGCAGGGGGTGGCCGGTGGGGCCGGGGACGGGAGCGGTGGTGTGTGTGGTCCCGGGGGCGGTTCTGCGGGCGGTGCGCGTGACGGCCATGGTCGTATCATCTGCTTTTCCTGGCGCCCGGGGCACCCTTTCGTCCTACACCTCTTGCTCCGCCTCTTTGTCCGCCTCTTTCTCCGCAGCCCTCTTCATCTCGCTCTCCTTCTCCTCCTTCTCGGGGTCCCTCTCGTACAGTTCGAACCAGATGCTCTTGCCCTCGCCCCGCGGGTCGACCCCCCACGCGTCCGCGAGCATCTCGATCAGGATCAGGCCCCGGCCCGACGAGGCCAGTTCGCCCGGGCGGCGTTTGTGCGGGAGGTCGTCGCTCACGTCCGTCACCTCGACGCGGATACGGCGTGCGCCGGGTTCGCCCGTGACCTCGGCGACGACCAGGGCGTCGGCGTCGGTGTGGACCAGGACGTTGGTGGTCGTCTCGGAGATCAGGAGGACCGCCGAGTCGACCTGGTCGGGACAGGGCCAGTCGTGGAGCTGTTCGCGGAGTTGCTGGCGGGCGACGGCGACGCGCTCGGGTTCCGCCTGGGCGATCGTCAGCATGGTGCGCCGGACGGTGGGGCGTGGTGTCGGTGGCTGGGCTCCGTCGGTGGCGCAGTCGCCGGGGCGGCTCAGGAGCAGCAGCGCTATGTCGTCCTCGCGGCGGTCGGCCAGCGGGCCGGTGGTGTGGTGGGAGAACGGGCCGTGCACTGCCTGGACGAGGGCGTCGGCCAGGTGCTCCAGGCCGGCGCTCTCGATGTCTCCCTTGTGTTCCTCCAGGGTCACCCGGATGCGCAGCCAGCCGGTGTCCAGGTCGTGGCCGCCGGTCTCGATCAGGCCGTCGGTGCACAGGAGCATGGTCTCGCCGGGTTCGAGGGCGAGGAGGGTGGTGGGGTAGTCGGCGTCCGGGTCGATGCCCAGGGGCAGGCCGCCGGCGGTCGGGCGGGTCAGTACCGTGCCGTCCGCCATGCGGATCGCCGGGTCAGGGTGGCCTGCGCGGGCGATCTCCAGGACGCCGGTCGCGGGGTCGACCTCTACGTACAGGCAGGTCGCGAAGCGCAGGTCGCCGGTGACCGTGCTGTTCGCGGAGTCGGTGATGCCGTGCAGGAAGCGGGAGGCGCGGGAGAGGACTGCGTCGGGGCGGTGGCCCTCGGAGGCGTAGGCGCGCAGCGCTATGCGGAGCTGGCCCATCAGGCCGGCGGCGCGGACGTCGTGGCCCTGGACGTCGCCTATGACCAGGGCGAAGCGTCCGCCGCCGGGCAGCGGGATCATGTCGTACCAGTCGCCGCCGACCTGGAGGCCGCCGCCGGTCGGTATGTAGCGGGCGGCGACCTCCATGCCGGGTATCTCGGGGCCGAGGGTCGGCAGCATCGAGCGTTGCAGGCCGTCGGTCAGTTCGCGTTCCGACTCGGCGACGCCCGCCCGGGAGAGGGCCTGGGCGAGCATGCGGGCGACCGTCGTCAGGACCGAGCGTTCGTCGGGGATGAAGCTGACCGGGTAGGCGAAGCCCGCCATCCAGGCGCCCATCGTGCGGCCCGCGACGGTCAGCGGCAGGAACGCCCAGGACTGCCGGTCGAATACCTGGGCGAGCGGCCAGGCGGTGGGGTAGCGGGCCTTGTAGGCCTCGGGGGAGGAGAGGTAGACGGCGCGGCCGGTGCGGACCACCTCGGCGGCCGGGTAGTCGGTCTCCAGGGGCATGTGGGAGAAGGGACGCTCGTCTCCGGGGCGCTGGCCGTGATGCCCGATGACGGTGAGGCGGTCGCCCTGGACGCCGAAGACGGCGAGGCCGTCCGGTGAGAAGCCCGGCATCGACAGGCCGGCCGCGACCCGCAGCACCTCCTCCGTGGACCGCGCCTCGGCCAGTGCCCGGCCCGCGTCCAGCAGAAACGCCTCCCGCGAGCGGCGCCAGTCACCGGTGACCGGGGTGCGGGCGGCGATGCCCGGCGAGGGCTCGGTGACCTCCTGGAGGGTGCCCATGACGTCGTAGGCCTTGCGATCGGTGTCGAAGGTCGGCTTTGCGCGGCTGCGTGCGGTACGGATCACCCGGCCCTGCTCGTCCATGACGCGGACCCGGACCTCGGCGATGCTGTCCTCGGCGACGGCGAGCTGGATGACGCCGACGATCTCGTTCCAGTCGACCGGGTGGAGGCGGGCCCGGGTTGCGGCCTCCGTGAGGGTGGTCGGCTCGGCGGGCAGGCCGAGCAGGCGGGCCGCCTCGGCGTCGAGCGTGACCAGCTGTGTGGCTGTGTCCCAATGCCACATGCCGGTTGCGAGGGCGACCAGGACGTCCCCCACGGCGGGCAGGGGCTCACCAGTGCGCATTGACCCACTTTATGGAGAGGTGATCGCAGCGTGCCACCCAAGCTGTACGGAGCACCCTGTCGAGGAGCGGTACAGGCTACGCGCCCGAACTAATTGCGGGGAAGCGGTCTCGGGGCGGCCGGTACCCTTGGGTCTGTACTTTCGGAGGTTTGGATGTTTCACGTGAAACATCCAAACCTCGATCCCTGATCCCCGATCCGCGAAGGCTGGATGAACGACGATGCATCGGTACAGGTCCCACACCTGCGGCGAGCTCCGCGCCTCTGACGTCGGCAGTGACGTCCGGCTGAGCGGCTGGCTGCACAATCGGCGCGACCTGGGCGGCATCCTCTTCATCGACCTGCGCGATCACTACGGCATCACGCAGCTCGTCGCCCGCCCCGGCACGCCCGCCTACGAGGCCCTCGACAAGGTCTCCAAGGAGTCGACGGTCCGCGTCGACGGCAAGGTCGTCTCGCGCGGCGCGGAGAACATCAACCCCGAGCTGCCCACGGGCGAGGTCGAGGTCGAGGTCGGCGAGGTGGAGCTGCTCGGCGCCGCCCAGCCGCTGCCCTTCACGATCAACGCCGAGGACGGGGTCAACGAGGAGCGGCGCCTGGAGTACCGCTTCCTGGACCTGCGTCGCGAGCGCATGCACCGCAACATCATGCTGCGTACGGCCGTCATCTCGGCGATCCGGCACAAGATGACCGCGCTGGGCTTCAACGAGATGGCCACGCCGATCCTGACGGCGACCTCCCCGGAGGGCGCCCGCGACTTCGTCGTGCCGTCGCGCCTCAACCCGGGCCGGTTCTACGCGCTGCCGCAGGCCCCGCAGCAGTTCAAGCAGCTGCTGATGATCTCCGGGTTCGACCGCTACTTCCAGATCGCGCCCTGTTTCCGTGACGAGGACGCGCGCGCGGACCGTTCGCCGGGCGAGTTCTACCAGCTCGACGTCGAGATGAGCTTCGTCGAGCAGGAGGACGTGTTCCAGCCGATCGAGCGGCTGATGACCGAGCTGTTCACCGAGTTCGGCAAGGGCCGCGAGGTCACCTCGCCCTTCCCGCGCATCCCGTTCCGCGAGGCGATGCTGAAGTACGGCTCCGACAAGCCGGACCTGCGCGCCAAGCTGGAGCTGGTCGACATCACCGACGTCTTCGCGGGCTCGGAGTTCAAGGCCTTCGCCGGCAAGCACGTACGGGCCCTGCCGGTGCCGGACGTCGCCGGTCAGTCCCGGAAGTTCTTCGACCAGCTCGGTGACTTCGCCGTCACGCTGGGCGCGAAGGGCCTGGCCTGGGTGCGGGTCACGGAGGACGGTTCGCTGTCCGGACCGATCGCGAAGTTCCTCACCGAGGAGAACGTCGCCGAGCTGACCAAGCGGCTTTCGCTGGCCCCCGGTCACGCCGTGTTCTTCGGCGCGGGCGAGTTCGACGAGGTCTCGAAGATCATGGGCGCGGTGCGGGTCGAGGCCGCCAAGCGTGCCGGGCACTTCGAGGAGAACGTGTTCCGGTTCTGCTGGATCGTCGACTTCCCGATGTTCGAGAAGGACGAGGAGACGGGCAGGATCGACTTCTCGCACAACCCGTTCTCGATGCCCCAGGGCGGCATGGAGGCCCTGGAGACCCAGGACCCGCTGGACATCCTGGCCTGGCAGTACGACATCGTCTGCAACGGTACGGAGCTGTCCTCCGGCGCGATCCGCAACCACGAGCCCGACATCATGCTGAAGGCGTTCGGGATCGCGGGCTATGACGAAGAGACGGTCGAGCGCGAGTTCGCCGGCATGCTCCGCGCGTTCCGCTTCGGCGCCCCTCCGCACGGCGGGATCGCGCCCGGCGTCGACCGTATCGTCATGCTCCTCGCCGACGAGCCGAACATCCGCGAGACGATCGCGTTCCCGCTCAACGGCAACGCCCAGGACCTGATGATGGGCGCGCCGACGGAGCTGGAGGAGGCTCGGCTTCGGGAGCTCCACATTTCGGTGCGCAAGCCCCAGCCGAAGTAAATTATCGGAAGTACCGGAATTATCGGAAGTATCGGTAATTGAAAAAGGGGGCTTTGCGGCCTTCGGTGAATGGCTCGGAATCGGCGGCGATTCCGAGCCATTTTCATGGCCATTCTTATGTCACCCTCAGGAATCACAGGGCTTTGACAGGTTGGATTCATAATCTCCCGGGTCATGACTGAGACCCCCCGACAGACAGCAGCAGAGCGGGAATTGACGCGCCGTAGAGTCGTCGTCGCCGGTGGCGCGACGGCGGTGACGGCCACGGCGGTGGCCCTCGGTGCCGGACTCGCGTCGGCGCAGGGAGTACCGGCGGGCAAGGGCGTGCACGGCCCCGGGAACCTGCCCTCCGGCACCCCGTCGGGCACCCCCTCCGGCACACCCGAGGCCTGTTATGTGCTGACCACGGAGACGACCGAGGGCCCGTACTACATCGACGCGGACAAGCTCCGCCAGGACGTCACCGAGGACGAGGAGGGCATCCCCCTCACCCTCCGGCTCAAGGTGATCGACGCCGAGACCTGCCGCCCGGTGCGGAACGCGGCCGTCGACATCTGGCACTGCTCGGCGCTCGGCCTCTACTCCGGCTACGAGGCCATGGGCAACGGCAGTGGCGGTGGCGGCGGCACCCCGCCGTCCGGCGAGCCGACGGGCGTACCCACTGGTCCGCCCCCGACGGGCGGTCCGGGCGGGCCCGGTGGCCACCAGGAGCCGACCGACGACGAGCGCTATCTGCGCGGCACGTGGAAGACGGACCGGCACGGCTACGTCACCTTCCGGACCGTGTTCCCGGGCTGGTACCGGGGCCGCTGCGTGCACATCCACGTCAAGGTGCACGTGGACGGCACCTGGACCGACGCCGGTTACGAGGGCGGGCACACCTGCCACACGGGCCAGCTGTTCTTCGACGAGGAGTCCGTGCTTCTCTCGGCGGAGGTGGACCCGTACTCGACGAACACGGCCCCCCGTACGACCCTCGACGAGGACGGGATCTACCCGGACAACGGGGCCGAGGGCGGGCTGCTGTGGCTGCGGTACAAGAAGCGGGACATCGGGCGCGGGGTTCACGCCGAGCTGACGATGGGCGTGGCACCGGACGAGACGAACGACAGCAATTGAATAAGGTTAGGCTTCCCTAATTCGTGAGTCTGGGGCGGGAAATGGACAACTGTTTTCCGCCCCTTTCGCGCGTTTTTTCTCGCGTCCGTAAAAAGGCAAAGGAAAGCACAGTCCTTTCCCATGGTCCTGACAGGCGTCTTACCTAGTTTTCACGACCATGACAGAGATTCAAGGGCCGAAGCACAAAAAGGATCTGACGCGTCGGAAGGTCGTCGTCACCGGCGCCGGAGCGGTCGCCGCGGTGGGCGTCGCGGGCGGACTCGCGGCCGGCGCGTTCGCGGGTGAGACGGGCAAGGGCAGGAAGAATCCCACCCCCAAGGCCTCCGGCAGCAGCTCCGAGGTCTGCTACACGCTCACCTCGGAGACCACGGAGGGCCCGTACTACATCGACGCGGACAAGCTCCGCCAGGACATCACCGAGGACAAGGAAGGCATCCCGCTGACCCTGAGCCTGCGGGTGATCGATTCCGAGTCGTGCAAGCCGATCGTGAACGCGGCCGTCGACATCTGGCACTGCGACGCCCTGGGTCTCTACTCCGGCTACGAGAGCCTCTCCACCGGCGGCGGTGGCGGCGCCCCGACGGACGCCCCCTCGGGCACCCCGACCGGTGAGCCGCCGACCGACGCGCCCTCCGGTGCCCCCTCCGGCGGCACGGGCGGTGGCGGTGTGCACGAGGAGCCCACCGACGACAAGCGCTACCTGCGCGGCACCTGGAAGACCGACCGGCAGGGCCGGGTCACCTTCAAGACGGTCTTCCCGGGCTGGTACCGGGGCCGCACCGTCCACATCCACACGAAGGTGCACGTGGACGGCACCTGGACGGACGCCGGCTACGAGGGCGGCACCACCTGCCACACCGGCCAGTTCTTCCTCGACGAGGAGTCGGTGCTGCTCTCCGCCACGGTCGAGCCGTACTCGACGTCGACGACCGAGCGCACGACGCTCACCGAGGACACGATCTACGACCAGAGCGGCACCGCCGGTGGTCTGCTCAAGCTGAAGTACAACAAGAAGAACATCGCGAAGGGCGTCATCGGCTCCATCACGATGGGCGTCGACCCGGACGCGACCAACGACGGCACGGGCGACTCGACGCAGCCGAGCGCGTCAGCGTCAGCGTCGGTGTCGGAGACGGCGAGCTGACGGACGTACGGCCCACGAAGGGCCGGCCCGGAACCCTCGCCCCGGTTCCGGGCCTTCGTCATGTTCGGGGAAGCTCCGTACGCACACTGGCGGTTCGCAGGGAGCACACAGACTTCTCGTCGGAAGGGCACAGTGGCGGGGCGTTTGATGGGAACTGTCGCAGTGGGGTAACCGCACCTCACGGCACGTTCCACTCACGCTCGTTGTTCGCCACCCGTTGTTCGCTGGAGGAAGTCATGGGAATCGTCGTTCCGCTCACGCTGCTGCTGATCGTCGGAGCGGTGGCTTCCGTCGTCCTTCTGCGCAGGCAGGCGGGGACGCACATGGTCGCGTCCGGCTTGGCCGGGCTGGACGCCGAGGTCGAGGCCAACCGGTGGGTGGTGCGGCTCGGCGGGAGTCTGGCCGGTCTGCGGCCGGGGGCCGACGAAGCCGCCGCGCGGGCGCTGGCCGAGGCGACCGGACGGCATCACGCCGCCCGTGGCCAACTGGCCACCGCCCGCACGCCCGCCGAGTACGCGCTCGCGAGGCAGACCGCTGTGGAGGGTCTCCAGTACGTCAGTGCCGCCCGCAGCGCCCTCGGGCTCGCATCCGGTCCGCCGGGCGCCGACGCCGACTCGGGCGCCGACGACCCGAACGAAGGAACCGCCCGTCAGCTCCTGGGAGTTGGCGGGCGGTTCGGTGTCACCGCGTAAGGCGCGGGCACGGGGGCGGAGGCAGGGTCACTCGGGTGCGCCGCCGAAGCGCTCCTTGTACGTCGCCAGGTCCTCGTCCGTCAGCTTCGCGAACAGCACCGGCGGGACCGTGAAGGCGGTGCCCGCGGGGACGGCGGACAGCGACTTCGCCTCGTCGGCCGTGACCCACGTCTTCGTGTCGTCCCGCAGCGCGAACGCCGCGCGCATGGTCGCCGACGTCGCCGGGATGAAGGGTTCCGAGACCACCGAGTAGAGGTGGATGAGGTTCATCGCCGTACGGAGGGTCAGGGCCGCGCCGTCCTGGTCGGTCTTGATCTCCAGCCAGGGAGCCTTCTCCTCCAGGTAGGAGTTGCCCGCCGACCACAGTGCGCGCAGGGCTGCCGCCGCCTTGCGGAACTGGAGCGCCTCCAGCTGGTTCTCGTACTCCGCGAGCAGCTCGGCGATCTGCTCGCCCAGCCTCGCCTCCGCCTCGCCGGCCGCCGAGCCCGCCGGGACCTCGTCGCCGAAGCGCTTCTTCGAGAAGGAGAGGACGCGGTTGACGAAGTTGCCGAGGGTGTCCGCCAGGTCCTTGTTCACCGTGGCCGTGAAGTGCTCCCAGGTGAAGGAGGAGTCGTCGGACTCGGGGGCGTTGGCGATCAGGAAGTAGCGCCAGTAGTCGGCCGGGAGGATGGCCAGCGCCTGGTCGGTGAAGACGCCCCGCTTCTGGGACGTGGAGAACTTGCCGCCGTAGTACGTCAGCCAGTTGAAGGCCTTGACGACGTCGACCTTCTTCCACGGTTCGCGGACGCCGAGTTCCGTGGCCGGGAACATCACCGTGTGGAACGGGACGTTGTCCTTCGCCATGAACTCCGTGTAGCGGACCGGGTTGTCGCCCGCGTCGGCCTCGTACCACCAGGACTTCCAGTCCCTGGTCTCCGGCTGCTCGTCCGACCACTCCTTCGTTGCGCCGATGTACTCGATCGGGGCGTCGAACCAGACGTAGAAGACCTTGCCCTCCGCCGCCAGCTCCGGCCAGGTGTCCGCCGGGACGGGGACACCCCAGTCCAGGTCACGGGTGATCGCGCGGTCGTGCAGGCCCTCGGTGAGCCACTTGCGGGCGATGGAGGAGGCGAGGTGGGGCCACTGGCCCTCGTGGGCGGTCACCCACTCCTCGACCTCGTGCTGGAGCTTCGACTGGAGGAGGAAGAGATGCTTCGTCTCCCGGACCTCCAGGTCGGTGGAGCCGGAGATCGCGGACCGGGGGTTGATCAGGTCGGTCGGGTCGAGCACCCGGGTGCAGTTCTCGCACTGGTCGCCACGCGCCTTGTCGTAGCCGCAGTGGGGACAGGTGCCCTCGACATACCGGTCCGGGAGGAAGCGGCCGTCGGTGGGGCTGTACACCTGGCGGATCGCGCGCTCTTCGATGAAGCCGTTCTCGTTGAGTCGGCGGGCGAAGTGCTGGGTGATCTCCATGTTCTGTGGGGAGGAACTCCGCCCGAAGTGGTCGAAGGCCAGCGCGAACCCGTCGTACACCGCCTTCTGCGCGTCGTGCGCCTGCGCGCAGAACTCCGCCACGGGGATGCCCTGCTCCTTCGCGGCCAGCTCGGCCGGGGTGCCGTGCTCGTCCGTCGCGCAGATGTAGAGGACGTCGTGGCCGCGCTGGCGGAGGTAACGGGAGTAGACGTCCGCCGGGAGCATGGACCCCACCATGTTGCCCAGGTGCTTGATCCCGTTGATGTACGGAAGGGCGCTGGTGATGAGGTGTCGAGCCATCGGGGGGCTGCTCCCAGGTTGGTTTCCTGCTGCTTCGCGAACCTTGAAATCGTAGCTGCGAGTGGACCCTCGCGATGCCGTATATACTCAACATGTCACGCGTCTATAGCGGGAGGTCTGTCATGTCGAAGCTGCTCATCGAGGTTGACGACGAGGCTCTGGCGGAAGCCCAGGTCCTGCTGGGCACCAAGACCAAGAAGGACACCGTCAACACCGCGCTGCTGGAAGTCGCCAAGCGGCGCAGCCGGGCCATAGCGCTGGCTGAGCTCCGGGAGATGGGAGCGCGAGGTGACTTCGACATCCTTCTGGACAAGAGGAACTACCGCCGGTGAGTGACGTCTCGTATCTGATCGACACCTCGGCCGTTGTGCGCCTGCTCAGCAGCGATGAGTATGACGAGCGATGGCAGCAGGTGCTCGCCAACGGGTTGGTCGCGCTCTGTGACCTGACCGAACTGGAACTCCTTTACTCTGCCCGTTCCGGAAAGGACCGGGATGCCAAACAGGAGCGCCTACGACGGTTGTTCGCCTGGACCTTGATGCCCGACGGCATCTATCAGCGCGCTCGCGAGGTCCAGCAGCTGCTCACCGACAACGGCGAGCACCGTTCGGCCGGACCGGTCGACCTGCTCGTGGCCGCCACGGCCGAGTTGTCGGGCCTGACTCTCCTCCACCACGACCGGGACTTCGACACCGTCGCCCGCCGCACGGGTCAGTCGACCGTGTGGCTGGCCGAGCCCGAGTCCATCGAGCCGATCGAGTCCTGAACGTGGGCGTAACCCCGTGGCCCCGTGCTGTCAGGACTCCTCGTCCTCGTCCTCGCCGCCGGCCATGCGGAACGGCCCCGCTGTTCCGGGCGCGAAGTACAGCGTCAGTCCGTCTTCCATGACCACCTCGATGGGGTCATTCGCCTTCAGCAGCCTGTTCAGCTCGGTCTCGAGCGATTGCCGCATCGGGTGTGTGGCTTGCCTGCGGCCACACGTGAAGTCACCTGCCTCCCCGAAGGGTCGCCCAAGAGGGCGGGCTCCCCGAACGCCGTGCCACTCGCCCGTGGCCCAGATCTCCAGCTTGTTGTACTTCATGGACGCAGGGTCCCCCGGGTGGCATGCGCCCGCACCCGGGGGACCCTGCGCCTGACGCGTACGTGCTGCGCACTACGCGCTCGGCTTCTCCTCCAGGCGGGGGAAGAGCACCGCGCCCTTGGTGATCGTCGCGCCCGCCGGGAGCCGGCCCCAGGTGGCGGCGTCGGTGACCCGCTGGTCGGGGAGTGCGCCGAGGACGGCGTCCGCGCCGAGGGAGTCCCAGAGCTGCTGCGAGGTTTCCGGCATGACCGGGTTGAGCAGGACCGCCACCGCGCGGAGGGACTCCGCGGCTGTGTAGAGGATCGTCGCCAGGCGGGCCCTGCCCTCCGGAGAGTCGTCCTTCGCGACCTTCCAGGGCTCCTGCTCGGTGATGTAGCCGTTGACCTGTTTCACGAAGTCGAAGATCGCCAGGATGCCGCCCTGGAAGTCCACCTCGTCGCCGATCCGGCGGTCGGCCTCGGCCACCGCCTTGGCCATGCCGTCCTGGACGGCCTTCTCGGCCTCGCCCGCCGCCGTCGCCTCGGGCAGCGTGCCGCCGAAGTACTTGCCGACCATCGCGGCCACGCGTGACGCGAGGTTGCCGTAGTCGTTCGCCAGCTCGCTCGTGTAGCGGGCGGAGAAGTCCTCCCAGGAGAACGAGCCGTCCTGGCCGAACGCGATCGCGCGCAGGAAGTACCAGCGGTACGCGTCCACCCCGAAGTGGGAGGTCAGGTCCTGCGGCTTGATGCCCGTCAGGTTCGACTTCGACATCTTCTCGCCGCCGACCATCAGCCAGCCGTTGGCCGCGACCTTGCCGGGCAGCGGCAGACCCTGCGCCATCAGCATCGCGGGCCAGATGATCGCGTGGAAGCGGAGGATGTCCTTGCCGACCAGATGGACGTCGGCGGGGAAGGTGTTCCCGAACTTCTCCGGGTTCTCGTTGTAGCCGACCGCCGTCGCGTAGTTCAGCAGCGCGTCGACCCACACGTAGATCACGTGCTTGTCGTCCCACGGGACCGGGACGCCCCAGTCGAAGGTGGAACGGGAGATGGAGAGGTCCTGGAGGCCTTGGCGGACGAAGTTCACGACCTCGTTGCGCGCCGACTCGGGCTTGATGAAGTCCGGGTTCGCCTCGTAGTGGGCGAGCAGCTTCTCGCCGTACTCGCTGAGCTTGAAGAAGTAGTTCTCCTCCTTGAGGATCTCCACCGGCTTCTTGTGGATGGCACACAGTTTCGTGGTCGGCGTGCCGTCCCCGGCCTCCGGACCGGCCTCGATGAGGTCGCCGGGGAGTTTGTACTCCTCGCAGCCCACGCAGTACGGGCCCTCGTAGCCGCCCTTGTAGATCTCGCCCTTGTCGTGGAGATCCTGGACGAACTCCTGGACGCGGTCCGTGTGACGCTTCTCCGTCGTACGGATGAAGTCGTTGTTCGCGATGTTCAGGTGTTCCCAGAGGGGCTTCCAGGCTTCGTCGACGAGCTTGTCCGCCCACTGCTGCGGGCTGACGCCGTTCGCCTCCGCGGTGCGCATGATCTTCTGACCGTGCTCGTCGGTGCCGGTGAGGAACCACACGCTCTCGCCGCGCTGACGGTGCCAGCGCGTGAGCACGTCGCCTGCGACGGTCGTGTAGGCGTGGCCCAGGTGAGGAGCGTCGTTGACGTAGTAAATGGGGGTGGAGACGTAGTACGCCTTGCCGCCCCGCTTCTCGGATCCAGTGGCCACCATGGCGAAATCCTACTGGCCGAGGGGAGATTGGCTCACGCCGATTTCTGCTGAGGAGATTACGGGGACAGGGCCCGGGGTTTGGCCCCGGGCCCTGTCGGTCGTCGTGCGTGAGGTTTTACGAGGGTTATGAGGGTTACGGGGGTTACGGGCGCCAGTTGGCCAGTACGCCCTCGTACAGCTCCGTGTCCGTCAGCTCGCGAGGGGTCGGGCCCGCGTGGAAGAAGGACGTGTTGGACGTCTTGAGCTTGCGGAGGTAGTCGAAGGCCTTGTTCTCCGGCTCGCCGAAGGCGACGAAGGAGAAGAAGAGGGTGGGGTGCTTCGCCGCCGCCTCCGTGAGGGACTGGGTGGCGGGGGTCTTGGCGTCCGGGGCGCCGTCCGTCTGGAAGACGATGAGGGCGGGGTGCTCGGTGCCGGACTTCTCGTAGTGCGAGACGACCTCCTCCACGGCTGCGTGGTAGCTCGTACGGCCCATGCGGCCGAGGGAGGCGTGGAGCTCGTCGATCTTGTTGTCGTGGTCGGGGAGGGTCAGCTCGCCGGTGCCGTCCAGTTCCGTGGAGAAGAAGACGACGTGGACGGTCGCCTCCGGGTCGAGGTGGGCGGCGAGGGCGAGGGTCTGCTCGCCGAGGGCCTGGGCGGAGCCGTCCTTGTAGTACGGGCGCATGGAGGAGGAGCGGTCCAGGACGAGGTAGACCTTGGCGGGGGTGTTGTCGAGGTTGAGGGTGGCGAGGGTGGCGGCGGCGGAGTTGTACGCGGTGAGGAGGCTTGCGGGTACGGCCTCGGACCCGGCCTTGGCTTCGCCGTCGGCCGTGTTCCCATCCGCACCACCCGTGGCGCCTTCGTTCTCGGGTGCGGGTGGCCCCTGTGGGGCTTCCGCTGCGTCGGCGGCTGCCGGGACCAGGTCCTCAGACTCAGCCTCAGGCGCAGACTCCGGCTCCGGTTCCGGTTCAGGGGTCACCTCGGCCACCGGCTCGGGAGCGGGCTCGGGGGTCGGCTCCTCTGCGGCGGGCTCGACCTTGGCCTCGGGCTCGACAACCGCTTCGGCCTCGGGCTCGGTCTCGGCTTCCGGGGCGACCTCAGTCACCTCGGCCACCGTTTCCTGCTCCGGGGTCGCCTCCTCGGCTACCGGCTCGGCCTCCGGCTCAGGAGTCACCTCGGCCAGAGGTTCCGGCTCGGGCTCGGGGACTACCTCGGCCACCGGTTCGGGCTCCGGGGTCACCTCGACGACGGGTTCCGGTTCAGGGGTCACCTCGGCGGCCGGTTCAGCCTCCGGCGCGGTCTCGGCGACCGGCTCTGCCTCTGCCTCTGGCTTGGCCTCTACCTCGGCCACCGGATCTACACCGGTCTCTGCCTCCGGCTCGACCTCCAGCTCGGCCACCGGCTCAGCTTTGGTCTCTTCCGCGACCTCGGTCTTCGCCTCGGCCTCGACCTCCGCCTCGGCCACCGGCTCCGGCTCGGTCTCTTCCGCAACCTTGGCGTCGGCCGCAACCGCAACCTCGGGCTCGGTCACCGGCTCGGTCACCGGAGTCACAGGCTCGGCCACCGCCTCAGCCACCGGAGGTACCGGCTCGGCCGCCGGCTCAGTCACCGGAGCCACCGCCTCAGCCACCGGAGGTACCCGCTCGTCCACCGGCCTGGTCGGCTTGGGGACCGTTACGTTGTCGAAGGCTGCCGAGACCAGGTCGTCCACGACCGAGGGGGCCGCTGCGGGCTTCGGTGTCGGGGACTGGGTCAGGGTCGGTTCTGGGGACGGTGCCGGAATCTTCGGCTCGGCGACCCCCTGCTGAGGAACCGACTCCGCCTCCCGCGCGGGCGCCGCCTCGGCGTCACGCCCCTTGCGTGACTTGCCGAACGCGTTCCGCAGGAGAGTGAGAATGCCCATGTGCGCAACCCTTCACGTGAGTTGTAGCCGTCAATCCCTGGCCAGGACGGACACGTAAGGTTAGCGGTCCGGATTGACGATCTTGGGCAGGGTCTTTCACGGAACCCGGCGGGCGTCAAGGGCGCCACTTCGCCAACCTCGCGCCCCGCCCCCCAGCAGGCCTCGGCCGGGCCTGCGGCAGGTCCCGTCCGCGTCTTCCCCGCACTCCAATACCCTTACCGCTCCCACGGGTTCACCCTTCGTTCACCCGGCGTCCCCACCGTCGCACTTCCGTCCGCCTAGCGTCACGCTGACACCAAAGGCACGTATAGGGACACCATGGGGAGAGTAAAGTGCGCAAGTTGCTGCCGTTGATCGGATCGTCGTCCGGATCGCATCCTGGCGGCCGGTCAGCGATGACCTGCCGTTTCCGGTGTGGTGACGCCTGCTTCCACGAGGTTCCCAACACCAGCGCCAACGAGTACCTCGGCGATGTGATCGCCGGCGCCCTCAGCCGACGTTCCGTGATGCGCGCCGCCGCCGTCGTCACCGTGGCCACCGCGGCCGGTACCGCCGCGAACGTCGTCGGCGCCGAGGGCGCGGAAGCGGCCACCGCAGCCTCCCACCACCCCTCCCCCTCGCACTCCTCCGTGCCGCGCGGTCTGCGCTTCACCCCCGTCGCGCCCAACACCGCCGACGCCGTGACCGTCCCCGGCGGGTATGGCCAGAACGTCGTCATCCGCTGGGGCGAGCCCATACTCCGAGGTGCCCCCGCCTTCGACCCGGAGAAGCAGACCGCCGCCGCGCAGGCCGGCCAGTTCGGGTACAACAACGACTTCCTCGCGCTGCTCCCCCTCCACGGGAACCAGAAGCTCCTGGTCGCCAACCACGAGTACACCGACGAGATCCTGATGTTCCGCGGCTACGACGCCGCCAACCCCACCCGCGAGCAGGTCGAGGTCGCCTGGGCGGCGCACGGGCTGTCCGCCGTCGTGGTCGAGGGCGACCGGCGTACCGGCAAGCTCACCCCCGTACTCCGCCACCCGCTCAACCGTCGTGTCACCGCCACCACCGAGTTCCGGGTCACGGGACCGGCCGCCGGGTCCGATCTCCTCAAGACCTCCACCGACCCGACCGGGCGGAAGGTCCTCGGCACGCTCAACAACTGCTCCGGGGGTACGACCCCCTGGGGGACCACTCTCCACGGCGAGGAGAACTTCAACCAGTACTTCGCCAACGCCTCCCGCGACACCGACAAGCGGTACGGCATCGGCACCGGCGCCACCGAGCGCAAGTGGGAGCGGTTCGACAAGCGGTTCGACGTCGCCCAGGAGCCCAACGAGGTCCACCGGTTCGGTTACGTTGTGGAGTTCGATCCGTACGATCCCTCCTCCACGCCCCGCAAGCACACCGCCCTCGGACGCTTCAAGCACGAGGCCGCCACCATCCGGCTGACCTCCGACGGGCGTCCCGTCGTCTACACGGGCGACGACGAGCGCTTCGACTACTTCTACAAGTTCGTGAGCAGCAAGCGGATGCGGCACGGGGACTCGCGCTCCGTCCGGGAGCACAACCTCTCCCTCCTCGACGAGGGCACGCTGTACGTCGCCAAGCTCACCGGTGACTCCCCCGCCATCGAGATCGACGGAAGCGGGAAGCTGCCCGCCGACGGTGAGTTCGACGGCAGCGGTACGTGGATCCCGCTGGCGACCGCCACCGCCAAGGGGGCCGTCTCGCACGTCGACGGCATGACCGCCGAGGAGGTCTTCGTCTTCACGCGGCTCGCCGGGGACAAGGTCGGCGCGACCAAGATGGACCGGCCCGAGGACATCGAGCCCAACCCGGTCACCGGCAAGGTCTATGTCGCCCTCACCAACAACACCAACCGTGGCAAGGCCGGCTTCGCCGCCACCGACGAGGCCAACCCGCGCAACTCCAACAAGCACGGGCAGATCCTGGAGCTGACCGAGCGCTGGAACCGCGCCGAGAGCACCTCGTTCGCCTGGACGCTCTTCCTCGTCGCCGGTGACCCCAAGGACCCCGCCACCTACTTCGCGGGCTTCCCGAAGGACGACGTCAGCCCGATCTCCTGCCCGGACAACGTCGCCTTCGACCGCCACGGCAACCTGTGGATCTCCACGGACGGCAGCCAACTCGGCTCCCACGACGGCCTGTTCGGCGTCGCGACGAAGGGTGCCCGGCGCGGTGAACTCAAGCAGTTCCTGACCGTGCCGACCGGCGCCGAGACCTGCGGTCCGGTCATCGGGGAACGCCAGGTGCTCGTCGCCGTGCAGCACCCGGGCGAGATCGACGGCGCCTCGGTGGAGAAGCCCGCCAGCACGTGGCCCGACGGACCGGGGAAGATCGTCCGTCCGGCGGTCGTCTCCGTGTGGCGTACGGACGGCTGCGACATCGGCGTCTGAGCCGGCCGGGTCGGTTCAGCAGGCGGCCTTACGGGAGTGCTGGGACGGAGGCGGTCGCCGCGGCGCCGGTGCTCTGTTCCAGCCACTCCCGGTATGCCGGTGCCTGCCGTGCCACCTCCTCGTACGCCTCCGCCAGCGCCGGATGCACCCCGTCCAGCTCCGTCTCCGTACGGGCCGCCAGCAGCAGCCGTACGCCGAGCGGGTCACCGTGGAGCCGGCGTACCGCCATCTCGGGGCGCGGCAGGCAGGTCGGCTGGCAGACGGCGACGACCTCGCCGGTCGCCACCAGTGAGGCCGCGGTGTGGTAATCGCCGTGCAGGACACGGGGGTTGAGGCCTGCGGTGTGCAGCATGCGCAGTACGGCGTCGAACTCGCCGTCGACCGTCTCGTCCACCATCCAGCGGTCGCCGGCCAGCTCGGAGAGGTGGACCACCGGTCTCGCGGCGGCCGGATGGTCGGCGGGCAGGGACACGAACTGGGGTTCCCTGTCGGCCAGTACGCGCAGGCACAGGCCGTCCGGGATACGGAGCGGGCAGCCCTCGACCTCGTGCACGAACGCCACGTCCAACTGGCCGTCGGCGACCATGCGCAGCAGCGCGCTCGCGGAGACATCCATGCGGAGGGTCGGTTCCTGCTGGCGCTGACGGAGCCTGCGCAGCCAGCCCGACAGGGCCCGGCTGGCCGTCGAGCCGATGCGCAGCTGCGGTTCGTCCGCCGCCGCGGCCCGCGCCTCCGTGACCAGCGAGCGCATCTCCGCCACCAGGGGACGGGCCCGGCTCAGCACGACCCGGCCGAGCGGCGTCGGACGGCAGCCGGCCCGGGTCCGGGTGAACAGCGCGCCGCCCAGCTCCTGTTCGATCCGGCGCAGCTGGGTGCTCAACGAGGGCTGGGCCACGCCCAGTTGGCGGGCGGCCCGGTGCAGGCTGCCGGTGTCGGCGATGGCGCACAGCGCCCGAAGGTGCCTCACCTCTAGCTCCATGAGACCGGCTCCGCGTCGCGAATCATGCGCATGCACATGTCCATGCCATCGCACCCTAAGCCGGATCCGTGCGTTCCGACAGACGCACACAGGCGGACCCGCCCCCGGTGATAGGGCCGCGCTATCGCGACTTGCCATCATCACAGCCGCCGCACAGACGCCGACACTCACCGTACGAACGATCGACTCACCCCCCACACAAGGAGTCATCGATGAGAAAGCCAACCTCTGGTGCCCTGGCGACCACGTTAGGCCTCAGTCTGGCAACTCTCGCTCTGGGTACGGCAGTTCCCGCATCTGCCGCCTCCGCACCCGAGCCCGCGACCACCGTGTCCACCGTGTCCGACGCGAAGGCCGCGTACGCCGGGTCGGCCGAGGACACCGCCGCCAACAAGGCCTTCTTCGAGGCCGTACTGAAGTCCGTCGCCGAGAAGCGCGCCGCCAACCCGCGCTCGGCCGCCGCCGTCACCGTCATCTACAACGCGTCCCGCGCGCCCTCCTTCAGCGCCGAGATAGCCCGCTCCACCTCGATCTGGAACAGCTCGGTGACCAACGTGAAGCTGCAGTCGGGCTCCGCGTCCGCCGCCGACTTCACCTACCGCGAGGGCAACAGCTCCCAGGGCTCGTACGCCTCCACGGACGGCCACGGCAGCGGCTACATCTTCATCGACTACGCGCAGAGCCAGCAGTACAACCCGACCCGTATCACCGCCCACGAGACCGGACATGTGCTCGGACTGCCCGACCACTACTCAGGCCCGTGCAGCGAGTTGATGTCGGGCGGCGGCCCCGGCACGTCCTGCACCAACGCCAACCCGAACTCGACCGAACGCTCCCGCGTGAACCAGCTGTGGGCCAACGGGCTCGCGAAGGCCCTGCGTTAGTTCTCCACGTTCCCAACGTTCCCTGAGTTCCCCAGTAGCCCCCACCCCCCACCCCCCCCCCACAGGCGCGGGTCGTCCCTCTGCACAGGGGCGGCCCGCGCCCCCCTCGTCTCGCCGCCTACTTGTGCGGTGACGTGACCGCCCTCGCCGCCGCCACCTCCTGGCGCAGCGGCTCCAGCACGCTGTCCGCCGGTCCGCTGAGGTCGGTACGCACCGCGTACAGGGTCTCGACCCGGCGCAGCCCGTCCGACAACTCCCGCAGCTGTGCGACGACCTGGGTGATCTCGGCGTCGGACGGCGGCTTGGCGCCCTGCTTGATGTGGACCCGGGCCGCCGTCGTCGCGTCGACGATGCGTTCCACCGCGACGACCAGGGGCCACCAGGCCGCCGCGCGCCGTCCGGTGGGCGGCGGTTCGGTCAGGGCCCGCTGGAACTCCGTACGGACGACGGAGAGATCGCGGTACAGGCGCCGTCGCATACGTGCCCGTGCCGCACCCTCGGTTTCCGGGCGGAACGCCGAATCCACATAGCGTGCCGTGTCCGCGACCGCGTCGGCGAGGCGGTCGCCGACGCGGGTGTGCCAGCTCTCGGGCCAGAGGAGATAGCCCGCGACCAGCGCGATTCCGCACCCCATGAGGGAGTCGAGGAGCCGGGGCAGCAGCAGGGCCGCGCCCTGGTGGTTGAGGACGTCGGAGAGCAGGAGGATCACCGGGGTGATGGCGGCCGTCTGGTAGCCGTACCCGCGTGGGGTGAGCGCCGGGATCAGCGTGGCGAGGAGAAGGACCACGGGTACGTCCCACCAGCCGCGCGGCACCTGGACGAGCACCCCCGCCGCGATCACCAGCCCCGCGACCGTGCCGAGGGCGCGCAGCAGCGCCCGGGAGAAGACGGAGCCGAAGTCGGGCTTCAGGACGAAGGTGATGGTCAGCGCGACCCAGTACGACCGCGGCACCGGGACGGTCGAGACCAGCACCTGCGCGAGCCCGATGCACAGCGCGAGGCGCAGTCCGTAGCGCCAGGAGTCGCCGGACAGGGCGACGTCCCGGGCCGAGAGGACGGTGCGGGCGCGCAGGGTGGCCGGACGGCCGAGGCGGTCGTCGTCGGCCGCGGCGGTGCGCAGGTCGGGGGAGCGGCTGCCGACCACGTCGGCGGCATGGCGCAGCGCCTGTTCGACGGCGCGCGAGGTGTGGTCGGCCGGGGCGGGGATGTGCAGCCCGGTCGGGCCGGTGTAGCCCGTCTCGACGGCGTCGGCGAGGTGGCGGACCGCCTCCGGGACCTCGGGCGGCAGCGGGCGGCCGGCCTGGTGCGCGGCGGGGGCGGCCTCGACGACCGGGGTGATGGCGTTCAACTGGGCGAGCAGACGGACGAGTTCGGGGCTGCGGCCGTGGTGACGGGCGCGCCGGGCGAGGACGAGGTCGTACGACTTGTTGAGGGACTGGGTGACGGCCTGCCGGGCGTCCTCGTAGCCGTCGGTGGTGCCGGCGGCGAGCAGTTCGGCGACCGTACGGTAGGTCTGCGCGACCGCCGCCCGCTCCGGCACCCCCGACCGCAGCGGCCAGGCGAGCAGGGCCAGTACGAGCACCAGCAGCCCGCCGCCGGACATCAGCGCCGGTGCGAGCCACCAGGCCCCCGGCAGCGGCAGCCCGGCGCCGATCACGGAGTTGAGGAGCAGCAGCAGTCCGGACACGGAGGCCACGGCGCCGATCGTCGAGATCATCCCGGAGACGAGGGCCACGCAGGTGACGGCGGCGACGGCGGCCCAGCCCCGGCCGTACACGAGTGAGCCGAGGGTGACGCCGAGCGCGCCGAAGAACTGGGGGATCGCGATGTTGAGGATGCGCATCCGGTACGCGTCGGCGGTGTCCCCGATGACGCCCGAGAGGGCGCCCATCGAGGCCAGAGCGCCGTAGGCGGCGTGGCCGGTGGCGAGGCCGACGGCCAGGGGCAGCGACATGGCGATGGCGGCGCGGGCCACGGCGGGGCGGTTGACGGGCGGGGCCGGCTGGGGCCGGAGATTCCGCACCAGCCAGTCGGGGGGCGTGAGGCCGATGGGGAACTCGCGGGACATGGGCCCATTATCGCCGTACAGCGTGTTTCCGGACGGGCGCGTCCGCGCTGGTGGCGGGCTGGGTCAGGGGGCTGGGTCAGGGGCCGGGTCGATCCGCGTCGCCAGGAAGCCGGCCAGGGCCCTGTTGAACTCCGCCGGGCGTTCCAGGTTGGGCAGGTGGGCCGCCTGTTCGATCACGTGGAGCGTGGAGTCGGGGAGGGCCGCGTGCATGGCCTCGGCGTCGGATACCGGAGTGAACTCGTCGTCGGCGCCCACGACGACCAGGGCCGGGACGGCGAGCCTGGTCAGCAGGAGGCGGTAGTCGGGGCGTTGCGCACGGCCCCGGAGTGCCGCCGCCGCGCCCCGGGGGTCCGTGGTGGTCATCATGCGGTGGACATGGGCCTTGACGCTCGCGTCGGCGTACGGGGCCACCATCTTCGCCAGCACCTCGTCGGCGTACCCGCCCATGCCCTCGGCGAGCAGGCGGTCCGCCATCGCGTTCCGGGCGAGGCGGCCCTCAGGCGTCTCGGGTGCGGGGAAGGTGTCGGCGAGGACCACGCCCCGGACGCGCTCCGGGAACCGCTGGCAGTACTCCATGACGATCTGGCCGCCCATCGACAGCCCGGCGAGCACACACGACTCGACCCGCGCCTCGTCGAGCAACTCCTCGATGTCCCGCGCGAACCGCGAGAGGGGGGTGGCGGTGTCGAGAGCCGCCGGGGAGGTGCCGTAGCCGCGCAGATCGGGGGCGATGACCTGGCGGGTGGCCGAGAACGCCTCGATCTGCGGGTTCCACATCGTGTGGTCGAAGGGGTGACCGTGAACGAGGACAAGAGGTGCAAGCGGTGCAAGAGGGTCAACAGGATCAAGAGGTGCAGGGGATATAAGGGGCGTTGGACGTGCAATAGGTTCAATGGTTTCAATCGTTTTAATGGGTGCAAGAGGGGTCATGTGAACGACCTTAGATCGCCCCGACTGCTCGGTGCAATAGAATCCTTGCGCTCGGTGCAATGTACGAGAACGGGTACGGGGGATTCATGGACGACTACCGACGCCTCGCCGACCGGATAGCCGACGACATCGCCACCGGACGGCTCCGCCCCGGCGAACGGCTGCCTCCGCAACGGGCGTTCGCGCGTCGGCGCGGGATCGCCGGGTCGACGGCCGGGCGGGTGTACGGCGAGCTCGTGCGCCGTGGACTGGTCGTCGGGGAGGTCGGACGCGGCACGTTCGTCCGGGCAGCGCACCCCGCGCCGGGCGGGCGGGCGCTCGCCGAGCCGGCGTTGGGCAGCACGGCCGCGAGGGGCGGCGCGACGGTCAACCTGGAGCTCAACTATCCGTCCGCGCCCGGCCAGTCGGAGCTGCTCGCCCCGGCGCTCGCGCCTCTCCTGCGCCCCGACGTGCTCACCGAGGCGCTGCGTCCGGCGCCCGCCGCCGGTACCCCCGAGGCCAGGTCGGCGGTCGCCGGGCTGCTCGCCACCCCGGGCTGGCGGCCCGACCCCGACGGCGTCCTCTTCGCGGGCAACGCCCGGCAGGCGATCGCCGCCTCCCTCGCCTCCCTGGTCCGGCCGGGCGGCCGGGTCGGCGTCGAGGCGTTGACGTATCCGCTGGTCAAGGAGATCGCCGTCCGCCTCGGCATCACCCTCGTCCCCCTCGCCATGGACCGGGACGGTCTGCGCCCCGACGCCCTCGCTGCCGCCCACCGCACCGCTCCCCTGTCCGCGCTGTACGTCCAGCCGACGCTGCACAACCCGACGTCGGTGACGATGGGAGAGGAGAGGAAGCGCGAACTGGCCCGTGTGATCCGGGAGTTGGGCGTGCCGGTGGTGGAGGACCGAATCTGGTCGTTCCTCATGGATGCGACGGACGCGACGGATACGGCGGATGCGGGGGAGCCCCTCGCAGCCCGCGTCCCCGAACTGGCCCATGTCGTCGACGGGTTGTCCAAGCGGGTCGCCCCCGGCCTCACCGTGGGCTTTCTCGTCGTACCGCCGGACCGGGCGGAAGCCGTGGCGGCGGCGGTGCGGTCGGGTGGGTGGAGTGCGGGGCGGTTCGCGCTGGAGGCCGGGATGCGGTGGGTCGAGGACGGGACCGTGGCACGGCTCGTGGCCGCCAAGCGGCTGGACGCGGCGCGTCGACAGCGGCTGCTGGCAAGGGAGTTGGCGGAGTTCGGGGGCGCCGTGCGGTCGGATCCGTACGCCTACTACGCCTGGTGGGAGTTGCCCGCGTCCTGGCGGGCGGACACCTTCACGGCCGCCGCGGCGGTGCACGGCATCGCCGTCACGCCCGGGAGTGCCTTCGCCGTGGGTCCGCAGCGGGCGCCGGACGCCGTCAGACTCGGGCTCGCGTCGGCGCCGGAAGCGGACCTGGAGCGGGCGCTGCGGACCCTCGCCGCGATCGCCCGGCGCGGCCGTACCGGTCGGTGACCCACATGCCGAGGGCGACCGTGAGGCCGAGGGCGAGGAGCAGCCAGGAGACCGTGCGCAGGGTGGCCGTCAGGGCGTCGTAGACGGCACCGGCGGCGGGTGCGGAGACGCCCGGCGGCAGGTCGGCGAGGGTGAGGCGGCGGGTGATCACGAGCGCGACGCCGAGCAGCGCCCCGCCGAGCGCCGTACCGAGCGCGGTCGCCGTGATCGCCCGGCGGCGCCGGACGGCGAGTGCGATCCCGGCGACGGCGAGGACGCCGGCCGTCACCGGAAGCCAGAAACCGGCGACTTCGAGCACGCGAAAACCCTTCCGGAGCGGTACGAGATCCTGCGCGGGCAGGACCGCGACCTCGGTGTGTGCGACGGGGATATGACTCGCCAACGGAACATGGTCGGCGGTGAGTTGACGCTTGACCTGGGCGGTGACGGCGGCGAGGTCGATGGTGACGGCGCCCTCGCTGCCGTAACTGCCGTAACCGCCGTGACTGCCGTAGCGGTCGCCGGGGTGTTGTCTGCCGGGGTCGTTCCGCAGGGCGTGCAGCACCGCCTCGTGGGTGGCGCGGTTCGCCGTGTCCCAGGCGGTGCGGAAGGCTTCGGTGCGGGTGAACGAGTGCACCGCGTCCTGCACGAAGTGGTTCACGGTGCCTTCGAGCGGGCCGGCGTCGACCGCGTGCACGATCCCGGCGCCGACGTTGTCCGCGATGGCGTCCTGGACGTACGGGTTCTCGGCGAGCGGCGCCATCGTGGTGACGTACCGGCCGGTGTCGGCGAGCCCGTACGCCGCCCAGGCCGAGAGCGCGCCGAAGGGCAGCAGGAAGCACGCGAGGGCGGTGAGGACGGCCGACAGGACGCTCCGGAGACGGTGAGGCACACGGTGAGACACCCCTCCAGGCAAAGGCCCGGGGGTGGGAAACGCGAGCCGGTTGACCCCATATGACTGCATATGGGTGCGTGGGACAAGCCTCCGTGGTGGAGCCTCCGGTGGAGCGTTCACCCGAACGGGTGTTTCCTGGTTTTGGGGAGAAGGAGGCCGATCATGCCCACCACTCCGGCCCTGCGGATCTTGACCGCGGCCCTGTTCACCGGCGGAATCCTGGCCGCCGTACCCGTCGGCACGGCGCTGGCCGCCATGCCGGCCGGCTCTGACGGCTCTGACGGCTCGGGGGTCCGGGGCACCGTCGTCTCCGCCGGCGAGCTGAACCTGCGACAGCAGCCGACCACCCACTCGCCCGTCGTCGGGTCGCTGTCACCGGGCAGCCACGGCCGCGTCGAGTGCGCGGTCACCGGACAGACCGTGCGCGGGAACCCGCACTGGTACTGGCTGCCCGGCGTCAACGCCTGGGCGAGCGCCGTCTTCATCGACACCGGGGGCCGGTCGGTGCCCAGCTGCACCGACCCCTGCCCGGAGTGGAAGCCGGACTGGAAGGACGACAACCACGGTGACGGTCACGACCACGGCCACGACCGCTGGAGCGCCTCGGGGACGTGGAGCTTCAGCTGGAACGTCACCTTCGGCTGAGATCGCTTCTGATCACCTTCGGCCGGGATCAGCTCACCCGGTGACCGGCCGCGTCCTCGCGGGTGTAGTAGCGGTAGAACAGCACCGCCGACACGGATGCCGCGACCACCAGCGAGTTGCCGCACGACCGCAGCACACTCGCCCCGGTCTGGCTGTACAGGAACCCGAACGCGACCCCGGCGAACGCGCCCCACGCCACCGCGTGCAGCTCGCGCGTCAGTCGCGGCGCCACCGCCCGTACGCCGACCAGAACCGCCATGAACGCCAGCGCGCTCACGAAGCCGAAGAGAACGTTCCAGCCGGTGATGGGACCGCCCTCTCGCCGGTTGGCCGCGGCCCAGAAGCCGTAGACCAGCCCGAGTACGACGGGCAGTGCCCGGTTCACGGCCAGGTGGGCCCGGGCGCTGAAGATGTCGGGAATCGCGGTTCTCCCCGCCTTGCCGGGGATCCCGGACGTTGCTTGAGCCATGAGAGTGTCCTCTCTCCTCGCCCCCGCCCTCCAGAGCACACCTGGAGCGGTCCCCTGGCAAGTCGACAGCGGACATCGGCCGTGTTTCGCTGGGTGCCATGAAGCCGGTGGGCCGGGTGGGCGCCGTGGGCACGGACGAGGGGCCCGCCTTCTCGGCGCCCCTCTCCGCCGGGCGCGGATTCGGCTGGGTGCCGCCGCTGGTGCTGCTCGTCGTGATCGCGGTCCTCGACTGGAACACCACCGGCGAGTTCCGGATCATCTCCTGGATCGTGCTGGTGCCGGGGATCGCCGCCGCGCTCTGCCGGGTGACGGGCACCGTCGTCTTCGCCGGCCTGTCCCTCGGCACCTATGTCTTCGTCGACGGTGCCTGGCCGCACCAGTACCAGACCGGGCTGCCCGACTTCATCCTCGTCGGCCTCGGCGGGGTGCTCGCCGTCCTCGCCTGTGTGGTCCGGCTGCGCGGTGAGCGGCGCATGCTGCACATGCGGGACGTCGCCGAGACCACCCGTCGTACGGTGCTGCGTCCGCTGCCGCCGGGCTGGGGAGGCCTCGACCACGCGGCGGTGTATCTCGCAGCCGACGCCTTCGCCCGCGTCGGCGGCGACTTCTACGACATCCAGCCCGGCCCGCACGGCACCCGGGTCCTCATCGGTGACGTCCAGGGCAAGGGGCTCGGCGCGGTCGAGGCGGCGGCGGCCCTGCTCGGCACGTTCCGCGAGGCCGGGTACCACGAACCGGTGCTCGCGGGGGTCGCGGAACGCCTGGAGGTACGGATGCTGCGGCACATCCGCTACCGGGCGGCCGTCGGGCGGGACGACGGCGACCGGTTCGCCACGGCCGTCCTCATCGGCTTCCCCCGGGAGGGTGAGACCGGGCTGGTGGTCGAGGTCGTCAACTTCGGGCACGAGCCTTCCCTGATCGTGTCACCCGACGGGGTACGGAGCCTGCCGCCGGGAGACGGACTCCCGCTCGGGCTCAGTGAGTTGACCTCGGGCGAGGGCGGGCTGCCGTCCGTGTTCCGGGTGCCGCTCGGCGCCGCGGAGACCCTGCTCCTCGTCACCGACGGTGTCACCGAGGCCCGGGACGCCGACGGCACCTTCTTCCCGCTGCGCGAACGCGTCGCCGACGCCGTCGCCGCCGATCCGCGCATCGCCGATCCGCAGCGGCTGGTGGCGTTCGTACGGGACGGCACGCTGCGGCACTGCGGTGGGCGTCTCGCCGACGACACGACGGTGTTCGCGGTGCGGGCGGCTGACGGTGTGGCGGACGGCGCGGCTGACCCCGGGTCAGGTACAAGCCGTGCATAGGGGGCCATAGCCGTACCGCCAATCCCCCTTCGCAGTCGCACCGGTTACGGTGCTGCCTAGGGATGTGACGGACGTCAAGGAGGTGAGGGGGCGACCATGAGTGGCGCAACGGGTTCGATGGGCTCGCCGACCGGGACCGCGCTGCTGCTCGCCGCCTCGCCCGTGGGCAAGGGCTGTCTCGTGGACGCGGTGTCCGTGCTGCCCGTCCTCGCCGCCGTCGCTCCCGCCGTGCTGGCCGGCACCGACACCGCGAACGTCGTCGAACTCGCCGACCCGCTGGAGCCGCAGGCCGTACTCACCCGGCTGCGCGCCGCCGCGATGACTCCCGGGCCGCTCACCGTCTTCCTCACCGGGCAACTCCAACTCGACCGCAAACAGCACCTTCCGCATCTCGCCCTGGCCCGCACGACCCCCGCGACGGTCCGCTACACCGCGTTCCCCTGGCACTGGATCGCCGAAGAACTGCGGTTGCGGGCGCCGGGGACGACGACCCTGTTCCTCGACCTGCACGCCGACGCCGCCGCCTGGCAGTACCTCACGGGGCGGCCGTTCGGTGCGGGGCGGGGAGTGAGCGTGTACGGGAGGGTGGCTCCGCCGCCGCCCCGGCGCGCGGTGGCCGTGCCGACGTACATGAAGACGGTCGCGACGATTCTGCGCAGCGGGTACCGGCCCGAGGCGGGGCGGTTGCATCAGCAGGCGCTCGGGCGTTTGTCGTCGGAGGGCGCGGCTTACGGGGATGTGGTGCTGGCGTGGGATGCGGTGTCCGGTGCGGGTGTGAACGCCGGGTTTGTTTCGCCCCCGCCGCCCCTACCCGTCCCGTCCCAGGGAGGCTCCGCCCCCAGACCCCCGGCTGCGGGTGGGTGGGTGGTGGATCGGCCCGAAGGGCCTCGTCCTCAAACTCCCCCAGAGGGGGGACCCCCAGACGGGCTGGTAGTGCCGGTCGGCGCTGAAAGGGCGCCCGGCGGAGCCGGAGAAGTGTCCGGTCCAGCGGAGTTGGCAAGCCCGGTCGAGACGGCAGGCCCAGCCAAACAGCTGGCCCCGGCCGACAACGCAACCCCAGCCAAGCCGCTCGCCCCAGTTCAACAGGCGGCCCCGGCACAACAGTTGGCCCCAGTCGCAGACGCACCCCGTCGGCTGGCCCTCGTCCAGGACGGCGACCCGCACTCCTTCATCACCTCCGCCGTGCAGGCAGGGCGGCACGGTGACGCCGACGCGCTCGCTGCCGAGCGGGAACAGGCGGTCTCCCGTTCTCACGGCCCCGCCTCCGAGGAGGCGTTGCACTGGACCGAGGTCCGGGCCGATCTCGCGATGTTCGCCGGGGACCCGGCCCGGAGCTGCCGGGCCTGGCTGACCGTCGCCCGTACGCGACTCAGGGCCGGGCAGGCGCCGGACGCGCCCGCTGTCGAGGCGGCCGTCGACCGGGCCCACCACCAGTGGACGAGCCTCGGTGAGAGCGCCGACGCGCGTGAACTCGGCCCGGTGATCGTCGAGTTGAGGCGTCGCGTGCCCGGCCGGCGCGAAGGGGCCGTACGGCATGCCGAGCGGCAGCTGGAGCGGCTGGAGTCGGCTCAGCACGTGCCCGGTTAGGCCACGGTCAGGCCGGCGACAGCACAGCCAGCGCCCCCGACACCAACGTCCGTACTCCCGGTGCGACCGTCGACAGGTCCGGGGCGAACAGTGGGCTGTGGTTGCTCGGTACCGCCGCGAGCTTCGCCATCAGGTCGTCGCCGCCCTCCGCCGCGTTCCAGACCTCTCCCGGTGTGGTCGTCACGAACCAGTAGGCGTAGGGGAGTTGGTCCGTCGCCAGGTGGGCGAAGTCCTCGCTGCCCATGGCCGGGCCGGGGTCGAAGACCGTGCCCGCGCCGAAGACCTCCCGGTGGACGGAGGCCACCCGCTCGTCGAGCGTCGCGTCGTTGACCGTCACCGGGAAGGTCGCGCCGACCTGGATCTCCGGCTCGCGCGGGCAGCCCGCCGCCAGGCACTCGCCCTGGGCGATACGCCTGATCGAGGCCAGCATGCGGTCGCGTACGTCGGTCGACTGGGTGCGCAGGTTCAGGCCGATACGGGCCGTCGCCGGGATGATGTTGTGCCGGGTGCCCGCCTCGATCACGCCGACCGTCAGGACGGCGGAGTCGCGCGCCGCGATCTCGCGCGAGACGACCGTCTGGAGACGCGTGACGATGTAGGCCGCCGTCACCACCGGGTCGACCGTCGTCTCGGGGCGGGAGCCGTGGCCGCCCCGGCCGTGTACGACGATGTCGACGTCCGTCGACGCGGACATGATCAGGCCGGGGACGTGGGGGTAGAGGCCGGCGGGCCCGGGTGCCGCGTGCTGCCCCAGCAGTGCGTCCGGCCGCGGGAAACGCTCGTACAGGCCGTCCGCCAGCATCGCCCGCGCGCCCTCGCCCGTCTCCTCGGCGGGCTGGCCGACCAGCACCAGCGTGCCTCGCCAGGTGTCCCGGCCCGCTGCCAGGGCCTGGGCCGCCCCCGCCAGCCAGGTCACATGCAGGTCGTGGCCGCAGGCGTGCATCACACCCGGGACCGTGGAGGCGTACGGCAGGCCGGTCTCCTCGCTCACCGGGAGCGCGTCCATGTCGGCGCGGAGCAGGACCGTCGGGCCCTCGCCGCCCCGCAGGACGCCCACGACGCCGGTGCCGCCGACGCCCTCCGTCGTCTCGTACCCGGACTTTCGCAGGGAGTCCGCCAGCCTGGCCGCCGTGCGGTGTTCCGCCAGGGACAGTTCCGGGTGGCTGTGCAGGTCGCGGTAGAGGTCCTCCAGGGCCGGGACCGGGAGGTCGGCGGTGAGGTCGAGCGCGGTGCGGGCGGCGGGCGAGGTCGGAGAGGTCACGGGGGCAGCGTATGTCTCCGACATGTGGGCCCGGTCACTCGTTCGGCCGCGCACCCACGGCCGTCGGCCGGCGTCGCTGGTATCCACGAGGAGGGGGGCCGGCAGCACCCGATCACCTACCGAAGGAAGACCACCCATGGTCAGCAGCACCCGTGCCGGCAGCGGCACCAGTCTCGCCGTCGACTTCACCCAGGGGCTCAACGACGCCTGGTCGAAGATCGCCACGTTCGTGCCGAAACTCATCGCGTTCCTCATCATCCTGGCCATCGGCTGGTTCGTGTCGAAGCTGATCGCCCGGGTCCTGGACCGCGTCCTGCGCAAGGTCGGTTCGGAGAAACTGGCCGAACGGGCCGGTACCGCACAGCTGTTGCGGGACTCCGCGTACGACCTGACCGGGATCGTCTGCCGAATCGTCTACTACGCGCTGATGCTGATCACGCTCCAGCTCGCGCTCGGTGTCTTCGGCGCCAACCCGGTCAGCACGATGATCAACGGCATCGTGGCCTGGCTGCCGCGCGGCATCGTGGCCGTGGTCCTCATCGTCGTGGCGATGGCCATCGCCAACGCGGTGCGCGGGATCGTCGCCGGCGCGCTCTCGTCCGTCTCGTACGGGCGTACGGTCGCCACCGTCGTCTGGGGCTGCATCCTGGCGCTGGGTGTCATCGCCGCCCTCGGCCAGGCGGGCATCGCCCGTGACGTCACCCGCCCGGTGCTGTACGCGGCGCTCGCCGTGGTCGTCGGCATCCTGGTCGTCGGCGTCGGCGGCGGCATGATCGCGCCGATGCGGCAGCGCTGGGAGCGGATGCTCACGGCGGCCGAGCGGGAGACCGTGACCGCCAAGGGGAGTGTCAGCGCCTATCAGGCGGGCCGCGCGGACGCCCTCGGCAACCAGCCGGTCCGGGAACGGACCGACCTGCCGCCGCGCGACATGTGAGCGACATGTAGCCGGTGCGCAGTACGGAAGATGGTGCCGCCGGTGGGACGGCGCGGGGGAGCTCTGGTCCCACCGGCGGCTGCTCAGGAGGGCCCGGGCTTCACTGACCCGGGCTTCACGGACCCTGTTGTCAGAACGCGGGGATGGCCGCCGCGGCGCGGCTGTCGGCGTTCCGGGCCTTGTTGATGTTGCTCTGCAGGTTGCCGGTCAGCGGGAAGTTGGCGTCGCCCCACTGGGAGTTCCACAGCGCGTTGCGCGGCGCGTCGGCCATGTTCTCCATGGTGACCAGGGCGGGCCGGTCCCAGCCGCCGTTGCCCCAGGCGTGCGCCACCTCGTCCCACTTGGCGAAGCGGAAGGCGTGGGTGCTCGCGCCGTCCTTGTGGTAGACGATCTTGACGCGGTTGCCGTCCATCGGCACCTCGTTGATCGGGTGGGTGCTGTAGCCGCCGTGCCGGGAGGCCGCGAGGTAGCTGGGACGCTCGTCGCCCTGCTTCTGGAAGACGACGACGGACTCCCAGTCGTGGCGGTGCCCGAAGGCGTCGGCGCCGTTCAGCGTCTGGTCCTTCTCGAAGTAGAGCCCGTACACGTAGGCGCACCAGCCGTTCTTGCACCAGCCCTGCGAGTACGTGTTGGCCTTGCCGAGGTGGTCGGTCCGGCAGCCGCCGGTGATCGAGCCGCTGTTGTTGAGACCGCCGTTGAGCCTGCCGCTCGCGTCGACGGCCGCCGCGGGGAAGCAGCTGTCCGTGTCGTAGTCCCAGACCGGCTGGTACTTCTTCTGGAAGGTGCTCGCGTTCTCCGGCAGGGGGGTCAGGATCGCGGCGGACGCGCTCGTCGAGATACCGACGGTCAGGGCGCCGGCGCTGACCGCGATGAGCGCGGCCCGGCCGAGACGGGACGTCCTGCTGCCGTACGTGCTGCTGATCCGCGTCCTGCCGCTGTGCGTGGATGCCTTGAACATGTGCGGGTGCTCTCCACTTGGTCGTGCCGGGAATACGGCTCGGTCGTGCCGTGAAGTCCGGCGTGGCGGGTCCGACACTGGCACCTGGAAAGTTGACTGGCACCCCTCTCACCGGGCCGTTCAATTCCGTCGCCGGGAGTTCGTGTTCACCGCCCCGACCGTTTGCCTTGTGAACAGGTATGGCGCTCGGAGCGTTTTTCCCTGTGATGTGGCTCCTGTGTGATGCGGCTCCTGTGCGGTGCACGCGGTACGGGAATGGGGAGGGTGGAGCTCATGGGGCGTCCCGAGAGACCTGTGGACCCGCAGGCCGGTCCGGTGCAGCGGTTCGCCCATGAGCTGCGGGAGCTGCGGCGGACGGCGGGCGGACCCTCGTACCGGCTGATGGCCGAGGCGGCCGGGTTCTCCGCGGCGACCCTGTCCGAGGCGGCGCGCGGGGAGCGGCTGCCGTCGCTCGCGGTGGTCCAGGGGTATGTCCGGGCGTGCGGGGGCGACCCGGGTGAGTGGGAGTCGCGCTGGAAGGATGCCGAGGGCGAGGTCGCGTCCGCCGCCCGCGGCGACGACGGGGACACCGCGGCGCCGTACCGGGGGCTGGCCCCCTTCGACGAGGGCGACCGGGAGCTGTTCTTCGGGCGGGACGGACTGGTCGGCGAGCTGCTGCGGCTGGTCCGGGAGCACCGGTTCGCGGTGGTGTTCGGAGCGTCGGGCAGCGGGAAGTCCTCGCTGCTGCGGGCCGGGCTGATACCCCGCCTCCAGCAGGAGTGCGGCCCTGCCGTGCTGCGGGTGATCACGCCCGGCGAGCGGCCCGCCGAGACGTACGGACACCTGCTGGTCCCGAAGGACGACGACCCGGAGAGCTGGGTGGTCGTCGACCAGTTCGAGGAGGTCTTCACGCTGTGCCACGACCGCGCCGAGCGGGCCCGGTTCGTCGACCTCCTGCTGGCCGCCCGGAACCCGGACAACCGGCTGCGGGTACTCGTGTCCGTACGGGCCGACTTCTACGCCCGCTGCGCCGAGCACCGGGAGCTGGCGGACGCGCTCGGCGGGGCCGGGCTGCTGGTCGGGGCGATGACGGCGGACGAACTGCGGGAGGCGGTGACCCGGCCGGCGGCGGCCGTCGGGCTGCTGGTCGAGCGCGAACTGACCGCACGGATCGTCGAGGAGGTACTGGACCGGCCGGGCGCGCTGCCGATGCTGTCGCACGTGCTGCTGGAGATCTGGCGGCGGCGCCGGGGCCGGCTGCTGACCCTGGCCGCGTACGAGGCGGCGGGCGGGGTGCGCGGGGCGATCGCGGCGAGTGCCGAGGAGGTGTACGGGCAGCTCACCCCCGCCCAGGCGCGCAGCGCCCGGCAGTTGCTGCTGCGGATGGTCGAGCCGGGGCAGGGCAGCGCGGACACCCGGCGCCCGCTGACCCGCGCCGAACTGGCCGAGTCGGCGACCGACCACCACGTGCCCGTGGTGGTGGAACGGCTGGCCCGCGCCCGCCTGCTGACCGTCGACGAGGACGGCGTACAGCTCGCGCACGAGGCGCTGATCACCTGCTGGCCGAGGCTGCGCGACTGGATCGAGGCGGACCGGGAGTGGCTGAGCCACCATCGGCGGCTGGCCGAGGAGACCCGGCTCTGGCTGGAGAACGACCGCGACCCGGGCGCGCTGGTCCGGGGCAGCAGGCTGGCCCGCGCCGAGGAACTGTTCGCCGGTGAACCGGACGGGGAACAGGGCCGGCTGACCCCGCCCGAGCGGGAGTTCCTCGACACCGCGCTGGCGGCCCGCGTCGCGGAGTCCAGGGCCGCCACCCGCGCGACCCGGCGCTCCCGGGTCCTGGTCGCCGCGCTGTCCGCCGTACTGGCGGTGGCCCTGATGGGTGGCCTGACCGCCTGGCACCTGAGCGCCGACAACGCCCGTCACCACACCGACCTCGCCGCGCGCCGGGTCGCGGACCTCGCCGACGCGATGCGGACGACCGACCCGCGCACCGCGATGCTGCTGAGCGTCGCGGCCTGGCGCATCTCCCCGTTGCCCGAGGCCCGCCGGGCGCTGCTCGGCTCCCTCGCCCAGCCGGAACACGCCGTCTTCACCGACCCGGCACCGGGCGACGGCCCGGCCCGTTTCCTCGCCGACTCCGGCCGTACGCTCCTCAGCGTCGACGGCCGCATCTGGCGGACCTGGAACGTGGCCGGCACCCGCCCGATCGCCTCCGGACGGCTCCCGGCGGGTGAGGTGGTCGCGGCCGGCCCCGACGCCCGGGTCCTCGCGGTCGCCGGGGACGACGGCATCCGCCTGTGGGACACGGCCACCGCCCGCTGGACCGGCGAGCGGAGTCCTCTCCCCTTCACCTCCGTCACCCACATCGCGGCGGGCGCCTACCTCGTCGGCGACATCGACGACGACCGGGTACGCGTGCGGTCCGTCACCGACGGCAGGGTGCTGTTCGAGGAACGGGTGGCGGGCGGCGGCCTGGTCACCCCGGCCGTGAGCGCCGACGGCCGCCTGGTCGCCGTCTGCCCGGAGGGCGGGTCCCCGCAGGTCTGGGACATCGCCCGCCACCGCGCCCTGCCCGGCGCCTGGGACCGGACCCGCGGCCTGTGCGACGAGGCGGCGGCGACGGCTCTGGTGTTCGGCTCCGTCGGCGGCGACCGGCTCGCCGCGCTCTCCGAGTCAGGCGTGACGGTCTGGGACACCGCGTCCGGCCGTGAGGTCGCCCACCTCGCCGAACCGGGCGCGCAGCGGGCCGCGTTCACCCCGGACGGCGCCTTCCTCGCGACCGCCGGCGGCGCCGAGATCCGGGTGTGGCGACTGTCCGACCCGGCGGCCCCCGTGTTCCGGCACCCCCTCAGCAACCAGCATCTGTACGGGATTTCCTGGGACCCGACCCGCCCGACCACCCTGCGCTACCTCGAAGGCGGCGCCGTCCACTGCCTGGAACTGGGCATGGCGGTCACCCCCGACTGGCGCGCGGACCCCCTCACAGCGGTACGTGTGAGCCCGGACGCCCGTACGTACGCCACCGCCCGACTCGTCGACGGCCGCTACCGTTTCGAACTCCGGGCCACCTCCGACAGCCGCCTCCTGCGCACCCTCCCCGCCCCGCCGCCGCCCGTCTCGGCCGACCCCGCAGAGCCGGTGATCCCGGAGAACATGGTGGCCCTGCTCGCGTTCAGCCCCGATGGCCACGCGCTCTCGTACGGTGTCTCGGCGCCCGGCAGGGAGGCGGCCCCGCAACGCTTCACGGTCTGGGACACGGCCCGGGACCGGCCCCGCGCGGCCCTGGACCTCGCGACCCCCGAATCCACCGCCCCGGTGGTCGCCCTGGCCCTGGGGCCCGGCGGCTCCACCCTGTACGCGGCCCGGCTGCCGGTCCTGGGCGACGTGACCGACGAGGCGTGGGACACCGCAACCGGCCACCGAACCACCGTCCTCACCGGGCTCGGCAGCACCCACCTGGCCGTGCGCCCCGACGGCCGCCTCCTCGTCGGTGACAACCGCACCGCCCCACTGCCCTCCGGGAAGGCCGGGGGGAAGGGCCTCGTCCAGGGCGAACAGATCGGCGCCCTCGCCTTCGCCGCCGACGGCTCACGTCTCGCCGCGGGCGACCTGACCGGCCGAGTGGCCCTGTGGGACGGGGAGTTGAGCGACCGTACGGGCATCCTGCGCAACGTCTTCCCCGCTCCCCTGGGTGAGGAGGCGGAGGCGGTGAGCGCGCTGGCCGTCAGCCCCGACGGCGCCACCCTGGCCGTCGGGGGCGGCGCCGGCACCCTCCAGCTCTGGGACATCGCCACCCAACAGCCCCTGGGCGGCCCGCTGACCACACCGGGCGAGCCGATCGACACCCTCGCCTTCAGCGCCGACAGCGGCACCCTGTTGGCGGGTAGCGCCCATGTCCCGCTCCAGCGGTACGCCGTCGACCCGGAACGGGCGGTCACCCTGGTGTGCGCCCGGGCGAGCGCGGGGGCGCCCACCGGGGCGGACCTCTCGCGGGAGCAGTGGCGGACGTACGTACCGGAGGTGAAGTACCGCCGGGTGTGCGTCAGTTGAATCAGTTGAACGGGTCGAGCGTGATGTACGCCGTCTGCGGGGAGCCGTCGTTGACCAGCGACTCGTGGTTGCCGACGTCGTCGAAGGCGAAGGCGTACGCCTTGCCGTCGGCCATCTGGGCGTGGATCTTCCGGGCGTAGTGGTTGGTCACCGCGTCCTGGTAGAAACCTGCCGAACTCGTGTCGGGCTGGCTGGAGTTGGTCAGAAGCGTGGAACGGTTGTAACCGGCGCACAGGGTGCGGGAGATCGGGCCGCGCACCAGGTCGTTCGGCGCGTCCAGGAACTTGTGGCAGCCGAAGATGCTGTCGGCGTCCGGCTTCTGGAAGGTGGTGACGACGGCACCGGAGCTGTTGGTGAAGTTCATGACGTTGCCGGAGACCCTGCCGTAGTACTTGGTGGCCGGCTGGTCGGCGAACGGTGTCACCGTGAGGGTCGAGCCCGCGTATTTGCTCCACACGCGGTTGACGTAGTCGTCCATGACAGTGCTCGGCAGGGCGCCGGACTCGATGCCGTGACCGGGCGAGAGGGCGCGCAGGATCGTGCCGTCGGACCGGGTCCGGACGAGGTTGGCCCACCCGCCGGGCTGACCCTTCAGGGCGTTGTAGAACCCGGCGTAGCCGCCCGCCTTCAGATGGCCGGTGTTCTTCACGGCACCCGAGGTGTTCTTGACGCCGACCGCGTACGGGGCCGAGAACATGTCCACCTGCGTGCTGTTGAGCCACAGGCCGGCGTCGTTCAGCGTGTACTCGGTCCAGTTGAAGAGGATGTTCGCGTTGGGGTCGGAGGGGTTCTGCACGGCCGGCTGCACGAGACCGCCGGTGGTCAGCTTGAAGACCAGCTTCTGGCCGTAGGAGAAGTAGACGCGGCCGGAGAACTTCGGCATCCGGAGCGTCATCGACTGTCCGTCGGCCGGTCCGGCGATCGAGGCGTCGGGCGCGGGGGTCGGGGGGTTGCCGCCGACTGGCCAGGCGTGGAACGTGCCGCTCGCGTCGGCCCAGCCCTGCTGACCGGTCGAGAGCAGGGTCCCGATGTTGTAGACGTAGATCTGGTCGCCGCGCCCGGAGTTGTTCTTGAACTCGAGCGGGATGGTGGTGGGCACGGCTGCTTCGGCGCGGGAGGACGCCGGGCCCGCGACCGTGAGCCCCACGCCGACGGCCCCGGCGGCGACCAGGGGCACCAGCACCTTCCGTATCCGCCTGGCCTTCAGAACCCGCCGCACTTTCCGTTTGGCAAACACGTTGGTCCTCCTCGTGTCGCTTGCTCGTCGCTTTTCTGAGAGCGCTCTCAGGCTGCTCTCGTGAGCGGGACACGTCAAGGTCTAGACCAAGACTGGTCACTTGCCACTCCGGAAACTTGCCTCTTTCCGCACTGGAAACTATCGGCTACTCTTTCCGTCATGGAAAACAACGGGGTACGACTCACGCCGGAGCAGGCTCGTTCCGCACTGGCAGACACCGAGCAGGTGCGGGCCTCCGCCGCGGCACTGTCAGCCACACCATGGCCGACCTGGTTCTTCGTCGCGCTCACGCTCTACGTCGCCGCGCTTCCGATCGTCTACGGAGGCATGATGGCCGACTCGGACTGGCTGCTGCCGGGCCCCGCCTGGATGGGCGTCATGCTGGCGATCACCGCGGTGTACGGGGCGCTCTACGCCGTCGCGGCCAAGGGCTGGCGCAACAGGACCGGGGTGGCACTGCGGCTGGACGTGCTGCCGAAGCGGGCGAGCGTTCCGCTCGTGGTCTGCCTGCCCGTGCTGCTGGTGGGGGCGGCGCTCGCGTTCCGGGCCACGGGACGGCCGGAGTGGTTGATCGGGGCCTCGCTGATCAGTGCAGCCTTGTCCATTGGCTTCCACCTGGCCTTCGTCCGGCTGCACCGGAAGACCGCGTGAGTGCCGAGGCCGACGACGGGCTGGAGGGTTTCGACACCACCATCCACGCCCCGAACCGGCTGCGAGTCTGCGCCCTGCTGGACACCGCGGGCGAGGCGGAGTTCGGCCTGGTCCAGAAGCGGCTCGACCTGTCCGCCTCCGTGCTGAGCAAGCATGTCACCGTGCTGATGGACGTCGGCTACGTCGAGCAGCGCAAGGCCGTCCGCGACACCCGGCAGCGCGTGTGGCTCCGCCTGACCGGGCGGGGCCGGGATGCCTATCGGGGGCACTTGGCGGCACTGCGGGCGATTGTGGGGCCGTCCGATCCGGGGCTCTAGCCGACGGTTCCAGCCCGTGTTCTCCGAGTTCTCCTCAAGGAGGCTGTGCCGCTCCGCCAGCCGGCTGATGGCGGTGAGGCGGCACACCGCGTAGTCGTGTCCGACGGGTGCGCGCCAGTCGAGTTCGTCGAGTTCGTCGAGCGCGTCGAGGAACCCGTGGGCGTAGTCGGCGAGGCCTTCGCGGTGCAGCTGCCGGGGGACGAGCCCAGGGCTGCCGGCCGCGATCCATGACGGAAATTCACCCATGCCGAACAACCGACCACTTCCCGGTAGGCGGGCAGCCTCTGAATTCGGGTGAGGCCGAAAGGTGAGGCGTCATTCCTTTGGCAGTCCTAGATTCGATGAAGTCAACCGACGGAGTCTCTTCGAGGAGTGTTTCACTATGATCGAAAACCACGGCGCGAGCCGTCGGACATGGGTGCGCAGCATGGTGGCGGCCGCCACCGGTCTCTCGGCCGTCCTCACTATGGCCTGCACCGCCGATGCAGCGACACACAACCCCGGGACCCCCTTTGTCTCGCAGGCCAAGGCCCGGGGGCTCAGCACGGCTGAGGCGAAGACGGGCGGGACCCAGGTAGCGGCCGACAGGATCCGCACCGCTGACCAAGCCGCCCTGGCGCTCTCGCTGCAGGCCGGCAATTCCGTCGACAGCAAGAGGGCGAATGGTACCGCCGCCATAGCGGTCGCCTGCCCGTACAAATACTTCTGTGCTTACCCCGGACCGAATTTTACCGGTGATCCTATTCTCATGTACAACTGCCGCGAGTACGACATCCCGTTGACGTGGACGGGTATCGGATCGTGGATCAACAACCAGACCCCTGGAACTCGCGCGCAATTCAGGAGTTCCGACCACGTGACGCGCTGGAGGGATGCGGGTGCCTACGACACAGACGGCTCCGCCGACTGGTCCTGGGTCTATTGGGTGAAGCCCTGCTGAGAAGCGACTGGGCCGTCGGCGACACGGGGGCTCCCTGTCATCGGATGCTCCTCCCATGCCTTCCTGTCGTGTCGACGGCTCACCCGCAAGGGATGGGTCAGAGAGTGGGGCCGGGAAGACTCCGAGAATCCGGCAGCATGGCAGCCGACAAGGCATACAGGAACGGGCCTTGTCGGTAGTACCTGCTCGGTAGTACCTGCGGCGTCGGTATCCTCCGGGCCACGATTCCGGAGGATACCGACGGTCACCCGGCTGCGACGAAGAGCCGTACGAGGAACGCAACTCCGTCGAACGGGGCGTCGACCGGCTCAGGCGTCGGGCGGTGAAGGTCTCTCATCTCACTCGGCTCAATGGCGCCTCGTGGCGCACCCACTCGCTACGACAGGTGGGCCATGTCTGCCATGATCGGCCGGACAACTCCGCCTAGGAGAAGCACACTTGGCGCCGCGCCTGGCCCCGGAGGTACTGGGAGCGTTCCTGCTGGGTGAGGTCTCGGTGAAGGGCGTCGCAGATCATGCCGATGGCCTGACGTGGGCGGGGCAGGCTGAGCTTCCACAGTTGGATCGTGCCGTCGGTATTGCTGGCGGCGAGTGTGCGTTGGTCGGGGCTGACGCCCATTGCGGACACTGCTTGTTGACGCCCACTCAGGGTGGCGCGGACGGTGCGTGTGGCCAGGTCCCACAGTCGTACTGTTCCGTCGGCGTGACCGGCCAGGAGGGTGCGGCCGTCGGGGCTGAAGGCCAGCGAGCATGCCAGGTCGGTGAGGACGGCATGCCTCCCGCCGCTGGCGATGTCCCACACTTGTAGCTTTCCGTCGGCACCGGCGGAGGCAAGCGTGTGTCCGTCCGGGCTGAAAGCGAGTGACGCCACGACGTCTGTCTGTCCGGCGAGGACGCTCCGGCCCTTGCCGGTGGCCACGTCCCACAGGTGCATACGCGCACCTGTCCCGCCGGTGACGAGAACGCGCCCGTCGGGACTCAGTGCCGTTGTCAGCAGGGTGTCGGACCGGGGACGGTGGCGCACGACCGTGCGGAGCGTGCGGGTTCGCGCGTCCCACATTCGCACCGAGCGGCCGTCATCGGTGATCAAGGCGGCCGTTGCCCAGCCGCCTGGACGAAGGGCCAGTGACGTCACGGCGCCGGCACCGACAGAGCGGGCGCTGCGCGGCCGTTCGCTGACCGTGTCCCAGACGCGCACTGTTCCGCGGCCGTCACCGGTTGCCAGGGTGCGCCCGTCATCGGTGAAGGCCATGCTCGTCAAGGTGGCGGATTCGGCTCGCATGTTGTCGGGCGTCTGCTGAGTGAGATCCCACAGCCGGACTGTGCGGTCACGGCTGCCGGTGGCCAGAGTGCTGCCGTCCGGACTGAACGCCACTGACGACACGCTGTCGAGGTGACCGGTGAGGACGGCCTGGCTCTCGCCGGTCACCGCGTCCCACAGCCGTGCTGTGCGATCGTCACTGCCAGCGGCCACCAGGCGCCCGTCCGGGCTGAACGCCACCGCCCGTACCGGCCCGTCGTGTCCGGTGAACCGGGTGCGGAGATCACCCTTCGTCACGTCCGACAACTGCACCAGACCGCTGAGATCACCGACGGCCAGTAGGCGGCTGTCGGGACTGAAGGCCATCGATGTCAGTAAGCCGACCCCTTCTTGCCGAATCACACGGGTGGTGCCGTGGATCAGGTCGCGCACCCGGATTGTTCCGCCCGAGTCGCCGGCCAGGAGGTGGCCGTCCGGGCTGAAGGCGACCGACGTCACGTCGTGCGCGGAGACGGAGAAGACGGTGCGAACCGTACCGGTCGCCGCGTTCCACAGCCGTACATGCCCATCGGAACTGCCGGCAGCCACTGAACGGCCGTCGGGACTGACCGCCACCGGTCCCAGGTTTCTTGCATGGCCCTGAACGGTCCAGGCTTTCTGGCCAACCGCAACAGTCCGCAGCCGCAGTATCCCGTGGGCATCGCCGACGGTCAGGAGTCGGCCGTCCGGACGGTAGGCCAGGCCGGTGACTTCTCCTGTAAAAGCGGGGAACGTCGTGCGAATTCTGCCGGTCGCCGCGTTCCACAGCCGTACGTGGCCGTCGGAACTGCCGGCAGCCACCGAACGGCCGTCGGAGCTGAATGCCACCGCACTGACGAGGTCAGTGGGACCGGTCAGCCGGTGCCGCAGGGGGAGGGCTGCCGCGGAGTAGAGGCTGGAGACGGCTTCTGCCGTGGGACGGATCTGGTAGGCATGGGCGGCCAGGAGCATGGCGAGATCGGGATCGTCGTCCAGGAGAGCGGTCGACTGCGCGGCCAACTGACGGGACACAGCGGTCTGCTGTGCGGCTACAGCTCGGTCTCGTTGATGTTCGCTCGCCCGATACTGCTTCCAGGCGACCAGACTCGCGGTGAGAGCGACGACAAGCAGGACGGACAGCGTGGCGGTGAACTGGCGCAGGCGGCGCGACGTGCGGGCGGCAGCGAGGCGCTCACGGTCGTGAGCGGTCGTGCTGCTGGAGAGGAAGTCCCGTTCCAGACCGTTCAGATCCTCGGCTCTGGCGGGAGCGGCGAAGGTCTCCTGGGCAGCGGCCAGGCGGGTGCCGCGGTACAGGACCCCCGGGTCGCGGCCCAGGGCGCTCCACGTGCGGGCGGCTTCCCCGAGCTGATGTTGGAGGTGCATGCGTTCCCGGGCTTCGTCGACCCATTCCCGCAGCCTGGGCCAGGCGGCGATGAGAGCTTCGTGCGCCAGGTCGACGGTGCTGCCGTCGATCGTGACCAGCCGTGCCTTGACCAACCGCTCGAGCAGGACTCCAGCCACGGGAGAGCTGTCGGCATCCAGTTCCTCGCGGTCCGCCGGACGCCTTGTGTCCTGCGTGCCTTCGCCGGGGGCGATCAGGCGCAGCAGGATTCGTCGGGCGTACCTGGCTTCGGGTGCGGACAGTTGGGTGTAGAGGTCTTCCGCTGTTCGGGCGATGGCACCTTCGACGCCGCCCACTGCCTGGTAGGCGGCAAGAGTCAGCGCGCGGCCCTTGCGGCGGCGCCAGGTTTCCAACAGGGCGTGGGACATCAGCGGTAGACCACCCGGTCTTTCGTCGACGTCCTCGATGATTTTCGCGGTCAGTTCGCGCTCGACGATCAGTCCCTCAGCGGTTGCCGGTTTGACTATGGCATCGCGAAGTTCGGCGGGGCCCATAGGGCCGACGAGCAGGGTGGCGTCACGCAGCGCCGCGGCCAGATGATGATGTTCGGCGCAGCGGCCGAAGAAGTCCGCGCGCACAGCGATCACCATCCGCAGCCCGCTCATCGGCTCCATCGCCTTCACCAGCCCGTCGAGGAAGGCGGAGCGCTCTGCGCGGTCGGAGCACAGGGTGAAGAGTTCCTCGAACTGGTCGAGGATGACGACCGTGTCGCCGCGTCCCCGGGCGGGCGTGATCGCGGCGGCATGGGTCGACATCGGCTGGGCCCCTGGGGTGAGGATCCGGATGCCTGTCGGACGACGGTCGATGGACCCTTCCCGCTGTAGGGCGGGGATGAGTCCTGCGCGCAGTAAGGAGGACTTGCCGCTTCCGGACGCGCCGACGACGGCGACCAGGCGGCGGGTGTGCACCCGCTCGACGAGCTGAGTCACCAGTTCGTCCCGCCCGAAGTACACATCAGTGTCCGCGGCTTCGAAGCGGGCCAGCCCGCGGTAGGGCGCCTGCGCGTCGTCACCGGTCTCCCGCCCGGCAGCCGCATCCTCGGCTGCCTTGCGCCAGCTCCGTTCCCACTCCACCTCGTCCGCTTCGCAGGCCCGCGCGTAGGCCAGTGCCACGTCGAGGGAGGGCAGCTGCTCCCCGGCCGCCGCTCGTGACAACGTCGCCACGGAGTAGCCCGCGCGCTGCGCCATGGCCCGGTAGGTCGGCCCGCCCGCTTCCTGACGCAGCGTGCGCAACGCGAAAGCGAAACGCTGCACGGGACCGGCTTCCGGATCCAGTGCCCCCTCTCGGCGCCCCATCCCCATCCCCCCCAGTCGGCATGATCGGTGCAGGCAACCTTGGCACCACCGTGCACCAACTGCACCTATGGCCAGCGCGTTTCGGCCGAACATCGGCTCCGGCCAGCCGCCCGGGGAGTTGTTTCACGTGGCGGCAGGGGTGTGCGCAACAACAGGACGGCCGGGAAGCTGGTGCTTGGCCGACGCCGAACAGTTTCGGGGGGCGGCGTCGGCCAGTCATCTCCCTGTTGGGGCGTCCGCCTGACGTGTTAACGCCTGCACAGTCGGCCGGGAGCAGCCGCAGCACATACGAGAGCTTGGCGGCAGGCAGCAGTGGTACAGGAGGGGGCGCGGGACCATGACGTTGCGAATTGAGTTCAGCCCACAGGACCTGGGCCGACTGGCGATCGGACGCCCGGCGCACTTACCGGTCAGCGAGGCTGTGATGAGCCTGCAGGTCCTGCTGCGCAGGGATCCAGCCATGCGGTTCCAAGCGTGGCGAGAGGCCATTCGAGCTCGTGGCATTCAGCCGGGGGCGGTGCTGAAGGGCCTAGTGCCGGCATACGGGTGGGTGCCCGACTTCCTCACACCGGGTAATCGTGCCTGGCCGGAAGCAGGAGCGTTTGACGTCATCAGGGCCACGCCCCGCCGACGTGTCCGCCGGGAACTGGCCCGCCTGTCCGGCCATCACCCCTTGCCCGTCTGGGGCGCCCGACTGGCGGAGTCGGGAGATCCACATCTTGGCGTTCTCGTCGACAATCTCGCTGCCTACTATGACGCCGCTGTACGCTCGTACGCTCCCGCGATTCGCACCGTGCTCGACGCCGATCGTGCCCTGCGTGCCGAAACACTCGCCTCCAAAGGGGTGGACGCGCTCCTGCACACGCTGCACCCGTCCATCACCTGGGAACCACCGTTCCTCATCCTGCCGTCCCCTCACGAATCCACGTTCCGGTTGCAGGGCCGTGGTCTGATCATCACGGGGCACTTTTTCTGCTGGCCGAGCCCACGGGCGCAGCTGAACGACACTGACATGCCGGTCCTCGTCCATCCAGCTTCCTGGAATCCACTCCACCAGCCGGCGCCGGGCACAGACAGCTCGGACACCCGAACGGACCGGGGCCTGGCCGCGGCACTGGGACGCACTCGGGCCCGGGTCATGCTGGCCCTCGCGGAGGCGCCCCACAGCAGCACGGCGGAACTCGCCAGGCAGTTGGACATCTCCCCAGCTTCCGCATCGGAACACGCAACTGTCCTGCGACAAGCAGGGCTTACCGACAGCCGTCGCCAGCATCGCACCGTCCGCCACTCGCTGACCGCTCTGGGCAATGACCTCCTCAACCACCCAAGGACCCTCACCACGCGGTTTCCCCCGCGCTGGACCGACGCTGAGCGCCATCACCGCAGGTGACGGGTGACGGCGATCGGATCGAACGACCCGCGGTCGTTGCCACGAGCCCGCCTCGTGGGATGTCGTCCAGGCGGCGCTGCGGGTACGGACCGCGGCGCCGGGCGGGCGGCCGGCATCTGGGACAGGTGCGGCTCAGGTCGGTTGCCGCGGCAGTCCACTCGCAGCCCTCCGCGCCGAGTGCGAGATCCGGATTTCTAGTCGGCGCGCTCGGTGAGGAGGTCGTGCCGATGGGCGAGCCAGCTGATGGCGGTCAGGCGGCACACCGCGTAGTCGTGCCCGACGGGTTCGCGCCAGTCGAGTTCGTCGAGCGCGTCGAGGAACCCGAGGGCGTAGTCGGCGAGGTCTTCGCGGTGCGGCTGCCGGGGGATGAGCCCGGGGCCACCGGCCGCGATGCGTTCCCTGATCTCGGCGACGTGCTGGTCCACGGCGGCCGTGAAGGCAGGCTCGAACGCGAACTCCGCGAAACGGGGCGCGAACGCGCTGCTGATTCTGACCAAGGGGGACATTCCTCCACGGTATGTGGGGTGCGGGGGCGGGAGGAGAGGGGAATGTCATGGTTTCCGTCACACCGGCTCCTTGCTCTCGCACTCGAACCAGACGGTCTTTCCGGTACGTGTGGGATGCGTGGGCAGGCTGTACCAGCCCCAGCGGTCGGTGACGGCCTCCACGATCATGAGTCCGCGCCCGCCTTCTTCATCCACAGCTGTGGATGCCTCCGGGCCCCGCGGTTCCGTGTCGGTGACCTCGACGAGGACTCCGCCGGGCCGCCGCAGCAGCAGTACGGTGCCGCGCCGGTCGGGGACATGTCGTACGACGTTCGAGACCAGCTCGGTCAGGGCGAGGGTGGCGGAGTCGGCGAGGCCGGACATGCCCCAGGAGTCGAGGTACGCCCGCAGGATGCACCGCAGGTGCCGGGCCGAGTGGTCACCGAGGGTGAAGTTCATGCCGTACCTCGGCCCAAGTGTGCTTTCGTCCAGGTCAGTTGCGTCATTTGCGTGATTCACGTCACCAGAGTGAGGTGGCGTGGTTACGCTGGGCTACATCGTGAATCCAACGACGCGAAGCGTCAGCTTGGGGGTGGCCCGCCGTGCCCAACATCCGCGAACTCGACCCCAGTGCGTCGCCGCTGGACTACTTCGGCTTCGAGCTGCGCAGGAAGAGAGAGGAAGCGGGCCTTACCCAGGGGGAGTTGGGTGCGTGCATCTTCTGTACGGGATCACTGGTGGGCCAGGTCGAGACGGCGAGGAAGGTTCCCACGAGGGAGTTCGCCGAACGGGTGGACGCGGCGCTTGGAACGGACGGGGAGTTCTCGCGGTTGGTGGGGTTGGTGCTGCGGAGCCAACTCCCGCACTGGTTCCAGGCGTACGCGGAGATGGAGGCGAGGGCCACATATATCTCCACGTATCAGTGCCAGTTGGTCTACGGACTGCTGCAGACGGAGGAGTACGCACGGGCCGTACTGGGTGTCGATCAAACGAACAGGCTTGACGAGATGGCGGCTGCTCGGATGGATCGCCAGCGGATCTTGAAACGCGGACAGCCGCCGGTCCTGTACGTAGTGCTGGACGAGTCGGCGCTGCACCGGCAGATCGGTGGCCGGGGCATCATGCGGAGGCAACTCGCCCACTTGTTAGGTTGCTTCGACCAGCCGTGGACGCAGCTTCAGGTGCTGCCGTTCTCAGTAGGTGAACACGCCGCGATGATGGGCTCGTTCAATCTCCTACGCTTCGATGACGACCCGGATGTCCACTACAGCGAGAGCTACGACGCGGGTCACATGACCGCCAACCCGCAAGTGATCAGGGAGCGTTCTGTCGGATACGCTCGTTTGCAGGCCGACGCCCTCTCTCCGAAGGAGTCGGCGGCGCTGATCGCTCGACTTATGGAGGAACGCTATGGGGAGCAGTCCGAGTCTGGCGAGCGCACAGTGGCGTAAGTCGTCGTACAGCGGCTCCAGCGGCGGCGACTGTGTCGAATGCGCCCCCCTCGGCACTGCCGCCTGGCGTAAGTCGTCGTACAGCGGCAACACCGGCGGCGACTGCGTCGAAGTCGCCCCCCTGACCCCCCACATCGCGATCCGCGACTCAAAGGCCCCCGACCTGGGCGCTCTCACGCTCACGCCGGAGGCCTTCGCCGCGTTCGTTACCGCTGTGGGCTGGTCAGGATGACGAGTTGCTGGGTCGCCCGGGTCATCGCGACATAGCGATCCACCGCCCCCTCGATACCCTCGCCCCCGCCGAACCTCTCGGGGTCGACCAGGATGACCAGGTCGAATTCGAGGCCCTTGGACAGCACCGGGGTGAGTGACCGTACCCGCGACGTCGCCCGGAACCCGGGGTCGCCGATGACGCAGGCGATGCCGTCGGCGTGTGAGGCGAGCCAGGTGTCGAGGACGGCATCCAGTTCCGACACCGAACCGTGGACAACCGGAACCCCGCCGCTGCGGATCGAGGTCGGCACGTTGGCGTCGGGGAGGGCGGCCCTGATGACCGGCTCGGCCTCCGCCATGATCTCTTCCGGCGTGCGGTAGTTGATGCTGAGAGAGGCCAGGCTGATCCGGTCGAGCCCGATCCGCTCCAGCCGTTCCTCCCACGACTCCGTGAACCCGTGCCGGGCCTGGGCGCGGTCCCCGACGATGGTGAAACTCCGGGACGGGCACCGCAGCAGCAGCATCTGCCACTCCGCGTCGGTCAGTTCCTGGGCCTCGTCCACGACGATGTGTGCGAACGGCCCGGCTAGCAAGTCCGGCTCGGCGACGGTCAGTTCGGACTCGTCGACCAGGCTGACCTTGGCGTCCTGGCCGCGCAGCATCCGCACCAGGCCCTCGCCTTCGTCACCGTCGGCGCCGGAGTCGCGTACGGCGTCGATCAGGTTGTCGACGACCTGGGTCATCCGCTCGCGCTGGGCCGCCAGGACACTCGCGTGCCGGCGCCTGCGTCGGGCGGCCTCCGGGTCGCCGAGCCGCTGGCGTGCCGCGTCGAGGATCGGCAGGTCGGACACGGTCCAGGCGTGAACGTCGTCCGCGCGCTGCAGTTTCCGTACCTCGTCGGGGCTCAGCCAGGGCGCGCACATCCGCAGGTAGGCGGGCACGGACCACAGGTCTCCGACCAGGTCGGCCGCTTCGAGCAGCGGCCACGCGCGGTTGAAGGTGGTGACCAACTCCCGGTCCTGTGAAAGTGACTTGCGTAGCTGGTCGGGAGAAACTCCGCCGTCGTCGTTGTCGTGTTTGTCCGCGAGGATCGTGAGGAGTTCGTCCCAGACCTGGTCGCGGGCCTCGTTGTGGGGCACGCCGGGTGCCGCTTCGAAGGCGACGGCCCAGTCGGCGGCGGTCAGCCGGACGTCGGACCAGTGGGTCGAGACCGTGAGCCCCTGGGTGGGCGGCTCCTCGTAGAACGCGACGGCCTTCTCGATCGCCTTCACCAGGTTCGCGGACGACTTCAGACGGGCCACGTCCGGGTCGGCCTCGACCGCTGCCGAGGCGCCTTCGTCGACGAGGTCCCGCAGGGTGCAGGTCTGCACGCCCTCCTCGCCGAGACTGGGGAGGACATCGGCGACGTACGCCAGGTAGGGCCGGTGCGGGCCGACGAACAGGATGCCGCCACGGCGGTGACCGAGGCGGGGGTCGGCGTAGAGGAGGTAGGCGGAGCGGTGCAGGGCGACGACGGTCTTGCCCGTGCCCGGACCGCCGTCCACGACGAGCGCGCCGCGCGAGCCCGCGCGGATGATGGCGTCCTGGTCGGCCTGGATGGTGCCGAGGACGTCCCGCATGCGCGGCGAACGGTTGCTGCCCAGGCTGGCGATGAAGGCGGACTGGTCGTCGAGCGCGGCGGCGTGCCCGTCGAACCCGTCCGAGGCGAACACCTCGTCCCAGTAGTCGCTGATCCGGCCGTCGGTCCAGCGGTACCGGCGGCGGCTGGCCAGACCCATCGGGTTGCCATGGGTGGCCCCGAAGAACGGCTCGGCGGCGGGGGAGCGCCAGTCGAGCAGCAGCCGACGGCCCGTGGAGTCGGTGAGGCCGAGCCGCCCGACGTACGCAGCCTGCTCGGGGTCGTCCGCGCTGACCATGTGGCCGAGGCACAGGTCCGGCCCGAAGCGGCGCAGCGCGCGCAGGCGGGCGGTGAGCCGATGGATCTCGGTGTCCCGGTCCATGGCATCGCGGCCGGTGCCGCCGGGGGCTTTGCGCTGGGCGTCGAGACGGTCGGTCAGTTCGGCGATCGACTGTTCCAGGCACTCCGCGAGGGCGGCGAAGTGCCGCTCGTCGCGGCCGATCAGCTTCGGGTCGGCCTTGGCGGAGAGACGGTCGGGGAGGGCGAACGCGCTGGTGGATGTACTGGTGGATGTACTGGCGGTGGACATGGTGGTGACGGACATCGTGGTGACGGACGTGGTGGTGGTCCGGGCGTTCACGGCATCAACTCCCGTCCGGGCGACGGCGCGCACACCCACATCTCCGACCCGTAGGTCGACAACAGAACACGCACTTCGAGACTCCCCGTTTCCGCAGTTCCAGGCCTTAGGCGGGAGATTCTGCGGCACGACGGGGGCCTTGCCGCAAGCCCCCCGGTGCGCTATATCTTGAACATGGCAAGGGGTCCAGAACTCCTTGCCTTTGTTTTTTGTGGCGCGCCCTGACGGCGAAGCTCAGGCCTCGGTAGTCCTCTTCTTCCTTCTCGCCCTGACGATGACGATGATCAGGGTGAGCGTGGTGGTCATCCCTATCCCGAAAGTCAGGTCCACCAGGGCGTCGATCAGGTTGTCGACGGAGAAGTCGAAGATCACGGTGGTCAGGAAGCGAGTGAGGTCGATGAGGCAGAGCGTGAAGGCCACATGGGCCAGCGGAATCCTGAACTTCTCCCCGTTCGCCTCTTTCATCGCGTACCTCTCCTGCCTCTCCTCGCTCACCTCCACCTCCTGGTTCGGCTGATTCTTACATCACCACTTTGAGCCGTACTGGGGGGCTATCGGTACGGCCTCGTTTCGTTCAGCGGAAGAAAACTTCCATTGACAGGCCGGTTACGTGTGCGGCATTTGGGAGAAACATCCGGCCCGTTCTCTTTACGCCATCCGGCGCCATCGTGGCGACCCGCGCAGGAAGAGAACGCGATGACGGACACGGTCAGAGAACCAGGCGGAGATACGGAGATCGCGGGCGGGGAGGGGTACTCCCCCCGCCTCTACAACGAGGACCTCGCCCCGGCCACCGAGCGCAAGTGGGGCGCGTTCAGCATCTTCAACGTGTGGACCTCGGACGTACACAGTCTGTACGGGTACTTCCTCGCCGCCAGCCTGTTCCTGGTCGCCGGCAACACCTTCAAGTTCCTGATCGGCATCGGTGTCGGATCGCTGATCATCTACTACCTGATGACGCTGATCGGAAAAGCGGGCGTGCGCACGGGCGTCCCGTACCCCGTCCTGGCCCGCGCCTCCTTCGGTACGTTCGGCGCGAACGTACCGGCGCTGGTCAGGGCGATCGTCGCCACATTCTGGTACGGCGCCCAGACCAGCGCGGCGGCGGGCGCGATCGTGGCGTTCCTCATCCGCTACGACGGCCCGAAGCACCTGCACGAGACGAGCCGTCTGTTTGACCACAGCGGTCTGGAAGTCATCTGCTACCTCGCCGTCTGGGCGGCCCAACTGCTGATCATCAGCAAGGGGATGGAGACGGTCCGCCGGTTCCAGGACTTCGCGGGCCCGGCGGTCTGGCTGATGATGCTGGTGCTGGCGGTGGCCCTGTCGGTGAAGGCGGGGACGCTGTCCTTCGCGGTGGACATGCCGGCCAAGGACCTGGCGGCGCTGGCGAAGAACGCGACCGGCCTGGACGTGACGCCGGGTTCGTTCGCCGCGATAGCGGCCATCGCGGCGACCTGGGTGACGTACTTCGCCGCGCTGTTCCTGAACTTCGGCGACTTCGCCCGTTTCGCGCCGGACGAGAAGACCCTGAAGAAGGGCAACGTCTGGGGCCTGCCCGTCAACCTGATCCTGTTCTCGCTGGTGGCGGCGATGACAACTGCCTCTGCCAGCAAGGTGTACGGCGAGGTCATCCTCGAACCGGCGGCTATCTCGGCGAAGTTCGACAGCGCGTTCCTCGTCCTGCTGGCCGCCCTGACGTTCGCGGTCGCGACCCTCGGCATCAACGTCGTCGCCAACTTCGTCAGCCCGGCCTTCGACTTCGCGAACATGGCCCCGAAGCACATCTCGTTCAAGCGGGGCGGTCTGATCGCGGCGGTCATCGCGCTGCTCCTCTACCCGCTCCACCCCTGGGACAACGCTCCGAGCTTCGTCAACGCGATCGGCTCGACGATGGGCCCGATCTTCGGCGTGGTGGTCGTCGACTACTACCTCATCCGCAAGGCCCAGCTGAACATCCCCGACCTCTACAAGGAGGACGGCGAGTTCCGCTTCCAGGGCGGCTGGAACATCCGCGCCTTCGCGGCGGCGGCAGTAGGCGCGATCTTCTCCAGCATCCTCCCGACGTACGGACCTTCGGGATACGGGGCCGCGCTGGGCCCGTACTCCTGGTTCATCGGGGTGCTGGTCGCGGGGACGATCTACTTCGGGGTGAGCGGCGGGAAGAGCCGACTGGTGGGTTCACGCTCGTCCGAGTGACGGTTCCGGATTCCGTATCCGGGTCGGCGGTCAACTCTGGGACAGTCGCGCCGAGCGAGGGCGAAGGATGCCTGTCATGGTGGCGACGGAGTCGAGCGTCGGGCAGGCCTTCGAGCTGTTCAGCGCGGCTGCTCCTGAGGGTTGGCGCGTGGAACTCGTCGAGGGGGAGATCTGCCTGTCGCCGCCCGGGAACGGGGCCCACGCGGAGATCGTGTCGGAACTCGCCGGGCAGGTCATCGACCGACGGGGCGACCCGTCCCTGCGTGCCTACACGGGCGTCGGCCTGAAGGTCCCCACGGTCCCCGGTATCCCCGGTGTCCCCGGCGCGGACTATGTCCTCCCGGACCTGACCGTCGCGCCCAGGAGCAGCTTCGCCAACGAGGACGTGTGGCAGTACCCCTCGGACGTCCTCCTTGCCGCAGAGGTCACCTCGGCCGGTACCGCCGAGCGTGACCGTGGCAAGAAGCTCTGCGGGTACGCCCGTGCGGGCATTCCCGTCTACCTCCTGATCGACGGGGAGAAGGGCGAGGTGGTCGTGCACTTCGAGCCGTCGGACGGCGCGTACGGCTGTAGCGTGAGGTACAAGTGGGGCCTCGCCGTGCCGCTTCCCGCGCCCCTGGGGTTCGAGCTGGACACGGCGGAGTTCTGAGCGTCGGAGCGGTCCTGTTGGGGGTCGGCCGCTACGGCTTGTTGCTTGTCATTGTTGTGGGCGGACATACGGAAGGCTTCACCTCCGGGTAGGAGGTGAAGCCTTCCTCTGTTGCGCGGGATGGAGAGCCGCTCAGGGCTACGGCTGCGCGAGCACTCCGGCTGCCTCCATCAGCATGACAGTGGCCGATGTCGTGACGATGAAGGCGCCGCCACCGCGGGCTGCGGCGTCCGTGTATGCGGCGCCTCCCAACCGCGCCAGGATGCTCGCGACCAACCCGGCCACAAGACCGGTCAAGAGGGCGATGGAGATCAGCAGGGCTCGGGTCGCAAGGGAAGACATGGTGGATTCCCGGAGGTGAGCAGGTCGTGCCCTTCTGGGCCCCGGCGGCCGGGTCCGATGACCGCCGACGCATCCGACGCTACGGCCGCGCACACCAGCGCTGTATCACCTGATGCTCCATCAACTACAGCTCCATGGAGGGTTGTTGATGGATCGAGGCGGGGTAGCTGAAGAGACGATGTTGCCGTCGTCGGGCGGGTGCCAGAGTGAGGCATGACCTTGCAGACCGCACACGCGAAAACCGCTCTCGAACGGACTCAGCGCATGATCATTCGCGCCCTGGCATGGCTCAGAGGCGTCCAGTTCGCCTTGTGGATCTGGGTTCCCTTCGCCGGCGAAGGCCCCGGCCGTTCTGATCCGCAGGTACTCGGCGGCTATGTTCTCGCTGCGGTTTTCTCCACGACGCTGTTCACTGTCGCACTTCGTCGAGGCACGTTGTCGCCACGCTGGGTCAGTGCCGACGTGGTCCTCGCGGTGGGCTACGCGATCGTGGTGAGCCGTTCCTACCCGCCCGTGGACGCCGCGTCGATCACGAACTGGGTGATTCCCCCGCTGTGCGGTGTCACGGTGACCGCGGCGATCTACGGCGGCCGGTACAGGGCGGGTGCGGTGTGCCTGGTGGTGGGTGCATGGGTGCTGGGAGCCTGGCCCGCACTCGGCACGGCCAACTCCGCCGAGCTGGTGACCAACAGCGTGATGATGACCCTGTTCGCGGGTGTGGCCGGCATCACCGGCAATCTGCTGTTCGGCGCCGCGAGAGGGGCGGACCTCGCGGCGGAGGAGGCCGCGACGCAGCGGGGCAGGGCGGAAAGGGCGTCGGAGCGGGAGCGCCACACCCGGTACCTGCATGACACGGTGCTCCAGATACTCGAAGGCATCGCCCAGGGGACACGCGGCAAAGACCTTCCTGAAGTCCGACGCATCTGCCGGACCGCAGCCGAGAAACAGCGGACCACCGTGCTGGCCGCTCGCCCTGACGGGGTGGTCGCCCACATCACCGAGGCCCTGGCGGAGATGATCGAGGACCACCCGGCACAGGAGAAGCTTCAGCTGGTCAGCACCAGGTTCGACGACCGGCTGCCGGATCTGCCCACCGAAGTGGTCGACGCGCTCACCGGTGCGGTTCGCGAAGCACTGAACAACATCATCAAGTACGCGCACACGGACGAGGCACGAGTGACAGTGACCGTCCTGGAACCCAAGGGCGTCAGGATCATCGTCGTCGACCACGGGGTGGGCTTCGACAGCGACACCGTGGTCCTCGGCTTCGGCACGCGGAGGTCGATCATCGAGCCCGTCGCCGCCGTAGGGGGCGAAGCCGTCATCGACAGCACGCCCGGTGAAGGAACAATCGTGGAGATGTCATGGACGAAGTGATCGAGATCGAGATCGGCTGCATCGACGACGCCCTGATGGATCTGGAGGGCAAAGCCGTCGCGCTGAAGGCGAAGAGCGAGGTCCGAGTGGTCACGATGGCCGCTTCGGTGGAGGAGTTCCTGTCCCGTGCTCCACGGCCGAAGATCGTCACCCTCGATCTGCACCTGGGCGACGGCACCCTGCCCGCGGACAACGTGACCGCGCTGGTCGAGGCAGGGCACAAGGTCATCGTCTTGACGGTCATTCCGGAGTTCGACTGGGTTCAGGAGACGACCGAAGCCGGCGCGTCCGCCTATCTCCACAAGAGCAACCGCCTGGAGACCCTGGTCACCGTCATTCGCGAAGTGCACGCCGGAGAGGTGCCCACCACCGCCGACCACGCCTTCCATCTGGCGCGCGACAGCCGGCCCAGCCGACCGCATCTGACCCCCCGGGAGCTGGAGATCCTGGAGATGGTCAGCACCGGTATGACCCACAAGGCGATCGCGCGCCGACTCGACTGTGCGTCCAGCACGGTGGCCACCCACCTGGCGAGCGTGCGCGGCAAGTACGACAACACCGAGCGGCCGATCACCAAGCCCACGGACTACCGGGACCGCCTGCGGGAACGCCAACTGGACCGCGACCGCCTCGACCCCGAGAGCTAGGACCGGCCAGGGTGGAGTCGCGCCCTACCTCGGCAGTGAGTACTCCTGCATCTGCCCGGCATGATGCGGCTCTGCCGCCCGTGCCGGGCCCGTGTTCGCTGCGATGATGAGGGTCGCGGCGGCGATGATTGCCGCGCAGACCGCTCTGAAATGTGAGAGCACGGCAACCTCGCAACAACAGCGACGTATTAAGCACGCTTAACCCGTGGCTTAACGTAGAGGTTGACGGACCTCAACGGCAAGTAGGCACAGGGGAGTTGGGCGATGGCTGAGCGGGACGACCCGGAAGTCATCGGGCGCAGGGTGCAACGGCTGCGTATCGAGCAGGGGCTGACACAGCGGCAGTTGGCGGAGCCCGCCTACACCCCCGCCTACATCTCCACCCTGGAGGCGGGACGCGTACGGGCCTCCGACGAGGCGCTGCGGCACATCGCCGAGCGGCTCGGGGTGGCGTACGAGGAGGTGGTGACCGGGCGGCCCGCCCATCTGGCCACCAACCTCCGGCTGCGCCTGACCGACGCCCAGCGCACCCTGGCCACCGGCGAGACCGAGGCGGCGGCCAAGCAGTACGGGGCGTTGCGGGAGGAGGCCGCCCGGCTCGGGCTTCTCGCGGAGGAGGCCGCCGCGCTGCTCGGGCTCGGCGAGTGCGGGGTGGACACCGGGGATCTCGCCGCCGCCCAGAACCACTTCGAGCTCGCCGAGCGGTGTCTGGCCGACGAGCCCCTGACCGGGCGGGTTCCCGCCCTGCGCGGGCGCGCCGTCGCGCACTACCTCGCCGGTGAACTCCGTTACTCCGTATACCTTCTCGAGTCCACGATCGACGAGCTGAACCGCACCGGACTGCACGACCCAGACGCTCTCCTCCCCCTCTACGCCAGTTCCATCGCCCCCTACATGGACATGGGCGCCCACGCGCGCGCGGCCCAGGCGGCCGAACTCGCCCTCGCGCTCGCCCCGCAGGTGAGCGATCCGGCGCTGGTCGCCCGGATGCACCGGCAGGTGGCCCGGACGATGCTCGCCGAGGGACGGTACGCGGATGCCGATGCCTCGCTGGCGAAGGCCGCCGAGCTGTACCGGCAGCTGCAGATCCGTACCGAGCTGGCCAACTGCCACTGGATGCGCGGGTATCTGTACGCCCAGCAGGGCGAACTCGCCCGCGCCGAGGCCGAGTTGCGGGAGGCGCACGCCATGCTCTCCGCCAAGCGTGCCGCCCTCTACAGCAGCCAGGTCACGGTCGAACTCGCCGACGTACTGCACCGGCGCGGCAAGTCGGACGAGGCGGCGGCGCTCCTGCACGACGTACTCGGGGATCTGTCCTCGGAGCGCGGCGCCGTCCACTCGGCAGCCGCCCACCGCCTGCTCGGCATCATCGCCGAGGACGCCCGTGACACGGAGAGGGCGGAGGAGCACTACGTCCGCGCCCTGAGCGTCCTGGAGCGCGCGGGCGCCGCCGGCGACCTCGCCGACCTGTGCCGGCTGCTCGGCGATCTGCTGCGCCGGACGGGCCGGGTGGAGGCCGCGCTGGACGCGTACCGGACGGGGCTGGGGCATCGTACGGCACCTGGGACCACCACCCTGGGCCCGGCGCCCGCACAGCCTCCTCTTTGACGAATCGGGGGCAGCGCACAGTACGGGCGGTTACCCTTCGGCCGGAACTATGAACATTTGACCGGATCGGAACGGTACGGGCGCTTGGACGGCGAGCACGGCGAGCACGGCGAGCACGGCGAGCACGGCGAGCACGGCGAAGGGTATCGGGGAGAGTACGGCGGATACGGCGGTGGCGGGCGGAGCGTGGCCGACGGGCTGAGGCTCGTCGTGCGCGCGTTCGTGTACGTCGTCGTCGGGGGCGTCGCGCTGATCGCGATCGTGACCGTCGCCTCCGTCCTCGGGCCGACCGTCGCCCTGGACCTGTACACGCCCGCCGTGGCCGCCTGGTGGACGGTGTTCACGGCGGTGGTGGTGCAGGGGGTGCCGTTCCTGCTGCTGGGCACGCTGGTGTCGGCGGCGATCGGGGCGTTCGTCCCGGAGAAGGTGTTCACCCGGCTGCTCCCGCGCAACCAGGCGCTCGCCGTGCCGATCGCGGGCGTGGCGGGGGTCGTCCTGCCGGGGTGTGAGTGCGCGTCCGTGCCGGTGGCGGGGAGTCTGATGCGGCGAGGGGTGGCCCCGGCCGCCGCGCTCGCTTTCCTGCTCTCCGCTCCGGCCATCAACCCCGTGGTGCTGGTGGCCACCTCGATCGCCTTCCCCGGCCAGCCGAAAATGGTGCTCGGGCGGCTGGTGGCGTCGCTGGTCACGGCCGTGGTCATGGGCTGGCTGTGGGCACGGTTCGGGCGGGAGGAGTGGCTGCGGAAGCCCACGTCGGGGGGTATCGGGTCGTCGGCAGTCGGCTGGCGCGGGTTCCTGGCCGGGCTCCAGCACGACTTCCTGCACGCGGGCGGCTTTCTGGTGCTGGGTGCGGGGGCGGCGGCGACCTTCAACATCGTCGTACCGAGGTCCCTGCTCGACGTGTTCACCGGCTCGGCGTGGCTGTCGGTGCTGCTGCTCGCCGTACTGGCGGTCGTGCTGTGCGTGTGCAGCGAGGCGGACGCCTTCGTCGCGGCCTCCCTCAGCGGCTTCTCCCCCACGGCCCGGCTCGCCTTCATGGTGGTCGGCCCGATGGTCGACCTGAAGCTGATCGCCCTCCAGGCGGGCACCTTCGGCCGGTCCTTCGCCGTCCGGTTCTCGTCGGTGACGTGGGTGGTCGCGGTGACGAGCAGCGCGGTGGTGGGGTGGTGGTTGCTGTGAGGCGTAGGCGGTACGGACCTGCCGTGCTGTTGCTGCTGACGGGCGGGGCGGTGCTGCGCATCGCGCTGTTCAGCGAGCTGTATCTGCGGTACGTGCAGGAGGGGCTGCGGCCGTACCTGGTGGTGTCCGGGGTGGTGCTGGTGCTGCTGGGGGTGGTGGCCGCCGTGGCGCGGCGACCGGCCGAGGGCGAACACGATGACCATGGCCACGATCAGAGTGACGGGCACAGCCACGGTGGCGGGCCCCGGGTCGCCTGGCTGCTCACGCTCCCCGCCCTCGCGCTGCTCCTCTTTCCGCCGCCCGCCCTGGGCTCGTACAGCGCGGACCGGGAGGCGGCTCAGCGGGCCGCGCAGGGTGTGGGTACGTTCCCCGCGCCGGCCGCCGGGAATCCGCTGGAGCTGACGGTCGGCGAGTTCAGCTCGCGTGCGATCTTCGACAGCGGGCGGTCCCTGAAGGGCCGTACCGTCCGGCTGACCGGCTTCGTCACCCACGGGGACGACGGCGTCTGGTACGTCACCCGCCTCCTCGTCTCCTGCTGCGCGGCCGACGCCTCGACGAGCAAGGTCGAGATCCGCGACGCCGACGCCCCGGTCACGGACACCTGGGTCACGGTCACCGGAACCTGGGTGCCCAAGGGCAAGTTGGGCTCGGACGAGGCCTGGCCGCCCGTACTGGACGCGGGCTCGGTGAAGAGGGTCGCGGAGCCGTCGAATCCGTACGAGAAACGTTGATCTCGGCTCGCAACTGAGCTGTGGTGAAAGGATTCCACGGGTGCCGGACAAGGCAGGGCGTGGAATCCATGACGGAGACGGAACAGAGGGCCACCCGGGATCAGCGGGCCCGCTTCGAGGCGCTGGCGCGCGTCGTGACGGAGCCGCTGCACCGCTATCTGCTGCGGCGCGCCGAGCCCGACCAGGTCGACGACGTCCTCTCGGAGACACTGCTGGTGCTGTGGCGCCGTATCGAGGACGTACCGGGTCTGGAGGCGTCGGGGTACGTTTCCGGCCCCGCCCCTGACCCCGACGCCGTGCTGCCCTGGTGCTACGGCGTGGCCCGCGGCTGCCTGGCCAACGCCCGTCGCGCGGACCGGCGTAGACGCTCCCTGCTGGAACGCCTGACGTGGACGGTGGCGGGCGCGGCGCGGGAGACGGGGGACGCCGACCACACCGCCCTGCACGCGGCGCTTGCCCAACTCCGCGCGCTGGACCGGGAGGTGGTCCTCCTGTGGGCGTACGAGGAACTGACCCCGAGCCGGATCGCCGAGGTGACCGGCCTGAGCGCGAACGCCGTGAGCATCCGGCTGCACCGGGCGAAGAAGAAACTGGCGGCCCAGCTGGAACGAAAGACCGGCCCGCACCCCGGACATGAGACAGACGAAGGACAAGGAACCGCTACCGGAAACGGAAACGGAAGGAGCAGTCGATGAACGACGACGAGTTGCTGGCCCACCTGAAGGCCACGGACCCGGCACTGACCTCGAAGGCTCCGCGACCTGACGTCACCCGTCTTGTGGAGGCCACGATGAACACGAACACGAACATGAACGCAGCCGCAACCACAACCACTCAGGTCGCACGGCCGCGCCGGCGCCTCGTACCGGCCCTGGCGTTCACGGCACTGCTGCTGGTGGGAGGCGGTGTCAGCTGGGGTGTCGCGCGGGGCGGAGAGAGTGCGGCGGACAACGCGGGGGCAGGTGTGGCGGGAGGCGGCCAGGTGCCCGGGCTTGAGCCCCTGACCCTGATTCTCCCGGACGGCGACTCGACGGCGGTGGTGAAGTGCGCGGCGCCCACACCCGAACTCCTGCGCCGCCACGAACTCGCCTTCGAGGGCACGGTGACGGCCGAAAAAGGCGACCGCGTGGTTCTCCGGGTCGACCACTGGTACCGCCTCGACGCCAACCTGGCGAACCCTACCGACGTGGTCCGCTTCAGCAGCGACAACGGCAACTCGGAGGCTCCGGACTTCCCGCTCGGCGCCCACTACCTCGTCACTGCCGACGACGCCATCGTCCCGATCTGCGGCGGCACGACCGTGGCGACGGACGAGGCGAGGGCTATGTTCCAGGAGGCTTTCGGGACCCCGGAGAAATAGCGGACAGGAGGTCTCTTCCGGCAGTTTCGGGCCAGGCCGACACGCACCGGGGCGCCCTGCCGGAGTGGAGGGCGCCGCAATGTCCGTATGGGGTAAGGCACTTGAGGTTCTCAGCGCTTCGCGCCGCTGCGGTACGTCGAGATGCCCAGGGCCAGCAGCCAGTAGCTGAGGAGCGCGCCCATCGAGGCTGTCGTGCCCCAGCCGTTCGCCGCGTAGAAGTCGGCCGGGGTGTTGCCGAAGAACAGGGACGGTACGAAGGCCAGGTTGATGCCTGCCAGGACGTAAGCCGAGCGGGCGGTCCAGCGCGGGAGGAGGTTCGTGCGGGCGAGCGTGAAGCCGGTCGCCGCCAGGAACATGGCGAGCAGGAGGCGGCCGATCGAGCCGTAGAGGATGTACGTGCCGTTCACGTCGATCGTCGGGTCGATGGAGTGGTCGGTGGCGATCACCGCGCCTGCCTCCAGGCCCATGGAGACCAGGGTGATCGTGGCGTAGGCGAGGCCCGTCGAGGAGGCCAGCGAGGCCGCCCACTCGTACGCCGGGTGCACCCGCTTCACCAGTTCACGGAAGCTCGTCACGAAGACGATCAGGAACGCCAGCGCGAAGATCCCGACCAGCAGGCGGGCCAGGACGTTCGCGTCCGGGGGCGGGCCCGAGTAGATGAAGTACAGGGGTACTTCGACGATCAGGGCGACCGCGGCGGCGATGCCCGCGGCGCCGGTCAGGCGGCGGGCGGTCGTCTCGCTCATTCCGGTCGGGTGGTGCGAGTCGGTCGCAGTGGCTGCGGCGGTTGTCTGCTGGGTCTTCGTCGTGTTGTCCATGTAAGGGATCGTGCCGGGCGCGGCGCTCTTCGTCCCTGGGCCTGAGCGGCGGATGTGGGGGTGGTGTTGGGTACACCTCCCGTTGTCTCCTCCCACGGCCGCACTGCGCCTCAGTGCAGGGCCTCAGTACAGGTCCTGGTCCTGGTCCGCGTCCTGGTCCTGTGCCTGTTCCCAGTCCTGGCCCTCTCCGTTCCCTTCCGCTTCCTGCTGCTGGGGCTGAGGCTGCGGCTGGGGTTGGACCGGGCCCCGCGTCGGGCTCTGGCTCTGCGTCGGGCTCGGGCTCTGGCTCGGGTCCTCCACCGGGGTCTGGGGCGGGGCCGGGGGGTCCTGCCTGGTCTGCTTCAGGCGTTCGGCGCCCACCTGGACCGCGTGGACCGTGTACTCCGTGCGCGGCTCGGCCAGGCCGCCGTTGGTGAGGACGATCGCGTCGTCGCCGACCCGTACGGCGGCGAGGTCCAGGGTGAGCGTCGCCGGGGCGCCGTCCAGCTCGCCGCGTGTCGACAACCGCAGGCCCTGTCTGGCGTCCCCCGCCTCCGGCAGGCCGACCTCCGTGACCCGCACCTCCTGGCGGGCGCCGCGTGGTCCGACCGCCGTGAAGCGGGCGCATTTCCGCGGCATCGTCTTCAGCCAGGCGAGCCGTCCGTCCACGTCGGCGCGGTGGGCCGCGGTGACCTGGTAGCGGAGCTGCCCGCCCTCGTCGTAGTCGTCGAAGCCGGCGACGGCACGGGCGCCGGCCGGTTCGCCCAGCAGCTCCTCCGTGTACACGGCGTCCAGGAGGCGCCCGCAGTCGGCGTCCTCCGTCGTCGCCTTGAGCAGCGCGTCCCGCCAGAGCGCGGCGCCCTCGGTGGGGGTCCAGGGCGCCCCGAGATCGGCGTCGGTGAGGAGGGCGCCCTGGGCCTGGGCGTCGGTGAGGGCGGTCGGGGTGGCCGGGGCCGCCGGGGACGCGGAGGCCCGCTGTGCGGCGGGGGAGGCGACGGGTCTGGCCTGGCGGCGTTCCATGGTGCCCCCGGCGCGGTCCTCGTCGTGCATGCACGCGGCCATCGTCAGCAGGGTGCCCATCCCGACGGCCGAGGCGAGCAGACGTACCGCACGGGGAGAGGGCCGACGGGTCATCAAGGGGTTCCTCCAGGGGCGCCGGTACGTCAGATCTCCCTCCGACGGCACCATCACGCGCCCGGTCCCACCAGCGGGCCGGGCCGTACGGGTGAGCGCGGCCGTCGGTGAGGGTGGGAAGCGGAGGGCGTGGGAGTCTGTGCAGCCGGGAAAGGAGCCCTCACCGTGACGACTGCGGAACCCACCACCCACGCCCGGCCCGACGACAGCTCAGCTCACCCCGTGCCCGTGATCATCGACTGCGACACCGGTATCGACGACGCCCTGGCCCTGCTGTTCGCCGTACGCCACCCGGGACTCGACCTCCGCGCGGTCACCTGTGTCGCCGGGAACACGGACGTCGACCAGGTCGTACGCAACACCCTCACCGTTCTCGACCTGGCCGGCGCCCCCGATCTGCCCGTCGCGCGCGGGGCCGAGCGGCCGTTGATCGAGCCCGCGCGGTCCGCCGCCCATGTGCACGGGCAGGACGGCATGGGCGACCTCGGCCTGCCCGCGCCCACCACCCGTACGACCGTCGACGTGGACGCGGTGACCCTGCTGCGCCGTGAGATCCTCGGCTCGCCCCGCCCGGTCACGCTCATCCCGACCGCGCCGCTCACCAACATCGCCCTGCTCCTGCGTACGTACCCCGAGGTGACGCGCAACATCGAGCGGATCGTCTTCATGGGCGGCGCGGTGGAGATCGGGAACGCCACGCCCGTCGCCGAGTTCAACGTGTGGCACGACCCGGAGGCCGCCGCGATCCTGCTCACCGCCGGGGTGCCGATCACGATGTACGGCCTGGACGTCTTCACCCGCGTCGTCGTGCCGGGGCCCGATGTCCAGCGGCTGCGCGCGAGCGACGAACCGGGTGCGCGGCTCGCCGGTGCGTTGCTCGCTCACCGCGACCCGGCCCTCACCGGCGACCCCACCCCCACCGGCAGCCTCGGCGACGCGGGTGCCGTCTGCGCGGTCGCCGACCCGGCGGGGCTGACCACCAGCCTGCTGCCGGTCGAGGTCTCCCTCGCCCCCGGCCCGACCCGGGGCCAGACGGTCGTCGACCGCAGACCGCGTGCCGGCGAGTCCGAGATCCACCACGGCACACGGGAAAAGTCGCTGGTGGACGTGGCGTTGGACATCGACGTGGAGAGGTACGTACGGCTGTACCTCAAGACGGTCGAGAAGCGATAGAGAAAGCCGACAGAGAAAGCCGATAGAGAAAGCGACAGGGCGCCAGGAGTTCGGGAAACGACGCCAGGGGTTCGGAAACGGCGTCCGCCCCGGTACCGCTCGCTGGGAGCGGTACCGGGGCGGACGTACTGGACGTACTCAAGCGTTACTGGACCGGGTTCGGAGCCGGGTCAGGAGCCGGGTTACGAACCCGCGCGACCCGCCTTGCGTCGCTTCGTCGCCATCACGATCGCCGCGCCGCCGATCAGCAGCGCCGCGGCGCCGCCCGCGAGCGGGACGGTGGCGCTGCCGCCGCCGGTCTCGGCCAGCGGGGGCTGGGAGCTGTCCGGGCTCGCCGGGGTCGCCGGCGGGGTGGACTCCGGGGTCGACTCGGACGGCGTCGGAGTCGACGTCGACGGCGTCTCGGAGGCGGGCGGGGTCGTCTCGGACGCGGGCTCGGAGGGAGTCGGCGTACCCGGGGTCTCCTCGGCCGGAGGCGTCGGGGTCGGAGTCGGGGTGCCCGGGGTCTCCTCGGCCGGCGGAGGCGTGGTCGTGCAGTCCTTCGTGCCGCCGTTCCACGCCGCGATCAGCTTGTCCTTGATGACCGGACGGTCCGGACCCTTGGGCAGGTCGCCGTGCTCGAAGCCGTCGTTGGCGTCGAAGTCGCCGTCGAACTTGACCTTGCCGCGGTAGAGGTCGATCTGCGCGAAGCAGCCCGCGTCCGGCACCGCGATGTCGAGCGAGTCGGTCTGGCCCTGCTTGACCGTGACGGTGTCGAAGTCGACGAAGACCTGCAGGCCCGAGGTGCCGAAGGTGGCGCCGTGGGCGATGTAGGAGGCGAGGGAGGCGGTGCAGGTGCTGGCGTCACCGGCGGTGCGGACCTTGATGTGGACCTTGCCGTCCTCGGTGGGCTTGAGGTTCTGGTCGTCGACGCGGACCGAGTCGAAGAAGTTCTGCCCGTCGACGGAGAACTGGCAGCGGTCGGCCTCGGTCTTCGTGCCCGCGCCGGCGCCGGGCTTGTAGCCACCGGTCTTGGAGCCCCAGCCGTCGCCGCCGGGTGTGCCGGTGGCCGAGGCCCCCGAGGCGGAGGCCGCGCAGAGAGCGATCGCGGCGGCGCCGGTCCCCAGAAGGTGCAGCGCGTTGACACGTCTCAGTATGGACATGCGGATCCCATCTTGGCGTGTACGAGAACCCGGGTACGGCGGGAGGGCAGCGCGTTGCGGCCGGGCCGTGCCAAGGGAGTCTGTTTTGAGGAACGCTGGGCTCATTGGTCACATGCGCCACAGCGTTTGCACATCGTGAATCGTGGGGAGCGGGGTGTCAACTTGCGGTAATGAAAAGAATGTTCGCGGTTCATAGCAATTCCGACACATAAGGAAGGGTGTGTTCCGGGGGCGCGCGGGTTCACGTTCCCGGCGGAGTGGACAGAGGTGGGCTTGTCGTCCGCCGGAGAAGTGCCGCAACCAAGGAGACAGTGAGTGCCCGAACCGACTCTGGACCTTTCCTCCCGGGACCCCGACTGGTGGCGACAGGCCGTCTTCTACCAGGTGTACCCGCGCAGTTTCGCCGATGCCGACGGCGACGGACTGGGCGACCTGAGGGGCATCACCCGGCGTCTGCCGCATCTGAGCACGCTGGGCGTGGACGCCCTCTGGCTCAGCCCCTTCTACCCCTCCGAACTCGCCGACGGCGGCTACGACGTCGCCGACTACCGTGACGTCGACCCCCGCCTCGGCACCCTCGACGACTTCGACGCCATGGTCGCCGAGGCCCACCGGCTCGCCCTCAAGGTCATGGTCGACATCGTCCCCAACCACACCTCGCGCCGGCACGTGTGGTTCGAGGAGGCCCTGCGCTCGGCCCCCGGCTCCCCGGCCCGCGACCGCTACGTCTTCCGCGACGGGCGCGGCGAGCACGGCGAACTGCCGCCCACCGACTGGCAGTCGGTGTTCGGGGGCAGCGCCTGGAAGCGGGTGGGGGCAGACCAGGGGCCCGACGGCCAGTGGTATCTGCACCTTTTCACGCCCGAACAGCCCGACCTGAACTGGGCCAACGAGGAGGTCCGCGCCGACTTCCGCACCACGCTCCGCTTCTGGTCCGACCGGGGCGTCGACGGCTTCCGTATCGACGTCGCCCACGCCCTGGCGAAGGACCTCGACGTGCCGCTGCGCGACCTGGGCGCTCCCGAACTGAGCGGCGCGGAGGCACTGACCGCCCTCCCGCCCGGCACGCACCCCTTCTTCGACCGCGACGAGGTCCACGAGATCTACCGCGACTGGCGCAAGATCCTCGACGCCTACACCCCGCCCCGGATGGCGGTCGCCGAGGCCTGGGTCCCGGGCGCCCGCCGCGCCCTGTACGCCCGCCCGGACGAACTCGGCCAAGCCTTCAACTTCGAGTATCTGCAGGCAGGTTGGGACTCGGAGGAGCTGCGCCGGGTCATCACCGACTCCCTCGCCACGGCCCACTCGGCGGGCGCCTCGGCCACCTGGGTCCTCTCCAACCACGACGTCGTACGCCACGCCTCCCGCCTCATGCTCCCGCCCGGCACCGACCTGAACGCCTGGCTCCTGTCGGACGGCACGGCCCCACCGGTCGACGAGGCGGCGGGTCTGCGCCGGGCCCGGGCGGCCACGCTCCTGATGCTGGCGCTGCCGGGTTCGTCGTACGTCTACCAGGGCGAGGAGCTGGGCCTCCCGGAGGTGGCCGACCTGCCCGCCGAGGCCCTCCAGGACCCGATCTGGGAACAGACGGCGCACACCAGCAAGGGCCGCGACGGCTGCCGGGTGCCGCTGCCGTGGACGACGACCGGCCCGTCGTACGGCTTCGGCGCGGGCGGCGCCTGGCTGCCGCAGCCGTCGGCCTTCGCGTCGTACGCCGTCGAGGCACAGGACGGGGCCGAGGGCTCGACCCTGGAGCTGTACCGCGCGGCCCTCGCCCTGCGCCGCCGCCTGCTGGACGGCGAGAACCTGACCTGGGCGGCGGAATCCGCCCCCGGAGTCCTCGACCTCACCCGCACGAACGGCTGGCGCTGCGTGACGAACCTGTCGGCCACACCGGTCGAACTGCCGCCCGGGGAAGTCCTGTTGAGCAGCGCACCGCTGGACGAGAACGGACGCCTGGGCCCCGACACGACGGCCTGGCTCGGAAGCTGAGGCCACAGTCGCAGTCACAGCCACAGGCGCAGCCACAGGCGCAGCCACAGGCGCAGCCCCAGCCATAGGAGCTGAACTCACCCTGCCGTGGGAGCGGTCGGGCTGGCGGAGGGACTGGCGCCGGTGTCCGGCGGCGGGGTGAGGACGACAATCGGGGCGCCCGGTACGGGGACGGGCGGGGTGACGTCGGAGGCCGGCAGCTTCGGCGGGGTGGTCTCCTGGAAGAGCACGGTGTCGAAGTTGACGAGCCCCGTCTTCTCCATGACCGTGATGTGGTCCAGGACGGTGGTGTTGGCCTGGTCGGCGAGGGCCCGTACCAGCGTGTTCTTGGTGGTCGACCGGATCTTGGCGACGGTGTTGAAGATCGACCCGTGGGTGATGCGCAGGATGTTGGCGAAGTCGCTGTCGAACTGCGTTCCCCTGCTGTCCGCGGTCAGGGTGGAGATGAACCCCTGTTGCTGCGGACTGGGTAGGTTGGGAATGGTGACCCCGAGTTGCGGAGCGATCGCGCGGACGGTGGCATCGAGGGCCGCGTGCCCGGCGACGAGATGCTGCCCGGCGGTGATGACGGCGGGCGAGGTGCCCTTCGCGATGGCCATCTGCCCGACCGGGTACTCCCAGAGGCCGGCCGCCCGCACCTTCACCACGAAGTCGCGGTCGGCCTCCGTCAGTGGCCCGGTGGGGGTCTGCGCGACGATCCGCGTGGGCGAACTGGACACGTTCTGGACACCGAGCATGGCGGGATAGGCGAGCGCGGCCAGGGTCAGCCCCAACGCGCCACCCACGAAAAGGGTGCCGGTCGAGCTTCGGGTGAAACGCACCTTGCCTCCTGAAGCGACGGGGAGTCGTCGAGGAGGAATACGGATACGGGTGGTGGCCGGAACCTTTCGTCTCCGTATGGCCTCCGTAAAAGACGCACCATGAAAGCGGACCCGAGAAGAGATAGAAGAGAGAACAGCGTGGAGACACTCGCCCTGGACGTGCCCGCGACCCCGACCGCTCCCGCCCTCCGCCTGCGCCCCTGGCACCCGGCGGACGTCGGCGCGCTGGTCGAGGCGTGCCGGGATCCCGTACTGCGCCGCTGGACGAGCCATTCGGTCGAGAACGACGAGGAGGGGCTGCGCTGGATACGGAGTCAGGAGCAGAGCTGGGAGGCCGGCGACCGGTTCGCCTTCGCGGTCGTCGAGGTCCAACCGGGTTCCGTACAGGGTGAGTTGGCGGGTCAGGTGGTCCTCAAGGGTGTGGCTCCCGGCAGGCGGTCGGCCGAGGTGGGCTACTGGACCGCGGCCCACGCGCGGGGGCGCGGAGTGGCCCCGCGCGCCCTGGAGGCGCTCACGGCCTGGGCCTTCGACACATACGGCGCCCCTGGCGACGCAGCCGGGCTCCAGCGCCTCGAACTCGTGCACCAGGAGGACAACGTGGCTTCGTGCCGCGTGGCGCACAAGAGCGGGTACGGACTCGACCGCGTCCTGCTTGCCGAGCCGCCCGCCTTCCCCCGCGACGGCCATGTGCACGTACGGCACAGGAGCCCCGCCCTCGTCTGAGGGCCGCGCCGCTCCCCGACCGCACCCTCCGTGGCCGTACTCACGCCTCCGCGGGCCGTACCGTCCCGTCGCCGGGTGTCTCGCGGCCCTGTTCGAAGATCGGGACGCCGCTGAAGGCCTGCGGCTGGGGCATCTGATGGCGGCGGCTGCCTTGATCACCCGCGAGGACGTCCCCACGGCTGTGGACCGCGTTGAGCTGCGGAGACTATTCCCGCCGGACGTGTGACATTGCCGCAGTCCCCCGTCAGCGCGTTGTGTGCTAGCGTGGTTTTCAGTTGCAGTTGTGGTTCCCAAAGATTTCGGTGTTCTTCTCCGGTCGGGGCAATCATTCCGGCGACGAGGGGTCCGCACGGTGCGGGCCCCCGAGCATGCCCCAAGGAGATTTAACATGGCCACCGGTACCGTGAAGTGGTTCAACGCGGAAAAGGGCTTCGGCTTCATCGAGCAGGACGGCGGCGGCGCCGACGTTTTCGCTCACTACTCGAACATCGCCACTCAGGGCTTTCGTGAGCTTCACGAGGGCCAGAAGGTGACGTTCGACGTCACGCAGGGTCAGAAGGGCCCCCAGGCGGAGAACATTCTCCCCGCCTGATCCGCGTGATCCTGCCGGTCCACTAGTGGATCGACATCGATACACGTGATTGTGGCCGGGGCCCGCACCTAGGGGTGCGAGCCCCGGCTCACAGTTTTTTAGGGACGGTTTCGCGCCGGATACTGGTCGCGCGTCCCTGGTTCTTGGGGGTAATCCCCACCACCGCTCGTTTCCTTTCGGCCCGTCCCCACGGCCTTTTTGTCCTGCATGCCGCCGCTCTCGCGGCGGACGCTGAGCGCTGCCGTGATTCTGTCGACGTGCCGCATTGAGGAAGGTTCTGCATGAACCGGTCGTTCGCCGACCTGGGCCTGCCGCCCTCGCTGCTGGCCTCCCTCACCGTCGAGGGCATCACCGTCCCCTTCCCGATCCAGGCGGCCACGCTGCCGGACACCCTCGCGGGCCGTGACGTCATGGGCCGTGGTCAGACCGGCTCGGGCAAGACCCTGGCTTTCGGCCTGGCCATGCTGGCCCGTCTCGCCGGACAGCGCGCCGAGGCGGGACGCCCGCTGGCACTCGTCCTCGTACCGACCCGTGAGCTAGCCCAGCAGGTCGTGGACGCGCTCACCCCGCACGCCCGCGCCATGAGCCTGAAGATGACCACGATCGTCGGCGGGCTGCCCATCGCCCGTCAGGCCCGTGCGCTGGGCGCCGGCACCGAGGTCGTCATCGCGACGCCCGGCCGGCTCCGTGACCTCGTCGACCGACGCGACTGCCGCCTCGACCGTGTCTCCGTCACCGTCCTCGACGAGGCCGACCAGATGGTCGACATGGGCTTCCTGCCGCAGGTCACGTATCTGCTCGACCAGGTGCCGCGCAAGGGCCAGCGCATGCTGTTCTCCGCCACGCTCGACGCGGATGTCGGCCGGCTCGCCCGCCGCTACCTGCACGAGCCCGTGGTGCACGAGACCGACCCGCACGCCGGCGCCGTCACGACGATGGAGCACCACGTGCTCTACGTCGACGATGTCGACAAGAAGACGGTCGCCACCGAGATCGCCGCCCGCGACGGGCGTGTCCTGATGTTCATGGACACCCGGCGCAGCGTCGACCGCCTCACCAAGCACCTGCTGAAGAGCGGCGTGCGTGCGGCAGCCCTGCACGGCGGCCGTTCCCAGCCCCAACGCACGCGCACCCTCGCCCAGTTCAAGACCGGCGAGGTCACCGTGCTGGTCGCGTCCGACGTCGCCGCCCGTGGCATCCACATCGACGACCTCGACCTGGTCGTCAACGTGGACCCGCCCGGCGGCGCCAAGGACTACCTCCACCGCGGCGGCCGTACGGCCCGTGCCGGAGCCTCCGGCAGCGTGGTCACCCTGGTCCTGCCCGAGCAGCGCCGCGAGATGCGGACCCTGACCCGGGCGGCGGGCGTCGACCCGAACACGGCCAAGGTCTCCCCCGGCGCCGCGGAACTGACCCGCATCACCGGCGCCCGTACGCCTTCCGGCATACCCGTGATCATTCCGGTCCCGGCTCCGACCCCGCCGGCCGCCCCCAAGGGCGACGGCTCCGGCGGCCGGTCCAGGTCCTCGCGGTCCCGGTCCGGTTCGGGCGCGGGTGCCGGTTCCGCCGGCGGTTCGGGTTCACGCTCCCGCCGCGGGTCTGCCGAGGGCGGTGCGGCCACGGCGCGTACGTCGGGCACCGGCGCCGCGGGCAAGACCCGTGCGACGGGCGGCGGCACCGCCAAGAAGGCGTCGCGTCCGACCGGTGGCGGTGCCAAGCCGCCGCGTGTGTCGGGCGGGAACCCGTCCGCCCGTACGGAGCAGGATCCCACCACCGGCGAGCCACGCAGCCGCCGGCGCCGGGCGCCCCGCAACCGGCGCCCGGGCTCCGACGCACGTCAGGCCGGCTGACCCCAGCCGCAGGCCTCAGCGTTGTCCCAGCTTCACCCAGCCGGTTGGTGTCAGGCCGACCGGCGCCCGCATCACCTGGCCCAGCACCACTGACGGGCCCCAGAACAACTGACCCCGGACCCTTCTCTGACCTGCGGAGGCACCATGCGTTGTGTGATCGCCCGATTCCCGTTCGACCTGATCATGAGCGAGGTCACGCACAAGATGGACGGGGTCGCTCCCGAGCCCATCACCAGTGCGGCCGTCAGCATCGGTGGCGTGGACTACCCCGTCAAGCAGGTCGGCGCGGTCATCACCCGCCTCGACCGGCGGGACTTCACCGAGAAGGAGATGATCGCCGCGCTCAACCGGCTCGGCTTCACCTGCCGTCCGGCCACCCCGGCGGCCCCGGCCCGTCCGGCGGTCATCGACCCGTGGGCCGAGATGCAGTAACCACCGGACGAGCCGGATGAGTCGGACGAGCCGGATGATTTGGGCTAGTTGTTCGGTTCAGTCGGATTCGGTTGTCTTTTAGTCGACCGGCACCCCCGTGACCGCCGCGGCCAGCGGGTACGCGCCTGTTTTCAGGGGCGTACCGACCTTGCCCGTCGCCGTTGATACCGGTACGAGGGTGCCGGCGTCGGCTGTGGTGACGTAGGCCGTGTCGCCGTTCCAGTCGAGGGCGACGTCGAAGGCGGAGCGGCCGACGGTGACCGGGGTGCCCGGAGCGCCGGTCACCGTGTCGAGCGGGGTGATCGTGTCCCCGTTGCTCGCGCTGATCCAGAGGGTGCGGCCGTCGGGTGAGACGGCGAGACCGTACGCCTGACCGGTGACCAGGTAGGTCGGGCGGGTGTCGTTCGTTGCGGTGTCGATGGGAGTGACCGTCGAGCCGCCGGAGTTGGACACGTACACCGTCCGCCCGTCGGGAGCCGCGACCACGTTGAACGGGTTCGGTCCGACCGCGATCGGCGTTCCGGCCCTGCCTGTCGCGATGTCCACCGGACTCACCGTGCTGTCGTGGATGTTCGCCACGTACATGGTGTTGCCGTCCGGAGTGATCGCCATGTTCTCCGGCCCGTCTCCCACCGCGACCTTCGCGCCCGCCGTGCCCGTGGCGAGGTCGATCGCCTGGACCGCGTCGTCGGAGTAGTCCGCGACCCAGAGGGTCCGGCCGTCGGGCGTGAGGGCCAGGCCCGCCGGTACGTCCCCGACCGCCACGGTCGCCGTGACCTTCGAGGCGGCGGTGTCGACGATGCTCACCGAGTCCGAACCCTGGTTCGCCGCATAGGCGGTACGGCCGTCCGAGCTGACCACGACCTCCCCCGGGTTGTTGCCGACGGGGATCTCCGTCGACGTCCCGGAGGCCAGGTCCACCGAACTGACCGACGCGCCACTGAAGTTGGCGGTAAGGGCGCGTTCGCTGGCTCCTCCGCTCTCAACTCCTCGTATCTGTACGGGAATTGCTCGGCTTACCAGGCCATCCCCGGTGACGGCGACCGACCTTACGCCCGCCGCTGCCCCGCTCGCCGCCGTGAAGGTCAGGGTCGTGGTGACCTTGCCGCCCGCAGGGACCGTCACCGAGCCGGTGGACGGGGTGATGGTCAGGCCCTCGACTTCCTTCGCCGTCCAGGTTGTTGTCCTGTCGGTGGTGGAGCTGTTGTCGGCGATGGTGAGGGTGGCTGTGGTGGTGGCGCCGGGGCTCAGGGACAGGGATGTCGGGGTGAAGGAGGCGTCCGGGCCCGGGTCGGGGGCCGCTCGCAGTGTCGCGTCGAAGAGGAAACGGTCGAGTACGCCGGGGGCGATCTGCTCCGGGACGGAGTCGAGTTGCTTGCGCTGGGACTGGAGGCGGGCGTAGAGGGTCGCCACGGCGTCCGTGTCGCCGTTCGTCTGCGCGAGCATCAGCTGTACGGCCGTCCTGCCTGCCTCTCCGTATGCGCCCAGCTTGTCGAGCCAGGCCGAAGTCTCCGTCAGGAAGCGTGAGTTGCGGAGGTTCGCACGGAGATCGGCGGGGGTGGCGGCCATCGCCGTGAAGTAGGCGGTGAGGGCGCGGGCCGCCTTGTCGAGGCCGACGCCGCTCTCGTACGCGGTCGTGAACGCCTTGAGGAGCGGGGTGAGGGGCGGGGATTCGGTGGCGTCGAGGAGGGAGGAGTAGTTGTTCTCCGCGAAGATCCGGAGGGCTGTGGCTGTGGCGGTTGCTGTGGACCTGGGCGCGGATGTGGTGGCTGCGAAGTCCTTTACCGAGGCCAGGAACGCCGCTCGGGGGTCGTACACCGTCGGGTTCCAGGCGTAGGACGCCGAGGTGAAGAGAGCGAGTTTGCTGGCCTCCGCCTGGATCATGGGGTTGGCGGTGATGCCCGTGACCTGGGTGGCCATGCCTGACTCTCGGCCGGTGTAGGGGCCCAGGAGGAGGCGGCTGGTGGTGTAGTCGTTCACCGGGTAGTTGTCCCAGATGAGGATGGGGTGACCAAACAACTCCCGTGCTTGGCGTGCTTGTTCGGTGCTGATCGTCGGCGCGATGACTCCGACGCCGGTCCATTCGACGACGACCGAGGGGGCCAGTTGCTCCCGTAGCGCGGTCTTGTACGGGGAGTCGGCGAGGTCCGAGTACTCGGTCGGGACCATCTCCAGCGGGGTAACGTCGTCGTGCGCGTCGACGAAGTCCCTGACGACGGCGTTGAGGAGGGCTGACTGTGCGGCCCCTGCCGCGCCGCCTCCGGTGCCGAACTTCTGCTCGTCGGCGGGGCAGTTCCAGGCCGTGTAGCTGATGTCGTCCAGCGGTACGGCGAACGAGCGCACGCCGATCGCGTACAGGGACTCGAACTTGGCGACCAGTGCGCCGACGTCGGCGGCCGAGGAGTAGCAGACCGACAGGCCGGGAGAGAGGGCGTAGGTGAAGCGGACGTGGTTCGCGGCGGCGCGGTCCACCAGTTGCTTCAGGGTGGCGAGCTGGGCGGGTGGGTAGTCGTCGCGCCAGTTCGCGCGCAGATACGGGTCGTCCTTGGGCGAGTAGACGTACACGTTCTGCTTCGTACGGCCGTAGAAGTCGAGTTGGGAGAGACGGTCCTGCTGGGTCCAGGGGGCGCCGTAGAAGCCCTCGACCACTCCGCGCAGTGCCGTTGCCGGCCAGTCGCGGACGGTTGTGGCGGGGACCGAGTGGTGGGTGACGAGTTGGCGGAGGGTCTGTGCCGCGTAGAAGGTGCCCGTCGGGTCGACGCCGGACAGGGCGATGGTGCCCTTGCCGGTGGCCAACGTGTAGCCGCCGGAGGGGAGTTGGGTGGGGGGTTCGGCGTGCAGGTGCTTGAGCGCCTGCGCCGTTGCCGGGTTCTCCTTGGGACCGCCGATGTAGACGGTGAGGGCGGCGGGGGGTGGGGGTGTCGGGCTGCCCGCGGTGACGGTACGGATGGTGCGGGCGCCAGCGTCGCGCAGTACGCGTTCGACGAGGGCGCGGGCGGCGGGGTCGGTGGCGTGGCCGATGACCTCGACGATGTGTCTCGGGACCGGTTGGGTGCCGTGGCCGGGAGTCGACTGCTGGGGTGTCGGCCAGATGTGGGGGACGGTGGACGCGGTGGCGGAGTGGGGCGTCGCCGCCGCGGCAGGGGCCGGGGCGGTGCCCAGCACACAGAGGGCCAGTGCGGCCAGGAGACCGCTCACTGACTTCAGGCCCGGGGTCACGGCCGGATTCGGTTTCGGTTCACTATTTTATCCATCATGCGGAATATTGGTGGATGGATTCACCAGACGGCAAGACCGCGTCCACTTGCTTTACTGAGCCCATGACCGACATCGAGACCCGCACCCGCACCGTCGCCCTCTCCGTCGCAGTCCTCGGCACCGGCATCATGGGTGCCGCCATGGCCCGTAGCCTCGCCCGCGCCGGCCACACCGTCCGGGTGTGGAACCGGACCCGGGCCAAGGCCGAACCGCTCGCCTCCGAGAACGGCGTCCAGGTCTCCGACACTCCCGCCGACGCCGTACGGGACGCGGATGTCGTGCTGACGATGCTGTACGACGGTGACGCCGTCCGGGATGTCGTGCGTGAGGCCGCGCCCGCGATCCGTCCGGGGGCCGCGTGGGTGCAGTCGACCACCGCAGGGGTGGACGCGATCGGTGAACTGGGCGCACTGGCAGATGAGTTGGGGCTCGCCTTCTTCGACGCGCCCGTGCTGGGTACCCGGCAGCCCGCCGAGGCCGGGCAGTTGCTCGTGCTCGCCGCGGGTCCCGTGGAGCACCGGGCGGCCGTCGAGCCCGTCCTCGACGCGGTCGGCGCCCGTACGGTGTGGACCGGCGAGGAGGGTGGGGCGGGAAGCGCGACGCGGCTCAAGCTCGTCGCCAACAGCTGGGTGCTGGCCGCCACCAGCGCGACCGGTGAGGTGCTGGCCCTGGCCCAGGCCCTCGGCGTCGACCCGCAGAGCTTCTTCGACGTGATCGCCGGCGGCCCGCTCGACATGGGCTATCTGCGTGCCAAGGCAGGCCTGATCCTGGACGACAAGCTGACTCCGGCGAGTTTCGCGGTGTCCACGGCGGCCAAGGACGCCCGGCTGATCGTCGAGGCGGGCGAGCGGAACGGCGTACGGCTGGATGTGGCCGCCGCGAGCGCCGAACGGTTCCGGCGTGCCGCCGAACAGGGGCACGGGGACGAGGACATGGCGGCGGCGTACTTCGCGAGCTTCGAGGAGAAGTAACCCGGGTCGGTGCCGTCAGCCCACCCGTACCTGTCGGCTGCCGCAGCTGCCGCACACGGCGTCGGTCAGGGGGGAGTGCATGGCGCGGCCGTCCTCGTCGACGTACTCCATCGGGTTGAGGCAGCCGGCCGGGTCGGGGAGGAGGACGACGACCTCGAAGGTGCGGTTCCAGGCCGCGCCGCAGTCGAGGCAGCGGAAGGCGAAGGTCTCGGTGAGGTTGTCGGACCTGTGCGGGCCGGCGTTCTCGTGCGGGCTCGGGCTCCTGTGCGGGCTCGGGCTCTCGCGCGGGCTGGGGTTCTCGTTCTGGCCGGGCATGCGGACTCCCTCTGCTGGCTGACGGGGTCCCAGGCCAGCAACCCCGGCCTCGGGCCGCCACCGGCGAGGGCCGTCCGGGTGATGGGTCATGGCTGTGGTCGTGGTCGCGGACATGGCTCGCGCTGCGTTTGCCAGTCGTCATGGTCGGCAGGAAACTGGTGGTGTCCTGCTTTTCTCTGCGATGGACTTTCCCGCCCGGTCTGCCTGGTCTTTCTGGTCTACCCGGTAATCACATGACCAATTTCGCCGGCGCTCCCATCGCACAGGAGGTATGCCATGAGCAGGAATTGTCACGTCAACTGCATCATTCCCCCGCACCTTCTCGACAAGCTTCTGGAGAGTGGAGACTCCGAGGTTCGCAAAACCGCCCTGGACACCCTGCTGACCACCGCACGGTTGCGCGGTGAGCGAGGGGTCCGGGCGTCCTTCGTCGGTGCCGCGTCCGCCGGGAACGGCCGCCGGACCGTCTTCGACTGCCATCAGGACAGACTCGCCTTCGCCGCGCTGGCCCAGACGGAGGACGGACCGGCGTCCGCGGACGAGTCCGTCAAGCGGGCGTTCGACGGACTCGGCATCACGCGCGACTTCTATCGCAGTGTGCTGGAACGGAATTCGCTCGACGACCGGGGAATGCGTCTGGACGGCTATGTCCACTTCGACGTTAAGTACAACAACGCGTTCTGGGACGGACGGCAGATGGTATTCGGTGACGGGGACGGAAGCATGTTCACCGACTTCACCGGATCCCTCGACGTGATCGCCCACGAACTGACGCACGCGGTCACGGAGTTCACCGCGGGGCTCGCCTACCACAATCAGTCCGGGGCGCTGAACGAGTCGATCTCGGACGTCTTCGGGTCGCTGGTCAAACAGTGGTCGATGAAGCAGTCGGCCGAGACGGCGGACTGGCTGATCGGCTCCGAGGTCTTCACCCCGGGGATCGACGCCGACGCCCTGCGGTCGATGAGAGCGCCGGGGAAGGCGTACGACAACGAGCTGTTCGGCAAGGACCCCCAGCCGGCCCACATGCGTCACTTCGCCCACCTGCCGGACACCGAGCGAGGCGACTTCGGCGGCGTGCACATCAACTCCGGCATCCCGAACAAGGCGTTCTACCTGACGGCGACGAACATCGGCGGGTTTGCGTGGGAGGCTCCCGGCCTCATCTGGTACGAGTCGCTCAAGGCGTCCAGCGTCGACACGCAGTTCCAGGACTTCGCGGACACCACCCACCAGAAGGCCGGGGAGGAGTACGGGGCCGACAGCACCGAGCAGTTGGCCGTGCTGTCGGCGTGGCAGGAGGTCGGCATCCAGATCACCGGGGTCCCGGCCGGGGTCGCCCGGGCCCGGAGCCGCGCGGCCGGCCGGAACGGTGCGCGGGGTCGAGCGGCCGGCCAGGACGGTGCGGCGGGCCGGGAGGACGGGATGGTGGCCCTGAACCGGCAGGTCGAGGCGCTGGCCGCCCAGGTGGCTGGGCTGTCCAAGGCCGTGACCGCACTGCAGCGGGAACGCGTGACCCACGGATGAGGGTGACTCTGGCGAAACACGGCGGGCAGGCGGCTGCGATCCAACTCCGCCTCCCGCTGAAGGAGTTGGACACGGACTCCCTGCCCGGGAACGCCGCTGCGGAGCTGGCCCGACTGGTCGCCGCGGTGGTTCCGGTGGCGGAGGAGCACCGGCCCGGCCGGGCAAGGGACGCGATGAGCTACACGATCACAGTGGAAGAGGACGGCCGTTCCGCCACCGTCCTCAACCAGTCGGACACCACCATGTCCCCGGGGTTCGCGGCGTTGCTGAGGTGGATCGAGAGTCGTGACTAGGGTTGGAGCTTCTCGCCCTTCGCCAGCATCGCCACGTACTTCTCGATCCGGCGTGCTCGGGTCTCGGCCTTCTTGGCCTCCTGGATGCGGTACAGGATCGCGTAGCGGTTCTGCCGGTCCAGGGTCTCGAAGGACGCCGCCGCGGCCGGGTCGGCGCTCAGGGCCGCCGCGAGGTCATCCGGCACCGTGGCGGTCCTCGCGCTGTCGTACGCCGCCTCCCAGCGGCCGTCCGCCTTGGCGCGGTCGATCTCCGCCAGCCCCTGCGGGCGCATCCGGCCCTGCTCGATCAGGACGGCCACCTTGCCGCAGTTGACCTTGGACCACTTGCTGCGCGGCCTGCGCGGGGTGAACCGCTGGAGCCACCACTGGTCGTCGAACGCGGCCTTCTGGCCGTCGATCCAGCCGTAGCAAAGTGCCACGTCGAGCGCCTCGGCGTAGTTCAGCGCATCGATGCCGGGGCCCTTCTTGCGCAGCTTGAGCCAGATACCGGGCGAGGCGGTGTGGTTCTCGCCGAGCCAGGCCTCGAAGGCCTCGGCGGATGGGAAGTCGATGGTCTCCAGGTCCTGAGTCACCCCGGCAGCGAACCACATCCGGCTCTTCGGCGGGAGGCCGCCGTGTCGTGCTGACCGCGCGGGCCGGTCCTGCCTTCCGGTCCCGGGTTTCCGGTCCTGGGTTCCGGCTCGGCCCGCCCCGCCGACAGTCGACGGGGCGGGCCACCGGGCTAGCGATTCAGCGTCACTGAACCGTGGCTGCCGTACTCTCCGTTCCCGCCACGCCCCCTGCTGCGGGCAGTGCGGGCAGTGCGGGCAGTGCGGGCAACGCAGGCAGTGCGGGCAACGGGGGCAGCGGGGCCGGAGGCAGCTCCAGCGGCGGGAGCTCGACCGGGGGCAGCTCCACCGGCAGTGGCGGCAGGCCGCCCAGGAGACCCCCGAGGAGGCCGCCGAGGGTGTCGAGGAGGCCGCTCACCAGGCCCGTGACGGTGCCCAACAGACCGCCGACCAGGCCGGTCACCGTGTCGAGGAGCCCGCTGAGAGTTGCCTGGAGCTTGTCCAGGAGGTCCGAGATCGGGTCGGCCATGACTGCCGCGGCCCTGTTCGTCGTACCGGTCCGTTCCGCCAGGCGCTGCTTGAGCGAGGCGTTCGCCGTCTCGACAGCCTTGGCGAACCCGGCCGCCTGGGTCGGGGTGAGGCGGCCGGTGCCGGTCTGCTCGGTGAGGTCGGTCAGGACGTTCAGTACCGGGGCGAGTGCGTCGCTGCGGTCGGCGCGATCGAGGGCGCCGAGCCGCTTGAGCATCCGGTCCGCGTAGGCGGAGGCATCGGAGGAGGTGCCGTACGTGGTGGACCACGACGTGTGGGCGCCGATGGAGGCGTAGGCGTCCCGGCTGGCGTCGGTGACGGCGACGGCCGTGCCGACCGGGCCGAATATCAGCGCGGCACAGACTACGGACGACGGGAGGAGAAGCCCGCGGGAGCGGGGGCCGAGGCCGGAACGGGATACGAGGGCGCGCATGCGCAGTCCTTTCGAGAGCTGCTCTCTTTGGGCCCACGGTGCGAACACCGGACACCGAACGCAACCGCTCACGGACTCTCGGTAAGCTCCGTCTCGTTCGCCGCGACCCGGCTGACCAGCGCGTTTCCTTGGTGCACCACATTGGTCGCGGCGTGGAGCCATTCGGCTGTCAGGGAGCTTCCTCCCTGGAGGGGGGTGTCAGATCTGCTGCCGGTGCGCGCCGTGCCCCTGCTGCCCCTGCCGCTGTCCGCGGCTCCTGAAGAGGCTGAGGCCCGCGCCGAGCGAGACGACTCCCATGCCGACGCCGGTCATGACGCCCTGCGATCCGTCGACGACGAACGGGGCGACGGCCGCGACGGCGAGGTTGAACAGGAACAGGAACCAGAGGACGGGCTTGGAGGCGAGCAGGGACTTCATGGGGTTTCCTTCCGGGGGAGGCCCATAAAGGGCCAGGTGGGAGAGGTGGTGGAGGTGCTTGGGGAGGTGGTCGGGGAGGCGTTTGCTTCCGAGATCAACGATCCCGGGAACGCCTCTCCGTCACGAGGGAGTGCTCTCCCGAACCCGAGGTGTAGCCCGCTACACCTTTTCGGCCCTCCGTTGCCATGTCTTACGAGGGCATACGAGAGGGTCGGCTCCGCCCGACAGCCCAGCCTCCGCCATCGCTACCGCTTCAGCGCCCGGTACCGCCTGAGCAGTGCGGTGATCCGGTCCGGGTCGGCCGCGCCGTTGAGCTCGGTGAGCAGGTCGTCGGGGCACAGCTGGTACAGGTCGCCCCACCAGCCGCGCCCCCGGTTGTCCCAGATCCGGTAACCACCGGGGACACCCCGGGCGACGTAACGCCTCCTGCTCACAGCCACTCCCTCCCCTCACACCCTCACAACTGGCTCCGCCACCAGGGCTCGTCGGGGTAATCCATCCGAAAGATCCTGGCCCGGTCCATGATTGTGCGGTCCAAAGCCCGTACGAGCGTGCGCAGTTCGCGTGCGCTCTTCCTGGGCAGTGCGTGGAGCACCTCTTCGAGGTGGTCGCGAAAGTACCCCGGCCAGCACCAGCATCCGAGGATGCCGCAGGCCTGCGCCGGGAACGGCTCGGCCAACTGGCGCAGCGGCCCGTACGCCAGAAGCTTCCACTGCAAGAAGGCCTCGGCCGTCGACTCCGGCCAGTGGCGACTCTGTTCGAGTCGGTGGATGTCGGCCGTGCAGGAACCGGAGAGCCCGTCGATAGAGGCGCGCCGGTGCAGGCTCTGGTTCCGGACGGGAATCTCGCCCCGCAGGGCGGAGGGGCGCCTACGCGGCACTGCCCTTTCGGTCGTCAGTCATGGGAGGGAACGTACAGGTCGAGATGGCGGGGCACCACGGAATAACGAGCAAGCAGATCAAGGGGCGTGCGGCACGCCGTGCGGCCGCCGATGTTCGACCGGGACGACCGGGACGACCGCACTGAGGGGGACGAGCCGTAGGTCGTGGCCGGTAGTCGCTGATCGGCCGTCAGCAGGGCAACGCGGAACGTGCCTCTCCCGTGGAAACGTCCGAAACGTACGAGGTTTAGACTCTCCCCGCAACGGCCCGAAACTCAGCGGTCAAGAGTGGGCGTAAATGGCCAGACCCGAAGGGTATTCGGCGCTTTGATACGGATAGATTCAGTCACCAAGCGATACCCGGATGGCACGGTGGCCGTCGACCGGCTCTCCCTCGACATACCGGATCGTTCGATCACCGTCCTCGTCGGCCCCTCGGGCTGTGGCAAGACGACCACCCTGCGGATGATCAACCGGATGGTCGAGCCCAGCGAGGGCACGATCCTCATCGACGGCGTCGACAGCCGTCAGCAGTCGGTCAACACCCTGCGCCGGTCCATGGGTTACGTCATCCAGAACGCCGGACTCTTCCAGCACCGGACGATCGTCGACAACATCGCCACCGTGCCCCGCATGCTCGGCTGGAGCAAGGACAAGGCCCGCGCGAGGGCGCGGGAACTGATGGAACGGGTGGGGCTCGACGCCTCGTTCGCCAAGCGGTACCCCTACCAGCTCTCCGGCGGTCAGCAGCAGCGCGTCGGCGTGGCACGTGCCCTGGCAGCCGATCCCCCGGTGCTGCTGATGGACGAGCCGTTCTCCGCTGTCGACCCCGTCGTCCGTAAGGTGCTTCAGGACGAACTCCTGCGCATCCAGGCAGAGTTGGGCAAGACCATCGTCTTCGTCACGCATGACATCGACGAGGCGGTCAAGCTCGGCACGATGGTCGCCGTGCTGCGCACCGGCGGCAAGCTCGCCCAGTTCGCGCCGCCCGCCGAGCTGCTCTCCGACCCCGCCGACGCGTTCGTCGAGGACTTCCTCGGCGCCGACCGGGGCATCCGGCGCCTTTCGTTCTTCTCCTCGGGCGGACTTGAACTGCTCACCACCCCGATCGTCGCGATCGACGCCACCGCCGAGCAGATCGCCGCGCGTGGCGACGCCGAGGCCCCCTACCTCCTGGTCGCCGATCTGGACGGGCGTCCGCTCGGCTGGAGCGAGCCCGGCAGGCTGACGGCCGGGCAGGTCGACGCCGGCCAACTGCTGCCGTACGGGCGGCCCTTCGTCGCCGGACGGGACTCGCTGCGCGCCGCGCTCGACTGTGCCGTCCTGTCGCCCACCGGCTGGGCGGTCGCCGTGGACGCCGAGGGCCGGGCCGCCGGAGTCGTCTCGCAGGCGGCCATCGGCGACGCCATCCGCGGCGCACACGCCCACGCGGCAGGCCGTGCGGAGCGGCCGACGACAGGGGACAGCGGGGACGCCGGGGGCAGCGGGAAGAGCGGGCAGAAGGTCGTCAGGTGAACTGGAACCGCTTCTTCGACATCCCCAGCGACCTCCAGCACGACTGGCTCGGCCTCATCGGGCTCCATCTGCGCGAGGCTCTGCTGCCGGTGCTTGGCGGGCTGCTGCTGGCCCTCCCGCTGGCCCAACTGTGCGTGCGGCTGCGCTGGTTGTACCCGCCGGTGCTGTGGGTGACGACCGTGCTCTACGCCATCCCGTCCCTCGCCTTCTTTGTCGTCCTCATCGACTACACGGGGCAGACCGAACTGACGGTGATGATCCCGCTCACCGTCTACAGCCTGGTCGTGCTCGTCCCGGCGATCGTCGACGGCGTCCGTTCGGTCCCGCAGGAGACCCTCGCCGCCGCGACCGCCATGGGCTTCGGACCCGTACGCCGTTACGTCCAGGTCCAGTTGCCGATCGCGGTGCCCGCCATCATCGCCGGTCTGCGGGTCGCCACCGTGTCCAGCATCAGCCTCGTCAGCGTCGGCATGCTGATCGGCAACCAGGGCGCGCTCGGCAACCTGCTCCACGACGCGCAGATCTACAACCGGCCGGAACTCGCCTGGAACTCCGTGATCACCAGTGCCGCCCTGGCGGTGCTCGCGGACGCCGCGCTGGTCGGCGTACGCATCCTGCTCACCCCCTGGATGCCGAGCGCCGCGCGCGGCGCCAAATCCATGCCCGCCGGGGTCCGGCCCGAGCCGGCCGTGCCCGCCCTGGAGGACGCAGCCCGGTGAACGTCATCAACTACATCCACGCCTTTTTCGGCGACAGCGCCCACTGGAACGGGTACGACGGCATACCCACCCGGCTGTGGGAGCACGTCCAGTACTCCCTGGAGGCGCTCGCCGTCGCCGCCGCGATCGGGCTGCCGATCGGCCTGATCACCGGTCACTACGGGCGGGGCGGCAACGTCCTCTCCCTGGTGGCCACCGCCGGCCGCGCCCTGCCCACCTTCGGCCTGCTGGTGGTGGCGACCCTCGCGCTCGGGTTCGGCATGCTGCCCGTGATGATCCCGCTGGTCGTCCTCGCCGTCCCGCCGATCCTGGTCACCACCTACGAGGCGATGCGCTCCGTGGATCCGCCCCCCGTGGACGCCGCGCGGGGCATGGGCATGCGTGAGTCCGGCATCCTGCTGCGCGTCGAACTGCCCGTCGCGCTACCGCTGATCCTCGGCGGGCTTCGCTCGGCGGCCATCCAGATCGTCTCCACGGCCACCATCGCCGCGTACGTCAGCCTCGGTGGCCTCGGCCGCTACATCGTCGACGGTCTCTACCAGCACGACTACGAGAAGGTGGTGGGCGGCGCCACCCTGGTCGCCGGCATGGCACTCGCGACGCTCGCGGTGTTCTGGGCGGCAGGCCGGGCGGCGGTCTCTCCCGGCGTGCGCCGGGGTTGAGGGGCGCGGGGAACTGCGCGACCAGCCACAACGGGCCGGCAGTTCCCCACAACCGTCAGTAGGTATGTGTACGTACGGTGCCTACCCGCCACTCCGGGCCAGTGCCTGCTCCAGCACAACCAGCAGAGCGTCCCGTACCGAGCCGCGGTCACGGGCGTCGAAGACCAGCAGGGGGACGCCCTCGGACACGTCGAGGGCCCAGCGGACCTCGTCCAGCGTGTGCGCGGTCTGGCCGTCGAAGGCGTTCACGGCGACGGCGAACGGGATCTGCTTGTGCTCGAAGTAGTCGACGGCGGCGTAGCAGTCGTCGAGACGGCGGGTGTCCACGATGACCAGCCCGCCGACCGCGCCCTCCACGATGTCGTCCCACATGAACCCGAACCGCTCCTGTCCGGGCGTGCCGAACAGGTACAGCTTCAGCGTCGGGTCGATGGTGATGCAGCCGAAGTCCATCGCGACCGTGGTGGTCGTCTTGGTCGGGGTGTGGCTGAGGTCGTCGACGCCTGCCGCGACCTCGGTGATCGCCGCCTCGGTGGTCAGCGGCTCGATCTCGGAGATCGAGCCGACGGCGGTGGTCTTGCCCACGCCGAAACCACCCGCGATCACCAGTTTCACCGGCAACGGCGGCCGTACGGCGGCCTGTCCGGCCGAGGTGCGGACCAGCGGTTCAGTCGGTGTCACGGAGGACCCTCCGGGAGTCGGGGATGGCCCGCAGGCCATCGATAACCCTGCGCAGTACGGACGAGTCGTGGGTGACGCCGGAGTCGGGCACGTGCACCGACAGTTGTCCCGCCGTCCGGAGGTCCTCCGCGAGGACCCGCACCACGTTCAGGTGCAGCCGCAGCCTGGCCGCGATCTCCGCGATGGACTGCGGTACACGGCAGGCGGCGACGATGTCGTGCTGTTCGAAGGAGAGCCGGTGGAGCGCGTCGAGCCCGCCGGTGGTGGCCACCAGCTGGGTCTCCACGGGCATCGTCCGGCCGGACGACGCCTCACCCGCGGCGCCCGCGACCCGGCCGGCGGTGACCAGGAACGGCCGCACGGCGGGTGCCGGGCCGACGGGTGCGGCCCTGCCCTCGTTGGCCCCGTCGGCCCCGCGCGGTGTGCGGCCGTCCGCCATCGGTGTTCGCTCTCTCTACGTCTCTCTGCGGTCTCTCAACGGTCTCTCTACTGCTTTCCACGGCTTGCTACGGTGCTAAGCGCTCAGTGCAGACGCGTGGCACCGACGGTGTTCTTCAGCTCCAGGACGAGCTGCGGACTGAGGGCGGTGCCGGCGCGGTTGGCGAACACCGTCATCTCGTAGGCGATGTTGCCCAACTTGGCCTCCTTGCCGGTGACCACGCCGAGCACGGCGCCGCTGCCGATCGCGGAGACCAGGACATGGCCGCCCTCCAGATCGATGATGACCTTGTTCAGGCCGCCCAGGCCGTAGTTGCCGGAGGCACCGGCGGCCAGGCTGGTGATGCCCGAGACGATCGCGGCCAGCCGCTCGGAGTCGGCGTGCTCGCGCAGCGCCGACACGGCGATCAACAGGCCGTCGGAGGACACCGCGATGGCGTCCACGACCCCTGCGGTCTCGGTGGCGAAACGGTTTAGCAGCCAGGTGAAGTCGTCTGCGGCGGCCCGCAGATCGCTCGGCCTGGAGTCTCCGGCGGGAGTCTCACCTGTCGACATGCTCACTGCTCGGCTCCTTCCGGAAGGTGGTTCTGGTGGTTCTGGTGGTGCGGGGTGTCCCCGACGGTGATCTGGTCGGTGGACGGGTCGGACGACTCTGTCCGGTCGGGCGAAACGTCGGGACGCTGGTCGGGACGGTGGTTGTGCCGGCCGTCGTCGCGACGAGCGGCCCGGTCTTCGGTGGGGCGGGGGTGTTCGCCGGTGTCGCGGTGCGCGCGGGCCACGGCCGCCTCGAACTCCTCCAGCGAATCGCGTACGGCGTCCGCGTCGGCGGGGCGTGCGGCCTGCCGTGCGGCCTGCTGGGCACCGGCGTCGGCGGGCGTCCGTAGTGTCGCCCCGCGCACCCGTCGCCGAAGCGGACGGGAACCGTCGGGACCGACGGCGAACGGGTCGGCCGCGGCCTGCGCGGAGAGGGGACCGGCAGAACGGCCGACCGGGGCCGGTGCGGCACCGTGGTCGCCGGCGCCCTGCTCCGTCCCGCGGACGGAGTCACCGGGTCCGCCTGCCGCACGGGCGAGGCCGCTCTCGGGGCCGGCCGGGTAGGCGTGCGGCGACTGCTCCGTCGTACGGGCGGCGGGCCGAGACCCAGCCGCCGGGTAGGCGTCCGGCGACGGTTCCGTCGTGGCGGTGGGGGGGATGTGCTCCGCCGTACGGGAGTAGGCCCCGGGTCCGTCTTCCGCGCGGGTGTGGAGCGTCGGCTCGGCGGTGCTGGGCACCGGGATCGCGGTCCCGTCAGGGTGGATGCCGGAGGCGGGCTCGGGCAGGTCGACGCGGGGCGCGGAGGCCGACAGGGAGCCTGAACTGCCGTGCTCGGCCGTGGCGTTGGCGGCCAGAGATCCGGACCGGGTGGGGAGACCGAGGGGCGTGGACCTCGTCGTACGGGAGGGGAGACCGGGTTCGGCCGAGTGGCCGGGGGAGCCGGTCGCGGCCGTACGGCTGCCGGAACCGGTATCGCCCGTCAGGACGGCGAGGCCGGCCGCGTCGGTGCCGGTGGAGGCACCTGCCGTGGTCGTGGCGGTGTCGCGTGCCAGGTCCGTCGGGTCCTCGGCGAGGGACGCCGAGGGCAGCGGGACCTCGGTCTCCCGTTCGGCGGGGGACGCGTCGCGGCGGGGGACCCGGCGGGGGAGGACGGTCGTGTCGTCGTCGTGCGTGGCCCAGGACGGGACCGTGGACGGGATCGATGACGACGGGGAGGGGCCGGCCGCGGGGGCCGACGGAGCGGTGAGCGCGGCGGGCGGGGGAGGCGCGTCGCGGGAGGCGAGCCGGCCCGCGGGCTCCAGCTCGCTCATCGTCAGGAGCAGCGTCGACGGGATCATCACCTCGGCCGTCACTCCCCCGCCCGGCGTACGGGACAGGGTGACGTCGACGTCCCAGCGCCGCGCCAGCGCACCGACCACGAACAGGCCGAGCACCTTCGTCGGGACGACGTCGAGGCGTTCGCGGCGCACGAGGCGGGAGTTCTCCTCGGCGAGGCGCTCGGCGCTCATGCCCAGGCCGTGGTCCGCGACGGTGATCGACGCGCTGTCGTGGTCGGAGCCGACGACCACCTCGACGGGGCTGTCCTCGGGCGAGAACGACACGGCGTTCTCGAGGAGTTCGGCGATCATCAGGGTCAGGTCACCGATGATGTCGGGCTCCACCATGGCCTCGGTCGCGGCCCGCAGCCGTACCCGCTGGAAGCCCTCGATCTGGCCCAGCGCGGCACGTACGACGTTGGTGAGCGCGGTCGGCCCGGAGCCGAGCACGGTCTCGCGGATGCCGGCCAGCAGCATCAGGCTGTCGGCGTTGCGCCGCAGACGGACCGCGATGTGGTCGATGGAGTAGAGGCGTTCGAGCAGCGCCGGGTCGGTCTCGCCGCGCTCGACCGCGTCGATCAGCGCGAGCTGACGGGTCGTCAGGTTACTGACGCGGCGACCGACGTTGCCGAACATCTCGGCGACGTTGCGCCGGCTGAGCACCTGGCGTTCGAGCAGCGCGGCGGCGGTGGTCTGCACGTTGTTGAACGCCTTGGCGAGCTGGCCGATCTCGTCGTCCGCGGTGACCGGCAGCTGACGCAGCCGGGGGGAGCCGGACTCCTCGGCGTCGTCGTCGGCGACGCGGGCGAGCTCGCGGCCCGCCACGTCGGCGACCTCCTGGGCGGCTCCCGTCAGCGCCAGCACCGGGCGGACCACGGAGCGGCGGACCAGGATGGAGAAGGCGATCCACAGGGCGAAGCCGAGCAGCGCGAGGCTCAGCAGCAGGGCCGCGCGCCACTTGGCGCTGGTGGCGGTGTCCTCGGCGCGGTCGGCGATCTGGTCGATGAGCGAGGTGGAGATGTCCAGCCGGGTCCCGGACTGCGCGCGGTAGTTGGGGTAGGAGATGATGGCCGTCCGCAGCGCCGCCCGGATCGCGCTCTTGGACTCGGCCTGCAACGCGCTGGGGTCCACGGCCAGTTCGGCGTACTGCCGGCTGATGGCGGCCTGCCAGGAGTTGTGCTCGATGCCGCCGAACTCGTCGGTCTGCGCCTCGTCGGCGAACCGGGCGAACCGCTCGGCCTGGTAGGTGAACAGCTCGTAGGAGCCGACCGCTCCGGTGAACTCGATGAGCGCGTTGCTGTCGCGGGTCCCCGCGGAGAAGACGCCGGTCTCGTAGGCGCCGTGGGCGGTGCCGGCGCGCAGCAGCGAGTCGAGGAGGTTACCGGTGAAGGTGGTCGCGAGGTCGGAGTTGCGGTCCAGGCCCAGGCCGTCGATGAGTCCGTCGGCCGCACCCGAGTACGCCGGGTCGATGTTGGTGGCGGGCAGATAGCCCTGCTCGATGGTGGTCCGCAGACTGGACAGTGCCTGGACGTCCTTGAGGGCCTGCACCTCGGTGTCCGGCAGCCGGTCGCCGAAGGCGTCGACGACAATCCGCACCTGGGTGTCCACGGCCGACTGCGCCTGCCGGTAGGTGGCGGTGGACGGGGTGCCGGCGTCGAACGCCGCTTCGTAGCGCACCGAGAGCAGGAGCGCCTGCTGGTGTTCGGCCTGCAGTTCGGCGACCAGTCGGGCCACTTGGGCGCTGGCGCGAACCAGTTGGGCGGCGTCCTCCGCGCGGTTGGACTCCTGCACCAGGTCGACGATGAGGTACGTCAGCAGCAGCGCGATCACCGTCAGCGGGATACCGACGAGTACGTTCAGTTTGCGCTGGAAGGGCCATCGGTCGGCGAAGCCCCGCAGGCCCCGACGCGTTGGCGTCGATGCCGACCGGGCGGTCGCGTCCACCTCTTTCGTGGACACCGGGCCTCCTTCAAGAAGGTGTTGCAGGCATGCAAGGGGGGCTCATGCGTGCCGACTTCTGCACGCACATGTCCGAATCGAACGATACGAACCATACGGAAGCGTCCCCCGCACACCGCTGTGGCCCCCGCCGACTGCTGTGGCGGACGCCAACTCCGGCGAGACTATCCCGTCTTCGAACGGGCGGGCGTGTGGCCCTAAGTCAAGAATCCATTACGAAGCGGCATACGGGGGCCACTTGGGGGCCTTCCTGGGAGTACACAGGTGATCTCCCGATCCATGCGCGAGCGATCACGGAAAGACGTCAATCGGTAACCCGGTTTCTCTTGACTGATCAAGAAGCGGCTGGATTGGATCAGACCAAAGCGTCTGAGCTCTCATCAACTCCCCCAGCCCGGAACGGGAACCGTGACAATCAACGCCCACAGCAGCAGGTCCCTCAGGAACCACCCAGGTGCGACGGCCGTCGCCCTCGCGGCGGTGACATTCCTGCTGGCGGGATGCTCCTCCTCGTCCGACGACAAGTCCGACCCGCTCGCCGGCGACAAGGCGGCCGGTGACACCGTGGTCGTCGGCTCCAACAACTTCGCCGAAAGCATCCTGCTCGCCGACATCTACGGCGAGGCCCTGAAGGCCAAGGGCATCAAGGTGACGTACAAGCCCAACATAGGCAGCCGCGAGACCACTTACGGCCTGCTCAAGAACGGTTCCATCACCGTTCTGCCGGAGTACAACGGCTCGCTGCTGGCCTACCTGGACGCGAAGGCCGCACAGACCTCGCTCGCGAGCGTGAACGCCGCCGCGAAGGCCAAGCTCGACTCCAAGCTCACGCTGCTGGAGTCGTCGCCGGCCGAGGACAAGGACTCCGTCACGGTCAACGCGGCGACCGCGAAGCAGTACAACCTCACCGCGACCTCGACCCTCGCCGACCTCAAGACCGTCGCGCCGGACCTGGTCCTCGGCGGTTCGCCCGAGTTCCAGACCCGCCAGCAGGGCATGGTCGGCCTGGAGTCGGTGTACGGACTGAAGTTCAAGTCCTTCAAGGCCCTCGACGCGGGCGGCCCGCTGACCCAGGCGGCGCTGAAGAAGAACACCGTGCAGGCCGCGGACATCTTCACCACGGACCCGACCATCACCAAGGAGAAGTTCGTCGTTCTCCTGGACCCGAAGAACCTCTTCGGATTCGCGAACGTGACCCCTCTGGTCTACAAGAGCGGGCTCTCCCAGGAGGGCATCGACGCGCTCAACGCCGTCTCCGCCAAGCTCGACACGAAGGCCCTGCTCGAACTGGACTCCCAGGTGCAGTTGGAGAGCAAGGACCCGCTGGACGTCGCCAAGGCCTGGCTGAAGTCGGCCGGCCTGGGCTGACGTTCCGGGTCGGGGACCACGGAATCACGGAAGTACGGAATCACGAGGGCCGCACCTGTACTCACGGGTGCGGCTCTCGCCATGACGGAGAAGGGCTCGGGGGCGTAGTCGTCCGCGCCCGCCGACCGGCCGTCGGTGCGGTGTTCGAGGGTGTCCCGAGCGGTGAGTATGAGCATTGGCGCGGGCAATCCGGCGTGCTCCTGCCGCAGCTTGCGCAGGACCTGGAGCCCGTCCGGCACGACGGCATGCGAGGCGCGGCCACGGTCTGCAACTCGGTGAGCGCCGGCTCGTCGTCGACGATCAGGACGCGAACGGCGCCTTCTGGAGCTGCGGCCAGGGGCCCACACCTTCGGGGGCCACGGCACTGGCGGCCACGGCAATGGGCAGCCACGGCTTTGGGGGTGTCAGTCATGCCGGACATGCGCCGAGCATTCCTGAGGAGGAGGCTGTAGGGCCGCTGCACGCGAACTGAGTGCCGGGCGGCCTGTGCGGCCTGTACGGAGTTCAGACCCCGCCGAGCAGCAGGGCGAGCCCTTGTTCGACCATCGGTCCCAGATCCTCCATGCCCGGCGCGACAACGCTGTACGAGCGATGGAGGAACCGCTGAAGCTGTGCCGTACGGAACCGGACCACGGCAAGCCCGTGCGGCGAGTGGAGTTCCACGACCGTGCGCGTCGGTCCGCACGGCCACAGGTGGACCTCGCCGATCCCCGCCGGGTTGTCCAGCCCCTCTCCCAGCAGCGTCCGGGAGAAGGTCCACGTCACTCCCTCGCCGTCGACCGAGACGTCGACGGGGAAGTCGATGTGGACGGCGAGCGGGTCGGCGGAGTCGTAGCGCAGGGTGACGGCGAGCGGAAGTTCCTGGTAACCGGGGGTTATCAGGCGGGCGCGTGCGGACTGCTCCAGGGTTCTGTACATGATCGTCTTCCCGTCCGGGTGGGGCGTTGGGCCAGTTGTGCCGAGTTGCCTTCTCGACCTCCGGCAGTGCCCCGGCATTACGCCGATATCGGAGCTACCCCATGTGACGTGCGTCACCTTCTGTAATTACTTGAGATTTTTGTCATCTAGCCTTACAAACTCATCCCCAATGCCCCATCTGCAGGTAACTGGAGCGTTCCTGCCCATGATTGACAACACCGCCACTGCCACCGCGACCGACGCGTACGCCCGTATCTACGAGGAGCAGCAACCGCGTCTCGTCGCGTACGCACGTTCGCTCACCAAGAGCAGTTGGGCCGCGGAGGACCTGGTCGCCGAGGCGCACTTCCGTGTGTGGCGACGCCTGTCCGCAGGGCACGAGATCGACAACGTGCCCGCGTACCTGATGACGACGGTCCGGCACCTGGCGGCAAGCGTGGGCAGCAGCTCGGCGCGCGAGACCCCGCTGGATCCGCAGGACAGGCCTGAACGCGGGGAACGGGTCGTCTCCCAGGGCCGTCACGTGGACGACCCCGCCGAACAGGTCTCCTCGGTCGACCTGTTGGTACGGGTACTGGGCCAACTCCCCGACCGCTGGGTCAAGGCGCTGTGGCTCGCGGAGGCGGAGGGCCAGCCCCTGGCGGCGATCGGACCCCAGATCGGCACCGGCACCAAGGAGGGCGCCACCGCGGTACTCCTCCACCGCGCCCGTGAGGGCATGCGCCAGGCCTTCCTGCGCGAGCAGCCCGGCGTCCCGGACAACACGGCGTGCGAGCCGTACTGGGTCCGCATGCCCGCGTACGTACGCGGCACCGCGACCCGCCGCCAGTCCGACCAGATCCTCGCCCACGCGGACACCTGCGACGACTGTCGCCACCGACTCGCTTTGCTGATGCGCACGAACGACCGCCTGCCCGCGCTCGTCGGCCCGGCCCTGCTGGTGCTTCTGGTGGGCGGCACGGGGAAGTACCTGCTGTCGTTCGCGGCGTCGTCCGTCGGTGCGTCGACCGTGACGTCGGCCGCTGCGGCCGGGCACGGTGGTGGGGGCGTGCTGCACGCGGTACAAGCGGTGCGCCATGCCGTGGTCGGTGGCGCGAGGATGCCCAAGGCGCTCGCGCTGAGCACGGGGGCGGCGGCAGCGGCCGTCGCGATCACCATCGCGCTCACCTCTCCGCAGGTGCAGTTGCAGGAACGGTCCCGGGTCCCGCTGGCCGGCAAGCCGGTGGCACCGGCGCCGGCGCCGGTGGCGGACGTACCGGTGACGGCGCCTGTGCCGCTGAAGGCGGGTCCGGTGGCTGCGCCCGAGCGGGTGCCCGTTGAGATACGGGTCGCTTCGGTGGTCACGGTGACTCGGGGGAGCGGCACCGGTGTTGGCACGGGTGGGGACGGGGGTGCGGCTGTGGCGCCTGTGACTGCTCCCGGCGCGCCGGTCGAGCCTGCGCCTCCGGAGACACCCGAGGTTCCTGAGGTTCCTGGTGTACCTGAGGCGCCTGTGGCTCCGGCACCGCCAGTTGTGGAGCCACCGGTGGTGGAACCTCCAGTGGTGGAGCCGCCGGTGTCTCCGGCGGTGGAGCCTCCAGTGGTGGAACCCCCGGTCGTGGAACCTCCAGTGGTGGAGACGCCGGAACCGCCGGTTTCCGAGCCTGTTCCCGTCCCGGATCCGGACCCGTACCCCGTCGCTCCAACTCCCGTGGATCCCGCCCCCGTTCCTGTCCCGGAACCAGACCCGGCCCCGGTGACAGAGCCGGCCCCGGCTGCAGATCCGGCTCCGGTCACCCCAACTCCCGTGGATCCCACGCCTGTTGAGGAGCCCCCGGTTCCTGACCCCGGAGGCTGCTGAGCGGCCGATCGGACCGCTTTCGGTTGAATTTTTCCTCGCCGAGCAACCTGGGCACAGCTTCCCTTGTCTCACAGGTTGCTCACAGGTCCGGCCTGGATGCGTTGGGGTGCGTCCGTAGGTATGTCGGCCGGTCGTGGGCTGTGTCCAGTCCGATGCCACTTGACCATGGCACTGGCAGACGAGGAACCGATGACCACTCAGCAGCACAGCACCACCACCACCACCAACAACAACAACAACACCAGCAACAGCGACAGTCGGCGCAACAACAACCGCGTAAAGCACTCGGCGCTCGCCGTGGGGGCCGCCCTGGCCGTCGTCGTGTCGGTGGCCGGAGCGGCGCCCGGGGCAGGGACGGCCTCGAGCGCGGCGCCCACGAAGCCGAAGATCAGGCTCCTGGCCGCGACGGACTCCGTGACGGCCGAACGCTGGGAGGGGGAACCCGGCGTCTACCTGGACCTCGCGACGTACGTCACCGTGGACGACGTACCGCTCGAGTTGAAGGTGACCCGGAAGTCCTACAAGGACCCGGTGGTCGCCGAGCAGATCACCCGCAAGGACGGCAAGGCAACGGCGAAGAGACTGCCTCCCGGGACGGTGAACGACTTCGCGGGTCTGCCGGGCTTCCTGGAGGTGTCGTTCAGGAACACGGCCGGGCAGGAAGTCGCCAAGAGCAAGGGCACGTTCTGCCCGAACAACGCGTCCGGACGTATCCGCCCGGACGCCCCGGCGACCTCGCACTTCCCGGAGGGCTGCTCCGCCAACCCGTTCACGCTGGGCGGGGTGTGGGGCGTGGAGAAGGGCTGGGCCACCAACGTCACCTCGATCGACGACACGAAGCCGGTGGATCTGCCGGTGGGTGAGTACACGGCCAAGGTGTCGGTCGGGAAGACCTACCGCGACCTGTTCGGCATCCCGAACGACCAGCGGACCATCAAGGTGACGGTACAGAAGGGGAGCGGCGAAGGAGGCGGTGGTGGAGGCGGCGGCGTAGGCCTGGCCGCACGGTCCTCCGCCCACCAAGGAGCAGCACACGGAGGTGCGCACGGAGGAGGACATGGAGCTCACGGGGCCCATGCCGCTCACGGGGCCCAGTCCTCCGCCCCGCTCGCCTCGCACCACTACGGTCCGCGCGGCGCGGACATGCCCACCATCCCGGCCTTCCCCAACGCGCTCGTCGACCTGGGTACGGCACACCACCTGGGCGACGGTCCGGGCCACAATGACGGTTCGCGCGTCGCGCCCCCGCTGAAAGCCGCCGCCCAGCGGCCCACGAGCAGGGCCGGCATTCCGGCCAACGTGCCCAAGCCTGACCTGCGTTCACTGCCGGCGTGGGACATCGCCATCACGGACGGCGAGGACGGGGACGTAGCAGGCAAGGACTACCTGGCGTTCAGCGCGAACGTCTGGAACGCGGGCCCGGCCCCGCTCGTCGTGGACGGCTTCCGCAAGCCGGGCAAGGGCCTGATGGACGCCTACCAGTACTTCTACGACGCGAAGGGCAAGCAGGTCGGGTACACACCCACCGGCACGATGGAGTGGGACCCGCGGATCGGCCACGAGCACTGGCACTTCACGGACTTCGCGAGCTACCGCCTCCTGAGCGCCGACAAGACCAAGGAAGTGCGCAGCGGCAAGGAGGCGTTCTGTCTGGCCAACACCGACGCGATCGACCAGACGGTGAAGAACGCCAACTGGCACCCGTACAACACCGACCTGTCGACCGCGTGCGGCGAGAAGAACTCGCTCTCGGTGCGTGAGGTGCTGGACGTCGGCTCCGGCGACACGTACACCCAGTACCGCCCGGGCCAGTCCTTCGACGTCACCGGCCTCCCGAACGGCACTTACTACATCCAGGTCATCGCCAACCCGGAGAAGCGCCTCCAGGAGACCAACCTCAACAACAACGTCGCCCTGCGCAAGGTGATCCTCGGCGGCACCGAGGGCGCGCGGACGGTGACGGTACCGCCGCACGACCTGATCAACGTGAAGTAACCGACCGGTTCCGGCCGCGCGCGCCGCACCTCCGAGGGGAATATGGGGGAGAACAGCCCCCTCGGAGGTGCGGCCACCTACACCACCGATCCGGTAGGCCGCTCCATGGTTCGGGCACCCGGGCAACGGCATCGTTGACCCCGACGAACCGAAGCCCGAAGCCCGAAGACCGAGGCCAGAAGCCCGGAGATCCGGGACGAATCCAACGGTTCACCGCCCCGGCCCGGAAGGATCTCCCATGAACGCCCTGCCGACCTCGAAGCCGAGCACCCCCACGGCCACCCTGACGGACACCCGGATCGACGCCCCCGCCGACAGCGACCTCACCCCGCTGCTCACGGCCTGGGACCAGGCACACTCGGCCGCCGTATCCACCTCCGTGCCGGCCGTCGGCGTCGTGGACCTGGGGCCGGATCCGGATCCGGACTGGCGCCACCTCCTGGACGAGATCGCCCACCCCCGCACCACGCAGGCCTTCCACCGCCTGGCCGAGGCCGCGGCTTGATCCTGTGCGTGCGTGCGTGCGTGCGTGAGTACGTCCGACCAGGCCGGCCCCGACACCAGAGGCCCCGGAGATCCGGGGCCTCTGGCGTGTGCGCACCGGGCCGACTCAGCCCTGTGACGTGCTACGAACTTCAGTCCTGGCGTACGACGTTCGTGCCCGGGCCACCCGAGAGGACGTCCCTGCCGGCGCCGCCGTACAGCTTGTCGTTGCCGCTGTTGCCCCAGATGTAGTCGACGCCGGCGTTGCCGTACAGGACGTCGTTGCCCTTGCCGCCGAGAATGTGGTCGTTGCCGGCGCCGCCGTAGATCGTGTCGTTGCCGTCGTCACCGCTCAGGTCCTCGGCCCCCGCGGTGCCGCGGATCACGTCGTTGCCTTTGCCGCCCTGCGCGATCCCGTTGGAGGAGGTGAGGGTGTCGTTGCCGTCACCGCCGGCCACGAACGAGTTACCCGCGCTGATGGTGTCGTCGCCTGCCCCACCGTCCACGAAGTTGCCGGCGATGTCGCCCCGGCCGGTCAGCTTGTCCTTGCCCGCGCCGAGGATGAACGCAGTGGTGAGGTAGGTCTCGTTGCTCTTGTTGGTGAAGTCGACCACGTCATTGCCGTCGCCGAGGTTCATCCGCATGATCTGGTACGGGCTCTGGCTTTCCTCGGTGACGACGGTGCACGCGACCTTCGTGTGGTCGGCGGCGCTGGGGTAGACGCACCCGCGTCCGGCACTGATCGGAACGACGTCGTCGATCACGAAGGTGATGTCCGTGGCGTTGGCCTTGGACTCGGTGACGGTCGCCTTGTTGATCTGACCGGCGGCGGCCGTGTAGGCGAACTCCCGGTCGTTGGAGCTGACTTCGGCCTTGGCGGACGGCGTCGCGGCACCGGCCGTACCGGCCAGTGCGAGCGGAACGGCCGCCAGTCCGGCGCCGAGGGCGAGCGTGAGAGTCAGTGCCGATGCGAAGCGTGTCTTACGACGGCCGGTGGGGGAAGAGGGCATGCGCGTAACCTCCAGGGTCACATGGGCACTTGAGGCGGTTCCGAATGTGTTCAGAACTCGGTGACGCCATGTGAGACGACCGAAGTGCGCCCCGGGTTGTAAAGACCCACCCAAGCCGACGGCCAAGCATTCGGGCAGGCGGAGCGACCGAAGTCCCTCAGTCGTCCACCCATGTGAACAACGATCAAGTACGCGACTATTGACGCGTCCAGGACCATCCCTCTAACTTCCGAGAGAAAGCGCTTTCCAGTCCGGTCCGGCAGCTGTTCCACCTGATCCAACCGCCCTGGAGATGGAGAACTCCGATGTCCACGATGCAAGTGAGACCCGTCATGGCGTGCGTCAGCCTGCTGGCAGGCGCACTCGTCGCGCTCTCCGGCACCACGGCACAGGCCGCGACCACGAGGTACGAGGCCGAGACCTCACCGGCGGTCTGCACCGGCACCATCGACTCCGACTGGACCGGCTACTCCGGCAGCGGATTCTGCAACGGCACCAACTCGGCTGGCTCGTATGCCCAGTTCACCGTATCCGCACCCGCATCGGGCACGGCGACACTGGGCGTCCGCTTCGCCAACGGCACCACCACCGCCCGTGCCGTGAGTGTCATCGTGAACGGTACGACGGTCACGACGGCGACCTTCGAGGGCACCAGCACCTGGACGGGGTGGACGACAAAGACCCTGACCGTGCCGGTGGTCGCGGGCAGCAACACGGTCCGCCTCAACCCGACGGCCGCCGCGGGCCTCCCCAACATCGACTACCTCGACGCGAACGTCCCGGACGGCGGCACCACACCCCCGCCGACCGCCTCCGCCCTGTACGTGTCCCCGTCCGGCACCGACAGCGCGGCGGGCACGTCATCGGCGCCGACCACCCTCACCTCAGCGATCAGCCGCATCACCGCAGGCGGAACGATCTACGTTCGCGGAGGCACGTACAACCAGCCCTCCACGATCACGATCCCGGTCGGCAACAACGGCACGGCCTCCGCCCGCACCACCCTCTCCGCCTATCCGGGCGAGACTCCGGTCCTCAACTTCTCGGCGCAGACGGAGAGTTCAACCAACCGAGGTCTCCAACTCAACGCCAACTACTGGCACATCAAGGGCCTGGTCGTCGAACGGGCCGGTGACAACGGCATCTACGTCGGCGGCAGCAACAACGTCGTCGAGCGCACGGTGACCCGCTTCAACCGTGACACGGGCCTCCAGCTCGGCCGTATCGCCTCCACCACCCCGGCCGCCGACTGGCCGGCCAACAACCTGATCCTGAGTGCCGAGTCCCATGACAACGCCGACTCGGACGGCGAGGACGCCGACGGTTTCGCCGCCAAGCTCACCACCGGCTCCGGCAACGTCTTCCGCTACGCGGTCTCGCACAACAACATCGATGACGGCTGGGACCTCTACACCAAGACGGACACAGGACCCATCGGCCCGGTGACGATCGAGGACTCCCTCTCCTACCGGAACGGCACCCTCACCGACGGCTCCCAGGCCGGCAACGGCGACCGCAACGGCTACAAGCTCGGCGGTGACGACATCGCCGTCAACCACATCGTCCGCCGCAGCATCGCCTACAACAACGGCAAACACGGCTTCACCTGGAACAGCAACCCCGGCACGCTGGCGGTGTCGGACAACGTCAGCATCGACAACACGGAGCGCAACTTCAACTTCGACGGCGGCACCTCGGTGTTCCGCACGAACACGTCGTGCCGCAGCACCAGCGGCACGAACGACCGGATCATCGGCAACTCGGATACGTCGAACCAGTTCTGGTCGGGCACGAACGGCTCCCGCTGCTCGTCGTACACGGGCGCACTGCACTGGTCGTTCGCTTCGGACGGGCGTCTGGTGGTGACGTTCGGGGGGTAGCCGGCGGCTTCCCTTGTGAGACCGAGCTGGACCGCATGCCCCGGACGCCCCCAGGTCGCCGACTCGGGGGCGTCCGCCATTCGCGGCGTCGCGACCCTCTTCCGAGTGAACATCGATGTTACTAACGTTGATGTTAGTAACATCGATGTTAGTTATTCTGTCCGGGGTTGTGGCGGACGTGCGGAGGGCTGGGGCATGGGTGATTTCGTAGGCAGGACGCGAGAGCTTGAGACGTTGAACCGGGAGCTCGGCAAGGTGTCGGGCGGTGTCGGCGGGGAGCGACCCGGGCGGTGCCTGATGCTGCGAGGGCGCCGACGAGTGGGGAAGTCTCGTCTGGTCGAGCGGTTCGCGGAGCGGTCCGGCGCGCCCTTTCTCTTCTACGCGGCCACGGGAGCGTCGCCGCAGGCCGATCTCCAGCGGCTCGGCCGGGACGCTCAGGTGTCGAACCTCCCATTGGCCGGCCTGCTGGCCTCGGCCCGTCCGGCGAGCTGGGACGACGCCTTCGACGTGCTCGCGGCAGCCTTGCCATCCGATCGGGCGAGCGTTGTGATCATGGACGAAGTGCCCTATCTGATGGACGCGGAGGGGGCTTTCGAGGGCACGTTGCAGCGGGCGTGGGACAGAGTGCTGGAGGTCAGGCCGGTTCTGCTCATCCTCATCGGCTCCGATCTCTCCATGATGGAAGCCCTGAACAGCTATGGCCGCCCCTTCCATCAGCGCGGACGGGAGATGGTGCTCGGTCCCCTCAATCCGGCTGAAGTGGGCGGGATGCTGGGCCTTGAACCCGCCGAGGCGTTCGACGCGGCACTGATCACCGGCGGGCTTCCCCTGATCTGCGCGGAATGGCCGCACGGCGCCGGAATGTGGGACTTCCTGTCGGCTGTACTGAACGATCCGGTGTCTGCCCTGCTGGTCTCGGCGGAGCGGTCGCTCGCCGCCGAGTTCCCGCAGCAGACGCAGGCGCGTACGGTGCTGTCGGCGATCGGAAGCGGAGAACGGACCTTCAGCAACATCGCCCGCGCCGCCGGCGGTATCGGGTCGACCCCGCTCCAGCGTTCGGTGGGGGTCCTCACGGACAAGAGGGTGGTCGCGACTGAACTCCCCGTGTCCACAGGCCCTTCGAAAGACCGGCGCTACCGGGTCGCAGACCCGTATCTTCGCTTCTGGCTGCGATTCCTCGGACCGGCGATGGAGGAGATCGAGCGAGGCCGGGGTGATCTGACGCTGAATCGGATCCGCGATAACTGGACCAGCTGGCGTGGCCGCGCCGTCGAGCCCCTCGTACGCGATGCCCTGGCACGTCTGCTGCCGGACGCGCACCTGCCCGCCGCCCCCGCGATCGGCGCCTACTGGACCCGTACCAACGACGTGGAGATCGACATCGTCGGAGCCGACCGTGGCCCCATCGCCAAGGAACTGCTGTTCGTCGGCTCGGTGAAGTGGCTGGAGAACGCCCCCTTCGACCGCCACGACCTGTCGGCGCTCCTGCGCCACCGCGCATTGCTCACGCCCGACGAGATTCCCGTGGTCGCGGTTTCGCGGAGCGGTACCGACTGCACGGGACTCGACGCCGAGTACGGCCCGGCGAGACTCTTGGAGGCGTGGCCCTCCTGACCGTCACGCCGTGGTCGAGCACCCGTTGGACCCGCACGAGATCCGAGGTGGGCACGATCCAGCGGATGCCCTCCTCGTCCGGGCTCGCGGCAACCACGTCACCGCATGCGACGCACGAGAGCTATGGAGGTTACGAAGGGCTACTGGGCCACTTGGACCCCTGAGGGTTACGGAGACGGGCACGAGTCGAATGTCGCTGAGCTGTTGCGGGTCAGGTGCCCCGGCGGTGACTCCGTCACGGCCGATCGGTGACGTGGAACTCCATCCACTCGATGCCCGGGACGGTGAAGCGCGCACCGATGTTGGCAGCCGCGATGCCCTCGAACTCGTGCTGGGCGCCTGATCCTTGGCTGCCGAGGCTCCATGGCGTCGCGACCTTCCACGCACACTCGAGGACGGCCATGAGCGCCTGCTCCGGAGTGGGGCACCCGAGCGGCGAGAGCAGCCGCAGCACGGCGAGCTCGGGAAACTTGCAGTACCGCTCGTAGCTCTCGATCTCAACGGGCCGATCCAACCGAGCCGCAAGACGCCCGACCACCCGCTCGGCGGCTCGGCGGTCGTTCGCGTGTACGTGACAGCGCCAACGGATCGTCTGGAACATGGCGGAAACCATACGGGTCAGGCAGACAACTCGCAGTCGTCTCGGCCGACGTGGCATCCGGTGCCGCCCCGCCGCCGGAGCGGCAACAGCCAACCTTCGCGTCAACGGCGTCAACGGCGTCAACGGCACGGCCTACCGCTGGCGGCTGCGGCGCAGGCCGACCTACTTTCAGGTCCTGTCCTGGACACCCTGCACGTACGCGGTCGAGCACGCGGACAGCCCTGGAACAACGCTCCTGGTCACCACCAACCAGCCGCACCCGAGCAACTGGTTCGGCCGTGAGGCGAAGCCTGTACTGCCGTCCGACGTCGCCGAAGCCATCGGACGTGCCCTGCACAAGGGTTGGACCCCCACGGACTCCGGTTCCCCGTTCCACCTTGACCGGTCCGTAGGCTTCGTTCCTTCGCCTTGAGCGGGGCGGAGTACGAGTACGAGTACCGCGCACGAGGCGAGTTGGAGGATCCGCCCGCTCGTAGTGTGATCGTCGCCACAGAGACGACGAGTGCCGAGCGGACAGGGTTGGTTGTGGAACTTTCCCTGCGTGACCGGATCCGCGCCGGCGATCCGGAAGCCTTCGCCGAACTGTTCGGCGCGCATGCCCGGGCCGTCTACGGTCATGTCGCTCGTCTGTCGGCGGACCGGGGCACTGCGGAGGACGTGATGTCCCTGACCTTCCTGGAGGCCTGGCGGCTCAGGGAGAAGCTGAGACCCGACGACGCGGCCCCGGACGGAGACGCCGACGTGCCCGACGGCGACGGGCTGCGCCCCTGGCTGTACGGCATCGCCACCAACGTTCTGCGCAACACACGCCGCGCCACCCGCCGGCACAGCGCGGCGCTCGCCCGGCTCCCCGACCGCCCGGCGGACCGTGACACCCTGCCCGACTTCGCCGACGACGTCGTCGGGCGCATGGAAAAGGCCGAGCGGCTCGCTGCCGCGCACACCGCGCTCGGCAGGCTGCGCAGAGCCGAGCGTGAAGTGGGCATTCGGGTGACGGGAGTTCACGGTCACCCGAGCCCAAAGCCGCATGAGACGGCACTGGGCGCGAGTGTCTGCGAGCGTGCTCATCAGGAGCCGTTGTCTCCCCGCCGCGCCCAACTCGCGTACTGCGTTGGCGAAACCCCCACCGCCCCCGTGAAGTCCCGTGTGAAATGGGCCTGGTCGGCGTATCCGAGTTCGGTGGCCAGGGCTGACCAGTCCTGGGGAGTCGTGGCCGCGCGGGACGCGGCCTCCTGGATTCGGGTGCGGCGGATGACCCACTTGGGGCCGATGCCGACGTATTCCGCGAAGAGGCGCTGGACTTGGCGGGTGCTCAGGTCGGCTTGGGTGGCGAGTTGGGAGACCCGGAGGAGTGAAGGGTCCGTCGTGATGGTGTCGACCAAGGCTGCCGCCTCGTCGATGTTCCTGTACATGGAGGGTGTTGTAGCGGAGGGAGTCGGGGCTACGGAGCGCAGGAACGTGGCCGCCAGTTCCAGTGCCGTTGGGACGTCCGGCTCCGTGATGATCGTGTTCGCCGCTGCCTGCGTCGCCTCGCCGAAGAGATCCTCCACATCCAGGACGCGGTCCGTGAGTGTGGACACCGGGGAACCGAGGAACGGGCGGAAGCCGCCGGGGCGGAAGCGTAGGCCCAGTGCGCGGCCGGTGCCGGAGATCTCCCGGGTGAATGTGTTGCTGACGATGCCCGTGATCTGAGCCTCTCCGCCGGTGACGAAAGTGAGGTGAACCATCGGGTGGGTGAGGACCTGTTGGTGGTGTGGCTCGGTCAGGTTCCAGTTGAGGATCCAGTAGCCGTCCAGGAACCTCTTCAGGTCCTCCGGGGGTGGTTCGGTGGTCAGGTGGAAGCGTTCGGCTGCTGTGTGCGGGTCGAGGATGGCTTGCTGACGGGCTCTGTTCTCACGTCGCGTTTGTTCAAGACTCGTCATCGGTTCCCTGTCTACCGTGGCTCCCTGGGATACGGAAGCGATGAAGGCCGGAAGTCGGGAAGGCCGGAAGTCGGGAAGTCGGGAAGTCGGGAAGGGATGACGTGGAGCATCGGTCTCTGATGGTTCGGGCCTCGGCGGTGGCCGTCGACATCGTGCGGGGGGTTCAGGGTGATGACCTCGGATCGCCCACCCCCTGCGCCGAGTTGAATGTCCGGGCGCTCGTCAATCATCTGGCCTACTGGACCGGCGTACGAGGGCATGTCGCCGGGCTCAAGCAGTCACCGCACGGCGATCGGGTCGTCGACGGGTTCGACTTCACCGGGGTTGTCGGGTGGGCCGACGAATACGCCTCCCGGTCGGCCGCCACCGCCCTTGTCTGGAGTGAGCCCGAGGCCTGGGAGGGTGAGACCGCACTCACCGGAGCCGGAGTTAGTCCCATGCCTGCCCGCTTCGTCGGGGGAGTCGTGCTCGGAGAGTGGCTCGTCCATGGGTGGGACCTTGCCGTTGCCACCGGGCAGAAGGTCGACGTGGACGACGAACTCGCCGCAGTGCTGTACGAGGACATCGTCGGCAAGGCGGAGATGGCCAGGCGGTACGGCGTGTACGGGCCCGAAGTCGCCGTACCGGCCGACGCGCCCCTGTTCGAGCGGGCGTTGGGGCTCGCGGGACGCGACCCGTCCTGGCGGCGACAGGGGCAGGAACAGCGGGGCTGATCGGCGGCCGTAGCCCCCGATCAGCCCCGATCAGCCCCGGTCGGCCTCGCTCACCCGCTCAGGGCAGGACCGGCAACGCCCCGCAGTTCGATGTCGCGGGCTTGCCCGACAGGCGGTCCGTCAGCCAGCTCACCGCGTTGCCCTGGTCCGTGAGGAGTGGGGTGAAGTGGTTCAGCAGGGGGCTGATCACGTTCGGCAGGAGCACCGGTCTGTACGTGATGTTCGCGCCCTTCGCGCACCAGTCCGCGGCCAGGCTGCGGGCCTGGGCATGCGGAACCAGGTTGTCGCTGAAGCCAGTTGCTATACGGATCGGGCTCGATGGGGTGAGGGTGCCGATGCGTTGGCTGTTCAGGAAGGTCTGGAGGGCCGGGGTGGACGCGATGATGTCGGAGATGGACTCGCCGTCCGTCGTCCACTTCGTGCTCTTCGTGTAGGCGTAGCCGAGCAGCGCGTCCCCTACGCACATCGTCGACAGGTCGGTCATCGCCGCCTTGCCCTGCGCGTTCAGGTGGGCCTCCGCCAGCGGCCTCAGCGTCGGGTCCGACTGGAGGAAGCCGTTGAGCGACCAGGCCAGCGCGCCCGCCAGTTCGCTTCCGTCGATCGCCTTCGTGACCGCGGCCAGGTCGGCCGGCGGGGCACCCGAGTAGGTGCCCGCGAGGGTGATGTCGGGGGCGTAGGAAGGCTGGAGTTCCGCTGCCGCCGCTGTCGCTCCGCCGCCCTGGCTGTAGCCGAACAGGCCTACCCGGGAGGCCGATGTGACCGACGTGTCGGGGAGGGAACGGGCGGCGCGTACCGCGTCCAGTACCGCGTGTGCCTCGTCGAGACGGTTGACGTACGTGTGGAGGCGGTCCGTCGCTCCCAGGCCGGCGTAGTCCGTGACGACCACCGCGGCGCCGGTCGCGAGCAGGCGGTAGATCGCCACGTCCTCGTAACCGACCGACACCGTACGGCCGTTGAGGGAGAGCGGGTGCTCCAGGCCCAGGGATGCCGCGCACTGGTCGCCCTGGCCCATCGTGCCCGGGGCCACCGCGACCAACGGGCGCGCGCCGCCTCCCTTCCAGGCCGCCGTCGGTTCGATGTACGCGCCGGTGACCGCGACCGGGGCGCCGTTGGAGTCCGTGGACTTGTACATCAGCCGGGTCGCCCGGCCCGGGAGGGGGCCGTCGAGGGTGGGGAGTGAGATGGCGAGGGGGAGCGGTTCGGTGCGGATCAGCGCGCCGTCGGGGGTGGGGAGGGTGGCTGGTGGCGTGTAGAACGTGGGGATCTCCACGCCTCGGGACACGACCGTCTCCGTAGAGGAGCCGTCCGAGGCCGAGGTCGAGGCCGAGGCTGTTGCGTACGAGAGCGCCTGGGCGCTCAGACAAGTCGCAGCGGTGACCGCTGCGGCCAGGAGCCGTCTGCGTGCGGGCATGGCGAACCTCCTGAAGCGTGGGGCAGGAAGGAAGCAATGAGGAACCCGGGAGAGGCCGAGAAGCCGAGTGGCCGCCTCTCCTTACCGGGTAGTTCGCCAGGACCGTACCTACTGGTCGGTTACTTCGGGTAGCAGTCGGAAGATTACGGTTGAGTAACTTGACTCACTGTCTAATTGGGGAAACGGGCCGTCACCGGTTACAACCAGCCGCCTCCGGCGTGAACTTCAGGGGGGCGTTCCGGTCCGCGGCGCTGGCCTCGTCGTAGGTCACCCTGGTGACCTGGTACCAGACGGCGTCCCGCTTGGTGTCGCCGTCCACGTCGTCCAGGCTCACGCACCAGCGTTCCTGGCGGACGACGCGCGTATACGTCTCGGTGCCGCTTCGGGTGTTCGAGCACTTCTGGTAGTGCTCGGTGGTGTACCAGGTACGCGTTCTCTTCGCGGTGCCCTTGCCCGTACGTTGCGTGTGCTTGACCTGCCTGGTCGCCGACGCGCACTTCTTGACCAGGTGCGGGCGGGTGGCCTTGGTCGTCTTGGCGGTGACGTGACGGACGGCGTTGCGGAGCCCGTGGACGGTGGGCGTCACCGGCGCCGTCTCCTGGACGTCCGCGCCGCCGCCATCGCCGTACTGGCTGCTGGTGGTGCCGTCGCCCTGTGAGCCGTCGCCGCTCCCGCACGCGCCGAGCCCGGCCATGAGGATCACCGTGAATCCGGCCAATGCCAGACGTCTCTTGCTGGACATGTCTCTTTCCCCGCCCGTTCTCTGTCTCAAAGTCTCAAAAGGGCGGTCAGCGTAACTGATCACCCGACAAGCGGGACGATCACGGCGATGAGACGCACAGCGGCCCGGCGGTCCGTCGTCACGGACCACCGGGCCGGGTCGGCGGACGCCGACTGAGGCTGACGCGAGCTGTATGGCAGAGCTACGTCACGGATCTACGTTTCTACGTCGCGGATCTACATGACCGCCTTGTAGCCCTGCCAGCCCGTCGCGATCCGCGTACGGGCGCCGAACACTCCCTTTCCGTTGCCGTTGGTGCGCCATAGGTTCCCGGCGGTGTCCCGGGACACGAGGTCCGCGCGGCCGTCGCCGGTGAAGTCACCCACGCCTACAACCGAGTTGTAGGAGGCGCCCCAGCTGACGGCGATCTTCACCCGCGCCTTGAAGGAGCCGGTGCCGGTCCCGTCGAACCGCCACAGCACGTTGGACCTGTCCTGGGCGACGAGGTCACCGCGGCCGTCGCCGTTCAGGTCTCCGGCGCCGACGATCTTCTTGTAGCCGGTCCAGCGTGAGCCGACCTTCGTCCGGGCGGAGAGCTTGCCGGTGCTGGTGCCCTTGAAGAGGAAGACGTCCCCGGTCGAGGCCTGACGGGCGATCAGGTCCGGCCGCCGGTCGCCGTCGACGTCACCGGGCGAGGTCAGCACGTCGTACCGGTTCCAGCCGGTGCCGAGTGCGGTGTACGGCGTCGAGGGCGTCGCCACCTTGCCGCAGGCCGGACGGTACGCGCGCAGGGTGCCGTCGCCCGACCGGACCAGGACGTCGTTGCAGCGGTCGCCGCTCAGATCGCCGTACGGCACGAACCTCGAGGTGACCGGCCAGCCCGCACCGGTGACCTTGGCACCCAGGGTGCCGGTGCCGCGCTGAACGGTGAGCGTGCCGTTCGAGGAGAGGGTGAGGAGGTCGCCGACGCCGTCGCCGCCCGCGTAGTCGCGCGGGGCCGCCGAACCGGACGTCACTTTGGTGGTGCCGGAGAGGGTGAGGGCGGCGCCCTGACCGTCGGCCGGCTTCGCGGTGAGCGTCCAGGTGTAGGTGCCGTTGGTGACGAGGCGGCCCGCGGTGTCCTTGCCGTCCCAGGCGGCCTTCAGCAGACCGCGCGCGGAGGCGCCGGCCAGGGTGCGGACGGTGGCGCCGGACGCCTTGTCCCGGACGGTGACCTGCCAGCCGGCGGCGGGCTTGGACAGCCACCAACTGCCGGACCAGCCTGCGGAGTTGGCAGTCAGGGTCGAGTCGATGGCGGTCAACGCGGAGGCGGGAACGCCGGTCGGCACGATGTGGACGCGCTGCTCGTCGTCGGCGTGGGCGACGGGGCCGCCGAAGCGGTCGACGGTCCAGCTGGTGCGTCGACTCCTGATTCCGTCTTCGTACCGGCCGAGTTCCCTCCAATCGACGAGCTTGCGGCTGGGCAGGTCGTCGTAGGACCCGCTGGACGGCAGTCCGCCGTGCAGGTCGACGAGGGTCAGGCCGCTTTCCGAGTAGGTGCCGTAGATGTACTGGACGAGGTAGCCGTCGCCCAGGAGGACCTCGCCCACCGGGGCGGTCGAGGTGCGCTTGGTCGTGCGGTCGTAGACGCCCGCTTCCTTGAAGTTGCCTTCTGGTTCGTCCAGGCACTGCCAGTAAACCCAGCGGCCCACGGCCTGAAGCTCGTACGGGGTGCAGCCGTTGGTCGTGGTGAAGGACTCCATGGCGGTACCGGAGGGCAGCCGGGTCGCCGTGACCTTTCCTCCGGTGGCGGCGCCGCTCCACAGGGTGTTGCCCCAGACGGCGGCGGCGACCCGCTTGCGCTTCTGGAGGACCTTCCCGGCCGCACCGGCGGAGAACTCGCCGATGTACTGGTTCGAGGCGTAGGCATTTTCGACGATCGCGTACCGCCCGGAGAGATCCGTCAGTTCCGGGGAGTCGTCGTTCGTGTCGATGGTGGGGCCCCAGTTGGGGGAGCCGTTGGCGTACAGCATGGTCAGGCCGGTCACGGTGTCACGTTCGCGCCCGTGGTGGCCGGTGCCGTCGGCGAACATCGGGATGCAGCGGGGCGTGTTGTCGTTTACGCCGCAGTTGCCGTCCCATGCGTCGACCAGACCGTCCACGGTGCTTCTGGTGACGCTCGGGGCGGCGCCTCCGGCAGGCGTGGTGAGCCAGGTGCTGCGGTACGCGCCGATGGCTCTGTCCGGCTCGTACAGCGTGCTGTTGTCGGCCGTGCTGAGAATGCCGCTGCCGAGGGCGAGGCCGTGGATCTGGGCCGGCACCGGCTGGACGGCGGTCATCCGGGTGCGGGCGACGGTGCCGTCGGCGGCAGGCGTGATCCGGTACACATTCCAGTCGAGGTCGCCCCGCTCGAGGTACCGCTCGGCGCCCGCCACGAGGACGGAGCCGTCGGGCGTCTGGACCAGCTGGCTTGTGGCCGGGTCCATGACCTTGGTCGTGTCCGTGCCCGTGCTGCCCGGGGTGAAGGCCCAGAGGGGCCGGCCCCGGGGCACGTACTCGTGCTCGGGTTCCGTCAACTGCGACTCGATGCCGAGCAGCGCGTCGCCGACGATGCCGAACGAGGGATAGGAGCTGAGGGAGCCCGTGTCGAGGGTGCGGGGCGGTGCTGACAGATCGGCGCGGTCGAAGACGTCCGCCTTGCCGCTTCCGGCGCGCAGTCGCACCACCGAGTCGGCGCCCAGCAGGAAGCCGGTCACCTCCCGGCCCTCGTCGGAGGCGTCGACCCGGTCGGGTAGAGCGCTGTAGACGCCGGTAGCGAGGTCGACGGTGCCCCAGTGATCCGAGCGGTCCGCACCGCTCTTGTAGTGGACGAGGACCGACGTCGCGTCACCGTCCTGGACGTCGATGCCGCCCGCACCCTCCGGAAGCCCGGTCATCGGTGTATCCGTGACTCCACCCTCGTCCCGGGGCCGCAGCAAGTGGTACGTGAGGTCGTCGAAGCCTCTGCTACGAGTGAGGACGGTACTGCCGAAGGTGCCCAGGTACGAGTGTCCCGCGGACATCGGCACCACGGCTGCACTCCCCGAGGAGCCGTCCCCCTGGATCAGGGTGACCTGATCGTCCGCATCCGAGTACAGCGCGACGGTGTCGGAACCGTCCCCGTACCACCCGGGGTCGGACGGGGGCAGATACGAGAAGTAATAGCCATAGAGGTACCGGATGGCCTGGGGCAGCCGTTCCTCCAGTCCGGTGGTGGCACCGGTGGCGTACGACGTCCACAGCAGTCGGTCGTCGCCCTCCTGTACCCAGAGGAAGCCGCTGGCACCGGCGTTGAGGATCCGGGTGTACGTGGGGATGGCACGCTGGGCGGCCGGCAGGACGAGTTCTCCGGCCGCGGCGACGGCCGAGGGCGCTGCGGGGACCGCCGACGCCGGCACGGAGCTCAGCGCCAGGCCGAGGCTCAGCGCCGCGGCCACGGCTGCGGTGGTCGTACGGACAGGTCTGTGCCGGCGTCGGCCGGTTCGGGCCACCGTTCCTCCAGGGAAGGCAAGAAGAGGGCATGGCAGGAACGGACGTACACCAGCGCTCCGACCTCTTGCTTGGCCCCCCGGCCGTCCCCCATGCGCGCGTGCGACCGAGAGTAACAGCATGCCCATGACCAGCAGCGACCGTATTTCCCGGGCGGGGCCTCTGATCCGACTCTGATGAATCCCCCAGGAAACTCTGGGCCGTCCTCTGATCGCGCAGTGATCAACCGAGCCGGACCATCGAAACGTTGTCCAATGAGCCCTTCCGGTCACTTTGGGCAACACGGCCCCGCCCCTCCGTTCCCCGGACGGCGTTGACAACCGCCCTCGCATCCCTCCATCATCATTCCACTAATCAAGTAGTGGAATGGTGGTGGTGATCGTGGAGTACCGCATCGACAGGCGGAGCGGGGTCCCCGCCTTCCAGCAGATCGTGCAGCAGACCAAGCAGGCCCTGCGGCTGGGCGTACTGGTGCCGGGTGACCGGCTGCCCACCGCCAAGGAGGTCGCCGCGACCAGCACGGTCAACCCGAACACCACCCTCAAGGCGTACCGCGAGCTGGAGCGCGAGGGCCTGGTCGAACCGCGACCGGGCCAGGGCACCTTCGTACGCCGCACGCTTGGCCGCCCCGAGACGGGCACCGACTCGCCGCTGTACGCGGAGCTGGTGGCGTGGATGTCGAAGGCGGCCGGGGCCGGTCTGGAGCAGGAGGACGTGGCCGCACTGGTCGCGTCGGCGATGGAGAAGCAGTACGCCGCCGGGAACGTGGCGGCAACGGGGGCCACGACTACGGGGTCCACGGGGGCCACGACAACTAGGAGTACAGGTGAGTGAAGGTATGTACGCGGGGGAACCGGCGATCGAGGCGTACGGGCTGGGCATGCGCTACCGGCGGGGCTGGGCGTTGCGGGACTGCTCCTTCCGGCTTCCGGCGGGCCGGATCTGCGGGCTGGTGGGACCCAACGGGGCGGGCAAGACCACGCTGTTGAGTATCGCGGCCCATGTCCTGGAGCCGACGAACGGCTCGATCAGCCTGTTCGGTGAGGCTCCGGGCTCGGTGGAGTCCGGCCGGCGCACCGCCTTCCTCGCCCAGGAGAAGCCCCTGTTCCGCCGCTTCACCGTGGCGGAGACCCTGCGCCTGGGCCGGGAGCTGAACCCCGGCTGGGACCAGCGCGCCGCCGAGGACATCATCCGCGCGGGCAACGTGCCCTTCGAGGCGAAGATCAGCACCCTCTCCGGCGGTCAGCGCACCCGCGTCGCCATCGCCCTCGCCTTCGGCAAGCGCCCCGACCTGCTGATGCTCGACGAGCCGATGTCGGACCTCGACCCGGTCGTGCGCCACGAGATCATGGGCACCCTCCTCGCCGAGGCCGCCGAGCGCGGCACCACCGTGCTGATGTCCACCCACGTCCTCGCCGAACTGGAGAACGTGTGCGACTACCTCGTCGTCGTCTCCGGCGGCGGAGTGCGCCTCGCCGGTGACGTGGACGAGCTGATGTCCGTGCACACCCTGGTCACGGGCGCCCATGAGGGTGACGGCATGCCCCCCGCCCTCGGGCACCACACCCTCGTCGAGTCCCGGACCAGCGGACGGCAGTTCACCGCGCTCATCCGCCCCGAGGGCCCGGTCACCGGCCCCTGGGACGTGAACGCCCCGAACATGGAGGAACTCCTGCTCGCCTATCTCCGCTCCCCCGACGCACCACCGCTGATCACCCCCACCGCCCAGGTCCACGGCCAGGGGTTCGGCACCGGGGCGGTGGCGGCATGAGCACCTTCACCCGCAGCTCGACCAGCACTTCGACCAGCACCTCGACCGACGGCAAGAACGGGACCATGAACGGGACCACCACGGAGGCACCCACCCGGCGCCCCCACCTCAGCGGAATGACCTGGCTGGTCTGGCGCCAGCACCGGGCCGCGTTCTGGACGATCCTCGCCGCCACCGCGCTCTCCGTGGCCTGGATCGTCTACCAGCGCGGCCAGCTGGTCGACTTCCTCGACGGCTACGGCTATCCCGGCAAGAGCCTCGACGAGGCGGGCGGCAAGCTCCAGCAGTACATCGACGCGTTCTCGCTCGTCTCCTTCGGTCTCCAGGGGATACCCATCCTGCTCGGTGTCTTCCTCGGCGCCCCGCTCATCGCGGGCGACCTGGAGAACGGCACGGCCAAGCTGGTCGCCGCCCAGTCGATGAGCCGGACCCGCTGGCTCGTCACGAAGCTGGCGCTGGCCGGACTGGTGGTCGTGGTGAGCACGGGCGTGCTGTCGGCGGTGTTCGACTGGTGGTGGAACCCCGTCAAGTCCGAGATCACGGTCATGGACTGGACCTCGGGAGAGGCGTTCAACACGACGGGCCCGGTGCCTGTCGCTCTCACCCTCTTCTCTGTCTTCGGTGGGGTGGCGGTCGGTGTGGTGCTGCGGCGCACGCTGATGGCCATGGTGGTCACTTTCGGCTTCACCGTCGTCCTCCAGATCGTCTGGGGCTACTTCCAGATGTCGCTCGGCAACGTGATCACGGTCACGACGAACAAGGGTGTTATGGAGGAGAGCGCGTTTCCGTCGATGCCCAAGGGCGCGTACCAGATCGACGACTCGTATCTCACCAGCAGCGGGGATCTCGTGGGGTGGAGCACCTGTTCGGGGTCGGGGACGGACGCGGCACGGCAGGCGTGCCTGGACAAGGCTGGTGTCGTGGGCTTTTCGGTGGACTACCTCCCGATGTCGCAGATGAACGCCATGCAGTGGTTCGGAGCGTCGATTCTGTTCGCCCTGACCGCCGGTGTCGTGGCGTTCCTCTTCTTCTGGGGCCGTAAGCGACTCGTCTGAGTCCCGCCCTCCGCGCCCCTTTTGGAGGGGCGCCTCTTCCCACCCTTTGATTCCTTGTCCCGTCGGACGGGCTGCTTTGCCGTGCCCGGAAGTCCGGGGAGAAAGGCATGTCTTGAATCACCGAAAGAGGCGAGCGCGTGAGGCTTCGGCACTCACCCTCCTCACCGCCGCCGCTCTTACCGCGGCCCTGCTCAGCGCCCCGGAATCCGGGGCCGCACAGTCCGCCGACGGTACGGCGGGGATGGCTCGCACCCTCGCCAAGGCCAGGACCGTCACCCTCGTCACCGGCGACCGGGTCACCCTGGACGCCACCGGACAGGTCACCGGCGTGCGGCCAGGCAAGGGCAGGGAAGGTACGGCCTTCCGAATAGCGCGGGACGGCGACCGCACCTACGTCGTGCCGCGTGACGCCGAGCGGCTCCTCGCGAACGGCACCGCCGACCGGCGGCTGTTCGACGTGACGCAGCTGGTCAAGTGGGGTTACGACGACGCGGCCCGCCCCGACCTCCCGCTGATCGTGACGTACGCCAAGGGCCGCACCCTCGCGCCGAGCGCGCTGTCCGCCGCCGGTGCCCGGGTGAGCCGGGACCTGCCGAGCGTCAACGGGGACGCGCTGAAGGCCCGTAAGTCGGAGGGCGCCGAGCTGTGGGAGACGCTCACCGGGAGCGGGGGGACGGCGCGGGCGAGATCGGCCGCCGCCGACCGGGTCGAGAAGATCTGGCTCGACGGGAAGGTCGAGGCGGCCCTCGACCGGAGCACCGCGCAGATCGGCGCTCCCGAGGCCTGGGCGGCCGGGTACGACGGCAAGGGCGTCAAGGTCGCCGTGCTGGACACCGGGGTCGACGACACGCATCCGGATCTGAAGGGCCGTGTCGACGAGGCGAAGAACTTCTCCGAGGCGGCGGACACCGTCGACCGGGTGGGCCACGGCACGCATGTGGCGTCGACGGTCGCGGGCTCGGGCGCGCACTCCGGGGGGAAGTACAAGGGGGTCGCGCCGGGCGCCCGGCTGATCAGCGGCAAGGTGCTCGACGACAGCGGCGACGGCGAGGAGTCCGGGGTCATCGCGGGTGCGCAGTGGGCCGTCGCGCAGGGTGCCAAGGTGATCAACCTCAGTCTGGGCGGCCCCGACAGCCCCGGTGACGACCCCGTCGAGCAGGCGGTGAACGAGCTGTCCGCCTCCTCCGGCGCCCTCTTCGTGATCGCCGCCGGCAACGAAGGCCCGGCCGCCGGCACCGTCGGATCGCCGGGCAGCGCCGCCGCCGCGCTCACCGTGGGCGCGGTGGACCGCACCGACGCGATGGCCGACTTCTCCAGCCGCGGCCCGACGGCGGACGGTTCCCTCAAGCCCGACCTGACCGCCCCCGGCGTCGACATCGTCGCCGCGAAGGCCGCCGAGGGCGCGGAGGGCGACCCGGCCGCCGACGGCTACGTCTCGATGAGCGGTACGTCGATGGCGACCCCGCATGTCGCGGGCGCCGCCGCGATCCTGGCCCAGCGCCACCCCGACTGGACCGGTGAGCGCCTCAAGGCCGCGCTCACCGCATCCGCCAAACCGACCGCCGGTGTCTCGGCGTTCGCGCAGGGCACGGGCCGTACGGACATCGTCCGCGCCCTCGACCAGCAGCTCACCACCACCCCGGCCACCGTCGGTTTCCCCGCCCAGCAGTGGCCGCACACCGACGACCAGCCGGCCACGAAGACGGTCACCTACCGCAATGACGGCGACCGCCCCCTCACCCTCGACCTGACCACCGAGGCGTACGGCGAGGACGGAAAGCCCGCCGCCGAGGGCATGTTCGAGGTCTCGCCCAAGCAACTCACCGTCCCGGCGGGCAGCACGGCGACCGCCCAGGTCACGGCCGACTCCAGCGCGGGCACGGCCGACGGCTCCTTCGGCGGCGCGCTCACCGCGACGGACGGCGCGGGTACGACCGTACGGACCGGCATCGGCGTACACCGCGAGGTCGAGTCGTACGACCTGACCGTCCGGCACCTCGACCTGAAGGGCAAGCCCGCCGCCCGCTCCGAGACGGGTGTGCAGGGCCTGGACAACCAGATCTGGCAGGACTACTCCGACGACACGGACGGCGAGTTCACGATCCGGCTCCCCAAGGGCCGGTACAGCCTCGAAGGCCGGATCGACACGGGCGCGACCCCGGACGCCCGTTCCGGGGAGCTGGCCCTTCTCCTCAACCCGAAGTTCTCGCTCAGCCGTGACACCACCCTCGTCATGGACGCCCGCAAGGCCAAGCCGATCCGGATCACCGTGCCGGACAGCAGGGCGAAGCACACCGACGGCACCTTCAACTACGGGTTCGACATCGCCGGGAACCAGAGCATCTCGACGTACATGGGCAGCTTCGGCAACCTGCGCGTCGGGCAGTTCGGCGCCCGGCTGCCGGCGGGCGAGGCGTTCGCGCAGTACAACGGCACCTGGAAGCACGGCAGTACGAGCTACCGGCCGGTCTGGAACCGTACCGGCGATCTGTCGGGCTTCACCGCGAACCTGAAGCGCGGGCAGTTCGCCAAGATCACGATTCCTGTCGGTACGCCCGTCAAGGGCAAGTCGGCGGCGCTCACCGCCGCGCCGCTGACGCCGGGCGGCTCGTGGTTCGCCTTCTACCAGGGGACGCGCTCCCTGCCGGGCGGCTTCACCGACTACGTCCTGCCGGGCGTGAAGTGGCGGTACGCCGTCTCGCAGGAGGGCGGCAAGGACGCGGACGGCGAACCGGTGTGGGACGGCGGTCAGTGGACCCCGAAGCCCCGCTCCTACACCGCGGGGAAGGAGTACACCGAGCGCTTCAACACCGGCGTCTTCGGCCCGCACCTCACCGGCCCGCTGACCGACGGCGAGGACCGCCCCGGCGCGGTCCGTATGGGCGACACCTTCCTCGCCTACCTCCCCCTGTTCTCCGACGGCGCCGGTCACGTCGGCGACTCCCGCTACAGCAGGGCCAGGAGCACCCTGTACGCGGACGGCGGCACACGAGTCTTCGCCATTGACGAGCCCTTGAACGGCGTCTCATACGAACTCCCCGCCGGCAAGCGCACGTTCCGTCTCACCACGGACGTCTCACGCCCCACCACGCTGTCCTCGGTGAGCACCCGGGTCACCGCCGAGTGGACCTTCACCTCCGCGCACGTCACCGGTGTCGGGCAGCGGCTGCCCCTGTCGGTGGTCCGCTTCACACCCCGACTGAGCTCGGCCACCACGGCCAAGGCGGGTACGCGCTTCTCGGTCCCGTTCACGGTCGAGGGCGCCGCCACCGCGCGCACCGCCCGCAAGCTGGCCTTCTCCGTCTCGTACGACGACGGCCGCACCTGGCACCCGGCGAAGGCGGTCGGCGGCAAGCGCCTCGACCTGAGCCACCCGGCGAAGGCGGGCACGGTCTCCCTGCGCGTGACCCTCACGGACGCGGCCGGCAACACCCTGAAGCAGACGATCCATCGGGCCTACCGGACCACCAAGTAGGCGTCTGTACAAGCACGTTGACAGACCGCCCTGGGTCGGCTTCGGCCGACCCAGGGCGGTCTCGCGCGTGAACTGCCTTTGGTTCTTACCCGATTCATGACGGGATCGGAGCCGGATCGTACAGGTGGGCCAGCAGCGCGAGTTATGGTCCGACCGGCCAGTTCACCCTTCTCCGCCCAGGAGTTCCCCTTGCGTCGGCGCCCCAAGCAGGTCTCGCTCTCGCTGACGACGGCGATATCGGTCGTCGCGGGGCTGACGACCGCCACCGTCGGCCTCACGGGTCTCACGGGCTCCGCCGCCTGGGCCGACAGCACGGCCGCGCTGCCGCTGTCCCAGTACGCGCGCATGCTGGTCGACACCGCTCACCAGCACATCTTCTTCAGTCAGGGCGCCGGTTCGACCGGCATTGTGGTGACCGACCTGTCCGGCACCCCGGTCACCACCATCGGCGACGAGCAGGGCGCGACGGGTCTTGCCCTGTCACCCGACGGCAGCACGCTCTACGCGGCCCTGACGGACGGCGACGCGCTGGCCGCGATCGACACGACGACGCTGACCGAATCCACCCGGGTCCCGACGGGCACGGGCAGCGCCCCGGTCTCGGTGACGGTGGCGGGCGGCAAGCTCTGGTACGGCTACACGGACCCGGCGGCGGACGGTAAGGGCGCCATCGGTTCGGTGGACCCGACGGCAGCGGACCCCGTGGCAACTCCTCAGTCCACGATGGGCAGTTGGTCGGTCGCCCCGCTCCTCGCCGCGGGCGGTGGCGTCCTGGCCGCCGAGGAACCGCAACAGAGCCTCAGTCACGTGGCCACCTACGACGTCTCCTCGGGGACGGCGACGACGAAAGCCAACACGTTCGTCCACGGCGGTACGGCAACGGGCCTGCAGGTAACGGCCGACGGTGCCCAACTCCTGCTGGCCGCCGCCCAGCAGCCGGCCCTCCAGGCATACGGCACCACGGATCTCCTCTCCGCAGCCCGCCCCGGGTACTACACGGGCGGCGTGAACTCGGCCCCGAACTCCGTCGCCGCCGACACGGACGGCACGATCGCCGTGGGCTCGACAGCGGGCTCGGACGCGGGCCTGTACCTGTACGCCGGTTCGGGCCTCGCCGAGAACCAGATCACCTTCCCGACCGGGACCCTGGCCCCGGATGGCCTGAAGTGGGCGGCGGACGGCACGACGCTGTACGCGGTCACGAAGGACGCGACGGGCGCCTACACGCTGAACGTACTGAGCGATGCGAAGCTCACCGACACCGAACTGGCCCTGGACTCCCCGCACTACGCGGTCCCGACCCAGCCGTTCCGGTTCACTGGAACCCTGAGCACGAACGGCTGGCTGCCGACGGGCGCGGCCCTCCAGGTGACCCGGGACGGCGAGTCCCTGCCCGAGGCCACGGCCACGGTCGCGAAGGACGGCACGTTCGCTGTCACGGACACCCGCGGGCAGGTGGGCGCGTACACCTACGAGGTGACGTACGCCGGTGACGCGACCCACCGCCCGGCGACGGCCTCGCTGACAGTGAACGTGCTGAAGCTCCAGACGACGATCCCGAACCCGAACGTCACCTCGGCGAAGTCCGGCGCGGTGGCGTTCACGGACACACTGGCGACATCCCTGAACCTCGGCAGCCTGCCGCAGGGCACCACGGTCCAGGTGTCGAGAACGAACGAGGACACACACGAGACCGTGCAACTCCCGTCGGCCCAGGTCGACCTGTCCACAACGGAGTTCAAGGTCGCGGACGCGCCGGGAACGGCGGGCAGGTTCACCTATCACCTCTCCTACGTGGGCGACGAGACCCACGAGCCGACGGCCACGGACGAGACCCTCCAGGTCTCCCCGTACACTCCGGCCCTGACGCTGAAGGCACCGGCCACGGCGACGCGGGGTGCCGCCCTGAACTTCTCCGGCACGCTGACCGACGCTCCGTACGCGAGCGGCGAGACGGTGACGGTGACGCGGGCGGACGCGGGGCACACCTCAACTCCCGTGCGGTGGAAGTCCGTTGTCGGTGCGGACGGCAAGTTCACGATCAAGGACACGCCAACCATCGGCGGCGCGAACACCTACACGGTCAGCTATCCGGGCGACGCCTCGCACCAGGCGGCGACGGCGTCGGCGATCGTTCAGGTGTCGCGGGTCGCGACGAGTCTGTCGGTGGCGACGAACGCGTCCACGTACACATACGGGGCGACAGCCACAGTGACGGCCCACCTGGGCGCGACGTACAACAGCCGCACGGTGTCCATCTGGGCGACGCCGGCGGGAGGAACGAAGACGCTGGTGAAGTCGGCGGCCGTGGACAGCGCCGGCAACCTGAGGGCGACGTACGGGCTGACCCACAACACGACGTTCACGGCATCCTTCGGCGGCGACTACCGCTACGCCCCGAAGTCGACGACGCGGACGGTGAACGACCAGGTGAGGGTCGCGACGACACTCGGCGGCTACTACGGCACGGCGACGTACGGCGGCACGACGTACCGCGTCTACCACCACACCGTGAAGCCACAGGTGGCGGCCACGGTGACCCCGGACAAGTCGGGCCAGTGCTCGGTTTTCCAGGCCCAGGAGTACTACGGCGGCGCCTGGCACACACTCACCACGTCACCCTGCTTCTCCCTGGCGCCGAGCGGCGTGGCGGTGACACACCTGAGCCTGACCGACGCGGTCAACCAGAAGTTCCGAGTGCGGGCGGAGTATGTGCGCAGCGCCAAGGACACTACGAATGTGAGTACTTGGGGCGGATGGCTGTATCTGACGGTCAGGAACTGAGACGGCCCGAGAACGGCTTGAGGGTGACATGGGAGCGGCCCGAGAACGGCCTGCGGCGCCGTCCGTCGGGCAGGATGACCTCATGACAAATCTGCTGGAACGGTCGACCGGTCGTACCTCCACCGGTTCGGTGCTGTCGCTGTGGTCACAGGACTCCGTGTTGTCGATCGGCTCGGTCGGGTCGGTACTGTCCGTGGGATCCGTCGGTTCGGCCCTGTCGATCGGCTCCATCGGAAGTGCCCTGTCGGTCGGCTCGATCGGGTCCGCCCTGTCGCTGATCTCGACCGGGTCGTGGCTGAGTACGGGATCGCTGTTCTCCGCGCAGTCACGGTGGTCGGTCCTGTCCTGGCGTTCCTCCGGCGGCTTCCTGGCCGCGGGAGCGGTGGGCGTGGGGGCGGCTGCAGGGGGCGCCCTGCTGCTGGCCCAACTGCTGCACAGGGCGGAAACCGGCGCCGAGTAGCCCTGACCGACGGAGCCGACGCACAGTCACTCCGCCTCACCTCACCCAGCCTCAGCTCGGTGGACACGACGGTGCCCACCGAGAAGCCGAATCGGACGGGCCTGTCCTAGTCGTCCCCGTCGGACCCCTGGTTGCTGCTGCCGTTGTTGCTCTTGGTCCCCATCTTGCTCACCAGCCGGGCCGCCAGCAGGGTCGCGGTGGACACCGCGCGCACCCAGGGCGGTCCGCCCCGCGCGGCCCATACGACACAGACGCATCCGCCGACGGCGAGCACGAGGACGCCGATCAGTAGAAACAGCAGCACGCTCATCTCCTTCTTTCCGTTCCGGTATGCGCATCCTCGCAGCACGCGTGGACTCGGGCGGGACTGATCCCGGCTGTGGAGAGCGAGTTGAGCCCCTGGCGGTTCACTCGCGGCAGCAAGTCCGTGCGCGCTGAAGGGAATTCGCAGATCATCACTCGGCGCGGCAAGCAGGAAGCACCGCGCACAGCCTGAACTGGCTTGCCCTGTGCGGTAGTCGGCGCCTCCGCGAGGGGTCACGGAGACGCCGGACCCAGCCGTCGGATTGGCCTTGGGCCAGCGGATGGTCCGGTTGCTCAGCCTGCCTGTGCGGCATCCACCAGCGCGCCGAGGTCGGTGGTGTCCTTGGCCGGCGGGGTCTCGATCGTCACCGGCTGATTGATTTCGAGGAAGGTGATGGTCATGTCGAGCGGCCCGCCGCCGGTTCCGCCCTGCACGTCATACTTCTCGCCCCGCATGCGGAACTGCTTGGCGTGGTTGTCGCCGTCGATCCACAGGTCCATGGTGAGGGTGTTCCCAAGGCTAAGCACCATGAACTGATCCAGACTGTCGATCTGGCGTTGCCGGGTCGCCTTGTCCTTGGCGGCGTCTCGTGCGGCGCCCAAGCCGCTGCTGGTGACTGTTCCTCTGTAGTGGGTGGTCCTGGTTCCTTCGACCGTCTCCGTGCCGATGCTCCGCACGTCCTTGGAGCCGGTCAGGATCGTGGACTGGACTACCGGGCTTGGCTCGATCTGGGTAGGCACTACACCGTAGGTGTTGTTGTCCATACCGCCACGGCCCCATACGGCTGGGTCCGCCCTCAACCAGTTCTTGCCGTTCAGCTTCGGCGAGGCGACCGCGCTTCCGCCCGCGTAGATCACCCCATCGACGAACCGGATCTCCAGCGGGTCGTGCGCACTTTGGCCTGCTGTGGTCAGTTTCATGCTCATGGCCAGCGGTTCCGTCTTCATGGACGCCTCGGCGCTGACACGGCCCCTCTTCGGCAGGCTCCCGACGATCCGGTAGTTGAGGGACGTGATGTCCTCCGCGTTCTCGGCCGCCTTCGCCACGGCCGCCGCAGCCGTCACAGCCGCCTCGGGCGTTGTCCTCGGTGAGTCCGCCTTCGCGGAAGTGCTCTGGGTGCCCTTTGTGCAGGCGGCCGTTCCTCCACCGAGCAGTGTGGCGGCGAACGCCATGCACGTCAGTTTGCGCGGTATGGAGCCGCGCACAGAAATCCCCATGATTCCCCCGGAACCAATGTCATATCCACATCAAGGATGCGAGCCTATCCCGGCGAGTGTCGTGTGATCCGCAGGGTTCAGGTGGCGGTGCTCGCCTGTGCCTCGGCCTTCTTCATGAGTTCCACCAGGCTGGAGGCACTGTCCGCAGCGCGCCCGGCGTCCATTCCCCGTCGGAACAGGTCGGCGACAGCGGCCGGCAGCGATGTGTCGACGCCCGAGTCGGCGATCGGGGAGTCACGGGCCGGCTTCGAATCGTCTCGGTGACGTCGGCTGACGCGCCCCCGGAATCGCCACGTCCGACGACGGATAGAACTGCGCGTACCACCGCCGCAGCGCCCTGATCCCCTTCTCGTGCGGGAGCAGCACCGGGCGGGCCTGGTGGATCTTGTGGTCCCAGATCTCGACCTCCTCGCGCACCTCTCCCAGGGCTTCCGCGCGGAACGCGAGCTTGAAGAGTGGTGTCAGGAAGGGGAGTCGGGCCGGTTTGCGCAGGTAGTACAGCATCCGGAGTTCGCTCGTGCGGTCGTCGATCGGGGTGGTGAGGGCGACCGCGGTCACCGACAGGACGGGACCGTGGACGCGGACCACCATGACGCCCGGGCCGTACATGAACGCGTCGAAGGTGTTGTTGATGTCCCAGGCGAGGACACGTCGGGAGATCCGGCCGCGGGCCTCGGCGTACGGGCCGTCCTCGCGCCAGTCCTGGACGGGGGGTTCGCTCTGGCCGTGGATGAAGTGGAAGTGGGACTCGTCGACGATGTTCTCGCGCATCTCCTGGACGTGGACGCGCGCCCGGCAGGTGTCGTCGATGGGGGTGGCGTAGTCCTTCGATTCCGTCTCGGGGATTTCCGGTATCTCCCAAGTCGGCTCGCCCGGACCGGCGTAGACGAGGACCAGTCCGCTGTGTTCGCGGACCGGGAATCCGCCGAGGGACACCTTGGGGGTGTGCGCGGCGAACGGCGCCTCCACGCACCTGCCGTCCGTACCGAACCGCCAGCCGTGGAACGGGCACACCACCGTGCCGTCCACGACCTTGCCGCCGGCGCCCAGATGCGCGCCGTAGTGGGGGCAGTGCGCGTCCCGGACAGTCGCCCGCCCGTCGGCTCCCCGGAAGGCGATGAGTGCGCGGCCGAAGTAGTGGAGGCTGACGACCTTGCCCGGCCTCAATTCGGCGCTGCGGAGTACGGCGTACCAGCCGTACGGGACGAACGGCATCGGGTACTCGTCGGCCCGGGGGTCGCGGGGGAGGGATGCGACCGTGTCATGACTCCGCCATAAACGCATGTGCCGATGCTAGGTCCTGTCGTCACATTCCTGTCCGGCGGGGAAGGCGGGATCCGTCGTCTGTCCGGGGGCGTGATCTCCCTGCCGTTCGACTTACCGTTCGATCCGGGCATTCAGGTGATTTATGCGCTGACATGGACTTCTGGCTACCTGACATGGTGGCGGATGGCCTCGGCAGCACGCCTGTTGCGGGCGTCTGACGCGCCGTTGAGATCCGTGGCCGTTCAGGTTGGCTACACCTCCGAGTTCCCCTTCGCCCACGCGTTCAAGCGCGCCTACGGGGCAGCGCCAGGCGCGTATCGGCGGAGCGGCTGAAGAGTTCGGGAAGTGTGCCGCAGGTGAACGTGATCACCCGTCGTCGCCCTGGTCGGCCACCAGCACGGTCGCCGAGGGGCGGCCTGTATCAGGCGGAGCGGTAGAGGGCCGCGAGGTCGATCAGCCGGACGTCGGGATTCGCCGTTGACGACGTCTGCGCCTTGTTGTTGAAGTCCGATCCGGTGAAGCAGATGAGCCGGGTGCCGCTCGTGTCGTAGCGGCCCGCCAAGGTGATGAGGTCGCGGATGTGCCGGAGTCGGTCGATGTGGGCGATGCCCATCGTGTCGTTCCATTTGGCCTCGCCGATGGCCAGGAGCGGGGGCTTGGCGTGGCCGTCGGCGATGCCGATGACCGCCACGTCGACCTCGTGGCTGGTGCGGGTTTTCGGATCGTGGACCATTCCGTGGCCGACTCGGGCGGGCAGGCCGCCCAGAAGCTCGGGGTCGGCATGGTGCAGGGCCCACTCGCGGCAGACCTGTTCGAAGTGAGGGCCGAGTACGTTGCTGACGAAGCGCCGACGGCTGGCTGCCCAGACGCGCGCCGCACTGCCGGGGCGTTCGAGCTGGTCCCAGACCGGGCGCATGATCGCGTGGTGGAAGGCGATCAGCGGTTCGGCGATGCGGTAGGTGGGCCGGTTCTCGCGGAAGGCGTCGGCGTCCCGGTGCAGCAGTCCGGCGTCTTCCAGGACGTTGATGGGGTGCGCGATGTCGACGGCCTTGCGTTCCAGGTAGCCGGCGATACCACCGCGGGTGGAGTTGCCGTCGGCGACGGCGGCCAGGACGGACAGGTACAGGGCGGTGTCGCGAAGGTCGGGTTCCTCGGCGAGCAGGTAGCGGGCCTCGCGGAAGAGGGGGGTTTCGGGGTTGAGGACGGTGCGGACCACCCAGTCGTCGAAGTCGTCTGGTCCCTCGGGGGTGTCGCCGCGCGCGAACTCGCGCCGGTAGGCGGGGGTGCCGCCGACGATCGCGTTCACCTTCAACGCCAGGTGGGGATCGGTGATGCCCCAGAATTCCGCAGCGAGACGGTGGTCGAGGGGGCGGACGATCAGTTCCAGGCCGGCTCGTCCGCGCAAGGGTGCGTTGCCCGACAGCAGGCGGCCCATGAAGGACAGGGCCGAGCCGCACAGCAGGAGTCGGGTGCGGGAGGCGGTGCGCTGGTCACGCAGGGTTCGCAGCGCCTCCTGGATGATCGACGGCAGTTCGGGGTTGGCCTTGGCGAGGTAGGGAAACTCGTCGATCACCACGGGGACGGGCCGTTCGGAGCCGAGTGCGAGCAGCGCGTCGACTGCCTCCGACCAGTCGGCGAAGTGGAAGGGGCTGGCCGGGCGCACGTGGGTCGTCAGCGCGGTGCCCATCCGGCGCAGTGACTCGGCGTCAGTGGCCTCGGTCGCCCCGAAGTAGAACCCTCCGGTGGCCCGGCAGGCGGCGTCCAGAAGGAAGGTCTTGCCTTGGCGGCGCCGCCCGGAGACCACGCCAAGGGTCGCACCGGGCTGAGGGTCGGCGATGAACCGACTCAGCGCCGACCACTCGAAATCCCGGTCGAACATCTCGGCGGGCTTGTCCACCGGCCCTCCAGAAGATAGAAGTACGTTTTCATAAAGTGTACTTCTATATTCTGCGCGCTGCTGGGATGGTCCGCGAGGCGGAGCGAAACCTCGCACCTCCTCAGTGCCCCAGCCCCGCACCCCCGTTCACCGGAATCACGGCCCCTCGCACATACCCCGCCCTCGCAGAAAGGTCACCGCGTCCGCGACCTCGTCAGGGCGGGCGAGGCGGACGGCCGGGGGCTGGCGGAGGAGGTCGTGGCGCTTTCGGGAGTGAGGGCGCTGCTCATGTCCGTCTCCGTGAGGCCGGGAGCCACCACGTTGCAGGTGATGTCCCGGGGGGTTGTCCGCACCATAGGTCCAGCCCTCCAGGCTAGCCATCAACTCCCTTGTTGATAAGCTGAGTTGGCCCATCGACAAGCGCCACCCGCACTGAAGCATCAGGCACCCCCCGACGGGAGACAGCTGCACGTGGACACCACCGGACCACGCACCGCCGAAAGTCTTGCCGCACGCTTCCACGACGTCGACTCCTCCGGCGTCCCCGAGGACTTCATCGCCTATCTGCGGAAGATGGAGGAGAGCGAGAGCGGCCGCACCGTACGGGAGGCCACCTACCGGGCCGTGGAGGCAGCCGAGGGCAAGGGAGCGGACATCGGGTGCGGCGCGGGCCGTGCCGTCGCGGATCTCGTACGGCTCGGAAAGGACGCCGTGGGGGTCGACAGTAGCCAGGCCATGGTCGACGCGGCCCTGGCCAGGTTCCCGCACTGTCGCGTCGTCACGGGCAGCGCCTTCGATCTGCCGTTCGAGGACGGTGAACTGTCGTGGTACCGGTCCGAGCGGACCTTTCTCCACTTCGGCGCTCCCGCCGAGGCGCTCTCCGAGGCCCGCAGGGTGCTGAGGCCGGGCGGGACAATCGTTCTCGCGGACCCCGATCTCGGGTCGATGGTGGTGAGTTCGCGGTTCCCGGAGACGACCGCCGCGGTCAAGGACGCGTTCTGCTCAGCCGTCCCGAATCCCCACGCCGGCACCCACAGCGCCTGCCACCTCGCCGACGCGGGATTCACCGGCATCGAGGTCGTTCCCGTCCTGGCGACCCTGAACGACCACGCGTCCGCGTTCGACGTGGTGCTGGAGCCGGCTCTGACAGCGGCTCTCGCCCGGGGCGCCGTCAGCGAGGAGGAGGCGGCGCGGTGGAAGGACGACTTGGGCGATCTCTCTCGCCGGCACGCCTTCACCGCGACGGCGACCTTCTTCGTCACCACGGCCCGCCTGGCGTCGTAGGGGCTGGTACACGCGGTGGAAAGGGAGTTGGAGCTGCTCACCAAGGCGTGCACACGACGCCGAATCGGCTCGGCCGTGTGATGGGCGGCTCCTGGGCTCGCGGTCCCCTGGGCCGTCCGGGTCCACCGTGATCGTGCGATCTCGGACGCCTGGTACGGAGTCTCGGGGAGTGCGGGGCCCCTGCTCCACCGGAGTGACGGTTCAGGGCCTGGCAGTCGGGTCGCCCGGGGACGAATCTCCCGGGCGACCCGAACCTCTCACTGAACCTCTCAGTCGGCCGAGCGGAGCTGAAGCCGTTCCCGGAGCAGGTTCTTCTGTACCTTGCCGGTGTTGTTGCGCGACAGTTCGGGCAGGAGTTCCAGGCGGGACGGCAGGCACCATTCGCTCATGCCGAGCCCGCCGAGCCAGTCGCGCAGGCCCTCGAGGGTGGGAGTGCGCTCCCCGGGGACGACGACCGCGCAGGCGAGCTCGCCGCCTTGGCTGCCCGGGTAGCCGACCAGGGCGACATCCCGTACGTCGGGGTGGTCCAGCAGTGCCGACTCGACGTCACTGACCGGGATCATGATGTCGCCGATCCGGTCTTCGGCGCGGCCGTGCAGCCGCACACCGCCGTGGCCGTCCGGTGCCGCGAGGTCACCGGTGTCGTACCAGCCGTCGTTGTGCTCGGCGAGCACGGTCAGTCGGCCGTCGTCCCGGCCCCAGGTGGCCAGGCACAGCGAAGGGCCGCGGGCGAAGAGACGCCCGGGTCGGTCGTCGCTGATCGGGTGGTCGGCCCGCAGGTCGATCTCGTGGCCCGGGGCGCAGCGCCCGACAGTGCGCCCGGCCAGGTCCGGGTGTTCTCCGGAGCGGGTGAAGATGTTGGCGCCCTCAGTCATGCCCCAGCCCACATCCAGCGGGATTCCGAAGGTCTCGGTCACCCTCCTGAACAGCGGCTGCGGGACCGTGGTGCCTCCCGCGCGGATGATCCGCACGGTGGGCAGTCGCAGCGACGTGCGTTCCATCGCGTCGATCAGGGCGGAGAGGAAGAACGGGACGACGACTATCCAGCTGACGTGGGCCTCGGCCAGGAAGGGGACGACGGCCTCCGGCTCCCAGCGGTCCGTCATGACCGCGCAGGCCCCACGGTGCAGCGGCATGAGGAGCCCCATGGTGAGGCCGACGATGTGCGTCGCCGCGTTCGGTGAGTAGACGCGGCTGTCGGGGCCGATGCCGTCGGCGGCTGCGACGCCGGAGTACCAGGCGTACGAGGTGTTGAGGGTGTGCAGCACGGCCTTCGGCTCGCCGGAGGTGCCGGAGGTGAACAGCACCAGGGAGACCCGGTCCGGGTCCACGACGGACGGATCCGGCAGGGTGGTGTGCTCCGTGTGCTCGAAGTACTCGCGGAAATCGAGTTCGCCGTGGTCCCCGTCGTCCCCGCCGTGCCCGTCTGCGGGCCGCTCGCCGAGCACCACACGGTGGCGCAGTGCGGGCAGCCGGGGTGCCATCTCGGCCAGCGCCGCGGCGTGCTCGAAGTTGTCCCACCGATCGATGGTCACGCAGACGACGGCATCCAACCGGCGGAGCATCCGCTCCAGCTCACGGGGGCGGAACGCGCACATGATCGGCGCGGCGACGGCCCCGAGCCGGGCGCAGGCCAGTACCAGCGGTCCGACCTGCCAGAGGTTCGGCAACTGCATCGCGACGACCTGACCGCTGCGCACCCCCAACGCGTGCAACGCGCCGGCGAAGCGGTCCACATACTCGGCGTACTGCGCGTAGTTCAGCTGCAGGGTGCCCCGGCCGGCCTCCGACACGAGGAGGGCGGGGGCGTCGGGAGTCTCGGCACGCCACCGTGCCAGGTCGTCCAGGATGCTGCCGGCGCGCCAGAGGTCCTCCTTGAGGTACTGCTCCACGGTGGTGGCGGATGGGCGCAACGCGGTGATCGGGTTCACAATTTCCACTCCAATAATTCAATAGGATAAAATTGTGTGTTTTTCTTCTGTTTTATTCCTTCGAGGTAGCCCTCAGTGCCCCAGTCCGGCGCCTCCGTCGACCGGGATCACGGCGCCGCGTACATATCCGGCACCGGCCAGGAACGCCACCGCGTCGGCGACCTCGTCGGGGTGGGCCGGCCGTCCGGCCGGGGTCTGCCGCAGCAACTCCTGGCGCTGCTCCGCGGTGAGCGCACGGGTCATGTCCGTCTCGGTCAGGCCGGGCGCCACCACATTGCAGGTGATGTCCCGGGGGCCGAGCTCCTGGGACAGTGACCGTGCGAAGCCGACCAGCCCCGCCTTCGCCGCCGCGTAGTTGGTCTGCCCGGCGGCGCCGTGGAGGGCCGCCGTGGAGGAGATCAGCACGATACGGCCATGGCGTTCCCGGAGCATGCCGCGCACCGCGCGCTGGGCGACGCGGAAGGCCCCGGTGAGGTTGGTGTCGATGACGGAGGTGAAGTCCGCCTCGCTCATCCGTACCAGCAGCCGGTCCTGGGTGGCGCCCGCGTTGGCGACCAGGACGGTGACCGGACCGTGGGTCGACTCGGCCTTGTTGAAGGCCTGGTCCACCTGCTGACTGTTCGTCACATCGCACCGCACGGAAAGGAAACCCTCGTCGCCGGGTGGTGCCTCACTGCGGTAGGTCACCGTGACCAGGTCCCCGGCCGCCGCGAAGCGGCGGGCTATGGCCAGCCCGATCCCCCTGTTTCCCCCGGTCACCAGGACCGAGCGGGGTGTTGCCTGAGTCATCGTGCCTTCGCTTCCCTTCCTGTCGTGCCCCGTCGTGCCCCGTCGTGCCCTGTCGTGTTGTGCCGTCGGCGTCGGCCGGATCCGGTTCGTCCCCCACATGCCCCTGCGGCCACAGGGCGTGAGGATCGAGGTGCCCGGTGCCCAGCCGGATCGGCATCTTGGCGCAGACCGTCACCAGGAGGACGGCTCAGGGCCGGGGCGGGACGGACCTGCCCGCTGTCCTGCTCCCGCCGCTCGTATCGCTCATCGGACACCCCCGCTGTCTCCGTGGCCCCCGTATCTGCGCAGCGCCCGGTCGACCAGTGCGTCGGCCGCGCCCGTGTAGCGGGTCGGGTCGAGTAGTCCCGACAGCTCGGCGGGGGTGAAACAGGCCGACAGCCCGGGGTGGCCGGACAGCACCTCGCCGATCGTCCGCCCCGTGTCGGCCGCCTCGGCCGAGGCTGTCGCCAGCAGTTTCTTCGCGTGCGCCTTGCCGAGCACCGGGGCGAGTACGACCGCCAGTCGTTCGGTGACGATCGCGCCGCCCGTCAGGCCGAGGTTGGCCAGCATGCGTTCCGGGTGGACGATCAGGCCCTCCGCCAGCTCCACCGCCGTGTGCGCCGCGCCGCCCGCAAGCCGCAGTGCCTCCCGGAGCGGCTGCCACTCGGCGTGCCATGCCCCGGCGGGGCGTTCGTCCTCGGCCAGCAGGCACTGGGCCAACACCAGTGCGTACGCGGGGACTTGGCGGGCGGCCGACACGATGAGGGTGGCGAGGGCCGGGTTGCGTTTCTGCGGCATCGCCGACGAGGCGCCTCGTCCCGCCGCCGCCGGCTCGGACACCTCGCCGATCTCCGTACGGGACAGAGTCTGCACGTCCAGCGCGAACTTGCCGAGCGCCCCGGTGACCAGCTGAAGTACCGCGCCCAGTTCGGCGATCGGCGTGCGTACGGTGTGCCAGGGCAGCGTCGGCTCCGCCAGGCCGAGGGCCTTCGCGAAGGGGGCCAGCAATTCGATTCCGCCCTCGCTCCCCTCGGGCGGCCTGCCCGACCTTCCCGCCCTGTCGTCCAAGGTCGCGTACTCGCGGTATGCGGCCAACGTGCCGGCCGCGCCGCCGAGTTGGGCGGGGAGCTCACCGGCTACCGCCCGTACTCGGGTCAGGGCGTCCGTGACGAGTTGAAGCCAGGTCGCTGCCTTCAGGCCGAGGGTGGTGGGTACCGCGTGCTGGGCCAGGGTGCGGGCCGCCAGGACGGTGTGGCGGTGGGTGTCCGCGAGTGCGGCCAGGGCGGTGGCGGTGCGTTCGAGGTCGGTGGCGATCAGGGTGAGTACGCGGCGGGCGATCAGCATGGCCGCCGAGTCCAGGATGTCCTGGCTGGTCGAACCCCGGTGTACGTACTCGGCGGCGGCCGGGTCCTTCTCGGCGACCACCTCGGTGAAGGCGGCGACCAGGGCGACCACCGGGTTGGCCGCGCCTCGGGCCGCGTGCGCCAGGGCGACCAGGTCCAGGCGGTCCGCGTGGGCCTGGGAGGCGATCGACGCGAGCGCGGCGGCAGGTGTCAGGCCGACCTCGAACTGGGCCTGGCACAAGGCAACTTCAACGTCCAGCATCGCCTGGAGCCATGCCTCGTCGGTCACTTCGGCCGCCGCCTGCGTGCCCGCCCATGTGGGTGCGAGCAGCCCCGCGTCGGTGCCGACGGACGCAGGGGCCGTCCTCCCGTTCATGATCGTCGACTCCCTGCGCCAGAAATCTGATGTGCAGTCAACTGGCTTGCTCGAGGCTGTTGTTCATGCTTCCCCAGTCCCGCTCCCAGCCCCAGTACCGCCCGCGCTATCGCGTCCGAGTCCTCCAGTGTCACCGAGCCCACGCCTGGTCTGATGCCTACCGCCGTCACCCAGCGAACCCCCTCCGTCGGCACCCCGAACGCGAACCGGCGCGGATGCGGTCGCCCCGCCGCGTCCAACAGCCGGGGCGCGCCGTCACTCACCGCCATCCCGCCCGTCTCGTGTGCCTCGTGACCGCCCGGCCGGTACGGGACGCACCCGCCCTCCGCCAGCAGCCCCCGCAGCAGCGGATCGGCGCTGCGCCGCAGGTCGATGCCGGGCAGCCGCGCCTCGACGAGCGCCCTCACCAGCACCGGCTGCTCCGACACCTCCTCCGCGTCCACGAGGAAACCGGGCCCACGGAGACTGTCCTCACCGTCTGTCGGACGCACCCGCATCCCCGGACCGACCACCTGCAGCACCTCCGCCTCGATCAGCGCGATCAGCTGCTCGATCCGGAACGCGGGCGGGCCGATCGACGTGAACGCGTTCAACGGCGTGTACCAGCCGTCCAGTTCGGCCCGGTACGACTCACCGGCGACCCCGCCGTGATCGACCACCAGCCGGACCTCGTTGCGCAGGTCCCGCAACGCGTCCAGCGCTGCTTTCAGCGGCCCGTTCACATTGCCGAGGCGGGCGGCGGAGACGTCCTGCCGCAGGTATGCGAGCAGCCAGTGCCGGAAGTCGGCGCGATCCGTGAAGTGCCTGTCTCCGTAAGGACGTTCAACGCGCCGCCAGTCCCATCGCTCGTCGGGCGGTACGTCGAACCGGTCGAGGAGCGCCGACTCGGCGTCGCGGCCCGCGAGGCAGGACCGCACGAACTCCGTTGCCACCGAAGGGCCTTGGGCGGCCCGGAGCAACGCCTCGTAGTAGACGGTCCGGACCTCTCGGTCGATCAGTGGCCAGATGTCGCTGCGGAAGCCGACCGGCCGCCGTCGCCGGAGTCCCGCGATGACCTCCGGGGTCAGGAAGCGGGGGTGGTGGCGGCCCAGTGCGCCCTTCTCGTTCTCGCCGCGTGCGTGGTACGGCACACCGCGTCGCGAACCGGCGTACAGCACCGGCTCGTTGCCGCTCGGGATGTACACGAGCCCCGCACCATGGCCGTCCTGGTCACCCTGCTTGAACGTGCCGCCGCGGCCCTCGGTGAGCAGCGCCAACTGGTCGAAGAAGTTCAGGCCGAGTCCGCGCAGAGCGACGGGGGTGCCGGGGCGGATTCCGCTCAGGTCGGCGTCGGCCGGGTTGGCGGGACCCACGAAGGACACGCCGGCCCCGACACGGGTACCAGCACCAGTGGTTGTACCGGTGCCGGCACTTGCGTGGCGGGCGGCGAAGGACCGCAGGTCCCGTTCCTCCGGGCTCGGGGACAACTGCCCGTGTCCCAGGGCCAGTACGACCGCGTCCAGGTCGGTGAGGCGGTCGTCGTCCGCCAGGGTCACTCTCTGGCGGGAGCCCGGGGAGTGACCGTCCTCGTCGGACAGTGCGATCGCCGTCGTCCGGTGTGTGTGGACCGTGACCTCGGGCGGGGCGGTGCGTAACAGGCGCCGGAAGACCCACTCCAGGTAGTGGCCGTGGAAGGCGCGGGTCGGGTAGGTGTCCGGGCCGATGCGGCGGGCCTCCGCCCGGACCGGGGGCGGGTACGCGCCCGATTCCAGGGTGCGCGCCCACTCGTACAGGCTCGGGCCTGGTATCGACGGGCCCTCGCACGGCACGCTGTCGTCGGTGAACAGGGTCACCTGGGAGGCGACCGTGTTCATCAGCAGTTCGGGTGGCTGGTCGGTGCGCCACACCGCGCCCGGGCCCGGCGGGTACGGGTCGACGAGGTGAACCACGACCGGGCGGCCGGCCTCGCCCGCGTTGGCGCAGAGTCGCTCCAGGACCGAGAGCCCGCGCGGACCGGCGCCGATCACGCACACGGTGATGGAGTCACGGGCGTCGCCCGAAAGGCCGGGTCCGGGTCCGGTCATTCCTGGCCCAGCCTGTCGCGCCAGCTCGGCCGCAGCGGCTTCCAGCCAAGTTCCGTACGCGCCCGGGCGTTCGAAGCGCCGGCCGCCGCGGTGAGTTGGTGGGCCATGAACCAGCCGAGCAACCGGGGTGCCATCTCCGCAGGGATCGCGGGCGGCGCCGGAGCGTCCAGCGCCCGGGCGTAGTGGGGCAACCACTGGGCGGCCGGGGCCGGTTCGTCGTCCGTGATGTGGAAGACGCCGGTGGCCTCCGACTCCACGGCGGCCACCGCCGCCCCCACGGCGTCCTCCACATGCAGGAACGAGGTGACCCCGGCCCCGTCTCCGGGCAGCGGGAACTTCCCCGCCAGTACGAATTGCGCGGTCCCGCCGCCGGTACGGGCGTACGCGGTGCCGGGTCCGTACAGCGACCCGTACCGCAGCACCGCGCCACTCAACTCCGGTGCAGCGCCCAGCACTTGTGCCTCAAGCTTGGCGACCGCCTGTACGGTGGCCGCCCAGCCGGGGTCCGGGGCGTCCACGTACAGCGGTACGTCCTCGTCGACGAGCGTGTCGCCGGTCGGCGCGGATGCGAAGGCAATGGACTGCGCGACCAGCCGCCGGGCACCGGCCGCCCGGGCCGCCGCGACCAGGTTGGCGGTGCCCTCCGTGCGCAGTCGCGCGGTCTGGGCGAAAGCCCCCGCTGGGTCGTCGCCCATCAGCCGCAGCGCCGTCAACTGATGGACGACCACCTCAGGGCGTGCGTCCGACACTGCGGCCAGCAGTGCTTCCCGGTCGAGAACGTCGGCGACCACGATCGCGTCCGCTTCCGGAGCGCGGGCCCGGGACTCCTCCCGTACCAGCGCGCTCACCTGGTGGCCCCGCGCCCGCAGCGCGCCCACCAGGGGACGGCCGACCACTCCGGTGGATCCTGCGACAAGTATCCGCATGGCGTCAGTCCTTCGTATCGTTCGTATCGTTGTGGACAAGGGGTGTGCGTACGCGCATCAGCAGTCGGCATGCCTTGTCGCCGTCGCGCAGGCATGTCTCGGCGCGGTTCTCCGTCAGGGTGACGCCGAGGCCCTCGGACCAGCCCGCGTGGATGTCGGTGCACGGGCACTGGTAGCCGTCCAGTGAACCGGCCATCCGCACCATGGTGACGGCGAAGCTGCGGCGCAGGGTGAGGACGATCAGGCCGTCGTCATCGGTCGTGTCCTCGACCTCCGTGGAGGCGTTGCGCAGTTCCGGCGGGAACATCCGGTCCCCGCAGTCGTCGTACCGGCGGCGCAGTTCCTCCAGGTCCTTGAGGGTGTCGCCGGTGGCGGGGAGCGGGCCGGCCAGGCGGCCGACGCGCTGTCCGACGTGCGTCGCGACCTTGCGCAGCGCCTCGGCGTTTAGCTCGTTCGCCGCCTCCTGCCCGAACCGGCTCGCCACTCCCTGGTACCAGTTCGCGTCGTGCTGCCACCACAGCCGGTACGCCTCGCTCGCCCGGGCACGGTAGTTGACGTCCCCCGTACCTGTACCCGTACCCGTGCTCATCGCTGCTCCTTGGCCGAGGAGGCGGCGAAGCGGTCGCGCATCACTCGCTTGAGGACCTTGCCGGTGGCGCCCTTGGCGACGTCGTCGGGCTTCATGCGCAGGGCGCGGGTGACAGGGGGGAATCCGGCGGCCTGGAGGGCCGTGTTGACCCGGACGGTCAACTCGCCGTCAGCGCCTGCCTCTTCACCGCCGTCCTCTTCATCGGCGAGCTGGAGCAGTGCGTAGGCGTTTGCCACTCCGTCGCCGTCCCAGTCCGCCCGTATGCCGTCGTCGGCGACCCCGACGACCGTGCAGTCGGCCAGCTCGGGCAGTTCGCGGAGCAGGAGTTCCTCGGTGCGGGTGCTGAAGACGACACCGGCGGAGGTCCGGATGGCGTCCGGGGCGCGGTCGAGGTGGTAGAAGTTGCCGTCCTCGTCCTGGTGGGCGAGGTCGCCGGTGAGCCAGTAGCCGCCGAGGCGCATCCGGTTCCAGGTCAGCGAGTCGTTCCAGTAACCGGGTGTGAGCGTAGGGGACTTGAGGCCCAGGCGGCCGATCTCGCCGGGCGGCAGCGGGGTGCCGTCCTCGGCGAGCACGGCGGCCTCGGCGAAGCTGATCGGCCTGCCGACGCAGCGCGAGTAGGCCGAGGTGTCCTTGGTGTGCCGGTTGTGGAAGACGGAGTAGCCGGCCTCGGAGGAGCCGAGCCCGTCGACGAAGACGGAGCCGTCGAGCCGTACGCGCCGCAGGTCCTTGCCTATCGTCTGGTGGCTGCCGTGCTCCACGAGGGCCCGGATGTGTGACTCGTGCGCCGCGTCACCGGTGTTGAACCACACCTGCACGCTGGACAGGTCGCGGTTCGACAGGTCCTCGGCGGCCATCTCGCCGAAGGTCCCGGCGAAGGCCAGCACGGTAGTCGGCCTGAACTCCTCGATGGCGTCCAGTACTTCGGTGCCGCGCTGGCTGGAGAGCAGTTTGATGTCGGTGCGCAGGAGGAGGCAGTACAGCAGCGTCGCCACCATCGCGTTGTGCGCGCCGGGCAGCCCGACCAGGGTGCGTTCCATGTCGGTGCCGGTGGAGTAACGCAGACGGTGCAACTGCGCGTACATCAGCGTCCGGTGGGTGTGCGGAACCCCCTTGGGCATACCGGTGGTTCCGGACGAGTGCGAGATGAGCACCGGGTCGGTGGGGTCGTGCCGGTACGGGTGAGAGGCCGGGAGTGAGGCGCGGTGTTCGGGGCGGATGTCGGCGGCGGTCGCGCAGAAGCCCAGGTCGGACGCCTCCGTCGCCAACACCTCGCGGTGCTCCCGGTCCGTGAAGGCACCTACGGCGCCCTGCCGTCGTACGTACTCCCGCGCGATGCCCGGCGGCAGGTTGCCGTTGACGAACGACGGGATCGCGCCGAGGGACGTCAGTGCCAGGAAGTTCACCGCGAACTCGGCGCTGGAGTAGGAGTGGAGGGCGACCGGGTCGCGGGGGCGCACACCCTGGGTGGCGTACCAGCCCGCATAGGTCTCGACGACCTCGCGCAACTCCCCGAGAGTGAGGTGGGTGGGGTGACTCCCGTCCGGGGCCTGCCAGTTGCCGTCCATCCGGAGTACGACCTCGTCGTGCGGACGGTCGTATTCCGCCAGACGGGCCAGGATGTTGCCGGCGCCCAGTTCGGTGTCGGAGCAGATCCGGGCCCGCTCCTGCCTACTGATGAGCATGGGTGGAGGTCTCCGTCTCGGTGCTTGCTTCGGCGTGGGCGGTGGCCAGGTCGAACAGGCCCTGGATACTGCCGAGTTGCTTGACCTGGCCGGTTGATCCCGTGGACCTGATCGGCACCTGTGCCCCGGCGTCGGCATCGGTGTTGTCGTCGTCGCCCGGACGGCCGAGCAGCACCGCCGCCGCCAGCCCGGCGGACTCCGGGAGGGCCGGTATCGGGCGCCCGCTGTGGGCTGCGGCCAGTTCGCGGTGCACGGCGGCCACGCGTTCGCCGCCGCCCAGCTCCACGCCCAGCACCAGGACCCGGTCCAGTTCGGGGTCCTCCAGCAACAGGTCTGCCATGGCCAGGAGTTCGGTCAGTGGGTCGTCGAGGGTGGAGAGGCTGAACATCTGGCCGGTGATGCCGAACTCCCGGCTCATGTGCCCCAGCACGGAGTTGGCGGTGGCCTGCATGAACAGCAGCGGGTTGTGGACCCGTCCGGACACCATGCGCCGGCTGGCCAGGTCCGCGGTGGTGGTGTCACCCGCCAGAGTGACCAGCGCCACGGCGGTACGGTCACCGTCCCCGGGACGCGCGGTCAGACACCTGCTGCTCACCTCGTACGCCAGCGGGCTGAACGCCGACTCCACGAAGCCGGGCAGCTTCGGCAGCGTGATGTCGTCGTCCCGGCCGGTGTTGTGGGTCGCGGTGGCGGTGGCGAGGACCGAGAGGGAGGAACGGAACGCGGTCTCGTTGGCCGCGGTCTCGTGGGTCGTGGTCACGGCCGCTCCAGGACGAGTGCGGTGTTGGTGCCCCCGAAGGCGGCGTTGATGGTGAGGGCCCGGCGCGGGTCGGCGGGGCGCGGCTCGTTCGGTACGTAGTCGAGGTCGCACTCCGGGTCGGGGCTGCCGTATCCGGCGGTCGGCGGGAGTACGCCGTCCAGCAGGGTCAGCATCGTGATCACGAACTCCACGACGCCCGCGGCTTCCAGGAGGTGGCCGGTGGTGCTCTTGGTCGAGCTGACCGGTATCGACCCGGCGCGCTCCGGGAAGGCGGCGCGCAGGCCCCGCGTCTCGGCGCCGTCGTTGTACTTGGTGCCGGTGCCATGGGCGTTGATGTAGCCGAGGGACGCCCCGTCCGGGTCCCCGGCCTGCCGCATCGCCTGCCGTGCGGCGCGGGCGAGGCCGGCGCCTTCGGGGTGCGGCTGGGCGATGTGGTGGGCGTCGGTGGCGGCGCCCCATCCGACGACGGACACGAGCGGCCGGGCCCCGCGCCGCCGGGCGTGCTCGGTCGACTCCAGTACGACGGCCGCGACACCGTCGCCGAGCAACAGCCCGCTGCGGTCGGCACTGAACGGCCGCACCATGCCGTCCCGCGACAACGCCCGCCCGGAGTCGAACTTCCCGAAGGTCTCCTCCTCGACCAGATACCCACCCGCGCAGACGGCGGTGTCGATCCGCCCGGAGGAGATCAGCCGACAGGCGTGAATGATCGCGGCGGCGGAAGCGACACAGGCATTGGTGAAGGTGAGCCGCGGCCCGGTCAGCCCCAGGCCGTCGGCCAGCAACTCGGTGAGCTGGGCAGGTACGGCATCGGCGAGACGAGCCCCTTCAGAGGCGGATCCTTGCAACTCGCCGCGGGACAGCGCCCCTTCAGGGGCGCGGGGCTGTGACATTTGCGGCTCTGCCGCGTGGGCGCGACCAGCCACAACGGACCCGCGGCCTTCATACGGCAATCCCCCCGGAGCGGCGGGCACGGATTCCCCGGCCCCCCGCCAATACCGGGTAACGCTCCGATGATCCCCGGCAACCCCCAAAATCACGGCCGCCTCCGCACCGGCGCTCAACCCCGCCATACCGAGCGCCTCGTCACCACACCGCCGGAGCGCGTCCCGCAACGCCCACCCCTCGACCCCGTCGACCCCCTCGGCCCCGTCGGGAGCAGCCGCGGCGAACCCCGTCCGGTACGGCCCGGTGTCGAACCGCGTCGTGGGCCGGAACGCCGGAACCCCCGCGAACACCCCGCGCCGCAGAGCCTCCGCCCCTTCGCCGAACGCGGTCCGTACCCCGTATCCGGTCACTGTCACTTCACGCGTCATCCCGGGCGCCCTCCTTCTGGGCGGTACGCAGGTATCGGGTGAGGCGCCGGAGCGAGGTCAGCCCGGCGATGTCCTCGTCGGTGGGCTCGACGACCAGGCCGTACCGCTCCTCCACCACGTGGAGCAGCCACACCAACCCGAGGGAGTCCAGGACCAGTTCGGCGTCCTCGCCGAGGTCGTCGGGCAGCCCCGGGAAGACCTTGCGGTCAGACAGAAGCTCCCGTACGGAGTCGGCGGTGATGCCAGTGCCAGTGCCAGTCCCGGTGTCGGTGTCGGTGCCGGTGGCCCCCGTGCTCGTACTACTCATGCCTTCGCACCGCGGCGGACGACCTCGGCGACGAGCCCGCCGAGGGTCAGGGTGGCCAGGGGCTCGATGTCGGTGTCGGGTATCTCGACGCCGAACCGCGACTCCAGCCGCAGTGTGAGTTCGATCAGGCTCAGGGAGTCGACATCCAGGCCGCCGACGGTCACCGGGCTGTCGTCCGTGATGCCGTCGCGGCTCAGCAGGATGTTCATGTCGTCGATGACCGCGGTCAGGACGAACTCGCGGATCTCGTCTTCCAGGGTAGACGTGCTCATGCTCGGTATCTCCAGAAAGAGGGGGAGTAGAGCGCCCCCTTTGGGGGCGCGAGGCTGTGACATTTGCGGCTCCGCCGCGCGGGCGCGACAAGCCACAACGGCTCCGCAGACGACCGACAACCGGCGGCAGCAGCCCTACCCGGCGGAACGCAAAGTGTCGGCCTGCCGAACCAACTTCCCGTTGGAAGTACGAGGCAACGCATCCAACACCCGCACAACCCGAGGCACCTTGTAGTCGGCCAACCGCTCCCGGCACCACCGCAACAACTCCTCGGCGGAAGGCCGCTCCCCACCCGCGCGCACCGCGACATACGCCTCGGTCACGTCCTCGTGGACCAGAACCGCCTGTTCGACGGCCGGGTGCTCGCGGAGTACGTTCTCCACCTCGGTGAGGTCCACCTTGAGGCCGCCGATGACGACGAGGGAGTCGGCGCGCCCCTGTACGAGTACCGCGCCGGTGGTGTCCAGCGCGGCCCGGTCCCGGGTGTGCAGCCAGCCGTCGGCGTACTGGGTGCCGCCCGAGTCGAAGAGGTACGGCGACTCGTCGAGGGCGACGTCCAGTTCGCCTCGCGCGACCCGGACCGACACTCCCGGTGCTGCCCGGCCGACCGCGGGGCGCAGCGTGCCGCCGACGTCGATCGCGACGATGCCGGTCTCCGTGGTCCCGTACGCCTCGCCGACCTGGACGCCGTACTGCTGCGCGAACCGGGCGGCGACCTGCGGGGGCATGATCTCGCCGCCCGACACCGCGATCCGCAGGTCGGGCAGCGCGGGTGGATCGGCGGTGGCGGCGAGCAGTTCGAAGTGCGTCGGTACGCCGAACAGGGCGGTGATCCGGTGCTCCAGCGCGGTCCGCAGCATGTCGCGGGCGGAGACGCGGGGCGCGAAGACGACGGAGACGCCGGCGGCCAGGGAGTACAGCAGGCCGCCGATCAGACCGAAGCTGTGCGCCGTCGAGCTGAGCAGCAGCAGTCGGTCGCCCTCGACCGGCATGCCCGGGACGCCGGCGAACCGGTCCACCTCGGTGGCGAGCGACCGGGCGGTCCTGCCGATGACTTTCGGCCGTCCGGTGGAGCCCGAGCTGAACTGGACGAGACGGTGTCCGGTGGTGGCCGCGAGGCCGGTTCGGCGTCGTTCGGTGACGACCTCGTACTCGGACCGGAAACCGAACGTGGCCCGGACGTTGGAACCGGCGCTGACCATGAACTGCGGCCGGCAGGACGCGCAGAGCGCTGCCACCTCGGGTGGTTTGAGCCGGAAGTCGAAGAGCAGCACCTGCGCGCCCAGCCGCCACAGGGCGAGCAGCACCTCGATCTGCGTGAAACTGGGCGGGGTCCGCAGCCCCACGGTGCTGCCCGGCCCGATGCCGTACCCCGCGAAGACGGCGGCCTGCTTGCTCACCCGTTCGCGTAACTCGCCGCGGGTGACGGTCTCCTGCTGATGCGTCAGATACGGCAGCCGATCGTCGCGAGCGTCGAACGACTTCTGGACCAGGTCGGCGAGATCCGACCCCGGGTCTTCGAGTTGGCCCATCGAACCTCAGACCTCCTTGCAGAACTCGCCGATGGGCAGGCCCACATGGCGCTTGTCGGCGGCCAGATAGCCGAGCAACTCGTCGCCCGTCTGCAACTCGGTGACATTGAGGACCTTTCCGCCCGGGCCGAGCACCCGTACGTGCCAGTCGTCCTGCACGGTCAGGCTGACCAGCCGGCCGTCCTCGGCGTGGGTACGGATCTCCAGCAGCGGCCGGGATTCGAGCTTCGCCCGCCCGACGACTACCCGGCGGGTGCGCCCGTCGGCGCCGACCGCGAGCAGTGCGCTGCCCGAGCCGACCTCGCTGAGGTAGCTGGTGCGGTTGTCGGGGCCGAGCGTGTACGAGTGCAGGGCGCCCGCGTTGACCCGGAACGGCCGGGTCGGCATGTAGGGCAGGGGGTGGGTCTCGCTGCAGCACAGCACGAACCCGGAGGAGTAGGAGCCGACGAGGATGCCCTCGTCCTCCTCGAAGTGCGAGCAGGTGTCCACGCAGACGCGGTCGCCGAGCCCGACGTGCCGGATGCTCTCCACGGTCAGGGTGGACAGCTCCAGCTGGGGCGTCGTCGCCTCCAACAGCCGTGCCAGCGCGAAGACCTCGTCGGCGCTGCGGGGCGTGAAGAGGATGCCGTCCGAGCCGCGTTCCAGCACGTCGAAGACGATGGCCGCCTCTTCCAGGCCGTCGACGACCGTCACCAGCTTGCCCTCGGCGGACTCGGCCGCGGCGAGCACGATCTCCAGGGGGATCTTGGTCGGGTCGGCGAAGTGGATGACCGTGTACGGCAGCACCATGGCGCCCGCGCACGACAGTTGGAGGGTGCGGTCGTCACGTACGTCGATGAACCCGGAGACCGGTGTGCCACCGGCGTCACCGGTGCGGGTGCCGGCACGGTGGTCGGCGGCGAGGGCGTCCAGCTGGTCCTGGGTGCCGAACCTCCGCAGGAGTATGTCGAATGCGGAGCCGGACGGAGAACTGCCGCTCACGGCAGGGGACTTGGCGTCCTTGTCCGCGGCCTTCGTCTCCTTGTCGCCGGACTTCTTCACGGCGGCCGGTAACGGTAACGGTGCCGGAGTCGGAGCCGGGCCGCCGCCCTCGGAGACCAGTACCCGGGTGACAGTCGGGGGCAGGGTCCCGAGCAGTTCGGCGTCGGCGGCCACGACACCCGCCATCCGGGCGTGGATTGCCGCGTCCACCACCGCCTGGAGCTGCGGACGGGGGACCTCACGCAGATCGATCCATGCGAACCTCATGCCACTCCTGCCACGATCGTCGAGTAATTGGCCATACGCATGTCACCGCTGATGCCGTCGTTGCCGATGCCGGTGTTCCCGCCGTGCACGACCGCCGAGAGCCGGGACACCAGTGCGGCGGGCGTCGGGGAGGAGAAGATCCGGCGGCCGATGGCCAGGCCCCGGCAGCCGGCCGCCATCACCGCCGTGCCGTATTCGACCAGGTCGGAGCCGTCCGGTGGTCCGCCGGCCGCGAGGACGGGGATGGGGCTGTTCGCCACCACCTCGGCCATGCGCTCGATCGGCAGGGCGACGGAGGTCTTCACGATGTCCGCGCCCAGGTCCGCGGCGACGTTGGCCAGGTGGGAGAGGAGGGCCGGGTCGCGCGGGTCCTCGATCCGGGGGCCGCGCGGATAGACCATCGCGATCAGGGGCATGCCCCACGCGTCGCAGGAACGGGCCACCGCCCCCAGATCGGCCAGTTGCCGTGCCTCGGTGTCCGAGCCGATGTTCACATGGACGCTGACCGCGTCCGCGCCGAGCGTCAGCGCCTCCTCGACATCGGCGACCAGTACCTTGGCATGGACGTCGGCGGAGCAGGAGGTACTGGCGCTCAGGTGCACCACCAGCGCGCAGCTCTTCAGGATGTCCGGCGCGAAGGAGCGGGCGCGCCCCTTGTGGACGATGATCCCGTCGGCCCCGCCGGCCACCAGCGCCCGCAGCAGGTCGTCCCACTTGTCGGCGGCGACGATCGGACCGTCCGAGACGCTGTGGTCGAGCGGGACGAGCAGATGCCGGTCGTCACCCGCGAGCGAAAGCCTTCTCAAGCGTAATTGCTTGCCCGTTTTCAGCATGGGAATTGTGATTCTCCGTGTCCGAAAATCGATGGTTGTAGAACTTTCAAGTTAAGCGATCACGAGCATTCTCGTGTGGCTGTCGGTTGGCAAGGTGCAATCGCCGGTAAATTTTTATACGGCGGACAGCATGATTATTGACAGCGGATTGACAGGTTACGTGGGGTTGACTGCGCCGGGGCGTACTGTTCGTGTGCTCTATGCGCGTTGGGGCGTTCTGCCCCCGCCTGCGAATGAGCTTCTTGTCGAAATTGAATTTCGATGATTAGGGTGACTCTCCTTCCTGCTTTTTCGCTCAGGATTCGGAAGTGCCCCCCCATGCCCGAATTGCCGACACTGCACGCGTCCCCACCGCGGGCAGCGAAGATGGAGGCCCCGAAGGTCGCCGTCGCGAGCCTGGTCGGCACGACGATCGAGTAGTACGACTTCGCCGTGTACGGCACCGCCTCCGTGTTTCGATGTGTGCTCTGGTCTGAGCCGAAGTGGGTCGCGAAATACGCACGGAGTCGCACTCAGGCTAGGAGTTTCCGATTGGCTACTCACCGTTACAAATCCAGGTCCATGCGATACGGATTGGTAATGGCATCGCTGGGGCTGATGACCGCCGGGGCCGCGATATCCGCCCCGGCGGCATCGGCCGCCGTCTCGACCGCGGCCCTTCGGGGTGCTGATTCCGGGCGATGTCTGGACGTCCCCGGCGGAAAGACCGAGAACGGCACCGAACTCACGCTGTGGGACTGCAACGGGGGTAGTAACCAGCAGTGGTCGTACGACACGACGACCAAAGCGCTGGGCGTTTATGGAAGCAAATGCCTGGACAGCGAGAGCGACAGCGCGGTCAACGGCGTGGCCGTGCTCGTACGGGACTGCACGGGCGGCACCACCCAGCAGTGGGACGTCGTATCCGGGGGGACCGTCAGGAACGTCGGTCTGGGCCTCTGCCTGGACGCGGCCGAGCTGGGTGTCGCAAACGGGACTCCGATCCAGCTGTGGTCCTGCAACGGCGGCGGAAACCAGCAGTGGAGCGGAATCACACCCGCCACGCCTGCCGACACGACGGGCATGACGTCGCTGGAGAAGCAGGCGTTCGACACCGTCAACGCGCAACGGACCGCCAACGGCTGCGCGGCCCTGGTGGTCGATGCGAGCCTGCAGAAGGCCGCCCACGACTATGCGGCCGAGATGGTGCGGACCCACAACTTCTCGCACACTTCGGCGAGCGGAAAGAGCCCCACCGACCGGGTCAAGGACGCCGGATACACCCGGGGCGGCGTCGGCGAGAACATCGCGATGGGTTTCGAGGGCGACCCGAACGGCGTGGTCAACAACGCGACCTACGGGTGGATGAGCAGTTCCGGCCATCGCGCGAACATCCTCAATTGCGGCTACACCAGGACCGGTATGGGATACGACTCGGGGAACATCGACCCGAACTACGCCGACGGTTCCTGGGTGCAGGTATTCGGCTGAAGCCTGTGCCTGTGCCGATGCCGATGTGAGGTGACTGGTCCGCGCCGGGCCGCCGATGCCTTCCCGAGGGCGACCCGGCAGGTGCGCGCCGCATCCCACGAAGGCCGCTCCGACCGCCGTCGTGGTCGTGCTTTCTTGAGTACGTCCACTGGGCGGCGGCGGCGGCCGGCGCGGCCACGGCCAGTGTGGTGACCCGTGCCAGGTGCCGGTTCGTCCGCGCTCCGCGCGGCGGTGCCTTCCCCATGTCCGACTCCCCTGCCGTCCGTGTCGCCCCGCGCACTTCTCGCGGGGCCCGGTAGCCCACTCTGCTGCCCCGGAGGGCAGCACCGCCTCGGCCGAACGGCCGGAACCCGCAGACCGGAACCGCCTCTGTACTGGCCGAACGGAGGAGGCGGGGCTCGTGCGGAGAGGCGCACACTGACATCTCGTCAGAAACCCGTCGGACGTATTTCCAACCCGATGCCACCTCCGTCCGTCTCTAGGCCCGAGCCGTCGGGAGTACGTGCGACGGCTCCTGTCCGATGTCGAGGTGTCAGGAGTTCAGGTGCAGTTACGTGCGAGACCGACACGTGCGGTTGTGGCGGCGGGGGTGGCCTCGACGGCTCTTCTGCTGGCCGGTGTCCCGGGTGCGGAAGCCCAGGACACGAGCGGCGCCGGTACTACGGTCGAGGCGGCCGAGACGTCCAAGCCCGCCAAGGCGTCCGGTACGGCCAGGGCGGTGAAGACGGTGACCCTGGTGACGGGTGACCAGGTCATGGTGGACGGCGCCGGAAAGGTCACCGGCGTGGTCCGGGGCGAGGGCCGGGAGAAGGTGGCGTTCTCCGTCCGGGACGTCGGCGGTCACACCCGGGTCGTGCCCGGTGATGCCGAACTGCTGCTGGCGCAGGGCAGGTTGGACGCCCGGCTGTTCGACGTGACCCAGCTGGTCGCGGACGGCTATGACGACGCGGGGCGTGGTGACGTACCGCTGATCGTCACCTTCAGGGGCAAGAAGGCGCCCTCGATGTCCCCGTTCACCGGGGCGGGGGCGAAGGTCGGCCGGGCGTTGCCGGTGGTCAACGGCAAGGCGATACGGCCCGTGAAGAAGCGCGGCGCCGACTTCTGGAACGCCGTGACCGGTAGTGACGGAAAGGCCGACGAGGCAGCGGAGTTCACCGCCTCGACCGCCGTCGAGAAGGTGTGGCTGGACGGCAGGCGAAAGGCCAGCCTCGACAAGAGCGTGCCGCAGATCGGCGCGCCGACCGCCTGGGCCGCCGGCTACGACGGCACCGGCGTCAAGGTCGCCGTGCTCGACACCGGGATCGACACGACCCACCCCGACCTCGCGAGCCAGGTGGTGGCCGAACAGGACTTCAGCGGATCGTCGGGCACCGGCGACAAGTTCGGCCACGGCACGCATGTGGCGTCCACGGTGGCAGGTACGGGCGCCAAGGCCGGGGGCAAGTACAAGGGCGTCGCCCCGGGGGCCAAGATCCTGAACGGCAAGGTCCTCGACGACAGCGGCTTCGGCATGGACTCCGGGATCATCGCGGGCATGGAGTGGGCGGTGGCCCAGGGGGCCGCGGTCGTCAACCTGAGCCTCGGCGGCGAGGACATGCCCGGCATCGACCCGATGGAGGAGACGGTCAACAGGCTCTCCGCCGAGAGCGACACCCTCTTCGTCATCGCGGCCGGAAACGAGGGAGAGGGCGGCGAGAGCACGGTCGGCTCGCCCGGCAGCGCGGACGCCGCGCTCACCGTCGGCGCGGTCGACAAGTCCGACGCTCTCGCCGACTTCTCCAGCCGGGGCCCGCGCGTCGGTGACGGTGGGGTCAAGCCCGATCTGACCGCGCCCGGCGTCGACATCACGGCCGCCTCGGCCCCCGGCAGCATCCTTGAGGGGGAGTACCCCTCCGACATACCCGGCTACCTCACCATCAGCGGCACCTCCATGGCGACCCCGCATGTCGCGGGCGCCGCCGCACTCCTCGCCCAGCAGCACCCCGACTGGACCGGCGAGCGCCTCAAGGCCGTCCTCACCGGCTCGGCCAAGCCGGGCTCGTACAGCTCCTTCCAGCAGGGCACCGGGCGCACCGACCTGGTCCGGGCGCTGGACCAGAGCGTCATCACCGAGCCGCAGCCGCTCGACTTCGGTCTCCAGCAGTGGCCGCACGGCGACGACACCCCGACGACCAAGCAGGTGACGTACCGCAACCTCGGTACCGAGCCGGTCACCCTCGACCTGTCCGTCGACGCCCTCTCGGTGGACGGCAAGCCCGCCGCCCAGGGCATGTTCACCGTGTCGCCGCAGCGGGTCACCGTCCCGGCGGGCGGCACGGCGAGTGCCTCCGTCACCGCCGACACCCGAGTCGGCGGCGTCGACGGCTCCTTCGGCGGCTCGGTGCAGGCCACCTCGACCGACGGCAAGATCCAGGTACGCACCGCCGTCGGCGTGGAGCGCGAGGTCGAGTCGTACAGCCTGACGCTGAAGCACCTCGACGAGAACGGCGCGCCGACCGGCGACGCCGCCACCTCCCTCTCCGACCTCGGCAGCGACTTCTACGCCGACTACGCCGACGAGCAGGACGGCGAGCTCACGGTGCGGCTGCCGAAGGGCGACTATGCCCTCAGCGGGGTGATCCACCCGTCCTACGAATCCGCCACCCACGCCATCCTGGTGCAGCCGAAGCTGACCCTGGACCGGGACACCACCTTCACGGTCGACGCCCGGCAGACGCGGCCGGTCGCGGTCACCGTGCCGGACGCGGCGGCGGAGAACACCGAGGCCACGGCCTACTTCAGCTACGCCCGCGGCGAGGGCCTGCGCCCGGGCCGCATGGAGTTCATCCTGCCCACCTTCAAGGGCACGACCTTCGGACAGCTCGGACCCGAGCCGTCCGCCGGCCAGACGCCCGCCGTGTTCGCCGGCGACTGGACCCGCGAGGATGCCGAGGGCCGGCCGGTCACCTACCACCTGGGCTGGAACCGCCCCGGCGGCCTGGACGGATTCACCGCCGAGGTGCGGAAGAACCAGCTCGCCAAGGTCGCCGTGCAGGTCGGCGTGCCCGTCGCCGGGAGGCGCGTCCAGTTCGAGGTGACGCCGCACACCCCCGACGGTGACCTGATCCGCACCAACTACGACCTGCGGGGCGACCTGCCGCTGCGCACCACGGACTACGTCCTCGACAACGACGTCAAGTGGTCCTTCCGCGCATGGCAGATGTTCGGCGAGGGCCACGACTCGCACTCCGAGACCTTCCTGATGCGGATGCCGAGGACCTGGCAGGCTGGTCACAACTACACCGAGCGGTTCAACGTCGGCGTCTTCGGCCCGACCCTGCCCGCCGCGGGCGACCTCGGACCGGAGCGGGGACTCCCCGGCGTCGTGCGGTACGGGAACGTCATCAGGGCCTTCACACCGCAGTTCGGCGACGGCGCCGGACACTGGGGCCTCAGCGAATACACCTCGGTGACCGGCTCGCTCCAGGCGGACGGCAAGGAGATACCCGACGAATACGGCATCTCGCCGATCGACCTCACCGAGTACACCGTTCCCGCCCAGGACAGCGCGTACAAGCTGACCGTGGACGCGTCCCGTGATCCCGCGGTGTACCCGGTCAGCACCCGCGTCCGTACGGAGTGGACCTTCCGCTCCGCCACCACCCCCGAGGACGCGAACACCACCCTCCCGCTGTCGGTGGTCCGTTTCTCGCCCGACCTGAGCCTGTCCAGCACGGCGAAGGCGGGCAAGCGGTTCACGGTGCCCTTCACCGTCGAGGGCGCGGCGGCCGGAAAGAAGCCCGCCAAGCTCACCTTCGAGGTCTCGTACGACGACGGCGCCACCTGGCAGCACGCCAAGGCCGTCGGCGGTACGCACCTGGCGCTGACCCACCCGGCCACCGCGGGCTCCGTCTCGCTGCGGGCGAAGCTGACCGACCGCGCCGGCAACACACTGGTCCAGACGATCGAACGCGCCTACCTCACCACCAAGTAGCTCTCCGGAAAGCGCGTCGAGTCCCGTTCCGGGCGGTGTCACCCACCGCCCGGAACGGGACTCTTCGTCGTTCCACCGCCGTTCCACCGCCGCTCCATCGTCGTCCCACAACTGTCTCTCCGGTCACGCGAGTTCACGGGTTCCCATTCACCGCGAGCGGGGATAGCCATAGGGTGCGGCCACAGGTCGCGGGGACCGGCGACGGGGGGAACGCCACGTGTTCATGTCCCGATGGAGTGCGTCCGGGGCCAGAGCGCCTTCACTCGGACGCATCGCACTGCTGTGCCTGATCCTTCTCCTCGTGGGCAGCTCCTGGGGGCAGGACCGCGTGGAGGGTTTGTACCTGGACCACTCCGAGAGCGGGCCGACGCGGTGGCTGGTCGTGGGCGCGTACGTCCCGAGTTGGTACTTCTCCACCGACGCGTCCACCGACGCGTCCACCGACGCGTACATCGACGAAGTCGGCTCGAGCATGCGGGTCGTGCAGAACATCAGCGTCGTGCTGCTGCTCGTGGCACTCGCCTGGGTACTGGCGCGGTCGCGGCCCCCGGGGGTGGCCGGCTGGATCCGCTGCCTCGTCGCGGGTGTGCTGGTGTCGGAGATCGTGGCCCTGCTGCGGTGGTGGATGCTCGACACCTTCGTCGACGGACTGACCCTGTCGACCGCCGGACTGCGCGAGGAAGTCACGAACGCGGCCCTCTCCTTCGGCCTGATGGCCGGTGTCCTGCTCGCCCTCCTGACCATCGGGCTGCCGCGTGTACGCGTCAACACGTCAGTCGGCGCCACCAAGTCGCTGTTCCGTCCGAGAAAGGGAGATGCCGCCATGACGACCCCGCAGGCGCACATGCCGGTCGGGAGCATGCCGGGTGATGTCACCCGGTACCTGTGCGCCGGGGCCTACGTCGACGAGGGCTTCGCCGACCGGGTGGTGGAGGGTGTGCTCGCCGACGAGGCCGGCGCCGTGGCGCCCTCGCCCGATGTCGACCTGGTGGCGGTGGCCCGCCACTGCCTGGCGGCGCAGGACCTCCGTCGCGACCGCGACCTGCGGCTGACCGGGGCGTTCGCGGTCGTGGCACTGTTCGCACCGCTGTGGCTGCTGTTCCCCGCGGTGCTCCTGGCCGCCGTCACAGCGGCGAGCCGCCCGCGCCCCAGCCGCGCCACCCGTGGCCAACGCCAGCCCGGCAGCAGGGTGTTGATGGGTACGGGGTTCACCGCGACCGTGGTGGTGCTCTGCGCCTTCCCCTTCGCCATCGGCATCGCGGCACTGCCCGTCTCCGGCCTCGCGAGCTGGCTGTTGGGCGCCTACCTGGCCGGGGTACCGGCCGTACTCGCGTCCGTCGGCGCGACGCTCTTCGCGTACGCGACGGTCGTGCGGCACGATCTCGCCGTCGACAGGCTGCTGCGCACCACCATGACCCGCGAGACGTTCACCCGGCAGCCCCCGCCGTCCGTGCCCCGGCGGGTGTGGATCGCCAGACGGCTGGCGGTCCTCAAGGAGGCACGCGACGGCAACGTCACCGTGTACAGCGGCTTCTCACCGTTCGTCGGTTACGCCAAGGCCGCCTCCAACTGGTCGCTCGCCGTGCCGCTCCTGCCCGCCGACGACACCCCCGGCAAGAGGTCGCGCCCCGCCGAGCCGGAGGCGTTCACCGTCGTCGAACTCGTCGACCACGTACGCGAACAGCTCCGCGCGGTCGCCGTGCACGGCGGTCTCAACGGGACGGCGGACGCCACCTCGGCGGACCTCCGCTCCCTCACCGTCGAGGACCGAATCTTCGTGGACGGTACGACCATCGGCGACGACCCCCGGTTCATGTCGACCACCGGCCTGTCACCGGCCGCGCGGCTGTCGGCCGAGGAGATCCAGGAGATCGTGCTCCGTCCGACCGGCGCGGTCCGTCACCATCTGGCGGTCCACGTACCGCTGTGGGGCGGCGACGTGGTGCCGAGCGTGTTCCTGCACTTCTCGACCGAGGGCAGGACCCTGCACCTGCAGTGCGGCAACCATGTGCTCGGTCCGGTGGCCGCCGCCTACCACGTGGTGGACCGACTGCGTGACCCCCTCACCCCCGAGCGGCAGCGCGGGCTGCTGACGGACGCTCTTCCCCGTACCCGCCCGGCGTTCTTCGGGGCCCCCTCCCGCGCGCTGCGCCAGGCGCGTTTCGAGGCCAGGCGCACCCGGCGGATGGTGGACGAACTGACCGCCCTGGAGCAGGACCCGGTCTTCGACTACGGCGCTCGGCTGAGCGTGAGAGAGATGGCGCTGAGCCCCAGCTACCACAACTACTTCCAGGTGGTGGACGCCGGACGGATCACGTCGGCGGTGGAACGCCACACCCTCGCCGCGATCCGGGAGTTCCTCGACGCGCGCGGCTACGACATCACCGACTTCCGCAGCCAGCAGCAGACCATCCTCAACCAGGGCCTCATCCAGCAGGGCGGTACGAGCATCATCGGCAACCAGGCGATCGGCCCGGGTTCCAGCGCCACCCAGAACGTCACGCGGAAGACCGGCCCGGCCGCCACCGCCGGCGCCGAGAAGTAGCCCCAGATGACCGGAAGGCAGGGATTCGCGATGAGCAGCGCTAGCGGCAGCAGCAGTAGCGGTAGCAGTGAGGTCGGCCGTCCGGAGCCGCCCGTCCGCCCCGAGCCGCCTGTCAACAACGGCCTGGTGATCAACGGCGGTACGCACTACGTGGGCAACCAGGCGATCGGCCACCGCGCCCAGGCGTTCTCCGGTTCGGTCGGCTTCCAGCCGCAGGGCGCGGAGCAGGCCGCCGCCCGGATGACCGAACTCCTCGTCCAGGTCGAGCAGTTGCTCGCCCAACACCGCGAGGCGCTGGCCGACCCCGAGGCCACCACCCGGGAACTGCGCCGCCTGCGGGAGGAACTCGACGAGGAGGAGCCGGAGCCGACGGTCCTGCGACGCGCCCTTGACCGCCTGACCGAGTTTGTCCAGCCGGTGACCCCGCTGGTACTCGCGGTAGGGGAACTCGCGCAGACGGTACGGGGGGCTCTGAGCGTCTGACGGCCCTGGTGCCGACGCGCCGGCCTCCACCGTGTCGGCACTCGGGCGACCTTCGCCGCGGCCCGGGAGCCGGACTGCGGCGAGCGAGAAGGCACGGCCGACGACATCCGTCGCTGGACGACCACCCGGCGGCGGCCCACTCGGTCCGCGCCCGCCACAACGCGCTGGACCCGGACCTGGACCCGGACGTGTACTTCGCCGCAGCCGCAGCCGCAGCCGCAGCCGCAGCCGCAGCCGCAGCCGCAGCCGCAGCCGTGGACGCGGCACCGGCCGCCGACTACGCCACCGACGCGATCCGCACCCTTGACCGGCGCGATTCCCGGACCGTACGACCCTTGAGCCGGCACAGGGCGTTCCGGGTACTGCCCGACGTGCCCGACGACCCACCGCTCCGACGCTGTGGGCGGGTCCCCGTCGGACCTGTCGGACTCGTCGGACGGTGGGAGTGGTTCGGCGTCGGCCGAGGGCGTGGGACGTGGTGCGTTTCCCGCCGGGGGAGATGCGCGGACCGGAGCCCGCGCCCGTACCCGCGCCCGTACCCGTACCCGGAGGGTCCGGCGACCACCGGTCGTGCCGTGACGGTGCTCGCCCCACCGGTGATGGCACTGGCCGGGACGCACTCCTGAACCGGCTCCGCGGCGCGACCGGTACTCGTACCAGTACCGCGACCGGTGGTGGCGAAGACGAACAGCCGCAGGACCAGGAAGCGGCCGAGGCCGGCGAGGCCGGAGGCGCTGAGGTAGACGATCTGCTCGGTCAGGGCCGAGGGCGACGACTGGACCAGGTGCAGCAGGAGCATCGCCGCGCAGGTCACCACGTACGCCACCGCCGCCGAGCCCGCCGACTGCCAGTGTTCGCGTCTGCCGGCGCGGCGACCCGCCCCGAAGGTGAAGCGGGCGTGCAGCTCGGTGCAGAGAAGGGTGGAGGCGACGGTGATCACCGCGTTCGCCAGTCCCCAGGGCATCGACAGGGCCAGCAGTGTCACAGCGAAGCTGGAGAGGACACCGACACCCCCGCCGCACACCACGAACCGGGCGAAGGAGGCGAGCGGGCCGGGAGCGGCCGGGGCCACCGGGGTCCGGGACGCTTCGTCCATGGCGGGTCTCCATCCGCTCCGTACGCGCAGGATCAATGTCTGCGACGTGAACTTGCTTGACTTACTCAAGTATATCGAATTGCTTGAGTTACGCAAGCAATACCGGGTTGGGTGTTGCAGGGATCACGGCCCATCCGCCGCAGCTCGCGCAGGAGGGCGGAAGGCGGACGGGGCGCGGAGGGGGAGAGCGCTGACGGGGACGCGGACAGGGGCGGGGGCGGGGACGGGGACGCGAAGAAGCCGCCGCCCGCGGGTGCGGGTGGCGGCCTCGTCGCGTGTTCGTCGGCTGAAGGGACGGGACGTATGCCTACGCCTTGATCGCGGCGACCTCCGCACCCTCCGGCGACTCGACCGGGCTGTCGGACGCGGTCCCCTTCGTCTCCTCGCGTCGGCGCGGGATGAAGGAGGCGAGGAAGAAGGCCAGCAGGGCGGCTCCGGCGCCGATGGCCATGACGACCTTGAAGCCGTTCTCCGAGGGCAGTGCCACGCCGCCGAAGTCGGTGGTCATCTGGGCCAGGATCACGCCGGCGAGAGCGCTGGCGAAGGAGGTGCCCAGGGACCGCATCAGGGTGTTGAGGCTGTTGGCGGCACCCGTCTGGGTGGGGTCCACGGCGCCCATGATCAGGGCGGGCAGCGCACCGTAGGTGAAGCCGATGCCGGCGCCGATGACGCAGGACACGAGGACCAGGTGCCAGACCTCGGACATCAGGAGGAGGTTCAGGCCGTAACCGCCGGCCACGATCAGCGCGCCGATCATCAGGGTGACCTTCGGGCCCTTGGCCTTGGTGACCTTCGCGGACACGGCGGACATGACCATCATGACCAGGCCCTGCGGAGCCAGCACCAGGCCGACGGTCAGCATGGACTTGCCCAGGCCGTAGCCGGTCGTCCCGGGCAGCTGGAGCAGCTGCGGCAGGACCAGGGACATCGCGAACATCGAGAAGCCGAGCGCGATCGAGGCGAGGTTGGTGAACAGGACCTGCGGGCGGACGGTGGTGCGCAGGTCGACCAGCGGCTGCGGGCTGCGCAGCTCCCACCAGCCCCAGGCCAGCAGGATCACGACGGCGGCGACGCCCAGGCCGAGGGTCGTGGCGCTGGTCCAGCCCCAGTCGCCGCCCTTGGAGACGGCCAGCAGCAGGGACATCAGACCGGCCGCGAGGCCGAGCGAGCCGACCAGGTCGAACCGGCCACCGGCGCGCACCTTCGACTCCGGCACGATCAGCACGACGAGTACGAGGGCGACGACGCCCAGGGCCGCGGAGACCCAGAAGAGGATGTGCCAGTCCCAGTTGTCGGCGATGAACGCGGCGCTGGGCAGTCCCAGCGCACCGCCGACACCGAGCGAGGCGCTCATCAGCGCGGTGGATCCGGCCAGCCGGTCGGCGGGCAGTGCGTCACGCATGATGCTGATGCCGAGCGGTACGACCGCTGCCGCGAGGCCCTGCAGGGCGCGCCCGATGATCATCGGGACGAGGGAGTCGGCCAGCGCGCAGACCACCGAACCGGACACCAGCAGCACGATGCTGACCAGCAGCATCCGGCGCTTGCCGAACATGTCGCCGAGCCTGCCCACCACCGGTGTGGCGACGGAGGCCGCGAGCAGGGTGGCGGTGACCGCCCAGGCGGTGTCGGACGCCGGGGCGTTCAGGAGCTTCGGCAGCTCGGGGACGATCGGGATGACCAGAGTCTGCATCAGCGAGACGACGATCCCGGCCAGGGCCAGTACCGCCACCACGGCGTTCGGCCTCGGCGGAGCGGATTGTTCCGCTCCGGCGGGACGGGTAAGGGCGTTGGACATGGCGTCGGTCCTCCGTGGGGCGAGTCGTGGAATCGAGCGTCGAGTCGGGTACCGGATCGAGTGCTGAGTCGAGTACCGAGTCGAGTACTGAATCGAGTCGAGCATCAAATTGCTTGACTTACGCAAGCATAAAGAGGATTGCTTGACTTACGCAAGTTCAATGAGAGGGGGGTGTGGTGGTCTGCGTCACAGTGGGGCCTGCTCGGCCTGGAGGGGCAGCTCGGCGACGACTCCGAAGCCGCCCTGGCGTCGCTGCTCCGCACGGAAGTGTCCGCCGACGGACTGGGCCCGTTCCCGCATGCCGATGAGGCCGTAACCGCCGCTCGCGCAAGGGGAGTCGGACGAGCTGGACGGGCCGGGTCTCCTCCCCGGTCCCTCGTCGGTGACGGCCAGGACGACGCCGGCCGCCGAGTAGGTGAGCCGCACCTCGGCGGAACGGGCGGCGGCGTGCTTGGTGACGTTGGTCAGGGCCTCCTGCACTATCCGGTACGCCGTGAGGTCCACCCCGGCCGACAGTGGCCGCGGTTCCCCTTCCACGGTGACGGCGACGGTGAGCCCGGCGTGCTGGAAGGAGGCGGCGAGCTCGGGCAGCCGGGCGAGTCCGGGAGTGGGTTCCATGGGTGGGTCCAGGTCGTCGGACTGCCTCAACAAGCCGACGGTGGACTTGAGTTCGCGCAGGGCCGAGGAGGTCGTGCCGGTCAGTTCGGCGACGATCCGCGCCGCCTCGTCGGGCCGGGCGGGCAGCTGACGGGCGACGGCGCCGGCCTGGAGGTTGGCCAGGACCAGGTGGTGGGCGACGACGTCGTGCAGGTCGCGCGCGATCCGCATCCGCTCCTCGGCGACCCGGCGCCGCGCCTCCTCCTCCCGGGTGCGTTCCGCGTGCTCGGCACGGGCCCGGACCGCCTCCAGATAGTCCCCGCGCAGTCGGGTCGCGGTCCCCAGTGAGGTGGGCAGCAGCAGCCAGGCGGCGGGACCGACCAGCTTGAGGACCAGCGGTTCCCCGGCGGGACCGACGAACAGCGCCGTGCCGACCATCAGGACGATGCCGCCGCAGGTGAGGGAGTTGGCGGTCCTGCGGTCGGTCCGCAGGGCCAGCGAGTGGAGCGCGACCATGAGCGGCCCCAGCAGCAGAACCGAGAGAACGTGGCCCATTCCCACCATGACGGTGGCGCAGAGGGCGGTTACCACCACGGTGGTTCGGGGCCGGCAGCGGTGCCACAGCAACGCCAGGCAGGAGACGCCGGTCAGCAGCGCGCCGGGCCACCACTGAAGCTCCGGGCCGCCCGGCAACGTGACGAGACTGCCGGGAAAGGAACAGGCGAAGACGGCGGCGGCGACAGCGGCGTCGACGGGGCCGGGATGCGCCACGGGTTCGGGATGCCCTACGGGGCTTGGGCGGCTGCGCAGTTGCCGCTGCAGGCTGCTGATCATGGGGGAGCGGTCCCTGTGCGCTAGATAATATTGCTTGACTCAGGCAAGCATAAAAGAGTTACTTAAGTCAAGCAACCTTCTTGATCGTTTGGCGTCGCCACCTCAGCCGGAAAAGTTCAGCCCGAAAAAGTCCAACCCGGAAAAGTTCAGCCCGGAACGCTCAACCGAAAGTGCTCAGCAGTGCTCAACCGGGAATATCGGGCTCGTACGGGTGCCGCCCCCACTCGGAGTCACCGAGGGGATAGTTGTACGCGGGCCGCCCCACGTTCCCGCTGGTCCGGAACGGGTTGCCCCTGTCGTCGACGCGTATGACGCCCTGCTCGTCGCCGCTGGACCAGTCCAGCTCCAGGTACCAGCTCACGTTGTGGGTCCGGGCGTCGGCGAAGACGTAGAAGACCTCGGGGTCGGACTCGCTCACCTTGTACGGGAAGTCACGCTGCCCGGCCTTGGTCGAGACCGAGGGCCGCCCGGCATCGAGATCCACTGTGAACGACGTCGTCTGCACTTCACCACCGCACCCGACCCCCATCGCGTAGTCGTTCCAGGCGAGCGGCGCGCTCTTCTCCACCACCCGCACATGCAGCGCCTCCAGGACTACCGTCGCCTTCCCGGTGCCCTGCACGGTGAGCGCGAGCATCTGCTGCCCGCCGGTGATCCCGCCGAGCGCGGTGACCCACCCACGGGCGTCCGGCTCGGTCGGCGGCGGTGGCACCTGCTCCGGCTTCTGGTCGATCAGGTAGTGGGCGCTGCACGGCCCCTCCCACTTGTACGGGTTGACGGCCACGTTGGGCGCGCCGGCCCCGTCCGCGGAACCGTCGCCCTGCGCCACCGCCTCGCCCCCACCGCTCCGGGAGGCGGAAGCGGAGGCGGACGGGGAGACGGACAGGGAGGGGGAGGGGACAGCCGAGGGCCCTGCGTCGCGTGAGGCGGACGGTGTCGCCGATCCGCCCTTCGCGGTGGCCGACACGGAGGCGACCGGACTCCGGCCGAGCGGCGCGGAGCCCCCGGCCCCCGCGGACTGCTTACCGCTCCGGTCGTCGTCCCCCTTGCCGGGTACGAGATTCACCACGAGCGTGGCCGCGGCGACAGCGGCGACCACAGCGGCCCCGGCAAGCGCGACGGTACGCCGACGCCGAGCCGGGGAGGCCCCCGCCGCCCCGGTCGCCAACCCGGCGGCCTCGGTCACCAACTCCGCTGCCGATGCCTGCTGTTCCTCCCCGGCGGCCCCGACGGTCAGGACGGTCTCGGCCGTGGCGGCGGGCGGGGCTGCCTCGGTAGACGCAGCCGCAGCGGAGGAGGCTTCCTCCTCCGGCGGAGCCCCGCTCGTCTTCTGTTGCCTTCGCATGGCATCCGCGAGGATCCACCGGCGATGCAGCTCCACCAGTTCCTCGGGCGTCGCCCTGCACACCCGGGCGAACCGCTCCACGGGTGCGTAGTCCGTCGGTACGGCGTCCCCGTTCACGTACCGGTGAAGCGTGGACGCACTCATGTGCAGTCGCTTCCCCAGCACTCCGTAACTGAGCCCGGACCGTTCCTTCAACCGGCCCAGCAGCTCCGGGAACTCGTCCCCCGTCACCGTTCCTCCATCTCTCCGCGTCCCGGACAACCGTTCCAGGCGACAGTCGTTCCCCCAGGTCAGGGGGGTATGAGCGTTCCAGCGTTCCGGATGTCCCGGCGTTTGTGGCGGCTGGGACGGATCACGGAACAAGCTCTGGCCATCCAAGCACGCCGCTTCCGGATCCCGGTCAAGTGGCCTGCGTACAGAGCCGTTTGACATCCCGTCAATCGTCGATCGCGTCAATCGCACCAGGGGAATCACATGTCCGCACGTACCGCCCGCACCCGCCTGCTCGCCGCCGCCGCACTCACGGCGGTCACTCTGACTCTGACGGCGTGCAGCAGCGGGGAGGGCGCTCACGACGAGGGAGCCGCGACGGGGTCGCCGTCCGTCTCGTCCACCGCGTCCGACTCCTCGTCCACGACCGGTGGAACGTCGACGGAGGCCGGACAGGCCGACGCCAAGAACTCGACGGGCAGCACCGGAAACACGGGCAGCACCGGCAGCACCGGTTCGAGCGGGACGACGGGCTCCACAAACGCGTCCGGCTCCACCGGTTCCTCGGGCTCGACGGGCTCGAACGCCTCCCAGCCCGCCTCCGACTCCGATTCCGTCCGCTCCCCCTGCTCGCCCGCCTCCACCCGGACGACCGCCACGGTGGTCTCCCGCCCGCTGAACCACCTTCTCCTCACCGTCACCAACACCGGCTCGAAGAACTGTGACCTCGTCGACTACCCGGCCCTTCGGTTCGGTGACGCGCAGTCCGTCCCGCCGGTCGTCGAGGAATCCAAGCCGCAGGCCGTGGTCACACTGGCCCCCGGTGAGTCGGGCTACGCGAGCGTCCTCCTCTCGATGGCGGACGGCAGCGGCTCGAGCGGCTACACGGCGAAGACCCTGGGGGTCTACTTCAACGTAGAGAGCCCGAGCGCCGCCCACCCCGCGCTCCCCGCGAAGGGCGTGTACGTCGACAGCTCGATCAGCGTCTCGTACTGGCAGTCGGACATGGGCGACGCCCTGGCCTGGTGACACCGCGCCTCATGGGCACCCGGCCACCGCGGTGACCCCAGACACCGCCACCTCGTCGCGCCCCGACCCGGGCGGACCAGTCGTACGAGCCGCAGGTCGGGCCGTGCGGCGAGGACCTACCGGGTCGGGCGTCATGTGGAGGGAGGTGGGTGTCGGTCCTGTCAGGCTCGGCCGCACACTCTCGCGTGAAAGTATGATTACGCCCTCTGTCGGCGTCGGGCTCTTCAACGGGCCGTAGATCAAGGGCTGTTGGGGGAATCCCCGATTCCTGGAGTGCTGTGCCGTGCCGTGACACTGCTGACCGGCACAGTCCCGCAGTGGCGGAAAGGAACCCACGGTGTCCGACGAAGGACGGCTGGTCGCCGGCCGGTACCGCCTCCTCGACCGCATCGGCCGAGGCGGTATGGGCACCGTCTGGCGCGCCCACGACATCGTCCTCGGCCGCCAGGTCGCCGTGAAGAAGCTCCACCCCCAGCCCCACCTCAGCGAGGACGAGCTGGCCACTCTCCACGAGCGCACCCGTCGAGAGGCCCGCAGCGCCGCCCGGATCAGCCACCCCAACGTCGTCGTCGTCCACGACGTGGTGGACGACGAGGGCCTGCCCGCCATCGTCATGGAGTACGTGCCCTCCCGCACCCTCGCCGACCTGATCGAAGCGCACGGCCCGGTCTCGCCCGCCGAGGCCGCCAGGATCGGCCTCGGCGTCCTGGCCGCGCTGCGGGCGGCGCACCGGGCAGGGGTCCTGCACCGGGACGTGAAGCCCGCCAACGTGCTGCTCGCCGAGGAGGACCGGGTGGTCCTGACCGACTTCGGTATCGCCCAGGCCTCCGACACCTCGACTCTCACCGTCACCGGCCGACTGGTGGGGTCGGTCGACTTCATCGCCCCCGAGCGCCTCGCCGGCGGCAGACCGGGCCCGGAGGCCGACTTGTGGGCGCTGGGCGCGACGCTCTTCCAGGCGGTCGACGGCCACTCACCGTTCCTCCGGGACACGGTGTCGGAGACCATGTACGCCATCGCCCTGGGGCCGCTGCCCGAAGTCCGTCACGCCGGACCACTCGCCCCGCTGATCCAGGGTCTGATCGCCACCAAGCCCGACGAGCGCCTGTCGGCCGAGGAGGCCGAACGCCTCCTGCGAACGGCAGCCGCCGAAGGACCCGCCTCCGTCGCGGTGCCCGCCGCACCCACCGTGCCCGCCGCGAACGTGGGTCCCGGTACGGCTCCGGAGCCGATACCGGCGCGGGATCCGGCTGGTGGTCCTGAGCCGGATCACGGAGAACGAGTGGCGTCGACCGCCGGGGCGGCCCCGGACGGCACGGCGGCCACCTCGGCCGGTCGGCGGCGGTCGCAGCCGCAGTCGCGCCCGGGCCGCTGGAAGAAGCCGGTGGTGATCGGCACAGCGGTCGCCACGGCACTGCTGATCGCGATCCCGCTGCTGATCACACTGACGGCGGGCAAGGGCAGCCCGGGCGCCACGGCACCGGCCGGCACACGCGTGACGGCCGACGGGTCCGCGCCGCAGAGCCCGAGCCCGTCCGGATCCGTGACGCCCGCTTCCGTCTCCTCCCCGTCGAACTCCCCGGGTTCCGACGCCACGTTGCCGACGACTCCGCTCCCCTCCTCGTCGAAGTCGGCATCAGGGGCCGCGAAAGTCGATACCGGCACGAATCCCGGAGCCGACGACACACCCACGAGGAGCGAATCCGACTCCTCGACCTCCCGGACCGGCCATGCCCTGGTGGTCGCCGCCTCGGGGAAGTGCCTGAGCAGTGGCGACGGGACCGAGGGGACGCAACTGTTCCAGGCCGCGTGCGACGGCTCTACGGCGCAGCGGTGGCTGACCGGGTCCGGGACCATCCGGTCGGCGGGCAAGTGCATGACCGTGGCCGGGGGAGCGACCGACGACCGCACCGCGATCCAACTGGCCGACTGCGACGGCCGGGGCAGCCAGCGGTTCAGCCTCAGCGGTACGGAACTGCTGGCAGGGCAGTCCCAGAAGTGCGTCGACATCTTCGGCGGCGCGTCCGGCACGGCGGCGGTCCTCTGGGAGTGCAACGGCAGGGACAACCAGACCTGGACACTCGGCTGACCGACCGCCGGCGCCTGTCGCGTTCGGCGGCGGCATGCCACCAGCCGGGCGGGGACAGGCCGACGACTTCGGCGGTGGGCTGGTCGGGATGCGGTCCGAGCCGCCGTCCAGTACGTCCGCCCGGACACGGATGTCGAACCAGCCGTGCCAGCGGCCGTGAGGCCCGATGCCGCAGGCAGGTCCCCAGCGGATCTCGTCCTGTTCGAAGGGCATCCAGTCGATGCCGCGGTCGCGCAGTCAGGCGCGCGCGGCGGCCATCGGCCGGAGGCGGCGGCGGTGGCGGCGGCGGTCGTCCATAGGGCCCGGGCCCGTCCGGCGGTGGCGTCGCTTGTCCGTGATCGAGGCCGCCGTATGCCCCTCATGCCGGGGGATACGCCCCGATCGGGATGTCTTCATCCCGTCGGCCTGGGTACCCGAGTCTGTGCGGAAGACCGCCAATGCCGCCAACACCTCGAATAAGGAGGAATGCATGAGCACGGTCAAGGAAGTAGTGGACGTGGAAGTTCCCGTACACACCGCCTACAGCCAGTGGACTCAGTTCGAGGAGTTCCCGAAGTTCATGGAAGGCGTCGAGGAGGTCAAGCAGCTGGACGAGAGGCACAACCACTGGACCACCAAGATCGGTGGGGTGAAGCGCGAGTTCGACACCGAGATCGTCGACCAGCTCCAGGACGACCGGATCACCTGGCGTTCCGTCGGCGGCGACACCCACCAGCGCGGTTCGGTCCGGTTCGAGCGTCTCGACGAGACGCACACCCGCGTGGAGCTGACGATGGAGGTCGAGCCCACCGGCATGGTCGAGAAGGGCGCGGACGCGCTCGGCATCATCGACCGCCGTGTCAAGGGCGACCTGCACCGCTTCAAGGACTACGTCGAGGAGCACGGCGGCGAGACGGGCGCCTGGCGCGGACGCATCCGCCCCGGAGACGCGGGTGCCACCGAGACGCCCGGTACCACCAGGACGCCTGGAACGCCTGGGCCCACTGGAACGACCCGTATGCCCGGTGCTCCCAACACTCCCGGTACCCCCGGTACTGCTGGGGCCCCTGGGACGACCGGCATCCCCGGCAGTCCCCACACCCCTGGTACCTCCGGTACCCGTGGCACGCCGGGCACTCCCGGCACCCCCGGTCCGCTCATCTGAGCATTGAGGCCTGGATTCAGAGGCCCGGGTTCTGAGGCCTGAGTCCTCCTCCACCCCGATGGGCGCCGTACGCGGCGCCCATCGGTCTGTCCTCCTCCGGTCCTCCTCCGCGCGACGCTAGGCCGAGCGCCGCCGCCGCTCACCTGCTGTCGGCCCCGCTGCCGGCCAGTCCCCGCGCAGGCCGGTGGCGCCCTCGCGCCAGGCGCCGAGCAGCCTGTCCGCGAGGCGGTTCTCGAGGTGGGCGGTCGCGTGGATGCCGAACACCACGTCGGCGTCCAGATGCGGTTCGCCCTCCAGGAGTCCGCCGACGACGTCGTGCCGTACGACCTGTTCGTGCACCGCGTCCGCCGTCACGTGCTCGGTGTAGAACCGCTCGGCGGCCGGGCCGGCGCCCACGCGGCGCATCGCCTCGGCGAGGCGGCGCGAGCCCGGGGACGAGGTCACCTCGACGGCCGCGAAGTGCCCGACGAGCGCGGCGCGCAGCGCGCGGTGCAGACCGAACAGGGACATCAGGTTGACGGTGGCGAGCATCTCGGCCGGCGCCGCGTCGACGTAGTGCCCGTACGTGGTGTCCAGCCGCAGGTCCGCCATGAGGTCGGCGAACAGCTGCGCGTGGATCTCGTCGGCCCGGCCCCCGCCGAACTCGTCGAACTCCACGGCGACCATGGCCGCCTTCGCCCGGCCGTGGAGCCGGGGGATGACCCAGGCGTGCGGGTCGGCTTCCTTGAGGTGGTAGAGGGAGCGCGCCGCCGCGTACGCGCGCACATGATCGAGGGTGCCTTCGTCCCGCAGGAAGTACGAGACGCCGGTGCCGTCGTCGCCGACCGGTTCGAGCTGGAGATCGTCCAGCGCCTGTTCCGCCGTCTCCGCGCTGTCGATGGGCACGTCCCTGCGCAGTGCGCCCAGGAAGACCTCCTCCATCGCACCGCGGCAGGCCAGCAGACCGCTGTCCCACTCAAGGCTGTCGGGGACGTCCTGGAAGCCCTGGTAGTGCAGCTCGTAGAGGACGTAGAGGGAGAGTTGCAGGTCGTCGCCGTACGGGGAGCAGTTCTCGGGAGACGGGACGGGAAGCGGCGTACTCCCCGGGGCCGTTCCCCGCAGCCGGGCCGTCACCGCGGCGGAGAGCGGGCCACGCGGCTCGGGCAGCGGCGGGGGACGGAGCCGGGACTGCTGCCGGGTGAGGGAAGGGGCGGGGGCGGGGGCGCCGGTCATCAGGTCTTGTCCTCCTTCTCGGACGGTTTGCGGCAGCGGCGGCGGTGGCTGGTGTCGCACCAGGGGAAGTCGCGGCTGCGGCGGCAGGTGCAGATCGCCACGGTGAAGCGGTGCGAGACGGACACCTCACCGTCCTCGCCGACCACCTCGAGCGGGCCCTCGACGAGCAGGGGCCCGTCGCGCTGGACGCGGATCCGGCGTGGACGTTCAGGTGTGTTCGGCACGGATCACCACCAGCTCCTCGGTCGTTCCCTCGTCCGCCGTCAGTCCTTGCTGACGCAGCCAGGTGAGCCGGGAACGCAGCACCCGGCCGTAGGGCAGCAGGGCCCGGTCGACGACCTGCGCGCGCAGCCCGGCCTGCTCCAGGCGGGCCAGCGTCGCGTCGACGCCGCACAGGTGCGAGTGCACGATCAGCAGGGTCCCCTGCGGCCGGAGGACCGTCGGCGCGGTGTCGCAGATGCGGTCGATCAGCAGACGGCCGTCCTGGCCGGCGTCCCAGGCCCTGGCGAGGCCCCGGGGCGGCTCGGTGTCGGGGGCGGGCACGTAGGGCGGGTTGCTGATGACCAGGTCGAAGCGGCTGCCGGGTACGGCCGACGCCAGGTCGCCGTGGCGTACGCGCAGGGACTGTCCGTTCAGCAGGGCGTTCAGCCGGGCGGTGGCGAGCGCCCGCCAGGAGATGTCGACGGCGGTGACCCGGCCGCCGAGCCGGGCCGCCTCGACGGCGAGCATGCCGCTTCCGGTGCCCAGGTCCAGTACGTCCGCCCCCTCCGAGACGCCCTCGCGGTGGATCGCCCGCCGCAGGAGCCGGGTGTCGGTCTGGGGTGCGTACACGCCCCGGGGCACCCAGCAGCGGAGCCGGGGGGCGGCGCTGAGGGATTCGGCTTCGACTGTCATGGGAGCAGCGCCTCGGTGCGGGAGGGCTCAGGGGATTGCTTGAGAGTGCGGTTGTCGACAGGTGCTCGCACGATCGCTCCGACGTAGGGGGACAGACGGCTCACCGCGCGGACACGAGCCGGCAGTCCACCACGGGTACCCCCTGGCAGCAGACGTAACGGGCGAAAGGCGTGTCCATCCGCCTCCTGAGAGTCGACTCACCTGCTGAGGTCGACGAGGGCGCACGGTGGTTCGCCGTCCAGCTGGTGTTGTCCCGGACTTCACCTCGTCCGTCGGCTGGAGTATCGTCCTCGCGGTCCTCTCCGGGCGCGAACGCTTCCGGGAGCACTGCCGCGATCTGCCGCCGGACCCGGGAACTCTCCGAGTCCGGAACCTGGACCGTGATCCAGCCATCTTTACCTGTCGGGAGCCGCTGACAGGTCTCACACAGGTTGACTTTGTGGGGGAGAAAGCTGCCCATAAGGCGAAGCGAACGGGAACTCTTATATGCCGCCAGGAGTGTTTGAGCGAATACATCGCAGAACCGTGTTCTCGACGGTCTCGGTGTGGCGGCAACCCTCGGCGCGGCTCTGGGCCGTGGCGGGTGTGGTGGCTCTCGGGTTCCTTGTCGCGCTGGAGATCGCCGCGCGTCACTACGGCCTGCCGGGGCCGATCACCAACCAGGTGCGAGAGGTGATATTCGCGCCCAAATCGGGGCCCCTGCTGTACGCGAGCATGGCGTTGACGATGGTGGTGCTCACCTGGCGGGAACGGTTCATCGCGGTCGGCGTCGCCATCGGCATCGACGTCGTGCTGGTGCTGGTGCGGGTGGCGGCCGGCGCCAGGTTGGACGGCGGCCACTCCTTCGGCAACGGCGCCCTGTGGGTGATGCTGGGCTGCGCGGTCATCGCCGTCACGCGCCGCACCGGCCAGGAACGGCTCCTGTTGCTGAAGGGCGTCGGGCTGGGCCTGCTGCTGGTGGCCGGCCGCAAGGCGGGCGACACCTGGCTGCTGATCACGTCGAAGACCCGCCCGATGGTGCTCGACCAGTACGTGGCGACCGCCGATCACGCGCTGGGCGATCCGTCGTGGCTGGTGGGCCGGATGGTCAGGGCCACGGGCCCGATCGGCACCCATCTTCTCGACTGGGTCTACATCCAGCTCGCGGTCGCCGCGGTCTGCGTCGCGCTGTACCAGCTGCGCAACGTGGCCGCCGAAGGCCGTTTCCCGCGCCATCACGTGGTGCGCACCTTTCTGGCGATCGGCCTTCTCGGACCGGGCATCTACATGATCTTCCCGGTCGTCGGACCGGTCTTCGCCTACGGCTCCGGCGCCTTCGGCACCGGCGGCGGACACTGGGCGGTGGCCGACCTGTGGCCGAACACACCGCTGCCGATCACCACCCCGCACCCGATGCCGTACGACGGGATCACGCCCCGCAACTGCATGCCCAGCCTGCACACGGCGTGGGCCACCGTGATCTTCGTCCACTCCCGCAAGGGCCCACGGTTCCTGCGGTTCGCGGGCACGTTCTGGCTGGTCGCCACGCTCACCGCGACGCTGGGCTTCGGCTACCACTACGGCGCGGACCTCGTGGCCGGCGTGGTGTTCGCGCTGACGGTCGAGGCGGCTCTGCGCTCGCTCGCACGCGGCTGGGACCGGTCGGCGACCTGGCTGGTCGCCCACGGAGCGACGGTCTTCGCCGCGCTCCTGGTGTCGTATCGCTATCTGTCGACGGAGATAGCCGAACATCCGTGGGTGTTCGGGCCACTGATCATTCTGGCGATGCTCTCGGTGATCGACGGGTACGTACGGACCACCAGACGGTGGGAGCCGACACCCGCGGCGGCGCCGCGACCGGAACGGCGACTCGAACTGGTCTGAGGTACGGGCTACGGACAGGACGGCGCCCCGGCACTCTCCGCCGGCTGCGTTACGCACGAGCAGGCCGGCCGGGCACCGCGCGTCCTCACCGAACAGTGCGCCGCGACCGGCCCTCGTCCCGCCCGATCACCTTCCCTGTCACAGTTCCGGCAGCCGCAGCGCGAGGAGCGCCACGTCGTCCGTGCTGCCCGGTGGCATCCGGGCCAGGAGCTGGTCGCACAGGGTGTCCAGGGGTGCGTGGGCGAGGTCCAGGGCGTGGCGGCGCAGGCGGCGCAGGCCGGTGTCGAGGTCGCTGCCGGGGATCTCGATCAGGCCGTCGGTGTAGAGCAGCAGGGTGGAGCCAGGCGGCAGGGGCTGGGTGGCGGTCGGCCGGCTCTCGGCGTCCCGCTGGTGGGCGCCGAGGAGAAGGCCCTGCCCGGCTTCGAGGTACCGCGCGTGCCCGCCGGGGGTCAGCAGGAGCGGCGGGGGGTGGCCGGCGCTGGTCCACCGCAGGGTCCACGGGCCCGTGTCCGGGTGGCCTTCCACCCGGGCGAGGACGAGGGTGGCCATGGGGACGGTGGTGATGGCCGGCATGGCGTCGTCGAGACGGTCGACGACGGTGCCCGGCGGCCCGGAGCGGTCCCAGGCCAACGAGCGCAGGATGCCGTGCAGTTGGGCCATCCCGGCCGCCGCCGTCAGGTCGTGGCCCACGACGTCGCCGATGACCAGCGCGAGCGTGCCGTCCTTCAGCTCGAAAGCGTCGTACCAGTCGCCGCCGACCTGGGAGCCGACGGGGGCGGGCTGGTAGCGGGCGGCCAGCCGCAGCCGGCCGGGCTGGGGCAGCGGGGCGAGCAGGTTGCGCTGCATGGCCTCGGCGACGGCCCGCTGGCGGCCGAACCGGCGGGCGTTGTCGATGACCAGGCCGACCCGCCGGCCGATGTCGCTCACCACCCCGAGATCGGCGTCGTCGAAGGGGTGCGCCGGGTCGGTGCGCACCACCGTCAGGGCGCCGGTGATCTGCCGTTCGGAGCCGGAGCCCAGCGGCACCGTGATGGCGGACGTCGCGCGCACCGTCCACAGGAAGTCGCTGTGCACGGCGGCCAGGCCGGAGCCGGGCGGTGCGGCGGCGGCCATCTCCGGCACGCCCTGCCGTACGGGATCACCGCCGTTCAGCACCTGGACGAGGGGCGACCAGTCACCCTCCCGCTCCCCGGCCTTGGGAAGGCGCTCGCGCCCGCCCTCCAGCGCGGCGTCCCGGCCCGCGGGTCCGGTCACCGCCACCCGGTGGATCCGCCCGGAACCGGTCCGGAGGTCCACCGCGACCCAGTCGGCGAGGCGGGGGACCAGCAGGCGGCCCAGTCGGGCAAGAGCCTCGTCGGTCTCCAGGGTCTGGCCCAGTACGTCGGTGATCTCCGCGACCAGGGTCAGCCGCTCGTTGAGGTCCTCCAGGGCGCTCGTGTAGGCGGCGCCTTCGCGACGCGCGCCCGGGTCGCCGCTGCTGTCGGTGCCGTCGGCGCTGTCGGTGAGCAGCACCGCCATGCCCTTGAAGGAACCGTCGTCCACCAGGGGAGAGGCGGACCAGGAGACCGTGACCAGGCGGCCGTCGCCGCGCAGACAGCTGTAGCCGTCACCGCGTGCGGCACTCTTCCCGGCCAGCGCCCGGAGCAGCGGGCACCGCTCGCGCGGGAGGGTGCCGCCGGCCGCGTCCCGGTGCAGCAGGTCGTGGGCGTCCTTCCCGCGTACCGCCGCGGCGGTACGGCCCAGCAGCCGCTCGGCGGCCGGGTTGACGGCGTCGATCCGGCCGGTCGGACCGACCACCAACAGGGCTGTGCTCAGCCGCTCGACGACCTGTCTCCAGAACTTCGGCCCGGCCGCCGACCGTGACCCCGACCCTGACCCCGACTCGTCACCCGCACCGGGCACCGTACCCTCCACCACGCCGCCCTCGAGTCAGGGCGGCCTCGCACCGAAGCCCGCGGGCGCGTCAGGGGAAACCCGCCGGACCAGTGTCCGACGGCCCCCCGACAGGAACCCGGCCGCGTGGCCGGCGCGACGATCCGTCCGTCCACGTCCCGGGTTCGCCCCCACCGTACGGCTTCGCGGTCAGCGCACGGGCCGCCGCCTGACGCGCCGGGTCAGCCGTGCCCCGAAGAAGATCAGGTCGGCGGCGAAGATCACGATACCGATGGCCAGCAGATATCCCAGACCATGGGCTGCCACACCGATGATTCCCAGGACGACGGCCACCAGGACCAGCAGAAGGAAGAGCGCCATCATCCGGACCATCTCCTCTGTGCCGTGCGTGAAGTGTGTGAAGTGTGCGTTGCGTACGTCTGTTCAGCGGCGTGCGAGCTGACGTTCGCCCCCTGCTCCGGGCTGGTAGGCCAGGCCGTAGTGCTTGAAGATCTCCGCCTCCTGCTCGGCGGGGAGCACGTCGTCGGTCCCGATCGACGGGGCGTTGCGCACCTGTGTCTTGGCGTAGGCGACCTTGACGTAGCCCGGTCCGAGGACCACGTCGTCGAGGGGGACGAAGACCAGGCGGTGGCGGGTGGGCAGCCCGGTCCGGATGGTGGCCATGGCGGGTTCGTCGGTGGTCGTGTCGACGTAGACCGATTCGAGCAGGCCGATCCTGCGCTGTTTCTCGTCGATCACCTCGTGGTTGCGCCACTCGCGGATGTCGGCTGAACGGATCATGCCCTGCTCCCTGTCTGCGCGCCCCGGCGGACGGTGCGACGGCCCTGGCCCTGACCTGGGCCCGAGCACCTGACCATGCCGACCTACTTGTCATCGTATGACCGAAACAAGTCCCCGGCATCGAGCAATTCATGCAGCGTTCGGCGATCGAATGTGTCCCGGAGTGCGACTCCCGGGGCGCTGTCAGGTGCCCGCGGAGTCCAGTGCCGACTGGAGTGACTGGCGGTAGCCGTCGCTGGTGTACGTGGCTCCGGAGACCGTGTCGATGTCGGCGCTCTGGGCGGTGAGCGCCTCCCTGGTCAGCTGCGGGACGGCGTACGAGTTGATCTGCTGGTCCCTCGGGTTCTCCTGCGGGTAGGTGACCGCGGTGACGTCGGTGAGCTTCCCGTTCGTCAGAGTGACACGGACCTGGACGGGGCCGTAGCGGGTCTGGACCGAGTCGCCGGTGAGAGTACGGGTGCCGGTGGCAGAGCCGCTGGAACTGCTGGAACTGCTGGAACTGCCGGACGGCGCGGGGGAGCTCGCCGACCCGGCGGTGACGGCGGCCGGTGTCGTGTGCGGCTTCAGCGACAGCAGCAGCACCATGCCGGAGACGGTCGCGGCGCTCGCCAGTGCGATGCGGCGCAGTGGACGGTTCTTTCTCAAGGTGTGCAAGGGGGCCTCACAGCTCGAAGGACTCGTGGTGGATACGGCGGTCGGGGACCCCGGCGGCGCGCAGCGCCTCGTACAGGTCCCGTGCGAATCCGTGCGGGCCGCACAGGTAGACGTCGTGGGTGTCCAGGTCGGGCACGGCCGCGCGCAGGGAGCGGGCCGAGAGGTCGGGGCGCCGGCCGTCCGGGCCGTTGAGCGCGTAGAGCACTCTCGCCCCACGCCACCGTGCGACGGCCTCCAGTTCCCCGCCCAGGGCGAGGTCCTCGTTCGTGCGGGCGCGGTAGAGGAGGGTGACGTCGCCGGGCAGTGTCTCGAACAGGGCCCGCAGCGGGGTGATGCCGGCGCCGCCCGCGATCAGCAGGGACTTGTGCGAGGTCTGCCGGTCGGCGGTCAGCGCCCCGTAGGGGCCCTCCGCCCACACCCGGGTGCCGGGCCGCAGCAGGGACACGGCGGCGCTGTGGTCGCCGAGCGCCTTGACGGTGATGCGCAGCAGGCCGGGGCGCGGCGGCGCCGACAGGGAGTACGGCGTGGACGTCCAGCGCATGCCCTCGGTGAGGAACCGCCAGCGCAGGAACTGCCCCGGCAGTACGCCCATCCCGTCCAGTCGCCGGCCGGCGATGACGACGGAGTACACGCCCGGGGCCTCCCGGTGCACGGAGTCGACGCGCAGCCGGTGCCGCAGGTTGAGCCGTACCGGGGCGAGGATCCGGAACCACACCACCAGGGCGGCGACGCCCAGGTACAGCGCGTACCAGGCGGCCTGGGCGGGCCCGTTGCCGGTGAAGTCGGAGCCCAGGGCGAGCTGGTGGCCGAAGGCGAGGAAGATCGCGGCGTACGTGAGCAGGTGCAGGTAGTACCAGAACTCATGGGCGACCCGGCGGCGTACCGCGCGGGCGGAGACGATCCCGACGGCGAACAGGATGACGGTACCGGCGGTGGCCTTGAGCATCTCCGGGTAGTCCAGGACCACGGTGAGCGCCTCGTCCAGGAACGAGGAGCCGTCCTGGGCGGCGTACCCGAGGAGGATCAGCACGATGTGCGCCACCAGCAGACAGACCGTGTAGCGGCCCGCCCTGGCGTGCCAGCGCGTCACCCGGTCCGCCCCGATCCGCCGCTCCAGCAGCGGGACGCGGGCCATCAGACCGACGAGGACGGCACACGCGTACCCGCACAGCAGTCCCGCGATCCGGCCGGCCCCGGTAAGCCAGCCCGCCGTACCGACGACCGAGCCCGTGTCGTGCCACCACAGGGCGATCAGGGCGGCGGCGCCGGCCCACAGGACGGCGAGCACCGGCCCGGCGGGGGAGCGCCGTGCCGCGGGAGGCGCGGGGGCGACCCTTCGTTGCGCGTACGCCGTCGTCATCCGCGTGTCCCTTCGGCTGTCGGTACGTCGGTACGGTGGTACGTCCCTCTGGGCGTCCGGAACGACACTGTGCCGACGCAACCTCTGAGCCCCCTCTCAGCGCGAGGCCCGCCGCACGGCCGAACCCGCAGGTGGGAAGGGCGGTCGGGTGGTCCGTGGCGATGGCGGGCGCAGAGCGGACTCAGAGGGAACTCAGAGGTGGGGAAAGCGGCCGGGGACGCGGCGAGACCGCATCCTGGTAACCGAGATGAACACTCCCCGCCCCCGCGGCTTCGGCCGCCCCACGCTGACCCGGACCGACGGCACTCCGCTCCGGGTCCTCGTCGTCGACGACGACCCCGACCTCGCGGAGGTCCTCTCCGGCGCCCTGCGCTACGAGGGCTGGGAGGTCCGCACGGCGGGCGACGGCGTCTCGGCCGTCACCGAGGCACGCGAACTGCTGCCCGACGCCGTCGTCCTCGACGTCATGCTCCCGGACACCGACGGCTTCGCCGTGCTGCGCTCGCTGCACGCCGTACGCCCCGACGTGTGCGTGCTCTTCCTGACGGCGCGGGACGCCGTCGAGGACCGGATCGCCGGCATCACGGCGGGCGGCGACGACTACGTGACGAAGCCGTTCAGCCTGGAGGAGGTCGTCGCGCGGCTGCGCGGGCTGGTGCGCCGGGCCGGCATGGCCAGGCAGACGGAGGACGGGCCTCGGCTGACCGTCGGCGACCTCGTCATGGACGAGGAGGCCCGCGAGGTCACGCGGGGCGGCGAACTCGTCGAGCTGTCCCCGACGGAGTTCGAACTGCTTCGCTTCCTCATGCGCAACCCGCGCCGGGTGCTCAGCAAGGCGCAGATCCTCGACCGCGTCTGGTCGTACGACTTCGGCGGCCAGGCCCATGTTGTCGAGCTGTACATCTCCTACCTGCGCAAGAAGGTGGACGCGGGCCGCCCGCCCATGATCCACACGGTGCGGGGCGCCGGATACGTGCTCAAGCCGGTGGCCCGGTGAGGGCGCGCGGGTGGCTGCCGCGATTGCCCCGCCCGCATACGCTGCGGGCGCGGCTCACCGCCGGTCTCGTCGTGCTGCTCGCGGTGAGTTGCGCGGCCGTCGGGGTGGCGGCGGTGGTCGAGCTGAACGGCTTCCTCACCGGCCGGCTCGACCAGCAGCTGCGCGAGGCGGGCGTACGGTTCCCGGCGAGCCTGGAACACGGCGGCCCGCTGCCGCTGCCGTCCGACCACGATGGCGACGAGGGCGGCGACGGCGACACCCGCCGCCAGGCCGCCGGGACCTTCGGCGCCCGGCTGGTCGACGGCATGGTCACCAACGCGGCGGTGGTGGCTTCCGGCAGGGGTACGGGCACGGTGACCGTCGCGCTGAGCGCGCGGGACCGGAGACGGCTCGCCGGGCTGCCCGCCGACGGCGAGGGACACACGGTCGACCTCTCGACGCTGGACGACTACCGCATGATGGCGACCGAGGGCAGGGACGGGGACGTCCTGGTCACCGGGCTGCCCACGGAGTCCGTGGAGGCCGCCGTGCACCGGCTGGAACTGGTCGCCGCGGTCGTCCTGGGCGCGGCCCTCGCCGTCGCCGGCGTCGCGGGAGCCTTGTGGGTGCGCTGGTCGCTGCGACCGCTCAGCCGGGTGGCCGCGACCGCCACCCGGGTCAGTGAACTGCCGCTCTCCAGCGGTGAGGTGGGGCTGTGGCCGCGCGCGCCCGAGGCCGATCCGCGCAGTGAGGTGGGACGCGTCGGCAGCGCCTTCAACCTGATGCTCGGGCATGTCGAGGACGCGCTGACCAAGCGGCACGCGAGCGAGGAACGGCTGCGCAGTTTCGCCGCAGACGCCAGCCACGAGCTGCGTACGCCCGTGGCCTCGGTCCGGGGTCACGCCGAACTGGCGCTGCTGCACCCCGGCCCGGTGCCGCCGAAGGTGGTGCGGGCCCTGGAGCGCATCGAGGCCGAGGCGGCCCGCATGGGCGAGATGGTCGACGACCTGCTGCTCCTGGCCCGCCTGGACGCGGGTCGCCCCCTGGAACGGCTGCCCGTCGACCTGACCCGTCTGGTCCTGGACGCGGTGACGGACGCGCAGGCCGCGGGCCCCGGACACCGCTGGACCCTGGAACTGTCCGAGGAGCCGGTGACGGTGACGGGTGACGCCCACCGGCTCCATCAGGTGCTGGCCAACCTGCTGGCCAACGCGCGTCTGCACACTCCCGTCGGCAGCACGGTGACGATCTCGCTGGAGAGCGAGGACAAGGCGACGGTGCTGCTGAAGGTCCACGACGACGGACCGGGCGTCGCCGCCGACATCCGGCCCAAGGTCTTCGAACGCTTCACCCACGCGGACCGCCGCCGCACCGAGGGCTCTGGTCATGGCACCGGCACCGGCCTCGGGCTGTCGATCGTGGCAGCGGTGGCGGAGGCCCACGGCGGCGGCGTCACCCTTGAGAGCGGCCCGGGATCGACCACGTTCACCGTCCGGCTCCCCGCGGGTGACGGGTGAGGGGCGAGGGGCGAGGGTGACGGGTGGATCGGACACCCTCGTATCTTCTGACCCGCGCGATCCGTTGTGTGGTGGCCGACATCCAACGGCGGAGGCTCTTGTGCCGCTCGAACCAAGGCAATTGCCAAGGTAAGAATCCGTTTCAGCTGTCGGCGATCGCGGCGGCATTGCGCGTGATCAACACCCCCCGTGCCGTGGCAACCTGCGTGCCGATACAGCCATTTGGATCCGGAGGTACCCCGCCCGTGACGGCGAAGACCAACCCCACCGTCAGGAGACGCCGTCTCGGAGCCGAGCTTCGCCGGCTCCGCGTTGCCAGCGGGCTCAAGAGCACGGAAGTGGCTGCGCGGCTCATGGTCTCGCAGCCCAAGATCAGTCATCTGGAGAACGGCAACCGTGCCATCAGCCCCCGCGATGTGCGCGACCTGTGCGCGATCTACGAGGTGACGGACCAGCAGGTCATCGACTCCCTGATGGAGATGGCCAGGGAATCCGGTCAGCGGGGCTGGTGGCACACCTATGGCGACCTCTCCGACAGTGTCTACATCGGCCTGGAGACAGACGCCGTTTCCCTGCACACGCACGCGCCCATAGTGGTGCCCGATCTGCTGCAGACCCCCGCCTACGCCCACGCCATCCTTGCGGAAACGATCCCTCGGCTCACTGCCGAACAGGCCGCCACGCGCCTCAAGGTGCGGCTGCGCCGTCAGCACCGGATCTACGACCCGGCCTGTCCGCTGCGTCTGTGGGCCATCCTCAACGAGTCGGCACTGCGCTGCGTCGTCGGCAGCCCGGACGTCATGCGTGAACAACTGGAGCATCTGAAGGCACTCAGTGCGGAGCCGCACGTCACGGTGCAGATCCTTCCCTACGCGGCGGGCGCTCACCCGGGCCTGTCAGGACAGTTCTCCATCCTGCAGTCCGCCGACAGTCCCGAGGCGGGGTTGGTGTACCTGGAACGGTTCACCAGCGATCTCTACCTGGAGAAGCCGTCCGACGTACGGCACTACAGCGTGATCTACGACCACCTCCAGACCCGGGCACTCGCCCCGGACAGCAGCCGCGACTTCATCACCGACATCACCAAGACGTACATCGACGCGGCGACCCAGTGCCCGGTGTCGGCGTCGCACGGTCACCTTCCCGTTGCTGGTTGAGGTCGATTGCCTCACCGTCGAAGGCGCGGAAATCTATGTCGACCGGAGTAGACATTCGGTGGTGGGTCTGGTTATGGTTTCTCTCGTAGCCCAGAGAGACAGCAGGGCCTGGCAGACACGAACTGCCGGGCAGCAGTAGTGAAGTTGCAGTGTGCA
>NZ_JAAGLT010000050.1 GCF_010548275.1 Streptomyces sp. SID12488
CCGGCGGGAGAACCCTGGCCACCGCCCCGGCGAGCCGCGGCCACACCGGCGGCGGCCTGCGCGGCGGCGGGACCGCCCACGGCGGGAGCGCCCTGGCCGCCCTTGCCGGCCGGAGCGGGCTTCTTGCCGCCCTGGGCGACATCGACGGGGAGCATGACCAGCGCGGTCGTACCACCCGAGTCGGACGGACGCAGCTGGATCCGGATGCCGTGGCGCTGCGAGAGGCGGCCGACCACGAACAGACCCATGCGGCGGGAGACCGACACGTCCACGGTGGGCGGCGCGGCGAGCCGCTCGTTGATCGCCGCGAGGTCCTCGGGCGAGAGGCCGATACCGGTGTCGTGGATCTCGATCAGGACGCGGCCGTCGGGCAGCGCGTGACCGGTGACCTTGACCTTGGTCTGAGGGGAGGAGAACGACGTGGCGTTCTCCAGCAGCTCGGCGAGCAGGTGGACGAGGTCGTTGACGACCCGGCCGGCGACCTCGGTGGTCGGGACCGAGGAGAGCTCGATGCGCTCGTACTGCTCCACCTCGGAGGCCGCGGCGCGCAGCACGTCGACCAGCGGGACCGGGCGGGTCCAGCGGCGGCCGGGCTCCTCACCGGCGAGGACGAGAAGGTTCTCGCCGTTCCGGCGCATACGGGTCGCGAGGTGGTCGAGCTTGAAGAGGGAGGACAGCTGGTCCGGGTCGGCCTCGCGGGACTCCAGTTCGGAGATGAGCGACAGCTGACGCTGGATGAGGCCCTGGGAACGGCGCGAGAGGTTGGTGAACATCGCGTTGACGTTGCCTCGCAGGAGGGCCTGCTCGGCGGCAAGTCGGACGGCCTCGCGGTGCACGTCGTCGAAGGCCGCGGCCACCTGGCCGATCTCGTCCCGGGAGTGCACACCGACCGACTCGACGGACGTGTCGACGTCCTGCGGGTCGGACTCGGACAGTTGCTTGACCAGCTCGGGCAGCCGTTCCTGGGCGACCTTGGTCGCGGTGTCCTGGAGGCGGCGCAGCGAGCGGATCATGGACCGGGCGACGACGAAGGCGCCGACCAGCGAGACACCGAGCACGAGCAGGATCAGCGCACCGGAGATGATCGCTTCCTGCTCGGCCTCGTTGCGAAGCTCACGAGCCTTCTGCTCCATCTGGTTGAGCAGCGTGATCTCGATGGTCTTCATCTGCTGGATCTTCGCCGAGTCGTCGTCGATCCAGTCCTTGTAGGAGCGCCTCTGCAGCCCCTGGATACCGTCCCTGCTCTGCAGGATGCGCTTGGCGTAGAGGTCCGCCGCCGTGATCGTCGGGCTGCCGTCGTCGATCGACTTGAGGAGATCCTCGGAGCCGCCGCCGTAGATACTCTTGAAGCTGTCGAGTTCGGAGTCCTGGCTGTTCAGCGCCGACTCGGCGTAGAGCCGGTCGTTCTCCGACAGCTTGCCGAGCGTCTTGTTGTCCTCGGGCAGCGCCGCCGCGATGACCGCGCGCTGGATGGACGCGTACTCCTTGGCCGAGGAGAAGGCGGCCAGCGAGCGGGTACGCGTGATCATCTCGGGGTTGCTGGTCGCCTCGGCCATGTCCTGGGAGAGGTCGAGCAGCTGGGTGACGAGCCGGTGGTAGGACTCGACCGTCTGCGTCGAGTTGGCCCGGTCCTCGTAGGCGTTGCTGCGGATCTCGCTGAGCTTGCTCAGCTCGGCGACGAGACCCACCAGGCTGTCGCGGACGCCCTCGAGGGTGCCGCTCTTGCTGGCGGTGTCGATCTCCTCGGAGCCGTCGATGAAGTTGGCGAGGGCCCGGTCGGTCTTGTCGCGTACGCCCTTGACACCGGGGTCACTGGCCGACGCACCGTGCACGAGCGGACCGGCCGACTGGTCGCGCTCCTCCTGGAGCGCGGCGGACAGCTCGGTCGCCTGCTTGGTGATGTCCGTCAGCAGCCGCATGTTGTCGAGCTGCTGGATGTCGTCCATGTTGTCGCTGATGCGCAGCGCGCCGAGCGAGGTCGCCGCGACCACGGGGAGTGCGAGCAGCGAGACCAGACGGGTTGAGATACGCCAGTTGCGCAGGGCTATTCGCGCACCGGGGCCGGTCGGCCCCTTGGCGGATTTCGCGGGCGGCGTGGCGGGCGCGGGCCCACCGGATGCCGAGCCCTTGCCGCCGGGCGCACCACTGCCGGGGCGCGTCGACCGCTCGCCGTTGTCGCCGGACAGAGCTGCCTGGCCCGCGTTCTGGGCGTGCTGGGGGGAGGAACCGTTACCGGCTCCGTTGTGTGGCTCCGGCTCCGCCGAAGCGCTGCCATCCCTCTTGAAACGTCCCTGCACTAGCGTCGCAACCTCTGGACCAGGCGCCCTTCCGCGTGAACGGACGGACGGTGTCGGCGTATAGGGGGCGCCCTGAAATACGCCCCCCATGGTGGTCGTGAGTAACCCGGCGCGGTTCCCCCTAACGTGCCGCCGCTCGGCGCTGCGTTCGCGCCCCCTGTGCGCCGGCTCGTGTCCCGCGGCGGTCCGTGGAATTCCAGCACAGTGCCGGATCTCCAACAAGGCCAATGGGTCACGGTGTGACGACGATGACGCCTCGTGAGCGTCGTGTCACGAGGTGTGGAAAGCGATTCCCCTCATACCGGACGAAATCCCACGAGTCGCATGGATAGTCACGGTGTCCAGGTCGCCATGATCAGGAGCGGAATGAGAGCTTCAGTGAGGCAATGTCCGTTTCGTGGATGGGGGTCGAGGGTCGGAATTGACCGTTTTGCCCATTGATTCGTGAGCAAACTCACACGCCGTTCGGGGGGTCTCCATGACTTCGCCGGGGGATCACATGTTTAGCCTGACGCTTTACAGAGATCGCAAATCCGACAACCCGTGCGCGACCGACGGCTTCCCGCCTGTCCGGGCGCCCGGACACGACAGGGTCGAGGACTACTAACAGTGAAGACGACGACGATGTTCCACAACATCGCAAACCCGCGCCGCACGACGCTGGCGCACCTGACCGACGCCGACGAACTGTCGCCCGTCGAGCAGCCGGAGCACTCCGTAGACCTCCCCGCACAGACCGCCAACCCCCGCCGCACCATTCTCATGGACGCCCCGGTCGCGGCCTCCGTCGCGGAGTAGTACGCGCGATCACCGCCCCGTTACTCAGGGCGGACACCGCGAATGTCTGTGTGTCAAGGGCGCCTGTGCCCCTCGTGCCCGGTTCCCGGCGTACGAAGGTCATGGGCGCCCTCGCTCTATTGCGCGAGGCGCCCGCCCGTGGCGCGTTAGCCTGGACCGTCAGACTCCAGCCGGACCAGCAGAGGGGCGCAGGAATCCCGTGCGCATCGCCAGATTCTCCATCGACGGGAACGTCGCCTTCGGCGCGGTCGAGGGCGACAAGCCGGACGAACTAGTCCTCGACATCATCAAGGGCATCCCGTTCGCCGACTTCGAGCTCTCCGGCACGAAGGTCCCCCTCGACAAGGTCCGCCTGCTGCCGCCGGTGCTCCCCAACAAGGTCGTCGCCTACGGCCGCAACTACGCGGAGCACGCGCGGGAACTGGGCAACGAGGTGCCCGACGCCCCGTTCGCCTTCTTCAAGCCGTCCACCTCGGTGATCGGCTCCGGCGACAACATCCAGTACCCCTCCTTCACCGAGGAACTGCACCACGAGGCCGAACTCGCCGTGGTCATCGGCCGGATGTGTCGCGAGGTCCCGCGCGAGCGCGTCAAGGACGTCATCCTCGGCTACACCTGCGCCAACGACATCACCGCGCGTGACGTCCAGAAGCGCGAGAAGCAGTGGGCCCGGGCGAAGGGCTTCGACACCAGCTGCCCCCTCGGCCCCTGGGTGGAGACGGACCTCGACCCGTCCGACCTCACGATCCAGCTCACGGTCAACGGCGAGCAACGCCAACTGGGCCGCACCAGCGAGATGATCCACTCCATCGAGGACCTGATCGTCAACATCACCGAGGCCATGACGCTGCTCCCCGGCGACGTGATCCTCACGGGCACCCCGGCAGGCGTCGGACCGCTCACCGTCGGCGACGAGGTCGCCGTCACCATCGAAGGCATCGGCACTCTCACCAACAAGGTTGTCAAGCGTGGCTAGCGCACCCGTCCCCGCCGTCCGAGTACGGTTCTGCCCGTCGCCCACCGGTAACCCCCACGTGGGCCTGGTCCGCACGGCCCTCTTCAACTGGGCGTACGCCCGCCACACCGGCGGCACGTTCGTCTTCCGCATCGAGGACACCGACGCGGCCCGCGACTCCGAGGAGTCGTACGAGCAGCTGCTGACCTCGCTGCGCTGGCTGGGCTTCGACTGGGACGAGGGCCCCGAGATCGGCGGCCCGCACGCCCCGTACCGCCAGTCGCAGCGGATGGACACCTACAAGGACGTGGCGGCCAGGCTCCTGGAAGCGGGCCACGCGTACCACTGCTACTGCTCCACCGAGGAGCTGGACGCCCGCCGCGACGCCGCCCGAGCGGCCGGCAAGCCCTCCGGCTACGACGGCCACTGCCGCGAGCTGACCGACGAGCAGGTGTCGGCGTACACCGCCGAAGGCCGCACGCCGATCGTCCGCTTCCGGATGCCCGACGAGACGATCACCTTCACGGACCTGGTCCGCGGCGAACTGACGTTCACGCCGGAGAACGTCCCGGACTACGGGATCGTACGAGCCAACGGCGCGCCCCTGTACACGCTGGTCAACCCGGTCGACGACGCGCTGATGGAGATCACGCACGTCCTGCGCGGCGAGGACCTGCTGTCGTCGACGCCGAGGCAGATCGCCCTGTACAGGGCGCTGACGGAACTGGGCATCGCGAAGTCCGTGCCCGCCTTCGGCCACCTGCCGTACGTCATGGGCGAGGGCAACAAGAAGCTCTCCAAGCGCGACCCGGAGTCGTCGCTGAACCTCTACCGGGAACGCGGCTTCCTCCCCGAGGGCCTCCTCAACTACCTCTCCCTCCTGGGCTGGTCGCTCTCGGGCGACCAGGACATCTTCACGATCGACGAGATGGTCGCCGCCTTCGACGTGTCGGACGTGAACCCCAACCCGGCCCGCTTCGACCTGAAGAAGTGCGAGGCGATCAACGCCGACCACATCCGGCTGCTGGATGTGAAGGACTTCACGGAGCGCTGCGCGCCCTGGCTCGGGGCCCCCTTCGCCCCCTGGGCGCCGGAGGACTTCGACGAGACGAAGTGGCAGGCGATCGCCCCGCACGCCCAGACCCGTATCAAGGTCCTCTCGGAGATCACGGACAACGTCGACTTCCTGTTCCTGCCCGAGCCGGCCTCCGACGAGGCGTCCTGGGCGAAGGCGATGAAGGAGGGCAGCGACGCCCTGCTGATCACGGCGAGGGAGAAGCTGGAGGCTGCCGACTGGTCCTCCGCCGAGTCCCTGAAGGAGGCCGTCCTGGCCGCCGGCGAGGCGCACGGCCTCAAGCTCGGCAAGGCCCAGGCCCCGGTCCGCGTAGCCGTCACCGGCCGCACGATCGGCCTGCCGCTCTTCGAGTCCCTGGAAGTCCTGGGCAAGGAGAAGACCATGGCCCGCATCGACGCGGCACTGGCCAGACTAGCCGCGTAGTCAAGGCACTTGGGAGGGCGGCGTCCGATCCGGGCGCCGCCCTCCGCGCAGGTGCCGCTACCGTCGGTGTCATGACGATCCGAGCCGTGGTCCGGGACATCGACGACACGATCTTCGACGCTGCATCTCTCGGGGGATAACCCCCGGCCCCCCAGCCGCTCGGCGGTACCGTCGGTGTCATGACGATCCGAGCCGTGGTCTGGGACATCGACGACACGATCTTCGACTACACCACGGCGGACCGCGTGGGCATGCGGGAGCAGCTCGCGGCAGAGGGTCTGCTCGACGGGTACGCGACCGTCGAGGACGCCCTTGTCCGCTGGCGGGAGGTCACCGACCGGCAGTGGGCGCGGTTCGCGGCGGGGGAGATCGACTTCCTGGGGCAGCGCCGGGAGCGGGTGCGGATGTTCCTGGGCGAGGAGCTGACCGACGCCGGGGCCGACGCCTGGTTCGACCGCTACATCGGGCACTACGAGGCGGCCTGGGCGCTCTTCCCGGACGTACTGCCCGTCCTCGACCTCCTCGCCGGCAGCCACCGGCACGGGGTGCTCTCCAACTCCAGCATCCGAGTCCAGGACCGCAAGCTGCGCGTGCTCGGCGTACGCGACCGCTTCGAGGCCGTCCTGTGCGCGGCCGAGCTGGGCTTCCACAAGCCCGACGCCCAGGCCTTCCATGCCGCCTGCGACGCCCTGGGCCTGCCGCCGGAGCAGGTGGCGTACGTCGGCGACCACCCGGAGATCGACGGACGGGGCGCCGTCGACGCCGGAATGCTGTCCGTGTGGATCGACCGGGGCGGCCCCGCCGTCGTCGAGGAAGCCGCCGCGCGCCCGCACCGGATCGCCTCCCTCGCCGAACTCCCGGCGATCCTCGGCGCCGATACCCGTTTTGGAGCGCCGTCCACCTTCGGGTAATGTTCTTCCTGCGCCGCCGGAGAGCGGGCCGAAAGGCCGGGAACCGGAGGCGCACGCTAGAGCAGGAGCTCCGCAGGGGCTCGCGTTCCAGTGGCCTATGGTGTAATTGGCAGCACGACGGTTTCTGGTTCCGTTAGTCTTGGTTCGAGTCCAGGTAGGCCAGCTCGCAGATTGCTTCAAATCTGCACCCGTGGAGATCAGAATCCACACCAGCCCCCGTTGTGTAGCGGCCTAGCACGCTGCCCTCTCACGGCAGTAGCGCCGGTTCGAATCCGGTCGGGGGTACAGATCCTTCCCGGAGGGTCAGACCGGGTCGCACCCGCTGACTCTCATGCAGGATCGCTAGGGCCCCCGTTGTGTAGCGGCCTAGCACGCTGCCCTCTCACGGCAGTAGCGCCGGTTCGAATCCGGTCGGGGGTACGCTTTACCTTGAATTGCCTTGGTCTATGGTGTAATTGGCAACACTACGGTTTCTGGTACCGTCATTCTTGGTTCGAGTCCAGGTAGACCAGCTCAGATCTGCGCCGGTGTGGTTTTAAGCGCCTGCAAGATCCTTGCCCCCGTTGTGTAGCGGCCTAGCACGCTGCCCTCTCACGGCAGTAGCGCCGGTTCGAATCCGGTCGGGGGTACGTCAGGCACAGTGGCCCTCCGCTTCGGCGGGGGGCCGTTTTGCGTGTTCGGCCATGTGCGGCCGTGCTGCGGCCATGTGTCCAGCCGCCCGCTTCCTACAGCCCGTACCGTCGCGCGGACTCCTCCTCCTGGGCCAGCCGGTGCAGAGCCGTGAGCACCGGTTCGAAGAGCACGGTCGCCGCGACCGCCGTCTCGACCCGTTCCGCGTCCGACGCGTGCGTCTCCAGATAGTCCAGGTCCCGTCTCGCCACCTGGTGCATCAACTCCGCGTACGGCGCCATCAGTTCGGCGTCCCAGGGATACCCCAGCCGGATCAGCGCGGCCACCGCCACCACCAGCGAGCGGTGTACGGGGGAGAGGGGGCTCAGCTCCCGCGCGGTCTCCCAGCCGAGGCTCGCCAGCAGCCGGTCCACCTCCCGGCGGGCGGCGGCCACGGCAGGGTCCTCCTCGTCGGGCTCGGCGCCCTGAGGCAACGCCCACAGGGCCGCGCCCAGGCGGATCGTGCGGCCCAGGGAGTCGTCGTCGATGTGGCCGAGCACCTCACGGGCGGTGGCGACGGGGATGCGGCCCACCTGGATCATCGCGCGCACCAGTCGCAGTCGGCGCAGATGACCCTCGTCGTACTCCGCGGTCGTGGTGTTGATCTGCCGGCCGGGCGCCAACAGGCCTTCGCGCAGGTAGTACTTGATCGTCGCGGTGGACACACCGCTGCGCTCGCTCAACTCGGCCAGCCGCATGCCTTGTGCCTTTCCTCGGACAACGGCACGATCCAAGCACGCGGTGGTCGGATAGTGCCGCTAGCCAACGGGACGCGCAGTCCCGACGGGGGAGGTCTCATGTTCGCGAAGCCCAACGAGGGCCGTACGACAGCGGCAGCCGAGGGGGATGTCGTCGTTCTGCTCATCGGGATGCGCATCAACCACTTCTGGGCCGTGCACCACTGGTTCCCGGTGTTCACGGCCATGCCGCGGATGCTGCGGGAGCTGGCGAAGGACCCTTCGCGCGGGCTGCTGAAGCATGTCCTGCTGACGGCGTCGCCGCGCACGTACTACGTCGTCCAGTACTGGGAGTCCAGGGAGAAGCTGTACGCGTACGCCTCGGCGTCGGACATGTTCCACCACAAGGCGTGGGCGAGACTCAACCGCAAGGAGCGGGAGGGGAAGGTCCGGCAGCATGTGGGACTGTGGCACGAGACGTATGTCGTGCCTGAGGGGTCCTACGAGTCCATCTACGCGGATATGCCGACGTTCGGGCTGGCGGCGGCTCACGGGGTGCTGCCGGTGGAGCGGCGGGGGCGGTCCGGCAAGGAGCGGTTCGCTCACCGGTCGGAGCCGCAGATCGATACAGCCCCGCGCCCCTGAAGAGCGGGCGTGTCTGCCGGTGAAGGTCTGCCGCGGCGTTGAGGCCGACCCTCTCTGACATTGGTGTCGGGGGTCAGCTCGTGCGGCGCAGGGCCTCCGAGAGGCGGGCCGCCGCGTCGATGACCGCCTGGGCGTGCATGCGGCCGGGGTGGCGGGTCAGGCGTTCGATGGGGCCGGAGACCGAGACGGCGGCGACCACGCGGTTCGACGGGCCCCGGACGGGGGCGGAGACCGAGGCGACGCCCGGTTCGCGCTCGCCGATGGACTGGGCCCAGCCCCGGCGGCGTACGCCCGACAGCGCTGTCGCCGTGAAGCGGGCGCCCTGGAGACCGCGGTGCAGGCGCTCCGGCTCCTCCCACGCCATCAGGATCTGGGCCGACGAGCCCGCCTTCATCGTGAGCGTCGAGCCGACCGGGACCGTGTCCCTCAGGCCCGAGAGGCGCTCGGCCGCGGCGACGCAGATGCGCATGTCGCCCTGGCGGCGGTAGAGCTGCGCGCTCTCGCCCGTCAGATCGCGGACATGGGTGAGTACCGGGCCCGCGGTCGCCAGGAGGCGGTCCTCGCCGGCGGCCGCGGCCAGCTCCGCCAGGCGGGGGCCGAGAATGAAACGGCCCTGCATGTCGCGCGCCACCAGGCGGTGGTGTTCCAGTGCCACGGCGAGACGATGTGCCGTGGGTCGTGCCAGTCCGGTCGCCGCGACCAGACCCGCGAGGGTGGCCGGACCGGACTCCAGAGCGCTCAGGACAAGGGCTGCCTTGTCCAGAACGCCGACGCCGCTACTGTTGTCCATGCAACGATACTCGCGTCTCACTCTGTGAAACGCAAGTTCATTTTCCGGTGGAACGCGCCACTCTGGAAGACACAGCGGCCCGCCGACCAACGGGCCCGGCGGTGGTTGCCCGGACAAGGGGTACGGGCGGTCGCCTCCACAAGATCTCTATCTAGATGGGCCGGCGCCCGCACCGGCCGGCCGGAGGGAAAGCGATGGGTAGGACACTCGCGGAGAAGGTCTGGGACGACCACGTCGTCCGGCGCGCCGAGGGCGAGCCCGACCTCCTCTTCATCGACTTGCACCTGCTGCACGAGGTGACCAGCCCGCAGGCCTTCGACGGTCTGCGCCAGAACGGCCGTAAGGTGCGGCGCCTCGACCTCACCATCGCGACCGAGGACCACAACACCCCGACCATCGACATCGACAAGCCCATCGCCGACCCGGTCTCCCGGGTCCAGCTGGAGACGCTGCGCAAGAACTGCGCCGACTTCGGCGTGCGGCTGCACCCGCTGGGCGACGTCGAGCAGGGCGTCGTCCACGTCGTGGGACCGCAGCTGGGGCTGACCCAGCCGGGCACCACCGTCGTCTGCGGCGACTCCCACACCTCCACGCACGGTGCCTTCGGCGCGCTGGCGTTCGGCATCGGCACCTCGCAGGTCGAGCATGTGCTGGCCACCCAGACGCTGCCGCTGGCCCGCCCCAGGACCATGGCCATCACGGTCGACGGCGAACTGCCCGACGGTGTCACCGCCAAGGACCTCATCCTCGCGATCATCGCGAAGATCGGTACGGGCGGCGGACAGGGCTACATCCTGGAGTACCGCGGTCCCGCCATCGAGAAGCTCTCGATGGAGGCCCGGATGACCATCTGCAACATGTCGATCGAGGCCGGCGCCCGCGCGGGCATGATCGCCCCCGACGAGACCACCTTCGAGTACCTCAAGGGCCGCCCGCACGCGCCCGAGGACGCGGACTGGGACGCGGCCGTGGAGTACTGGAAGACACTGCGCACCGACGACGACGCGGAATTCGACGCGGAGGTCGTCATCGACGGCGCCGCGCTGTCGCCGTTCGTCACCTGGGGCACCAACCCCGGTCAGGGCGCGCCGCTTTCGGCCCACGTCCCCGACCCCGCTTCGTACGAAGACGCTTCGGAGCGCCTCGCCGCCGAAAAGGCCCTGGAATACATGGGGTTGGAGGCCGGGCAGTCGCTGCGCTCCATCAAGGTGGACACCGTCTTCGTAGGTTCGTGCACCAACGGCCGTATCGAGGACCTGCGTGCCGCCGCCGAGATCGTCGGGGGCCGCAAAGTCGCCGACGGCGTACGGATGCTGGTCGTCCCCGGCTCGGTGCGGGTCGGTCTCCAGGCCGTCTCCGAGGGCCTGGATGTGGTCTTCAAGGAGGCCGGCGCCGAATGGCGGCACGCGGGCTGCTCGATGTGCCTGGGCATGAACCCCGACCAGCTGGCCCCCGGTGAGCGCTCCGCGTCCACCTCCAACCGCAACTTCGAGGGCAGGCAGGGCAAGGGCGGCCGTACGCACCTGGTGTCGCCGCAGGTCGCCGCCGCGACGGCCGTACTGGGCCACCTGGCCTCCCCGGCCGACCTGTCCGACGCCGACGCCCGTACGCCCGCTGGAGTCTGATCAGCCATGGAAGCATTCACCACGCACACCGGCCGGGCCGTCCCGCTGCGCCGCAGCAACGTCGACACCGACCAGATCATCCCTGCTCACTGGCTCAAGAAGGTCACGCGGGACGGGTTCGAGGACGGATTGTTCGAGGCCTGGCGCAAGGACGAGAACTTCATCCTCAACCGGCCCGAGCGCAAGGGCGCGACGGTCCTGGTCGCCGGCCCCGACTTCGGTACGGGCTCCTCGCGCGAGCACGCCGTATGGGCGCTGCAGAACTACGGCTTCAAGACCGTCATCTCCTCGCGCTTCGCCGACATCTTCCGCGGTAACTCGCTCAAGAACGGCCTGCTCACAGTGGTTCTGGAGCAGAACATCGTGGACGCGCTCCAGGAACTGACGGAGAACGACCCCGAGGCCGAGATCACGGTCGACCTGGAGTCCCGCGAGGTGCGCGCCGAGGGCATCACCGCGGCCTTCGAGCTCGACGAGAACGCCCGTTGGCGGCTGCTGAACGGGCTGGACGACATCTCCATCACCCTGCAGAACGAGGGCGAGATCTCGGCGTACGAGGCGAAGCGGCCCTCGCACAAGCCGTGGACGCTCAAGGTCTGAGCCGCAAGGCCTGAGCCGTCAGGCCCTTCGCAAGTAGGGTTTCGGCCACCGCAACACCCCTTCTGTACCCCCGATCGACACGATTGGGGGTACAGCTGTTTCTGCCCCCGGCCCCTTCTGCGCACCATGTCCGGACCTCTCAACTTCCCATGTTAGAAAGGGTGTTGATGGGGTACCCGGGTCTTGACACCGCGGCTTCCAAGTGGACGCGGAAAGCCGTTTGAGGCAGCAGTTGCCCCCTGAGCAGGCGACAACTCGCCCCAGATGGCACAATCTGTGCATGGAACACGACGGCCAACTCGAGCTCTACACGGCGGTCGCGGCCCAACTGAAGGAAGCGCACACAAGAGTGCGCGCACTGCAAGTCCCGGAGGGCGTACGGATGGCGCTGACCCGGAAGCTGCTGGTCATTACGGCCGCGGCCAAGCACGATCTCGCCGACGCGACAAGGCGGCTGGAACGCTTCACGGCGGACCTCGACGAGGGTCGAATCCCCGACGAGGACCGCTGAGGAACTCCGTGACAGCCCGAGTTCGTTGCGGCACAAGGGTGATTAGCCCGTTTCGTGTTTGATTTGCGGTATATATCTGCCTAACGTGCGAAAAAGCTTGAACACTTTCGTTCTGGCAATGTCTCCGAAGGGGAAGACGTGAACAAGGCGCAGCTCGTAGAAGCCATTGCGGACAAGGTCGGTGGCCGTCAGCAGGCCGCCGAGGCGGTCGACGCGGTCCTGGACGCCATCGTCCGCGCGACGGTCAGTGGGGACCGGGTCTCGGTCACCGGGTTCGGATCCTTCGAGAAGGTCGACCGTCCGGCCCGTTACGCCCGCAACCCGCAGACGGGCGAGCGGGTTCGGGTCAAGAAGACGTCCGTTCCCCGCTTCCGTGCGGGCCAGGGCTTCAAGGACCTGGTGAGCGGCTCGAAGAAGCTCCCCCGTGGTGGCGAGGTCGCGGTCAAGAAGGCGCCCAAGGGCAGCCTGACCGGCGGCAGTGCTGCCGCGACGGTCAAGAAGGCCGCGGCGAAGAAGGCCACCACCGCGAAGAAGGCGGCGACGGCGAAGAAGACCGTGGCCAAGAAGGCGACGCCGGCGAAGAAGACCACGGCGACGGCGAAGAAGGTCACGGCCAAGAAGACCACCGCGAAGACCGCGGCGGCCAAGAAGACCACGGCCACGGCGAAGAAGACCGCCGCCAAGAAGGCCCCGGCGGCCAAGAAGACGTCGGCGGCGACAAAGGCCCCGGCCCGCAAGTCGGCGGCGCGCACCACCACCGCCAAGAAGGCCACCGCCCGCACCAAGTAGGGGCGCGAGGGCACTCACGCGCCGGGCCGGACTCCCCGAGGGAGTCCGGCCCGCGGCGCGTCCGGACCGTGCGGAGAGCGCTCAGAAGGTCTGCAGAGTGACGAGCGTGATCCGGGGAGTGCTTCCTCCCCCCTCCACCTCGATGCGCACCCGCTGTCCTGGCCGCAGCAGCCTCAGCCCGCCGGCGTCGAACGCCGGCGCGTCGAAGGGAACGGGGGTGCCGTCGTCGAGCAGCACACTGCCGCTGCGTGTCCCGGCGTCGTACGTGTACGCGGTCGCCTGCATGGCGGCAGCCTACTGGCCCGCGATCAGCAGCCCCTCGACGGCGGTCGCCGTCCGTGTCCCCACCCCCAGGGCCAGCGCGGCCCGCAGATCGTCGCCGGTGTCCACGTCCTGGCGTACGGAATTCACCGAGGTGAGTCCGAGTTCGACGGCGCCGGAGTCCCGGTGGCGGATTCGGGAATGCGGACCGAAATGCGGAAGCAATTCCTGACCCGGCCGGGCGGTCAGCAGAGTGGTGCCGACAGTGGCCACGTCCGCGAGGAAAGCCCGCGGGAATTCGGCGGCGGCGTCCAGGACGCGTGCCAGTTCCAGGGGGCGCAGCGCCGGCAGATCGGCGTTCAGGGCCGCTACGGGGCTGTCGGGCCGTAGCGTCCGTACGGCCGCCGCTCCGTGCGCCAGAGCGGCGTTCAGGCCGCCCAGGGGCTCGTCGGAGACGATCGCGGCCCCCAGGGCCGCCAGCTCACGGGCGGCCAGGGCGTCATTCGTGACGACTGCCACATCGTGGACCGCCGCGCAGGCGAGCACCGCTGCCACGGTGTCCTGGGCGAAGGCCAGGGCGAGCCCGGGGCGGAGTCCGTCGTGGGCGGTGTCCGCGAGCCTGCTCTTGGCCCGAGCCAGAGGTTTGAGGGGTATGACCACCGTCCACCGCATGAGCGTTCCGTCCCTCCCTCGTTCACCCCGGTTGCTCTTCCGGCGCTCTCCTGGCCGCAACCATTGTCACCTGGCTGTCATCAAAGCCCATCCGGCGGTGTCGGTGCCGGGGCGTACGGTGTTCTCGACAGACCGGAAACCCGGGGCGACACTTGTGCGGCCCCCGGTCCACCGGCAGAGGTCCTGGTCCAGGCCTTAGAGGAAGGTGTCCCGCGTGCCCCGCCGCAGAATCGGCTTCTGGTACCGCCTCGCCGCGGTCATCTGCAAACCGCCGCTGGTGGTTCTGATCAACCGGGACTGGCGCGGAATGGAGAACATTCCGGTGGCGGGCGGATTCATCACCGCGGTGAACCACAATTCGCATGCGGACCCCTTCGCCTACGCGCACTACCAGTACAACAGCGGCCGTGTTCCGCGTTTTCTGGCGAAGAGCGGGCTTTTCAAGAAGGGATTCGTCGGCACCATGATGCGTGGCACCGGACAGATCCCCGTCTACCGCGAGACCACCGACGCGCTGAGCGCCTTCCGCGCCGCGATCGACGCCGTGGAGCGCGGCGAATGTGTCGTCTTCTATCCCGAGGGCACCATCACCCGTGACCCGGACCAGTGGCCCATGACCGGCAAGACCGGCGCCGCCCGGGTCGCCCTGCAGACCAGGTGCCCGGTGATCCCGGTGGCCCAGTGGGGCGCGAACGAACTGCTGCCGCCGTACGCCAGGAAGCTCAACGTCCTTCCGCGCAAGACCCACCACGTCCTCGCGGGCCCGCCCGTGGACCTGACGCGGTTCTACGGCATGGAGATGAGCCCCGACCTCCTGAAGGAGGCGACGGAGGTCATCATGGCCGACATCACCCGCCTGCTGGAGGAGGTCCGCGCCGAGAAGGCGCCCGAGACTCCCTACGACCCGCGCGAGGTGCGGATCGAGCAGCGCCGCCGCACGGCCGCGGAAGAGGCGCAGGACGCGTTGGACGCGCACGAGAGAGCCGCCGCCGAGGCAGCCGGTGAAGGAGCGCGAGCGCGGTCGGCGGCAGGACACGAAACAGCGGTACGCGAAGCACCAGTACGCGAAGCAGCAATGCCAGAAGCAGCAGAAGTACGGGAAGTTCAGGAAGAGGGGCAGGGCAAGTGAGCAAGCCGGTCAAGGCGGCGGTGTTCAGCGCTGGATCATGGGGGACCGCCTTCGGCATGGTGCTCGCCGACGCGGGCTGCGAGGTGACCCTGTGGGCCCGCCGCCCCGAACTCGCCGAGGCGATCAACTCCACGCGTACGAACCCGGACTACTTCCCGGGGGTCGAACTCCCGGAGAACCTCCGCGCCACCGCTGATCCGGCACAAGCCGCGCGCGACGCCGATTTCACGATACTCAGCATCCCCTCGCAGACCCTGCGCGGGAACCTCGCCGAGTGGACGCCCCTGCTCGCCCCCGACACGGTCCTCGTGTCCCTCATGAAGGGCGTCGAGCTCGGCTCCGCGATGCGGATGAGCGAGGTCATCGAGGACGTCGCCAAGGTGGGCCAGGACCGCATCGCGGTCGTCACGGGCCCCAACCTCGCCCGGGAGATCGCCGCCCGGATGCCGGCCGCCGCCGTGGTCGCCTGTACGGACGACGCCGTGGCCCAGCGCCTCCAGAGCGTGTGCCACACCCCGTACTTCCGCCCGTACACCAACACCGACATCATCGGCTGCGAACTCGGCGGCGCGGTCAAGAACGTGATCGGGCTGGCCGTCGGTATCGCCGACGGCATGGGCCTCGGCGACAACACGAAGGGGTCGCTCATCACGCGCGGCCTTGCCGAGACCGCCCGCCTCGGCCTCGCGATGGGCGCCGACCCGCTCACCTTCGCCGGACTCGCGGGCCTGGGCGACCTGGTGGCGACCTGCTCCTCGCCCCTCTCCCGCAACCACACCTTCGGCACCAACCTCGGCAGGGGAATGACCCTCCAGGAGACCATCGCGGTCACCAAGCAGACCGCCGAGGGCGTCAAGTCCTGTGAGAGCGTGCTGGATCTGGCCCGCAGGCACGGCGTCGACATGCCGATCACGGAGACCGTCGTCGGCATCGTGCACGAGGGCAAGCCGCCCGTCGTCGCCCTCAAGGAACTGATGTCGCGCAGCGCCAAGCCCGAACGACGCTGAGCAACAGGGGTCTGCGGGCGCTGACTCAGCGCACTGCCACCGGGTACCCTCAACCCGATATGAGCACCGAGAACCTCCCCCAGAGCCCCGGGCAGCCGTCCCGCAAGCCGCGCGTGGCCGTCGTCTTCGGCGGTCGCAGCTCCGAACACGGGATCTCCGTGGTCACCGCCGGCGCCGTGCTGCGTGCCATCGACCGGACGAAGTACGACGTCCTGCCGATCGGCATCACCCAGGACGGCCGCTGGGCGCTCACCGCCGACGAACCCGACCGCATGGCGATCGTCGACCGCAAGGCGCCGAACGTCGACCAGCTCGCCGAGTCGAGCGAGGGCGGCGTGGTGCTCCCGGTCGACCCCTCGAACCGTGAAGTCGTCTACAGCGAACCGGGATCGGTGCCCAAGGCCCTCGGCGAGGTGGACGTCGTCTTCCCCGTACTGCACGGCCCGTACGGCGAGGACGGCACCCTCCAGGGCCTGCTGGAGCTCTCCGGTGTCCCGTACGTCGGCGCGGGTGTGCTCGCCTCGGCCGTCGGCCAGGACAAGGAGTACATGAAGCGGGTGTTCACGTCGTTCGGCCTCAAGGTGGGCCCGTACGTGGTGATCCGGCCGCGTGAGTGGGAGCGCGACGAGTCGGCGGCCCGCAAGAAGATCATCGACTTCGCCGGCGAGCACGGCTGGCCGCTGTTCGTGAAGCCCGCGCGCGCGGGATCGTCGTTCGGCATCACCAAGGTCGATGAGCTGAGCGGCCTCGACGAGGCGATCGCCGAGGCCCAGCGGCACGACCCGAAGATCATCGTCGAGGCCGCGCTGCGCGGACGCGAGATCGAGTGCGGGGTGCTGGAGTTCGAGGACGGCCCGCGTGCCTCCGTACCCGCCGAGATCCCGCCCGTACAGGCGCACGCCTTCTACGACTTCGAGGCCAAGTACATCGACTCGGCCGACGGCATCGTCCCCGCCCCTCTCACAGAGGAGCAGACCGCGGAGGTCCGCCGCCTCGCGGTCGAGGCCTTCGACGCGGCATCCTGCGAGGGCCTCGTCCGCGCGGACTTCTTCCTCACCGAGGACGGCGAGTTCGTCATCAACGAGATCAACACGATGCCCGGCTTCACCCCGATCTCCATGTACCCGAGGATGTGGCAGGAGACGGGCGTGGACTACCCGGAACTGGTGGATCGGCTGGTGCAGGCGGCCCTGCGCCGCTCAACGGGCCTGAGGTAGACGTGCCCTGACAGGGGCGCGGGGCTGTATTCGATATGCGGCTCCGCCGCGTGGGCGCGACCAGCCACAACGGACCCGCACCCAACAACGCAACAGGTCGAATACGGCGCCTAGTCGGCAATCCCCTCAGGCACCGTCTTCTTAATGGCGGCAGCCAGATCAACAAGCGCCCCCGAGGTGTCCCTCCCCGACGGGACAGTCACCTCCACATAGGCAAGCCGCGACGAAGTAGTGAAGCGGGACGACCCGTCGTCCCGCTTCTCCATCAGCCACCCGACCCCGTTCACCTCACCGGCGACCGCCTTCGGATCGGATCCTGAGGCGACCTTGGGGTCCGTCATCTTGGGCGGCCGTACGACACCGCAGCGCAGTATGATCGCCGGGCTGCCCCAGCCCGCGGTCAGTGCGGACCGGGGCTCGGGGTCGTCGCGGCCCATGCCGTCCACCTTCGCCGGCAGTGCCTTGTCCAGGTTCCGGCACAGCTTCGTGGCCTTCCCGTCCGGCTCGGGAACCGTGACCGCGGCGCTGTCGTCTGCTGAGGAGCAGCCCGTGACGACGATCAACAGCGTGAGCACGGGCAGAGCGAGCGGCCGGTGACGGAAGAAGTTCACCGGCACAGGGTAGACGGGGGCTACAAGTGCACCACCGGGCAGGTAAGAGTGCGGGTGATGCCGTCCACTTGCTGGACCTTGGCGACCACCAGGCGGCCGAGATCGTCCACGGTGTCGGCCTGGGCGCGCACAATCACGTCGTACGGTCCTGTCACGTCCTCGGCCTGGGTCACCCCCGGAATCTTGCTGATCGTCTCGGCGACGGTCGAAGCTTTACCGACCTCGGTCTGGATCAGGATGTACGCCTGTACCACGGAACCTCCAGGGCGGCCACGAGGATCATGTGGGGAAAAGGAACGCCACGGTATCGCGTCGCCACGCGCCACGGGGAGACCCGCGGCGACCGGGAACCCGCACAGGGGTGCACACGCAGCACAGGTTGACGGTCACCTCGACCGTACAGAGGTCCGCGTGGCCTCGCGACCGGGCAGGGACAGCAACGGGGACAGCACCAGAAGGGGACGTACGACTATGAAGGGCACTGTGGGCGAACTGGGGGAGTTCGGGCTCATCAGGGAGCTCACCTCCCGGCTCACCACCACCCCGGCGGTCCGGGTCGGCCCCGGCGACGACGCCGCCGTGGTCGCCGCGCCCGACCGCAGGGTCGTGGCGAGCACCGACATCCTTCTGGAAGGGCGGCACTTCCGCCGGGACTGGTCCACCGCGTACGACGTGGGCCGCAAGGCAGCCGCCCAGAACCTCGCGGACATCGCCGCCATGGGTGCGGTACCGACCGCGCTGCTCCTCGGCCTGGTCGTCCCTGCCGAACTCCCGGTCACCTGGCCCGTCGAACTGATGGACGGCCTGCGGGACGAGGCCCAGGTCGCGGGCGCCGCCGTGGTCGGCGGTGATGTCGTACGAGGGGACACGATCATGGTCTCCATCACCGCGCTCGGCGATCTGCGCAACCACGAGCCGGTCATCCGGGGTGGTGCCCGGCCCGGTGACGTCGTCGCAGTGACGGGTTGGCTGGGCTGGTCGGCGGCCGGATACGCGGTGCTCTCGCGCGGCTTCCGCTCGCCGCGCGCCTTCGTCGAGGCCCACCGTCGCCCCGAACCGCCGTACCACGCGGGCCCCGCCGCGGCCGGCCTCGGCGCGACCGCGATGTGCGACGTGAGTGACGGGCTGATCGCCGACCTCGGGCACATCGCGGAGGCCAGCAAGGTCCGTATCGACATCCGTTCGGGTGCGATCGACATCCCCACCCAGATGAACGACATCGGGCAGGCCGTCGGCGTCGACCCCATGCAGTGGGTACTCACCGGGGGCGAGGACCACGCGATCGTGGCGACCTTCCCGCCGGACGTGAAGCTGCCGGCCCGCTGGAAGGTGATCGGCGAGGTCCTCAACCCGTCGGCGCTGCCCCAGGTGACGGTCGACGGGGCGCCGTGGACCAGCAAGGGCGGCTGGGACCACTTCGCGGACATCGAGTCGTGACCGCGCTCCCGCGCGTCCTGACGGTCGCGGGCTCCGACTCCGGCGGCGGCGCCGGGATCCAGGCCGACCTGAAGACGATGCTGGCGCTCGGGGTGCACGGCATGAGCGTGCTCACGGCGGTCACCGCGCAGAACTCCCTCGGCGTACAGGACGTTTGGGAGTTGCCGGTGGAGGCGGTGCGGGCCCAGTTCCGCAGTGTCGTCGACGACATAGGCGTGAGCGCGGTGAAGACCGGGATGCTCGCCTCGGCCGAACTGGTCGAGGCGGTCGCCGAGTTGATCGCGGCCACGGACGTGCCGGTGGTCGTCGACCCGGTGGGCGTCTCCAAGCACGGGGACCCGCTGCTGGCCGCGTCCGCACTGGATTCCGTACGCGTGAAACTGCTGCCGCTGGCGACCGTGGCGACCCCGAACCTCGACGAGGTGGCCCAGCTCACGGGCGTACGGGTCGCGTCGGAGGAAGAGTTGCGCGAGGCCGCGGCGGCCGTGCTGGCGTACGGGCCGAAGTGGGCGCTGATCAAGGGCGGCCATCTGCCGGGCGAGGCCGTCGACCTGCTCACGGACGGGTCCGAGGAGCACTGGCTGCGCGCCCCGCGTCACGACAACCGGCACACGCACGGCACGGGCTGCACGCTGGCGTCGGCCATCGCGTCGGGGCTGGCGAAGGGTGAGTCGGTGCCTGCGGCGGTGGCGGCGGCGAAGGAGTACGTCACGGGGGCGATCGCGGCCGGGTTCGCGCTGGGGGGCGGGATCGGGCCGGTGGATCACGGGTGGCGGTTGCGGGCGTAGCCGACTTCTGTGGCTCGTGTGGTGTGACGTGACTCGCGTGCTGCGGGTACGGCAAAAAGCCGGTCCACCGAGGTGGACCGGCTCTGTGCAGCGAACCAGCAGTGGCCGCGCGCTAGCTGATCGTCAGCGCGAGACCTTGCCGGCCTTGATGCACGAGGTGCAAGCGTTCACGCGCTTCGGCGTCCCACTGACCACGGTACGTACGCGCTGGATGTTCGGGTTCCAGCGACGGGGTGTACGGCGGTGCGAGTGGGAGATGCTGTTGCCGAAGCCCGGCCCCTTGCCGCAGACGTCGCAGTTGGCAGCCACGGGTCACTCCAAAGACTTCAGATGCTCTTACGGGTTGATCCCGGCACGCCGAGATCAGGATCAGAGGATCTGAGTGGCAGTGCCAGGGAGAAGGCCCGATGTGCGACGACCATCTGGGATGGCCTTCTCGATCGGGCAACCGGAGCAGCATACAACGACTGCGCCGATACAACGAAACTACCATGGCTGATCAGGGCTTCACTCCAGGCCCCGGGCCACCCCGCATTCACCCGGGGTCTACGCTGCGTGCCACGTCCAGCAGCTCAGGGAGGCGCAGGTGCCGCAGGTGCCGCAGACATTCTTCGATGCTCTCGCGGTCCGCACCTGGTGCGGACTCGCGCTGGCCGCGCTCGGGCGGGCGCGCGAGGAGATCGACGCGATCAATGTCTATCCGGTCGCCGACGGGGACACCGGCACCAACCTGTATCTGACACTGGAGTCGGCGTGCGCGGCGGTCGAGGCCGCCTTCGCGGGGCATGAGGCAGGGGCCGGGCCGGGTGGTACCTCCGGGGCTCCCGCGGTTCCCACGCTGGCCGACGCGACCCGGGCCATGGCCCACGGCGCGCTGATAGGGGCGCGCGGCAACTCCGGCACGATCCTGGCGCAGCTGCTGCGCGGCATGGCCCAGGTGCTGGCCGCCGAAGCGGACGGCGAGAGCGCCCACATCGACGGCCCCGGCCTGTGCCTGGCTCTGCGGCACGCGGCCGACGCCGCCCGGCAGGCCGTGGCCCACCCGGTCGAGGGCACGGTCCTCACGGTCGCCTCGGCCGCCGCCGACGCCGCGACGGAGGCCCAGGGCGACTGCGGGACGGTGGCCAGAGCGGCGTACGAGGGTGCCTCGGCCGCGTTGGCCGCCACCCCCGGCCAGCTGGCCGTCCTGGGGCGCGCGGGCGTCGTCGACGCGGGCGGGCGGGGCCTGGTGGCGGTGCTCGGGGCACTGGTGGAGACGTTCACGGGGGAGGTGCCCGGAGGTGGCGCGACGGGGGTTGCGGGGGCGGCACGCGTGCGCGTGCCGGTTCGGTCGGCGGTGGCCCCGGCGTCGGCTCCCGGCGGACCGGACGAGTGCGCGGACGACGACTCCGGGCCCGCCTTCGAGGTCATCTACCTCCTGGAGGCCGAGGACGCGGCCGTCGGCCGGCTCCGGGAGCGGCTGGACCGGCTCGGGGACTCGCTCGTGGTGGTCGGGGGCGACGGACTGTGGAACGTGCACGTCCACGTCGACGACGCGGGCGCCGCCGTGGAGGCCGGCGTCGAGGCAGGGCGGCCGTACCGGATCCGGATCACGCACTTCGGGATCGGTGACGTACACACCGGTGGCGTCGGACGGCCGCCCCGGGAGCGGGTGCAGCGGGCCGTCGTGGCCGTCGTGCCCGGGGTGGGGCTGGCCGGGCTGTACGGCGAGGCCGGCGCCACGACCGTGCTCGCGCGGCCCGGGGAGCCACCTGCGAGCGGGGAGCTCGTCGAGGCCGTACGGCGGGCCCACGCGCGTGAGGTCGTGCTGCTGCCCAACGACGCCGACCTGCGCCACACCGCCGCCGCGGCGGCCGAGCAGGCCCGCACGGAGGGCATCCGGGTGGCACTGATCCCGACCCGTTCGGCGGTCCAGGGCATCGCCGCGCTCGCCGTGCACGAACCGGAACGCCGGTTCGACGAGGACGTCGTCGCGATGACCTCGGCGGCCGGTGCGACCCGCTACGCCGAACTCGCCGTCGCGGAACGGCAGTCCTGGACGATGGCGGGTATCTGCCAGACCGGTGACGTCCTCGGCCTCATCGACGGCGACGTCGCCGTGATCGGCTCGGACGTCACGGCCACCGCGGAGGCGGTCATCGACCGCATGCTCCAGGCGGGCGGCGAGATGGTCACCCTCGTCCTCGGCGACGAGGCGCCCGAGTCGATCGCCGCGCACCTCGAAGCGCGGGTGCGGGAGGGGTACCTCGCTGTCGACACCGTGGTGTACCGGGGGGGACGCCAGGGGGCGTTGCTGCTCATCGGGGTGGAGTGAGAAGGGTGCGCGCAGGAGGGTTTCGCCCCCGCCGCCCCTACCCGTCCCTCCCCCAGAGGGGGGGACCCCCACTGGGGGCTGCCGCCCCCAGACCCCCGCTTCGGCCCTGAACGGGCCTCGTCCTCAAACTCCCCCAGAGGGGGCCCCCAGACGGGCTGAATATGCCTGGACCTAGTCGGATTCCTGCTCTTCCATGAGCTGGAGCATCTGTTCCGCCTCGGCCCGTCGGGACTGAACCGTTTCTGCCTCCTCCTCGTAGGCCTCGAAGTTCTCGTACGCGATCAGCACCCCGCGCGCGCGTGCCGCCGCCTCCGAGGGGCGGCTCAGGTCCGCCTCCAGCCAGCCGGCGGCCAGTTCGGCGCCGGTGCGGCCGTGCAGGCCCTCCTCGCCGAGGGAGGAGAACACGGCGATCGCCTTCGTCATCTGGGCCAGTGCCGTCTCGAACGCGGCCTCGATCGCGCCGTCCTCGGCGTCCTCGGCGGCGGAGCGGGCCAGCATGTCGCCGAACTGGCGGTGGGTGTGGGCGAGTTCCGCGCCGAGCTGCTCCCGGGACTCCAGCTCCTCCGCCTCGGCCAGAGCCTGCGCGCACTCCCGGACCGCTTCCGCCATCCGCTGCCGGGCCCCGTCGAGGCCCGCCTCCATCCGCAGCGCGAGCCACGCGCGGGCGCGCAGGGCACGCACCAGGCCGTGCACGTTGCCGAGCGAACGCCACAGCTCGCCCGCGCGTTCGTAGGCCTGGTCGGCCTCGGCGGGCAGCCCGGCCTGACCGAGGGACTCGGCGGCGAGGTGGGCGAGCGTCGCGTGGTCCTGCTGCTCGGGCCAGTGCCGCGCGATCTCCGCAGCCCTCAAACGGCGTTCGGCGGACTCACGGTGCTCGCCCAGCTCGCCCAGACAGTCGCCGAGCCACCACAGTGTCTGTACGACCGCTCCGTCGCCGTGCGTCTCGGTGCCGAGGTCGGGCAGCGCCGACTCCAGTACCTCGGCCGCCTCCGCCCACCGGCCCTGCCGCAGCAGGAAACCGCCGAGCAGATGCCGGGCCCAGGCGCCCAGGGTCGGGCCCTCGCCCGCCTCGTCGGCCCAGTGCGCGGCCTCCAGAGCGCGGTCCGCGGCCTCGGAGACCTCGTCGCGCGCGCCGAGGATCTCGGCGAGCTGCAGGTTCAACTGGGCCTGGCCCGCCGCCTCCAGATACGCCCCGCCGTGCTCCAGGGCTCCCCGCAGCGCCCGTTCGGCCCCGGCGGTGTCGCCGAGGTGGTGGGCGAGTCCGGCCAGCCGGGCCTCGTACTCCACCGCGAACCACGGCAGCCCCGCCGCGACGAAGGCCTCCGTGGCCCACCCGAACAGCTCCGCGGCACCCTCCAGATCCCCGGTGCGCGTCGCCAGTTCGCCGAGCATGGCCTGTGCCTCCGCGCCGCGTGAGGCGAGCCGCACATCGTCCCCGGCGTGCCCGTCGACGAGCGCCAGCAGCTCCCGTACGGCGTTCTCGGCGGCGGCCAGGACCTGGTCGGTGCCGTCCTCCTCGACCTGCCGCATGAGGATGCGGGCGCGACCCATCAGGACGGCCGCGGCCTGCCGCACGCCGGTGCTCTCGTCGGAGTAGAGCGCGAGGACCTCCTCGTACGGCTCGGAAACGGCCGTCAGGGCCGCGTCGATGTCGCCCTCCAGGGCGCGTGCGTACGCGGCGCGGGCCCGGGCGGCCAGAGCCTCACCGGGGTCGCCCGCCTCGGCGTACAACTCGGCGGCCCGCTCGAAGAGCGCGATGCCCTCAGGGCCGCCCTCCATGGCCCTGTGATCGACGATCTCCGCCCGGTCGGCCGCCGGTAGGTCCACGCCCTCGGCGGCCCGCCAGACGGCCGCCCACGCCTCCATCGCGTGCGGAAGCAGCCCGTCCGACATCCGGCGCGCGTCGGCGAGCAGCGCGGACAGGTCGCCCGGGGCGTCGGCCGGCTTCTCGACCGCGTCCGGGGTCGCCATGGACTCGGCGGGCGCCCGGCGGGGCGCGGGGACGCCCCTCGCCGCCCGCACGCCCAGCGGCAGCCGGTCCACCAGCGGAGCCTGGGCCATGCGCGCGCGGATGGCTTCGCCGACGTACGACGTGCCGTTGCGCAGGTCGAAGCGCGCGGACAGGGAAAGGGTCTCCTCGCGCGCGTGGACGGCGAGTTCGCGGGCGGTCCAGTCGCGCTCGGCCGGTCCGGGCACCGACTGGGCGCCCATTCCCATGGCGGTCAGCCGGTCCATGAGAAGGGTCACGGCGGCCAGGAAGTCCATCTGGCTGCGGGGCTGTCCGGAGTCCGTGAAGTACGCGGGGCGCTCGGCGAGCAGTTCCAGGCCGCGAGCCTCGTTGCCGGTCAGCGCGCAGAACTCGACGTGGTCCGCGTACGCGCCCCGCATGCTCTCCATGGGCCGCACCAGCCGGAAGCCCCGCAGATGATGCGCGCGGGCCTCGTCCAGGCGGCCCAGGCGCAGCAGCGGGGCCAGCGAGGACGCCAGGACGGTGTGCGGTTCGTGGGCGCAGGTGAACTCGCCCTCCAGGACCGGCCGCCACAGGTCGATCGCCTCGGCGTCCGCGCCCCGCTCGGTCTGCCACCAGCCCTGGCTGTGCAGTTCGCAGGCGTGGCAGTCGGCCATGCTGTCGCGGTCGGCGGACAGCCAGGCGGCGTACGCCCGTTCGGCCCGCGGCAGGTCGCCGACATGCGCGGCCACACTGAACTCGGCGCCGCGCACGGCCCGTTCGGAGTGCCCGGCGAGCCGGTAGCGGTGCTCCATCTCGCCGAGCCACTTCTCGATGGAGGCCAGCGGGATGTGCGGCTGGTCCAGCATGCCCGTGGTCATCCACTTGAAGACCCAGTGCAGCGTGTGGACCTCGTACTCGTCGAATTCCTCGGGCCGCTCGTCCCACATGCGCAGCAGACGCGCGAAGGGGACGAACATCCGGTCCTTCTCGGAGCTGTAGTTGTAGGCCTTCAGCTGGTGCCCGAGCGCCTCGATCACGGCGAGCGGGATGTTCAGTTTCTCGGCCTCGGCCAGCAGCTGCTCCGCGCGCGCGTTGCGGGCCGGTCCCTCCGGCTGCTCCGAGTTCAGCGCCATGGCCTCGCGGAGGGCGTCGAAGTCCTTGATCTCGCTCATCGCCGGCCGTCCTCAGTGGGCTCCGTGGGATCGCTGTGGGTGGCCCACTCCAGGAGGCCGATGAACGCACGGTTCAGCAGTGCGGAGTCCGCGGGCCGCAGCGGGCGCTGCGCCATGAGCAGGGCCTGCCCGTACAGGGACTCCGTGGCGGTGCCGATCAGTTCCCGGTCCTCCAGCGAACTGATCCTCCGGATCAGCGGGTTGAGATGGTTGAGCACCAGCCGCGCGCGCGGGGTGCTGCCCCGCAGCGAGCCGAGGATGCCGGCCCACAGGTCGTCGGCCCGCTCCTCGGCCTCCGCGCGCGCCTGCTCGTGCCGGGCCGCCCGGTCGTCCAGGTGCAGCGCGGGCACCGACAGCGGGTGGAAGGCGCGCAGGACGACATCGCACCCCAGGGGGTCGAGTTTGGCGCGGGCGGCCCCCAGGAAGGCCGCCAGGGCCAGCTCCTCGGCCGGGTCGACCGCGTCCAGGTGGGCGGTCACGGTGTCGGCGTCCAGCTCGGCGACCACGGTCCCCGGCCGCACCGACGGCAGCGCCTCGATCAGCTCACTGTCGTACGTGTAGCCGCCGTTGACGACACCGACGCCCTGCGCGGACGCGATCGGCGCGACCTGCCGGTACTCCTCGACGGTGCGGGTGAAGTGCACCACCGGGTGCCGCTGCGCGAACTCCTCCAGGGACAGCTGCCCGTCGGTCGTCTCGAAGGGGAGCCACGGCAGCATCGTGCGCAGCATCTCCTTGTCGTGCCTGGCCAGCGACTTGACGCCCAGATGGTGCACCGAAAGGAACGCGGCCAGCCGTTCCGGATCACCGGCGGCGAGCCCGGTGAGCCAGGAGCGAATCCTTTCGCCCAGCGCCTCCCGTACGGCGGCCAGCGTCTCGTCCTCGTACAGCGACTCGCGCGAAGCCGTCGGCCGCAGGCTGTCGGTGTCGAGCACGCACCGCACGAAGAACGCCCAGTCGGGCAGCAGTTGTTCGGCCCGCTCGGTGAGCAGCATGCCCTTCAGATGCACCCGGTGACTGGCGCGCTGCGCCGGACTCACCGACGACGGCAGGACGTACGCCACCCCGCGGATCCCCGCGAGCGGCACGTCCAGGTCGATCGAGTCCAGCGGCGTGAACCCGAACAGGTCGTGACAGTGCCGCTGGAGAGCCACCCTCCGGGTGGCGGGCGACGGATACGGGCGGTTCCAGGGCGCCGGCAGATCGGTGACCGCCTCGTCGCCCACCCGCACGTCGTACGGCAGCAGCGACCCGAAGTCCCGCGCCAGCGCCAGCACACGCTCCTCGGTGAGCCACTCGCCGGCCCCGGGCCGCGCCACCAGGTGCACGGTCGTGCCCGGTTCGGGCCGGGCGTCGTCGGCCAGCGTACGCACGGTGTACGAACCGTCGTCCGCGGCCGTCCACTCCACGGGGGGCGCATCCGGCGTACGGGCGCTGCGGCTGACGACCCTGATCCGCTCGGCCACGACGAAACAGGCCAGCAGCCCGATGCCGAACTGGCCGAGGAACTCCGAACGTGCCTCCTGGATGCCGCCCGGATCCGCCCGCTTGGAACTGCGGCCGATGGTCGCGAGAAGGTTGTGCACGTCCGCCTCGGTGAGGCCGACCCCGGAGTCCTCGACCCGCAGGGTGCCGCCCTCCGCGTACAGCCGCACCCGCGCAGGGGCGTCGGGCTGCTCGGCGCGCCGGGCGGTGATCGCGTCCACGGCGTTCTGCAGCAGCTCGCGCAGATAGACCCTGGGGCTGGAGTAGAGGTGATGGGAGAGCAGGTCCACGAGGCCGCGCAGGTCGACCTGGAACGTATGCGGTGACTGGGATGCCTGTGAGGTCTGGGAGTCCATCGTCGCAGCGCCGGAGGGGGGACCAGGTTCTGGCGACGGCGCGGGGTCGGGCGGTACCGGTGAGGCGGTGACCGCGGGGGATGGCCGGGGGCGCGCCATCCTAGGCCCGGAAGGAGCCGTCTGACCAGCGGATTCCCAGTATGTATACGGCAATGTCAGTGGTGTGGTGTGCAATGGATCTCGTGCCCGCACTGGAAGAACCACTGAAACAGCCGCTGAAGTCAGTGCTCGGCCCCGCCACCGCGAAGGTGATGGCCGAGCACCTCGGCCTGCACACCGTCGGCGACCTCCTGCACCACTATCCGCGCAGGTACGAGGAGCGAGGCCAGCTCACCCACCTGGCCGACCTCCCCATGGACGAGCACGTGACGGTGGTCGCCCAGGTGGCCGACGCGCGGCTGCACACCTTCGCGTCCTCCAAGGCCCCCCGGGGCAAGGGCCAGCGCCTGGAAGTCACCATCACGGACGGCAGCGGCCGGCTCCAGCTGGTCTTCTTCGGCCACGGAGTCCACAAACCCCACAAGGACCTCCTCCCGGGCACCCGCGCACTGTTCGCGGGCAAGGCCTCGGTCTTCAACCGCCGTCTCCAGCTGGCCCATCCGGCGTACGAGTTGCTGCACGGCGACACCGACGAGGCGACGGAGGCGGTCGACTCCTGGGCGGGCGCCCTGATCCCGATCTACCCGGCCACCGCGAAACTGGAGTCCTGGAAGATCGCCAAGGCTGTCCAGACGGTCCTCCCGAGTGCCCAGGAGGCCGTCGACCCCCTTCCGGACTCCCTCCGGGAGGGCCGGGGCCTGGCTACCCTCCCCGAAGCCCTCCTGAAGATCCACCGCCCCCACACCAAGGCGGACATCGAGTCCGCCCGCGACCGCCTCAAGTGGGACGAGGCCTTCGTCCTCCAGGTCGCCCTGGCCCGCCGCCGCCACGCGGACGCCCAACTCCCGGCGGTACCCCGCAGACCGTCCCCGGACGGCCTCCTCACCACCTTCGACGCGAAACTCCCCTTCACCCTCACGGAGGGCCAGCAGAAGGTCTCCAAGGAGATCTTCGACGACCTGGCGGCTGAACACCCGATGCACCGGCTGCTGCAGGGAGAGGTCGGAAGCGGCAAGACGATGGTGGCCCTCCGAGCCATGCTCACCGTCGTCGACGCGGGCGGGCAGGCCGCGATGCTCGCGCCCACCGAGGTGCTCGCCCAGCAGCACCACCGGTCGATCACCGAGATGATGGGGGAGTTGGCGGAGGGCGGGATGCTCGGCGGCGCCGACCGGGCCACCAAGGTGGTCCTCCTGACCGGCTCCATGGGCACCGCCGCCCGTCGCCAGGCGCTGCTGGACCTCGTCACCGGTGAGGCGGGGCTCGTGATCGGCACGCACGCGCTGATCGAGGACAAGGTCCAGTTCCACGACCTGGGGCTGGTCGTCGTCGACGAACAGCACCGGTTCGGCGTCGAACAGCGTGACGCCCTGCGCGGCAAGGGCAAACAGCCCCCACACCTGCTCGTCATGACGGCCACGCCGATTCCGCGCACGGTCGCCATGACGGTCTTCGGCGACCTGGAGACGTCGGTCCTGGACCAACTCCCCGCAGGGCGCCTGCCCATCGCCAGCCATGTCGTCCCGGCCGCCGACAAACCCCATTTCCTGGCGCGCGCGTGGGAGCGCGTGCGCGAGGAGGTGGGTAATGGGCATCAGGCGTACGTGGTCTGCCCCCGTATCGGAGACGAGGAGGACGACCCGAAGAAGGCCGGCAAGAAGAAGTCACCCGAGGACGAGGCCGAGAAACGCCCGCCGCTCGCCGTCGTGGAGATGGCGGAACAACTCACCCGGGGCCCTCTCCAGGGGCTGAAGGTCGAGATCCTGCACGGCCGTATGCACCCCGACGACAAGGACGCGGTGATGCGCCGCTTCGCCGCCGGGGATACGGACGTCCTGGTGGCCACCACGGTCATCGAGGTCGGCGTCAACGTGCCCAACGCGACCGTGATGGTGATCATGGACGCCGACCGCTTCGGTGTCTCCCAGCTCCACCAGCTCCGGGGCCGCGTCGGCCGCGGCTCCGCCGCCGGTCTCTGCCTCCTGGTCAGCGAGATGCCCGAGGCGAGCCCCGCCCGCCAGCGTCTCAACTCCGTCGCCGCCACCCTCGACGGCTTCGAACTGTCCCGCATCGACCTCGAACAACGCCGCGAGGGCGATGTCCTGGGCCAGGCCCAGTCCGGCGCCCGCACATCCTTGCGGATGCTCACCGTCATCGACGACGAGGAGATCATCGCGGAGGCGAGGGAGGAGGCGGCGGCCGTGGTCGCCGCAGACCCGGACCTGGACAACCTCCCGGGCCTGCGTACAGCCCTGGACTCGCTACTGGACGAGGAGAGGGAGCAGTACTTGGACAAGGGGTGAGGCACTTTGTCGCCGGGCTTTGGGGCTCGTCCTGAAGGCAGCCCCGCAGGGGCGCCCCAGGGGCGCGGGGAACTGCGCGACAAGCCACAACGAACCCGCACCCGCCGGACAACACAACGCACCCCCACCCCGCCTGCCAAACTGAACCCGCACCCACCCCTCGAATCCGTCGAACAAGGACCCCCAGATGACCCGCGTGATCGCCGGCACAGCCGGCGGACGCCGCCTAGCCGTCCCGCCGGGAACAGGCACGCGCCCCACCTCGGACCGCGCCCGAGAGGGCCTCTTCTCCACCTGGCAGGCCCTCCTCGGCGGCCCCCTGGACGGCGAGCGGGTCCTCGACCTGTACGCCGGATCGGGAGCCGTCGGCCTGGAGGCGCTCAGCCGCGGTGCCGGGCACACCCTGCTCGTGGAGGCCGACGCCCGCGCCGCCCGCATCGTCCGCGAGAACGTGAAGGCGCTCGGGCTGCCCGGCGCCGAGGTCCGGGCGGGCAAGACGGAACAGGTTGTTCAGACGGCTGCCACCCAGCCGTACGACATCGTCTTCCTCGACCCGCCGTACGCCGTTCCGGACGACGATCTTCGGGAGATTCTGCTCACACTCCGGGCCGGGGGCTGGCTCGCGGCCGAAGCCCTCGTCACCGTGGAGCGCAGCACCAGAGGCGGTGAATTCCCGTGGCCGGACGGCTTCGAAGCGCTCCGGTCCCGTCGCTACGGCGAGGGAACGTTTTGGTACGGTCGCGCCGCCTCTACGTGCGAAGACGCACGATGACCGGACCGGAGAGCGAGGGATCACTAGTGCGCCGCGCCGTCTGTCCCGGGTCGTTCGACCCGATCACCAACGGACACCTCGACATCATTTCCCGCGCCTCCCGTCTGTACGACGAGGTCTATGTCGCGGTCATGATCAACAAATCCAAGAAGGGCCTCTTCGAGGTCGACGAACGGATCGACCTGATCCGCCAGGTCACCGCCGAGTTCGGAAACGTCCGGGTCGAGTCCTTCCACGGCCTCCTCGTCGACTTCTGCAAGCAGCGCGACATCCCGGCCATCGTCAAAGGCCTGCGCGCCGTGAGCGACTTCGACTACGAACTCCAGATGGCCCAGATGAACAACGGGCTGTCCGGCGTCGAGACGCTCTTCGTGCCGACCAACCCCACCTACAGTTTCCTCTCCTCGTCGCTCGTCAAGGAGGTCGCCGCCTGGGGCGGGGACGTCTCCCACCTCGTGCCGCCGCTCGTCCTGGAAGCTCTCGACGGGCGCCTCAAGAGGGACTGACGAACCGACTGGCGAACCGACTGACGAAGAACTGGCAAGCAGTCACTCGGTGTCGGTCGGGTCGGCGGAGTCGTACAGTCGACCCGTCCGTCTTCATCACAGCTGTAGAGAGTGGCGAGCACACGGTGGACGTGCAGAAGAAGCTCGACGAGATCGTCTCCTCGGTCTCCAGTGCCCGGTCGATGCCCATGTCGGCCTCGTGCGTGGTCAACCGCGCCGACCTGCTCGCGATGCTGGAAGAGGTGCGCGCGGCTCTGCCCGGCTCCCTCGCGCAGGCGCAGGAGCTGATCGGCGACCGGGACCAGATGGTCGATCAGGCCCGCCAGGAGGCCGACCGGATCATCCGGACCGCGCACGAGGAGCGAGGCTCCCTGATCTCGGACACGGAGGTCGCCCGCCGCTCCCAGAGCGAGGCCGACCGCATCCTCGCCGAGGCCCGCAAGGAGGCCGAGGACGTCCGCGCCGAGGCCGACGACTACGTCGACTCCAAGCTCGCCAACTTCGAGGTCGTCCTCACCAAGACCCTCGGTTCGGTCGGCCGCGGCCGGGAGAAGCTCCTCGGCACCGGCCCCGGCCTCGACGACCAGGGGTACGAGGACGAGGACGCCCCCGAGCGCAGCCACGACCCCGAGACCCTGCGCGTCAACGCCGACAAATACGTCGACGTGAAGCTCGGCGCCTTCGAGGCGGTCCTCGCCAAGACCCTCGAGGCGGTCGGCCGCGGCCGGCAGACCCTGCACGGCCGCATCGCGAGCGACGAGCTCGGCTCCCTCGACCAGGACGACGACGGCACCCCCAGGCAGCACACCAGCGACGCCGACTACCTGGCCGACCTCGCCGACTCCCCGGACTCCCTCGGCGAACAGCCCCAGGTGGCGGAGATCCCGGCCCAGCAGCAGTACGGCCAGCAGGACCAGTACGGCTACCAGCAGCCCGCCGACCCCTACGGCGGCTACCAGCAGGCGTACGCCCCGCAGCAGGACCAGTACGGCTACCAGTCCGCCGACCCGTATGCCTACCAGGCGTACGACGGCTCGCAGGCCGCCTACGACCCTGCCCAGGTCCAGCAGGGATACGCCCAGCCGGAGCAGCAACAGCAGCAGGCGCACGCCCTCGACGAGACCAGCCTCTTCGACACCGGCATGATCAGCGCCGAGCAGCTGCGCGCCTACGAACAGGGGCGCGGCGGGCAGTGAATGCCCGTACAGGGACCGGATTGGGCCGTTGGCGGAAGGTCCAGTATCCTGGCTCTTCGGTCGCGTGTACCTCTGCGATCACCGCTGCCCGGAAGACGAGCAGCCGAGCATCGAAGATCGAAAGCAGGAATGGCTCTGAACGCCCGCCTCGACCACCGCAACCCTCTCGTGTTCGACACGCACGAACTGGGTCGGCGTCCTGGCGCGCTGCAGCGCCTGACCCGCGAGATCGACGCTCCCAAGGATCTCGGGATCCAGGGAGTCATCGGAGTGCCGGAAGGTACGCCGATGGTGCTCAAACTCCGCCTGGAGTCGGTCATGGAAGGTGTGCTTGTCACAGGCACCGCCCGTGCACGGGCCAAGGGGGAGTGCGTAAGGTGTCTGGAGCCGCTCGAGCAGGAGCTCACAGCGGACTTCCAGGAGATGTTCTCGTACCCTGACGCCGACGACCGGGGCCGCGTAAAGGCGGAGCCGGCCGACGACGCCGAGGACGACGAGGACGTGCTCTTCATCGAGGACGGCTTGTTCGACCTCGAATCCGTACTGCGTGATGCGGTGGTGCTCGCACTGCCGATGCAGCCGGTGTGCCAGGAAGACTGTCCCGGTCTGTGCTCCGAGTGTGGAGCGCGACTGGCTGACGACCCGGAACACCACCATGACGCCGTCGACATTCGTTGGGCGGCACTGCAGGGACTCGTAGGTTCACTCGAACCCGGCGAGAAGGACGAGATCAGCGACGCCGAAGCGAAAGCCGGCGTCGACGAGAAGCAGGAGAAGTAGCCGTGGCTGTTCCGAAGCGGAAGATGTCGCGCAGCAACACGCGCCACCGCCGGTCGCAGTGGAAGGCTGCGGTCCCCACCCTGGTTGCGTGCGAGCGCTGCCACGAGCCCAAGCTGCAGCACATCGCGTGCCCGTCTTGCGGCACTTACAACAAGCGCCAGGTCCTCGAGGTCTGAGCGGCCGGTGAGAGGCTCAATGTCTGACGCCCAGGCGGACTCGACCGCCAAGAAAAAGGCGGACACAGCCTTCTCCCACACGCTTCTGGAAGGGCGGCTCGGCTACCAGCTTGAGTCCGCCCTTCTGGTGCGTGCGCTGACCCATCGTTCGTACGCGTACGAGAACGGCGGTCTGCCCACCAACGAGCGGTTGGAGTTCCTCGGGGACTCCGTGCTCGGTCTGGTGGTCACGGACACGCTGTATCGCACCCACCCCGACCTCCCAGAAGGCCAGTTGGCCAAGCTGCGGGCCGCGGTGGTCAACTCTCGTGCGCTCGCGGAGGTGGGCCGTGGGCTCGAACTCGGCTCCTTCATCCGGCTCGGCCGGGGTGAAGAGGGCACGGGCGGGCGGGACAAGGCGTCCATCCTCGCCGACACCCTTGAAGCGGTGATCGGCGCTGTCTATCTCGACCAGGGTCTCGACGCGGCGGGCGAACTCGTCCACCGTCTCTTCGACCCGCTGATCGAGAAATCCTCGAACCTCGGTGCCGGCCTGGACTGGAAGACCAGTCTCCAGGAGCTCACCGCGACCGAAGGGCTCGGCGTGCCCGAGTACCTGGTCACGGAGACCGGCCCGGACCACGAGAAGACCTTCACTGCTGCCGCCCGCGTCGGAGGCGTCTCGTACGGCACCGGCACCGGCCGCAGCAAGAAGGAGGCGGAGCAGCAGGCCGCGGAATCGGCCTGGCGTTCCATCCGTGCGGATGCGGATGAACGTGCGAAGGTCGCTGCCGCGGAGGCGGTGGCTGTGGCCGCGGCTGAGGCTGCGGTGCCTGTACCTGAGCCTGTTGAGGATGACGCTGAGGCGTCTTCCTCCACGTCTGCCTGAAGTTGCGTGCACCAGTGCCTGTCCCTGGCGGGACGGGCACTGGTGTTTTTCGGTTGTTCTTTGGCCGCGGGTCCGTTGGTGCTTGTCGCGCAGTTCCCCGCGCCCCTAACAACAGGGGGTTTCCATGCCCGAGTTGCCTGAAGTCGAGGTTGTACGGCGGGGACTGGCTCGGTGGGTTGCTCAACGGACCGTTGCTGACGCCGAGGTGTTGCATCCTCGGGCCGTGCGGCGGCATGTTGCCGGGGGCGATGACTTCGCGCATCGGCTCAAAGGGCATCGCATCGGCACGCCCAGCCGGCGTGGGAAGTATCTGTGGCTGCCGTTGGAGGACACCGGGCAGTCCGTGCTCGCGCATCTCGGGATGAGTGGGCAGCTTCTGGTGCAGCCGCACGAGGCCACCGATGAGAAGCATCTTCGTATTCGCGTCCGCTTCGCCGACGACCTGGCCACCGAGCTGCGCTTCGTCGACCAACGCACTTTCGGTGGGCTGTCGTTGCACGACAACACTCCCGACGGGCTGCCCGACGTCATCGCCCACATCGCGCGCGATCCCCTCGACCCGCTGTTCGACGACGAGGCCTTCCATCAGGCGCTGCGCCGGAAGCGTACGACCATCAAACGGGCCCTGCTCGACCAGTCGTTGATCAGTGGCGTGGGCAACATCTACGCGGACGAGGCCCTTTGGCGCTCCCGCGTGCACTACGAACGTCCGACCTCGGGCTTCACCCGCCCGCACACAGCCGAACTCCTGGGCCACGTACGGGACGTGATGAACGCCGCGCTGGACGTGGGCGGCACGAGTTTCGACAGTCTGTACGTCAACGTCAATGGCGAATCGGGATACTTCGACCGCTCGCTCGACGCGTACGGACGCGAGGGGCTGCCCTGCAAGCGCTGTGCGACGCCGATGTTCCGTCGCCCCTGGATGAACCGGTCCAGCTACTTCTGCCCGAAGTGCCAGCGGGCGCCGCGCGTTTCGGCGTAGACAGGGCGGGTTCTACCGGCGAGGGGCGCGTGCCTCGTCGTACTTCTCGCGTGCTGCCAGTACGGAGTCCATTCGCCCCTCCACGAAGTGGATGAGAGTCAGCAGCCGTTCGGCGACCTCGCGGCCCAGAGTCGTCAGCTCGTAGTCCACGCGGGGCGGGTTCGTCGGCTGGGCCTCGCGGTGGACCAGGCCGTCGCGCTCCAGGGCCTGGAGGGTCTGGGAGAGCATTTTCTCGCTCACACCGTCGACGCGGCGGCGCAGCTCGTTGAAGCGGAGCGAGCCCTCCTGCAGGGCGCCGAGTGTGAGCGCGCCCCAACGACCCGTGACGTGCTCCAGCGTGCCGCGCGACGGACAGGCCTTGGCGAACACGTCGTAGGGGAGGGGCTGCTCCTCCGTGGCGTTCATCATGAACCCAGCGTACGCGAGCGCAGCGCTTACCTGAAGATTGCGCTAACCAGTAGTTAGTGCAAGCTTCAGGTGGCCCGGACATCTGTGCTGGTCAGTAGCCGAAGTCCTGCGTCCACCAAGGGCCGCCCGTGCCGAGGTGGACGCCCACTCCCAGGGTCTTGAAGTCGCAGTTCAGGATGTTCGCCTTGTGACCGGGGCTGTTCATCCAGGCCTCCATCACCGCGGCCGCGTCGGCCTGGCCCCGGGCGATGTTCTCGCCGCCGAGGCTGGTGATGCCGGCCTTGTCCGCCCGGTCCCAGGGCGAGAGACCGTCGGGGTCGGTGTGGTCGAAGAAGTCCCGGGCGGCCATGTCCTCGCTGAACGCCTCCGCCAGGTCCCGCAGCGCGCTGTTCGCGGACACCGCGCTGCAGCCGACCTTCGCCCGCTCCTCGTTGACGAGCTGGAGCACCTCCGCCTCGGCGGCGGCCTGCGCGGACACCGTGATGGGGGCGGAGGTCTGCTGCCTCGACGTCTCCTTCGTCTGTGTCGGAGTGGGTGACGGAGTCGTCTTCGGTGCCTCGCTGGGCGTGACCGCCGACTTCTTCGGCGGGGCCTTGGTCGTCGGGGCGGCCGACGCGGTCGACTGCGAGGGGGACGGCGAGGAGGGTGACGTGTCGCGGTCCGCGTCGCGGCTCGTCGACGTACCGCTGTCGCGGTCCTCGTCGGCGTTGCCGGATGTGCCGCCCTGCTGGGTCTCGGCATTCGTCGGGGAGTCCGCGGCCTGCACCTTGTCGCCGCTGCTGCTTCCACCGACCGTGTACTTGTCACCGCCGGGCAGTACGCCCGTGGCGACTGCGACGGTACCCAGGGCGACCGCTGCGGAGACGCCCAGCAGGCCCGTACGAACCGGCCGGGACGACCGCTTCTTGCGGCGCCGACGGGTGCCACCGTTCCCGGGTCCGGCGAAGGGGCCGTCGCCGTTCATCGTCGTGTGGGCGCCCGTGGCGTCCGGGGCGAAGAGGTAGGCGTCGCTCGTCGCATATGCGTCGGAGTGCGCCTCGGGGTTCAGATACGAGGCGATGCCCACCGTGGTGGGCGCGTCCTCCCACAGCGTGCTGTACGCGGTGTGAGGGGTGTGTGGGACAGCGGGGTCGTACGGTCCGTGGCCGGATCCATAACCTCCCGTGTCCGAATCGTATGTTTCCGTGACCCCCGTGGCGCGACCTGTGGTGGCGCTTCCGGCGGCGGAGCGTCGGTGGCGTCCCATGTTTTGGCCTTCCTCGTCCTTGCGGTCAGGATTACTCACTCGAACGAGTGAGTTTCATATGAGATTCGTTGGGTGGGGACGGTACCCCATGGCGCAAGTGGAGGAAGTGCTCAGAGAGACATTGGCCCGTTAGCGTGCATCCATGAACGAGGATGTACGACTGGTCGCCTGGGTGCGCGGACGCGTCCAGGGCGTGGGTTTCCGCTGGTTCACGCGGGCCAGGGCGCTGGAGATCGGCGGGCTGAGTGGTTTTGCTCTCAATTTGGACGATGGACGTGTGCAAGTGGTCGCGGAAGGCACGCGTCAGGGCTGCGAAGGACTGCTCGACTGGCTGCGCGGTGACGACACGCCCGGCCGCGTGGACGGCGTCACCGAGATCTGGGACACACCTCGCCGGATCTATGACGGGTTCGCCATCCGCTGAGGCGGTTCTGTGAAGCGGCCCGGGCGGCACTCCGTAGGCATGCCGCGACATGCCGCGCGCGCCTGTCCACGGTGGAAACTGCCTGGTGGTTGCCAAGAAGGGCAGGTCGTGGCAGGCTCCGCAGAAAACGCTTGTCGCCAGGCCCTCGGGCCCCGCCGGAGTCGCCGCGCCGCCCGCCAGAGGCCGCGTGCCCCGTGCCGCCCGCCAATACAGGGCGTGATCGTGTTGACCGTCAAACTTTTTGGTGAGACTCTGAAAGCCCCGCGCACCTTAGCTGTTTGGCATGTAAGAACGGCAGCAAAAACCCGAGCAAGAGCAGCACAGTGCCAAGCATCGCGGGTGCGATTCCCTCACGACCCACACCGCTTCGGTCGGTCACTCAGTGTGGAGGACCATCCATCATGGCAAAGGCGCTTCTCGGTTACGTCGGCGGCTCTGACCCGCGACTCCTCGCCGAGATGCGACGGCTCCAGCAGCGCGTACAGGACCTGGAATCCGAACTCGGACGCATCCAGGCCGAGAACGACGAGCTGACGGCTGCCGCTTCTCACGATTCGCTTCTCGAGAGCATCGACGCACGCCAGGCAGAGCCCGCGCTCACCTGATCACTGCATCCGTAACGCATTGCATCAGCACCGCGCATCGCACCAGGCACCCAGTGGTCGAGCTGTTGGTATCAACCGCTGAGCTGTCGGAGTTTGGCCAGAGTATTGCAAGGGACGCTTCGGCGTCCCTTCTTTATTTCCCCGTGCTGCCCGTCTGCGCCCCCATGGTCCAGAGTGGTTGCTTCCCGAAGGTGTCCACTCTCTTTAACGTCTGATGTGCCCTGCACGTTCATCGGTGAAACCGCCGGGGGGTATCCAGGGGTTCATCATGTGACATACCGGCGGAAGGTAGAGTCCAGCGGCGTGCACCTCAAGGCCCTGACCCTCCGAGGGTTCAAGTCGTTCGCCTCGGCGACCACGCTCCGGTTCGAACCGGGCATCACGTGTGTCGTGGGGCCCAACGGATCGGGCAAGTCCAATGTCGTGGACGCGCTCAGCTGGGTCATGGGCGAGCAGGGCGCCAAGTCGCTGCGCGGCGGCAAGATGGAGGACGTCATCTTCGCCGGCACCACCGGGCGCCCGCCGCTCGGCCGCGCCGAGGTGTCCCTCACCATCGACAACTCCGACGGCGCGCTGCCCATCGAGTACGCCGAGGTCACCATCACGCGGATCATGTTCCGCAACGGCGGCAGCGAGTATCAGATCAACGGCGACACCTGTCGGCTGCTGGACATCCAGGAGCTGCTGTCCGACTCCGGCATCGGCCGCGAGATGCACGTCATCGTCGGCCAGGGCCAGCTGGACTCCGTACTGCACGCCGATCCGATGGGCCGCCGCGCCTTCATCGAGGAGGCGGCGGGCGTACTGAAGCACCGCAAGCGCAAGGAGAAGGCGCTGCGCAAGCTGGACGCGATGCAGGCGAACCTCGCCCGCGTCCAGGACCTCACCGACGAACTGCGGCGCCAGCTGAAGCCGCTGGGACGGCAGGCGGCGGTCGCGCGCCGGGCCGCGGTCATCCAGGCGGACCTGCGCGACGCCCGGCTCCGGCTCCTCGCCGACGATCTCGTACGACTGCGGGGGGCCCTCCAGACGGAGGTCGCGGACGAGGCCGCGCTCAAGGAACGCAAGGACGCGGCGGAGGCCGAGCTGAGGAAGGCCCTCCAGCGCGAGGCGCTGCTGGAGGACGAGGTACGGCAGCTCACGCCACGCCTCCAGCGCGCGCAGCAGACCTGGTACGAGCTGTCCCAGCTCGCCGAACGGGTGCGCGGAACCGTCTCCCTGGCCGACGCGCGCGTGAAGAGCGCCACCTCCGCCCCCGACGATGAGCGGCGCGGACGTGAGCCCGAGGACATGGAGCGCGAGGCCGCGCGCATCCGTGAGCAGGAGGCCGAGCTGGAAGCGGCGCTGGAGGCGGCCGAACACGCGCTGGAGGACACGGTCGAGCACCGGGCCGAGCTGGAGCGCGGACTCGCGGTCGAAGAGCGGCGCCTGAAGGACGTGGCCCGCGCGATCGCCGACCGCCGCGAGGGCCTGGCCCGGCTGAACGGCCAGGTCAACGCCGCCCGGTCGCGTGCGGCGAGCGCCCAGGCCGAGATCGACCGGCTCGCCGCCGCCCGCGACGAGGCGCGGGAACGGGCGGTCGCGGCCCAGGAGGAGTACGAGACCCTGCAGGCCGAGGTGGACGGCCTCGACGCGGGCGACGCGGACCTGGCGGAGCGGCACGACACGGCGAAGGCCGCCCTCGCCGACGCGGAAGCGGCCCTCACCGCGGCCCGTGAGGCGGCCACGGCGGCGGAACGCCGGCGCGCCGCCACCCAGGCCCGCCA
>NZ_JAAGLT010000051.1 GCF_010548275.1 Streptomyces sp. SID12488
TCTCGGTTGGCTTCGCAACCCCGAGCTACCAAGAGGCCCTGCCTTCATGCCCGCAGCCGGCGGCAACCACCCGATCGAGACTCCCGTTCGACGCACACCCCTCAAGATCGGAACGACAACAGCTACTAAGGCCGCTCCGGGCTGCCGGAGGCCGGGATTCGGGTCGCTGGATGGGGAGTTGGAGGCGTTGTGTGCCTCGGTGGACGATGCGTTCGCGCGTCCGCCATCGCGGGAGAACCTGCGGGCGATGCTGCGCGGTGCGCTGAGCGGGGTGCCGCGCAAAGAACCTGTGGCAGTTCGCGAAGTTCGCGGAGGCATCCCAACCCTGACCGGCTGCAGGGCTTCCTGGCGAAGGCGGCCTGGGACACGGACCGGTTGCGGCACCGGGGGCGAGACTATGCGGTCGCGGCCCTGGTGGACGAGGACGCGGTGCTGATCGCGGAGGAGACCGGCGATCTCAAGCCGTATGGGCCGCGACCGCGCGACCGATACCGTCGCCCGAGCATGCCCGACCCTGCTGAAGGGCTCGGTTTCCGTTGTGGAGGTGGCTCGGCCATGTCGCCACCGCTCACACGACGAGCGACAAGGCCGCACCACCGGCGAACTCGCCTGCTACCGCCGCGCAACCCCGCCCGAACCGGTGGTCAGCAGGACTCCACGAGGGCGGGCGAGACGTAGATCGCGGACAGCACCCCGTCTCCGTCCACCTGGACCGGGAAGGGGGCTGTTGTATCGATCAGCTCCAAGTCGTCGGGCAGGGATCGCAGCGGAATGTCTCCACCGAGGTAGACCACCGAAACCGTGCCCCGGCAGGCGCTGCTTTCCGGCGGCGCGGTATCGGGGACCCTGCCGTCCTGAGGACCGGCCTTGTGGGAGGTGACGCCGATCAGCGTGTACCGGTACTCGTAGCGGGCCGGGTTGACGACAGTCGCCTCTCTTGTCTTCTCCACATCGACCCAGTAGTGGGCGAGTTTCACCGTGACTGCCTCGCACGGCCGCTGGATCGCCTCCGGGGTGAAGTTCAGCCCGGAGGAGTCCAGGGTCAGGCCCTTGGACCGGTATTCGCCGCTGCCGCTGCGCAGTTCCCTCAGATAGCCGGTCAGCCGCTCGACGTTCATGCCAGTGGTCTTCACGCACTCCGCGGGCGCGGCCGTCCTGGGGCTCTGCGTCGGAGTGGCCGGTCCGGGAGCTGCCGTGTAGTGAGCGAGCTCGGACGGGGAAGCCTGGGCGGCGGCCGGCTTGTCCTCCGAACACCCCGAGACCGTGAGGAGCGCTGCTACGGCGGCGGCCGGTATGAAGAACTTGCGTGTGTTTCCCAAGAGTTACCCTGCCTGCTTCGAGACTGCTTCGACTACTGGGCGAAGCCACAGTACGAGCTGGACTCCCATGTGGCCTTCGACTTACGCCGGATGAGACGAGGGCGGGGTCGGCGATCCGCCTCTGCGAAGAGCGCCGTGACTCGAGTTCGTAACTGTCGCTGGCAGGATCGGCGCCCGACGTACAGGCATTTCGGCGGCTGCTCAAGGAGCAAGCCGTGCGCCTACGGTCGGGCGCCGGCCTCCTCCATGCGCACCAGTCTGCGACCGCCGCCATGGACGCCGACCGGCATCTCTCGGCTCGCAGTGGTAGTTAGAGTCAGCTTTATGAACATCGTGTGGGCCACCGGCTGCCGGACGGCTGGGGCGGCCCCGGTCCCGGTCCCGGCAGCCGCGAAGGAGTTCGCCGCGTGACGCCTGAGGGCATGGCCGCCGTGTTCGCGGCCGGTGTGAGTGCAGGTGCTGTCAACGCCGTCGTCGGCTCCGGAACACTCATCACCTTCCCCGTTCTGCTCGCCACCGGCCTGACGCCCGTCACCGCGACGATCTCCAACGCGCTCGGGCTGATCCCCGGATCCATCAGCGGAGCCATCGGCTACCGGAAGGAACTCAAGGGGCAGGGCCGGCGCCTCCTGAAACTGAGCGTCGGCGCCCTGTTGGGCGGCCTCACGGGCGCCACACTCCTGCTGGCCCTGCCTGCCTCCGCGTTCGAGATGATCGTGCCGGCCCTGGTGGGCCTGGCCCTCGTCCTGGTCGCGCTGCAGCCCCTGATCAGCAGGAGCGTGCGACGCCGCCGCAGCCGCACCGGCCACTCCGGCCACCGCGACGGTGGCCCGCTGCTGTTCACCGGCCTGACCCTCGCGAGCGTCTACGGCGGCTACTTCGCCGCCGCCCAGGGGATCATCTACATGTCCCTGATGGGCATGCTCCTCGACGAGACGCTGCAACGCCTCAACGCCGCGAAGAACGTCCTGGCCGCCGTGGTCAACACCGTCGCCGCGGTCTTCTTCCTCTTCGTGGCGGACTTCGACTGGACGGCCGTATCGCTGATCGCAGTGGGTTCCGCGATCGGCGGCCAGATCGGAGCCACCGTGGGCCGCCGCTTCAGTCCCGCGGTACTGCGGACCCTCATCGTGACGATCGGTACCGTGGCCATCGTTCAGTTGCTGCTGAAGTGAGCCGTCGGAACAGGCGTGCGGGTCACGTGGTGAAGCGGTGGCTGCCGGACCCGACCCGGTACACCACGCAGCCGTCCTCCTGCCGCAGCAACGTCGCGCGGGTGTGGGTGACCTTCTCCGGAGCAGCCGCCGGAATCCATACTTCGGCGGTCGTGTTGGGCGGCACGGAGCAAGTGAGGGCGAAGCCGCCGGCACGCTGATGCCAGCGTGTGGAGACCGGGCCGTAGACCGAGGCGAACGTGGCACGGGCGGTGGTGACGTCGCCGCCCGGGCGCGGACGGACGACGATCTCGCGGTAGCCGGGGCGGCCCGCCGAGATCCCGGCGATGTTCGTGTACATCCACTCCCCCACCGAGCCGTAGGCGTAGTGGTTGAAGGAGTTCATGCCCGCGTCCTGGAAGCTGCCGTCGGGCCGGATGGAGTCCCAGCGTTCCCACATGGTGGTGGCGCCCCTGTCGATCTGGTAGCCCCAGCTGGGGAAGGAGCGCTGCTGGAGCAGCTGGTACGCGACGTCGGTGTGGCCGGTGTCGGTGAGGACGGGCAGTAGCCGGGGCGTGCCGAGGAATCCCGTCGACAGGTGCCAGTCCTTGGCCTTGATGAGCGCGACGAGACGGTCGGCTGCCGCCCCCCGCAGCGCGTCCGGCAGCAGGTTCATCGACAGGGCGAGGACATAGGCCGTCTGCGTGTCACCCTTCACCCTGCCGTCGGCGGTGACGTAGGCGTTCTGGAACGCTGTCCGTATGCGCGTGAAGAGGTCGAGGTAGGGGGTGGCGTCCTTGCCCAGTTCGTGGGCCATCCGGGCCGCGAGGTCGGCGCTGTGGGCGAAGCAGGCCGTGGAAATGACGTCCTTGGGCGTCTCGTCGGAGACGTTCAGCCAGTCGCCGTAGCCCGCGTCCGGCCGCAACAGGCCGGTGCTGTTCCTCTCCAGGTACGTCAGCCATGCCTGGATGGACGGCCAGGCATCCTCCAGGACCTGCCGGTCCCCGTACGCCTGGTACAGGGACCAGGGAACCGTGACGCCGGCGTCGCCCCATCCGGCGACGCCGTTGCCGACCGTGCCGACCATCGGCGCGACGTCGGTGAAGGCGCCCTGTGCGGTCTGGGCATCGCGCAGGTCCACGAGCCACTTGGTGAGGAAGCGGGCCGATTCCATGGTGTACGCGGCCGTGGGTGCGAAGACGTTGATGTCACCCGTCCACCCGAGGCGCTCGTCGCGCGCGGGGGTGTCCGTCGGTACGGAGAGGAAGTTGCCGCGCTGCCCCCAAGTGATGTTGCTGTGCAGCTTGTTGAGCATCGGGACGTCGGTCTCGAACTCGAAGGTGAAGGGCGCGGAGGTGTGCATGACGCGACCTGTCACGGCATTTACCGAGGGGGTGCCGGGGAACCCGGTCACCTCGACATAGCGGAAGCCGTGGAAGGTGAAGCGCGGCTCGTACGTCTCCTCGCCACCGCCCTTGAGGGTGTACGTGTCGGTGGCCGTGGCGGTGCGCAGGTTCGCGGTGTACAGGGTGCCGTCCGGGTTGAGGACCTCGGCGTGCCTGAGCCGTACGGTCGATCCCGCGTCGCCCGAGACACGCAGCCGTACCGAACCGACCATGTTCTGGCCGAGATCGAAGACGAAGACGCCCGGCCTGGGTTCGGTAACCGCCTTGGCCGGGAGTTCCTTGGCCACCCGGACCGGCCCGTCCAGCTGCGCGACGATCAGGTCGGGAGCCGCGTCGCCGGCCGTACGGACGTCGAGCCAGGTCCGGTCGTCGAAGCCGGGTGAGGTCCAGCCGGAGGTCTCCTTGCGCGCGTCGTACGTCTCGCCGCTCAGCAGGTCGGCGGAGACGATCGGCCCGGAGGTGGCTCGCCAGTCCGTGTCCGAGGTGATGCGCTCGCTCGTTCCGTCGGCGTACTGGACCTCCAACTGCGCGAGCAGCGCCGGGCGTTCGCCGTACTGGTGAGGTCCGAACATCCCGACGTTGCCCGCGTACCAGCCCGGCGCCACCCATGCGCCGATGGCGTTGGCGCCGGGGCGCAGGAGCTTGGTGACGTCGTACGTCTGGTACTGGACGCGTTCGCGGTAGTCGGTCCAGCCGGGAGCGAGCTGGTCGCGGCCCACGCGGTGACCGTTGAGGTGGGCCTCGTACAGGCCGAGAGCCGTGGCGTACAGGCGGGCGCTCGCCACCTTCTTGCGAGGGAGCCTGAACTCGTGCCGTAACTGGTTCGCGGCGAACGACGCCGCAACGACCCTTCCCCAAGGCCCTGTTCCCCAGAGCGCGGCCACCTTCGCCGCGGGCCAGCCGCTGTCGTCGAAGTCCGCCCCACGCCAGTCGGCGGCGGGTTCCTGGTTCGTCGATTTCCAGGAGGCGTCGGTGACGATCCGCTGCTCGCCGGAGGCTGTGTGGACCGTGAGGACGGCGACCAGTCCCGCGGGTCCCACGCTCGCGTTGGCCGCCGAGACCGCCAGGACGTTCTTGCCCGAACGCACCTGGGCGAGAACGTCGAGAACGGTTGGCCGGCGCCAGTTCTCGAACTCCGTCGCAAGGTCGGTGCCAGCGACCTCGACGCCGTTCACCGAGACGGCGAAAACGTTGTCAGCGCTGATGGCGAGCGTCGCGGCCGTGATCCGGTCCGGGAGATCTACGGCACGACGGAACCAACGGGTGCCTGCGGGCGCACTGTTGGCGGGCTCACCCTCGGGGAACCAGATCCACGCGGAGCCCGCCAGCGAGGGCGCGTCGGTGAGGGCCGCAGGGGCGGAGACCCACTGCGCGGTCCACTGCGCGGCATCCATGAGACCGGTCTCCCACCACGCCGGCGCGCTCCAGCCGGAGGCGCCGCCGTCGGCGTCCCACACCCGCACGGACCAGAAGTAACGCGTACGCGGCTTGAGTTGAGGCCCGGCGTACGGGACGAGGACCGACTCGCCGGAGGTGATCTTTCCGCTGTCCCAGACGTCCGGGTGCGACAAGCGCGACGTGCTGGAGGCGACACGGATCCGGTAGGCGCTCTGGCTCCCGCCCGGCTTGTCCGAGGCCAACGGCCAGCTCAGTCGCGGTCGTTGGGTGTCGAGTCCCAGGGGGTGCCGGACGTACTCGACGGTCGGCGTGGTGACACGCAGGGTGCCGCGGTGCGTACTCCCCGAGGCCTGTGTGGAAGCCTGTGCGGCCCCCGCTGATCCCGCGTCGGTGGCCACGGCGGCGGCCACTGTGGCGGTCGCGGCCGCCAGGATGTTCCTCCTGCTGATCATTACGGCCCCTCACATAGAAACGATGAATCGATTCACGGCGGTGAACGTAGGGGCGTACGAGGCAGGGGTCAATGGAACGCACAGGAATTTCCTGACGGGCCGTCGGGTGGGCAGAAGTGGTCGGCGGTGCCCGACGCGTCCCCGGCGTTGACAATTGAACGGTTTCAATCGCAGCAGCACACCCGCTTGAAGGATCCCGCAGACATCCGGACCGTGAGGAGGACCAGGTAGCCGAAGCGGGGCGCGTGGACGAAGGGGTCCACCTGCGGCGGCACGTCCCGGTACGCCCGAGCCGACCAGGCGCCCCTCCTTCGCCACTCCGCCACAGCCCACGAACGCTGCGGTGCCATGCGAGGCCCCGGACGCAGACATCACCCCGCCCCTGCCTGGACGCGACAGACCCTGCCCGCCGCCCCCGACCGGTCAGCACTCGGGCAGTGCATTGGTATGGACCTGCCCACGGTCAGACGCTACGCTCTGCCGAGCCACACGCGTGAGAGCGCTCTCATTGCACCTCCGTTCCATCCCCACCTTGCTGGAACAACGAAGGGCAACTCCCTTGAGACGCACGACGATTCCGCGCGCCTGTCTGGCCGCGCTGCTCATGTTCGGCACGTTCGCGACGGCAGGCTCGCTGCCTGCCTCCGCCAGCGACTCTCCCTCCACCACGGAAGCACCCGCCTCCGCGGGGCTTCTCTCCGCCATGCAGCGCGACCTGGGCCTGTCAAAAACCCAGGCCGTGGCGCGCATCGCCGCGGAGAAGGCGGCGACGGCCGCCGAACCGAAGGCCCGCCGGGCCGCGGGAGCCTCGTACGGCGGCTCCTGGTTCGACGCCCCGAGCGGAAAACTGACCGTCGGCGTCACCCGCGACGCCTCCTCGACGACCCTCCGCGCCGTACGGGTCACCGGCGCGACCGTCCGCACCGTCACACACACCGCACGACAACTCGCCGCGACCCAGGCTCGCCTGGAGAAGCTGTCCGTTCCCGCGGGGGTCAGCAGTTGGCACGCCGATCCGAAAGCAGGCTCGGTTGTCGTGAGTGTTGTCACCGGTCAGCGCGACGACAACGATGTCGAGCGGTTCCTCGACCGCGCCCATGAAGCCGGGCCCGTCACCGTGGAGGAGACGTCGAGCGCACCCACGACCTTCGCCGCCGGAACTGTCGGCGGCGACCCTTACTACACGGGCAACATCCGCTGTTCCATAGGGTTTTCGGTGTACGGCGGATTCGTGACCGCCGGACACTGCGGACAGGCGGGTGCCGGGGTCAGCGGCTGGGACGGCTCCTACATCGGCAACTTCCAGGGCTCCTCGTTCCCCGGCAACGACTACGCCTGGGTCAACGTGGGCAGCGGCTGGTGGACCGTACCGGTCGTGCTCGGCTGGGGCACGGTGTCCGACCAGTTGGTGCGCGGCTCGGCCGTGGCGCCCGTCGGCGCGTCCATCTGCCGTTCAGGATCGACCTCGCACTGGCACTGCGGGACGGTCCAGGCACACAACGAGACCGTCAACTACAGCCAGGGTCCGGTGTATCAGATGACCAAGACCAGCGTCTGCGCCGAACCCGGCGACTCCGGCGGCTCGTTCATCAGCGGTGACCAGGCACAGGGCGTGACCTCCGGCGGCTGGGGCAACTGCGCCACCGGCGGCCAGACCTGGTTCCAGCCCGTCAACGAAATTCTCAGCCGTTACGGACTGACGCTGCACACAGCCTGACGAACCATCACCACGAGGGCGGGCTCCGCCGGTTGGCCGGCGGAGCCCGCCTGGCATCTCGGCAGACTCTCCGAATCCCCCACCCACATGCTGTCCAACTGCTCGCCCAGCAGGAATTCGAGCGGGCCTCCCCCGAGCAGCAGGCCGGCGGAGACACACGTCTGTTGCGTGGCGCGACCGCTGAGACGTGCGGCATCGACGTAGACGTAGGTGTCGTAGGCGGTCGGCGCGTTGATCCGGATGTCAGTGCGGCCTGGCCGGTGCAGGATCGCGGACGGGAAGGCCTGGGCGCCCAGGGACAGGATCGCTCTGCCCGGCGTCCAGGGAGAGACAGCGAGCGCCAAGAAGACATACCCGGACAACCGCGATCCCCCGGTCCAGATGCAGCGTTGTCCGATGCTGATCAGAGACCCTGCCGTGTGACCAGCCTTGGCTGCCTTGGGTAGTTGACCAGCACCGCTCGGCGTGGACCAACACAGTCCGATGGTTGTCCTGGTCGGTGGTTTCGTGCGGTGACGGACTCGCCTGTTGACTCCGGGCGGCAGGCGCGCGGGGCTGTTCGGGGCCCTCGGGGAGAGGTTCCCGGTGGTGTCCGTCAGGAAGGGCGGCTCGGGCCCGGGGCGGACTCAGATCCAGACGGGCGCGTGATCCTCGGAGTAGCGGGCGCCGAATCCGCCGTGCGGCAGGATCTCGTCGATCATGGCGAGGTCGGACCCGGTCAGAGGGACGTCGACGGCGCCGGTGTTCTCCTCGATGCGCTGGACGCTGCGGGTGCCGGGGATCGGCACGACGTGCTCGCCCCGGGTGAGCAGCCAGGCCAGGGCCAGCTGAGAGACGGTGATGCCCTTGGTCGCGGCCAGGCCGCCGAGCTTGCCCACTGCCTCGACGCGGATGATGCGCGCGCGGTTCTCCGCTTTGATCTGCGCGTGATATCCGGCCTGGCACGTATCGCCACCGGTTTCCGTTCGGTCATGGTCCGCCACCGACATACCCACGCCCCTTGCCCGTCTCCCGGCCGCATCCTCGCTGTCAGAGACGCTCTGGCGCCGTCCAGGATAAGGTCCTGGCCCACGCGAAGGCGGAGGCATCGCAGGCCAGGTACACGACGGCTTCCGCGACCTCCTCGGGCAGGCCCATGCGACCCAGCGGGATGCCGGAGCTGATCGCCTGCCGGGCAGGCCGAGCGGGCAGGCCGGACCAGCTGCGGTTCCGCTGTACGGTTTCCAGCCCCCGGTCGGTACTCCGTACGGCCTCGAGGTGAGTACCGTCGAGGATTTCTTCGCCCAGCACGACGACTGGCCGTGGAACCCGCCCCGTCCGGGCCGCGCCACCTTCCACTACCTGATCCTGGTCACCGAGGGTGAGCTGCGGCACGACGTCGACCACGTCACGCGGAACGTCGCCCCCGGCCAGTGGCTGTGGGTGCGTCCCGGGCACGCGCAGTGCTGGCATCCGCCCGGCGCGGCCCGCGGCCCGTTCATCCTGTTCGAACCGGACGTGCTGCGGCCCGACCTCGCCCGCCTCCTGGCCCCGCTCACCGCGCACGAGGCCCCTGCCGTGCTCAGCCCGCACCCCGACGACACCGCCTGGCTCCAGCAGACGGCACTCCAGCTCCTGGACGAACACCGCGCACTGGGGCGCCGCCCCCTCGGCGTCCACCACGCCCTGCGGCGCAGCCTGCTCGAATCGCTGCTGCTGCGCCTGGCCAACTCCCCGGGCATCGCCCCCACCGGCACGACCACAGCCGGCACGGGCCGCGCCGACAGGTACGGACGCTTCCTGGACGTCTTGGAGCTGCACTTCCGCGAGCTGCACCAAGCCGCGGACTACGCCGAGCTGCTCGGCTGCTCGGTCCGCACCCTCAGCCGTGCCGCCCGGGACGCCACCGGCAAGGGAGTACGTGAACTCATCGACGAGCGGCGCCTCCTGGAAGCCCGGCGCCTGCTGGGAGATGCCCGGTGGGACGCCCGGACCGTGGCCGCCCACCTCGGCTTCACCGATCCCGCGAACTTCGGCCGCTTCTTCCGCGACCGCACCGGCCTCACCCCGGCCACCTTCGCGGCCCGCGACACCACGACCGCCCCCCTCCTGTTCAAGGTTGACGATCTCGGTTGACGATCTCGGTGGTTTCCGGCTGGACCTCAGTCGACGGCCTCGATGGTGACGTCGACCGTGCCGTCGTACTTCTTGAAAGCATCGGCCCCCGAGTCGATCTCGCCGAGGACGATGATGCCGGGGTCGGGGATGGACTGTCCGTCGTGGTCGTAGAAGGCGGCGATGTCGGGACCGGGTGACCAGTAGACGATGTTGCCGATCTCGTAGCTGGACCGCGGTTCGCCTCCTACGGCGAGAGACCGGGGCAGGTGGTCTGGCGGCCGATGCCGCGGGCGCCGGGCGCGCGGCACCTGGCGACGGCAGAAGTCACCAATGCCGTGGCCGTCAGAGCCGTCAGAGCCGTCAGAGCCGTCAGCACGACCAGATAGCCGACGCCGCCCAGCGTGCACCTCTCCTCTCTGGGGCCTTACGCGACCCCAGCTCCTCCTGTCACCGATCCACATGGCTGTTCCGTCGCGACGGTGCCCGATCCGGCGAGAAAAGGGACTCCCGCAAATTCCGGATGTCCTCCCGGATCACCCAATAGCTAGCTTTCGAAGCGTCGGTTCACGGACCGCACAGGCACCACAAGGAACAGGAACCACAAGGGAGGGAGTAGTCGTGCGTGTTGGGGTGGGACTGCGGTGGCTGCTCGCCGCCGCGATGTGCGCGGGTCTACTGGCCGTGGCCGTCGTGACGATCAGCGGCGGCGACTCGGCCGCCCAGCCGCCCAGGGGGAACGCGAACTCGGCGGCCGAGCAGGGCCAGGAACGGCCCCCCAAGCCGACGGCGGCGCAGTTGGACGTCCTGCACCGCGCGGAACAGTTGCTGATCCGGGACTGCATGGCCGACAAGGGTTTCCGCTACTGGCCCGCCCCCCGGCTGCCGGCACCGGACTACCGCGAATTCCCTTACGGGATCGACGACAAGACGTGGGCGGCACGGCACGGGTACGGCCGGGACATCGAGCGCCGTGCCGAACGCAACTGGAAGGACAGCGAGGAGAAGCACTACCTCGACTCACTTCCGAAGGCACGGTACGAGGTCTACGGCGACGCCCTCTTCGGGCCGAGCGGGGGAGGCAACAGGCTCAAGGCCACACCTCCCATGGGCGGCATCCTCAGCCACAGCGAAAAGGGCTGTGCCGCGGCCTCGTGGCAAAGCCTCTACGGGGATGCGCGCGCCTGGTACCGCTCCATCCAGGTGGTGAACGGTCTGCCAGGCATGCGGGTCGGTCGGGTCGCCGAGGACCCGGCGTTCCGGTCCGTGCTCGCGAAGTGGCGCGACTGCATGAAGCGTCGCGGCCATGTGGCCGAGAATCCCCCGGCGCTGCGTGACATCCGTCTGCGGGACACCGCCCGGGGGGCGCAGGCGAAGGACGTCAGGGCTGCCGTGGACGAGGCCGAGTGCAGCCGCGCGACCGGGCTCTCGCCCACGGCGCAGCGTCTGGACCGGCACTACTCGGACGTCCTGTACGGCGAGTACCGCGCGGCGTACGACACGGCACGGCGCATGCAGTTGAACGCCCTGCCCAAGGCTCGCGGTGTGGTCGGCCGGAACTGACACCGCGTAACAGCACAACGAGGCGGACCCGTGGGGACCACAGGGCGAACCGGGACACCGGGACACCGGATCCACCGGGGCCGCGAAGGAAATCCGGCGCATCAACCAAGTCACCGACATCACTCATCGATACGATCAAAGGACCGAATGATCATGAATAAGCTTCGTACCGTTCTGGCCGGAGCGGCCATGGCCGCCACCGCGATCCTGGCCGCGCCCGGCATCGCCCAGGCCGACGGAGGCTGTAACTCCGGCGAGTTCTGCGCCTACGCCGACGAGAACGGGACGACCTACCGCAACGCTGGCAACAGCACCGACTGGCCGGACTCGATCCAGAACAAGCTCGACTGGGTCTCGAACCGGGGCACCGGCAGCTCCTTCGCACAGGTGAACATCTACTACAACGAGAACTACCAGAGCGCCTACGCCTGCATCGGGCAGGGCCACGACTGGAACCTGCGCAACAACAGCCACGTCTTCAGCTGGACCGCCGGTAACAACGCCGGCCAGGGCCAGCGCGTCCACGACAACGCGGCCTCCCACAAGTGGGTCAACAGCTGCGGCAACAACACCTGATCCCAACCGGCCCGTTTCGGGTCGCGCGAGGAGGGCGCACCGGCTCCGGCCGGTGCGCCCTCCTGCGTCGGGCAGTGATTCCTCGTCCGGCTTCCGTACCGAGCACCAGACCGACCGCCGCCGAGAAGGCCCCCTGAACTCCTTTCCGCCGCCTACGAGTTCCTGGCCGACCGCATCGGCGAGGGGGATATCAACCGTGGTGAGGAGTCGGCCGTGGTCAAGGCGGACACGCAGGAGGAGTTGTCACCCCGCTGCCAGGTCGCTTCGCCGACTCCCCTCGTCCCTGCGTGAGTGGCGGGTTCAGCGAGTCGAACGCTGGATCAGCTCGTACTGGGCGGAGGTGGACTCTCCGGTGATCAGTGAATACGTACCGACCGACCAGAACTGTCCGGCGCGACCGGTGGGTGCGAGGGCCTCGATGTCGTACGCCTGGGTTCGGCCGCCGGGGACGGCGTCACCCTCCACGGAGGTCCAGATGCCGTTGCGCAGGCGCCAGTAGAGGGCGGTGCCCTCGTAGCCGTAGGGGTCGCCCGAGACCCACACGGTGCCCTTGCCGTCGCCGGTGATGGCACTGGCCCACAGCCCGTCGACCGGCCCGGTGACGTCGCGCCAGGTGCGGCCGTTCCAGTGCAGCACCTTGGTCTGCTGCTGTTCGTCTTCGACGTACGGCGTGAGAGCGGTGACCCAGACGCTGCGGGCGGACTCCTGGTACACGGACGCGACCACGAGATTGCTGCCGGCCGGCGCGGTGTCCGTCCACGAACGGCCGTCCCAGTGCAGGAGCACGGATCGGCCCGGCTGACCGGCATACCCGAACTGCCCGACCGCCCAGGCATCGTGGGCGGTCCGCGCTTCGATGGCGCTGATGTGGACGCCACTTGGGAGAGGTGTCCTCTGCCAGACGCCGTGGGCGTAGGAGTTGATCGCGGTGTCGCTCACCAGCCAGACCCTGCCCGGGGCGGCCGCGAGCTTCGCGAAGCCGTAGCCCTTCTCCTCAGGCAGTGGCGCCTGCGTCCACCGCCTGCCGTCGTAGTGACCCAGGGTCTCGCCCTCCTGTCCCCAGCCGTACGCCCAGACGTCGTGCGCTGACACCCCGTCCACGGCGTGCCACGTGCCGGTCTCCGGCACGGCGGGGGTGGACTCCTGCTGCCAGGTCCTGCCGTTCCAGCGCAGGATGACGCCCTGGCCTCTGCCATCGACGTACTGGGTTCCCACCGCCCAGGCGGCGTGCGGACCGACCGATGCGATGTCGGAGAGCCCGGAGTTGTCCGTGAGCGTCCCCGCCAGAGAGGTGCGCCAGGCCGGGGCGTGGCCCCGGGCCGACGCGGCGGGAGCCGCGCGGTCCGCCGCTGAGACTGCGGCTGGGGCGACGGTCACGGTGGTTGCCGTGAGCGCCGCGATGATCGCGACCTTGAGGTACATACCTGTCTTCATGACTGCTCCCCGTCGTCGACAGGGGTGCTGGGTGGGTCCTGCATGATCGCCCCCCGTAATTGTCCGGTCACTCATGAGACCGCTCGCCCCGCCGGATGGTTGTGCCGGCAGCGGCGGGAGCACAGGAAACGGCCGGGGAACGTGTTCCCGCTCCGCCTCGAGGCGCGCTCGGCCTGGATCCACCATGACGGTCGGCTCCCCTTCGGCGGAACCGTGGCTGGACGGGGAGACCAGCCGGGGCCGAACACGGTGGCGTGCGGAAGGCGGTCGCTCTCGGCCCCAGAGCTGATGGCGGCGCGGTGGGAGCCCGGGACTACCATCCACGATATGCCGTTACTTGAGCGGGAGCCCTGGCTTGATGCGCTGCGACGCTGCCCAGCCGGTCGGGTGGTTCTGGTGTCCGGGGAGGCGGGTATCGGCAAGACCGCTCTTGTCAGGGCGTTCTGCGACGGCCTGCCCCGGCTGGTTCTGTGGGGTTCGTGCGACGCGCTGCGGACGCCGCAGCCACTCGGTCCGCTCCACGACATCGCGCGCCAGGCGACAGGTGAACTGGCCGCCGCGATGGCTGCGGAGAGCCCGCGGCACGCGATGTTCAACGCGTTCCTGGATCAGTTGACGGCGCGGGAGGCCGTCGCCGTGGTGGAGGACGCGCACTGGGCCGACGAAGCGACACTCGACCTGCTCATGTTCACCGCCCGCCGGATATCTTCCACTCGTGGCCTGCTCGTCATCACCTATCGGGATGACGAGGTCGGCTCGGATCACCCGTTGCGCGCGGTGCTGGGAGCGCTCGCAACCGACCGGAGTGTGCTGCGTATTCGGCTGTCCCCGCTTTCGGCCGCGTCCGTCGCGACGCTGGTCGGGACGGACGGTCCTGATGCCGCGGAACTGCACGCTCGGGCCGGCGGCAACCCCTTCTTCGTGACGGAGGTCCTGGCCGATCCCGACCACAGGGTTCCCGAGACGGTACGCGACGCGGTGCTGGCCCGGGCTGCCGGTCTCCGCCCCGCGGAGCGCGACGCACTCGACTCGGTGGCCGTCTTCCCCGGTTATGCTCCCGCACCTCTGGTCCAGGCGCCCAGGAAGGCCGTTGACGGCTGCGTGGACGCGGGAATGCTGATTCGCGACGGCACGCGGATCCTGTTCCGCCACGAGCTGGCCAGACTGGCAATCGAGGAGGGCATCGCGTCGGCACGCAAGACCGAGCTGCATGAGCGTGCGCTGGCGGATCTGACGCAGTGGGGCAGCGATCCGGCCCGGCTCGTCTATCACGCGGAGGAGGCAGGCGACGCGGCTGCCGTACTCGTACACGCGGGTGCGGCGGCGAGGCGCGCATCCGCCGTCGGTGCTCACCGGCAGGCGGCCGATCACTATGCCCAGGCGCTGCGGTTCGCCGACGGGATCAGTGCACGCCGGCATGCAGAACTGCTTGAACGTCACGGCGAGGCGTGTGCCCACGCCGGACGGAGCGCCGCGGCCGTGCTCTCCTCCCGTCGGGCGATCGAGTGCTGGCGGGAGGAAGGCGACCAGGAGCGTGAGGCCTCTCTGATGGCGTACTGCTCCTACTACTTGTGGAACCAGGGCCAGAACGCCGAGGCGCATGCCATGGTGCGGCAGGCACTCGCCCTTGCCGAGCGGCTGCCGGAGGGCCCCGGACTGGTCGCCGCGTACACCTGGTCGGCGTACCTCCTGATGCTCGCCCGGGACATCCCCGGGGCGGTGCGGACCGGAAGTCACGCCGCCGTGCTCGCCGAGCGGTTCGGTGAACAGACCCTGCTCGCCCGGGCGCTCAACGCGGTCGGCTCCGCACAGTGGTCGATCGAGCCGGACCAGGCCGTGCGGACCATGCTCCGAAGTCTTCAGGCGGCCCGCGCCGCCGGTGACGACAGTGCCGTCGGAAGCGCGATGGTCAACCTCGGATCCGCAGCAGGCGAGGTCCGTCGCTACGACGTCGCGGAACACTGGCTGCGCGAGGCCATGAAGTGGTGCTCCGACCGCGACCTGGACGACGTACGAAGTTACGCCACAGCGTGGCTGGCCCGGTGCCTGTTCGAGCGCGGGCAGTGGTCGGCGGCAGAAGCGATGGTGGATCAGGTGGGAGCCACCGAGTGCACACCGAGCCGGATCGTCGCGCTCACCGTGCTGGGGAGGCTGCGGACCCGGCAGGGAGAGCCCGGTGCGGCGGACATCCTCGACGAGGCGTCGTCACTGGCCGAAGGGACCGGAGACCTGCAACGCCTGTGGCCGGTCGCCGCGGGACGCGCCGAGCTCGCGTGGCTGAGCGGACAGCAGCCCGACAGCGGTCTGTCCGAGAACTACGAGATGGCAGTACGGCTCGGCATCGGCTGGGCGATCGGTGAACTCGGGCAGTGGCTGCAACCGGAGCCGGGGGAAGTCCACCAGGCCGCCGCCCCGCCGTATCGGATGAACCCCGTCGAGGCCGCCCGGTTCTGGTCTGAGGTCGGTTGCCCGTACGAGTCGGCCATGGCGCTCGCGCAGAGCCCGGACCACCTGCGTGAGGCCCTGCGCGGGTTCGAGGGCCTCGGGGCGCGGCCTGCCGCCGACCAAGTGGCCCGGCGGATGCGCGACCTGGGAATGCGGACACCAAGGCGTTCCACTCTGGCCCATCCCAACGGGCTCACCGCACGCGAAGCCGATGTCCTCGCCCTGCTCAGGGACGGGCTGCGGAACTCCGAGATCGCCGACCGGCTCCGCATCTCGGAGAAGACGGCCGGGCATCACGTCTCCTCCATCCTGGCCAAGCTCGGCGTGCGTACCCGCCAGGAAGCCGCCAGGCATGGGGAGATCGCCGAGCGAACATAGGGAACGGCTCCCGATGTCCCAGTGCCGCTCCCGGGCGGACAGTGGCTGTCGGAAAGGAGCGTGCAACATGCCGCGATATCTCGTGCAGCGGACCTTCACCGAGGGTCTGCACATCCCGATGGACGACGAGGGCGCCAAGGCCTGCAGGAGCGTCATCGAGGGCAACGCCGCCTCGGCGGTCACCTGGGTGCAGTCGTACGTGAGCCGGGACAAGAGCGTGACCTACTGCGTGTACGACGGACCGTCTCCGGAAGCCGTACACCAGGCCGCGCAGACAACAGGCCTGCCCGTCGACCGGATCACCGAGGTCAGTGTCCTGGATCCGTACTTCTACCACTGATCCTTGCCCAGTCGTCGACGCCGGCGGGCCCGCCCGCGGTACCCACAGAGGCGCCGTCGAAGCGAATCGGCTGCACCCCTGGCAGGCCCGCCTCCGCGTCCGGGCTGCGGAAGCGAGCGGGCCGGTTGCCACGATCCGCCAGGGCGGGTGGGCCGAGTTCGCCCTGTCCGGCGGGACACGGTATCCACACGCAGGGCGTGCTCCTCGCTACCCAACAGCTCTTCCAAAACAGGCTGTTCAAATTTCCCGACCGAAAGAAACCGGAGGTCAGAACAATGAGAATGAGAAACAAAATGGCTGCCTCGGCAGGGGCGTTACTGACGGCCGCCAGCATGGTCACCATGACGGCCGGGGCCAGTGCCGCCGCGCCGGCTGCGGGATCCGTGGCGGACCACTCCACCCGGTTCACCGCCCTCGCACAGGCCAGCGCGTTTCACACACTCAAGAACGTGGCCTTCGGCCAGTGCATCGACGCGCCGGGCGGGCAGCTCAACGTCCGGCTTCAACTGGCCGACTGCAGCAATTCCCCCACCCAGAAATGGGCGTTCATACCGGTGCCCGGCGCAGCGAAAACCTACTCCCTTGTGAATCAGGCAAGCGGGTACTGTGCCGAGGTCAACAACGGCACCAGCACTCCGGGGGAAGCAGTCGATCAATACACCTGCAACACGTCGGGGTCGGAGTACTGGATCAAAAACAACGTGGACGTCGGTGAGTTGACCTACCAGAAGTTCGAACACGCCGGCACCGGCTTGTGCCTCGACACGGTCGGCGCCGCCGGCAGCCAGCTCATGCAGTGGGGCTGCAGCGACGCCCATCCCCCGGCGGCCCAGATGTGGATCTTGAGCCCCTGAGTCCCCGCCAACCCGCCTGACCAAGACGCGAGTTGGCGTAGGGCCGTGCACGGGAGGAGATGAAGCTTTGGGCGGACGGGTTGTCGGCCACGAACAACCTGTCCGCCCGGAGCTTCATGCGCCGGCTGGACATGTCCGGCTCGGCCCAGGTTTCCCGTTCCTGTCGAGGCCGCCGGGGAAAGAGTCCCCGGCTCGACAGCCCGAAAGGCGCTCCCCTGCCGCCGCAATCCGCGCACTCGATGAGCAGGCCAAAGCCGCTACCGACCCTTGCGGAAATGTCGTCACTGCGCGGTCTCGGAGCAAACGACGAGGAGACATCGGCATGAAAAGACCTACCGCGCGGAAGGCGACTACCGGGTTCACGGCGACGGCCGCGGCGCCCGTCTCGGTCCTGGCCTTCACCGCACCGGCGTGCGCGAGTTCCGAGACCGTCAAGCCTCAGGCTGTGAACCACTACCAGTGACCGCTCGGTCGATCAGATCGCCAAGGACTTCGCCCTGCCGGAGACGACGGTGCGGCTGCGCGTCGGCCAGGCCGAGGCCGACGCTGATGAGTGCGTCGCACTGATCAGCGGTGAACGCAAGGAATTGGCCGCGCCGCGGTGGGAGACTCGTCGGTGACCACACTGAAAGAGTTCAGTCGCAGGTAGCCACCACGGACAGGTTGGCCACCTGCGCCATGGGGATGACGGTGGCGCTGTGCACTCCCACCACGGTCAGTCGCAACATCCCGCCGTCGGCCGATCTCAGGACGCCACAGGTTGTCGTTGAGCCGTGTTCGACCTTCAGATAGGCGGGCGGAGGGCCGGCGGCTTTGGGGGCGGGGGCCCACCAGGTCAGGCCGACGCCTGCCAGCAGGCACAGCAGACCCGCGGCCACGGCGGCGCGGGCAATGTCGAGCCTGGCCCCGGCGTTGCGGGCGGCGGCGACCCGGAGAGCCCGGACCGATCCGTACCGCGCGTGGACATCGGCCAGGGTCAGCGTCAGCGAGCGACCGCCGGCCTGGGCGGCGAGTGCCTGCCACAGCCCGATCACGCTGGAGGCGAGGCCAAGCGCGACCAGCGTCGTGATGGCGATCCGCCAGCCGACGGGCACGTCGCCGACCACGTCCCGCCCCTTGATCACGAACCCGGTGGTCACCAGGGTGATGAACGCGGCAAGGCCGTTGCGCCACTTCTCCGCGCTGTCCTGCACACGAGGCAACGAGTCGTCGATGAGCCGCTCGAACTCGGCCCGTTCGGCCAGATCGAAGGGCGTGGGCGGTCGGTCGGGCAGCTGGGCCCGGTAGCGCGGCGGCACGCTCATGGGGCTGCCTCGTCCGGATTGCCCGCGTCGAGCACCAGCTGGACCCGGAAGGCGACGCCGCAGCCGGTGACCTGCTCGGGGGCGCCCGTGTGGGGCTCGCCGCAGCCACAACTGACATCGATGACCACGGTCCGCGGCAAGGGCTCCCCGCTGTGTCCGCCTCTCACCGCGGTGACCGCCTGGCCGACCTGCCGGTCGACGAGCTGGTGACCGCAACGCGGGCACGGGCCGCCGACGGTCGCCGTCAGCACCCCCTCGCCGACGACCACGCCGGTCTGCATCCCTCCTGACTCGATCAGGTGGAAGGCACGTTCGGTCCACCGGAAGGCCGTGGTCGCCTGATAGGGCACATCGGCTCTCTCGGCAGCGGCCGGCTCGCTCGGTATCAACCTCGTCCTCCCCACCTGCGTGGAACTTCACCAGTGTAGTAACCGGTGATGGCAATATGGTCGGTGTGCGCGACTGGGTGGCACGACTGACTGGACGGCCACGCGCGGGAGTTGAGGCGCGCCGGTCGTCTCCGGCATCGCGTCCGGTGATGGATCCGGCCCGACTCGACGAGGTCGTGGCGCGGCAGCGAGCACTGAGCGCGGGCCCGGCCGCCGACCCCGCCGAGGTGATGCGCCTCGCCGAGGCTCTGGTCACGCGATTCGAACTCGCCGGGCGGCCCGTGGACCTGGACGAGGCCATAGCCGCCGGCCAACGGGCCCAGCAGGCTCTCCCCGCCGACCACCCGTACTGGGCCGAAGTCACCGGCACGCTGCGGCAGTGGCGGTCGTTCCGCCACCGGCAGCACGGCACGCCCGAGGACCTGGACGAGGCGATCGCACTCACCCGCCTGCTGATCAGCGCACGTCCGACCGGCGCGGAACTGCCGGGCCTGCTCGACGAGTTGAGTGGGTTACTGATCACTCGGTACGACCGGGCAGGCGCGATCACCGACCTGGACGACGTACTGAAGGCAAGCAGGCAGGCGGTCAACAAGACCGCCACCCACGATCCGGACTGGGCGGGCCGGATGGCGAACCTCGCCATGGCCCTGCGCCTGCACTTCCTCCGGACCGACGAGGGCACCGACCTCGACCTGGCCATCCACACCGCCGAAGTAGCCGTCGAGCACCTGGACCCCGGCCACTCCGGATACGCGACCGTTCGGTCGAACCTCGGCATCCTCCTGCGCGCACGCTTCGGACGATCCGGCGACCGGGGCGATCTCGACAGAGCCATCCGGCTTTACAGGCAGGCCGTCGAGCACGACCCGAACGATCCGCTGGCCAGATCCGTCCTGCTGTCCAACCTCGCGTCCGCCCTGCACGACCGGTTCACGCACGCCGGGAACGACGCCGATCTGGACGAGGCGATCCCCCTGGTGCGCCGTGCGGTCGACCTCACCCCGCCTCACGATCCGGCGAAAGGACGGCATCTGGCCAACCTCAGCACCGTCCTGCTGAGCAGGCACGACCGCGACGGCGCTGACGCCGACCTGGCCGAGGCACTCGAAGTGCTCAGCGCCATCGTCTCCTTGACAACAGCGGCGCCGAAGCTGCGGCTGACGACGGCACTCGTCCGGGCGGAGGCAGCCGAACGCCGGGGCGATGCCGACGCGGCCCTGGCCGCGTTGCACGCCGCGGTGGATTTGCTCCCGGTCATCGCCTGGCACGGCCTGGACCGGGCCAGCCGCGAATCGGCACTGGACGGCGTGCGCGACGTGGCGCGCACGACGGCGGCCGTCGCCGTACGCCTGGGCAGACCGGAACACGCGGTCGAAATGCTCGAACAGGGCACGTCGGTGCTCTGGGGCCAGAGCCTGCGTCTGCGAACCGACCTGTCGGAGCTGGCCGTGACCGAGCCTGAGTTGGTGGACCGGTTGCACAAAGCGCGCCAGGGGCTGGACGGCGCCACCGCGGACGACGCGGAGCGGACTCGGCTGAGCAGGCTCTGGGACGCGACGCTGCAGGAGGTGCGCGGCCTCCCGGGATGGACGGACTTCCTGGCCCCCGTCCCCGTCGAACAGCTGTGCCGCGCCGCGGACGAGGGACCCGTCGTGTGGCTCAACGTCGCCGAGGACCGCTGCGACGCGCTGGTGGTGACGGACGGGCGGGTGACCGTGGTGCCCCTGCTCGGGCTGAGCGAGGATTCCGCAGTGGAGCGATGCAACACCTATCTGGAATCCCTGTCCTACGCCGCCCAGTTCAGGGGCCCTGAGGACTTCCTCGTGCGCGAGCGCTTCCGCGAGGAACTGGTGGACATGCTGGCCTGGCTGTGGGACACGGTCACCGAGCCCGTGCTCGACGCACTCGGGTTCACCGGCACGCCGGGGGAACCGCTGCCGCGCCTGTGGTGGTGCCCGACGGGACCGCTGACGTTCCTGCCGCTGCACGCGGCCGGCCACTACGGCCCTGGCGCGGATCGGACCCGGTCGGTGCCCGGGCGGGTCGTGCCCTCGTATGCCTCCGGTCTCCGCGCGCTGCTGCGGGCCCGCCGCGATCGGGACAGGGCACCCGCCCGCGTACTGGCCGTCGGGGTGGCCGAGGGAGACGGGCGGCAGCCCACGCTGCCCGAGGTGCGCCAGGAGATCGCCGGACTCACCGCCGTGGTGCCGCCCGAGCGGCTGACCATCCGGACCGGGCCACAGGCTACCCGCGCCGCGGTGATGCGAGCGCTGACCGAGCACTCGTGGCTGCACCTGGCCGGGCACACGCAGCCTGATCCCGAGCGGCCCATGCACACCGGGATCGTGCTGTCGGACGGACCGCTGACCGTCCTCGATCTCGCCGACCTGCACCTGGAGGGGGCGCAGTTGGCGTACCTGTCCGCCTGCCTGACGACGTTGGGCAGCGGCCGGCTCTCCGATGAAGCGCTTCACCTGTCGGCGGTCCTGCAACTCGTCGGCTACCGGCACGTGGTCGCGACCCAGTGGCACATCGAGGACCGGCACGCCGCACAGATGGCCGAGGCGGTCTACTCCCGGCTGTCCCGCAGCGGCGAACTGGACGCCGACAGCGCGGCGCGCGCACTGCACGACGCGCTCGACGAACTGCGCGGGCGGGCCCACCCGGTGGACTGGGCATCGTATGTGCACCGAGGACCGTGAGTGCCGTAGACCGACGCGGAGGACGAATGCACAGGAAGCTGCGCAAGGAAGTAAGAGAGATCGAGAAGTTGATCGAGGGCAGCGGGCGGCACGCCGCGGCAGGTCCGGCGCAGCTGGCCGATCATGCCGCCGTCCTCGTGCGCGCCGGGGACATCTACCGGTCGGCGGGCCGGCTGCAGGAGGCCGCCGCCTGCCTGACCGAGGCCCTTGACGCCTACCGGCGACTCGACGACCTGCCGGGCGAGATGCGCACCCTGTCCGGCATGTCGTTCGTCCTGCGCGCCCAGGACCGGTTCGCCGAGGCTGCTGACTGCTGCCGACGATCGCTCACCATAGCGACAGACCTGGGCTGGGAGGAGATGGCGGACGCGCTCCAGTGGCGAATCGCCGCGATGGAGGCGGCCGACCGGGCGGGCATCGACGTGCCTGACGAGCTGGTCAAGACCGCCCTGCACGGCAAGCCCGGCGAGGACTGGGTCCACGAGATCGACGGGAGGCGGGTCAGAGGCGACCACGCTCCCCCGGAGGCAGTCATCCGGTCCTGGCAGGTCGGCCCTGACCGTCTGCTCACCGGTGTGGTCATCCCCAACGCCAAGTACCGAGCGGGCAGAAAGCACTAGCGGGAGCGGCACTGCCCGCAGACCGCGCAAGGAATTCCGTGTCGATCGCGCGGTGGTCTGTGCGTGCGGTCCCTCATGACTCTGCTCTCCGCCCGGATCATTTCTGCCTACCGCCGTCGGCGACACCGGCCAGATCCCCGCCGAACTGCACGAGATGGCCGCGTGCTATCGGGCGAAGGCCGAGCGCGACCTGGGCCGCTTCGCACTGTCATACGTCACGCGCACTCGGCCCGGTCGATTCCGGGGCTGCCCGTTGAGCACCAGGAACGCGGCTCACGATGAGAGCGGCACGAGGAAAAGCATTGGCCTCTCGTCATGGAGAAGGCGATCATGACTCCGTGAAGCCGTTGAAGATCGTCTCGGGCGACGCGACCAACCCCCAGGCGAAGGGTCCGAAGGTCATCGCCCACATCTGCAACGACCTCGGTGGATGGGGCAAGGGATTCGTCCTGGCGATCTCACGTCACTGGCCCGAACCGGAGCGGGAGTACCGCCGCTGGCACCGCGAGCGCGCAGGTAACGGCTTCGCCCTCGGAGCTGTACAGATGGTCCGCGTCCGATCCGACATCTGGGTCGCGAACATGGTCGGGCAGCGTGGGATGAAAGTGGGAAGCGGCGGTCCGCCCATCCGATACGACGCCGTCGAACACTGCCTGCTCGCTGTCGCTGAGCACGCGCTTGCCAACAAGGCCTCCGTTCACATGCCTCGCATCGGCTGCGGCCTCGCCGGCGGCAAGTGGGAACGCGTCGAGCCGATCATCAGTACAACCCTGAGTGCCCGCGACATCGCCGTCACCGTCTACGACTACACCTGAGACCGCTTCTCTGCCTGGCCCCAGGGCCCCAGGTTCGTTGTCGACTTGCGGGCTCATCCTCGAGCGCGGGCCGCGTCTCCGCGCCCGGAGGACGCGAACGGCCCGCCGCTTCGGGGGAAAACGGCGGGCCGGACTGACCGTAACGGTGCCACACCCGTCGGCCCGGCGCACGCCGGAACAGTGAAATCGCAGCCGCCCAGGTTCTGCCGCCCGACAACGAACGGGGCCCGTCCGGTGTACGGACGGGCCCCGTGTATCGAGCGCCGGACAGGCCTTGCACCTGCATCTCCCCGCAGGAAGCGGGGCCCCCTGCGCCGGCCCGGCGTTGACTGATGTCAGGGTGCCCCCTGCGCGGGCAGCCCCGGCCTCACTTCTCCGGGGCGGACTGGATCTGCCGGACGCCTTTGCCCGCTTCCAGCGGTGGGCAGCATCAGAACGCGGCAGCATTCAAGGCGCCACGGGTCGGCAGAGCCCGGGTCCGGGTCGCTGTAGATTTGCACGTCATGCTCTGTGTTCGGGTCCTGGGGCCGATCGGTGCGGACATCGACGGTGCGCCCGTCCACCTCGGGAGTCCTCGGCAGCGTGCGCTCCTCGCACTGCTGCTGACGAGCCGTGGCGGCGTTGTGCCGGTCGACCGGCTGACCGATCGGCTGTGGCGCGGTCGGCCTCCGCACAAGGCGACCGCCTCGCTGCACGTCCATGTGTCGAATCTGCGCCGCGTCCTGGAGCCCGGCCGTCCTCCGCGCGGTCCGGCCGGGGTACTGGTCAGCACCCCGCCCGGGTACGCGCTGCGGTTGCCGGAGGACGCGGTCGACGCCTGGCGCTTCGAGGCGGCTGTGCGGCGGGCGCGTACGGTGTCGCCCGCCGAGGCCCTTCCCCTGCTGGAGGAAGCCCTGGGCTGGTGGCGCGGACCCGCGTACGGGGAGTGGGCCGGCGAGGAGTGGGCCGGCGCCGAGGTGGCCCGGCTGAGCGAACTGCGCACGGTGGCAAGGGAATTCGCGACCGTTGCGGCCCTCAGGGCCGGGCGGATCGCCGAGGCCGTACCCGGGGCCGAGTCGCTCGTCCGGGATCATCCGCTGCGGGAGGAGGGCTGGCGGCTGCTCGCCCTCGCGTTGTGGGCCTCCGGACGGCAGGCGGAGGCGCTGGCCGAGCTGCACCGGGCGGGCACGCTCATCGCCGATGAACTCGGGCTGGGCCCCGGGGACGCCCTGACCGAGGTGGAGACGGCGCTTCGGACCGGGCGGACGGAGGTACTGCATGCCGTCGTACCGGAACCCGGGCCCGCGGCCCTCGCCCCGGCTGCGGACGAGCTGTTCGTGGGACGCGACGACGATCTGCGGGCGCTGGACGACGCCGCGCGAGCCGCCCGTACGGGCGGCGGCGTAGTACTGGTCACCGGTGAGGCGGGAGCCGGCAAGTCCGCGCTGCTCGCCCGGTTCCGCGGGAGGCTGCTGGACGAGGGCTGGACGGTGGTGGTCGGGCGCTGCCCCGAGTCCGACGGCGCACCGCCCGCGTGGGCGTGGGCGGAGGCGCTGGGCGCCCTCGCCAGACGGACACCCCCTGCCGATCCCGAAGCGCTGGGAGCCTTGTTGTACGAGCAGGAGGCTTCTTCGGAATCGGCTGACCCGACGGCGGACGGGCCGGGCCGGGACGCGGTGCGCGACGGCCGGGCGGGCTCCGGCCGGTTCAGGCTGCACCAGGCGTTCAGCGCCTGGCTGCGGACCGCCGCCGGCGGGGCACCGCTGGCCGTGATCATCGACGACCTGCACCGCGCGGACGGGGAGACGCTGGCCCTGCTGGAGCGGAGCGCCGACCTCGCGGGGGCGCCGGTGCTGGTGATCACCGCGTACCGACCGACCGACGCCGGTGACCGGCTGACCAACACCCTCGCCGAGCTCGCCCGCCGTTCGCCGCACCGGCTGGTGCTCGGCGGGCTGCCGGCGCACGACGTGGGCACCCTGGTCACCTCGGTCTGCGGCACACCGGTCGGGGCCGCCACCGTGACCGCGCTGACCGAGCGGACCGGCGGCAACCCCTTCTACGTAAGGGAGAGCGCCCGCCTGCTCGCCGCCGAGGGCGTCCTGGTGGCCATCTCCGAGGTGCCGCAGGGCATACGGGATGTGTTGCGCCGACGGCTGCGACAGCTTCCGACCGGTGCGCTCGCCGTGCTCCAACTCGCCTCGGTGGCCGGGCAGGAGACCGAGGTGAGCGTGCTCGCCGAGGCCGCCGACGTATCCGAGCACGAGGTTCTCGACGGGCTGGAGGCCGGCGTCATGGCGGGGTTGCTGACCGAGCCGGCACCGGGCCGGGTCAGGTTCGCGCACACGCTGGTCCGCGACACCCTGTACACCGATCTGGTGGGGGTGCGCCGCGCACGCCTGCACACCCGGCTGGCGGAGGTCCTGCGGCGGTTGCGTCCTGACGACGCGGCGGCGCTGGCGCACCACTTCGCGCGGTCGGGCACCGCGCAGACGGCGTCGCTCGCCGCCGACTACTCGCTGCGCGCGGCCGAACTGGCCGAGCGGCGCTACGCCCACGACACAGCGGTGGAACTGCTCGACCAGGCCATCGAGTGCTTCGCGTTGATACCTTCCGCGCGGGAGGAGCGCCCCGGGCAACTGGTCTTTCTGCTCGGGCGGTTGCTGCGGGCACAGATCCGGGCCGGGGCGATCGTGTCCGCGCGGTCCACCCTCCAACGCGCCATCGAGACGGCCGAGGTCGTCGGATCCGACGACCTCGTGAGCGCGGCGGACGGTGCGTGGAACGGCCCGCCACACTCGCTCAGCGGCCCGCACGGTCTGGTCACTCCGGCCGCCGTCGACACGTTCGTCGACCGGCTGACCGCGCGCGCGGACCTGGACCCCGCCGTCCTCGCCCGGCGGGCGTCGGCGTCCGCGGATGGCGCGGCGGCGTCCCGGGCGGCCCGGCGACAGCTGACCGTCGCCCGTGCGATCGGCGATCCCCTGCTGCTCGCCTGCGCCCTGACCGCGACGGCGGCGATGCCGCACGGGGCGCCGACTGACCGACGGGAACTGCTGGCCGCCGAGGTACGGGCGCTCGGATACGCGCACGACCTGCCCGCGAACCGCTGGGTCCGCGAGCACATCGGCGGCATGGCCGCCGGCGCCCGCAACGATGCCGGGGCAGTACGGAGGCACGCCGAGGAAGGCCTGGCTCTCGCCCAGCGGTACCGGCTGGTGGAGGCGGAGGCGGTCAGCCTCTCCACCATGGCGATGCTCGCCCATGTGGAGGGCCGCTTCGACGAGAGCGAAGCGCTCTACACCGATGTACGGGACCGGCTGCGGCACAACGGATCCGCGCAGGGGGACTTCGTACACGCCCTGGGTCTGATCACCATCCGGCTCAGCCAGGATCGCGTTGGGCACCGAGTCTCCCAGGAGACCGATCCGCTGCTGCGGATGCTCCACGCGATGTCCACCCCCGGTGTGCGCACTCCGCCGCCGGTGCCCGGCTACCTGTTCGGCATCGCCCTGGCGATCCGCTCGGAACTGGCCCTCCGGCTCGGCGACCGGGCTGCCGCGCGGGCGTTGATCCCACTGTTGAGCCCCGTACGTGACCAGCTCGCCGGCGCCGCCAGCACCTCCTTCGCCTGCCGCCCCGTCGCCCATTTCCTGGGCGGCCTCCACCGGCTCCTCGGTGACGAGCCCGAGGCGGACGTGCAGTTCGCCCATGCCGAGGTTGTCGCCCGGCAGTGGGGTTCGGAGCACCTGGCTGCCGCCGCACGCGAGGCCGCCGCCGGCCGCTGAGGGCTGGAGCCGCGCCGGCACTCCGGTTTCTGCCTGGAAGACTCCAGGTCTGTGCCCCAAAGGCCTTGTTCGGCATAGAGGCCCGGACAGGGCCGCAGCACCGCCTAGGTTTCTGCGCATGACCATTCTCGACCCGGCCCTCACCGACACGATGGACGCGTACCGCACCTGCGAATTCGTGACCCTGGGGCGTGACGGCACCCCTCTGACGTGGCCGACCGCCGCCCGCCGTCGCAAGGACGGCACCTTGCTGGTGACGACGTCACTGGCTTTCGCGCAGAAAGCTCTCAACGTGCGCAGGGACGGCAGGGTGGCACTGCTGTTCTCCGACCCGACGGGCAGCGGGCTGACCGACGCGCCCCAACTGTTCGTCACCGGTACGGCGGTGTGTCCGGACGACATCGTGACGGGCCCCGAGGGCGCGGAGGACTACTGGACCACCCTGTTCGAGCGGCAGCCCGACAGCCGCAAGTACGTTGTCCCGCCCGGCCGGTGGCTCATGGGCTGGTACTACCTGCGACTGCACATCACGGTGACCCCGACGCGGGTGACCACCCGGCCCCCGCTGGCCCCGTTCGCAGCCACCGCCCCGGTCCCGGCCGGGCCGCGGCCACTGGGCGCCGGTCTGCTTGCCCGCTTCCCCAGCGCGGTGCTGGGCGCCCGGGACGCCTCCGGCGCACCCGTACTGGTGCGTACGCGGACCGAGCCGACCGAAGACGGCTTCGCCGTCGAACCGGACCCCGACCACGAGATGGTGCCGGGTCCGGCCAGTCTGCTGGTGCACCGGCACGACGACCGCCTCACGAACCTGCACAACGCGCTCGTACGGGGCGAGCTTCGCACTGACGGCGCCCGCTGGTGGGTGGTCCCGGAGAAGGTGATCGAGCCGACGGGCGCGGGCCGGGCTGCCGACATGTTCCGTACCCTGCGCAACGCCCGCAGAGCCACCGACAGTTATCTGGAACGGCGCGGTCTGGCCCGCCCGGTGGTGCGGTGGGACGGTTTCAGGGCCCTCGCCCACGAGGCGGCGGCGCGGCCTGTGAACGGATAGCGGCAGCCGCGCGGGCGGCGGCAGCCAGGTGTCCCGAGTCCCGCTGCCGGGCGACGGCCTCGGCATGCGCGAACTGCCCGCGCGTCTCGGACTCGTCACCGAGCAGTCGGTACACCTCGCCCAGTGAGTGGGTGAGCGGCAAGGTGGCGAACACCGTCGTGGCTGCGCCGCCCGGCTGGTCGCGCGGCGGAAGCAGCAGCGGGACGAGCCCGGCGGCAGCGCGGCGGTCCCAGCGCGTCGTGGAGAAACCGGCCGTACGGCCCCGCCTCGTCAGCCCGCCAGGAGCAGTGCCACAACAGCGCGTTGACGAGGGGCACCGAGGTCGACCGGGAATCCGCCTTGATCTGAGTGAGTGGACCCCAGGACCTGAACGCTCAGTGCGATCACGGATGTCAGGCCCACGGCAGGCAGCCGTGCACGCCAAGAAGATGCCAAGCGGTGCTCCGGGCGGGCCCCGCCGGGGTCACCAGAGGTAGAAGCCCGCGGCGGAGGCCGTCCCGGTGGTGGAGACCCCGGTGCCGACGGCGTCGTTGAAGCTGAAGAAGCCGATGTAGCGGCCGTTGCTCTGGTACAGCTCGACGACGTCCTTGCTCTGGCCGGCGACACCGACCGTGGTGCAGGTGCCGGGGTCGACCAGCGTGGTCGAGGAGTGCGACGCGGTGAACACCGCGTAGGACGTGTAGTAGCCGTCCGAGCAGAGGGTGAACCGGTACGGCGTCGCGGCCTGGGCCGGTGTTCCGAGGACGAGACACGCCGCAGCGGCGGTGACGGCGGTGAAAGCGGCGGTGAACATGTGACGACGCCGGTTGGTGCTGGCCATGGATACCTCATCGGGCAGGAGTACGGAGGCCGACGGGCGGTCGGCAGCCACACCGAACCATGGCCCGGGACGGCCCGCCGACAGCCCGTCCCGGGGTTGCCCGGTCGGCTCCCGATCACTGCACGATCGGCTCGCGTCGGCCCCGGCACGGGTACGCGCGACCTACGATCGGCCGCATACCCGCTTCGCGTCACCGGTCGTCCGGTGCACCGCCGGTGACCGTGTAACGCCTGGTCCGGCGGCGGCCGGGGCAGCGGAGAGCGTGGCGCCAAGCCGACGTTAAGCAGGCGCCAAGCCCGGCGTCGGAGGATCCGGGCATCGCTGTGTCGACGGCGTGAAGAGGAGCACACGCTTGTCCACCGCGAACATCACCGAGCCACACCCCGGGGCGCCCCGGCAGTGGATTCCGTCGCGCCCGTCGGCCTCCCCCGTGGGGGATCCGGCGGACCGGCGCGCCACTCTCGCCGGAACCGGAGGCGCCGGAGCCGGGTCCGCGCTCCCGGCCGGCGGCCACCGGAACCGGGCCCGTAGGGGAGGTGGTGTCCCGGGACCGGCGGTGGCCTCCGCCGGTCCCGGGACGTCACCGGCACCGATCCCTCCCTGGAGTGAAAGCGACATGCAGCACTACACCGTGGGCGACATCGAGACGCGTCCGGCGGCGAGCGCCGGAGGCCGGCGGGCCGTGGCGGGAACCGTGGCCGTCTCGGTGATCGCCAATGACCCGATCACCGGAGAGGGGACGATCGCGTGCCTGCGCACCTACACCGGGCTGAAGCTGCTGTCGGCCGACGAACGGCCGGGCGCCGACGTGATCCTGATGCTGGCGAACGAGGTCACCGAGAACACGATGCAGGTGATGGAGACGGTCGCGGACCGCTCGTCGAATCCCGGGATGGGCATCGTGCTGGTCACCGAGCGGCTGCGCGACCAGCATGTGATGCGGGCCTTCCAGTGCGGTCTGCGAGGTGTGATGTCCCGTCAGGTCTCCGGGTTCAACTCGGTGGTGGAGGCGGTGCGCGAGGTCGGGACCGGCGGCGCGTATCTGCCGCCGCCGCTCCAGGGGTGGCTGGTGGACCGGCTCCAGTCGATCCAGCGCGATGTGCTCGCACCGCTGGGGATGACCGCGTCGGGCCTGGAGACCCGTGAGGTGGCCGTCCTGCGGCTGCTCGCCGAAGGCATGGACACCACCGAGATAGCCGAGCATCTGAGCTACTCGGAGCGCACCATCAAGAACATCATCAGCGGCATGATGACCCGGCTCGGTCTGCGCAACCGCACCCAGGCCGTGGCCCACGCGCTGCGCAGCGGAGCCCTGTGAACCACCGGACAGCCATGGCGCGCCGACCGCCCGCCGCCGGGCGGTGCCCCGCTTCCCCCGGAGGGAACGGCCGGTGGTCCTCGAGGGCAACGTCCGGGTCCTCGGCCCGGGTCCGGGACCTGCGGCTTCTATCGTCAGCGCGGCGCACGGGCGCCGTTACCGTGGAGAACACCTTTAAATGAGCACTGTCATCGTGAAGCGCGCACCGCGCGTCCACGGGCCCGAGGAACCGTCCGAACAGGTCGAACTGGCAGAACCGCCGGTACTGGCCGAACCGGCCACCGCCGACTTCTCCTCCGTCCTGGTCTATCTGCCGATGGCCCTGGGCACCATGGCCATGGTCATGATGTTCTCGCTGCGCGACGGCTCACCGACGACCTATCTCATGTCCGGCATGATGGGCATCTCCATGGTCGGGATGAGCCTGGGCCAGCTGGGCCGGTCGGGTTCGGACCGCAAGCGGCAGATGCAGGCCGAGCGACGCGACTACCTGCGCTATCTGGCCCAGTTGCGGCGCAGGGCACGGACCGCCGCCGACGCGCAGCGGACCGCCGCGCTGTGGGACAACCCGTCCCCGGGGCGCCTGTGGTCACTGGCGGGCGGGCCTCGTGTCTGGGAACGCCGCCCGGGGCACGACGACTTCGCGCGGATCCGGATCGGTCTGGGTTCGCGGGCCTCGGCCCTGGAGTTCCTGCCCCCGAAGACGAAACCGATCGAGGACCTGGAGCCGCTGTCGGCGATCTCGTTGCGGCGCTTCTCGCGGGCCGTGCAGAACGTGACGGGCATGCCGCTGCCGGTCGGGCTGCGGCGGTTCAGCAGTGTGGAGCTGACCGGTGATCCGGAGCAGTCGCTGCGGCTGGCGCGGTCGATGCTCGGGCAGCTTGCGGTGCTCCACTCCCCCGACGACCTGCGGATCGCGCTGCTCACCGACGAGGCGGGGCTCACCGAGTGGGACTGGCTCAAGTGGCTTCCGCACAACGCGCATCCGAGCCAGGAGGACGCCTCGGGTCCGCTGCGGCTGGCGGCCTGCGATCACGACGACCTGATGGAGCTCCTGGGCCCGGGGCTCACCGACCGCCCCGACCACGACCCGGCGTCCGTGCCCGGCCCGACCGAGCCGTTCACCGTGGTGGTGGCCCACCGGGTACGGCTGCCGGAGTCCAGCCGGCTGCTCGGCCCAGGGCTGCGCGGGACGGTGCTGCTCGACCTGACCGACGCCCTGCCCGGCGGCCCCAGGACGCTGCGGCTGACGCTCGGCGAAGGCGACGTCACCTTCCCATCGGGCGAGACCACCGGCACCGCGCGCGCCGACGGGCTGGGCAAGGCCGCCGCCGAGGATCTGGCGCGGCTGCTGGCGCCGCTGCGCACCAGCGGGACCGTGGACCTCGTCGACAAGCCGCTGGAGTCGGACTTCGACCTGACCGCGCTGCTCGGTCTGCGGGACGTGCGGACCTTCGACGTGGCCGCCAAGTGGCGCCCCAGGGCCGCCCTGGAGGCCCGGCTGCGGGTGCCGGTCGGTGTCACCGAGGACGGTGAGATCGTCGAACTCGACCTCAAGGAGTCGGCGCAGGGCGGCATGGGCCCGCACGGGCTGCTGATCGGCGCCACCGGATCCGGCAAGAGCGAGCTGCTGCGGACCCTGGTGGCCGCGCTCGCCGCCACCCACTCGTCGGAGGTCCTCAACCTGGTCCTGGTCGACTTCAAGGGCGGCGCGACCTTCATCGGCATGGACCGGCTGCCGCACACCTCCGCGGTGATCACCAACCTGGCCGACGAACTGCCACTGGTCGACCGGATGCGGGACTCCCTCAACGGCGAGATGATCCGCCGTCAGGAACTCCTCCGCGAGAGCGGGTACGCCTCCCTGCTGGACTACGAGAAGGCCAGAGCCTCCGGCATCCGGCTGGCCCCGCTGCCCTCGCTGCTCCTCGTGGTCGACGAATTCTCCGAACTCCTTGCCAACAAGCCGGAGTTCGTCGACCTGTTCGTCTCGATCGGACGGCTCGGCCGAAGCCTGGGCGTCCATCTCCTGCTCGCCTCCCAGCGGCTCGACGAGAGCCGCATCCACCGGGTCGAGGGCCATCTGTCGTACCGGATCGCGCTGCGCACCTTCTCCTCCATGGAGTCGCGCAGTGTGATCGGGGTGTCCCACGCCTACGAGCTGCCGTCCAGCCCCGGCCACGGCTACCTCAAGGTCGACACCACCACGCTCGTCCGGTTCAAGTCGGCCTACGTCTCGGGTGCCGTCCCGGCCGGTGCGGCACCGCCCGACGAGCATGCCGAGCGGATCAGGGTGGCCGGTGAGGTCGCCCCCTTCGTCCTCGGGCAGGCCCCCGGTTCGGCCGCGCCGGATCCGGCAGGACCAGGGCTGGACAGCGCGCTGCCCGGTCGTCCCGACGACCGGCCGGAGCCCGACAGTTCGGAGAGTCTGCTGGAGGCGCTGATCGACCGGCTGGCCGGGGCCGGGCCGCCGGCCAGGCAGGTGTGGCTGCCGCCGCTGGACGTCGCCCCCAGCCTCGACCAGCTGCTGCCCGGCATCGTTCCCGACCCGGTACGCGGTATGAGCGCCGCCGACCACCCCGGTCTGGGCCGGCTGCGGATCCCGCTGGGCATGGTGGACCGCCCCTTCGAGCAGCTCCGCGAGATGCTGGTGGCCGACCTGTCCGGCGCCGACGGACATCTCGGTGTGGTCGGCGCCCCGCAGAGCGGCAAGTCCACCCTGCTGCGCACCCTGATGCTCTCGCTGTCGCTCACCCACACCCCGCGCGAAGTGCAGTTCTACTGCCTGGACTTCGGCGGCGGCGGTCTGGCGTCGGTCTCCGGGCTGCCGCACGTCGGCTCGGTGGCCGGACGTCTGGACCGCGACCGGGTGATCCGGACCGTGGCCCAGCTGACCCAGCTGCTCGAACAGCGGGAGCAGCGGTTCACCGACCTCGGTGTGGAGTCGATGTCGGCGTACCGGGCGCTGCGGGCCCGCGGCGAGGTCGAGGACCCGTTCGGCGACGTGTTCCTCATCGTGGACAACTGGGGAACGCTGCGGCAGGACTTCGAGGAGCTGGAGACCCGGGTCAACGACCTGGCGGCCCGCGGACTGTCGTTCGGCATCCACCTGGTGGCGTCCGCGGTGCGCTGGTCGGAGATCCGGCCGCGCCAGCGCGACCTGCTGGGCACCAAACTGGAGCTGCGGCTGGGCGACTCGATGGAGTCCGAGGTCAAGTCGCGGATCGCCGCCGGGGTTCCGTCCCAGCCGGGCCGCGGCATCACCTCGTCCGGCCACCACTTCCTGGGCGCACTCCCCCGCCTGGACAGTTCGTCCGACGCGGTGGACCTGGCCGAGGCGACCCGGGCGGCGGCGGCCGAGTCGGCCGCCTTCTGGACCGGCCCGCCCGCACCGGGCGTACGGCTGCTGCCGACCCGGCTGCCCGCCGAGCGGCTGCCAGTGCCCGACGGCGACCTGCGGATGTGCCTGGGCCTGGACGAGGAGCGGCTCGGCACGGTCTGGCACGACTTCCGCGTCACCCCGCATCTGTTGGTCTTCGGCGACGGCGAGACCGGCAAGACCAACGCGCTGCGGCTCGTGGCCCGTGCCATCACCACCCGGTACCGTCCCGACCAGGCGCGGATCATTCTCGGCGACCCCGGCCGGGCCCTTGCCTCGTCGGTGCCGCCGGAGTACCGCGTCGGCTACGCGGTCGGCGGGGACGCGCTGAGCGACCTCGCCACCAGCACCGCCGTCTCGATGGGCAAGCGGCTCCCCGGCGCCGAGGTCACCCCGGAGCAGCTCGCCGGGCGGGACTGGTGGCAGGGACCGCGGCTGTTCATCCTCGTCGACGACTACGACCTGCTCGCGGCCTCCCCCGGGATGGCCGGCCCGCTCGCGCCGCTGGTGCCGCTGCTCGCGCAGGGCGCCCATGTCGCCATGCACGTCGTCGTCGCCCGGAGTACCTCCGGCGCGATGCGCTCCATGATGGATCCGCTGCTGCGGCGCATCTGGGAGCTGGGCAACCCGGCGCTGCTGCTCTCCTACCCCAAGGAGGAGGGTCGCTTCATCGGCGAGGCCAAACCCCGGACGCTGCCGGCCGGCCGCGCCCAACTCGCCACCCGGCGCGGTATCAAGCTCGTCCAGACCGGACTGGTGGAGGGCCGGTGACACCGCGTACCCGCAGTCCGGGGCCGCCACCTGTCCGCCTCGGGGGCCACACGTTCGCCGTCCGCGCCACCACCGTCATCGCCTCTGCTGTCCCCGCCCTTGCCGTCCCGGCCTCCGCCACCCACGCCCCCGCCGTCCCCGAACGCCGTGCACCACGGCACCTCCGAGGAACCCCTTGACCACCGCACCTCCCCTGCCCCCCTCCCGTACCGAACCGGCCCGGCGCGGCCGGAGCGCCGTCCCGGGCTCCGAGGGTGCCGGCCTGTGCCGGATCACCGTCGTCGGCAGAGACCGCAGGGCGGACCTGGCGGTGCCGGTCACCGCCACGGTGACCGCTCTGCTGCCGGTCCTGTTGCGCCATCTCGCGGCGTCCCCGGACCAGGAGGGCGGCCACTGGGTCCTGCAGCGCCTGGGCGAGGCCCCGCTCGCCCCCGAGGGGACCCCGGAGACCCTGGGACTGCGCCACGGCGACGTCCTCCACCTGCGTCCCGCCGAGGACCCGGTGCCGGAGCCCGATTTCGACGACGTGCCCGACGGGGTGGCCCAGACCCTGGCCTCCCGGCCCGGCCGCTGGCTCCCCGAGCACACCCGGCGTCTCCTGCTCGGCCTGGCCTGTCTGGTGCTCGCGGTGTTCGCGGGGGCCGTGACCTCAGCCGGGCCGGGTGCCACCGGCGCCCTGGGCTGCGCGGCGGCCGCACTGCTCCTCGCCGTCGGGGCTGTGGTCGCGGGCCGCGGCGCTTCCCCGGACCGTGCCACCGCCGTCGCCGCCGGGCTCGGCAGTCTGGTGTTCGCCACCCTGACCGGCCCGGCCCTGTCCGCCGCCCCGCGCGCCACCGGCGTACTGGGGCTGCTCTCCCCGGACCGCGACGGGGTGTTGGCCGCGGCGGCCGGCGCCGCGGTGATGTCCGGGCTGCTTCTCGTCGCGGCCGGGCTGCCGGTCGCGCTCTTCGGCACCCTGCTCGCCCTGGCACTCGCCGCCGAGGCCGGTGCGGTGCTCTGCGCCGTACTGGGCTGGAACGCGGCCGAGTCCGTGGCGACGCTCGCGGTCGCCGCCTTCGCCCTCGGCCCGGTCGCCCAGCGGGTCGCGCTGCGGCTGGCCCGGCTGCGCGTCCCGTACCTGCCCCGCAACGCGGACGAACTCGGCCAGGACATCGACCCCGAGCCAGGCGGACGCCTCGCCCGCCGGGTGCGGTCCGCCGACGACATCCTGACGGTGTTCACCACCGCCACCGCCGTGCTGGGTGCCGTCGCCTGCGGACTGCTCGTACGGCAGAGCGGATGGCTGTCCTGGCTGCTGCCCTGTGTCCTGGGGGCTGGTCTGCTGCTGCGGGCCCGCAGCATGAACGGAGTCCGGCAGCGAACCGCACTGGCGGTCGGCGGGGCGCTCGGGCCCTGCCTGGCGCTGCTCACAGCCGCGTCGGGCGGCGAGCCGCCGGCCCGGGCCGCCTCCGCCGTCGTACTACTGGCCGCCTCCGGGCTGCTGGCCGTCGCCGCCCGGCGGATGCCTGAGCGACGGATGCTTCCCGTCTGGGGACACGGCGCCGATGTCCTGGAGACGCTGACGGCTCTGGCGCTGGTCCCGATGGTGCTCCAACTCCTCGGCGCGTACGCCTACTTCCGCTCACTGGCCGGCTGAGGGCATCGTGCAGACCAAACGCGACCACCTGCACGCCTACCGGTTCGCCACCGGCCGGCTGTCCGCCGCCCTCGTGGGCGGGGACCCCGGCACGGGTGAGGCACCGATGCAACGGGCCTCTCTGGGCGTCGTCTTCGGCGTCGTCATCGGCGGCCTGCTGTGCGGCGGCGCCGCCGTGTTCGGGCTGATCTCGCCCGGCGGCAATTCCGCCTGGCGCAAGGCCGATTCGATCGTCGTCGAGGAGGAGACCGGCACCAGGTACCTCTTCATGGGCGGCAGGCTGCGGCCCACCGCGAACTACGCCTCCGTGCTGCTCGCCCTCAAGGGCCACGCGAAGGTGGTGAGCGTCTCGCGCAACTCGCTCGCCGGGGTGCCCCACGGCGCCCCGGTGGGCATCACCGGAGCCCCCGACTCGCTGCCCCGGGCCGATGACCTGCTGCCCGGCCACTGGACCTGGTGCGCGACGCCCGGCACGGCCGGAGCGCTGACCCTCGGCCCCGGCGCCCCGGGAACCGCGCTGCCCGCGAACACCCGGGTACTGCTGGCCGCGCCCGGTGGCAAGCGGTACGTGCTGTGGCACAACACCGGCTACCCGGTGTCGGACCGGTCCGTCGTCGTCGCCCTCGGGCTGGATGTGCGCCCCGCCGTCACCGTGAGCGCGCAGTGGCTCGCCCAGCTCCCCACCGGCGGCACGCTGTCCGCCGCCCGTGTCACGGGCACCGGCGGGGCCGCTCCGTCGGTGGGTGGCGGGGTCGGCCGGATCGGCGACCTCTTCCGCTCCAGCGCGGGCGGGGTGGAACAGACCTATCTGTTGCGCGCCGACGGCCTGGCGCCGATCAGCGTCACCGAGGCCGCGCTGCTGGCCGCCAGACCCGGCGGCGGGGCCCCCCGGGAACTGGACGCCGCCGAGGTGTCGGCCGCACCGGCGTCCAAGGACCGCTCGCTGCTGGACCGGCTGCCCGACCTGATGGCCTCCGGCACCGCTTACGACCCCGGCAGCCGGCCACTGTGCCTGCGGCAGCGGGCCTCCGGCACCGCGGTCAGCTCCACCGTGGTCACCGGCACCGCGCGGGACGCCACGGCCACGGACGCCACGACGACGGCCGTCACGGTGCCCGGCGGCAGCGGCATGCTGGCGGCGCCGCTCCCGCAGGCGTCGGACAGCGGCGAAGGCGAGCTGTATCTGATCACCGATCAGGGGGTGCGCTACCGGATCGCCGACGACAAGGCCGTCTCCGCCCTCGGCTACGACGACGCCACCGTGCGGCACCTCCCGCGGGACGTGCTCGCCCTGCTGCCGGGCGGACCGGTCCTGGACACCCTCACCGCCACCGGTACCGCGGGCGTCCCCGCCGGGCCCCCGGCCCAGGGGACCTCCGCCCAGGGTGCCTCCGGCGGGGGGCGGTGACGATGCGGTTCGCGCCTCGGAAACCCCGGACTTGGACCGGCACGGGGTCCATGGACAGCGTGCGGGCCGGCAGTGCGCTGCTCGTCCACCCCACCGGACGGCTCGACCCCCGGTCGCGGCAGTTCGCCTCGGGCCTGGCCGCCGACCGCGAACACACCCTGGTGGTGGTCGACCTGCACGCCGCCGCGCCCCGTGCGGAGTGGGAGGCGGTGGCCGGCCTGCTCGCCGACGACAGCGGCGGCGGGCTCCGGCTCGTCGTCGGACGCGGCTCGCCCGAGGACACCATGCGGGTCTCCCAGTGGCTCGCCGACCGGCTGGGCCGCACCGTGGTCGCGCCCGACGCCGCGGTCCTCCCCGCAGCCGGAGGCGGCCTCTTCGTACCCCCCGACCGGGGTACCGGCTGGTACGTGTTGCGCCCGGGGCGTGACCCCCGTGCGGACTCCCGCCACTTCCCCCGCCCCGCCTGGGAGACGTCGGCCGCCGACCTGCCCTGGGCCACCAGCGACACCGGCACGGCGGAGCCGGTGCCCGGCGGGGTGTGGCTCCGGCACACCCTCGTGGAGGCAGGCGCATTGGCCGCCCAGCGCCGCCAGCTCGCCGCCGGGGTCCACTCCGGCCGGCCCGGCCTACTCATGGTGGTCCTCGGCAACCCCGGCATGCCGGGGTTGCCGCTGGGTGACGTCACCCGGTTCTGGGACGCGCTGCCCGCCCCCAGCCGGGCCATGGTCCGCTTCGTGCCCTTCGGGCAACTGGCCGTGCCCGCCGGTGAGACCGCCGGGCAGGCGCTCGCCGAGCTGCTGGACTATCCGGTGGCGATGTTCACCGGTCTGCCCGGCGCGGGTGCGCCCGGCACCGAGGGGCACGATGTCCGGGTGCCCGTCGACGGGGCCTCCCCCGGCTGGCGGCCCTTCGCCCAGGAGTTGGGCCACCGTCCCCGGCTGAACGCAGACGATCCGGTTGAACCCCCGGTCCTGCTTGCCCACCGCGCGCCGCTGGACGGACTGGAACCCATCGGTCCCGGCCTGTACCGGTACTCGCAGGGCACGGTCCTGGAGGTGGTGCAGAGCGGACTGTGGGTCCGGCCCGCCGACGAACCCGTGGACGCGGAGGCCGTACGCGGCATCCCGCCGCGGCCGGAGGGCGGGCTGATCATCCACGACGCCGGACCCGACGCGGCGTGGATGCGGCGGATCGCCACGGAGGTCCTGCGGCGGCTGGACGCGGAGACCGGCCGGATGTGCCGACCGGTCTCCGCGTCCGACGCCCGCGCCGCGGCGGAACGGTCCCGGCGGACCAGCGCCGCGGC
>NZ_JAAGLT010000052.1 GCF_010548275.1 Streptomyces sp. SID12488
GCTCGCGGGCCGGATCGCGCTCGCGCTGGGCTGGACCGAGGACGCGGAGAAGCATCTGAAGGTCGCCGCCCGCAGCCGGCGCGTCGGTCCGCCGCTGGCGCGGATGACGGGCTGGGCCGCGCAGGCGCTGCGCGCGGAGGCGGCCGGGTCGGGGCGGGGTGTACTGGAGGCCTGCCGGCGCGGCCTCGCCGTCCTGGACGACCACCGGATGACGCTCGGCGCGTCGGAGCTGCGGGCCCGGGCCACGGCGCAGGGCGCCGAACTGGCCGCGCTGGCACAGCGGGCGACCCTGGAGTCCGGTGGGCCTCGGCGGCTGCTGGTGTGGAGCGAGCGGTTGCGGGCCACTGTCCTGTCGGCGCCGCCCGTCCGGCCGCCCGACGACCCGGCGCTCGGGCAGAGTCTCACCGCGTTCCGGGAGATCGCGGCCCGCGCGGAGGAGGCCCGGATCGACGGCCGCCCGGTTCCGGCGCTGGAGCGTGAACAGCGGCGTCTGGAACGGGAGGTGCGCTCCCGGACCCTCCACATCCGCGGCGAGTCGCCCGGCGGCGGGAGCCGCTTCGACCCCGGTCGGCTGCTCGAACGGCTGGGCGACGGCGTGCGGTTGATCGAGATCGCCGTCGTCGACGGCCGGGTGCAGGTGCTGTTGTGCGGCGAGGGGCGGGTGCGCCGTTTCGAGGCCGGGCTGCTCGCGGACGCGGTGACGGAGGCCGAGCACGTGCAGGCCGGGCTGCGGCGGCTCGCGCACCCGGGGGCCGAGGGCAGGCTGCCGGTGCTGGAAGCCTCCGGGCGCCGTCTGGAGAAGCTGCTGCTGGGAGCGGCAGTACCTCACCTGGGCCCCGGCCCGGTGGTCGTGGTCCCGCCGGGAAGGCTGCACCGGGTCCCCTGGGCCCTGCTGCCCTCCCTCCGGGAGCGGGTGCTCAGCGTGTCCCCGTCGGCGAGCAGTTGGCTGCGCGCCCAGGAGACCGGGCCCCCGCCGGGCGGGCGGCACGTCCTCGTCCGGGGGCCGGGCCTGGCGAGCGGTGGGGCGGAGGTGCCCGACCTGGTCGACCGGTACGGCAGACCGACGGTCCTGGAACACGAGGGCGCGCGGGTCCCGGCGGTGCTGGACGCGCTCGACGGGGCCGCGCTGGCCCATATCGCGGCCCACGGCACCTTCCGCGCGGACAGTCCGCTCTTCTCGTCGCTGCGGATGGCCGACGGGCCGCTGATCGTGCACGACTTCGAACGTCTCGACCGCAGCCCGTACCGGATCATCCTGTCCAGCTGCGACACCGGCCGCCTGGCGAACGTCGGCGCGGACGAACTCCTCGGCCTGGTCACGGCGTTGCTCCCGCTGGGCACGGCTGGCGTGGTGGCGAGCAGCGCACCGGTCAACGACGCGGCGGTGGTCCCACTGATGCTGGCCCTGCACAAAGGCCTCAGCGTGGGTCTCTCCCTCGCCGAGGCCCTCCGCGACGCCCGCGCGTCCCTGCCCGGGGATGCGACGCACCAGGCGACGGGATGGGCGTTCTCGGCGTTCGGCTCCGCGTGAACACGCCCCCGGCCGCCACGCGTTGGCGGCCGGAGCCTGGCGGAGCAGCCACGACAGCGCTCCGGTCGGCGCCGCAGCCGTGGTCGCGCTGTTGTCGGCCCCGCACATGGGCCTCAGCGTGAGCCTCTCCCTCGCGGAGGCCCTGCACGGCGCCCGCGCCGCCTGAACTCAACCCCCACGATCACGCCGGCTGCGCGGCCGGGGCCTCGTCCAGGAGCCACGGCAGCGCGCCTCGGTCGCTCGCTCCGAGTCGGGTGTAGGCGCTGTACAGGTGGTTTCCGACCGTGCGGATGGACAGGGTGAGCCGGTCCGCGATCTGCCGGTTGCTCAGGCCGGTCGCCGCCAGGGTGACGATCTGGCGCTGGCGGGCGGTGAGTTCGCCGAGGACCAGGCCGGACAGGGCCGGAGTGCGGGCGCCCTGGCAGCGCCGGGCCAGGGTCATCGCACGGGAGCGGGACCTGCGGGCGGCACGCGGGTCGCGGTGTACCGGGACGGCCTGGGCATGCGCCTCGGCCGCGAAGAGCAACAGGCCCCGGCGCTCCAGGAGTTCGGCGGCGCGGTCCAGCGCGGGGCCGTCCTGGCGGACGAGCGCTTCGGCGTGCCGGGCCAGGGGTTCGGCGCCCTCGCCGGGCAGTTGGGCGAGCCGGTCCGCGACCAGGTGCGGGGCCCCGAGGCGTACGGCGTCGTACAGGACGTACGCCTCCCCCTCCCCGCCCTCGGGGTCCGTGACCGACTCCAGTGCTCCGGCGATGTCGCCGTGCGCCGCCCGCAGCCACGGGGTCGAACGCCCCGGTGACGCGGTCGCGGCTTCGCTCAACTGGGTTGCCGCCAGCGCCAGTTCTGTACGGCAGCTCGGGTCGTCCGGGGTGGCGCGCAGGCCTTCCCGGGCCCAGGACATGGCCTCGCGCAACTCGCCGCGGAGTCGGGCGAAGCGGGCCCGTACGGTCGCGTAGTCGGCCGGGACGGCAGGGTACGGGGCCGTACTCTCGGCCGTCAGCCAGTCTCCGACGGGGCCCGCCGCTTCCTGGACGTCGGTGCGCTCGATGCGGTCGGCCAGCTCGGCGCGTTCGGCGTCCAGGGCCGACGCGCACTCGGCCGGAGTGCGGGACAGCCGCCTGGCCCGGAGCTGCCCGGCGCCCGCGCGCAGGACGGGGCCGTGCAGGGGGTGGGCGAGGCGGACCTCGGACAGGGCGTCGACGCGGATCAGGCCGTCGGCTTCGAGGCGTTCGAGTGCGCCCAGGTCCAGGTCCGCGAGGTCGAGCGGGAGCGGTTCGCTGAATGCCAGGCGTTCCAGGGCGTCCCGTTCCTCGGCGCAGGCGCGGTGCAGGCCCCGTCCGGCACGTTCACGTACCGCAGCCGTCACGGGAACCGGGCCTCGCCACATCAACTCAGCGGATTCCAAGGTGAGTTCGCCGCGCTCACGCACCGCGCCGACCAGGTCGCGCAGCAGCCGCAGGTCGCCCTGGCTGAGGTGGTGCAGGCGGCGGGCGGTGAGCGGTTCGACCGGACCGCCGGCGCCGGCCGCGACCAGCTGGGCGGTCTCCTCGCGGGGCAGCGGCTCCAGTGCCAGACGCGGCAGCACCTCGCCGGTCCAGAGCCGGGACACCGCGTCGGGCGCCGGGGCGCCGTCCGTTGCCACCACGAGCAGCCGGGTACGCCCGTGCACCGCGAGCTGGTGTACCAGGGCGGCGGAGGAGTCGTCCAGCAGATGGGCATCGTCGACAAGCAACGTTCTTACACCGGACAGGAGTTGGACCGCGCGGTGCAGGGAGACCTGCTCCGGGAGGAGGTGGGCGAACGCGGCGAAGGGGATGCCCCGGGTCTCGGGCGTGCCGATCACCTTCGCGCAGTCGGCGCCCCGGACGGCCTCCGTGACGAGACGGGTCTTGCCGCGCCCGGCCGGCCCCGTCACCACGACGCCGTGCCGTTCGGACGCCAACGACCGGCGGATCAACTCCAGTTCGTCGTCCCGACCGGTGAACAGCCAGGGCAGTTCCAGCGTCTTGGCTTCCTGTACGAAAGTCGTCACGTGAACAAGAGCCGGGCTACTCACCTTTGATACAGGCCGACTTGAGTAGACCCCGACTCAGGCGCCCGAGCACCCGTGAGCAGCAGTCTGTTCCCCATGAACGCACGGTTCTGCTCGCTCCCGCAGCAGCCGGCCCCCACCTTCACACCGGGGTTGCCGGCCGAGCGGCTCAGTGCGCTCCTCTCGGGGCGCCTGATGTGGGTGAACGGCACCGTGCTCCACTACTACTTCTTCGACGGGAACAGCGACGGCTCGGTCATCCCACTGCCGGGGACGGGGGAAACGCGGTGGGAGTCGTGGGTCGGCGCCGAGGCACAGCGCGACGTCGTCCGCGACTGCTTCCGGGAGTGGCTCGACCTGGGGATCGGACTGTCGTTCGTCGAGGTGCGCGACCGCTCGGAGGCCGAACTGCGCATCGGGTTCCAGACCGGTGACGGTTCGTACTCCACGGTCGGGCGGGACGCACTGTCGGTGGGCCTGGGGCGGCGCACGATGAACTTCGGCTGGGATCTGACCGCGCCCGGGGAGCGCGCGACGGCCCTGCACGAAATCGGGCACGCCCTGGGCCTGCTGCACGAACACCAGAACCCGTTCGCCGGCATCCACTGGGACGACGAGGCCGTGTACGACGACCTGGCCGGACCGCCCAACTTCTGGGGCCGCGACAAGACGTACTTCAACATTCTCCGCAAGCTCGACCCGGACGAGGTCAACGGCTCCGTCTGGGACCCGCTGTCGATCATGGAGTATCCGTTCTCGGCGGGGCTGGTCCTCGAACCGGAGCAGTTCCGGTCCGGGGTGAGGCCCCTGGGGACTCTCTCCCCGGCCGACAAGGAGTTCGTGCTCCGCTGGTATCCGCCGACGGGCACGCACAAGCCGGCCGAACTCGCGCCGTTCCGCTCCGCACCCCTGCGCCTCGGCGCGGGCGAGCAGGCCGACTTCGGCATCGCGCCACCGGAGACCCGCGACTACACCGTGGGGACCTTCGGGGAGAGCGACACGGTCGTCGCGGTCTTCGAGGAGATCGACGGCGAGCCCCGTTACCTCTCCGCCGAGGACGACGGCGGTGCTCCGCACAACGCCCACGTCAGGATCCGGCTCGTCAAGGGCCGCCACTACTTCGTCCGCGTACGCCTGTACTCCACATGGGGATCGGGGGAAACGGCCGTCATGTGCTGGTGAAGCTGGGGGCAGAGACCAGCACATGACGGCCGCCGCGAACGAATCAGACCACCGTCGGGCACTCGGGGGAGCGGTCGAGGACGTCACCTTCATGGGGGAGGGTGACGTCCTCGACCACGCCATGTACGTCGGCTTCAGGACGCCGCGCGTTCGCCCACCGCCTCGGCGTCGGGGTGAGCGAGGCCGAGGTGGTCGCGGAGGGTGGTGCCTTCGTATTCGGTGCGGAAGACGCCGCGTTCCTGGAGGAGTGGGACGACGGTGTCGGCGAAGGAGTCGAGGCCGCCCGGGGTGATGTGCGGGACCAGGATGAATCCGTCGCTCGCGTCGGCCTGGACGAAGTCGTTGATGGTCTGGGCGACGGTGGCAGGGGAGCCGACGAAGTTTTGGCGGTTGCCGGTTTCGATGACGAGGTCGCGGATGGACCAGTTGTTGGCCTGTGCGCGTTCGCGCCATTCGCGGGCGGTGGCCAGCGGGTCGCGGTACATCCTCACCTGGGCCCGGCCGCGGGCGATGGTGTGTTCGCCGAGGTCGGGGTCGATGTCGGGGAGGGGGCCGTCGGGGTCGTAGGCGGACAGGTCCCGGTTCCAGACGAACTCCAGGTGCTTGATGGCAGTGGCCCCGCTGACCTGTTGGCGGCGCACCTCGTGGGCGAGTTGTTCCGCTTCGGCGTCCGTGTCGCCCAGCACGAAGCTCGCGGCGGGCAGGATCTTGAGCTCGTGCGGGCGGCGGCCGTACTTGGCGAGGCGGTTCTTGACGTCGGTGTAGAAGGCCTGGCCCTCGGTGAGGGTGGCGTACCGGCTGAAGATCGCGTCCGCGGTCGACGCGGCGAACTCGCGGCCCTCGTCGGAGTCGCCGGCCTGGAAGATCACCGGGCGGCCCTGCGGGGAGCGGGGCACGTTGAACTGGCCCTCGATGTCGAAGTGCTGCCCCGAGTGGACGAAGGCGCCGGCTTTCGCGTCGCGCAGGAAGGTGCCGCCGGTCTGGTCGGCGAGGATCTCGTCGCCGTGCCAGGAGTCGAAGAGTTCGCCCGTGGTCTGCAGGAACTCCTTGGCGCGGGAGTAGCGCTCGGTTTGGGGGAGGAAGCCGCCGCGGCGGAAGTTCTCGCCGGTGAAAGCGTCCCAGGAGGTGACGACGTTCCAGGCGGCGCGGCCGTCGGAGAGGTGGTCGAGGCTGGCGAACTGCCGGGCCACCTCGTAGGGCTCGTTGAAGGTGGAGTTGATCGTCCCGGTCAGGCCGAGGCGGTCGGTGACGGCGGCGAGCGCGGTCAGGACGGTGAAGGCGTCGGGGCGGCCGACGACGTCCAGGTCATAGATTTTTCCGCCCTGTTCGCGCAGCCTGAGGCCTTCGGCGAGGAAGAGGAAGTCGAACCTGGCGCGCTCCGCGGTGCGGGCGAAGTGGGCGAAGGAGCTGAACTCGATATGGCTGCCGGCCTGCGGGTCGCTCCACACGGTGGTGTTGTTGACACCGGGGAAGTGCGCGGCCAGGTGGATCTGCTTCAGCGGCTTGCTCATGGTCGTACGGTCCTTCCGGCTCAGGCGCTGACAGCAGCGGGCTCGGCGGCAGGGGCGGGGGTGGCGTAGCGGTTGGCGGGGCGGGAAAGCCCGAGCAGGCCGCGCAGGGTGTCGGCCTCGTACGTCTGCCGGAAGAGGCCTCGGCGCTGGAGTTCGGGAACCAGCTTCCGGGTGATCGCCGGCAGGTCATGCCCGGCAACGGCCGGGCGCAGCCGGAACCCGGACAGCCCGGCCGACGCCAACTCCTCAAGCAGATCGGCGAGTTGCGCGGGCGTTCCGGCGAAGATCCGGGCATCGCTGGTGTATTCGTACCCGGCGAGGCCGTCCAGCCGCTCGCGCCGGGAGGTCGCCTCGGCCTGGGTGTCGTCGAGGAAGACGACCAAGTCACCGAAGATGTGCAGGAGTTCACCGGCCCGGCCTGCCGCTGCCTGTTCCGCCCGGATCTCCTCGACGATCGCGCGGGCCTGGCCGGTGTCGTGCGGGGTGACGTAGCCGACGTCGGCCGAGCGGGCCACCAGCCGGTAGGGAACCGTCGCATGGGCCAGCGCGGTCACCACGGGCTGGCCCTGCGGCGGGCGGGGCGTGATCGAGGGGCCCTTGACGCTGAAGTGCGGGCTCTCGAAGTCGACGTAGTGCAGCTTGTCGCGGTCGATGAAACGGCCGGTGGCAATGTCGCGGATCTCCGCGTCGTCCTCCCAGCTGTCCCACAGCCGACGCACGACCTCCACGTAGTCGACGGCCTCGTCGAAGAGCGCTGCCACGGACTCCCATGCCTGGGGGTCGTTGAGGGGGTCGATGTGCGGGATCGGGCGGCGGCCGAAGTGTGCGGCCTCGTTGTGGCGGGCGGTGATCTGCACGCGCAGACCCGCGCGCCCGGTGCTCACATAGTCGAGGGTGGCGATCGCCTTGGAGAGGTGGAACGGCTCCGTGTGGGTGGCCACCACCGTCGGGACGATACCGATATGCCGGGTCAGCGGGGCGACCCGCGCCGCGATCAGGACCGCGTCGAGGCGGCCCCGGACCTGGTCGGTGCGGCCGTCCGGCTCGATGGGGTGTGAGGACTGGAGGCCGAGGCCGTCCTCGATGGTCACGAAGTCGAGCAGCCCGCGCTCGGCCTCCGCGACCAGATCGGCCCAGTAACCGGCGGTGAACAGCTCACGCGGCCGGGCCACGGGCTCACGCCAGGCGGCCGGATGCCAGCCGGCGCCGTCCAGAGCGACAGCGAGATGCAGAGGAGAGGGTGACAAGGACACGAGGGTGACGCCTTCCTGATCGACCGTACTAGGGGACGAGAGAGCAGGTCAGGAGCGACAGAGCGCGCCGGCCACACGCAGGAGGTCGATGTGCCGCCGCGAGTACAGCCTCGGGCGGCACGGAATGGGCTTCGTCACGACGTGGTCAACAAGGTGATGCCATCGCGTGTTCCGGCTCTGTGTGTCTGCCGTATGAACACCGGCCGGTTCAAGCGGGCCTAACTGGGCCGCGCCCCCGAAGGGGCGCGGGGAACTGCGCGACCAGCCCCCACCGGACCCGCAGTGGACAGACCGCCTATCCAGCGGGGCGTTCCGCGGAGCGCTCTGCATGTGCCGCCCAGTCCAGGATCTGAACGGCCGCCCCCGCGGCCTCCAGCCCCCGGCAGTCGGCGTGGTGCCGGCGGGCGATGGCGTCGAGGTCGAGGTGGGGGCCGAAGGACGGGTGGGCGGCAAGGCGGCGGGCGTAGGCCCACAGGGCCGGGTGGTCGGCGACGCGGTGCACCGCGGCGGCGTCCAGGTGCCAGCGATGCACGGTGTCGAGGCGCACCAGAGAAACCCACAACTCGACGTCGGCGGCGGTCATTCGGTCGCCCAGCAGATACGGGTCCGCAGCGAGCCGCGCGTTCAGCGAGCCCAGGGTGCGCAACAGGGAGGCGAGCGCGTCGGCGCGGTCGCCGTCCTCGGCGGCGGCGTCTCCGGCTCGCTGGGCCGCCGCGTCGATGCCCTGCGCGCACAGGCGCTCGACGGCCTCGATCTCCGCCTCCAGGCCGCACGGGTACAACGTGGGGCGACCGCCGCCGAAGTGCCGGGACAGGTCGCGCAGGATGTCCGGGGTGTGCGTGCTGACGATCCGCCCCGACCAGTCGTCGCTGAGCACCGGGACCGTGGCCGCGCCGGAGTAGCGGTGCGCGCTCGCCTCGTACAGCGGGCGCAGTGCGGAGTTTTCGCCGCCGGGGGCGTCGGGTACGGCGGGCAGTTCGGTCACGGGACAGGCCGCGCCGAGGCCGAGCAGGCTGTGGGTGACGGCGATCCGGAGACAGTCCGGGTCGGCCGGGGACAGGTGGAGGCGATAGCGGCGCGGCACGGCGTAGTGACCGCTGCGCGCGTCCCGGCCGAGTCGGCCGCGGAAGGCCGGGACGGGGCGGGCGGAGGTGGCGGCCAGTGGTGTGACGGTCATGAGTCTCCCCAGGTGTGGTGCGCAGACGTACGCGCGGCGGAAGGCGTAGTCGGGGGCCGCCGTGGTGGCGCGGGGGTGGGCGGCCGGGCTCAGCGCAGGGGGCTGATGGAGCTGCAGACGCGCTGCAGGTCGATGTGCCGGCGGGAGGTCAGCAGCGGGGTCGGCCGGGGTGTGTGAACCACCCGACTGGCGTTCGACTCCACGCGCATCTCGTTTCCCTACCTTTTCACTAGGATTCCCATGGGGAGTGTCGATCGGCTCGCCGCCCACGTCAAGGGCGTCTCGTACGGCGGACGGTGCAGGCCCCACCGATCTCCGGTGTCCCCTCGGTGTCCCCTCCGCCGAGGGGTCCTCGTAGTGGGTTCGTAAAGCTCGTGAAGACAGAGCGACGAAGCCGACGGCATCCGAGGACCAAGGAAGCAGGGGACGACATGAGATTCCTGGAGCGCGAACGCGCGGCCCTCAGCAAGTTGCTGCCGGGCCTCGACGACGGGCTGCGGGCCCTGCCACTGATGACGTTGGAGAGCCCGAAGAGTCCGGGCATCGGGCTGTTCCGGGAGTGCGGAGGCCCCGGGCTGCTGGCGCCGGCGGCCCTCCAGGGGCGGGGCGCCACCGCGCTCGAAGCGGTACGGGTGCAGCGGGCGCTGGGTAGCCGCTCTCCCTCGCTGGCCGTGGCGACGACCATGCACCACTTCTCGATGGCCACGCTCGTCGGGCTGAGCGAGTCCGGCTGGGGCGAGGGGCTGGAGTGGATGCTCGTCCAGGGCGTCGCGGCCGACAACCGGCTCCTGGCGTCCGGCTTCGCGGAGGGCCGCAGCGGCACCGGCATCCTCTCCCCGGCGATGTCCGCCACGGTGACCCCCGAGGGCGTCCGCATCACCGGGGTGAAACGGCCGTGCAGTCTGGCCCGTTCCATGGATCTGCTCACCGCCAGCGTGATGGTGCCCTGCGAGAACGGCGAGGGCGAGGAGCTGGCCGTGGCGCTGGTGCCGGCCGAGACGGAGGGGCTGAGCGTCAGCGCCTTCTGGGCGAGCGGATTCCTCGCGGGCGCCGAGAGCGACCAGGTCACACTCGACAACGTCCTCGTGCCGCCGGAACTGCTGGTGCGCACCGCCTCCCCGGCCGGGTCCCGGCTCGACGAGGTGCAGACCGCCGGGCTCGTCTGGTTCGAGCTGCTGATGACCGGCAGCTATCTCGGCGCCGCGAGTGCCCTGGTGGAGCGGGTGCTGTGCAAGGACCGGGTGCCCGAAGCGGAACGGGTGCGGCTGCTGGTGGAGGCGGAGGGCGCGATGGCCGCCGTGGAGGGCCTGGCCCGGCGGGTGGACGGGGCGGCCCCCGACGAGTCCGCTCTCGCCGACTCGCTGTACGTCCGCTACACCGTGCAGGACGCGCTCGCCCGGGTCGTCCCGCGTGCGGTGGAACTGCTCGGCGGACTCGCCTTCATGGCCTCGGACGAGGTCGGCTACCTCGCCGCCTGCGTCAACGGCCTTGCCCTGCACCCGCCTTCGCGGTCCCGGATGACGGGCCCGCTGGCCGCCTATCTCGACGAGGCGCCGCTGACCGTCGCCTGAGGTCTCGGTCGCCCGAGGGTTTTCGGACTTCGGTACGAGGCCCACAGCGCCGTACAACCTGACGCCAACCGTCGCCCACCCGACCGAGGGGGAAGTTCGCCATGCCCGAAACCTGGACTGGTACCCGGCCCACCGTACTGCTCACCGGGGGCACCGGAGTGCTCGGCAGAGCGCTGATCGAGGAGCTCCTGCCCGACTTCCGCATCGTCTGCCTGCGCCACCGCACCCCGGTCGACGACTCTCGGGTGCACGAGTTCCGCGCCGACTTGATGGAGCCCCGACTCGGCCTGTCCACAGCGGACTTCGCGCGTCTCGCCGCCGACGTGGACCTGGTGCTGCACTCCGCAGCCGCCACCAACTGGCAGTGGGAGCCCGGCCTGATCCGGCGCGCCAATCTCGACGGCACCCGCACGATGCTCGCCCTCGCCGCCCGCGCCGACGCGCCCTTCTTCCATATGAGCACCGCGTTCGTCGCCAATCCGCTGGCCCCGGAAGAGCAGAAGCGCTTTCCGGGCGCCGCCGCCTATCTCGCCTCGAAGACGGAGGCCGAACGGGCGGTACGGGAGGCTCCGGTGCCCGGAGTGATCATGCGGCCGTCGGTGGTGATGGGCGACTCGGTGACCGGCCGCATCGCCGGGATACAGGGCCTGACCCGGGCGCTCGGGGCCATCGTCAAGGGCCAGGTTCCGGTCATGCCGGGCGCGCCGGACTCCCGGATCGACATGGTGCCGCAGGATGTCGTCGCCCGTGCGGTGGGCGACCTGATGCGCGGCGGGGTCACCGGGGGCGAGTACTGGCTGACGGCCGGCTCGGAGGTACTGCTCCAGACCGAAGTCATCGACACCTGCCTGGAGTTCGCCGACCGGTACGGGCCCCGGCCGCATCCGCCCCGGCTGATTCCGCTGGAGTCGGTGCACCGGCTGCTGCTGCCGCTGATCGAGGGGCCCACGTTCCCGGAGTCGCTGCGTCGCCGCTTCCGTACGTACGCGGAACTGCTGACGTGCGCGGTACGGCCCACCAGCCGCCGTCTGCGCTCCAGTTCGCGGTAGTGGTCGACGCACAGCCGCAGCGCGACCGAGGTCAGAAAGGGCCCGATCCGCGCCCGGTCGAGCTTGTCGTGGGCCGCCGCCCGCAGCATCGTCTCCTGGACGCAGTCCTCCGCGTCCTGGGCGGTCGGCAGCCGCCGCCGGACCAGTCGCATCAGTCGTTCCCGGTGGCCGGCGATCTCTTCCCAGGACAACTCTCGAAGAATTTCCCCGTCGACGATTACGAGCTCATCTGAGCAGTCTTCCGAATTCATGCAGTACATGGCCCCGAAATGATCCCTTGGGCGCGAATCCAGAATATTCGCACGACCTATCCACACCCGACGGGAAAGGACTGTCCGGGTCAACTCACGGACAAACCGAGCCGATTGCCTACCACTCGTCCGAATGGAAAACGAAAGAACCGTCTTCGGCACACGACACACCATGCTATAAAAAACCATATGGCTGCCGGACCGGTGCGTTTACGCAGAAACGTCACATCAGGATCAGGCCGAGGGAATCATCCACCGGCAGCATACCCATATCGGCCATCGGGGAACTGAACCCGCCAATACCGGCCGACCTGCTTCTGCCCCGCGGGTCAGCCCTCGGTCGCCGCAGCGGCCTGTTTGATCGCCTCACGGATCCGGGAGTACGTGCCGCAGCGGCAGACGTTCTCGATGGCGTCGATGTCCGCGTCGGTCGGCACGGACGTCCGCCGGAGCAGCGCCACCGCGGCCATGATCTGCCCGGGCTGGCAGAAGCCGCACTGCGCGACATCGCGGTCGAGCCACGCCTGCTGGACGGGGTGCAGGGTGTCGCCGTCGGCCAGCCCCTCGATGGTGGTGACCCCGCGGTCCGCGCAGTCGGCAACGGGCACGACACAGGGCTGGATCTCCGCGCCGTCGAGATGACTGGTGCAGGCACGGCAGACCCCGACCCCGCAGCCGTACTTGGGGCCGGTCACCTGGAGCAGGTCGCGCAGTACCCAGAGCAGCGGCATGTCGGCCGGTGCCTCGACGGTGACCGGTTCGCCGTTGAGGTCGAAGGTGTAGCGGGGCATCGGATCCCTCTCGGAGGCGAGGTCGGGGTGGGGTGACGGTCGGGGCGTGGCGCGGGTCAGAAGTTGAGCGGGAAGCGGCGGGGCCTGGTGCCCGTAGCCCGGGCGTACGCGTTGGCGACCGCGCCCGCCGCGGCGGGCACCCCGAGTTCCCCGGCCCCGCCCGGCTCCCCCTTGGACGGCATGATGTGCGCCTCGAAGTGCAGGGGGGCGTGCCGCTGGCGGGCGTAGTGGAAGTCGGCGAAGCTGCCCTCGCGGACCGCGCCCCGGTCGATGTGGAGGCCGGCCCGCAGGACGGTGGAGATGCCGTCGATCGTGGTGCCCATGAGCTGGGCCTCAAGTCCGCGTGGATTCACCGCCGTTCCGACGTCGGCCGCCATCACCGCCCTGGTCACCCGCGGGTTCTTCGGGTCGGTGGCGTCGATCTCGATGAGGCAGGCCACGCAGGAGCCGTACTCCTCGTGGACCGCCATGCCCTGTCCGTGTCCGGCAGGCATGGTCCGTCCCCAACTTCCGGCGGACGCCGCCTTGTCGAGTACGGCGCGCACGGCCTTGCTCCGGAGTGTGGTGCGCCGGAAGGCGACCGGGTCCTTGCCGAGGCTGCGGGCGATCTCGTCGACCATGATCTCCTCGGCGGTCCGGCTCGTCCCGGAGTCCACCGACCGCCAGGCGCCGAGCGGTATCGCCGCCAGCGCCACATCGCCCGAATCCCCGGACAGCCGCCCGAAGTTGTACAGCCCGCTGTCGCTGGGCAGCGGGCCGGCCGCCCGTACGCGCTCCGCCTGCGCGGCCACCGACGTCACCCCGCCCTGCGCGGCGAGACCCTCCCCCGACCACGACTCGCTCACCGACGACGTCGCGTGGACGAACGCGACCACCCGGCCGCCCTTGTGGCTGGCTCTGATCCGGTGGTGGGTCGCCGGGCGCATCCTGCCGTGCCGCAGGTCGTCGCCGCGGCTCCACATCAGCTTGACCGGCCGGCGGGCCGCCTTGGAGACGAGGGCGGCCTCGATCGCGAAGTCGTGGTTCAGCCGCCGCCCGAACGAGCCGCCGCCGCGCATGACATGGACCTTGACCTTCGACGCCGGGAGTCCGACCGCCGAGGCGATGCCGTCCCGGGCGTCCATCGGCGTCTGGGTGGAGAACCACAGTTCGGCACGGTCCGCGCGGACGTCCGCCACCACGGTCAGCACCTCCATCGGGGCATGACCGACGAACGCGAACTCGAACTCCCCCGTCACCTGCGTCGATCCGCCCGGCGCCGCACCCAGCGGGGGGACGGCGGCGCGCAGCCGGGATCTGATCGCCGCGTCGGACAACGCGGCCAGCGGGCCCGGCACCCAGGTGATCCGCAGGGCGTCCCGGGCCTGGAAGGCGTGGTGGAAGGTGTCCGCGACCACGGCGACCCCGCCCGCGACCCGGACGACCGCGCGGACGCCCGGCAGGGCACGGGCCGCCCGGTCGTCGACCGTGCGGATCTTCCCGCCGAGCGTCGGCGGCCGGGCCATCACGGCCGGTTTCGCGCCTGCCACCTTCAGGTCGCCCGCGTACTGCGCCTTGCCGGTGATGATGTCCCGCGCGTCGATCCGGGTCGTCGGCTTCCCGATCACCTTGTGCCGGGAGGACGGTTTGGGCTTGCTGGAAACCCTCGGCCGGGTGACCTTCGCGGCGGTCGCGGTCAGCGATCCGAAGGTGGCCGTACGCCCGTCCGGTGCGAACACCATGGTGTTCCGGGTCCGTAGTGTGCGGGCGGGCAGCCGCCACCGCTGGGCGGCGGCGGTCACCAGCCGGGCGCGCGCGGTGGCCGCCAGCGCCCGGGCCGGTCCGTACAGGGAGCTGACCGAGTTCGAACCGCCGGTGTACTGGCTTCCCTTGGTGCGGGCGTCGGCGAGCGGGATGTCGACGTCGGCCAGGCGGGCGTCGAGTTCCTCGGCGATCATCATGGCGACCGCGGTGGTGACACCCTGGCCGACCTCGACGCGCGGCAGCCGGACGACCACCCGGTTCGCGGCGGTGACCTCCAGGACCAGCATCTCGTCGTCGTCGCCGGTCACCACGACGCCGGACCGCGCGCTCGGGTCCGCCGCCCGGGGCTCCGCGCCCTCCGCCGAGGACGAGTCGCAGCCGATCGGCGCGGCCACGGTCAGGGTGGTCGCGGCAAGCGAGTAGACCATGAACCTCCGACGGGACCACTGCCGCTCCATCGCCACCCCTGTCGCCTCGCCCGCTGCCGGTGCGTCTCCTGTGTAGGAGGTCCCTGGCGGCTTCGTGGTTGCGTGTGCCAGCGGGGCTTTCCCGCGCTGAGGCCCGGGGAGGGCACGGAGCCGACGCGGCGCGGGCCGGGAATGGTCCCGGCCCGCGCCGCGGTCGTCGATCGTCGGTCTTCGCTCTGCGGGGTCAGCCGAGCAGCTTGCTCGCCAGGGTCGCGGCGTTGTACGAGCCCCATCCGGTGGTGAAGTCCCAGCCGGTGGCGGCGGAGTAGCCGCCGTTGCTGCCGCTGGTGATGTCGTGGAAGCCGGTGCCGCTCGCCGTGTAGAGGGCGGGGTTGGCGAAGCCGAGGTTGGCCTTGCCGGCCGCCGCGGCCTGCTGGTTGTAGAGCGCGGCGAACGCCGCCCACTCGGGCGCCGCGGCGCTGGTGCCGCCGACCGCGGTCCAGGAACCCTGGGAGTAGACCGAGACGCCGGGGCTGGGGTTGGCGTGCGCGGAGACGTCCGGGACCTGACGGAAGCCGCCGCCGGCGCTCTTCTGCACCGCGGTCTGCCAGCTCGGGATCTTGAAGACGGAGGACTTGCCACCGCCACCGCCGGACCAGGCAACCTCCTTGCTGAAGGCGTTGGCCGAGGTGACGGTCAGCTTGGTGCCACCGACGCCGGTGACGTACGGGTCACTGGCCGGGTAGTCGACGGTGGTGGTGCCGTCGCCCGCGTCGTCGGAGCCGTCGTCGCCGGAGGCCGCGTAGAAGCCGAGTCCCTGGGCCGCGCCCGCCTTGAAGACGGCGTCCACGGCGTTGATGTTGGAGGTGGTGCGGGCGCTCTCGGAAGCACCCCAGCTGATCGACGTGGTCGGGATGCCGCTGTCGACGATGGCCTGGTAGGTGTCGACCTCACCGGCGTCGGAGTTGGGGCCCTCGAAGACGGTGACGTTCGCCTTGGGGGCGATGGCGTGCAGAACCTCGATGTCCAGCTCGACCTCGACCTGACCGTCGCCGAGCGCGCCGGAGCCGCCGTCGACCTTGGACACGGTCGGAGTGGGCGAGCCCAGGCTGTAGTTGGTGTCGTACTTCGTGATGTTGGACTGCTGGAAGCCGTCGAACTCCAGCAGCGCGATCTTCTGGCCGCTGCCGGTGTACGTACCGGACACGTTGTAGCCGCCCTTGAGCTGGGCCGGGGTGTAGCCGCCGCCGGGGCCGTTGCGGGGGGCCACCCTGGAGACCGACTGGTGGTGCAGCCGGGTGTGGTTGTTGAGGCCGGCCACATCGCTGACGAGGGCGGCGACGGAGGTCGGCAGGGTCGGCGCGGCGTCGTTTGCGTAGAACGAACGCCCGGAAGACGCGTCCTTCCAGGTCGACAGCTTGGTACCGAAGGCCTTCTCCAACTGGGCGGCGGTGCCGCTCGCGTCGACCAGCAGGTTGCCCGAGTGGACCTTGCCGACGGTGAGGCCCTGGGCGCGCAGGTAGTCCCCCAGCTGCTTGACCTCGGCGTCGGTCCGGCCGAAGCGGGCGGCGAACTGACCCTTCGTCAGGTAGTGGCCGTACGAACTCGACCGCGGGTCGCTGACCTTGGCGACAAAGGTGTCAAGTCCCTTGTTGTTTCTGGGGGTCAGGCTGATCGCCACCGAAATGCGCTTCCCGGCGGCGACCTTGCCGGTGCGGGTCGCGTGCTTGTTCAGGCCCTTGAGGACGTCTCCGGTGACAGCCGCGCGAGTCGTGTGCGGCTGAACGGCGTTGGCCGCGTAGGCAGCGGGGACCGCGGCGGCGAGCAGGGCCGGTGCGGCGACCAGACCGAGCAGTTTCAGGCGTGACTTCACTGGGGTCCTCCGGAGAGTGGGGGCGATGTCCCGGAAGCGGAACGACTTCACCGTAGGAACGGCGGCCCCTCCCCCGTAAGCGGGGGAACCCTTGCTCTACGTGTTAACTGCGCGTGTCATGTCAACGGCGTGTGTCGGGTGCGCTGGGGCGTCCGGATCCGGCCGGGCTGACTGACCGTCACTCCCTGTGGCGCGGTGGTCACTTGGTCGTCGTCGCCGTATGCCACGGCGGCCCCGGAGGCAAGGACGGCGACCGCCATCGCGTGGGCGAGCGCGGTGCGCGAGCGGACCCCGAGCTTGCGGTAGACCCGTGAGAGGGCGCCCTCCACCGTCTTGACGCTGATGAACAGCTTCGCGGCGACTTCCCTGTTGGTGGCGCCGCCGCCGACCAGTTCGGCGATCCTGGCCTCCGTGGGGGTGAGTTCGGGCTCGCCCGTGACTGTCTCACCGCTACGGTCCCCGGCGTCCACCCGCGCCAGTTCGTCCCAGGCCCGTGCCGCGAGCGGCGCGGCGCCGATCCGCTTCGCGGTCTCCAACGCCTCGCGCAGGACGGTCCGCGCCGCGCTTCTGCGCCGGGACCGGCGCTCGACCGTGCCGAGGGCGATCAGGGCACGCACCAGCTCGACGGGCAACGGAAGCCGGCGCAGCCGGTCCACGGCGGTACGCAGCCGCAGTGCCCCCTCCTTCGCGCGGCCGAGCGCCGCCTCGCGCAGTCCCTCGGCCCGTTCCAGGGCTGCCAGTACGCTCGCGGGCGCGTCGCCGGACATGCGCGAGCGGGCGTCGTGGAGCACGGCTCCGGCCGCGCCCGTCTCCCCGAGGACGACCAGGGCTTCGGCCAGGTCGGCGTACCAGTGCAGCAGCGGCGGGTCGGCCGCGCACATCGCCTCGCCCAGTCGCTTGACGCGTTGCAGCACCTCGACCGCCGCAGCGGCACCCCGTGGGTCGCCGGCGAGCAGTTCGGCCTGGCCGAGCACCGCGAGCGCGCGCAGCAGGAACAGCCGGTCGCCGTCCGCCTCCGAGGCCCGTACCGCCTGCTCGGCGAGGCGCCGGGCCTCGTCGGCGCTGCCGCCCGCCGTCGCCGCGAGCGCCGCCGCGTACAGCGCCGGAGCGGTCTGTACGCCTGTCCCGGCCAGAGTGCGTGAGCACTGGGCGGCGGTGTGCAGGGCTTCCCGGCAGTGCCCGGCGCGCACCTGGATACGAGTCAGCGCGACCAGCGTCGCCACGACCTCCTCGACCCCCGCGAACTCGCCGATCTCCGCCAGGAGCCGGGTGACCCGCTCCCCCGCCTCGGTGACCCGGTCGGAGTCCAGGGCGAGAATCGCCCGCATCCGGATCAGCCCCCAGCTCTCCGGGCCCGCGCCGGCGCCGCCCGTCAGCGCGAGCGCCTCCTCGAGGGCCGCGTCGGCGGCGACCGGCTCCCCGGTCAGGGACAGCACCCGGGCGAGGGTGGCGAGGGCCCCGATCCCGGTGTCCGTGTCACCGGCCAGGTCCGCCTGCCGGGCAGCGTGCCGGGCATGCCGGGCCGCCTCCTCCAACTCCCCGCACAGCAGGCCTCGTACGGCTGCCCAGTGGTGCAGCCAGGCCTCCGCCTCCGGATCGCCGGCGGCGTCCCGCAGGCCCTCGCCGATCAGGTCACGGGTGCCCTCCAGCGCCTGCCCGGCGTTGCGCAGCAGGATCACTCGGGCCCGCGCCCGCTGGCGTGCGGAGCCGGACCCGGCCAGCACGGTTCCGGCCGCCTGCCCCGCCTCCTCCAGCCGACCGCCGTCGCAGGCGTACTCGGCTGCGGCGAGCAGCCGGTCGGCGCGGTCCGAGGGGCGGTCGGCGGGCGTACGCAGGGCGGCGAGGCCGGCGAGTTCGAAGGCGGCATCGGGTGTGCCGTCGCGGCGCGCGGTCCCGGCGGCGGACATCAGAGTGCGGGCGGTGGTCTCGTCCTCGTGCGGGTTGGCGAGGGCGAGATGGCGGGCCTGCTCCGCGGGTTCGGTGACCGCGTGGGCCAGCAGGGAGTGCACCTCGCGGCGGCCGTACTGCGGCGCGTCGGCGTAGACGGCGGCCCGGATCAGCGGATGCCGGAAGCGTACGGTTCCGTCGGCGTCGGCCGTCGCGACGCCGAGCCGTTCGGCCTCCGCGAGGTCGGCAACCGGATCGGGGAGCTCGGCGGCGCGCAGAAGAGTGAGGGAGGGGTGTGCGGCGGCGCTCGCGACAAGGAGGGTGTGCCGGGCTGTCGGCGGCAGTGAGCGCATCGGTTCGAGGAGCCGGTCGCGCAGTCTTCGGGGCACCGGCAGGGGGCGGCCGAGGCCGAGGGGCGCCGCGTCGCGCGGGGCCGCCCGCGCCAACTCGATCACGTACGAGGGGTTTCCGGCGGCGGTGTCCTGGACCTCCCGCAGTACACCCGGCGGCAGATCGGCGCCGACGACGGTGCGCACGAGGTCGGCCACCTCGCCGTCGCCGAGAGGGGGGACGGGGAGTTCGAGGGTGTCCGGCGGGCAGCAGCCCAGTCGTTCGGGCTGCTCACTGTCGGCGACGCGCTCGGCGGTGACCATCCGTATGTCGAGGCCCGCGACACGGCGTACGGCGAAGGCGAGCACCTCGGCGGTCGGCTCGTCAAGCCACTGAAGACCGTCGACGACCAGCAGAACGGGGCCGGCGGCGGCGAGGACGCGCAGTACGTCGAGTACGGCGACGCGCACCGCGAGCCGACTCCGGTCGTCGGCCGGTTCGCGGTGGTGCAGCACGGCCGCCCTCAGCGCTGCCTGGCGTTCGGCAGCCAGTCCGGCCAGGCAGCTCTCCGGTACCCGCGCGAACAGGTCGACGAGGCCGACGAACGGAAGCCCGGCCTCCTCCGGAGCGGGCGAGCAGTGCAGCACCGTGCCGGACGGCTGGGCGTGCACGGCCAGGGACGCCATGAGGGCGGCCACGAGCGTGGACTTGCCGATTCCCGCAGGTCCGTGGAGGAGGACGCCCTGACGGACTGCCAACTCGGCCCGGGCGCTGTCGATCAGCTCGCGGCGACCGGTCACGGGCGGTACGCCCATGGAGGCCGCCCGCCCTCGGCCCTGGTGCGGCAGGTGACGGGGCACTTGATCATGTGCCCATGACAACCTTGCCGGATTCGGCTTGTCAATCGCTCAATCACGGCCCACGCGAAAAGGGCCCTCGCGGACTCTCGCCCGCGAAGGCCCTTCGCCATCACACCGTCGGGACGACAGGATTTGAACCTGCGACCCCTTGACCCCCAGTCAAGTGCGCTACCAAGCTGCGCCACGTCCCGGTGCGTCGACCCGCGGTTGCCCCGCGTGATCGCACAGACAAACCCTACCGCACACACGCCCGTGCCTCCGAGCGGTTACGGAACGGTCACCGGGACATCAAGTGTCCCTTACCGCCTCATCCGACGCTCTACCGTCGTCCCACCCGAAACGCAACAGGGGGACGATCATGAGCAACCCGTACAACACTCCCGGCAACGTGCCACCGCCTCCGGCTCCGATACCGGGTCCGGCACCGGACCGGCAGGGGCCGAGATGGGCCCGCAAGAGATTCGTACTGCCCGCCCTCGGACTCGCGCTCTTCGTCGGGGTCGGCATCGGCGGTCAGGAGAACGAGCCCGAGAAGGTGTCGGCCGACCCGCGCCCCACCGCGACCGTCACGGCCACGACGACAGCGACCGCCACGGTCACGGCCACCCCGACGGCCACGCCCGAACCCGCCCCCACCGTCACCGTGTCGGCGACCAGGACGGTGACGGCCGAACCGGCCGTCGACACCGACACCGACGCCGACACCGGGTCTGTCACGGGTTCCGACGACGGCTCAGGCTCCGACTCCGGTGGCGACGACGTGTACTACCAGAACTGCACGGCTGCCCGCGCGGCCGGAGCCGCCCCCGTACATGTCGGTGACCCCGGCTATGGGCGGCATCTCGACCGGGACGGTGACGGCGTCGGCTGCGAGTGACAGGTACGGCGTCAGGCTCAGGCGTTCGGGTCGAACGCAATGGCCGCCGGCATGGCCGCCGCGAGGTGGGAGTTGAAGTTGCCGTCCTTGAGGCCGAAGTTGGCGCTGCCCCAGTCGGCGGCGGTCAGCTTGTCGCGGATGCCTGACGGATAGCCGTTCCAGCCGACCAGCGCCGGGAACTGCCAGGTTCCCTTGTGGTTCTCCGGCGGCTCGTCGTTGGTGTTCGCGAGGCGGAAGCAGTGCGTCCTGATGCCGTCCTTGTGGTAGACGATCTTGGGATGGGTGCCGTCCCAGCGGACCTGGTCGCGGGTGTGGATGCTGAAGCTGCCGTGGTTGGAGGTCGAGACGTACTGCGCCACGCCGTCCTTGACCCACACCACCACGTGCTCCCAGTCGTGCCGGTGCCCGCCGATGCTGGTGCCCGCGAGGGCCTGGTCCTTCTCGAAGTAGAGGCCGTAGATGATCGCGCACCAGCCGTTGTTGCACTTGTAGCGGGAGTAGCCGTTGGTGTTGTCGAGGTCGGAGGCGTCCCGGCATGACCCGTTGAGGGCGCCGGTCGGGTTGAGGCCGCCGTTGAGGGTGCCCGTGGAGCCGATGGCGGGGGTGGAGTAGCAGCCGTCCGTGTCGTAGTCGTACGCCGGTTGGTACGTCTGCTCGGTGCTGTCCGCGTTGGCGGGCAGGGCCCCGGGCGGGGCGGCGAGCGCGGTGCCCGGAAAGGCGACGACCAGCGCCACCGCGCTGCCGAGGACGACCGAGGCTCTGCGGGTGCGCACAGATCTCTTCACGGGGGCCTCCTGATCGATGACGTCCGAGGGGACGGGCTCGGTCAGATTGGCATGCCCATATCACGAACGGGTCACTCGGAAGGAAAGGTTCAGGGGCGCCCGGCAGACATCTTGGCCACTCCGGTCGGCTACTCCGGCGGCGCCGGCGTGTCGTGGGTCCGGTACATCGCCTGTACGTCCAGCTCCAGTTGGACCGTCGGCCCGACCACCGCGATGCCCCGGGCCAGCATGGAACGCCAGTTGAGCGTGTAGTCCTCCCGGTGGAGTTCAGCCCGGGCGCGGGCGGCGCAGCGCAACTCCTCGCCGTAGCCGCCGTTGACGGACCCCAGGTAGGTCGTGTCCAGCGACATCGAGCGGCTCACCCCGTGCATCGAGAGCGAGCCCTGCACCACCCACTTCGCACCGGCTCGGTAGGAGAACCGTGAGCTCACGAAGTCGATGTACGGAAACCGCTCGACGTCCAGGAAGTCCGCCGACCGGAGATGGTTGTCCCGGGTACGGTTCCCGGTCGTGATGCTCGACGCGTCGATACGGACCTGCACCCTGGAGTCGGTCATCGTCTGTGCCACCTGGATGCCGCCCTCGAACCGCTCGAAGCGGCCGTGCACATCGCCCATTCCGACGTGCTTGGCGATGAACCGGATCGCGGTGTGCGGCGGATCGAACAGCCAGGCGCCGGGCACGGGGAGGTCCAGCCGCCGGGCCGGCTCCAGTTGGACGCGCTGCGTCGGGAGCATCACCCCGTCGAGAAGCTCGACCGTCTCACGGTGCGGCGTCAGGCCCTCGGCGGAGACCATCAGGCTGTAGCGCCCCGACGGAAGAACGGCGAGGAAGTATCCGTACGGGTCAGTCGTACCGCGCGCCATCACCTGGTGGGCGTCGGCCGCGCTCACCGTCACATCGGCGCCGCCCATCGGCTGGCCCAGCGGGTCGAGCACCTCGCAGCCGACGGCACCGGCGCCGGGCGGCAGCGGAAGCGAGAGGCCCGCACGGTCGGAGGCGCCTCTGGAGCGCAGGCGTCTGAGCAGTGCGAGGGCCATGGGTTCACCTTTCGGTTCTTCTGCTGTGTGCCGTGCTGATCAGGTGAGGTGCCGGTAGCTCAGTCCGTGCCGGGCGCCGCGCCCCGGTACGCCGCCCGCAGCACACCGAGCACGCCCTCGGGCGTGACCTCGCGCGGGTTGGCGTACGGCCGCTGCCCGGTGACCTGGGCCGCCGCCACCGTCACATCGGCCTCGGTGAGGCCCAGTTCGGCGAGGGAACGCGGAGCGCCGAGGCGTCCTGCCAGCTCCCACAGGGCAGTTGGGGCGTCGGCCGCGCCGCCGAGCGCACGGGCGACGGCGTCGGCCGCGTCCGGTGCGGCGGGCGCGTTGTAGGCCAGGGCGTACGGCAGGACTACCGTGTGGGTCTCTGCGTGCGGCAGGCCGAAGGTGCCGCCGAGGACATGGCAGAGCTTGTGGTGCAGGCCCATGGTGGTGGCGCCGAGACAGGAGCCGCACAGCCACGCCCCGTACAGGGCCCGGCCGCGCGCGTCGGGGGACGCGGGGTCGGCGGCCACGTCCACAAGCGCCCCGGCCATCGCCCGTACGCCCTCCTGCGCCATCAGGGAGACGAGCGGGGAGGTGTCGGGGGCGTACAGGGCCTCGACGGCGTGTGCGATCGCGTTGATGCCGCTGGTCACCGAGAGCGGGACCGGCAGGGAGAGGGTCAGTTCGGGGTCGTACACCACACTGCGCGGCAGGACGGACCTGTCGCGGCCGGTGCGCTTCACGCCCTGCTCGGTCAGGCCCCAGACCGGGGTCATCTCGGAGCCGGAGTAGGTCGAGGGCACGGCGATCAGCGGCAGCCCGGTGCGCAGCGCGATCGCCTTCCCGAGGCCGATCGCGCTGCCACCGCCGACCGCCACACACCCGTCGACGCCCACCGCGAGCGCCACCTCGACGGCCCGGTCGGCGACTTCGACGGGTACGTGCATCCGCGCCTCGTCGTGCAGACCCGCCAGCGCCGGTCCGAGCGAGTCTGCGACCGCCTGCGCGGTGTCCTTACCTCGCGCGCCGCACACCACCAACAGCCTTCGCAGACCGAGCCGTTCGGCCTCCCCCGCCGTCGCGGTCACGGCGGCCCCGGCCCGCAGGACGACCCGCATCGGCTGGGCCTCGTAGACGAAGTCCGGTGCGCCGCTCACGACTTCTCCCCCGCCTTCTCCAGTACGAGGTCGAAGCGTGCGTGGCGGAAGGGGTTCGGTACGCCGAACTCGGCTGCCAGGGACGGGTCGTCGGTCTCGGTGAAGTCCTGGACCAGGCTCTGTTTCACCGCGAACACGGCGTCCGAGTCGAGGTAGTCGCTGCCCGCGACGAAGATGTGGGTGGTGACGGGCTCGTGACCCCCGGCCGTGGCGATGAAGTGGATGTGCGCGGGGCGGTAGGGGTGCCGGCCGGTGGCGCGAAGCAGGTCGCCGACCGGGCCGTCCGTCGGGATCGGGTACGGGCTCGGCACGCAGGTGCGGAACCAGAAGCGGCCCTCCGCGTCCGCGGTGAAGAGCCCGCGGCCGTTGCCCGGCGGCTGGACGTCCGGCTGCTGGACGTCGTAGTAGCCCTCGGTGTCGGCCTGCCAGACGTCAAGTACCGCTCCGGGCAGTGGAGTTCCGTCCCGGTCGAGCACCCGCCCGCTGACCACGCACGGCTCACCGGCGCCCACCAGGTCGATGTCGGCGCCGAGTTCCCGTACCGGCGACTCGGTCATGTGGAAGGGCCCGAGCACGGTGGACTCGGTGGCGGCCGGGTCGCAGTGCCCGTTGAGGGTCTCCACGAGCATCGAGACGCCGAGGACGTCCGACAGGAGGATGAACTCCTGCCGGGTGTCGGTGCAGGTCTGCCCGGTCGCCGTCAGGAAGCCGATGGCCCGCTCCCACTCCTCCATCGTCGGTTCGGTCTCCCGTACGAAGGCGTGGAGGTGCCGGGTGAGGGCGGTGAGCAGCCCGCGCAGGCGCGGGTCGGCGGTCCCGCTCATGCTGTCGACGACGGCCTCGGTGACGGCGGTCGTGAATCCGGCGCCCTCACCGCCGTCACTTGTCCTGGGTTCAGTGGTCATTCCGCGTGCTCCTCATCCCGTCTCGCCCCGTCAGGCATGTCCGAGGATCTGTCGCAGCGCGTCCGTCAGCAACTGTTCGGCGTTCTCGGCCGCTTCGGCGTGTCGGAAGGCGACGAACCCGTCCGGGCGTACGAGGAGCACGCCCGCGTCGGACACCTCGCTGAGGAGGGCCCAGTCGCCGTACGGGTCCTCGTACTCCTGGCCGGGGCCGACGACGACCGTGATGATGTCGAGGGGCTGTGCCTTCGCCGCGCGCGTCCAGGCGTCGCCGCCGATGCCGGTGAGGAGGGTGAAGCGGCCCCGGCCCACAGTGTCGAGGGTGGACAGGGTGCGGGTGCCGGAGGTGAGCCAGGCGTGCGGGAGCTTCGCGCCGGGGCGGGTGGAGGGCTGGTGGTGCAGCTCGGGGTCGCGGGCGAAGCCGGGGTCGGGGGTGCCGTCGGGGACGATCGCGGCGGACTCGTAGCGCTGGTTGAGGTCGACTCCGTGGGCGTTGAACTCGTACACCTTGGCGGCGATCGCCTCACGCAGCCGGGCGCGCTGCTTCGCGGCGGCCTCGGTGGCGTCCTTGCGGGCGGCGATGTTGGCCCACAGCTCCTCGGGGGTCTGCGGGGAGAGCCCGTCGAGCGCCTCGAAGATCGGGGCGGTCTCGCCGATGGACTTGTTGGCGCGGGTGACGATCTGCCTGCCGACGGGGGCGCGTTCGGCGGTGTAGCTGTCGAGCAGCGAGGGGGCCGCGACGCCCTCGAGGACCAGTTTCAGCTTCCAGGCCAGGTTGTGGGCGTCCTGGATGGAGGTGTTCGAGCCGAGCCCGTTGGACGGCGGGTGCCGGTGGACGGCGTCGCCTGCGCAGAAGACGCGCCCGTTGGCGTACGTCTCGGCGTACATCTCGTTGACCGTCCACGCCGAGGACGACCTGATGGTCACGGGGATGTCGTCGTCGCCGACGAGCCTGCGGACGATTCCCTCGGCGTACTCGGTGGTGAGGTCGGGGGCGCCGGCGGTCACGTCGTAGCCCCAGACGATCATCCACTCGTTCCACGGGCGCACGTTGCGGACGAGGCCCGCGCCGATGCCGCCGACGGTGGCGCCGGGGGCGAGGACCCAGTAGAGGGTGGACGGGCGGTGAGCCGTGTACTGGGTGAGGTCCGCGTGGAAGACGATGTTGATACTGCCCGCGACGCCCATCTGGCCGCCCATGGGCAGTCCGGCGTCCTCGGCGACCTTGGAACGGCCGCCGTCGGCGCCGATCAGATAGCGGGCACGGATCTCGTACGTGTCGCCGCGCAGCCGGTCCCGGACGGTGGCGGTGACGCCGGACTCGTCCTGAGTATGCGTCAGATACTCGGTCTGGAAGCGGAGTTGCGTGCCGCGTGCGACGGCCGCGTCGACGAGGACCGGTTCCATCAGATGCTGCGGCATGTCGCACATCCGGGTGGGACTGGCCAGCTCGTGCGCGGCCTGGACGAGCGGGTCGTTGCCCCAGGAGCGGACCCGGCCCAGTTCCTCGCCGGCCAGGCTGGTGCAGAACGTGGTGTTGCCCATCAGATGCTGGGGCGTGGCCCTGGCGACCACGTCGTCCTCCACGCCGAGGTCGCGCAGGACCTCCATCGTGCGCTGGTTGGTGATGTGCGCGCGGGGCGTGTCGGCGAGGCTCGCGTACCGGGTGACGACGATGTTGGGTACGCCGTAGGTGCTCAGCGCGAGCGCGGCCGACGCCCCGGCCGGGCCGCTGCCCACGATCAGTACGTCGGTGTCGACAACGGTAGGCACGGAAGGCACTCCAAACGGTGGACAGGCCGCGCCCGGGAACAGCCGGGCGGCCATCCATGATCGTGGATTGGCACAGCCGTTCATGGGTGTCTCAATTCGAGACACCCGGTACTTCCGGATATCTGGTCCGGCATCTGCTCCGGTGCCTGTTTCGGGTGCCTGTTTCGGGTGCCTCCCCACCTCTTCGGCGGTCGCCGGACCCGGCCCGATACGGTGAGTGGTGACATGACCACAGCCGAAGTGTCTCCCGCCCTCCTTCTGATCAGTCAGGCGCGTCAGCGGTTCCTGGCCGGGCGTCCGCTGCCCGCCGACGTCCCCGCCGAGACCGTCGCCGCCTGGCGGCGCGCCCGCTTCCTCGGTGTACGGCACGACGCGCGTCAGGCCGACTCCGTCGACGGGCGGGCCCTCGCGTCGGCCCTGCTGACCGCGGCCCGGCCCGTCCTCGAACGGCTCGCCCCGGCGCTCGGTGACCGGTCGGCGCTGCTGCTGCTCACCGACGAACGGCCGCGGGTGCTGTGGGCGGCGGGCGGCGCACCCGGGGGCGAGTTGCGCAGCGATCTGGCCGAACGGGAGGTCGGGCACAACAGCGCGGCGCTCGCCCTGCGCATCCGGCGGCGCGCCGAGGTGCACGGCCCCGAGCACTTCCTCGACATGTGGCAGGACGTGTCGGCGGTCAGCGTGCCGGTTTTCGCCCCGGAGTCCGGCCGGCCCCTCGGCACGATCACGGTCGCCTCCGGACTGTGCGCCGACGTAGGTCCGCATCCGGGCGCCGCCCTCGCGGAGGCGGCAGCGGTGGCGGTGGAGGCGGAGTTGCTGGCCCGCTCCCGCTCGGCCGAGCGGACCCTCCTCGACGCCTACGCGCGTGCGGCGAGCATGCCGGGAAGTGGGCACGGCAGCGCGCAGGAGCGCGCGGTGGTGGCGCTGGACGGGCGCAGCCGACTGGTCAGCGAGGCGGCGGTGCGGCTGGTGTCGCCGCAGGTGCTGGAGTCGCTGGAGCGGGGTACGCGGGCGCTGTTGCAGTCTTCGGCGCCTGTCGAGTCGTACGACATCGCACTGCCCGAAGGGGCGGGCTGCACCGCCGAGTTCCGTCCGGTGCGGGAGCAGGGCGACGGCCGGGTACTCGGGATCGTCGCCGTGCTGGAGCCGGTCGCGGAGGGGGCGGTGGTACGGGCGGTGCCACGACCGATGGCGGGGCGGCTGGCCGGGAGTTCGGTGCCGTGGCTCTACGCGGTGGGCCGGGCAGGGGAGTTGGCGCACGACAGCGAACCGCTTCTGCTGACCGGGGAGCGCGGATCCGGCAAGACCGCGCTGGCCCGCGAACTGCTGGGCGGCACCGAGCCGCTGGTCCTCGATGCGGCCGAGGCACCCGAACTCGGCCTGGGCGAAGCCGAGTTGTCGGGGGCCCGCCCACTGCTCCTCCGGCACGCCGAGCGGCTGGCCCAGTCGGACGTCGCCGCGCTGAACGGCCTCCTCGACGAGCGTCCGGACGTCCATCTCCTGGCCACGTACACCCCCGGCACTCCCCCGGGCCCCTGTCTCCAGCGGCTCCTGGACACACTGGCAGCCCGTTCGGTCACCGTGCCCGCCTTGCGTGAACGCCCGGAGGACATCCGCGAGTTGCTCCCGGCCCTGACTCCGAGGCCGGCCGACGGGACACCGCCGCTCACCTGGACGCTGGAGGCACTGCGGGCGCTGGAGCGGTATCCGTGGCCGGGGAACCTCACCGAACTCACCTACCTGGTAAGGACGCTGGCGGAGAACAGGCGCGCTTCCGGCCCGGTCGGGCGGGCCGAACTCCCGGACCCGGTACGGGAAGGGCCCGCCGCACGCCCGCTCAGCCCGATGGAGCACGCCGAGCGCACCGCGATCCTGGAGGCGCTGCGCCGCAACGGCGGCAACAAGGCGCGTACGGCGGCGGCCCTGGGCATCGCCCGCGCGACCCTCTACCGGAAGCTGCGCGAGTACCGGGCCTGAGGCGGCTTCACCGCCCTGGGGCGGGTCATGGCCCTGAGACAGGGGTGTTCCGGGACTTCCGCCGGACGAACGAGCCGGGCGCGCGCTGCGGTACGCGGCGCGTAGCGCTGCCCGCGCTGGACGCGGTGAGCCGGTCCGTGGAGCCGGTCCGTGGAGCCGGTCCGTGGAGCCGGGGGCGTGGGTGTCGCTCGGGGCGCAATGGCTCCCTCGGCTTATGCGGTGCGGTGGCCGCGGGTCCGCTGTGGCCGGTCGCTCCCCCACTCTCGGCTTCTCCCCCAGTGCCTTAAGGGTCTGGGGACCCCCATCGCGGGGGAGCCGCGGATCGGATACCGCCCCGCGCCCTTGGAACGGTCAGCGCGGAGGCATGTTGTACGGCGTCACCACCTGGATCGCCGACGGCAGTGTCGGGCCCGCGGGTGGCAGGGCGCCGTGGGCTCGCATGATTGTGCGGCAGGCCTCGTGCATGTCCTGGCGGAGGTCGTGGTGCAGGACGCAGGACAGGCGGTGCTCGCGCAGGAGGCGGGTGTTGTCGTGGTCGAGGTCGTGGGCGACGAACACCGCGCACTCGCGACCCAGGTCCTCGAAGGCCCGTAGCGTCGCGATGTTGCCGCCGCCGATCGAGTAGACCGCCCGGATGTCGGGGTCGCGTTTCAGGGCGTCCCGGACCAGGTCGTACTGGGTGGCGTCCAGGCCCTGGCCCTCGGTGATCTCGACGAGGGCGCGCTCGGGGTGGCGGGCCCGCATGGCGCCCCGGAAGCCCATCTCGCGCTCCTCCTCGTTGCGGAAGAAGCCGCTGCTCAGGCTGGTGAGCACGTTGCCGGGGCGTTCGCCGAGCCACTGGTCCATGAGGTAGGCGGCGGTGGCGCCCGCGGCACGGTTGTCGATGCCGACGTAGGCGAGGCGGGCGCTGGACGGCAGGTCGGTCACCAGGGTGACGACCGGGATGCCGGCGGCCACCAGGCGGCCGACGGCGGCCGTGACCTCGGGCACGTCCGGTGCCTTCAGGATGACGCCCTGTGAGCCGCGCCGGGCGATGCGGTCCAGGGCCGCCGCCAGTTCCGCCACCGGGCCGGTCTCGCGGAAGTGGAAGCGGGAGCGCACGACGGCCGGGTGGAGGACGGGCAGTTCGGCCTCCAGGGCGGCCCGGACGGCGGTGGTGAAACGCTCGGGCGCCTGCATCACGATGTCGATCATGAACGTACGGCCGACCAGCCGGACCTGGGTGCGCTGCCGGTCCAGGTCGGCGATGGCCTGCCGGACCTCCCGCTGGGTGCTCTCGCGCACACCGCCCCGGCCGTTCAGGACTCGGTCGACGGTGGCCTCGCTGAGGCCCGCCTGCCGTGCGATCTCCCGGATCGGATAGGGGTGGCCCACGGGGAGGTTCCTCGGCTTCCGCTTGAGGGGTTTTTGATGGCTGTCTGCTGGTTGTTTGACGAGTTTGTCATGACAACAATGACAGCAATGGCAATGCCGCAATTCAGTCGTCGTGATGACGTCGGTGACGTTGACGACATTGATGACGCTCATGATGTTGCTGATCGAGAGAAGGACGACGATGTCCCTCACCGCCGCACAACGCCGCACGTGGCTGACCGAGCAGGACTGCGATCTCGACGCCTTCCGCGCCGCGGTCGAGCGGACGACCGACGCCGCCGACTACCCGTACGCGACCGCCGTCCGCGGAAACGTCCTCGTCTACGACAGTGAGCGGCTGCGCGCCGCCGTCACCACGCCCGGCGGGCGCCGGGAGGTCCTGGCGGAGCTGGTCCGGGCGCTCACCGACGGACCGGGTGTCGTGGTCCTCCAACAGGCCTTCGCCGAGTTGTCGGTCGTGGACCGGGCGACAGCCGCCTTCGAGGCGCTCATCGCCGACCAGCGCGCCGCCGGGACCGTCGCGGGCGACCACTTCGCCAGGCCGGGGGCCAACGACCGGGTGTGGAACGCCCTGGAGAAGGCCGCCCTGCGCGCCCCGGAGGCGTTCGCCGACTACTACGCCAACGACATGATCGCCCTCGTCTCGACCGCCTGGCTCGGCCCCGGCTACCAGGTCACCTCGCAGATCAACGTCGTCAACCCCGGCGGCGCCGCGCAGAGCCCGCACCGCGACTACCACCTCGGCTTCCTGTCCGACGAGGCGGCGGCCACGTACCCGGCACACGTCCACCGGCTGTCGCCCGTGCTGACACTGCAGGGCGCGGTCGCCCACTGCGACATGCCCGTCGAGTCCGGCCCGACGCTGTACCTGCCGTACTCGCAGTCGTACGAGCCCGGTTATCTGGCCTGGCGGCTCCCTGAGTTCAGGGCGTACTTCGACGCCCGTCACGTGCAGCTGCCGCTGGCCAAGGGGGACGCGGTGTTCTTCAACCCGGCGCTCTTCCACGCGGCAGGCACCAACCGCTCCGCGGACATCCGCCGGATGGCGAACCTCCTCCAGGTGTCCTCCGCCTTCGGCCGGGCCATGGAGACCGTGGACCGGGCGGCGATCGTGAACGCGGTCTACCCCGTGCTGCTCGCCCGCAAGGCAGCGGGAGCGGGTGACGCCTGGCTGGAGGCGGTCGTCGCGGCCTCGTCCGAGGGCTACCCCTTCCCCACCAACCTCGACCGGGATCCGCCGGTCGACGGCCTGGCCCCGTCCTCGCAGGCGGACCTGGTGCGGCGTGCGCTGCGCGAGGAGTGGACCCCCGAGGCGCTCCGCGAGTCACTGCGGGCCGGCGCCGAACGACGTGAGAGCTGAGGAACCGAACATCATGGGACTTCTCCAGGACAAGGTCGTCCTCGTCAACGGCGGCAGCCAGGGCGTCGGGGCAGCCATCGCCCGGGCCGCCGTCCGCGAGGGCGCCGTCGTCGCGGTGACCGGGCGGCGCCCGGAGCCGGGCGAGGCACTGGTCGCGGAGCTGGCGGCGGCGGGCGCCAAGGCCATGTACGTACGCGCCGACCTCTCGGACGCCGAGCAGGCGAAGGCGTCCGTGGGCGAAGTGATCGCCGCCCACGGGCGGATCGACTGCCTGGTCAACTCGGCGGGCCTGACCTCGCGCGGCACGCTGCTCGACACCACGCCCGAGCTGTTCGACGCGCACATCGCGATCAACCTCAAGGGCCCGTTCTTCGCCATGCAGGCAGCGGTGGCGGACATGGTGGCGCGCAAGGCGCCCGGCACGGTCGTCAACATCATCACGTCCTCGGCGCACGGCGGACAGCCCTTCCTGGCCCCGTACGTCGCCGCGAAGGCCGGGCTCATCGGCCTGACGCGCAACGCGGCGCACGCCCACCGCTGGGACCGGGTCCGTATCAACGGCCTGAACATCGGCTGGACGGCGACCGAGGGCGAGGACGCCACCCAGCGGGCCTTCCACGGAGCGGGCGACGACTGGCTCGACCAGGCCGCCGAACGCCTGCCCATGGGCAAGCTCGGCCAGCCGGACGAGATCGCCGACTTCGTGGTCCTTCTGCTCTCCGACCGGTCGGGCGTGGTCACCGGTTCGGTGATCGACTGGGACCAGAACGTCCTGGGCGGCCTGGACTGACGCCTCCTTCCTTTCCGTCATTTCCTTCTTCTTCTCCTCTCCTCGCAAGACACGCGCACCACTCCCAAGGAGCACCACAGCCCATGCGCATCGGAATCCTCGGCCTCGGCCGCATCGGCGCCTTCCACGCCGAGACCCTCTCCGGTCTCGACGCCGTCGACTCCCTCGTCGTCAGCGACCCGTTCGCGGAGGCCGCGAAGACCGCCGCCGAGCGCTTCGGCGCCCAGGTGGCGGACTCCCCCGAGGCCCTCCTGGCCGCCGGCGTCGACGGCATCGTGATCGCCGCCGCGACGGACGCCCATCCGGCCCTGATCCTCGCCGCCGTCGAGGCGGGTGTCCCGGTGTTCTGCGAGAAGCCGGTGGCCCGCACGATGGCCGAGGGCGTCGCGGTGCTCAACGCGGTCAAGGACAGCGGCGTCGAGATCCAGATCGGCTACAACCGGCGCTTCGACGCGGGCTTCGTCGCCGCGCGGGCCGCCGTGCAGAGCGGTGAGCTGGGCCCGCTGCACACCGTCCGGTCGACCACGCTGGACCCGGCGCCGCCGCCGGCCGCGTACATCGCCGCCTCCGGTGGCATCTTCCGGGACTGCTCGGTGCACGACTTCGACATCATCCGCTGGGTGACGGGCCGTGAGGTCACCGAGGTGTACGCGGTGGGCGCCAACAAGGGCGCCGACTACATCAAGGCGGCGGGCGACGCCGACACCACCGGCGCGATCCTCACCCTGGACGACGGCACGATCGCCGTGGTCTCCAACTCCCGCCACAACGCCCGTGGTTACGACGTCCGCATGGAGATCCACGGCTTCCAGGACAGCATCGCCGTGGGCCTGGAGGACAAGCTCCCGCTGCGTTCCGTGGAGCCGGGTGTCACCTTCCCGGCGGGTGTCCCGCACGACTTCTTCATGGACCGCTTCATCCCCGCCTACCGCGCCGAGCTGACGGCGTTCACGGAGGTCGTCGCGGGCAACCGTAAGTCCCCGTGCACGGTCGCCGAGGCGCTGGAGGCGGGCTGGATCGCGGACGCGTGCACGCTGTCGCTCCAGGAGCACCGTCCGGTGCGCATCGAGGACGTACGCACGGTCTGAGCAGGCCCAGTCGGATGGCCGGCCCGCGCTGTCAACTCACCTGTACAGCGCGGGCCGTTCGACGAGTTCCACCTCGACGCGCCGGCCCTCGGTCCGCGCGCGTACGCCGGCCTCACAGACCGCGGCCACCGCGTAACCGTCCCAGACACCGGGCCCGGTGACCTCGCCACGCCGGGTGGCGTCGACCCATGCCTGGACCTCACGGTCGTATGCGTCCTCGAACCGCTCGATGAAGTCCTGGGCGATGCTTCCGCCCCAGTGCCCGGCCGAGTTGACGACCATGCCATGACCGTCGCCGATCCGCGCGGTCCCGCGTTCGCAGACCACCTCGGCCTGCACCTGGTACCCGAAGCCGCAGTTGACGTTGATCTCGACGTCGACGATCGCCCCTCCGTCTGTCTGCATCACGACGAACTGCGGGTCCTGAAGCCCCTCCGGCGCGTTACCCGACGGCCTCGGACACAGGACAGTGATCGCGGTGATCTCCTGTCCGAGGAGCCACCGGGTCACGTCCATCTCGTGCACCACGGAGTCGTTGATGTGCATCGCGCTGGTCCACCAGGGCGGGGAGGCCACGTTGCGATGCCGGTTGTGCAGCATCAGCGGTCGGCCCAACCGGCCCGTGTCGAGCAGCGACTTGAGCTTCAGGTACTCGACGTCGTACCGCCGCATGAACCCGACCTGGACGAGGCGGCGCCCCAGCCTCTGCTCGGCCGCCAGCACTCGCAGCGCGGAAGCCGCGTCGGGCGTGAGCGGCTTCTCGCACAGGACCGGCAGCTCCCGCTCGAACGCCGCGAGCAGGGCCGCCTCGTGAGCGGCCCCGGGCGAGGCGATGAGTACAGCGTCGACGCCGGGCGAGGCCATGGCGGCGACCGGGTCGGTGTACTTCCTGCAGCCATCGATCCCGGCCGCGACCTGCTCGGCCCGCCCGGCGTCGACGTCCGCGACGGCGACCACCCGGGCACCGCTGGTGACTTCCTGAATACGACGCACGTGATCGGCACCCATTTTGCCGGTGCCGATCACGGCGACGCCGAGTGTGTCGTGGCTCTTCACGAGACCGGTGCCCCTTTTCGACTTGGGGCGAGGGCTCCGACTCAGGGGCGCGGGGAACTGCGCGACAAGCCACACTCAACCCGCGCCCGACGAACCACCCATGAACTACCTGTGTCTACGCTCCGCAGGAGCGAAGGAACTGCCGAGTCCGCACAGCGATCGGCAACGGCCTTTCCGGCTCGCAGGGATACCTGTCCTGCTCGACAATCGCGAACAGATCCACCCCGAGCCCCTTGCCGCAGCCAACACGAGCCCCAACTCCGGTAACCCAGAGAGAGGTTCACACATGACCGTTCCTGTGGACTGAGCGGGCTTGAGCCTGTTCAGCCGCGCGCCCCGAACGGTCTTGGGCGAGCTGGTCCCCGGCGTACTCGACCCCGGGTGGCGACACGCATCGTGTGCGTGGTCCGGGCCCGGGAGGCCCCCGCGGCCGGAGGCCGCTGTTGGATACAGCCCTCACGACCTGGCCAGATGGGTACGGCCAGAGGCGACGGGGAGGCCCTGAACCATCACTCTGGTGGAGCAGGGGCCCCGCATGCTGACGCCGTACCTGGCGTCCCAGATCGCACGATCACATTAGCCCGAACGGCCCAGGCCGCCGCAAGCCCGGAAGCCGCCCCTCACACGATCGAGTTAATCCGCCCTCGGCGGTCCTGTCGTCCCGCCGGAACTAGGGGATGACGACCAGGTGCTTCGCGTCCATGGCCTGGGTGAGCGCGGCGACCTGGCTGACGTGCTCCCAGGTCGACTCCCACTCGGACGGGCCCCGGTGCAGGCCGGTGAAGACGGTACCGGCCGACACCTTCAGGTCACGCTTGGCGATCTCGTCCGTCAGACGGGCCGGGTCGGTCGGCAGATAGCCGTACGGCCCCAGTTCGATCCAGGGGTAGCCGGCCTCGGAGACCTCGTCCAGGAAGCGTTCCCACGGCACCTGCACCGGGTCGTCGGGGAACCGGACACCCCAGGAGTCCGGCGCCGAGCCGACCCTGATGCGGTCGAACGGAGTCGTCATGCCGTCGTCCCCTTCGAGGGGGTCGCGACGGGTGCCTGAAGGTCTTCGGCTTCGGGGAGTCCTTCGACGTCGACGCCGCGGACTTGGGCCAACTCGTGTTTGAGGGCTGCGAGTTCGGCGCCGCCGGCCATGTGGTTGGTGAGTTCTTCGAGGGTGACCTCGCTGCGGGCGGCGGAGAGTTCCATGGTGCCCAGGCGCAGGACGCTGAAGTGGTCGCCGACCATGTAGGCGT
>NZ_JAAGLT010000053.1 GCF_010548275.1 Streptomyces sp. SID12488
CCGGATCAGCAGGGCCAGGCTCTGCGCCGCCGTGCCCCACGGCACCGTGCACACCGCCGCCGCGTGCGGCACCGTACGGGCCGTCGGGGCGTCGTCCGGATCCGCCGACGGCCACGGCGCCACGCACACCACCGCGTGCGGGCCCTCGCCGCGCGCCCCCAGGGCCGTACGCAGCGCCGCCACCGCCATGTCGCGCTGCCAGCCGCGCTCGGCGGTCAGCACCGTCCGGAACTCGCGGGTCAGGTCGGCGCCCGCCTGCGCATCGTCCGCGAGCAGCGCGCCGATCCGGTCCGCCACCTCCATGGCCGATGCCAACTGCTCCGCCGGGGGCCCCGGATCGTCGTCCAGCAGCCAGACGTAACCGAGTACGACACCCCGATGGCGTACGGGGAGACAGATCCGCCCCCGGTACACCCCCGCCTCGGGAGTGGGCGGGATACGGACCGGGCCGGTCGCCCGCGTGATGCCGAAGCCCTCGAACCACACGCGCACCGCCGACGTCGAGCGGCGGGTCAGGATCGAGCGGGCGCGCACCGGGTCCAGCGCCGACGCGTCCAGCTCGCCCTCGCTGTCGTACGCGCCGAAGGCGAGCAGCTCGAAGTCGCGGTTCTCCAGCGTCGCGGGGGCGCCGAGGAGCTCCGAGATGTCGTCCACCAGTTCCTGGTAGTCGCCGTGGTGGTCGCCGCTCGCCTGGCTCATGGGGGCATTCTCGCGCATTCCGGCGCCGCCTTCAGACATCTGTATGAGATCTGGGGCACGGATGCGTGACAGCTGTCGATGGCCCACGATCGGAGAGATCCCTAGGTTTCACGGTGGTTCTCCGGTTCTCCGGTTCTCCGTCTTCCGGCCCTTTGTGGAGGTGCCCCGTGCTGGGTCCCGTGATTCTCGCCGCCTCGCGCAGCGACCGGCTGCGCCGACTGATCTCGGCAGCCCCGGTGACCAGGCCGGTCGTCGACCGCTTCATCCCCGGCGAGACCGTCGACGACGTCGTACCGATCGTCCAGGACCTCACCGACCGGGGCCTGGAAGTCACCCTGGACGTGGTCGGCGAGGACATCACCACCCCCGAGCAGGCTGCCGCCGCCCGTGACGCCTACCTGGAACTGGTAGAGCGGCTCGGAGAACTGGAACTGGGCACGCGCGCCGAGATGTCCGTCAAGCTGTCGCTCTTCGGCCAGGCGCTGGACGGCGGCCACGAGCTGGCCCTCGCCAACGTCCGGCCCGTCGTCGAGGCAGCCGCCGCGATCGGTACGACGGTCACGCTCGACGCGGAGGACCACACCACCCTCGACTCGATGTTCGCGATCCACGAGGAACTCCGGAAGGACTTCCCGCAGACCGGCTGCGTGATCCAGGCCTACCTGTACCGCACCGAGGCCGACGCCCGCCGCCTCGCCGACAGCGGCAGCCGTGTACGGCTGGTCAAGGGCGCGTACAAGGAGCCCGCCGAGGTCGCCTACCAGCAGAAGTCCGAGACCGACAAGGCGTACGTCCGCATCCTGAGGATCCTGATGGAGGGCGAGGGATACCCGATGATCGGGTCCCACGACCCGCGCCTCATCTCCATCGCCCAGGAACTCGCCCGGCGCGCCGGCCGCAAGCCCGACGAGTACGAGTTCCAGATGCTGTACGGGATCAGGAGCGACGAGCATCTGCGCCTCGCCGCAGAGGGACACCGGATGCGTGTCTACACCGCGTACGGGACGGACTGGTACGGGTACTTCATGCGGCGGCTGGCCGAACGCCCCGCCAACCTCCTCTTCTTCGGCCGCTCGATGCTCACCAAGGGCTGAGACCAAGGGATTTGGCCCCCGACATCACCCGCTCACCCGCCCCGCAAGGAGATTCGTCAGCAATGGACGCCGTCACCCAGGTCCCCACCCCTGTCAACGAGCCGGTGCACGGCTACGCCCCCGGGTCGCCCGAGCGGGCCCGCCTGGAGGTCAAGCTCAAGGAGCTCGCCGAGAACCCCGTCGACCTGCCGATGACCATCGGCGGCGCGCGGCGCATGGGCGGCGGCGAGCGGTTCGACGTCGTACAGCCGCACCACCACAAGGCCCGCCTCGGCACCTACGCCAACGCCACCGGGCAGGACGCCCAGGACGCGATCGACGCGGCCCTCGCCGCCGCGCCCGCATGGCGCGCGATGGCGTTCGACGACCGTGCCGCGATCATCCTGCGCGCCGCCGAACTGCTGGCCGGCCCCTGGCGTGAGATCCTCGCCGCCTCCACCATGCTCGGCCAGTCGAAGACCGCCCAGCAGGCCGAGATCGACTGTCCGTGCGAGCTGGTCGACTTCTGGCGCTTCAACGTCAAGTACGCCCGCGACCTGCTCGCCGAGCAGCCGCCCGCCAACTCCCCGGGCGTCTGGAACCGTCTCGACCACCGCCCCCTTGAAGGCTTCGTCTACGCGATCACCCCCTTCAACTTCACGGCGATCGCGGGCAATCTGCCCACCGCGCCCGCCCTCATGGGCAACGTGGTGGTGTGGAAGCCGTCCCCGACGCAGACCCACTCCGCCGTGCTCCTCATGCAACTGCTGGAGGAGGCCGGGCTGCCCAAGGGCGTCATCAACCTCGTCACCGGTGACGGCATCGAGGTCTCCAAGGTGGCCCTGGAGCACCACGATCTGGCCGGCATCCACTTCACCGGATCGACGAAGACCTTCCAGTACCTGTGGAAGACGGTCGGCGCGAACATCGAGAAGTACCGCTCGTACCCGCGCCTCGTCGGCGAGACCGGCGGCAAGGACTTCGTCGTCGCCCACCCGAGCGCCGACCGGGCGGTCCTGAAGACGGCTCTCACGCGCGGTTCCTTCGAGTACCAGGGGCAGAAGTGCAGCGCGACCTCCCGCGCCTACATCCCGGCCTCCATCTGGAACGACGGCTTCCGTGAGGAGTTCGCCGCCGAGGTCGACCACCTGACCATGGGTGACGTCACCGACCTCACCAACTTCATCGGCGCGGTCATCGACGAGCGCGCCTTCGCCAAGAACAAGGCCGCCATCGACCGCGCGAAGTCCGACCCGACGTGCACGATCGTGGCCGGCGGCTCCTACGACGACTCGGTCGGCTGGTTCGTCCGCCCGACGGTCGTGGAGTGCACGGACCCGGCCAACCAGGTCTTCACCACCGAGTACTTCGGCCCGTTCCTCGCGGTGTACGTGTACGACGACAGCTCGGCCGAAAAGTACGACGCCATGCTGACCCAGATGGAGTCCGTGTCCGACTACGCGCTGACCGGCTCGGTCATCTCCGGTGACCGCGCGGCAGCCGCGTACACGATGGAGAAGCTGCGCTACGCGGCCGGCAACTTCTACATCAACGACAAGTCGACCGGCGCGGTCGTCGGGCAGCAGCCGTTCGGCGGCGGGCGCGCGTCCGGAACCAACGACAAGGCGGGCGCCCCGCAGAACCTGATGCGCTGGACCTTGACCCGCGCCATCAAGGAGACCCTGGTCGCCCCGACCGACTACCCGTACCCGCACATGGGCTGACCTCCACCCCTTGAGATTCCGGGCCGGGAGCGCCCACCGCGGCCGGAGTCTCATTTCAGTGGGTCGATGCGTGTACGCCGGGCAGGTCGTCGAAGGCTGCCTTGTCGTCCGTGGTGAGCAGGATCCGAGCCGTGGTGGCGGCAGTGGCAGCGATGATCAGGTCGTGGGCACCACGTGGCTTCCCTGCCTTGCGCACATGGGCAAGGAGACGCGCGTGGACCCGAGCCACGTCTGCCGTGTAGTCCTCGACCGGGATCAGCGCGCGGATGCCGTCGACGAACTCCTGCCGCCCGGCCCGGCGGGGTTCGTCGGCGAGCTCTACGCCGAGTTGCAGTTCGGCCAGCGTAATGGCTGCGACAGCGATGTCGTCGTCTGCGTCGAGCAGGTTGGCGAGCCCGGTACTTCCGCGTTCCGCGCGGATGATGACGCCGGTGTCGAGAATCAGGCGTCGGGCCATGTCGACCCCAGCTCATCGGTCATCAACTCGCGTGCGGAGAGGACGTCTTCGGCGTAGTCGTCGTCCACGGGATGGGCCGTGAGGAATTCCTTGAGCGCCGCCCCGTTCCCGGCGGGAGCCGGGGCCAGTATGGCCAGCCGTCGGCCGCCTCTTGTGATCACGATGGTCTCGCCGTGCTCGGCGCGGTCGAGCACGGAAGCGAAGTTCCGGGAGACCTCGGTTGCCGTCATCGTCTTCATGGAATCAGAGTATCTGATTCTTGCTGGTTGCTCACTGTCTGGGGGTACCGCGAGGCGGGAAGTGACCCGCCTCGCGGTGGTGGATCTCGTGGCGAGGGGTCTCAGCGGGTCAGCTGTCGCAGGTCGTACGGCCCGGCTGCCAGCGGCAGGCGAGTGCGGCGAAGCCGCCGTCGGCGATCACCGGTACGGCGAGGGTGGAGTCGCCGCGTACGACACGCCCCTCGCGCACCAAGGCGCCCGACGGGCCGTCGGTCACCGTCTCCACCAGCCAGCGGCCGGCGCCGAGCCGCAGCGGTACGTCCGCCGTTCGTGCCGCGCCCGCGAACGTGCCGCCGATGAACCACCGGCCGTCCGCCGCCCGTCGGGCGAGTACGGCTGCCCTGCCCGGGTCGCCGGTCAACAGCCGGGTCTCCTCCCAGCGTCGGGGCAGCTGCTCCAGGTAGCGGCGGGCCTCGGGGCGGGCCTCGTACGACTCCGGGGTGCCGGCGAGGTTCTGGATGCCCGACTCGTACAGCACCGTCAGGCCCAACTCGCCCGCGTCGGAGGCGACGTTGGGGCGGTACGGGCGGTGGAAGGCGCCCGGGGTGAAGTCCATCGAGCCGATCACGTTACGAGTGAAGGGGAGCGAGGCGAGCTGCTCGGCGGTGTTGTTGCGCTTCTCCTCGCCGCCCACGCCCTCCATCGTCATGACCTGCGGCCAGGTGCGCTGGATGCCCTTCGGGATCGTCGAGCCGTGGAAGTTGACGAGGAGGTGGTGGCGGGCCGTCGCTTCCAGGACCTCGTCGTACCAGCGCATCCGGTCCTGCGACTCCGAGTCCATGAAGTCGATCTTCACGCCCTTGACGCCCCAACTCTCCAGCGTGCCGAGCCACTTCTCGCGTTCCGCCGGGTCCGTGAGCAGGGAGTAGTGCAGCCACACCTGGATGCCCACGCCCTTCGCCGTCCCGTAACGCACCAGCTCCGGCATCCAGTTGTTCGTCTGCCAGTCCGGGTCGATGACCTCCCACTCCCCGGGCTTGAAGTACCAGCCCGCGTCGACGACCTCGTACGGCCAGCCTCGCTCGGCCGCGTAGTCGACGTACTCCTTCTGTGCCGCCAGGCTCTGCCCGGCGGTCTTGCCGCCCGCGAGCCAGGTCCACAGGGCGGGGCCCGGCTTGATCCAGGACGTGTCCCGGATGCGGGAGGGCGGGGCGAGGTCGTCGACGAGGGTCGACTCGGTCACGGTGGCCAGGTCGCCGGTGACGACGGTGCGCCAGGGGGTGGTCAACGAGCCCTGCGCTACGACGGGTTCGTCGTTCCAGAGGCTCACCTTGTACGTCGGTGAGCCCGCCTCGTGCGTCAAGTGGGCGCCTGCGTAGGTGCCGTTGAGGTCCGACTCGGCGATGAGGGCGTAGCCGCCGGGCGTGTGGAAGAGGGCCTGTATCGAGTAGCCGCCCGCCGGAGCCGTCGCCGCCGACTCGTAGCGCTTGAAGGGGAGTTCGTTGTCGGCGCGGTAGGCGTTGACGACAGCGGTGGTGGTGTCCGTGGGGAGGGTGAACGCGGATGCCTCGCGCAGGACGTTGCCGGTGGCGCGCGGCAGGGCGTAGCGGTAGGCGACGCCGTCCGGGGCCACCCGTACCAGCAGGTCGAGACGGGCGCCCTCGGCCGTACGGAAACGGAAGCGGGACTCGGTCATCCGGGCAACCCGCTTGCGGGACTTGCCTGTTGTGGACGTGTAGCGCTCGGTGACCGTGCGCGTGGTGCGGCCGGATAACTCCAGGCCCTTGGAGAAGTCGGCCTGTTCGGTGACCAGGCCGAGGGGGGAGGGAGCCAGGACCTGTTCGCCGGCACGTCTCACCGTGAGGGTCGGGCTTCCGTCGGCCGGGTTCAGGGCGACGACGGCCGTGGGGGAGCCGGGTGGAGCCTTCACCTCCCAGGCCGCAGCCGTCCCGGTATGCCCTGTCGCGGCTGCCTCGGCAGGCAGTGCTGTCACCGCGGTGGCGAGCAGGGCTGAGCAGAGTGTCAGCGCGATCGACACGAAGGTACCCTCCAGCAGTCGTTCAGTCATCCGATGACTGTGAGGCTGGAGGGCAGAGATAGGGCTGTCAAGGTGTCGTGCGGCGCTGTCTGGATATGGAAGGTCGGATCAATGACCGATCGCAGGCTCGGTGCGAGGGCTCGGTGTCGGGGCGTGACTCAATCCCCCGTCTCAGATAGTAGGAAGTCCGAGTAATTGTGGAGACAGATGCCCTGTCCTCGCCTAGCTTTGTAGAAGCCGAACGTGCCGCTGGACCAAGCGCATGACGGTAGCGAGCCGGTGCCCCGTGCAGGCAACCCCTGCGGTACCGCTGCTCCCCGTCCGACCCGGCGTCTCGAATCCCCCCTGCCGTACTCCCGGATTCCTTGAAGGAGTCGATTTCCCATGGCCGAGACGACCGTCCGCCGCCGAGTCCGCCACGTCTCCCCGACGAGCGAGTCCGACCGCAAGAACGCCGCCGCAGCCCTCCAGCGGGCCCTCGACCGCCGGGACAACGGCGGCCAGACGGGTCACTGAGGACCCTCGTCGGGTCATCGGGGTGAGGTCGCCTCAGCCGCGCCGCACCTCGAAGTGGTCGATCCGCTCCCCGCTCTGCGCCAGCGCGGACACCGTCAGGCGGGGAGGCGTGCCCGGTACGCCCGCCGCCGCCTCCACCGAGAGGAACGAGTAGCCGGTGTAGCGCACGCGCGACCACTCCACGGTGTCCTCGTGCCGTTCCCGCGACTTCGTCCAGTGGTAGCTCTCCACCGACTCCCGGTCGGCGACCTTCCCCTCGAAGCTGTCCTTCACCCCGTACGGGAAGCTGTACAGGCTCTGACCCGCGCCGCCCGCCGTGACGTACACGGTGCCGTCCCGCGTCGGGTCGGTCGCCGCGCCGACCGGAACCTGCCGGCCCACCCGGCCGCCCCTGAGGGCGTCCGTCCGCTCGTACACATGGTTGTGGCCGTTGATCACCAGGTCCACCTGGTGCTTGTCGAAGAGCGGCAGCCAGGCGTCCCGTACCCCGCCGTCCGAGGCGTGGGCTGCCGTCGTCGAGTACGCGCAGTGGTGGAAGAACACCACGACGAAGTCGATCGCGTCCGACGCCCGCAGTTCGGCCAGCCGCCGGTCCAGCCAAGCCGTCTGACGGCCGTCCGTGTGGCCCAGGTTGGCCGGGATCTCGTACGACACGTCGTTCGCGTCGAGCGCCACGACCCCGACATTGCCGTACGTGAACGAGTAGGCGCCCGGCGTGTTCCGGGCGTCGAAGCCGTTGTCGGGGAGTGACCAGCGGGCCGACTGGCCGCCGTACCCGTTCGGTGAGTACCAGGCCTCCATGTCGTGGTTGCCGGTCGTCACCATCCACGGCACCGACCTCGCGACCGTCTCCGTCTGCTTCAGGAACAGGTCCCAGGCGGTCGGGTCGTAGCTGTCCGACTTCTCGCCGTGGCCGGTGACGTCCGCGTAGCAGATGTCACCCGCGTGCAGGTGGAAGGCGGGGTTCCGGCCCAGGAGCACCTTGTCGTTGGCCAGCGCGTCGGGCGTGACGCCCTGGTCGCCGAAGGCCGTGAACACGAAACTCGCGGGAGCGGTCGCCGGGGCTGTGCGGAACGTGTTGAGGGTGGACCTGTGCGCGCCGGACGCCGGGTCGAAGCCCTCGTGGCCGACGCCGTAGTAGTACGTCGTCCCGGGGCGCAGTCCGTCGAGCGCCGCGTGCACGTAGTACTGGTCCAGGTCGAGGCGTACGCCCGTCACGCCCGGCGTGTGCAGCGCGCGGACCTCGGCCTCGACGCGGCGGCTCAGGTCGCCGGGCGTCGGTCCGACGCGTACGTACGGCTTCCGTACCGCGAACGGGACCTGCCAGGAGATCCGCATCTGCGTCTTCGGGTCGGCGCCGAAGGCGAGGTGGCGGCCGAAGGGGACGACGGCCGAGCCGGGGACCTTGCTGGTGGCCGGATTCGCCGTACCGGTGCTCGACGAACAGCCGGTGAGCAGGCCGCCGCCGGCCAGCGCGCCCGCCGTCACCAGCGCGCGGCGCCGGGTGAGCCGCGCCCGCAGGTACTCGTACTGCTCCGCCATGCTCATCCGGCGGGCCAGCCGCGGCGGGATACCGACGTCGGGGGTGTCCGGGGGACTGTCCATGGGAGGGAACTTCCCAGCATTCCCCAACGTCCGCCATACGTACAGGTGAACGCCGGTCGAAGAGCGGTGGCCGTCGTGCGTCTCGCCTTCGTACCGTGTCCGTATCGCGGACACCGAGTGTCATCCCATGGGACCCGGAGTACGGTGCCGGTATGTCTCGCAGCATCAATCTCGCAGTGATTCCCGGTGACGGCATCGGCCAGGAGGTCGTGGCCCAGGGGCTGAAGGTGCTCTCCGCCGTCCTTCCGCAGGATGTGAAGCTGGAGACCAAGGAGTACGACTTCGGTGCCCGGCGCTACCGCGCCACCGGTGAGACCCTCACCGAAGCCGACCTGGACGCGCTCAAGAAGCACGACGCCATCCTGCTCGGCGCGATCGGTGACCCGAGCGTGCCTTCCGGTGTCCTGGAGCGCGGGTTCCTCCTGAAGCTCCGCTTCGCCTTCGACCACCACGTCAACCTGCGTCCGTCGAGGCTCCTCCCCGGGGTCGCGACCCCGCTGGCCGGGCAGCCCGAGATCGACTTCGTGGTCGTCCGTGAGGGCACCGAGGGCCCGTACACCGGCAACGGCGGCACCATCCGCCAGGGCACCCCGCACGCGGTCGCCACCGAGGTGTCGCTGAACACCGCCTTCGGTATCGAGCGGGTCGTCCGCGACGCCTACGCACGCGCCCAGGCCCGCCCCCGCAAGAAGCTGGCGCTCGTCCACAAGAACAACGTGCTCGTGCACGCCGGTCACCTGTGGACGGACATCTTCAACAAGGTGGGCGAGGAGTTCCCCGGCGTCACCACCGAGTACATGCACGTGGACGCGGCGACGATCTACCTCGTCACGCAGCCCGAGCGCTTCGACGTGATCGTCACCGACAACCTCTTCGGCGACATCATCACCGACCTCGCCGCGGCCGTCTCCGGCGGCATCGGCGTCGCCGCGAGCGGGAACATCAACCCGTCCGGCGAGTACCCCTCGATGTTCGAGCCCGTGCACGGCTCGGCCCCGGACATCGCCGGTCAGGGCAAGGCCGACCCCAGCGCCACCGTCCTGTCCGTCGCCCTCCTGCTGCGCCACCTCGGCTACGAGTCCGAGGCCGCCCGCATCGAGGAAGCCGTCACCGCCGACCTCGCGGAGCGCGGCACGACGACCCGTACGACCGAAGAGATCGGCGACGCCCTCGCCGTACGAGTAGCCGGCTGACCCGCGGCGCTCCACTCGAAACTTTCGAAGCCGCCGGGTCGCATCCGCACCCGGCGGCTTCTCTTATGTCCCCGCCGGGTGTCACCATCATCCCCTGGGTCGCATTCACGCCCTTTTCGTCCATGGCCCCCTTCGCGCAATAATCGAACGCGGAGCCGCGGACTGAGGGAATGCTCGGACGTCCTAACACCGGCCGCTGCGGTACGGCGGTGGTACGGGCGTGGGGCGCGGCCCGTCACACACAAACCGGTGAAGGACACCCACTCATGACGACGCCCACGATCGAGCTCAAGCCCTCGGCCTCGCCACTCTCCGGCGCGGAGCGCGAGGCGATCCTGGCCAGCCCCGGCTTCGGCCGCCACTTCACCGACCACATGGTGACGATCAAGTGGACCGAGGGCCGCGGCTGGCACGACGGACAGCTCGTCCCGTACGGCCCGCTCTCCATCGACCCGGCGAACATGACCCTGCACTACGCGCAGGAGATCTTCGAGGGACTCAAGGCCTACCGCCGGCCCGACGGCTCCGTCGCCACCTTTCGGCCGGAGAAGAACGCCCTGCGCTTCCAGCACTCCGCGCGCCGCCTCGCGATGCCCGAGCTGCCCGTCGAGACGTTCATCGGCGCCATCGACGCGCTGGTGAGCCAGGACCGGGACTGGGTGCCCGCGCACGGTGGCGAGGAGTCCCTCTACCTGCGCCCCTTCATGATCGCCACGGAGGTCGGCCTCGGCGTCAAGCCGGCCAACGAATACCTGTTCCTGGTGATCGCGTCCCCCGCCGGCGCCTACTTCCCCGGCGGCGTGCAGCCCGTCTCCATCTGGCTCTCCGAGGACCGCGTCCGCGCCGTCCCCGGCGGCATGGGCGACGCCAAGACCGGCGGCAACTACGCGGCCTCCCTCCTCGCCCAGGCCGAGGCCGCCGAGCACGGCTGCGCCCAGGTCTGCTACGTCGACGCCGTCGAGCACAAGTGGATCGAGGAACTCGGCGGAATGAACCTGTACTTCGTGTACGGGGACCGCATCGTCACCCCCTCCCTCACCGGCTCCATCCTGGAGGGCGTCACCCGCGACTCCCTCCTCACCGTCGCCCGCGACCTCGGCTACACCGCCGAAGTGGGCCGCGTCTCCGTCGACCAGTGGCAGCGCGACGCCGAGAACGGCACCCTGACCGAGGTCTTCGCCTGCGGTACGGCGGCCGTCATCACTCCCGTCGGCACGGTCAAGCGCACCGGCGTCGAGTGGCAGCAGAGCGGCGGCGAGCCCGGCGAGGTCACGCTGCGGCTGCGCGAGGCACTCCTCGACATCCAGCGGGGGACGGCGGAGGACACGCACGGCTGGATGCACCCTCTGGGCTGAGTCCCCCCAAGCGCGTCGCGTGTTCCCCCGGTGGGTGTCCACTTGTCCACCAGGGGAGCGCGACAGCAGGACCGCCGATGGACCGGAGTTCGCCGCCGCCTTCGTCACCCTCCGGGTCCCCGCCTCACCCATTTCCGGCGCCCCTACGACCCCGATGCGGCCTCGTGGGCCCCGGTTCCCGGTCGCTGTCCGCCCGGGGTCACGAGCCCCGATTCGTAGGCCACCACCACGGCCTGTGCTCTGCTGTCCAGGCCGAGTCCGGTCATCGTGCGGTTGAGGTGGGGTGGGTCATGACGGTCGCCTCGCCGACGTAGAGGCGCCCAGCGATCTCCAGGTTGGACAGGCCGAGGGCGACCAGATTCAGGACGTCCGGTTCGCGGGCGGTCAACGCCTCCAGGTCGGAGCCGGTCAGCGCTGCCACGGTCAGCGCAGCGACGGCGCGAGGGTGGATCGGCATCGCAGCAGTGTAGAGCCGGCCCCGGCGGGTGGGCGTCAACCTTCTGCGGTACCGCGGAAGTTGCAGGAACCGCGCGTCTACCGCGCTGGTCTGCACGGGAGTTCAACCCCGCGTGGGACGCGCGTCGTGCGCGGCGGACCGTACGTTCTGGGATCACAAGTCCGCGTCCGTCGGCCATCACCTGCTCTTGAGGTCTCCCGGACCCCTGCCATGCCTTTCAGAGAAGGAGCTGCCCCGTGTCGGGTTCTGCATCACAACGTGGCCTGATTCGATCCATCGTGAATGCGCTGCTCGCGGCCTTCATGGTGCTCGGAGCCGGCGCCGCACTCGCGCCGTCTGCGAACGCCGCCGCCCAGGCGGAATGCTGGACCCCCAGCGCCAACGGCGAGGGGCGCGGGTACATGAAAGGGGGATTCAATCTCAAGAGCGGTCCCTACCAGTCCGGGTGCAACAACACCGGATGGGCTGCTCAGAACAGCACGGTCTACTTCCAGTGCTGGACCACCAACTCCCACGGCAACGATTGGTGGTACGTCCGGCTCGCGGGAACTCAGACCTACGGCTGGACGTCGGCAGCCAATATCCTGTTCGACCCGGTGGACGAGAACGGCGACGGGTTCATCAAGTTCAGTCAGTGCTAGAAGGCTGACGAAGATCTTGACGGGGTCGTTCGGCCGTGAGGCCGGACGACCCGTTCGCCATGTGGCGGCAGGGGTGAGTGTCCAGGTGCCGTGACTGGCCGCCGAATCAGGTCACCCGGGGTTCGCATACTGAGACACCCGTGAGCGCGGGGCAGTGCTGTGCAAGACTGCTTCCGTGCTCTCGTTCGCCACGATTATTGGCAGCAGGCGCGCCGGTCCGCAGTGACTGCCTCGTACTACCAGGTACGGGCGGCCATCGTCGTCTTCGACCCGCGCGCAGACCTCTCGCACCCGCGAGGGGTTTTTCGCTTTTCTGGCCCACCTTCAGCCGGAGAAGGAGCGCGCGGGATCATTGGGGGACGGTGGAGCCGGTCATTCCGGTACAGACCGAGATCGACATCCTCAGGAGCCTTGAGATCATGACGGAACCCAGCGAACCCAGCGAACTCGACGACTCGTTCCACGTCTTCGACACCACCCTGCGCGACGGCGCCCAGCGCGAGGGCATCAACCTCACCGTCGCCGACAAGCTGGCCATCGCACGGCACCTGGACGACTTCGGCGTCGGCTTCATCGAGGGCGGCTGGCCGGGCGCCAACCCGCGCGACACCGAGTTCTTCGCCCGCGCCCAGCAGGAGATCGACTTCAAGCACGCCCAGCTGGTGGCCTTCGGCGCCACCCGCCGGGCCGGCGCCAAGGCGAGCGAGGACCCGCAGGTCAAGGCGCTTGTGGACTCCGGCGCGCCCGTGGTCACCCTGGTCGCCAAGTCCCACGACCGGCACGTCGAGCTGGCGCTGCGCACGACCCTCGACGAGAACCTGGCAATGGTCCGCGACACCGTCGCCCACCTGCGCGCCCAGGGCCGCCGTGTCTTCGTCGACTGCGAGCACTTCTTCGACGGCTACCGCGCGAACCCCGAGTACGCGAAGGCCGTCGTCCGTGCGGCGTCCGAGGCCGGCGCCGATGTCGTCATCCTCTGCGACACCAATGGCGGGATGCTCCCGGCCCAGGTCCAGGCGGTCGTCGCCACGGTCCTCGCCGACACCGGTGCCCGTCTCGGCATGCACGCCCAGGACGACACGGGCTGCGCGGTCGCCAACACCCTCGCCGCCGTCGACGCGGGCGCGACCCACGTCCAGTGCACGGCGAACGGCTATGGCGAGCGCGTCGGAAACGCCAACCTGTTCCCGGTCGTGGCTGCGCTGGAGCTGAAGTACGGCAAGAAGGTCCTGCCCGCCGGAGCGCTGCGCGAGATGACCCGTATCTCCCACGCCATCGCCGAGGTCGTCAACCTGACGCCGTCCACGCATCAGCCGTACGTGGGAGTCTCGGCCTTCGCCCACAAGGCGGGCCTGCACGCCTCGGCCATCAAGGTCGACCCCGACCTCTACCAGCACATCGACCCCGAGCAGGTCGGCAACACCATGCGGATGCTGGTCTCCGACATGGCCGGCCGCGCGTCGATCGAGCTCAAGGGCAAGGAACTCGGCGTCGACCTCGGCGACGACCGCGAGCTGGTCGGGCGGGTCGTGGCGCGAGTCAAGGAGCGCGAGCTCCAGGGCTACACGTTCGAGGCGGCCGACGCGTCCTTCGAGCTGCTGCTGCGCGCGGAGGCCGAGGGCAGGGCCCGTGTGTACTTCGAGGTCGAGTCCTGGCGTGCGATCGTCGAGAACCGCCCCGACGGCAGTCACGCCAACGAGGCCACGGTCAAGATCTTCGCGAAGGGCGAGCGGATCGTCGCGACGGCGGAGGGCAACGGCCCGGTCAACGCCCTCGACCGCGCGCTGAAGGTGGCTCTGGAGAAGATCTACCCGCCGCTCGCCAAGCTGGAGCTGGTCGACTACAAGGTCCGCATCCTGGAGGGCAAGCACGGCACGCAGTCCACGACCCGCGTCCTGATCTCCACCACGGACGGCAAGGGCGAGTGGTCGACGGTCGGCGTCGCCGACAACGTGATCGCCGCGTCCTGGGAGGCCCTGGCGGACGCCTACACGTACGGGTTGCTGCGGGCGGGCGTGGAGCCCGCCGAGTAGAGGACCGGTTTCGGGCAGAGTGGCGCGAGGCGGTTTCGCACCTTGACGGCTCAAAGGGGCACTTGTTGACTCGCGGCGTGTTCCCAGCCGTGAGTACACGCGAGGTGTTCAGGTGGACTCACGGACTTGAAGACCTCAAGGACTGATTTCGCCCCGAGAGCCGAGGGAAGGTCCATGCGACGAACCGCCCTGCTCGTCTGCGCCACTTTGCTGACCGGGCTGCTGCCCCTGGCCGCCGCGGGCACGGCGGCCGGGGCGGACGACCCCGCCCCTGTCCCGGTGGACCGCTTCGAGGGCGAGGTCCCCTTCGCCTCCCCGCCCGCCGGATCCATCTTCACCTGGGGCGGCGACGCCGACGACCCGCCCCGACTCGCCCTCACCGAACGGGCGGACGCCCCCGAGGGCGCCAAGGTCCTCACCGGCACCTACGACATCAGCGGCTACGGCGGTTTCTCCCACGACTTCGCCTTCGCCGAGCCCGCCCACGACTGGTCGGCGAGCAAGGGAGTCCGTTTCTGGTGGGAGGGCCGGAACAACGGCAGGAAGGTGAACTTCGAGCTGAAGGACGGCGGAGCCAACGGCGAGGCCTCCGAGCTCTGGACGACCTCCTTCACCGACGACTTCACCGGCTGGAAGCTGATCGAGCTCCCCTTCACCGACTTCGCGTACCGCACGGACTACCAGCCGGTCGGCGGTATCGACCAGATCCTCGGCCTCACCGAGACCTGGGGGTACGCCCTCACGCTCCCTGTCGGGATCAGTGACCGATTCGCCATGGACGGCGTCGAGTTGTACGGCAGGGCGGATCAGTCGCTGCGCGCGTCCGTCACCACCGATTCCGCCGTGTACCCGGTGAAGGAGGGCGGCACGGCGACGGTCGGCGTCACTCTCGGCACGACCGGCTCAGCCCCGCTCAGCGACCCCGTGACGGTCATGTACGAGACGACGACCGGCGGTACGGCATCGGACGGCGCCGACTACACCCCCGTCCGGGGCGAGTTGACCTTCCCCGCGGGCACCGCCTTCGGCACCTCCCGCACGATCCAGGTCCCCACCCGCAAGGACAGGGCGGCGGAGTCGGCGGAGACGATTCCCCTCAAGCTCACGGTCACCGGAGCCAGGGCCCCGGCCGAGACCCCGCAGATCGTCATCGACGCCCACGGACTCCCGTATCTGAACGGCAAGCTGCCGGTGAAGCAGCGGGTCGCCGACCTCCTCTCCCGGATGTCCCTCGCGGAGAAGGCCGGCCAGATGACCCAGGCCGAGCGCGGCGCGGTCGCGGCGACGCCCGGTGACATCGCCTCCTATGACCTCGGCTCACTGCTCTCCGGCGGCGGTTCGACGCCCACACCCAACACCCCGGCGGCCTGGGCGAAGATGATCGACAGCTTCCAACGCCGGGCGCAGGCAACGCGGTTCCAGATCCCGTTGATCTACGGGGTGGACGCGGTGCACGGCCACAACAACCTCGTCGGCGCCACGGTCCTGCCGCACAACATCGGCATCGGAGCCGCCCGCGACCCCCAACTCGCCTACGGGGCAGGGAAGGTGACGGCGGCCGAGGTCCGGCCCACGGGCATCTCCTGGGACTTCGCGCCCTGTCTCTGCGTGGCCCGTGACGAACGCTGGGGGCGGACGTACGAGTCGTTCGGTGAGGACCCCGCGCTCGTCGAGTCGATGGAGACGGTTATCCAGGGCCTCCAAGGGCGCCCGAACGGAACGGAGTTGAAGAGGAACGACAAGGTCCTCGCCACCGCCAAGCACTTCGTCGGCGACGGCGGCACCACGTACGGCTCCTCCACCACGGGCTCGTACACCATTGACCAGGGCATCACCGAAGTCACCCGGCAACAGTTGGAAGCGGTCCACCTCGCCCCCTACCAGGACGCCGTCGACCGGGGAGTCGGCTCGGTCATGCCGTCCTACTCCTCCCTCGACATCGCGGGGGACGGCCAGGGCCCGGTGAAGATGCACGCCCGCGCCGACATGATCAACGGCGTACTGAAGGGCCGGATGGGCTTCGACGGCTTCGTCATCAGCGACTGGCAGGCCATCGACCAGATCCCCGGCGACTACGCCTCCGACGTCCGTACGTCCGTCAACGCGGGCCTCGACATGATCATGGTCCCGTACGCCTACAAGGACTTCCACACCACTCTGGTCACCGAGGTGAACACCGGCCGGATCAACGGCAAGCGGATCGACGACGCCGTCTCCCGCATCCTCACCCAGAAGTTCAAGCTGGGCCTCTTCGAGCACCCGTACGCCGACACGAGCGGCGCGGCGGACATCGGCTCGGCCGAACACCGGTCGACGGCAAGGCAGTTGGCGGCCAAGTCGCAGGTGCTGCTGAAGAACGCCGACGGCGTGCTTCCGCTGAAGAAGTCCCAGAAGGTGTACGTGGCCGGGTCCAACGCCGACGACATCGGCAACCAGACCGGCGGATGGACCGTCACCTGGCAGGGCTCCTCCGGCGACATCACCGAGGGCACGACGATCCTGGAGGGCATGCGCAAGGCGGGCGGCGACATCACCTACTCCAAGGACGCCTCGGCTCCGACAGCCGGATACGACGTGGGTGTTGTGGTGGTCGGTGAGACCCCATACGCCGAGGGCATCGGTGACGTCGGCAACGGCAACGACCTGGCGCTGAGCGACGCCGACAAGGCAGCGGTCGACAGGGTGTGCGCGGCGATGAGGTGCGTGGTGCTGGTGGTCGCCGGGCGGCCCCAGCTCATCGGCGACCGGCTCGGTGACATCGACGCCCTGGTCGCCTCCTGGCTGCCGGGCACCGAGGGCGACGGCGTCGCCGACGTGCTCTACGGCAGGCGCGCATTCACCGGCCAACTCCCGCTCACCTGGCCGAAGTCGGAGGCCCAGCTGCCGATCAACGTGGGTGACACGACGTACGATCCACAGTTCCCGTACGGCTGGGGTCTGACGACGAAGACCAAGATCCGGGACGGCGGAGAGAAGACCCTGAAGGCACTGACGGCCGCGGCGGCCGTGGCCGAGCGGGCACACGACGGGAAAGCCGGACGCACCCTCGTCACCCAGGCGCGGCTGATGGCGCAGGCGAAGATCGGCCAGCGGATCACGTCGGCCACCGCCAGGCCCTTCGCCGACGCCGACCATCTGCTGCTGACCGGTCGGTACAGCGCGGCCGTGGAGAAGCTGAGGGCCGCGTACCGGGCGGCCTGAGCGATGCGGGAGCGGTAGGTACTGGTGAGGAAGGTGGGTAAGGGGAGGAAACGGGAAGCGGGAGCCTCACCAGGACCGTTCTCCGTTTCCTCCCCGACTCGGGTAGCTTCGAAGACATGAAGGCCGTACTGGTCCGACCTCTCGTACGCCTACTGCTGGTGCCTCTCGTCGCGACACTCGCGGTACTCGCGCTGCTGACGGCCGCCGCACCCGGCGCGCAGGCGGCCACCGACCTCTCGAAGATCGCCGAGGCGCTGCGCGCGGGCCCGGTGTACGTGGACCCGGCCGCCTCCGACCTGCTGTCCTCGTCCGACGCCGACGCGCTCGCCGCCAGGATCAAGGACGCGGACAAGCCTGTCTTCGTGGCCGTCCTCCCGGCCGGCTACCCGACCGAGAACCTCTTCACGAACCTCCGTACGGAGACGGGCGTCACTGGTCTGTACGCCGTCCGCCTCGGCGACCGCTTCGACGCGAGGGCGGACAGCAGCGTGCTCGGCCCGTCGACGGTCCGCAACCTCGTGACGGCGGTGCGGAGCGCGGGCGGCGCGTTGGCCCAGCTGGGCGACTTCGTCGACGCGGCGCTGCGCGGCAACGTCGGAGGTTCGGCGCCCGCCACCTGGAGCGGCTCGGGCGGTGGCGACGACGGTGGGGTGAACACGGGAGCGCTGATCGGGTTCGGCGCGGTGCTGGCGGCGGGCGGGGCCAGCACGTATGTGCTGATCCGGCGCAACCGGCGGCGGCAGGAGGAGCAGCGGCGGGCCGCACTCGCCAAGCTGGCGGTCGTCGTCGACGAGGACATCACCGCGTTCGGTGAGGAACTCGACCGGCTCGACTTCCACCCCGCCGAGGCGGGCGCCGACGACGCGATGCGCGCGGACTACGAGCGGGCGCTGGACGGGTACGACAAGGCGAAGTCGCTGATGGCGGCCACCCGGCGGCCGGAGGAGGTACGCGCGGTGACGCAGGCCCTGGAGGACGGCCGGTTCTCGCTCGCGCAACTGGCCGCGCGCCGCGAGGGCCGCCCACTGCCCGAACGCCGTGGCCCCTGCTTCTTCGACCCGCGCCACGGCCCGTCGGTCGCCGACGCGACCTGGACACCGGCGGGCGGCGCACCCCGCGAGGTCCCGGTCTGCGCCGCCGACCGGGTCGGCCTGGCCGACGGTCACGACCCGGCGGTCCGCCAGGTGGAGACCGCCTCGGGGCCCCGCCCCTACTGGGACGCGGGCCCGGCGTACGGCCCCTGGGCGGGCGGCTACTTCGGTGGCGGCATCCTCCCCGGCCTCCTCGTCGGCACGATGCTCGGCAGCATGATGGCCACCCCGTCCTACGCGGCCGACTACGGCGGCGGATACGGCGACTTCGGCAACACCGGCGGCTTCGAGGGCGGTGACATGTCCGGCGCGGACTTCGACTCCGGGGACTTCGGGGGCGGGTTCGGGGGCGGGGACTACGGCGGTGGCGGGGACTTCGGGGGCGGCGGCGACTTCGGCGCTGGCGGAGGGTTCTGAGCAGACGCCGGCATCATCCAGCCTCTCCGGCGTTTGAGGAGCGGGGGTTCGGGGGCAGCGCCCCCGAGGACGGGACGGGTAGGGGCGGCGGGGGCGACTCACTCCGGACACGGACACGGGCCCGGCGCTGGGAGCGCCGGGCCCGCGGACGTCGTACGGGAAGCGATGAAGACGAGGCTCAGAGAGTCGACGCCGCCGAGGCGATGGCCGAGGCGAAGGTCGAGACCTCGCTGTAGACGCCGGGAGCGTTGGCGCGGGCGCAGCCGTCGCCCCAGCTGACGATGCCGACCTGGATGAACGCACCGGCGTTGTCCTTGCGGAACATCGGGCCGCCGGAGTCGCCCTGGCAGGTGTCGACGCCGCCCGAGGCGAAGCCGGCGCAGATCTCGTCACCGGCGACGAGATCGCTGTAGTAGCCGCCGTACGCCTTACAGGTGGCGTCGCTGATGAACGGCACGGTGGCCTTGAGCATGTAGCGCTGCTGAGCGCCGCCCTCGCGGGCCGAACCCCAGCCGGCGACGGTGAAGTCACCGGTGTTGTACTGCGTGGTGGTGGCGATCTTCAGCGTCGGCAGGTTGATCGGCGTGGCGAGCTTGATCAGAGCCCAGTCCTTGCCGGTGCCGGTGTAGCCGGGGGCCTGGAGCACCCGGGTGGACTTGACCTGGACCCGGCCGGTGGTGGACTGGAGGTCCACGACACCGGCGGTGGCCGTGATGCTCGTGTTGGCGCCCGAGCCGCTCACACAGTGCGCGGCGGTGAGCACGATCTGCTGCGTGTACAGCGCGCCGCCACAGCCCATGGAGAGCCGGACCATGAACGGGAACTCGCCCTGCGCGGCACGGGTTCCGCCGACGACGGGCGCCGGAGCGGCCTGCGCGGAGGTGAGGGGCTGCAGGCTGATGATCGCGAGCGCGGCGGCGCCGGCGGCAGCGGCTCTCTTGAACGCGGTGATGAGCTTCTTCAACGTGATGCCTTCCGTGGGGGGTTGGACATACGCAGAAATGTCAGGCCCATGCCAAATCAACAGAAAAGAACTCGTGCTTTTGCTGGCATGAGCTGGTCAAAATCTGTTGAAGGATTATGAGAACGCTGTGAGCGCGCCCACAAGGGGCGAATTCAGGCCGCCCTTAACGAGCCACAAGGTCGGATCGGGGTCGAAGGCCGGTGCGCGGTGTCCGGTGTCCGGGGTTATTCGGCGGCGTCGGGCAGCCGCAGCCACTCCGCCCAGGACACTTCCCGCCCGATGAACCGAGGCTTCACGAAGGGCCAGTCGTCGGCGATCCACTGCGGTACGAGAGCATCCAGGTCCTGCTCCACCGCACTCCCCACGGCGCTGTCCACGACCCACCAGGAGATCTCGGCGTCGGCGCCGGCCTTCTCGGGCGGATCGATGTAGACGCACCCGAGTTCGGCGGTCTCGTCGTTGTTGAGCAGCACGTAGTTGAAGGACGCGTGTGCGTCGGCCTCGGCGGCGTGCCGCTCCAGATCGGCGAGATTCGCCTCGTACGTGATGGTGTCGGCGGGCCAGCCCCAGGCCTCGCCGAAGATGCTCCACAGCCGCTCGCGCGAACCCATGACGGTCGGGTAGTCGAGGGCGGCGTCGGCCCCGCGAATCGGCCGCAGGTGAAACCCGCCGGGCACGTCGACGTGCAGCGGATGGGCGAAGTCAGGGGGGAGCCAGGTCATGGACGGAGGCTAACTCGCGGGCGGGGGCCTCGCACCGGGTTATTCCGGGGCAGCGGGCCACCGGCGGCCGTACCGCTCCCCGGCGGCGTGCCACCAGGCGGGCGGCGGGACTCCGTTGCAGCTGGGCGCTGTCGACTGCCCGGGATGAAGTCCGAGCCTGCGTAGCGCGTCCGCCGCCACGTACACGGTGAACCATCCGCGCCAGTGCCCGTTGGCTCCGGGCCCGCACGCGAGGTCGTGTCGAACCTCGTCAGCGGTGAACGGCATCCAGTCGATGCCGTGTTCCCGCAGTCAAGCGCGCAGAGCGGCAAGGGGGCCGGGCCGCCCGGGAAGGTTTTCGCAGGAGGTGACGGTGATCCACTCGGTGCTGTCCATGGGGCGGTCGTCTCCTGGGAGTCAGGCCCGGTCCAGGAACGTGGCCCAGGTACTGGGGGAGACGCTGAGGACCGGTTCGGAGGGGTTCTTGGAGTCCCGGATGTGGATGCCGGAGGTGTGGGTGGCGACTTCGAGGCAGTTGCCGCCTTCGTTGCTGCTGTAGCTCGACTTGAACCACGCCAGGTTGTCCGTGGGGAGGTGTCGAGCTGCGGTGTTCATGACTTTCCAAGCAGTCCGTCCAGGAGGCGCGCGCTGGACCACGTGGTCGTGGTCCGGGTTTTCCAACAGAAGCATGGGGCCCGCGAGACCAGCATGCGGCACGCTTGTTGATGTCCTCGACGTCGAACTGGCCGGGGTCGAATGCGCCGCCGACCCACTTCAGTAGTTCGTCACGCTCCTCGTGCCCGGGGTCGGTGACGGCCTCGATGAAGGTTCTTCCCGTGGCCCCACGGGCGCCGCAGTCTTCTGGCGGGCGGGGCCCGGCGGCCGGTCAGGCCTAGTAGCTGTCGTGGCTGGGCCTACCGTTCGGCCGGTAGACGCCGACGACGGTGCCGCCCTTCGTCGTCGAGACGCTGACCGGCTCCAGCGCTGTGGGGATCGCTCCGTCGGCGAACAGCCGCTTGCCGGTGCCGATGATCACCGGGTGGATGGCCAGCCGGTACTCGTCGACGAGGTCGTGCCGCATGAGGGTCTGGGCGAGGTCGCCGCTGCCGACGACGTTGATGTTGCCGCCGTCGGACGCCTTCAGCCGGCGTACGGCATCGACGATGTCGCCCTCCAGCAGTGCGGAGTTCTGCCACTCGACGGACGTCAGGGTCCGTGACGCCACGTACTTGTGCATGCTGTTCATCCGATCGGTGAACGGGTTGTCGGGGCCGGCACTCGGCCAGTACGACGCGAAGATCTCGTACGTCCTGCGGCCGAGCAGCATCGCGTCGGATTGCTCGTACCAACCGGCGATGGCCCCGCCGACCTCGTCATCGGTCACCGGTTTCTGCCAGCCGCCGTGCTTGAAGCCGCTCCCGGCGTCCTCGTCCGGACCGCCCGGCGCCTGCATGACGCCGTCGAGTGTCAGGAACGTGCAAACGATGATCTTGCGCATGGTGTGCTCCCTTTGTCGACGGGTAGACCGTGCAACCGCCGGAAACTCATCGGCGGAACTTCCGCTGCACCAGAGACCGCCTCCGACCACTGTCACGGGACCCGGTCATCTAGGACAGATTCTGGCCTATTTCCTGCCTACTGTGTCCCCATGACCACCTCTGACGAAGCAGCCCACGCGCTCGACGCGTCCGACGCGCCCGACGTACTCGGCGGCCTGCCGGTCGAGCCCTTCGTCGACGCGCCCGCCCTCGACGCCTGGCTGACCGCCCACCGGACCCCGGAGACCGTAGGCCTCTGGGTGAAGGTCGCGAAAAAGGGCTCGGGGCTTGCCTCCGTCACCGCCGGCGAGGTCAACGACATGGCCCTCTGCCACGGGTGGATCACCGGGCAGCGCAAGAGCCTCGACGCCTCGCACTTCCTGCAGAAGATCACCCCGCGTCGGCGGGGCAGTGTGTGGTCGATGGTCAATGTGCGGAGGGTGCCGGAGCTGGCGGCGGCCGGGCTGATGCGGCCCGGCGGCTTCGCGGAGGTCGACGCGGCCAAGGCGGACGGGCGTTGGGAGGCAGCGTACGAGTCCCAGCGCAACGCCTCCGTCCCGGACGACCTCGTCGCCGCGCTGGAGCGCGATCCTCGCGCCAAGGCGGCCTTCGAGGCGCTCGGCAGGACGGATCAGTACCAGGTCGTACTGCCGCTGCTCAAGGCGCGTACGCCGGACGTCCGGGCCGCGCGCCTCGCGGCAGCCGTCGCCGAGCTGGCGGAAGAGGCTCCAAGTCCGGAAGCCTGAGCGGGAGTCGGTGCCCGGACACACGTCCGCCCGCCTTGGTCGAGGAGCGACCTGGCGGGCGGTTCGTCTCCGCTCCGCGGGTGCCGGCGTCGCGGCACCCGGAGCGGCACGCGTCGTGTCACGCGTTCCGGATGGCCGAGATGTCGAAGTTCAGCTTGATCTTGTCGGAGACCAGCACCCCGCCCGTCTCCAGCGCCGCGTTCCACTTCAGGCCCCAGTCCGAGCGCAGGATCTCCGCCTTGCCCTCGAAGCCCACGCGCTCGTTGCCGAACGGGTCCTTCGCCGCGCCGTTGAACTCCAGGTCGATGGAGATCGGCCTGGTGGTGCCGAGGATCTCCAGGTCGCCGGTGATGCGGTAGTCGGCGCCGCCCAGGGACTCCGCCTTGGTGGAGCGGAACGTCATCGTCGGGAACTCGTCCGTGCGGAAGAAGTCCGCGCTCTTCAGGTGACCGTCACGGTCGGCGGAGCCCGTCTCGATGCTGTTCATCGTGATGTCGAGGGACGCCGTCGAGTTGGCGGGGTTGGTGCCGTCGAGGTGCAGGGTGCCCTCGAACTCCTGGAAGCTGCCCTTGACGTTCGTCACCATGGCGTGCCGGGCGACGAAACCGATGGTCGTGTGGGACGGGTCGATCGTGTAGTCGCCGGTCAGCGCGGCGAGCTCGGGGGCCACCGCGGTAGCCACGGACGAGGTGGCAGTGTCGCTGTCAGCGGTGGTCTTGCGGCCGAAGATGCTCATGACGTGACTCCTTGGGGACAGGTTGTTGAATCTTTAATCAGTCCAACGGGATGAACCGTAGCTCTATTCCGTTCAATTTTCAACAGTATCCGTAGAGTGTTCGCGATGTTGCTTCAAGTGATGTAGTCCCGCGTCCGTAGTCGACTCGCGACTCGACGGCTTTGTGGAACCCCTACAAGGCGCATGCCCCCTGAGCAGTCGGGTCGCCTGCATGCCGACCCGGTTCTGTTCAGGGGTACCAGGAAAACGCGCCGGAGACTGTACGGAGTCGACGGCCCGGTTTTGGCGCTCGGCTTCGTAAGGTCGCTACATGACCGTTTTGGATGAGGCGCAGGGTGAGTCCACGGGCGAGCCGACCGGGGAACCGACGGACGCACGCGGGCGCGTGGCCGAGCTGCACCAGATCCGTGCGCAGGCACTGGCCGGGCCCAGCGAGAAGGCCACCGAGGCGCAGCACGCCAAGGGCAAGCTGACGGCCCGGGAGCGCATCGACCTGCTCCTCGACCCGGACTCCTTCAACGAGGTCGAGCAGCTGCGCCGACACCGCGCGACCGGCTTCGGCCTGGAGGCCAAGAAGCCGTTCACCGACGGTGTCATCACCGGCTGGGGCACGGTGGAGGGCCGGACGGTCTTCGTGTACGCCCATGACTTCCGCATCTTCGGCGGCGCGCTGGGCGAAGCCCATGCCACGAAGATCCACAAGATCATGGACATGGCCATCGCGGCCGGGGCCCCGCTGGTGTCGCTCAACGACGGCGCCGGCGCCCGCATCCAGGAGGGCGTCTCTGCCCTGGCCGGGTACGGCGGCATCTTCCAGCGCAACACCAAGGCCTCCGGTGTCATCCCGCAGATCAGCGTGATGCTCGGCCCGTGTGCCGGTGGCGCGGCCTACAGCCCCGCCCTCACCGACTTCGTCTTCATGGTCCGCGAGACCTCACAGATGTTCATCACCGGCCCGGACGTCGTCAAGGCGGTCACCGGTGAGGAGATCACCCAGAACGGCCTCGGCGGCGCCGACGTGCACGCCGAGACCAGCGGTGTGGCGCACTTCGCGTACGACGACGAGGAGACCTGCATCGCCGAGGTGCGCTACCTCCTCGCGATGCTCCCGCAGAACAACCGCGAGAACCCGCCGCGCGTCGATTCCGAGGACCCCGCCGACCGGCGTGGCGACATCCTGCTGGACCTCGTCCCGGCCGACGGCAACCGGCCGTACGACATGACCAAGGTCATCGAGGAGCTCGTCGACGACGGCGACTACCTTGAGATCCACGAGCGTTGGGCCCGCAACATCATCTGCGCGCTCGGCCGGCTCGGCGGCCAGGTCGTCGGCATCGTCGCCAACCAGCCGCAGAGCCTCGCCGGGGTCCTGGACATCGAGGCATCGGAAAAAGCTGCGCGCTTTGTCCAGATGTGTGACGCTTTTAACATCCCGATCGTCACGCTGCTGGATGTCCCCGGCTTCCTGCCGGGCGTCGACCAGGAGCACGGCGGAATCATCCGGCACGGCGCGAAGCTGCTCTACGCCTACTGCAACGCGACCGTTCCGAGGATCTCGCTGATCCTGCGCAAGGCGTACGGAGGCGCGTACATCGTCATGGACAGCCAGTCCATCGGCGCCGACCTCACCTACGCCTGGCCGACGAACGAGATCGCCGTGATGGGCGCCGAAGGTGCCGCCAACGTCATCTTCCGGCGCCAGATCGCGGACGCAGAGGACTCCGAGGCGATGAGGGCTCGGATGGTCAAGGAGTACAAGTCCGAGCTGATGCACCCCTACTACGCCGCCGAGCGCGGTCTGGTCGACGACGTCATCGATCCGGCCGAGACCCGCTCGGTGCTCATCAGGTCGCTCGCGATGCTGCAGACCAAGCACGCCGACCTGCCCTCGCGAAAGCACGGCAACCCCCCTCAGTGATCCCCCCTGGTAACCCAGCGGATCCTTCGCGGTACATCCGCGGAAACCTCTCTCACGGAGACTGTGACCTATGAGTACCTCTGACATTCGCGTCGAGAAGGGCCACGCCGGGCCCGAGGAAGTCGCCGCCATCACGGCGATCCTGCTGGCCCGTGCGGCTGCCGTGCCGGCGGCTCCGGCCCATCGCCGCCCGAAGGCGGGCTGGCGTCGCCTGGAGCGTGAAGGTGGCTTCCGGGCCCCGCACAGCTGGCACTGAGCCTGGCTTTTGAAGTTGTGAAAGGGACCCCCTTCCGCAGTGCGGGAGGGGGTCCCTTTCGTGTGTGCGTCGGCTGCGGGCCCGTGGGGGCTTGTCGCGCAGTTCCCCGCGCCCCTGAAGAGCGGGGGCGCTTTTAGGGGCGCGGGGAACTGCGCGACAAGCTACTGGGCTGCCGCAGACGGCGTACAACCGTCCGTGGCAGCCCAGTAGCCGCAAGAACCGCCTACTTACCGCAGGCGCGCCATCAACGCGTGCTCCACGAGAGTGATCAGCGCACTCTTCGCGTCGGCACGATGACGGGCGTCCGTGGTGATGATCGGAGTGTCGGGGCCGATCTGGAGCGCCTCCCGCACCTCGTCCGGGTTGTACGGCTGACTGCCGTCGAACCCGTTCAGCGCGATCACGAACGGCAGGCCGCTGTTCTCGAAGTAGTCGACCGCCGGGAAGCAGTCCGCGAGGCGCCGAGTGTCCACGAGGACGATCGCACCGATCGCGCCGCGCACCAGGTCGTCCCACATGAACCAGAAGCGGTCCTGGCCGGGCGTACCGAAGAGGTACAGGATCAGGTCCTGGTCCAGGGTGATGCGGCCGAAGTCCATGGCGACGGTCGTCGTCGTCTTGTCCCCGGTGTGCGTCAGGTCGTCGATGCCCGCGGACGCGGACGTCATGACGGCCTCGGTACGCAGCGGATTGATCTCCGAGACGGCCCCGACGAACGTGGTCTTGCCCACGCCGAAGCCGCCCGCCACCACGATTTTCGCGGACGTGGTGGAGCGGGAAGGCCCTCCGCTAGAGCTTGCGAAGTCCACTGAGCACCCTTTCGAGCAAAGTCACGGCTGGCTGCCCGCCGGCGCTCTCGTCGCCGCCGGGCTGATGAATGGCGACCAGGCCTGCCTCCGCCAAGTCGGCGACGAGGATCCTGGCCACGCCGAGGGGGATGGTCAGCAACGCCGAGATTTCGGCCACCGACTTGATCTCTCGGCAGAGGTTGCAGATGCGCTGATGCTCGGGCAACTGGCCCTGCATCTGGTGCGGCTGCGCAGTGGTGTGCACCAGCGCCTCGATGGCGAGCTGGTAACGCGGGCGCGTCCGGCCGCCGGTCATGGCGTAAGGACGCACCAGGGGATTGCTCGCGCCCCCGGCGGGCGACGGCTCCGGAGAGCGGCGCTGCGGCTGCACGGGCTGGATGCGCGGCGCCGCCGGCTGGTCGTACGGCGACGGCCCGGGACCCTGCGGGTTGTGAGGCGCGTACGGCGGCTGCCGACGGTGGCTCGGTGCGGAGGGGAAGTTGTACCGGTTCTGGTCACCCTGACCCTGACCCTGGCCAGGGCCGTACGACCAATTGCCCGAGGGCGAACCGCCTGGGGGTGTTGCCACTTTCTTCTCCTCCTCCGACTGCGCCGGGCACCGCATCACTGTGGCGCCGCGTCCGAAACCTACCGCCCCGGGACGCCAAAACGCACCGTCTGACTGTTAGTTGAGAATGCTCCCTTGGAGCTCCGCACGCAGATCGGGTGTCAGGACCGAACCCGCACGGTCGACCAGAAGCGCCATCTCGTACCCAATGAGACCGATATCGGCCTCCGGATGTGCGAGCACCGCGAGGGAGGAACCGTCGGAAACGGACATGAGGAAAAGGAAACCCCGCTCCATCTCCACGACTGTCTGATTCACGCTCCCACCCTCGAAAATGCGCGAGGCACCCGCGGTGAGGGAGGTCAGACCGGAGGCGACAGCGGCGAGCTGGTCCGCACGGTCTCGCGGAAAGCCTTCGGACATCGCCAGAAGGAGTCCGTCGGCGGAGACCACCACTGTGTGCGACACCCCGGGGGTGTTGTCCACGAAGTTGGTGATCAACCAGTTCAGGTTCTGCGCCGCCTGGCTCATCGGACTCACACTAACGCTCCTGGTTGTAGGTGCTGTCAGGCCCACCGTGATGGTTCCTGGTGGCCTGGCCGTTCGTCTCACTGCCTGCGGTGCGTCCCCTTTGGACGCCCCGGCGCAGGTTGCTCAACCTGCCCCGGATGTCCTCGGGGGCTCGGGAGACCGACGGGCCGCCCTGGAGAGTCGCTTCCGCGGCACCCTCGATCAGGTTGGCCTTCGGTACCCGGCGCGGCAGGCCGGAGGAGGTCACCCCGCCCGCCTTGGGCTTGCGGAGCTGTGCGGCCTGCTGCCAGCGCTCGTCGTTGGCCGAGCGCCAGTCGTCGGGACCCGTTCCGTTCCCGTTCGCGTTGCCGTTCGGCTCCGCGGGGACAGGGACGGGTACGGGGGCGGGAGCCGGTGTCTCCTGGCCCACGTGCTGCCGGGAGATGCCGTTGCCAGTGCCGTTGCTGCTGCCGCTCGTGGTGGATCCACGGCGGGGGAGCCCCGCATCGGTCAGCGCGTGGGCGGCGGAGGGCGCCGGTCCCGGACGCTCGAAGCCTACGTGATTTCGCTCACTCACGTCAGCGGCCTGCGCGGATTCCGTTTCCGGAGCGTACTCGGAGCTGTGCCCGTTCTGGTAACCGTCCGGCTGCGGCCAGTCGTCCTGGTACCGCCGCTCCTCGAAGGCCGAGAAGCTCTCCGGGGCGGAGGCGTGGGCCGGGGCGGGCTCTTCCTGGACGGGCTCCCCGTACGCGGGCTCCGGGTAGCCGCCGTTCGTCGACGGGTACTCGCTGCCGGCCGACGTGAAGTCGTCCGTCTGCTGGAAGCCGTTGCTCCCGTTCCCGTTCCCGTTGAAGTACGGCTCCTCGTACGACGGCTGCTGCCGCTCCTCGTACGCGGTCTGCTGGTCGTAGCCCGCGAAGGGCTCCTCCAGGGCCGGCGGCAGGCCGTTCGGCGCGCTGAAGTCGTCGCCGTACGCGGGGACCTCGTTGGCCTCCTGCGGGCCCGACTCGGGGTGCGCCTGGGCCTCGAGCTGCGCCTTGCGCTCCTCACGCATCAGGGAGCGGCCCACCGGGTCCAGCTCGCGGATGTCGTCAGGTACCTCGGTGTAGCGGCTGTCGTCGAAGCCGAGCTCGGCCGCCGTACGCATCGGCTGCATCTGGGCGGACTGGAAGTTCTCGCCGACGTACTGCTGTTGCTGCTGCTCGGGGATGATCTGCGAGACGGTGAACTCGTCGCGCTGCATCTGCTGCTCGCCACCGCCACCGTGGGTGATGGCGTCCGGGAGCATGACCAGCGAGGTCGTACCGGCCTGCTCGCCCGAGGGGCGGAGCTGGACGCGGATGCCGTGCCGGTCGGACAGCCGGCCGACCACGAACAGGCCCATGCGCTGGGAGATCGCGGCGTCCACGGTCGGCGGGTTGGCCAGCTTGTGGTTGATGTCCGCGAAGTCCTCGGCGGTGAGGCCGATGCCCTTGTCGTGGATCTCGACCATGATGCGGCCGTCGGGGAGACGGGTCGCGGTGACGCGGACCTTGGTCTGCGGGGAGGAGAACGTGGTGGCGTTCTCCAGCAGCTCGGCGAGCAGGTGCACGAGGTCGGTGACCGCGCGGCCGTGGATCTCGGCCTCCGGTACGCCCGACAGCTCGACGCGCTCGTACTGCTCCACCTCGGAGGAGGCGGCGCGCAGGACGTCGACCAGCGGGACCGGCTGGTCCCAGCGGCGGCCCGGCTCCTCGCCGGCGAGGACGAGGAGGTTCTCGCCGTTGCGGCGCATACGGGTCGCGAGGTGGTCCAGGCGGAAGAGGTTCTCCAGCTGGTCCGGATCGGCCTCGTTGTTCTCCAGCTCGGTGATCAGGGTCAGCTGGCCCTCGATCAGGGACTGGTTGCGGCGCGACAGGTTGGTGAAGATCGCGTTGATGTTGCCTCGGAGCATGGCCTGCTCGGCGGCCAGCCGGACCGCCTCGCGGTGGACCTGGTCGAAGGCGCGGGCGACCTCGCCGATCTCGTCCGTGGTGTTGATGGGGATGGCGGCGACACGGGTGTCGACGCGTCCGGGGTCGGTGCGCGAGAGCTGGTCGACCAGCATCGGCAGGCGCTGCTCGGCGATGCCGAAGGCGGCGTTGCGCAGCTGGCGCATCGCGCGGCTCATCTGGCGGGCCACCATGCCGGCCAGGATGAAGGCGAGCAGCAGGGCGACCACGACGGCCGCACCCACGATGATCGCGTCGCGCTTGGCCTCGTCGGAGATGTTGGACGCCTCGATGACCGCGCCCTTGGAGAGGTCCGACTCCAGCTTCAGGTACGCGTTGTACTTCAGCGTGTTGACCGCCCACCAGTTCTGGCGGGTGATGCCTTTCGCCGCGAGGGCGGCGCGGTCGCTGTCATCGGTCGAGGGGAGCGCGGCGATCGCTGCGATCATCCGGGCGGGGTCGGCCGGCGGCGGGACATAGGTCTGGCCCTTGGCCGCGGCGGCCTGGGCGGCCTGCTCGGCCATCGCCTTGCCGTCGGCCGTGACCTGGGCCGACGCGTCCTGGAGCTTCTTGGCGTCCTGCTCGGTACCGCCCGCGATGTACTCCGCGATGGCGATCCGCTCCAGGTACGCGTACGAGGAGAGGGCGATGCGCTGGAGCTGGAAGCTGCCCTGGTCGGGGCCGGGGTTGGTCAGCAGGTGCATGCCGATGGCACGCTCCAGCGACACGGAGGCCTTGGTGAGCGAGATGGCGTACACGGTCCGGCCGTAGCTGGTGACGTTGCCCGTGCCCAGGCCCAGCTCGTTGGAGAACTCCATCAGGGTGTGCGTGATCGCGGTGTAGCTCTCCTCGGACTCCACGCCCTTGCGCTTCGAGGTGTACGCGGCTGCGCGGACCGCCGCCAGTTGCGGCTCGACCTCGCGGAACAGCTTCAGCCGACGCTCGATGCTCGGCTTGTCCGGGATGTTCTGCGCGGCGACGTCGAAGGCGTCGGCGGCCTTGTCCGTGGCGGCGCGGGCCTTCACGACCGTCGGATCGTCCTCGCCGTTCCCCTTGAGCAGGGGCTCGGCGGTGATGTCGCGTTCCTGGAAGAGGGCGTCGCCGTAGACCAGGGCGGCCTGCACGAGGCGCGCGGTCTGCTCCGCGTCCTCGGCCCCCTGCCAGGTGTCGATCGAGCTCTTGACCTGGAAGCCGCCCATGATGAGGCCGACCACCACGGGTATGAGCAGGATCGCGTTCAGCCTGGTCGGCACGCGCCAGTTGCGCGGGGAGAAACGGCTGCCGCTCGGAGCCGGTGGCGCCATCGGCTCAGTGCCGGGCAGGGGGCCGGACGCCACTCCGCGCGGCGGCGGGGTGAAGTTGCCCCGTGCCGACGGCTCGGGACCGTTCTTGCTTCGCCTCACTCGACCAACAACCTCTCGGCGGAAGGCACCAACGTTGTGCCGCAGTCTCTCAGAGCCGGTAAGCCAAAGCCCCTCCATAGAGGTACGTCTTTGACTATTAGGCAGTTCAGGCATTCCAGCACGTCATCCTTCGCTCTTCCAAACGTCGGAATGCGAAGATCCATAACGATGTAAGCCCCAGATAAAACGGTCATAAAGAACGAGCCCCGTCAAAAGACGGGGCCTATGTGAGCGCAGCGAGACCAGGCGACCGCGACGCGTGGCCATACCACCAGATATCTCTGTCGAAACGTTATGAACACCGAGGCCGACCGTGTCAAAGGCCACAGCCGGCTCCGGTGTATCTACGACAACTGTCGTAGGGCATGGTTGTTACGGCTACCGCAGGCGTGCCATGAGCGCGTGCTCGACCAACGTGATCAGCGCACTCTTCGCGTCCGAGCGGTGCCGGGCGTCCGTCGTGATGATCGGAGCGTCCGGCCCGATCTGCAGAGCCTCGCGCACTTCTTCGGGGTTGTACGGCTGGTGCCCGTCGAAGCCGTTGAGGGCGATGACGAAGGGCAGGCCGCTGTTCTCGAAGTAGTCGACCGCGGGAAAACAGTCCGCGAGCCGGCGGGTGTCGACCAGGACCACGGCGCCGATCGCGCCGCGCACCAGGTCGTCCCACATGAACCAGAAGCGGTCCTGACCCGGCGTACCGAAGAGGTACAGGATCAGGTCCTGGTCCAGGGTGATACGGCCGAAGTCCATGGCCACCGTGGTGGTGGTCTTGTCCCCGGTGTGGGTGAGGTCGTCGATACCCGCCGAGGCCGACGTCATGACGGCCTCGGTACGCAGCGGGTTGATCTCCGAGACGGCGCCCACGAACGTGGTCTTGCCGACGCCGAACCCGCCCGCGACCACGATCTTCGCGGAGGTGGTGGTGGCCCGGCCCCCGTCAGAGCTTGCGAAGTCCACTGAGCACCCTTTCGAGCAGTGTCACCGCTGGTGCACCGCCGTTGTTCTCGTCGCCGCCCGGCTGGTGGATGGCGACCAGTCCGGCCTCGGCGAGGTCCGCGACAAGGATGCGGGCCACACCGAGGGGCATGGCCAGGAGCGCCGACACCTCGGCCACCGACTTGACCTCACGGCACAGGTGGCAGATGCGCTGGTGCTCAGGCAGCAGACCCATCAGCTGGGCCGGGTCGGCCGTCGTGCTGATCAACGCCTCGATGGCGAGCTGGTAGCGCGGCCGGGTCCGGCCGCCGGTCATGGCGTACGGCCGGACCAACGGCTGGTCGCCCTCGTCCTCGTACGTATGAGCGTACGGATCATGAGAGGCGGTGGGCGGGGTCATGAATCCTCCGGGCGGGACAGCGTCGGTCAGTCGTGCCGTCTGACGGGGCCGGTGGGGGAGATGTGGCGGCCGGACGGTGTTTTGGTGAGGCGGGTGGATCCGGAGCGGTCAGTGGAGCAGACTGCCCTGTAGTTCGGCACGCAGGTCAGGGGTGAGCACTGCGCCCGCCCGATCGACCAGAAGCGCCATCTCGTAGCCGACAAGGCCGATGTCGCACTCGGGGTGGGAGAGGACCGCCAACGACGATCCGTCCGAGACGGACATGAGGAAGAGGAAGCCCCGCTCCATCTCGACGACCGTCTGGGCCACCGTGCCGCCCTCGAAGATGCGCGAGGCACCCGCGGTGAGCGAGGTGAGCCCGGACGCGACCGCGGCGAGCTGGTCGGCGCGGTCCCGGGGGAACCCCTCCGACATCGCCAGAAGGAGGCCGTCGGCTGACACGACGACGGTGTGGGACACACCGGGGGTGTTGTCCACGAAGTTGGTTATCAACCAGTTGAGGTTCTGTGCCGCCTGGCTCATCTGGCTCAACTATCGCTCCTGCTGGTGAGTGGGGCTGGGGAAGCTGCCCGTCTGGTCGGAGCCGGTACCGGCCTGCCGACCCTGGGCGATGCCCCTACGGAGATTGGTCAGCCGGCCGCGCACGTCATCGGGCGCACGCGAGACCGCCGGACCGCTTTGGTGCTGTTGCTGCTGAGCCGTACCCGGTACGAGGTTCGCACGCGGGACCCGGCGCGGAAGGCCGGAAGTAGTGACGCCACCGGCGGCCGGCTGGCGGACGCCTGCGGCCTGCCGGACCAGCTCGTCGTTCGGCGAGGTGCGCCAGGAGCCGGTCGTCGAGGCCGGCGAGGCCGCCGGACGCGGGGGAGCCGGTACGGAGGACGGCTGCGAGAGCGCCGAACCGTTGCCGTTGGTGCTGCTCCCGTTGCCGTTGCCGTTGGACGGCGGCTGCTGCCCCTGCTGACCCTGCCCGTGGAACCAGTTGGTCTCCAGGGTGTCGTACAGCGGCGTCCGACCGTCGCCGGGACCGCTCGCCGGCGGCAGTGCCTCCGGCTGCGGCGGGCGCGGCGGCACCGGCGGACGGGCGCCGCCGAAGTCGGCGGGACCACGGCCCGCGCCCGGCTGCGGACGCTCGAACTGGCCGGTGGACGACGGATTCTGCGGACGGCCGGGCACCGGGCCCCGGCCGTCGAAGCCGGAGGGCGCGGGGAACTGGCCGGTCGAGCCGGAGTCGTACCCGGTCGGCGCGGGGAACTGGCCCGTCGAGCCGTTGTCGTACGACGACGGCGTGAACTGCCCGTTGTTCTGGGGGTTCTGCGGGCTCTGCGGTCCGCCCGGCGGGGTGCCGAAGACGTCCGAGCGGACGTACGACCCGTTGTTCTGCTGGCCGTTGGTGTCGCCGGAGCCGTTGTAGCCCGGCAGCGGGAACTGGCCGGTGTCCGAAGGGCCGCCCGGACGCGGGGCGTTGAAGTCGGGACGGGCGAACTCGGAGGTGACGCCCGGGTTCTGGAGATCGTCGAGGCGGGGCATCCGTGAAGTGGAGTCCGGCTCCTCGTGACCGCGCGGGGTGTCAAGCGAGGCACGCGGCACCGGAGGCTGCGCGTTCTCGTCGCTCCAGCTCGGACGCGACGGCGCGTTGCCACCGGGCAGCTCGGGACGCGGCGCACCGCCACCACGCGGCGGGAGCTGCGGACGGCGCCCGCCGCCCTGCCCCTGTCCCTCTCCGCGCTGCGGCGGTACGGGGCCACGTGAGCCGCCGAAGCCGTCCTGGCGTCCGGCGTTGTTGCCGAAGGCGTCCTGGCCCTGACGAGCGCCGGCGCTGTCGCCGAAGCCGCCGGCCGCCTGGAGGCCCTGCGGAGCACCCGGCGCCTGACCGCCGAAGGCGCCCGCGCCCGCCCCTGCCGGAGCCGGCCTGCCGCCCTGCTGAGGAGCACCGGGACCCTGCGGTCCACGCGGCGCTCCGCCCGGTGCACCCGGGCGACCGCCCGCGTCCCGGCCGGGCAGCCCGGCCCGTGCCCCC
>NZ_JAAGLT010000054.1 GCF_010548275.1 Streptomyces sp. SID12488
GTCGAGATCTACCAGAACTGCAACATCTTCAACGACGGCGCCTTCGAAGTCCTCAAAGACCGCCAACAGGCCGAGGAAGCCGTGATCCGCCTCGAACACGGACAACCCATCCGCTTCGGAGCCGACCACGCCAAAGGCGTCGTACGGGACCCGGCCACCGGCGACCTGAAAGTCGTCGCCGTCACCCCCGACAACGAGAACGACGTGCTCGTCCACGACACGCACACCACATCCCCGACCAATGCCTTCGCACTCTCCCGCCTCGCCGACCCCGACACCCTGCACCACACACCCATCGGCGTCTTCCGCTCCGTCGACCGACCCGTCTACGACACACAGATGGCCGAACAACTCGACACCGCGATCGTCCAGAACGGCAAAGGCGACCTCAGCGCCCTCCTCGCCGGCGGCGACACCTGGACCGTCGGGCGGTCCGCCCGGCACTTCTGATCCCACCGAAACCGTCCGACCGCCGTATCCCGGGAGAAACAGCATGGCTTATGTGATCGCTCAGCCCTGTGTCGACGTCAAGGACAAGGCCTGCATAGACGAATGCCCTGTCGACTGCATCTACGAGGGCCCGAGGAAGCTCTACATCCAGCCCGACGAATGCGTCGACTGCGGTGCCTGTGAACCCGTCTGCCCGGTGGAGTCGATCTTCTTCGAGGACGACGTCCCGGACGAGTGGAGCGACTACCGGAAGGTCGACACCGAGATCTTCGCAGACCTCGGTCAGCCCGGCGGAGCGAGCGCGGCGGGGCCGCTCACCGCCGACCATCCCCTGGTCTCCGCGCGGGCCGCCTAGCACGTCGGACGGCCGGATCCTGCTGTGGTCCAGGCCGGATACAGGCCGGGTACAGGCCGATACCAGTGTTCCAGGACATCGTGGAGCGGTGGCGGAATCCTTTCGCCACCGCCCTGTGGCGGGGTACGCACCGGCCGCGCGCCCCGGGCAATCCCAGAAGGAGCTGGAATGGACATCACCTTCACACCTCAGCCCGCCTCGTCCGCGCCGGGCTCCAAAGGTTTCACCGCACCGCTCCACCTGCTCCACAGACCCGTCACACCGGAGGGGTTCCTGCTGGACGCCACGCCTCCGGTGGAACAGAACTTCGCGCTCTCCGCCGAACTGCCCTGCGAGCACGAGACGTTCAACGACGGACCGGGCACCTTCCATGATCTGCTCTTCGTCGCCGAGACCCTGCGCCAGGCGACGCAGTTCGTCGCACACCAGTACTTCCGGGTTCCCGCGGAACGCCCCGCGGTCTTCGTCTCCAGCGGGCTCGACGTCCTCGACCTCGCCCCGTGGCGCCGCACCGGCCGGCCGGCCCACATCACGCTGGACATCACCCTGGCCCCCGTCGACGTGGTCAACGGCGTCCCGCGCGGCCTCGACTGCCGGGGCAACGTGGCGATCGACGGAGTCAACTGTGGGAGCGCTTCCGCACGGCTCCAGTTCCTGATGCCCCAGGTGTACCGGTCGCACCGCGAGGCAGGGCGCCAGGAGAGTCTGCGGAGCACCGCACCGGTGGTACGCCCGCTGGCCGCCATGACCGTCGCCGGCCAGGACGCGGCGATCACCGTGCGGCCCGAGTCGGTCGGGCGCGACAACCCGCGCAACGTCGTCGTCGGCCCCCCGCTGTGGGCACCGTACGGGGAGTTCGTACTGCCCGTGGCCTGCGAGCCCGGCCACGAGGTCTTCGAGGCCGGGTCCGGAGGCCATGTCCCCGGCCCGGTGTTCCTGGAGGCGTCCCGGCAGGCCTCGCTGCTCGCCGCCGCGGAACTGCACGGCCTGAGGCCAGCCCACGCCGTGCTGACCCGGTGGCGGGCGTCCTTCCGGGGTTTCGGGGACGCCGACCTTCCGCTGACCTGCACGGTCGTCACCGAGGCCCCGGTCCGCGACGAGACGGGCCGCCCCAGCGTCCATACCCGGCTCGCCTTCAGCCAGGGCAGCCGGGTCCTGTGCACCGCCTCGGCCGTCCTGCTCCAGGACTGCTGACCGACCGCGGCTGCCCGGACCGGCGTTCCCCCCTTTTTCTCTCCCGCTCGCCTGCCTCCCGCTCCCCCCTCTCCCGCTCGCCTGCCTCCCGCTCCCCCCTCTCCCGCTCGCCTCTCTCCCACTCGCAGTCATCTTCAAGGAGCTCTCCGATGCGTTTCCGCGTACTGGGGCCGGTGAGCCTGTCGCCCCGCACTCCCTCCGCGGCGAAACCGCGCGCCCTGCTGGCCACCCTGCTCGTACAGGCCGGTGAAGTGGTACCGGTGCACAGCCTGATAGACGAGTTGTGGGGGACGGAACCACCGCGTACCGCGACCACCACCCTCCAGGTGTACGTGTCCCAGCTTCGCAAAGTGCTCGCCGACGACGGGAGCACAGGGCGCTCCGGAGAACTGCTGACCCGGGCTCCCGGATACCTCCTGGGGGTTTCCGACCGGGAGTTCGACCTGCCCTGCTTCGAACGGTTGCGGGCCGAGGGCCGCACGGCGTTCCAGGACGGGGACTTCGGCCGGGCCTCCGGGCTGCTGCACGAGGCGCTCGCCCTGTGGACGGGCCAGGCCCTGTCGGGGATCCCGCACGGCGTGCGGCTGGAATCCGCCGCCATCCGCCTGGACGAGCTGCGGATGGAGGTCCTGGAACAGCGGATCGTGGCCGACCTGCGGCTGGGCCGTCACCAGGAACTCGCCGGGGAGCTGCTGGCTCTGGCCAACGAGCATCCGCTGCGGGAGACCCTGCACGGACACCTCATGGTGGCCCTGTACCGGACGAGCCGTGGATCCGACGCGCTGCGGGTGTACGGACGGCTGCGCCACTCCCTCGTGGAGGAACTGGGCGTCGAGCCGGGTCCGGGCATGTCCAGGCTGCACGAACGCGTCCTGCGCCGGGATCCGTCCCTGGACTGGCAACCGCTCCGGAACGCGCGTGGCACCAGCCAGGACGACGAGGGCCGCGGCACCGGCACACCGGGGGGCCGGGGAGTCGCGCGGCGTGCGGCGGGGACGGCCGACGGACCGCGGCCCGTCCCCGGTCCACCCTCGACGCTGCCCTCCGCACCGCCCGGGTTTGTCGGCCGGCACGAGGAACTGGCGTATGGGGAACGGGCTTTGCGCGGAGGTGCGGGCCGGCAGCCGGTGCGGGTGCTGGCCGTCTCCGGGCCGGCCGGCGTCGGCAAGACCGCCCTGGCCCTGCAGCTCGCCCACCGGACGGCCGACCTGTTCCCGGACGGCCAGCTGCTGATCGGCCTGCGCGGACCGGACGGGCGTCCGCTGAGTGCCTCGCAGGCGGCGGCGGCACTGCTGCGCCGACTCACCGATGACGTGTCCGGCTCCCCGCTCACCGATCCCGAGGAAGTGACGGACCGGCTGCGGCGGGTACTGCACGGGCGCCGGATGCTGCTCGTCCTGGACGACGCCGCGTCGGAGCACCAGATACGACCGCTGCTCCAGGCGGGCGCGGCAGGCGCGGTGATCCTCACCGGCCGTCGCCCGGCAGCCGCCCTCGACGGTGCGGAACACCTGCGGCTGGACACGGTGAGGCCGCAGGAGGCGGTGGAACTCCTGCTCGCCGCAGGGGGCGAGCGGATGGCGCAGGATCCGGAGGCGGTCGCCGAGATCGCCCGGCTGTGCGGTTGTTTCCCCCTGGCACTGCGCGTGGCCGCGGCGGCCCTGACCGCGCGGCCACACACCACGCCGGCCGCACTGGCGAGCCGTCTGCACGACGAGCGGACCCGGCTCGGCGTGCTGCGCGAGGGCGGCCTCGACCTGCGCGCGACCCTGCTGACGGGGTATCAGGAAGCCGGGCCCGCGGTGCGGCGGGCGTTCCGTCTACTGTCCCTGGCCCCGGCTCTCGACTTCACCGGGTGGACCGCCGCGGCCCTGCTCGGCACCGGGCAGGCGGAGGCGGAGGAAACCACCGAGGAACTCGTACGGGCCCAGTTGCTGGAGGCCCGGACCGACGGCCGGTCGGTCCGCTACGGCTTCCACTCGCTGCTGCGGGTGCTGGCCACCGAGCTGCGGGAGGCGGAGCCGGACGGGGCCCGGACCCGGCGGGACGCCGTCGAGCGGCTGGGCCGTGCCTACGCGACCCTTGCCCGGTACGCGGACCGGCAGCTCATCCCGGGAAGGGACTGGAGGACGCACCCCGACGCCACGGACCCCGGCCTCGACGCCCCCGCGATCGTCGGCGCGAGCCCGCTGGGATGGTTTCGCGAGGAGGCCACGGGCCTGGTGGAGACGGTGCGGCAGACGCACGCGGCGGAGCTTTGGCCGCTGGTGTGGCAGCTCGCCGGGAGCGCCACCGGATACTTCCACGCCCGCGCCGCGTGGGAGGAGTGGGAGGAGACCCACGAGCTCGCCCTGGACGCCGCCCGGCGGGCCGGGAGCATCGAGGCGGAGGCCGCGATCCAGTACTCGTTGGGCGACCTCGCCTGGCAGCGCCGCGAGGCCGACCGGGCACTGCGGTGCTACACCGCTGCCCAGCACACGTTCGCGCTGGTCCACGACCGGGCCGGGGCCGCACGCTGCCGGATCGGGATGGCCGACGTCCTGCTCGGCCAGGACCTGCTGGAACCCGCCGCGCGGCGTTACGGGCGGGCGTTGGCGCTCTGCTCGGCGGGAGGGGACCTGCGGGGCGAGGTGGCCGCGCTGAACGGGCTGGCCCTGGTCAATCTGCGGCGTGGCCGTGAGGAGACGGCGGTGCGTCAGCTGGCGCAGTGCGGGCGTGCCGCCGAGCGGCTGGGTGACCGGCGCTGGACGGAGTACGTCCGCCGCGCCGCGGCCCGTCTGGCGACGGGTTCCCCCCGCCGGCCCTCCCCCGCCGCGCACGCGGTCGAGGTCCGGCCGGGGATGTGGCTCATCGGCACGGCCGACCCCGCCCTCACGTCCGCGGGAGCGGCGTGACGTCCCCCGCACGGACTCCCGAGCGGCAGTCGACCGGCTCTCGCCCGGAGGCCGCCGAGCGGGCCTGATCCCGCCGCCGGGCCGCATCGGGTCAGGCGACCGGGCTCCGTACGTCCGTGGGAGCGGCGTGATGCGCCCCGCCGGAGCCGGTGAGCGGGCCCGGGCCGCATCGGGCCAGATGACCAGGGCCCCGTACCGCCCTCTCGTCCGAGAGCGGTACGGGGCCCGGCTGCGTCCCGCCCCACCGATTGGCGCGCCCACGCGGGGCCCGCGGCCCCGTTCAGCACCACGGCGCGCAAACCGTCGGCCCGGTGCCCGCCCTAGGCGCCGAGGGCGCAGAGGGACCGCTCCAGCTCGGCCCGGTCGATCTCGCGTCCCGGAGCAGTGGGCTCACCGCCGTGCGGGCCGCCGAACAGCGCGTCCACTGGCGACAACCGGCACGACCCCCGCCCCGGAGTCCGCCGCACCGCCTCTCTGCCCCACGGAGTCATGGCCTCGGCCCCGCCCCGCACCCCGGGACGCGGCCCTCCCGGACGCGGGCCGGTCCGGGGGCAGGACCCGGGGCCCTGTCGGGGCCAGGGCCGAGGCCAGGGCTTTGGCCGGGTCCAAGGCACTGCCCGGGTCCGGACCCGGAGCCTCGCCCAGGTCCGAGGGCCATGCCCAGTCCGGGGCCCTGCCGACTCCGGGGCCCTGCCGACTCCGGGGCCTTGCCGACTCCGGGGCCTTGCCGGTTCCAAGGCCAGGGCCGGGCCCGGAGCCCTGCCCGCTCCGAGGGCCATGCCGAGTCCGGGGCCAGGGCCGGGCCCCCCGAGGCCGGGTCCGAGTCCAGGGCCCGGCCGGGAAACGCCGTGCCGGTCTGCGTCGAACCAGTGCCCCCGTCTCCCGGGGACAAGGCCCGGCGGGAATGGAGTTCGGTGAAGGCCTCCGGGGCATCGTGCCGGCGAGGCTGTCAGCCGGTGGCTCGGCCCTGGAGGGGGTGGGTGCCTCGGGTGCCGGCGCCGGCGCGGCGGGTGCGGAGCAGTTGGCGCCACTCCTCGGAGCTGAACCGGGCGGGTTCGGTGCGGCCGATGAAGTCGTGGAGCACGCCGAGGAAGCGTTCCGGGTCCGTGTGGAACGGGAAGTGCCCCGCTTCCTCGAATATCTCCAGCCGGCTGCCCGGCATGGAGACATGGCCGAGTCCGGCGTGGATGGCCGGGACGACCATGTCCCGTCCGCCCCACACCAGCATGGTCGGCATGCCCTGGGTCAGGTAGCAGCGGTCGAGCAGGGTGCCGACCTGCCCCCGCCAGTCGACGACCGCCCGCAGGGTTCGTACGAAGGCGCTGCGCGAACTCGCGTCGGGCAGGGCGTCGACCACCCGCATCAGATCCGGCGCGTCGACTCCCAGACCGAGGTTCAGCGTCTTCATGACCCGGATGAGCATCTCCAACTGCCAACGCACCGTGGGCAGTTGGAGTGCCGAAAGCAGCAGTTCGGCGCCCGGCAGCGAGGCGGCCCGCAGCAGCGGGGAGACCTGACGGCCGATGCCTCCGCTGCCGACCAGGACCAGACGCTCGCTGCGCTCCGGGAACTGGTAGGCGAACTGGGCGGCCACCGCGCCGCCGAGGGAGTGGCCGACAAGGGTGGCCCGCTCGACGCCGAGGGCGCTGAGCAGATCCCGCAGCCCGTTGGCGTACGCCCCGGGAGAGTAGTCGCCGCGGGGTTTGGCCGACGCCCCGTGGCCGAGCAGGTCGGGGACGATGACCCGGTACCGGGCTGCCAGGCCCGGGATGATGTCGGCCCAGGTCGCGGAGGAGTCACCGATGCCGTGGATCAGCACCACGGCGGTCTCGCCCTTGCCCGCCATCCGGTAGGCGAAGCGATAGCCGTGCAGGTTGCGGGTACGGACGCGGATCTCGTTGCGGCCCACCGCGCGTGGTCTGGGCCGCCCCGGCTGGTGGTTGGGCCTGAAGGGCGAGCGGGCGGTGAAGGGGGTCTCGGCCATGGGGGTCAGGCCTCCTGCGGCATCGGGTGGTGGTCGTGGACGGGGTGGCGCGGGACCGGCACGGACTCGACGACGTCCGACGAGCCCGGAGACCGACCGTCGTCGGCACCGCACCCGCCCGGGGCACCGGGGACGTTCTCGGCACCGGGATCGGGGGCGAGGTCGAGGTCGGGGTCGAGGCCCAGCGAGGCCAGGGAACGCCATGGCAGCGCCTGGCCCGGTGTCATGGTCCGCCAGGGAGCGAACACCTGGGCCGGCGCGGAGGGAGCGGGGAGGGTGTGCACGGAGGACATGACAGCCACCTCTGAATAGGTGTGCGAGGGGACGCCCCGGAAGCGGGCGCGGTGCCGCTGCCACTCGGTGGGAGCGGCGCGTGAACCAGGGGTGATGTGGTCCGCGGCGGGGAGCGTGCCGGGCGCCGTGGGCGCCGCGCGGCGCTCTCACCACACCTCCGACAGGACCCGGCGGACAGTCCGGGACGCTCAGTCGGCGGGAGCCGGGTGCGGCCTGCGGGGTACGGCGTCGGCCACACGGCCGGCCGGGCTCGTCACACCGGTGCCGGTCACGCCGGCCGGACCGGTCGCACCCGGCGTGACCGCTACCGCGCCGGCCTCGACGGGCGACCGCCGTGCACCGGTGGTGGGCAGGGCGCGGCGTCCGCCGACCCGGTTCGTGACGCGGGCTCGCAGCAGTGACCCGATCAGCCACTTCCGCATGGCGCCCAGGTGCGCCGGGGAGCCGTGGACGTCGTCGAACTCCTTGAAACGCACCCGGGGCAGCGCGCGGCCGAGCAGCTGCCGCTCCGTGGGCGGGATGATCTCGTCCCGGGAGCTGACCACGTATCCGACCGGGATGTCGACCGCGCCCAGTACGTCCGGGCCGAGCGCGAAGTCCGCGAGCAGTGACCGCAGTTCGTCGTCGTCGGCCGCGCCGGTGAGCCGGCACAGCGTCTCGACGGTGATCCCCGGCACCCTGGGCCACCAGCCGGGGTCGGTGAAGAACCCGGCCACGGGGGCGCCGACGGTGTGGACGGAGCGGATGCGCGGGTCGTCGGCCGCCGCGCGCAGCGCGAGGTGGCCGCTGAAGCTGAGGCCGAGGACGGAGGTGTCGCTCACCCGGGCGCGGCCGGCCAGCCGGTCCATCAGGAACGGCAGCAGCCGCCAGGAGTCCGCGTGGTAGCGCAGGGTGTTCTCACCGACGCCGGGCATCTCGGTGGCCACCGCCGCGTAGCCGAGGCGGGCGAGGCGGGGCAGGAGAGGCGCCCACTGCTCCTTGACGCTGACGATGCCGCCCATGATCAGGAGCAGTGGCCGTCGACGGCGGGCGTCCAGTCCGCTGGCCCAGCAGGCGACCGTGCCGTCCGGGTGGTCGAGCACCAGCCGTTCGACGCCCCGTCGGCGACGCCAGTCGTCGAAGGTCCGTACGCAGTTGTCCTGGGCCCTGCGCCGGACGTCGTCGCCGTGGGACGGGAAGCGGGCGAGCGCGTAACGTCGGCAGGCGTCGAGCGGGCGGCCCTCGCAGGCCAGCCGGTCGGCCTCGGCGGTCCACACCCGGGCCCAGGAAGCGGGGTGTCCCGGCACGTCGTTGGTGATCCTCGGCAGTACGGCCTCGACCTGGCGTTCACTGATGCCCTGGCCGCGGGCGTGCAGCCGCGCGAATTCCTTGAGCTCTCCGAGATGGTCCATCGTGGTTCTCCGTCTCCTCCGGGATACGGGGGCGATGCCGGGGAGATGCGGCCGGAGGGCTCGGGGGCCTTCCTGGTCGTACCGGCTGCGAGCGAGGGCTGTCCGGTCGTACGAGGTGACGAACGGGCGCCCCGGCCGGGAGGGGGGGAAGTCCCCCGGCGGGGCGGCCCGCTCGTAGACGATGCTGGCCGTCGTCCCTTAAGCCCCACTGGCGCACCGGTTGAGCGCCCGCTCGTCGTGGCCGGGAGCCCGCCCTTGCCGCGCGTTCACCAGTCCAGGACTTCGTCCTCTCCTCCGGCCCGGTCCTCTGGCTCCGCGTCGTCGCCCAGCGCCTCGGCCACGGCCGCGACGACCCGCGGATCGAGCATGGTGTGGGCGGCCGTGTCTCGCGTACCGCCGAAGCCGGCGTCGCTCACCGCGACGCTGACGACGTAGCCGCCGTCCACCGAGAAGGTGCGGAACTGCCATTCGACACCGGTGCCCGGTGCCCCGTCCGGAGCCAGGACCCGGGCGGGCCGGCCGTCGCCGCTGAAGCCGAAGTCGGTGAAGCGGAAGCGCAGTCCCTGCCCTATCGCCTTGCTGTAGGCCTCCTTGAGCGTCCACATGCGCACCAGTGCGGCCCCTCGCCGGTGTGGCGGGAGCCGCTCCAGGACGGTCAGTTCGTGCGGCGTACAGATGTGGCGGTGCAGCCCGCGCGTGTAGAGCGGGCGGTCCGCGCGCTCGGCGTCCACCCCGATCAGCCCTTTGGTGGTGAGCCCGATGAGCAGCAGATCCTCGGTGTGGCTGAGGCTGATGTCCACCGCGTCGTAGCCGCGGAGATAGGGGCGGCCGGTGGGGCCGTACCCGAGTTCGACGGCCTGTGGGGGCACGCGCAGTGCCACCGCGGCGGCGAACTTCAGCAGCACCCGGGAGGCGGCGAACCGCGTCCGCACATCCGGGTGTGTCATCTCCAGGTAGCGCTCCCAGTCCCGGCCCAGCAGGGCACGCAGGCGCGGGCCGCCCGCCCGGTCGGGCCGCCAGTCGGCGACCCGGGCGTGCAGCACCGCGACCTCGTGCTCCTCCAGGTCCGCGCGTACCTGGTCCCAGGCTCCGTCACGGCCGGAGATCCGCGCCGGCTCCCCGAACGAGGGGCTGGGTGCCGTCCTCCTCCGCACCGTCATCGAAGCCCTCCAATTCGTGCTTGAGATCACCGAGTACGTCGGCGGCGGTACCGCCGTCGACGACCCGGTGATCGAAGGTGAGGCCGAGCCGCATGACCGGGGCGACGGCGAGCCGGCCCTCCCGGACGACCGGCCGGTCGACGACGCGACCCGCGCACAGGGTGATGGCGGTACCGCCGCTGGAGTGGAAGCCGTCGACCGGGCGGTGGCCCAGCGAGCTGACCGCCACGGTGCCGAAGACGCCCGGCCGTCTGGCCGGGTCGCGCAGTGCGGCGGCGAAGGCCAGCCGCCCGAGCGGCACCGGCAGCCGGCCGAGCAGCCGGACACCCCGGAACTCGGCCAGCCGCTCGGTGTCGGGGCCCCGGTAGCGGTCGACGCGCCGCTGGATCTCGTCCAGGCTCGCGCTCTCCAGGGCGGGCAGCAGCGCGGAGAGCACGGTCCGTTCCCCGTCCACGGTGCGGTCCAGCGCCAGCTTGGCGGTGACCTCCGTGAACCGCAGGGTCCGGGGTCCGCGCAGCCCGAACAGCCCGAACAGCCCTCCTGGGACCAGTACCGCGTTGGCCTCCGGATGGCGGTGCAGCACGCGGCCGGTGGCGTGCAGGAGATAGGTGACGACCGAGTAGCGCCCACCGGCGGCCCGTCGGGCGCTTCGGTGGGCCTCGATCCGGGTCATGTCGATGTCGGTGTCGAGGTGGACGGGCCGCTGCCGGGCGGCGTGTTCCAGGAAGTACAGGGTGTGCCGGCGCCGGTGCTCGGGGTGGGCCCGTGCGGGGGCCGACCGGGCCCCGCCGGACCGGAAGCCGGTCACGTCCCGGCCGCCAACTGGTAGATCTCGCCGAGACTGCGGGCCTCCAGCAGCCTGCCCACGGGCAGGGAGCGGCCGGTGGCCTGTTCCAGGGCGGTGACCAGTTTCAGCAGGTACAGCGAGTCCCACTCGGGCAGTTGGTCCAGATCGGCGGCGACCTGGTACTCCTCCAGCGGCATACCGAGCTCGTCCCTGACGAGGCGGACGAAATCGTCGATGGTGTGCATTCTGTACGGCCCTCCCGGGCAGGCGTGTGCGGGCGGTCAGATCTTTTCGAGCGCGAAACCGGACTTGATCCACTTGCTGGACTCGACGGCGATCGCCAGCGCGCGCTGCCCCACGCCGATCTTCTCCAGCAGTGCCTCCAGCTGGAGGAAGGGCAGGGCGTTGCCGTTGTTCCCGGTGTCCGCGACACAGGACACCTCGACGGCGTCGGGCAGGCCGAGCTCCTCAGCGATCCGTCGTGTCATACGGCCGGACAGCTGTGGCGGCAGCAGGAAGTCCACCTGCTCGGGGGTCCAGTCGAGGTCCTCCAGCAGTTCCCAGAGGATCTCCACGGCCATGACCGGGACGGACTCCTCGATGGCCTTGTAGTCCTCCCGTACCGCCTGCCGGTCCTCGTGCCGGTCGGCGAGGCCGAACCAGTCGATGACCTGGCCAGGCTCCCGGCCCAGACCGGTGAACCGGTTCAGCACACCGCTCAGGGCCAGGCGCTGTCCGCGCGGCTCCGAGGTGATCACGGCGGCACCCGCTCCGTCGCCGAAGAGCACGTAGTTGACGAGGTCGCTGGGTGCCGCCGCGGACAGGTCCCGGTTCAGGTCGAGGTGTTTGCTGCAGACGTCGCCCCCGATCACCAGACCGGCCTTGTGTCCCCCGCCGGTGACCAGGGTGTGGCCCAGTTGCAGCGCCTGTACGGCGCCGGCGCAGCCGGACTGGAGCTGGTAGGTCGGGATCTGGTCCAGGCCGAGCTGGTCGGCGACGTGGTTGACGGTGGCGGGCATGAGGTGGTCCGGGGTCGCGGTGCCCATGACCACGAAGTCGATCTCGTGCAGGGAGAGGCCGGACGCGGTGATGGCCTGTTCGGCGGCACGGGCGCACAGGTCGGCGAGCGACCAGCGCACCTCACCGGTCTCCAGGTCCCGGGCGAAGTGCCGGGTCCGGGTGCCGATGAAGACGTCGATCCACTCCTCGTTGACACCGAGTGTCCTGGCCAGCGTCGCGTTGTCGACCGGGTCGCCGGGCAGCGCGGTGCCGACCGCGGCGAGGTAGGAGACGGATGTGGCGGGTCCCGGGGGCGAGGAAGCCTGTTCACGGGGGTGCTCTGACTGCATGGGTACGGTCCTTCCGTTTCCGGAGCGGCGGACAGTGGTGCGGGGATGCGGATCGGGAGGCGGACGGGCGCCGGTGCGGTGACCGTCGGTCCCGGCGGGAGGCCGGAACCGCTCCGGTCACCGCGCCGGACGCCCGTCGGCATCGGGTGCGGGGGCCGCGCCCCGGGAGGGGTGCGGGGCTGTGACATCGCGCGGGCCGGTCGCATGGGCGCGACCAGCCGCATACGGCCCGTGCCCTCTTGCCGCGCTTCGGGCGAAGCGCGTACTCGGGGCACGTACGCGGAGCGCTTCGCTCAGGCGACGGCCGCGCCGACCCGGTCCTGGAGGTAGTCGACGAGGTCACCGACCGAGGACAGCTGCGGGAGCAGGTCCTGCACACTCATCGACTCCAGGCCGTTCAGCCGTTCCTGGAGCCGGTCCTTCAGCTCCATGATCATCACCGAGTCGAAGCCGAGGTCCTCGTAGAGCAGGGAGAGCCGCGACACCTCGTCGGTGGCGTATCCGCCCACCTCCGCGACGGCCTCGATCACCGCGCGGGACACCGGGTCCTCCACGGCGGAGGGCACGGAGGAGAGGACCGCGCCGCGCCCGTTCGCCGCCGGCTGCTCCCTCGACTGCGGCGGCACGGTGTCCGCGCGGTCGGGGACCGCGCCGAGGTCCGCCAGGGGCGCTGCCCGTACAGGCGTGCGGGTCCAGAAGCGGTGGGCGTCGGAGAAGGCGTAGGTGGCGAGCCGTTGCGGCTGCCGCTCCTCCTGCGGGTAGACGGCGTCCCACCGGGGGTCGAGTCCGCTGCGGAAGAGTTCGGCCAACGCCTCGGCGAACGCGCGGCCGTCGGCCTCCTCACCCGGCACGGGCACCACCGGGTGCACCCCGGCTCCGGCCGCGGAGCGCAGGGCGCGCGCCATGCCGGTGAGCACCGGACGGGGGCCGACCTCCACCAGGTGGGTGGGGCCCGCCTCCAGCAGCCGGGCCATCGCGTCGCCGAACAGCACGGGGGCGCTGATGTGCTCGGTCCAGTACTTGGCGTCCATCGGCTCGGCCTCCAGGAGCCGCCCGCGCACGGTGGAGTACACCGGGAGCTTGGGGATTCCGCCGCCGGTCTCGTCCGCGAGCGCGGCGAACCGGTCCAGCATCGGCTCCATCAGGGGGGAGTGGAACGCGTGCGAGACATCCAGGCGCCGGGTCCTGACGCCCCGTCGGACGAGTTCGTCGTCGATCCTCCCCAGTGCCGCCAGGTCGCCGGAGAGCACGGTGGCCCGGGGGCCGTTGACCGCGCCCACCCCGACCAGGGGTTCCGCGTCGACGAGTTCGGTCAGCTCCGTGAGCGGCGCCCGAACGGCGAGCATTCCGCCGCCCTCGGGCAGCTGCTCCATCAGGGCGCCGCGGGCGGCGACCAGCCGGGCGGCCTGCTCCAGCGGGAACACCTCGGCCAGCACGGCCGCGGCGTACTCACCGACGCTGTGGCCGAGCAGCAGCGCCGGCGGCACGCCGAGTTCGGTCAGGCTCGACGCCAGGGCGTACTCGACGGCGAACAGGGCGGGCTGGGTCCAGCCGGTGCGGTGCACGGCCTCGTCGCCGGAGAGCAGCAGTTCGCGCACCGAGCCGCCGACATACGGGGCGAGTGCCTCGTCGGCCTCGTTGAGGAACCTCCGGTACAGCGGTGACTGAAGGTACAGCCGCGCGGTCATCGCCGGGTACTGCGAGCCCTGGCCGGTGAACAGCAGCGCCACCTGCGGCTTCCCCGTGGGGTTGCCGACGAGCCTGGCCAGCAGGTCGTCGTCGGCGGCGGTCTCCCGCAGTGCCGTGGCCAGTTCGCCGGTGTCCCGGGCGGGCAGCGCGAAGCGGTAGCGGTGCCCCGTCTTGGTCCGGTTGCTGCTCCAGCACAGCGGGCCGGCCGGCACCCTGCGCCGCTCCATGGCGTCGGCCTGGACCAGCAGGTTGCGGCGCAGCGCGGCCGTCGAGGGCGCGGTCAGCGTGAAGACTCCGGCGCCCAGCCCCGTGGAGCCGGTGGCCTGACCGGTCCGCCCGGGTTCCGGCTCCGTCGCCTCGGGACGTGCGGCGTACGGCGGCGCGGACTCCAGGACGGCGTGGGCGTTGGTGCCACCCATCCCGAAGCTGCTCAGACCTCCGATCGTCGACCCGGAGCGCAGGCGCAGCGGGGCCTTGAGGAGACGTATCCCCTGCTTGGCCAGTTTCAGCGCCGGGTTCTCCTTGGCCGCGAACCGGCTGGCGGGGACCGCCTTGTGATGCAGCGACAACGCGACCTTGATGAGCCCCGCGATGCCGGCCGCCCCTTCGGCGTGCCCGATGTTGCCCTTGACCGAGCCGAGTGCCAGCGGACGCCCGGACCGGCCGGCGTGCAGGTGACCGAGGGCCTTGACCTCGATCATGTCGCCCAGGACGGTGCCGGTCCCGTGGCCCTCGGTGAAGGTCACGTCGGACGGCTCGACGCCGGCCCGGCGGTAGGCGGCGGCCAGCACCTCCTGCTGCGACCAGCGGTTGGGGGCGGTGATGCCGTTGCTGCGGCCGTCCTGGTTGACGGCGGTGCCACGGATGACCGCGTACACCGGCTGGCCGTCGGCGATCGCGTCCTCCAGCCGGCGCAGCACCACCGCGCCGACTCCCTCGCCCCGGCCGATGCCGTTGGCGTCGGCGCTGAACGGTTTGCACCGGCCGTCCGGGGCGGACAGCCCGGCCTGGGTGTAGAAGATGCCGAGCGCGGGGGTGAGCGCCACGTTGACGCCCGCCGCGATGGCGGTGTCGCACTCCCCCGCGAGCAGGGCGTTGCAGGCGAGGTGGACCGCGACGAGGGACGAGGAGCAGGCGGTGTCCACCGCCAGGCTGGGTCCCTTGAGGTCGAGGTGGTACGAGATCCGGTTGGCGGTCATGCAGTAGCCGTTGCCGGAGCCGAGCTGGGGGGTGACCTTGGCGTAGTCGGTCATGTGCAGGTGCGCCCACTCGTTGCCCATGATGCCGACGAAGACCCCGGTGTCGGTGCCGGCCAGCCGGTGCGGGGCGACGCCGGCGTCCTCGACGGCACGCCAGGCGCACTGCAGCAGCAGCCGCTGCTGCGGGTCCATCGCCGCCGCCTCGCGCGGGGAGACGGTGAAGAACTCGTTGTCGAAGGCGTCCGGGTCGGAGATGAAACCGCCCTCGGTGGTGTTGGAGTGTCCTTCGGCGCCGGTACGCGAGTGGAAGTCACGGGCTTCCCAGCGGTCCCGGGGCACCTTCTCCACCCCGTCGCCGGAGCGCATCAGCATGTCCCAGTAGGCCGCCGGATCGGGCGCCCCCGGGAATCGGCAGTCGATGCCGACTATGGCTACGGGCCTCATCGATTCTCGCCCTCCATCGCCCGCAGCTCCTCCGCGAGGTGCTGGGCCAGTGCCGCTACGGTCGGGTAGTCCCAGGCCACGGTGGGTTCGAGGACGAGGTCGAAGTCCTCCTCGATGTCGCCGCACAGGCTCAGCGCCGCCACTGAGTCCAGCCCGTACTCGGCCAGCGGCACGGTGGGCATGATCTCGGACGGCGTCCGCCTGAGGTACAGGGCGATCCGGTCGGCGAGCCAGCTGCTCAGCGACTCGACGGTGTGTGCGGTGAGCTCGTTGTTCGCGGTGCGGTCGGTCGCGGGAACAGACATGGGTCAAACTCCTCGGTGAAGGCGCGTCAGGTCCGGTCGGCCGGCGGTCAGCCGGCCAGCGGGGTGTCGTAGAGGTCGTAGCTGCGGCGTTCGTGGAAGCGCCGGAGCACTTCCTCGTGCACCCGGCCCTCGCACCCGGGCGGCAGGTCGGCCGGGCGCTGTCCGAGCCGGCGCGCCAGCCTGTGCAGTGCGGCGGCGACCCAGGCCGGGTCGGCCAGGAAGGAGTCGTCACCGCCCTGTGCCCCGCGCCAGACGCCCAGGACGGACGCCGCCGCGAGGAACACCGCGTAGCGGTCGGCCAGCGCGAAGCTGGCCGGGCTGGCGAGAGCGGTGCGGTCCAGCGGGGAGAGGTTCAGGCTGTCCTCCTGGAGCTGGCGCAACTGGTCGAGCATCCGCATGACGAGCGCCTGCACCGCGAGTTCCTCGGGGGAACCGCTGGGCAGACCGTCGGCGGCGGCGACCAGCGAGGCGCTCAGACTGTCCCGGCCGCTGGCCAGGGAGAGCCGCTCGAAGGGGATGCCGGGCAGCCCCTCCCGTGGGCGGAACAGGCTCTGCGGGGCCTCGTCGCCCTTGAACCAGGCCCGCCGGGCCAGCCGGGACAGCTGCGGAATGATGGTGGCCTGGCAGGCCGCCGAGCCCGCGTGGCCGAGGCTCAGCACCGGCAGGTCGCGGACGTGCTTCTGGAAGAGGCCGAACTCTCCCTCGCGGACGTAGAACCGCGCCCCGAGCACGATCGACAGGTCGTACATGGTGTCGGTGAGCATCTTGGGCACCAGGTACTTGACCGCCGCCGCGTACACGCTGGTCTCGTCGGGCAGCAGGTGCACCGCCCGGGTGCCGACCGTCGCCATGCTGTCGCAGATGAGCAGGTCGAGGAAGGCGCCGGTGAGGGTGGAGGAGGCGTGCGGTATCTCCATCACCGAACGCCGGTACAGCTGACGCCCGAGGGCGAACCGCACCACCGTGCGCAGGCTCGTGTCGAGGGCGCCGACGGCCATGCTGGGTATCGCGCTGCGGGTGATCTGGAAGGAGCGCAGGGCCAGTTCGACGCCCTGGCCCCGGGCGCCGACCAGGGTGGCGTCGGGCACCGGGCAGTCGGCGAAGTCCAGCCCGGACAGCCGGCAGCCGCGCACGCCGACCGCGTTGTAGCGGGGCAGCACCGCGAAACGCTCCGCGTCGAGCTGGTCCCGTTCGACCAGCAGGACCGAGTGGCTGCGGCTGCCCGGGCTGTCGTCGGTACGGCTGAACAGGGCGAAGGCGTCGGCCCGGTCCGCGTTGTTGATGACCTCCTTGCGGCCGTTGAGCCGGAAGCCGCCGGGCACGGGGTCGGCCCGGAACTCGTTGCGCACGAAGTCGTTGCCGTGCGGCAGCTCGTGATAGGCGACGGAGATCTTGGATCCCCCCAGCAGCAGCTCGGCCGTTCGGCGGCGCTGCTCCTCGCTGCCGGCCGTCCACACGTTGGCGGCGGCCATGAAGGACGTGATGCCGTAGCCGAGGCCGAGCGCCACGTCGCGCCGGAACACCTGCCGCATCACGCGTACGAGGGTGTCGAGCCGGTCCAGCCGCCCGCCCAGGTCGGTGGGCACGAACTCGGCGTTGAGGACCACGTCGTCGAGGAGCCGCTCACCGGCGGCGGGCAGTTCCCCGGCCTCGTCGGCGGCCGGCAGTCCGGCGGCGCCGAGCGGATTGGCGGGGTCGTGGGGATCCCCGAAACGGTTCTCCAGATCGGCGATCCTGGCCTGCACCTCGCTCTCCCGCGCCTGGTGCGCGGCCGGGTCGGTGGTAAGGGCGGTGGCGGTACCGGTCGGAGCTGCCTTGCCGGGCAGCCCCTGGACCTCGGGATCACTCAGCATGACGTCCCCTCGGATGTCCGGGTCCCGCCGACGGCGGCCCGGGTGTCGGTGTGTGCGTGCGGTACGGCGTCGCCGACGGTCCGCGAACCGCCGTCGCCAGTGGGTGCGCGGGTGACCGCGCCTGCGTCGCCGGGCGCGTGGGTGGCTGCGCGGGTGTCGCCGGGTGTGCGGGTGGCCGCGCCGTCGCCGCCGGATGCGCGGGTCGTCACGCCGTCGCCACCGGGTGTACGCGCGGCCACGCGGGTGTCGCCGGGTGCGTGGGAGGGGGTGGCGGTGGCGTCGGATGCGCCGGTGCGCGGAGCGGAGTTGTCGGACGGTCCGGACTGTGGAGCGGCGTCGCCGGGTGCCCTGGTGTTCCGGCCGGAGGCAGCTCCAGCGGTGGCATCGCCGGGCTCCCCGGTGTGCCGGTGTGCCGCCCCGTGCGCGGTGGCGCCGGGATCCTCGGTGGGCCGGCCGACGGCCCTGTGCAGGGAGAACGGGAACAGTGAGAACAGCTCGCCCGTTTCCCGTGCGGCCCGCAGCCGCTCCAGCAGCGGAAGGTAGGCGTCGGGGTCTCCCGCGTCCGGCTCGCCCAGCCGCACCAGCAGCCGGTCGAGGGCGGGCCACAGCCACACCCCGTCGCGCCACAGGGCCCCGGTGCGCCCCGCGTCCGCCGCCCGGTGATTGTGCGTCCACAGGCCGAGGCAGGCGGCGCCGGCCAGGCACAGGCTGTACTGCCGGGCCACGTCGAAGGCGGCGGGCGGGACGTCGGTGACCACGGTGCGGTAGGCGTCCATCGCCTCGTGGACCCGGCCGGTCACCGCGAGCAGCCGCTCCGCCGCGTCCAGGGCGCCCTTGAGCTCCGGCCGGCCGGCGGCCTCGGCGCGCAGCGCCGCCACCGAATCCGGCAGCGTGGCCATGACGCCGCTGCCCCGCCGGGCCACCAGGGACAGCCGCGCCGGGTCCAGCGGGGGCAGCGGCTCGGCCACGTCGAAGGCCCGGACGGCGCCACCCGTGTCGCCGCTGCCCCGCAGCCAGCCGCGGGACAGCGAACGGAACTGGTTGACCAGGGAGTTGAGGTTGACCAGGGTGTTGCCGTCGAAGAGGCCGACGATGCGGTGGTCGCGGTCGACCTTCTGGAACATCCCCAGGGCGTGGACGTCCTTCAGGAAGGCCCGCGCCCCGAGCAGCCGCGTCAGGTCGGCGATCACCCCCTCGGTCCCGGTGGGCACCAGGTACTTGGTGGCCGCGGCGACCACGCTCAGCTCGTCGGGGACGTTGTGCACGGACCGGGCGGCGACCGTGGCCAGCGCCTCCCCGACCAGCACGTCCGCCGCCGCCGAGGCGAGCACGTGCCGTGCCTGCGGCAGATCGATGAGACGCCGTCCGAACAGCTCGCGCCGCTCGGCGAAGTCCAGGGCGATGGTCAGCGCGTGGTCCGCCGCGCCCAGCGACAGCGAGGCGCACATCGTGCGGGTGAGCTGCAGGGCCTTGAGCACGGTCTCGACACCGCCGCCCGCCCCGCCGACCGCCGCGTCCGCCGGCACAGGGGCCGCGTCGAAGGCGATGCCGCTGATGTCCGCGCCCCGGATGCCATGCGTGCGGATCTTGTCCAGGCAGCGGTAGTCGTCGCCCTCGGCCAGCCGCCGCTTGTCGACCAGCAGCACGGTGAAGCCGCGCGGCCCGCCGTCCTCGGCGGTACGGGTGAGCACGGAGAGCAGGCTGCCCCGGGTGGCGTTGTTGATCAGCCACTTCTCACCGCTGACGCGCCAGCCGCCCCCGCTGTCGGCCTCGCCCCGCACATCCCCGGCGAGCAGGTCGCTGCCGTGGGCGCGCTCGGTGAGGGCCAGCGAGACCGGTACCCCGCCCCGGATGTCCGCGGCGAGGCCGCGGGCCTGCTCGGCGGTGCCGGAGATCCAGACACACACCCCGCCCAGATAGGTCTTGCCGTGCCCGACGGCGACGGTCAGATCGCGCCGGGCCACCACCCGCATGACCTGCATGACGGTCTCGTAGTCGGTGAGCCTGCCGCCGTACTCGACCGGGATGTAGAACTCCTGCAGGCCCCAGCCCTCCAGCAGCCGGCAGATGTCTGCGGGGAACTCCTCGTTCTCGTCGAGTTCCAGACTGCGGGCGTGGGAGAAGGCGGTGCCAGGATCCTCGGGATCCCCGAGCAGGGACTCCAGTTCCTGCGCGACGAGGTAAGGGGGATGTTCCATGGCTCAGCCCACCGGAGCCATGGCCGGGTCGGCGGCCTGCGTGCCCTGTGCGTCCGCCGCGTCCCCGCCGATGAGCGCGCGCACCGCCGGATCCAGCACCGAGTGCAGCGCGGTGACCCCGCCCTCGAGGAACAGCTTGCGCATCAGGGTGCGCTGGATCTTGCCGCTGGTGGTCCTGCGCACGGTGCCGGGACGGACCAGCAGCACGTTGCCGGCCGGTACGGCGAACTCCATGCCGATGTGCCGCTGGATGTCGGTGGCCACGCTCTTCAGTTCGGCGCCCGCCGCGGCGGCCCGGATCTCGTGGATCACCACCAGGTGCTCCTGGCCGCCGGTGTCGACGGCGAAGACGGCACCGGAGGAGATCGCGGGGTTCAGGTCGCGTACGGCGCTCTCCACGTCGTACGGGTAGATGTTGCGGCCGTTGATCAGGACCATCTCCTTGAGACGGCCGGTCACGAAGAGCTCCCCGGCGCCCATGACGCCCATGTCGCCGGTGCGCAGCCAGGTACCCAGCTGCTCCTGGCCGGCGATCCGGGCGCCGAAGATCTCGGCGTTCACCTCCGGCCGCTCCCAGTAGCCGGAGGCCACACTGGCGCCGCGCACCCAGATCTCCCCGACCTTGCCCTCGGGCCGCTCGGTGAGTGCCTCGGGGTCGACGATCCGCACCTCGAAGTCCTCGCCCAGCGCGACCCCGCTGCTGACCAGGGTCCGTCGCGGGGCGCCCAGGTACGGTCCCTCGACGCTGCCCTGCTCCAGCCCGGCCGCGTCCACCTCGCGCACCAGCGCGCCGCGCGTCTTCGGGGTACCGGTCACCAGCAGGGTGGTCTCGGCCATGCCGTAGCAGGGGAACATCGTCTCCGGCCGGAACCCGTAGGGCCCGAAGCGCTCGGTGAACGCCTGCAGGGTCTCGGCCCTGACGGGTTCGGCGCCGTTGCAGGCGGTCCGCCACGACGACAGGTCCAGGCCCTCCAGCTGCGCGTCGGTGATCCGGCGGACGCACAGGTCGTACGCGAAGTTGGGGCCGCCGCTGGCGTTCACCCCGTACTCGCTGACCAGTTCCAGCCAGCGGACGGGCTTGCGCAGGAACGACACCGGAGGAATGAGCACGCTCGTGGTGCCCAGCCACAGCGGCTGGAGGATGTGCCCGATCAGACCCATGTCGTGGTAGAAGGGCAGCCAGCCGCCGACCATCGTGTCGGGGGTGTTGCCGGTGGAGCGGGCGATGGCCGCCTCGTTGGCGAGCAGGTTGCCGTGCGAGACCATCACGCCCTTGGGGGCGCTGGTGGACCCCGAGGTGTACTGCAGGAAGGCCAGGTGCTCCGGGCTCAGCCGCGGGTCCTGCCAGGCGGCCGTGTCACCGACCGTTCCCTGGTCGGTGGGCAGGCAGACCACGTCCGAGAAGCCCTCGGCCGCCAGCCACGCCTCCACCTCCGGGGCGTGCTCGGCGAGGGTCAGTACGGCACCGACCCGGGCGTCGCGGACGATCCCGGACACGCGCCGAAAGTGCTGGCCCTGCTCGGAGGGCAGCGGCGCGGGCACCGCGACGGCCCCGGCGTAGAGGCAGCCCACGAACGCCTTGACGAATTCCAGGCCCGAGGGGTAGAGCAGCAGGACCTGACGGCCCGCCAGGCCCCGCGCCTGCAGCCAGGACGCGATGTCCTTGGCCGCGCGGTCCAGTTCCCGGTACGGCAGTCGCTCGGGCACCTTGCCCCGCACCCCGTCCGCGAGGAACACGAACGCGTCAGCGTCGCCCCGTTCGTCCGACCGCGTCAGCACGAGCTCCGCGAATGAACCGAATTCCGCCACTGTCTTTCCCCTCGCCTCGAAGCGACTCATATCGCGTTGAAACCACACGAACCATCCGAGCCGGCTGACCCGTCCGCACCGGCTGAACCGTCCGAACCGGCTGTCTGCCGAACCCGCCGTGCCGATCGTCGGGGCCGTCTCTAAAGCCCCTCTTGCGGCCGGCGTCAGTCACTCCCGTCGGCCGGGGCCGTCCTCCACCCGGCCGTGCCCCTCCAACTGCGCCCACAGCTCCCGTTCACGCGGGGACAGCGGCACATCGGCCGCCAGCCGCTCAGGATGGGCGGGCGGGGGCTCGTCGAGCGGGAGCGCGTAGGCCGGGGTCTCGGGGGCCGCGTCGCCCAGCCACCATTGCTTCGCCTGCACGACGGTTCCCGGCGGAACAACGCCGAACATCATGGCGAGCCCTCCGAAGCCGTCCAGGAAGAACGTGGCCACGCCCCGCCATGCCCGCCGCGCGGACCACCGCATGCCGTCCGCCTCAGGACGACCGCCGGCCGAGGTCCGCCGTCAGACGGACGTACGCCGGTGTCGTCGGCAGCTGTTCGTCGGACAGGTCGTGCCGGAACGACACGGTGCCGTCCGCGCTCTCACCCGTCTCCGCGAAGCCCATGGACGGGTACAGGTCGCGCACCCGGTGGTTCTTGGCCGTCGGCCGGTAGCGGGCGTACACGGCGCCCGCGCCCGCGGCCCGGGCCTCGGACAGCACGGCGGCCAGGCAGGCCTGCTCGATGCCGCGGGCGAACACCCGGCAGCTCAGCAGCATGTTGTCGATGTGCCAGCCACCCTCCGCCCCGTCGCCACCCGCCTCGACACCGCTCACCAGGACGGCACCCACCAGCCCGTTGTCCCCGAACCGGTCGCCGGAGCGGATCGCCAGCACCAGCCCGTCGGCGGACTCGTGCAGGGCCCTCACATCGGCCTGCTGGAGCCGCTCGGTCGTGAGGTTGAACTGGTTGGTGCGCAGCGTCACCTGCGAGACCCTGGCGATCTCGTGGTCCCGTACCGGCGAGAGGGCGACCTCGACACCCAGTTCCGCGAGGTACTCGTCCATCGAGTCCGCGCTCTCCAGGAGGTCCTGGCGGGCGACCTCGGTGCGGTACTGCGTCGCCCGCGCACGGTCCTCGGACGTCAGCTCCCGTACGTCGAACCAGCCGTCGGCGAGCAGCCGCTCGACGTGCAGGGCGGGTTCCTCGTCGAGCCGGACCACGGCGACGCCGGGCAGGCTGCGGGTCACCAGTCCGCACTCGAACGGCGAGTCGTCGGCGAAGACGAAGCTGTCCACACCGAGGTTGAGCCGCTGAGCGATCTCCAGCAGATTCCGGTCCTTGGGTTCCCAGTTGGCCGTGACCTGGACGAAGTCACTCTCCCGCAGCACCATGTCGGGATGCTCGCGCAGCACTCCACGAACCGGCTCGATGTCGTTCTTGCTGCATACGGCGAGCAGGACACCCTGGGAGCCGATCTGGGCGACGGCCTTCTGGAACCGGCCGAACGCCTCACCCCGGTAGGTGGTGGCGGCGGCGATGCCGTCCGGGCCGTCGTCGCCGAGGATGCCGTCCCACAGGGTGTTGTCCAGGTCGACCACCAGCACCTTCTTGGTGCGTCCGCGCAGGGCCCGGGCCAGGTGGCCGACCTCGCGGGCGTAGGCGGCCAGCAGTTCCTCGCCGAACTGCACCTTGGCGTAGGCGGCGAGCCGCGGCTCGTTGACCGGGCCGCAGGAGGCGAGCAGCGGGTCGAGGTCCACGACGTGGACGCGCTCGTGCACGGCGGCCAGCCGCAGCAGCCCCGCGTTGAACTCCCGCCAGATCACGCCGAGCCGGGCCCTGGACCGGGCGTCGACCAGGCGTCGCTGATGGCTTCGCAGCAGGGGCACGGTGTTGAGCACGAGGGTGCCGGTGCCGCGTGCGACATAGCGCTCCGCGAGCGACCTGATCAGGTTCAGCTTCCCGGCGGTGGCGCGTTGTACGTCCTCCACCCGCCAGGGGTGCGGGAGTTCGGCGAAGATGATCTCGGCGTCCAGCACGCACAGCGCCAGATCGGCGCCGGAGGTGTACACGTCGCTGCCGGTGTTGTGGAGATCGCGGCGCCATGAGTCGTAGTCGCCCTCGTGCACCTTCAACAGCAGGCTGTGACGGGCGAGTTCGGCGGTCAGCGGGGCCGTGAGCCCGTTCAGGGTGGAGTGGCCGGTGACCGCGACGGTGAACGTCTCGGTGCCGGGGTGCTCGCGCAGCACCTCCTCCCGGTCCAGTCGGGAGAGCAGTTGCCCGGCCCGCGCCAGGTCCGGCGCCGGCGGCCCGGCGGGGTCCCCCGCGGCGGCCAGCTCGGCAAGCAGACCGGGCACCTCGTCGTACGCGTCGGCAAGGCGCCCTTCGGCATGGAGGGCGCGCAGCCGGTCCAGCGGTCCGGTCCGCTCGCCCACCGCGGTGCTCACAACCGTGGCCATGGTGTCTCCATTCACAGAATCGCCCGTCGCTCACGGCGGTCCGCGAGCGCCGATCCGGGCCCGCGCCCGGTCCCGGGCACAGGCCCACCACCACTGCCGGTGGCCTGAACGAGCCTGCCGCGTCCGTCTTAAGGCGCCCTTGAGTCATCCGGGCCGCCCGCGATCCGCACCTGTCCCGGCCGACCGTGACGGACGCCTCCAAGGCCACCGCCCGGCAGGTCACCGAGGCACCGCTGCCCGAGGCCGAGGTCGAGGTCGAGGTCGAGGTCGAGGTACTGGGCATCGATGAGACCCGGCGCGGGCGGCCCCGCTGGGAACAGGATCGGGACAGCGGCACGCGGCAGCCGACCAGGGACCGGTGGCACACCGGGTTCGTCGATGCGCACGGCGTCGGTGGCCCGCTCGGCCAGGTCGAGGCCGCACCGTCGCCGACGTACCGGCCCGGCTCGCCACCACACCCCTGACCTGGCACAGGAACATCCGGCACGTCACCATCGGCATGCTGGCCGCCTACCGCGCCGCCCCGCGCGCCGGCCTGCCGACCGCCACCGTCGTGGTCGACCACTTCCACGTCGCGCAACTCGCGAACAAGATGCTGTCCCCGGTGCGGCACCGCACCACGGCCGAAATCCGCGGACGCCGGGGACGCCGCGGACACGCCACCGACCCGGAACGGACGGCTCGCAGGCGCCTGCCCCGCAACCGCCAGGACTTCACCGACGAGCAGTTCGCAACCGTGTGGAACCCGCTGCTGGACGAGCAGAAGATCGGACAGACGCGTCCCACGGGTTCTGGAGGGTCACACGCGCAGACGCCCCTTGCCCGCAGCCACCTCGGCCACCAGGCGGGCGAGTTCCACGCGGGAATGGATCTGCAGCTTCCGGAAGATGTGCCGCAGGTGGTAGTCCACCGTGTGACGCGAGACCGACAGCAGGTCGGCTGTCTGACGGTTGGTGAGGCCGTGGGCGACGTGTTCGGCCACCATGCGCTGTGAATCCGTCAGCTCGGCCCATTCCACGCGTCGGCCCTCGGCACGGGGAAGGGAACGTGGAGGCTGGGCGGAGGCGGGGACGGTGAGCCGGACGATCGCTCCGACCAGGGCGGAGCCCATCCAGATGCCCTCACAGAGTCGCGGCCTGGCTCCGGACACCAGTGAGACCGCCCGTGGTCCGGGCGTTCCCCGCACGCCGGACGCGACCTCCTTGCGCGCCCACTCCCACAACAGCGAGCGGTCGTCAGCCCGTATCAGCGCTGCCGCGGGGCTGTTCATCAAGAGGGTGACGTCGCTGACCACGACGACGGGGCCGGTGGCGCTCCGGCATGCTTTCAGGAACCGTTCGTGCAGCAGACGAGGGTCGTGGATGATCGTCAACAACATCGTGTCTCCAATGCCGTCCGCGGGCGTACGGATGACCGGATGCGCAGGTCAGCTCCCTGCCCGCGCATCGGCTGAGCGGGCTGCGCCCACGCTACTCAGGACGTGGTGACGGATGGGTGACCGAAAGGTGATGCCCGGCGGTGACCCTGGGCCGGCATGGAACGGAAGGCACGGAATTGGATCTCGTGCGTGCGACGGTGCTCGGTCCGCTCAAGGTCTGGCGGGGCGGCACGGAACTCGACCTCGGTCCGTCCACACGGCGGGCCCTGCTGGCCGTCCTGCTGACTCAGGCCGACCGGCCCGTGCCGATGTCCGAGATCGTCGACGTGCTCTGGGGCGAGACGGCTCCGCGCAGCGCGCCGAACATCGTGCACCGTCATGTCGGCGCGTTGCGCAAGGTGCTCGGTCCGCAGCCCGGGAGCAGCCCCCAGATCCCCCTTCTGGTGCGGGCATCGGGCGGGTACCGGTTGGAGCTCGGCACCGGCCGGCTCGACCTCCTTCAGTTCCGTGCCCTGTGTTCCCGTGCCGCGGAACACCGGCGGGCCGGGGACGACGTCGAGTGCGTGGGCCGCCTGATGGAGGCACTCGACCTGTGGCGCGGACCGCTCGTCAGCGGACTGTCGGCATCCGTGCGCACACATCCTCTGTTCACGCGCATCGGCCGTGAGTACCCGGACGCCGTGAAAGACGCGGCCGATGCCGCCCTTGACGCCGGGGGCGTTCACCTGGAGCGCGTACTGCTGTCGCTGCGCCGGGCGGCAGCCGCCCATCCGCTGGACGAGGTACTGCACGCACGACTCGTCACCGTCCTGCTCCGTACGGGGCACACTCGGCATGCGCTCCAGTGCTATCAGGATGTCAGGAAGCGGCTGAGCGAAGAGCTCGGGCTCGACCCCGGTCCGGAGCTGGCGAAAGCGGCCGAGGATGCCCTCCGCACCCACGCTCTTGCGGGTAGGAGTACCTTCCCGCACGCGCCGCCCGCCCAACTTCCCCCGGATCTGGGCGTCTTCACCGGTCGGCAGGCGGAGATGGCCCTGGCGCGCGGTCTGCTGCCCGCCGACGGCGGGTCCACGCGGTCGGTCGTCATCAGCGCCATCGGAGGCATGGCCGGTGTCGGGAAGACCGCGCTGTCCATCCACTGGGCGCACGAGGTCGCGCACCGCTACCCCGACGGGCAGCTCTACGCCGACCTGCGTGGCTTCGACCCGGGCGGGGCGACGGTCGGTCCCGAGCAGATCCTGCGCTCGTTCCTGGACGCTCTGGGAGTCGCCCCGGAGCAGGTGCCGGTGGGGGTCGACGCCCAGGCTTCCCTGTACCGCGGTCTCCTGGCCGGAAAGCGGGTCCTGGTCGTTCTGGACAACGCCAGGGACACCGAACAGGTTCGCCCGCTGCTGCCGGGCGCGGCCGGCTGCCTCGCCATCGTCACCAGCCGTACCTTCCTCTCCGGACTGGTCGCCGAGGGGGCGCACCCGGTCGCCCTCGACGTGCTCGACGACGCCGACGCGCGGGCGTTCCTGTCCCGCCGTCTGGGTCACGAGCGGCTGGCCGCGCAGCCTCGGGCGGTCCAGGACATCATCGGCTCGTGCGCCGGTCTTCCGCTCGCGCTGGCCATCGTCAGCGCCCGCACGGTGATGAACCCGCACATCGATCTCGCCGTCCTCGCCGCGGAACTGCGGGAGGAGGGCAGTCGGCTGGCGACTCTGTCGGCGGGGGATCCGGCCACCGACATCTCGACGGTCCTCTCCTGGTCGTACCAAGTACTCACGCCTCTCGCCGCCCGGGTCTTCCGCCACCTGTCGCTCCACCCGGGCACGGAGATATCGCTCGCGACCGCGTCGAGTCTTCTCGGGCTGCCCGAGGCGCGGTTACGGCCGGTCCTGTCCGAGCTGATCGGCGCTCACCTGCTCACCGAACGCTTTCCCGGCCGCTTCGTGTGGCACGACCTCCTTCGGGCATACGCGGGCGAGTTGCTCCGCGTCCACGACTCCCCGAAGGATCAGGCCGAGGCTCTGGCCCGGTTGCTCGATCATCTGCTGCACGGTGCTCACGGGGCGAGCGCCATGCTCGCTCCGCACCGGGAGCGGCTGGCCCTCCCCGCGCCTGTCGACGGGGCGGCGCCCGTCGAGTTCGCCGACCGTGAAGAGGCGGCGAACTGGATGGAGGCGCACAGGGCCGTCATCCTGGCCGCTGTCGCGTACGGTCCCGCCCGGCTGCACGCCGCGTCCCGTTGCTGGCAGTTGGCCGGCACGGTGGAGTTCCATCTCGACCGGCATGGCCGGTGGCAGGAACAGCTCACCCTGCAGAGCGCGGCCCTCGATGCCGCGGAACGATCGGGCGACCTTTCCGGCCGTGCCCACGCACACCGTGCTCTGGGGTTCGGCCACGGCCGTCTCGGTGCCGGGGGCCGGGCGAGAGAACATCTCACCACGGCCCTGGAGCTGTTCGTGACAGGCGCCGACCCGGGCGGGCAGGCCCGAACCCATCGCTACCTGGCCTTCTTCGAGAACAAGGAGGGCCGGCACGAGGCAGCTCTGGCCCATTACTCCGTCGCCCACGCTCTCTACACGGACATGGGACAGCGCAGCGGTCGGGCCCAGGTGCACAACGAGGTGGGCTGGACCCACATCCTGCGCGGCGACTACACCCACGCGCTCGTGGAGTGCCGGCAGGCACTCGATCTCCACCACCACCTGGACGACGTCAACGGCGAAGCCGCCGCCTCGGACAGCCTCGGCTACGCCCACCACCATCTGGGCGCGTACGAGCGGGCGGTCGACTGTTACCGGCACGCGTTGACGCTCTACCGGCTCCTGCACGACGAATACCTCGAAGCCGACACCCTCGTCCACATCGGCGACAGTCAGGACGCGGCGGGTGACAGCGCCGAGGCCCGTACTTCCTGGCGCCAGGCTCTGCTGATCCTGGACCGCCTCGCGCACCCCGACGCGGAGTCGGTGCGGCAGCGTCTGTCCCGATGACGGATGCCGGGGGGCCAGGACCGTGTCACTTCGGCTCCGCGGCGATCTTCTGCTGGATCTCGGCCGCCCAGTCCGGATCCATCGACGCGATGATGCCGGCCGCCTCACGCCAGCGGGCACGAGCCGCCTCGCTCTCACCGGCGAGAGCGAGCGTGTCCCCGAGCCGGTTGATACTGCCCGCTTCGTTGTAGCGGTCCCCGCCTGCCCGCAGCAGACGGATCGCCCGCTCGTAGCAGAGACGGGCCCGAGCCAGATTGCCGAGGTGATGGTGAGCGAAGGCCAGCGTGTCCCAGACGTGGGCGTACTCCGGCCCGCCGGTGTCGGACGTACGGCGATACAGCCGCAGTGATCGCACCGCGCTCGTCACGGATTCGTCGTACGCGCCCAGCGAGGCCTGGAACCAGGCAAGGGCGTTGAGACATTCGGCCTGGGCGCTGAGGTGCCCGGCGATCCGGTACAGGTCGAGGGCCTGCCGGGTGCGGTCGATCGCTTCGTGGTCGCGTTCCGTACGGGTCATCAGCCAGCCGAGCAGCCGCAGGCAGTGCGCCTGACCCATGTCGTCGCCGAAGGCCACGAACAGGGCGAGGGCCTGGTTCAGGTGTTCCTCGCCGGACCGGTACTGCCGCAGCAGTGACCGGGCCCGTCCCAGGCCCGCGTGCGCGTGTGCCAGGCCGGTCGCGTCCCCCGACTGCTGGGCCGCGCCCAGTGCGGTGAGCTGGAGGTCCGCCCAGTCGTGCCAGTGCCCTACCCGCGCGTACATCGGATCGAGCAGGCGTGCCAGCCGCCAGGCGTCGCCGGCCAGGTTGTCCCGCGCGGCCTGACGTACGAGCTCGGTCAGTGTGAGCCGTTCCGTCCGGAACCATCGCACCGCCGCTTCCGGGGTGCTGAGTCCGGTGTCGGGCGCGACCGGTCCGCTCCCACCGGGGACGGAGACGGGGACAGGGGCGGGTGTGAGGGTGGGGGTGGGGAAGATGCGGGCCGGGTCCAGTTGGCGCAGGGCGGTGTGCGCTGTTCGCTGGTAGTGCTGGAACAGCCTTTCCCCGGCCGCGTTCCTGTCGTGCTGGGTGTCATGGGCTTCGGTCGCCTCGCGTCCGTAGGCACGCAGCAGATCGTGGAGGCGATGACGGTCGTGCTGCTCCACACCGACGAGATGCGCCCGCACGAGTTCGTCCAGCAGAGTGCGGGTATCGCGGAGGGTGAGCCCGGCGAGCGCGGCGGCGGAGCGAGTGTCGAAAGTGGCTCCGGGATGCAGCGACAGCAGCCGGAACAGGCGGGCGGTCGCGTCGGAGAGGGTGCGGTAGGACCACCCGAACACCGCCCGTACGTCGCTGAAGTGATCCATGCTCTGGAAGGCGTCCAGACTTCCGTGGGCCTCCTGGAGCTGCTCGGCCATCGCGCTCAGCGGCAGATGAGGGTTCATCAGGCCCCGGGCCGCGATGACGGACAGGGCCAGCGGGAGCCGGCCGCACAGGGAGATGATCGTTTCCGTTGCCTCGGGCTCGTTGTCGACACGGTCGGCCCCGAGCCGGCGTACGAGAGCTTCCCGGGCATCCTCGGCGGACATGACGTCCAGCATCAACGGGTGCGCCCCGTGAGCCGCCACCAGGCTGCTCAGCTGGTTTCGGCTCGTGATGAGCACCAGGGAGCCCGCCGATCCGGGAAGGAGGGGCCGGACCTGTTCCGCGTCGCGGGCGTTGTCGAGCAGGACCAGCACACGTCGCGTGGCCAGCAGGCTGCGGTAGAGGGCGGCCTGAGCGTCCAGTTCGTCGGGGATCCGACCAGGGGGAATACCGAGGTTCTCCAGAAAGCCGCGGATCGCCTCCGCCGGCGTCGTCACCGATCCGTGGAGGTCGAAGCCGCGGAGGTTGACGTACAACTGCCCGTCCGGGTACCGGTCTGCGACCTGGTGGGCGAGGTGGAGGGCGAGCGTGGTCTTGCCCACGCCGGCCATGCCGCCGATCGCGCTGATGATCAGGGCCCGGGATTCGGGAGTCGCGCCGTTGCCGGACGAGAAACCGAAAGAGACATCGGAAGAGAGGCGGGCGGAGAGGTGGGAGGAGAAGTGGGACAGCAGGCGTTCGACTTCGGCGTCCCGGCCCACGAAGTGGGACGGCGCGGCCGGTAGTTGGGCGGGGCGCGGGAAAGGGGAGGGCAGCGTGCCCTTACGAGGCGATTCGGCCGCGACGGGAGCGACGGGTGCCGGGGGCGCGAGCGGGGCCCCGGCCAGTACCTGTTGGTGGGCCTGGCTCAGACCGGCCGAAGGCCTGACTCCGAGTTCGTGGCGCAACCGGTCGCGCAGGCTGTGGAAGACCTCCAGGGCCTCGGCCTGCCGCCCGGACATCGCCAGGGCGAGGACCAGGCGGCTGTGCAGCGGCTCGTCCAGGCGATGCTGGTCGGCCAGTGCCCGCAAGGCTCCCAGGATCGGCTCCACGTCTCCGAGCCGGAGGGTGAGGTCCGCCGCTTCCTTGGCGACCGTCAGACGTTCGTTGTCGAGATGCGTGAACAGGGGGTGCCCGCGCACCTCGGCGCCGGCGCCGGCCGCCGCGGGCCCCCGCCACAGGGCGAATTCCAGGGGTCGTTGCAACACTGCTGGTCAGCTGGCTAGGTCCAGTAGCTTAGCGAGGCGCTCGGCTGGGGTTTCCCAGTCGAGCGTTTTGCGTGGGCGGCTGTTGAGTTCGGCGGCCACG
>NZ_JAAGLT010000055.1 GCF_010548275.1 Streptomyces sp. SID12488
CGATCGCGGCGGCCTTCTTCGGCTCCAGCAGCCCGAGTTCCTCGTTGGCGAGGGCGGCGGCCTCCTTGACGGCGGCGAGGGCGTCGATGAGGTGCGGGTAGGCGGAGATGGTCATGCCGGTGATGGGAAAGTTCTCCGTGGCGCGCAGGGTGTGGACACCCCAGTACGCCTCGGCGGGAACATCACGGTCGCCGAGGAGGTCGTGTTCGCTGCGGTGGACTGCGGCGGCGCTGCGCTGGGCTGCTGCGGTCATGGTGGGGCGGGCCTGCTTTCGTGAGGGGGCCGGCATTTCAGCCCGTCTGGCGTTGGAGAACGAGGCCCGCCTGTCCAGCCCGTCTGGGGGTCCCCCCTCTGGGGGAGTTTGAGGACGAGGCCCCTTCAGGGCCGAAGCGGGGGTCCGGGGGCGGCAGCCCCCAGGGACGGGACGGGTAGGGGCGGCGGGGCGAAGAAATCCGTGCGGATCCCCCTACCGCCGCGGCACCGGATCGAGCACGCGGGCCGGGCGGACACGGCCGACCGGTTCGCCGCCACCGAGCAGCGGTTCACCCGCGAACTCGGTGAGCGCCGCCGGGTCGACGCCGGCCCGGGCCAGTGCCGCCGCGGTCACCGGGACGCGGGCCCGGTTCGCGCCGTCGGCGATCTTCACCGCGACGGCCCGGCCGTCCGGGAGGGCGGCGACCTGGACGCCCTCGAAGCCGTCCTTGCTGAGCAGGCCGGGCACGGCCCGCATCAGCGCGGCCACGTCTCGCCCCGAACCGGACGCCATCTCGGCGTGGTCGCGCATCGCGTCGGCGACCAGCGCCTCCGGGGTGCCCGGAGCGGCGGTGGTGATCCGGGCCGCGGCCCGGGCCAGACCGTGCAGCGAGATGGAGAAGAGGGGCGCTCCGCAGCCGTCGACGGTCACCTGGGCGATGCGCTGGCCGGTGAGGTCCTCGACGATCTCGGCGATCGCCTGCTGGAGGGGGTGACCGGGGTCGAGGTAGCTGTCGAGGGGCCAGCCGTTGAGCTCGCAGGTGTAGAGCATGGCCGCGTGCTTGCCGGAGCAGTTCTGGGCGAGGCGGGAGGGCAGGCGGCCCTCGCGTATCCAGCCGTCCCGGACCACCGGGTCGAACGGCAGGTCCGGCACGTTGCGCAGGTCGTCCTCGGCGAGGCCGGCCAGCTCCAGGATGCGCCGGGAACCGGCCAGGTGGCGTTCCTCGCCGGAGTGGCTGGCCGCGGCCAGGGAGAGCAGCTCGCCGTCGAGGGGCAGGCCCGCCCTGAGCATGGCCACCGCCTGGACCGGCTTCAGGGCCGAACGCGGATAGAAGGCCGCCTCGATGTCGCCCACCTGCAGTTCCACCTGGCCGTCGGCGCCGAGGACGACGACGGAACCGTAGTGGATTCCCTCGATGACCCCGCCGCGCACCAGGTGCGCGACGGGCGAGTGGAGGGGTTCACGGATCGCGGGTGCGTCCGCCAGAGAACTGCCGTACATGGCTGTCTGCGCTGCTTCCTGCATTACTTCATCCTGCATCACTGCGTGGTTCACGCGTCGGCTCCGGCCGACCCATCGGCTTCGGTGGACTGGTTGGATTGATTGGTTCCGCTCGCCTCGGCGGCCTTGCGGGCCACCTGGGCACGGACGCCGTACCAGCCCGCGACCAGTACCCCGGCGATCAGCGGGAGACACAGTACGGTGGTGCGGCCGGCGCCGCCGTCGGCGTACATCAGGACGAGGACGGAGGCGAGGAAGGCCAGCGTCACGAGCTCGGTCCACGGGGAGCCGGGGAGGCGGTAGCTCGGCCTGGTCAGTTCGCCGTTCTCGGTCTTCCGCCAGAACACCAGGTGGCAGACCATGATCATGCCCCAGGTGGCGAGGATGCCGATCGCGGCGAAGTTCAGCACGATCTCGAACGCGTCGGCGGGGACGACGAAGTTCAGGCCGACGCCGAGTACGCAGAAGCCGCTGGTGAGCAGGATGCCGCCGTACGGGACCTGGCTGCGGCTCATGTTGCCGGTGAACTTCGGCGCGGAACCGGACATCGCCATCGAACGCAGGATGCGGCCGGTGGAGTACAGGCCCGAGTTGAGGGACGACATGGCCGCCGTGAGGACGACCAGGTTCATCACACCGCCGGCCGCCGGGATGCCGATGTTGGAGAGGACGGTCACGAAGGGGCTCTCGCCCGACGTGTACTTGTTCCACGGCAGCAGCATCGCGAGGAGGACGACCGAGCCGACGTAGAAGAGGCCGACCCGCCACATGATCGAGTTGATCGCCTTCGGCATGATCTTCTCGGGGTTCTCGGTCTCGCCCGCCGCGACACCGACGAGTTCGACGGAGGCGTAGGCGAAGACGACGCCCTGGATGATCAGCAGCATGGGCAGCAGACCGTTGGGGAAGACGCCGCCGTTGTCGGTGATCAGGGACGGGCCGGGGGTGGTGCCGTCGACCTCGTGCTGGGTGACCAGCAGGAAGATGCCGATCAGCATGAAGACGACGAGGGCGCTGACCTTGATGATGGCGAACCAGAACTCCATCTCGCCGAACATCCTCACCGAGATCAGGTTCACGGTGAGGACGACCGCCAGGGCGATCAGCGCGAGCACCCACTGCGGGATGTCGGAGAACAGGCCCCAGTAGTGGGTGTAGAGGGCCACCGCGGTGATGTCGGCGATGCCGGTGGTGGCCCAGTTCAGGAAGTACATCCAGCCCGCGATGTAGGCGCCCTTCTCACCCAGGAACTCACGGGCGTACGACACGAACGCGCCGGACGAGGGCCGGTACAGGACGAGTTCGCCCAGTGCCCGGACGACGAGGAAGGCGAAGACGCCGCAGACGGCGTAGGCGATGAAGAGGGACGGGCCGGCCTCGGCCAGCCGGCCGCCGGCGCCGAGGAACAGGCCGGTGCCGATGGCGCCGCCGATGGCGATCATGTTGACGTGCCGGGCCTTCAGCGACTTGCTGTAGCCCGCGTCACCGGCGTCGACGTGGACGGCCTTCTTCTGCGCGGTCCCGTTCACCGCACTGTTCTCCGTACCGTCCTGCAGGGATTGCTCGCTCACGCCTCGGGTCCGCCTTCCGGGGATGTCTCGTGGAGGATGTCCGTGTGCGCGGCGCGCACGATGTCGGTGAGGGTCGTGGAGACCCGGTCGAGGTGGTGGGACATGGCCGCCACCGCGTCGTCCTCGCTCCGGTCGATCAGCGCCTCGACGATCGCCCGGTGCTCGCGGTTGGACTGCTCACGCCGGCCGCCCAGCTCGTTCAGGAAGGCCGACTGACGGGCCAGCGCGTCCCGGATCTCCTCGATCACCCGGCGGAACACCGGGTTCTGGGCGGCCTGCGCCACGGCCAGGTGGAAGAGGGTGTCCATGGCGACCCACGCGGTGGTGTCGGTCTCGTGCTCCATGCGGTCCAGCAGGTGCGCGAGGTGGTCGAGGTCCTCGGGAGTCCGTCGTACGGCCGCGTAGCCGGCGACCGGGATCTCGACGTGCCGGCGGACTTCGAGGAGGTCGCTGGCCGCGTAGTCGCCGAAGGTGGGGTCCTCGACGGTGCTGGACACCACGAAGGTGCCCTTGCCGGTCTTGGAGACGGTCAGGCCCATGGTCTGCAGGGCCCGCAGGGCCTCCCGCAGTACGGGCCGGCTCACCTCCAGGCGTCGGCACAGCTCGGCCTCGGAGGGGAGCTTGTCCCCCACGGCGTAATCTCCGCGCTCGATGGCGCTGCGCAGATGACCGAGGACCGCTTCCATCGCGCTGACGCGCCGCGGCACTGAGTCACCTGTCTGGCTGTCTGACAGGTTCACGGGGGTGATCCTGCGGGTGAAGGGACGGGACTGTCAAGGGTTCGAGCGGCCAAGCCGCCGATTCGGGCACGCCTTCGACCCCCGGCGGGAAAATCTGTGGAAGCCCCGCGGAGGCGGCCTCGACCATGGACGCATGCTGCGAGTGGAGCGGTTGACGGACGAGGACTGGACCCTGCTCAGAGCGCTTCGTCTGCGTGCGCTGGAGGCGGACCAGGGACGCGTTCGGTGCCGTCCTGGCGGACGAGGCGGCGAGATCCGAGGCCTTCTGGCGACGGCGGATCCTGGCCGGCGTCTGGTTCCTGGCCCGGGCCGCGGAGGAGGCGGTGGGTGTCGTCGCTCTGGTGGCGCCACCGGCGCCGACCGAAGGGCGGAGTCGGGATGAGCGCCAGCTCGACGCGATGTGGGTGGCGCCGGCCCGGCGGGGGCGAGGCGTGGGAGAAGCACTGATCGGCGCGGCCCCCGCGCACGCGGCCGAGCAGGGGGCCACTTCGGTTTCGCTCACGGTGGTGGAAGGCAACAGCGCCGCGCGAGGCCTCTACCGGCGCATGGGGTTTCGCCCCACCGGAGAGCGTTCACCGCGCCCCCGGGATCCCGGGCGGACGCACGAACGGTTCCGTCTCGACCTGGGCGCTCAGTTCAGTACACCCGCTCCCAGCAGCCCGAAGAGCAGCACACCCACGACGATCCGGTAGATCACGAAGGCGTTGAAGGAGTGCTTGGCGACGAACTTCAGCAGCCAGGCGATGGAGCCGTAGGCGACGACGAAGGACACCACCGTGCCGACGGCCAGCGGCGCGAGGCCCACGCCCGCGCCCAGGGCGTCCTTCAGCTCGTACAGCCCGGCGCCGGTCAGGGCGGGGATGCCGAGGAAGAAGGAGAGCCGGGTGGCGGCGACCCGGTCGAGGTCGAGGATCAGCGCCGTCGACATGGTGGCGCCGGAGCGGGAGAAGCCGGGGAACAGGAGGGCGAGGATCTGTGAACTGCCCACCAGCATCGCGTCCTTGAAGGTGGTGTCGCCCTCGCCGCGCTTGTGCCGGCCCATCTGGTCCGCGGCCCACATCACCCCGCTCCCGACGATCAGCGAGGCGGCGACCACCCACAGCGAGGCCAGCGGGCCCTCGATCAGCGGCTTGGCGGCGAGGCCCACGACGACGATCGGGATCGTGGCGTAGATGACCCACCAGGCGAACTTGTAGTCGTGGTGGTGGCGCTCGTCGCGGTCGCGCAGGCCCCTCCCCCAGGCGGAGACGATCCGGACGATGTCCTTGAAGAAGTACACGAACACCGCGGCAATCGCACCGACCTGGATGACGGCCGAGAACCCGACCACGGCGTTGTCGTCGACGGGGATGTTCATCAGCCCCTCGGTGATCTTCAGATGGCCGGTCGAGGAGACCGGCAGAAACTCGGTCACCCCCTCGACGGCTCCGAGGACGACGGCCTGACCGACGGAGATGGCGCTCATGGAATCCAGTTCTGCTGGGGAGGGACGGGCTGCGGCGGGCTCAGTCCTACTACACACCGGCAAGACCCGGACGCCGTCCGCCTACAGCGCGCCACCCAGCCACACGCCCGCGAAAGCCGCCCCGAGACCGGCCGACACGCTCACCATGACGTTGGCGACGGCGAGGAGACCTGCCCCGTCCTCGGTCAGCCGCAGCGTCTCGTAGGAGAAGGTCGAGTACGTGGTCAGCGCACCGCACAGGCCCGTGCCCAGGAGCAGCTGGAGGTTCGGGCCCGGGGCGGCGCCGGCGAGCAGGCCGAGGACCAGGCAGCCGGTGACGTTGACGGCGAGGGTGCCCCACGGGAAGACCGTGTCGTGCCGGGACCGGACCACCCGGTCGGTGAGATAGCGGAGGGGCGCGCCGACCATTCCGCCCACGATGACGAGCAGCCAGTTCACAACGACTTCTTACCGTTCTCGTCCGCTTCGAGGACGGTCACGCGCAGGGCGCTGCCGGTCGGCCCGGTCATCGTCGCCTCCGCTTCAGGACCCGGCGGGTCGCGGTCGCGGCGAGCGTCACGGCCGCGAGGGCGGCGAACAGGGTCGCTGCGAGGTAGGCGAGCCCGGTGCCGGGGTGGCCGTGGTCGACCAGCTTCTGGATGTCGACGGCGTACGTCGAGAAGGTGGTGAAACCGCCGAGCACTCCGGTGCCGAAGAAGGGGCGTACGAGGTGGTGGGCGGTCCGGATCTCCGTGACGACCACCATGAACACGCCGATCACGGCACAGCCGACGACATTGACCCAGAAGGTGGTCCAGGGGAATCCGCCGGTCTGCGCGGGCCAGGCGAGGGAGGCCGCGTACCGGGCGCAGGCACCGATCGCGCCGCCGATCGCGACCACCGCGACGACCGGTGCCTGCCCGAGGAGGACGGATGGACGCGGCTGGGCGGCGGCGGTCCCGGTCGGGATGTCGGGGGCTGTCATGGCCGTACGTCTCCTACGCGCCTGTGTGCGCGAGCAGGGACGCGGTTCGGATACGGCGGGCCCCACCGCCGCGCCGCGAGCGGGGATCGCGGCCGGTCAACAGGGTAACGCCGGGCGTACGGGGGCTGCGCCCCGACAGGGGCGTGGGGCTGTATCGATCTACGGCTCCGCCGCGTGGGCGGGACAGGCCTCCGCCGGCCCGCAGAACACTCCGCCGTCAGACAGCCCTCTCCTACCAACCCTTCTCGAACATGCGGGCCACTTCCGCGATGCGCACCTCGTCGGGCCGATAGAAGGTGCGCCAGCGGATCCGCTTCGTCCGGACCGCGCCGATGCCCGCGAGCAGGCCCAGGTGGGTGGTGGCGACGGAGAGGGGAACGCCGAGTTTCGCGGCGACGGCCGCCGCCGTCACGCCGTCCTCGACGGGATCGCCGTGTCGTTGGGGCGGGAAGTGCGCGCCCGGGTTCTTCAGCCACTCCAGGATCTCCAGGCGTTGCCCGCCTGTCGGTCTCTTCAGCATCGCGCCTCCTCGTCCCGGTCACCGCTTGCTGTGTCTCCCAATGTCCCGCAGTCGGGGCCGCCGCGTACGGGGCTTCGCACCTCTTGGCCGAGGTCGAACTCTTTCCGCCACGCACGTGAGTTCGAGCAAGCCCTTGCAGCCCAACGCGCAGGGGCCCGGCCACCCCCCTCAGGCAGCCGGACCCTGGTCACTTCTGGCTCAGCGGTGGCTGAACCACGTCATCGCGGGGAGCGCCTTGTCGTCGTAGCCGAACAGGGCCTGGTTCTCCCAGCCATTGCCTGAGGACGCGTCCGTGGGGTCCCAGCCGTTGCCGGTGACCGCGGTCCAGGTCGCCTCCCAGTAGAAGACGCCGAGGCCGCGGCCGTTCGGAACCGCCTCCACGACGTTCAGGATGTCCCGGAACCAGGCCGACTGTCCGGCCGTGGACGCCGCGTACCCGGAGACGAGCTCACCAGTCGTGTCGATGATGTTCTCGTGCGAGTCCTTGCTGTCGAGACGGAAGGGGTAGGCCGTCTCGGCGACGAACACCGGCTTGCCATAGCGGGAGGCCGCGTCGTCCAGGGTGGTCTGGAAGTCGTAGAGCGAACCGTGCCAGTAGCCGTAGTAGGACAGGCCGATGGCGTCGAACTTCACGCCGTTGGAGACCGCGTTGTCGAACCACCAGCGGGTGCCCGACAGGTCGCCGCCCTTGGCCAGGTGCAGCGCGACGGTCGTGCCGGAGTTGACCGCCTTGACCGCGTTGTAGCCGGAGTTGAGCAGCCCGGCAAGCTGCGACCAGTTGTCGGTCGAGCCCTCGGACCACAGCATGCCGCCGTTGATCTCGTTGCCGACCTGGACCATGTCGGCGGTGGTGCCCTGGGACTTGAGGGCGTTGAGTACGTCGTACGTGTGGTTGTAGACGTCCGTCTTCAACTGGCTGTAGGAGTGTCCGGCCCATGCGGACGGCTTGGTCTGGGCACCCGGGTCGGCCCAGATGTCCGAGTAGTGGAAGTCGACCAGCAGCTTCATGCCCTGCGCCTTGATGCGCTTGGCGAGGGCGAGGACACGCGCCTTGTTGTTGTAGCCGTCGGCCGGGTTGACCCAGACCTTGACCCGCGCGTAGTTCATGCCGGAGTTCTTCAGGACGGTGAGCGCGTCGCTCGTCGTTCCCGAAGCGGTCTTGTAGACACCGCCCTTGGCCTCGCTCTTGGGGAGGGAGGAGATGTCGGCGCCCTTGACGGGCACCCCGCCCGTGCCGGAGGCGAAGGTCAGGTCGTCGACGTTGATCCAGTTGCCCGCGTTGGCATCGGAGTTGACGCTGATCGTGCACTGGTTGTTCGTCACGGCGATCGGCACGACGATCCGGATCCACCCGCTGGCGGAGACGGGCAGGTCGGTGCGCTGCTCGGAGCTGCCGCAGTTCTTCAGCGCTATGTAGGCCGACTTCTGGCCGCCGCCCGAGCGCACCCACGCGGTGAGCTTGTAGTTGCCGTTGGTCAGCCCGGACAGGTACTGGTAGGTCTCCACCTTGTAGGCGGAGGCGGAGTAGTGGGACAGGCGGTAACTGCCGCCGTGGCCACCGGACTCCACGTACGAGGCACCTGTGTCGCCGTACTCCGACCAGCCGTTGGGGACGGCCGCACCCGAACCGTCGGCCTCGAAGCCGCCGTTGGTGAGGGTGCTGGCCGCCTGCGCCGAGGTTGCGGGGAGCGCGGTGAGGGCAAGGCCTGCGGCGAGCGGGAGCAGCAGGGCCCTGAGTGTGCGCCTGGTTGTGCGCCCTGGTGTGCGTCTGGGATGGAACATCGTCGTCCGTCGTCCCTTCGACGTGATGGGTTGGGGGGGTGTCCCTCCTGAGGGGCGGGAGGGGCCCCTCCGCCCGCGGCTCTCGTGGCACGCACGGGCGGAGGGGAACTTGCGGCTCAGCCGTCGAGTCGTACGACCCGGACGGCTCCGGCGGGCAGCGCGAGGCGGCCCGAGGCTCGTTCGCCCGTCAGCAGTTCGGTGCCGGAAACCTCCAGGGGCACCTTGGCGTCCGACGCGGTGTGGTTGACGGCGAACAGGTAGGTGCCCGACTCACCGGTCCGGCGAACGAGTTCGACGTCGTGCGGGAGGTCGGCGCGGGGTGCGATGTCGGCGTCCTCGGTGGCCCAGCCGAGCAGGGCGTCCAGGCCGTGCGCGTCGAGGCGGGTCGACACGTACCAGGCGGTGCCCTCGCCGAGGCGGTGGCGGGTGACGGCCGGGTGGTCGGCGGTGAGTCCGTCGGCGTACGTCCACACCGTCTCGGCGCCGCGCGGGACGACGAACTCGGTCCACACGTCGCCGGTCAGCTCGGAGCCGTCGGGGCCGGTGATGCGCACGGCGTCGCCCAGGAGCAGCGGCGAGAACTCCTCGACGGTCAGGCCGAGTACGTCGCGCAGGGCACCCGGGTAGGGGCCCTCGTGCACGGCGTCGTGCTCGTCGACGATGCCGGAGAAGTACGAGACGACGAGGGTGCCGCCGCTCTCTACGTACTCCCTGAGGTTGTTCCCGGCGGCCTCCGTCATCAGGTACAGGGCGGGAACGACGACAAGGGGATAGGCCGACAAGTCGGCTTCCGGGTGGGCGAAGTCGACGGTGAGGTGGCGGTCGTACAGGGCCTCGTAGAAGGCGTCGGCGCGCTCGCGCGGGTCGTGGTCCTCGCTGGGGCGCCACTGGAGGTTCTGCGCCCACCAGGAGTGCCAGTCCCACAGGACGGCGACGTCGGCGACCGTGCGAGTGCCTCGGATCGACGCCAACGAGTCGAGGGAGGCGCCGAGTTCGACGACCTCGCGCCAGACGCGGGTCTCCGTGCCTCCGTGCGGGAGCATCGCCGAGTGGAACTTCTCGGCGCCGCGCCGGGACTGGCGCCACTGGAAGAACATCGCGCCCTCGGAGCCCCGGGCCACGTGGGCGAGGGAGTTGCGGGCCATCTGGCCCGGTGCCTTCGCGGGGTTGCGGGCCTGCCAGTTGACGCCCGAGGTGGAGTGCTCCAGCAGGATCCAGGGGGCGCCGCCGCCGACGGAGCGGGTGAGGTCGGCGGCCATCGCCAGGTTGACGTGGGTGCGGCGGCCGTCGGTGATCAGGTAGTGGTCGTTGGTGACGATGTCGACCTCGCGGCCCCAGGCCCAGTAGTCGACGGAGTCGCACTGGCTGAGGGCGGTCATGAAGTTCGTGGTGACCGGGGTGCCGGGCGAGAGACGGTGCAGGATGTCCCGCTCCATCACGAAGTTCTCGCGCATGGTGGTGTCGGCGAACCGCTTGTAGTCGAGGGCCTGGCCCGGGTTGCCGACCGTGGGTGCGGCGCGCGGCGGGTTGATCTGCTCGAACGTGGCATACCGCTGGCCCCAGAAGGCGGTTCCCCAGGCCGCGTTGACGCCGTCGACCGTCTCGTACGCCGTCTCCAGCCAGCGGCGGAAGTGGGCCGCGCAGGAGTCGCAGTAGCAGGCCGAGACGGGGACGCCGTACTCGTTGTGCACGTGCCACATGGCGAGCGCCGGGTGGGTGCCGTAGTGCTCGGCGAGCTTCGTGGTGATGTTCGCGGCGGCGGCGCGGTAGTCGGCGTTGCTGTGACAGATCGCGGCGCGGGAGCCGAACTCGTAGCGCACGCCCTCGGGCGTGACCGGGAGCGCGTCCGGGTGCTCGCGGTAGAACCAGGCCGGCGGGGCCACCGTGGGCGTGCCGAGGTCGGCGCGGATGCCGTTCTCGTGCAGCAGGTCCAGCAGGCGGTCGAGCCAGCCGAAGTCGTACACCCCGGGGGCGGTCTCCAGCAGGGCCCAGGAGAAGATTCCGACGCTCACCATCGTGACGCCGGCCTCGCGCATCAGCCGGACGTCCTCCTGCCAGACGCTCTCCGGCCACTGCTCGGGGTTGTAGTCCCCGCCGAAGGCCAGCCTGGTGAGGCCCGTGGGGGTGGTCTCCGGCATGGAATGTCTCCCGGTTGGTGGGTCACTGTGGAACATATCTTGGGAACGTGCACACACCGGTTTCGCGGTGCGGGCCCTAGATAACCGCACGGCAACAACCATTGACAAGTGTCCAGTGTGTTTCTCTACTGTGAACGCTCACAGAAGCATGGCGGGCTTTCGCAGCAGGCGAGGGCCGCACCAGGTCAGGGGAGAACGTTCCATGCCGAACACGAAGCAGTGGCGCCTCGTGGCAACCGCAGTCGCCATCACGCTCGGCGCCACCACACTCGCCGCTTGCGGGTCCGACGACGACAGCGAAGCCCAGTCGGGCCCGGTGTCGCTGACGTACTGGACCTGGACGCCCGGCATGGACAAGGTCGTCGACCTGTGGAACAAGGGGCCGGGCAAGGAGCAGCAGATCACCGTCACGGTGAAGAAGCAGGCCTCCGGCGACACACTGGTCACCAAGATCCTCACCGCGCACAAGGCCAAGAAGGCGCCGGACCTGGTGCAGGCCGAGTACCAGGCGCTCCCAACCCTGGTCAGCAATGACGCGCTCGCGGACATCTCGGGCGATGTCGGCGACGCGAAGAAGGACTTCGCCGAGGGTGTCTGGCAGCAGACGACCCTGGGCACGGACGCGGTGTACGCGGTGCCGCAGGACATCGGGCCGATGATGTTCTACTACCGCGAGGACCTCTTCAAGGAGTACGGCCTGAAGGTCCCGACCACGTGGGCCGAGTTCGCCCAGACCGCCCGGGACCTGAAGAAGAAGGCCCCGGACAAGGACCTCACCACCTTCTCCGCCAACGACTCCGGTCTGTTCGCGGGGCTCGCCCAGCAGGCCGGCGCCAAGTGGTGGACGACCTCCGGCGAGAAGTGGAAGGTCGGTATCGACGACGCGGCGACCCAGAAGGTCGCCACGTTCTGGGGCGACCTGGTCAAGGAGGGCGCCATCGACAACCAGCCGATGTACACCCCGGCCTGGAACAAGGCGCTCGACACCGGCAAGCAGATCGCGTGGGTCAGCGCGGTGTGGGCGCCGGGCACGCTGACGACGGCCGCGCCTGACACCAAGGGCAAGTGGGCCATGGCCCCGCTCCCCCAGTGGTCGGCGAGCGAGGACGTGACGGGCAGCTGGGGCGGCTCCTCGACCGCCGTCACCACCGACTCGGGCCACAAGTCGGCCGCCGCGAAGTTCGCCGCCTGGCTGAACACCGACCGTGACGCGCTGGCCGCGCTCGCCAAGGAGGGCGGGATCTATCCGGCCGCCACGGGCGCCCAGCTCAGCGGCGCGTTCGTCAAGTCCCCCGAGTTCTTCTCCAACCAGGCGGACTTCTACACCCAGGCCGCCGAGATCGCGAAGACCACGGCGCCCTCCGCGTGGGGCCCGAACGTGAACGTGGCGTACACCTCGTTCAAGGACGCGTTCGCCTCGGCCGCGAAGAACAAGTCGGACTTCGGTGCCGCCCTGAAGACGATGCAGGACGACACGGTCGCCGACCTCAAGAAGCAGGGCTTCGGAGTCGCGGAGTGACGAGCGCACGCCGGAGGTCGTACGGGGTCAGGTCGGCCCCGTACGCCTTCCTCCTTCCCGCGGTGATCCTGTTCGCCCTCTTCTTCGCGCTGCCCATCGGTTACGCGCTCTGGCTGAGCCTGCACAAGGTGAAGGTCTCCGGCCTGGGCCTCGGTGCCGGGGCGCGCAAGGAGGTCTGGGCGGGCATCGGGAACTACACCGACGCCCTCACCGACAGCGAGCTGCTGGGCGGCGCGCTGCGCGTGGCCGGCTACGGCGCGATCGTGGTCCCGGTGATGCTGGGGCTCGCCCTTGTCTTCGCGCTGATGCTCGACGCGGAAAAGGTGCGGTTCACCCCCTTCACCCGCCTCGCGATCTTCCTGCCGTACGCCGTTCCGGGCGTCGTCGCCGCGCTGCTCTGGGGCTTCCTGTACCTGCCGGACGTCAGCCCGTTCTACTTCGTGCTCGACAAGCTGGGGATGCCGCAGCCGGACCTGCTGGACGGCGGTCCGCTGTATCTCGCCCTCTCGAACATCGCGGTGTGGGGCGGTACCGGTTTCAACATGATCGTCATCTACACCTCGCTGCGGTCCATCCCGGCCGAGGTGTACGAGGCGGCGAAGCTCGACGGCGCCACCCCGCTGCAGATCGCGCTCCGGATCAAGATCCCGATGGTGGCGCCCTCGCTGGTACTGACCTTCTTCTTCTCGATCATCGCGACGCTCCAGGTGTTCAGCGAGCCGACCACGCTCAAGCCGCTCACCAACTCCGTGTCCACGACGTGGAGTCCGCTGATGAAGGTGTACCAGGACGCCTTCGGCAAGGGTGACATCTACTCGGCCGCGGCCGAGGCGACGATCATCGCGATCGTCACGCTGGTCCTGTCGTTCGGCTTCCTGCGGACCGCGAACTCCCGTAACAAGCAGGAGGCAGCACGATGAGTTCTCTTGCCGTGGGCAAGGCGGAAGCGGCGACGGGCACCAGGCCCGGCACCGCGCAGCGCCCGCCACTGCGCAGCCGGATCGCCCTGATCCCGACGATCACGCTTCTGCTGGGCGCGCTGTACTGCCTGCTGCCGGTCGCGTGGGTGGTGATCGCGGCGACGAAGTCGGGCAGCGAGTTGTTCTCCACGTTCACGTTCCTGCCCGGCAGCGGCTTCACGGACAACGTGAAGGAGCTGAGCGCCTACCGCGACGGCGTCTACTGGAAGTGGATGGGCAACTCCGCCCTCTACGCCGGCCTCGGTGCCTTCCTGTCGACAGCTGTCTCGGCGATCAGCGGCTACGCGCTGGCGATCTACCGCTTCCGCGGCCGGGAGACGGTGTTCAGCGTCCTGATGGCGGGCGTGCTGATGCCGCCGGTGATCCTCGCGATCCCCCAGTACCTGCTGCTGGCGAAGGCCGACATCACGGACTCGTACGCGTCCGTGCTGCTGCCTCTGATCCTGTCCCCGTACGGGATCTACCTCGCGCGGATCTACGCCGCCGCGGCGGTGCCGGCCGATGTGGTCGAGGCCGGGCGGATGGACGGCGCGAGCGAGTGGCGCATCTTCACCAGGGTCGCGCTGCCGATGATGATCCCGGGCCTGGTGACGGTGTTCCTGTTCCAGTTCGTGGCCGTGTGGAACAACTTCCTGCTCCCCTACATCATGCTCAGCGACGACGAGAAGTTCCCGATCACCCTGGGTCTGTTCACGCTTCTCGAACAGGGAGCGAACACCCCGGCCCTCTACACGCTGGTGATCACGGGCGCGCTCCTGGCGGTCATCCCGCTCATCGCTCTGTTCCTGGTCATCCAGCGGTTCTGGAGCCTCGACCTGCTGTCCGGAGCCGTAAAGTCATGACCATGAGCAATACCGGGGGCCGGCGCAAACCGCCGACGATCCACGACGTGGCACGCGAGGCGGGAGTGTCCCGAGGCACCGTCTCGCGCGTGCTCAACGGCGGGCACTACGTCAGCCCGACCGCCCACGAGGCGGTGAACGCCGCTATCCGCAAAACGGGTTACGTGGTGAACCGCCACGCCCGTTCGCTCATCACCGGCCGTTCCGACTCGATCGGCTTCCTGCTGACGGAGCCTCAGGAACGCTTCTTCGAGGACCCCAACTTCAATGTCCTGCTGCGGGGTTGCACCCAGGCACTGGCGGCGCACGACATCCCGCTGCTGTTGATGCTGGCGGGCACGGAGGACGAACGGCGCCGCATCACGCGCTACATCACCGCCGGCCATGTCGACGGGGTGTTGCTGGTCTCCAGCCACTCCGGTGACCCGGTCGCGCAGGAGCTGTGCGAGGCGGGCGTACCGCTGGTGGCCTGCGGCAAACCGATCGGACTCGGCTCCAAGGTGAGCTACGTGGCGGCGGCCGACCGCGACGGCGCCCGGGACATGGTCCGCCATCTCCTGTCGCTGGGCCGGCGCCGCATCGGCGTGGTGACCGGCCCGCTCGACACCCCGGGCGGCGTGGAACGCCTCGCCGGTTACCGCGAGGTCCTGGCCGAGGAGGGCATCGAGCACGACGACCGCCTCGTCGTCTCCGGCGACTACAGCCGGGCCAGCGGCGAGGCCGGCGCGGAACGACTGCTGGCCCAGTCCCCGGACCTGGACGCCGTGTTCGTCGCGTCCGACCTGATGGCACAGGGTGTGCTCACGGCACTGGAGCGGGCTGGACGCAGCGTCCCAGGGGATGTGTCGGTGGGCGGCTTCGACGACTCCTCGGCCGCACTGGCCGCCCGGCCCCAGCTGACGACCATCAGACAGCCCTACGACCGGATCAGCGCCGAGATGGTCCGGGTGCTGCTCGCGCAGATCGGCGGCGAGGACCCGGCAGCGGTGATCCTGCCCACCGAGCTGATCAAGCGGGGATCTGCCTGAGTCGGCGATCACATCACCTCGGCCACGTCGTTTTTTATGCATACGCATTAACATGGGGTGCATGGCAACGAACAGGGCCGGTGCGGGGCTGGCGGACCAGTGGCGGGACATCCTGGCGGCGCATGCGCGCACGATGTGCGAGATCGACCGCGCACTGCATCCGCACGGCCTGGGCGCCAGCGACTTCGAGGTGCTCGACGTCCTCGTCGCCGAGGCTGCCTGTGCGGCGGACGCCTCCGACCCGGGTGAGCAGTGCCGGGTGCAGGACATCGCCGGACGGGTCCACCTCAGCCAGAGCGCGCTGTCGCGGCTCATCGGGCGGCTGGAGAAGGACGGGCTGGTCGAGCGGAGCATGTGCGTGGAGGACCGGCGGGGGGTGCGGGTCGCTCTGACGGCTCGGGGGCGCGAGCTGCACGGTGAGGTTTTGCCGCTTCAACGTGCTGCGCTGGCGCGGACGTTGGGAAGCTGAGTGGATAGGTAGTTCGTCTACTGCGGGTCGGTGTGGGCTTGTCGCGCAGTTCCCCGCGCCCCTTAACAGGCGCGATTTTCCTCAACTCAGTAGTTGTCTTACCGCCGCGAATGCCGCCTCTACCGTTGCCGGGTCAGTGCCCGGGCGGGCCAGGGCGCTCATCGGGATCGGGGGGACCGGGGGCAGTCCCTCGTACGGGGTGAGGCCGTCGGGGGCCGGGCCCACCGTGGCCAGGAGGGCCACGCCCCGGCCGGTGCGGGCGAGGTCGAGGACGCCCGCCAGATAGCCCGCGTCGCCGACCACCGATGCCGCGACGCCCTGCTCGGCGAGGGTCGCGATGGCCCGGCGGCGAATGGCGCACGGGTCCTCGATCGCGACCAGCGGGACGGGGGCCGGGGCGGGCGGGCGCACCCAGCCGGGCGGCGCGTGCCAGGTCAGCGGCAGGCCACCGACCGACGTGCCCTCCGTCGCGGCGGCCTCCGTGACGTACACGGCGACATCGACGCTGCCGCGCTCCACCGCTTCCACCAGGCGCGCCGACCGGTCGATACGGAACCGCACCCGACAGCCGGGACGCACCGCCTCGACGGCCGCGGTCAGCAGGGGCAGGAACTGGTCGGCCGCGTGCTCGGTGGAGCCGAGGGTGATCGTGTCGCCGTCGACGTCGAGCAGCGTGCGTACGGCCTCGTCGTGGACGGCGAGGACCCGGCGGGCCTGTTCGAGCAGCAGTCGGCCCTCCGGGGTGAACCGTGTGCCCCGGCCCTCACGCTCGACGACGGGCCGGCCCAGCGTCTTCTCCAGTCGGCGGACGTGCTGGCTGACCGCGGACTGGCTGAGGGCGAGCGCCTGGGCCGCGCGATGGAAGCCGCCGTGGTCGGCGATCGCGGTCAGGCTGCGCAATGCCACGATGTCGAGCACTGGTTGGGGCATAGGGCGACCGTAGTCCGCACGGCTCACCGATCGCCATTCCCGATCGATCACGGATTCCGATCGATTTCGATGCGGAATCGTCGTTGGACGTGGCGCACCGGTGCCGGTCATGATGAGCGCATGGCGTATCCGACCGCATCTGCTGCTCTTCTCACGCAGCGCCGAGTCATTGACTTCGGCGTGGCGTGCAGCGCGCGCTGTCGTTGATCCCACGCCGCCTCCCGGCGTTTCCGTACGGCCTCCGCTGATCGGCTTCCCGCTGCTCACGTGCCGGTAGGCCGTCCTCCCGATCCACCGTTCTCTCCATCCCTTCACCCCGTCCCCTCTCTCCGCGCGCCCTTTTGCCTGCCCTGAAACGGGAGTTGTTCCCTCATGTCCTCTTCCTCGCCCTCCTCCGCCCCCACCTCCTGGGACGAACCCGAAGGTCTCGCCGCGCGTGGCACGCTGATCGTGCTACCGGGCCGGGGCGAACACGGTGGTGTGTACGAGCGGTTCGGCCGCCGTCTCGCCTTCGACGCCTACCGTGTACGAGCGTTGGGCGACCCGTCCGCCGATCCGTCCGTGCTCGACGAGGCGGCCAAGCTCCTCGCCGACGAGTCACTACCGGGCCCGAAGGTCCTCGTCGGCTCGGACACGGGTGCCCGGTACGCCCTTCAGGTCGCCGCCGAGCACCCGGCGGGCGTCGACGCGCTGATTCTCGTGGGCCTGCCCACCGGCCACTGGGAGCCGGGGAGCTGGGACGACGAACTGGTGGCGCGGACCGCCTGCCCGACCCACCAGAGGCGTCTCACCGACGACCCCGCCTTCCGGCGCGGTGCGATCGAGGCGACCGTCGAGCTCCCGGAGCCGCACCTCGACCGGATCCAGGTGCCCGTGCTCGCCCTGCACGGCAAGGACGACCCGGTCAGCCCGCTCGACCGGGCACTGAGCGTCTACGAGGGCCACGGACACGTCCGGACGGTGACCTTCACCGGCGGCCGGCACGACGTGCTCAACGACGCGCTGCATCGCACCGCCGCCGCCGCTGTCGTCCTCTTCCTCGAACGGCTGCGCCTCTCCCCCGAGCTGCCCGTGATCGCGGAGGGTCTCGTATGAGCACCTCGCGTGTGACGACGACCGTCTCCGAGTTGCGCGACGCCCTCGCCTCCGAGAACCCGCCCCTCGTCCTCGACGCCCGCTGGGCACTCGGCGACCCGTACGGCCGCGACCACTACGCCGACGCGCACATCCCGGGCGCGGTGTACGTCGACCTGGACACCGAGCTGGCCGCGCCGCCCAGCCCGGAGGGTGGCCGGCATCCGCTGCCCGACCTCGCGGAGCTGCAGGCGGCAGCCCGCAGCTGGGGGCTCGGGCAAAACCAACCGGTCGTCGTGTACGACGACTTGGGCAACACCGCCGCCGCTCGGGCCTGGTGGCTGCTCCGGTACGCCGGAGTGACCGACGTGCGGCTGCTGGACGGGGCGTTGGGGGCCTGGCGGGTGGCGGAGCTGCCGCAGGAGTCCGGGATTCCCGCCGACCCGGAACCCGGCGATGTCGTTCTGAGTGCCGGCGGACTGCCGCTCACCGATGCGGACGGCGCTGCCGAACTCGCCCGCGACGGGCTTCTGTTGGACGCCCGTGCCGGCGAACGGTACCGGGGTGAGGTAGAGCCGGTCGACCCCCGTGCGGGACACATCCCGGGCGCGGTCTCCGCTCCCACCGGGGAGAACCTCGCGGCCGACGGGACCTTCCTGTCGCCCGAACTGCTGCGCAAGCGGTTCGAGGAGCGGGGTGCCGCCGACGCGTCGCGCATCGGCGTGTACTGCGGTTCCGGTGTCACCGCCGCCCACCAGATCGCCGCGCTCGCCCTCGCCGGTTTCGACGCGACCCTCTTCGCCGGTTCCTGGTCCGCCTGGTCCGCCGACCCCACCCGCCCGGCCGCGACCGGACCCACCCCCGCCTGACCCCGAGGCCCACGGCTGCTCCCAGGCCCCCGAGACCCGCGAGAGGAACCCCGCCATGACGACCAAACCGCTCGACGCGGCGCCCCTGGCCCCGCTGCCGCCCCCCGACAGTCCCCCGCACCGGGCACCCCGGGTCACGATCCGCGGTGCCGCCCGCACCACCCGCCGCTTCCAGCTGCCGCGTTCGGTACGCCGGGCCTCCGGACCCGTGGGCCTCGTACTCCTCTGGTTCCTGACCTCGGCCACCGGTGTGCTGCCCGAGTCGGTGCTCGCCTCCCCCGTGGACGTCCTGAAACAGGCCGTCGACCTGACGAAGAACGGTGAACTGCCCAGCGCCATTGCCGCGTCGGGCCGCCGGGCCGCCATCGGCTTCCTCATCGGAGCGACCGTCGCGCTCGTCCTCTCCCTGCTCGCCGGGCTGTTCCGGCTCGGCGAGGACGTCATCGACTCCTCGATGGGCATGTTCCGGGCGATTCCCTGGGTGGGTCTGATCCCGCTGTTCATCGTCTGGTTCGGCATCGAGGAGACCCCGAAGATCGCGCTGGTCGCCCTCGGTGTCACCTATCCCCTGTACTTCAACATCTACGGCGGGATCAGGTCCACCGACGCCCAACTCGTCGAAGCCGCACGGATGATGGGGCTCGGCCGGCTCGGGCTGATCAAGTACGTCATCCTGCCGAGCGCACTGCCCGGAGCACTCGTGGGGCTCCGGTACGCGCTCTCCACCGCCTGGCTCGCCCTTGTCTTCGCCGAGCAGATCAACGCGGACGCGGGGCTCGGCTATCTGATGAGCAACGCCCAGCAGTACTTCCGTACCGACATCATCGTGCTCTGCCTCGCCGTGTACGCACTGCTCGGCCTCGCCTGCGACTTCGCCGTACGGGTCCTGTCGCGCCGCCTGCTGACCTGGCGGGCCAACTTCGAAGGCGAGGCGTGATCGCCGTGGCCAACAGCGTGGAAATACGGGGGCTTTCGCGGTCCTTCGACGGCAACACCGTCCTGCACAAGCTCGATCTCGACATCCGGGAGGGCGAGTTCGTGGCCCTGCTCGGGCACAGCGGCTGCGGCAAGTCGACCCTGCTGCGCATTCTCGCCGGGCTCGACGACGAGATCGGCGGCGAGGTGACCGTGCCCGCACGGCGCAGCGCGGCCTTCCAGTCGCCGCGGCTGCTGCCCTGGCTGAAGGTGTGGCGCAATGTCGTCCTCGGGCTGCCCGGACGGCCGAACCGAACCCTCGCCGCGAAGGCACTGGACGAGGTCGGTATCGCGGACCGCGCAACCGTCTGGCCCAAAACGCTGTCCGGCGGCCAGGCCCAGCGCGTCTCGCTGGCCCGCGCCCTGGTCCCCGAGCCCGAACTCCTTTTGCTGGACGAGCCGTTCGGCGCACTGGACGCGCTGACCCGGGGCAGGGTGCAGCAGCTGGTCGCCGAGCTGTGGCAGCGACACGGCTGCGCGATCCTCCTGGTCACCCATGACGTGGAGGAGGCGCTGCTGCTCGCCGACCGCGTCCTGGTGATGGACGAGGGCCGTATCGCCCACGACCTCACCGTCGGCCTGCCCCGCCCGCGCGATCTCACCTCACCCGAGTTCGTCACCCTCCGCGCCCGCCTCCTCGGCTGGCTCGGCGTCACCGCACACACCCTCGAAGGGACCCCCTCGTGATACGCAGACTCGCCACCGCCGCGCTGAGCGTCACCGCCCTGCTCGCGCTGACCGCCTGCGGCGCGGACTCCTCGGCGGACGCCGCCGGAAGCGGCTCCAAGGTTACCCTCACCATCGGCGACCAGGCCAAGACCCTCCAGACCATCGTCGCCGCCTCCGGGGCCCTCAAGGGCGCCAAGTACAACGTGAAGTGGGCCGAGTTCGAGGGCGCGGCCCCGCTCTACCAGGCTGTGCAGGCGGGCGCCGCCGACACCGGCTTCTCCGCCGACCTGCCGGCGCTCCAGGCCCTCAGCGGCGGCGTGAAGATCAAGAACGTCGCCGCCCTGAAGAACGACGGCACGCATGTCGGTCTCGTGGTCCGCAAGGACTCCGGCATCGACAGCGTCAAGGACCTCAAGGGCCAGAAGGTCGTGGTGTCCTCCGCCAAGGGCAGCATCTCGGAGTACCTGCTGGCCAACGTCCTCAAGCAGAACGGCCTGGACTACAAGGACGTCAAGGTGCAGTACCTGCTGCCCACCGACGCGCAGGCCGCATTCTCCTCCGGCAGGATCAAGGTCTGGGCGATCTTCGGCGTCTACCAGGCCGTCGCCCTGGAGCAGGGCGGCAAGCTGCTGGTCGACGGCGCGGACGGCCGGGTCAGTGGCTACGGCTTCGTCAACGCCTCCGACAAGGCCCTCGCCGACTCCTCGAAGAAGGCCGCGCTGTCCGACTTCCTGAAGCGCCTCGGTACGGCCCTGAAGTGGACCAGCACGCACAAGGACGCCTACGCGAAGGCCATCCAGGAGCGCAACGGCGCCGACGCCTCGGTGGCGAAGACGCTGGCGTCGGCGGCGTACGGCCAGGTCCTGCCGATCACCGACGACGTGAACAGGACCGTCCAGGACGTGGCCGACCTCATGAACAGCATCGGTGTCCTGGACCCGAGTGTCGACGTGGCGAAGTCGGCGGACACGTCCCTTCTCAAGTAACCATCACGACAAGGAAGTTCCCCATGCCTGTCGAGTTCATCAGCGCCGTCCACACCGACACCGGATCCAACGGCCCCGCCTCCAGCAGCCGCACCGGCGGCTTCGACCCCGACTTCGTCCGCAAGTACGCCCGTACCCTGGACGACGGCGGCTTCGACCACACCCTGGTCGCCTACCACTCGGCGTCCCCGGACGCCCTCCAGCTCGCCCAGTTCGTCGCCACCCACACCGAGCGGATCCGCCCGATCCTGGCCCACCGACCGGGCGTGATCTTCCCGACCCACGCGGCCCGCGCGCTCGCCACCCTGGACCAGATCAGCAACGGCCGCCTGTCGCTGCACATCATCTCCGGGGGCAGCGACGAGGAGCAGCGCCGTGAGGGCGACTACCTCAACAAGTCGGAGCGGTACGAGCGATCGGACGAGTACATCCAGATCCTGCGGAAGGTCTGGCAGGCCGACGGGCCCGTCTCGCACGAGGGCAAGTACTTCAGGTTCGAGGGCTACTACTCGGACGTGAAGCCCTACAACGGGCTGGTCCCGATCTCCGTCGGCGGGTCGTCCCAGGACGCCTACCGGGTCGGCGGGCAGCAGGGAGACATCTTCGGGCTGTGGGGCGAGCCGTTGAAGGAGACGGCCGAGCAGATCAACGCCGTCAACGCGGTCGCCCGGGCCGCCGGGCGCCCCGACCCCCGTATCTGGGTGTCGTTCCGCCCGATCATCGCGCCCACCGACGAACTGGCCTGGGAGAAGGCGCACCGCACGCTCGGCGTCCTCAAGGACCAGACGTCGAACACCGAGATGCTGCGCCACTACCGGACCAACGGCCGCCCGGCGAACGTCGGTTCGCAGCGGCTGCTGGACATAGCCGAGCGGGGCGAGGTCCACGACCGGTGCCTGTGGACGGCCCCGGCCGTCGCCACCAACGCGGCCGGCGCCTCGACCGCCCTGGTCGGCTCGCCCGAGACCGTCGCCAAGGCACTCCTCGACTACGTCGACATCGGCTGCGACCTGCTGTCGATCCGCGGCTACGACCCGCTCAACGACGCGATCGACTACGCCCGTTACGTCCTTCCGCTGGTCCGCCAGGAACTCGCCCACCGCGCGGCGACGACCACCCGGGCCGCCTGACCTCACCAACTCCTCGTCCACACCATCCTGTCTGCGAACACCCCTATGGAGACTCCGTGTTCCGCCGCTCACGCGCACTGCGCACGTCCGCCGCCGTCCTGCTGCTCGCCCTCACGGCGGCCTGCGGGAGCCAGGCCCAGGCCGAATCATCGTCCGACCAGTCCGCCAGGAACAGGCCCTGGGAGCAAGGGTGTTGGCGGACCGTCATGGGGTCCAGGCGGTCGGACTGGCCGTGCGACTGCTCGGCAATCCGGGACTGGCCCGGGGCAACCCCCTGGAACGCCACTTCCGTGACATCCAGTGCGCGCCGGTGCACGCACCCCAGGAGGACATCTCCGTGCTCGCAATCGGCACGAAAGCCCTGGAGACACGGCCATCGGCGGACCGGGAGGACCGGTGACCGCCCCGACCACGACAGCGTCCGCCCAGCTCCTGGGCCTCCTGGCCCGTGATCTGCCGCCCGACCGGCTGGCCACCGACCCGGTGACGCTGGCCGCGCACGCCACCGACCGCTCCGGGACCCGGGCGTACGGCGGTCCGCTCGCCGTCGTGCACGCGAGGCGGACCGAAGACGTCACCGTCACCCTCCGGCACGCGCACGCCCTGCGCGTGCCGGTGGTACCGCGCGGCGCTGGCACCGGCCTCTCGGGCGGCGCGACGGCCGGCGAGGGAACCCTCGTCCTCGACCTGTCCGGCATGAACCGCATTCTGGAACTGTCGACGGACGACCAGCTCGCCGTCGTCGAACCAGGCGTCATTACCGCCGAGTTGGACCGGGCGGCGGGCGCGCACGGTCTGCGGTACGCGCCCGATCCGGCGAGTGCGGCCCTGTCGACGATCGGCGGGAACATCGCCACCAACGCGGGCGGGCTGCGCTGCGCCAAGTACGGCGTGACGCGGGACAGCGTGCTCGGTCTGGAGGCGGTGCTCGCGGACGGCACGGTGGTGCGCACCGGCCGCCGTACCGTCAAGGGCGTCACCGGCTACGACCTGACCGCGCTCCTCACCGGCTCGGAGGGCACCCTCGCGGTGATCACGTCGGCGACTCTTCGCCTGCGCCCGCTGCCGGTGGCCACGGCCACCCTCGCCGCGTACTTCCCGTCCTTCGAGGCAGCCGCCGAGGCCTCGTACGCGATCGGCAGGGCCGGGGTCGTGCCGGCGCTGGCGGAGCTGGTCGACGGGCCGGTGCTGCACGCCGTCGACCCGGCACTGCGGGAGCGGGGTGCGGCGCTGCTTCTGGTGCAGTGCGACGGGGCGGGTGCCGGCGTGGAGGCGGCGGCGGTCGCCGAGGTCCTCGCCGGGACGGGGGCGACGTCGGTCGAGAGGACCGAGGACCCGGCCGAGGCCGAGGCCTTGCTCGCCGCCCGCCGGGGCGCCCTGCCCGCGCTGGAACGGCTGGGCCGCCCGCTCATCGAGGACATCGCGGTACCCCGATCCCGGCTCGCGGACGCGGCCCGGGAGATCCGGGACATCTCGCGGCGCCACGACGTCCCGGTGTTCACCATCGCGCACGCGGCGGACGGGAACCTGCACCCGATCATCGTCGTCGACCCGTCCCTGGACGGGCTGCCGGACGCGGCCTGGGAGGCGGCGGGCGAGATCTTCGCCCTGGCACTGCGGCTCGGCGGGACACTGACCGGCGAGCACGGGGTGGGGGTGTTGAAGCGGCAGTGGGTCGCCGATGAACTGGGGCCCGCCGCCCATGCGTTGCAGCGGCGCATCAAGGACGCGTTCGATCCTCGGGGCATCCTCAACCCGGGCAAGTCCCTCTGACCGGGCGGGGTTCAGTACTCGAACGGCCTGGCCAGCAGGTTGCGTACGCCCTCGGAGGTGATCGTCAGACCGTGCGGTGAGGCCGCGTCGATGGTGAGCGCGAGGTCGCCGGCGGGCCACTGGTCGGCGAGTGCGCCCAGGGGGATCAGACGGTAGCGGGAGATGGCCGGCAGCAGCCCGGCCAGCTCCGGCTCCGAGGTGAAAACGGGCACGGCCTCCCTCCCGTCCCGCTCCTCCAGGACGGGCAGCGCCACAGTCGAGGGGTTGCCGGCGTCCACGTCACTGACGTCGTCCGGTACGGGAACCAGCACGTCGCTCATCGCGAGGACGTCCAGCGCGGTCGGGTCCTGACTGTCGTCGGCCAGGGCGTCGAGCGCTCGCCGGGCCGGTGTGATGGTGTGCGGATGTGCGGGTGTCTCCATGGTGGGTCCCCTGATAGCGGCGGTCGTACGGGCCGCCCGGGACGCGGTCGGTCCCGGGCATGGTGCCAGGCGCCTACCCGGCCGGGTCCAGGGCATGCAAGGCTCGGCGCGTCAGCGCAGGTGCAGCCGTCTCAGTCGCGCGAACGAGTCTCACAGCGATCACCACCGATGGTGAAAACGGACCAGTAATGGTGACCGCCGCCCACGCGCGCGCCGACAGCCCGTGCCTAGCGTGGGCGTATGCCGATGCAACCCTGGTTCTCCGATGCCAAGCTGGGCATCTTCATCCACTACGGCATCTACGCCGTGGACGGCTGGGCCGAGTCGTGGTCCTTCTACACGGGCGAGGTCACGCACGAGGAGTACATGAAACAGCTCGACCGTTTCACCGCCTCGCGCTACGACCCGCGGGCCTGGGCGGAGCTGTTCGCCCGCGTCGGCGCCCAGTACGCCGTCCTCACCACCAAGCACCACGACGGCGTGGCCCTGTGGGACACCGACCACCTGAATCTGGACGTGGTCCGGGACACCCCGGCCGGCCGCGACCTGGTCACCGGCTTCGTCGACGCCCTGCGCGAGCGGAACATGAAGGTCGGCCTCTACTACTCGCACTCCGACTGGAACCACCCGGACTACGCGAGCGAGCGCCACCCCGGCCCGCACATCGTCGAGCCCAACGACTACTCCCACGCCCGCCCCGGCGAGGAGGACCCGGAGGCCTGGGCGCGCTATCTCGCCTACCGCGACGGCCAGGTGGCCGAGCTGGTCGAACGTTTCCGCCCCGACGTCCTCTGGTTCGACGGCGAGTGGGAGCGCACCGAGGAGCAGTGGCGGATGCGGGAGCTGTCCGAGCTGATCCTCGCGGGCAACCCGGACACCATCCTCAACGCCCGCATGCTCGGCTACGGCGACTACGCCACCCCCGAGCAGGGTGTTCCGCTGATCGCCCCGGACGGCCCGTGGGAGCTGTGCCTGACGATCAACGACTCGTGGAGCTACCGGGCCACGGACCGCGACTTCAAGTCGGTGCGCCAGCTGGTGCGTTACTTCACGGAGACGATCGGCATGGGCGGCAACCTGCTGCTCGGGGCCGGCCCGATGGAGGACGGCACGATCCCCCCGGAACAGGTCGAGCGACTGGAGGGGCTCGGCTCCTGGGTCACGAAGCACGCCGACGCGGTGTACGGCTCGGTCGCGGGGCTGCCCGCCGGGCACCACTACGGCCCGAGCACGCTCTCCGCCGACCGGCGCACCCTGTACCTGATCTGCTTCGACGCACCCCGCGGGGCCGTCTCGATCCGGGGCCTGCGCAACACGGTCCGGCGCGTCTCCGTCGTCGGCACGGGAACCGAGCTGGGGCACCACGTCACCGGGGGCCTGGACAAGGTGCCGGGCGTAACCTGGATCGACGCTCCGGGGGCGGCCGACCTCGACGAGTACGCGACAGTCCTCGCCGTGGAGCTCGACGGGGAGCTGGACCTCTACCGGGGCACGGGCCGCGACTGACACCCAGGGACACGTCCCGCCGGAATGTCCGGCGGGACACTCACCGCGACGCCCTGGTCCGGGTCACTCGGAACCGGCGAAACCCGTGGTGTCGAACCAGGTGGGTGCCTCGGCGTCGGTCATCGCCTGCTTGATCCGGAACAGTGCGAACTCGTTCAGTTCCGGCAGCGCGTCCACCGCGAACCAGCCGACGTCCAGCGACTCGTCGTCATTGACCCGCGCCTCTCCACCGACGGCCCGGCAGCGGAAGGTGATGTCCATGTACTGGCAGACGTCCCCGTTCTCGTACGTCACGGGGTCCAGCGCCTGGACGAGCACGACCCGTTCGGGCACGCACCGGACCGCCGTCTCCTCGTAGACCTCCCGCACCGCGCAGGCCGCCGGCTGCTCGCCAGGGTCCGGGATGCCGCCGACCACCGACCACTTGCGGGTGTCGGTGCGCCGGCCCAGGAGCACTCTGTCCTCGTCGTCGAAGACGAGGGCGGTGACACCGGGAAGCCAGAGCAACTGGCGGCCGGCGGAGGCACGGAGAGCGCTGATGAAGTCAGGAGTAGCCATGTCCCGACCCTAGCCGGGCGGCCCTGTCACTCCTGTTGATCACAGGGGCGTGCAACCGGCGTACCGCTACACGCCACCGGCGCGCCGCCCGCGCACCCCGGCGCCGATCGCCCAGCCGAGACCGCCGGCGGCGACCAGGACGAGGAGCATCTCGGGCAGGATGCCGAGCTTGGTGGCGGGCGTCTCGGAGGAGCGCAGGGGCACCTTCTGGACGAGGGAGTCGGCGACGAACATGCCGGTCTTCTGGGTGATCTTCCCGTCGGGCATGATGATCGCGCTGACACCGCTGGTCACCGGGACCGTGACGGTCCGGCTGTGCTCGACGGCTCGGATGCGGGACATCGCGAGCTGCTGGTAGGTCATCTCGCTGCGGTCGAACGTGGCGTTGTTGCTCGGCACCGAGATCATCTGCGCGCCATGGGTGACGGTGTCGCGCACCGCCCAGTCGAACGCGGCCTCGTAGCAGGTGGCGAGACCGACCTTGGCGCCGTCCATGGTGAACACACCCGGCTTGGTGCCCCGGCTGAAGTCCTGGTGGACCATGGTGGTCCAGTTCTTGTTGATGTGTTCGAGTATCGAGCGCAGCGGGAGGTACTCGCCGAAGGGCTGGACCTGCCTCTTGTCGTACGTGTCGGTCGGGCCCTTCACCGGGTCCCACAGGATCTGCTCGTTGTAGAGCTTGCCGTCCCGTTCGACGACACCGCCCACCGAGATGGGCGCGCCGATCGCCTTGGCTGCGTTCTCGATGACCGCGGCGGCGTCGGGGTTGGCGAAGGGGTCGATGTCGGAGGAGTTCTCCGGCCACAGCACGAAGTCGGGCTGGGCCATCTTGCCCGCCTTGACCTCGGCGGCCAGCCGCAGGGTCTCACGCGCGTGGTGGTCGAGCACGGCACGCCGCTGGGCGTTGAAGTCGAGGCCCGCGCGGGGCACGTTGCCCTGGATGACGGCGACGGTCGCGGTGCCGTCCTCGGCCTTGTCGCTCACCAGCGTCCGCGCGGCCAGGGCGCCCATCACGGGGACGACCACGCTCAGCGCGGCGACGACCGCGGCGGCACGCGGCACGGCACCGGTACGGCGCCACTCGATCACTTGGCGCACCACCTCGTAGAGCCCGACTCCGCACAGGACGACCGCGAAGCCGAGCACCGGGGTGCCACCCAGCGCGGCGAGCGGCAGGAAGACGCCGTCCGCCTGGCCGAAGGCGATCTTGCCCCAGGGGAAGCCGCGGAACGGCACACGCGCGCGTGCCGCCTCGCCCGCGATCCACACGGCCGCCGCCCACAACGGCCACCCGGGCAGCTTCGACACGGCGGCGATGCCCGCGCCGACCAGCGCGACGAAGACCGCCTCGATGACGACGAGCGCCAGCCAGGGCCCGGGGCCGACCTCCACACCGGTCCACACCAGCAGCGGCAGCAGGAACCCGAGCCCGAACAGATAGCCGAGACCGAGTCCCGCCTTCCAGGACCGGCCGCGCAGCACCCAGCCGAAGATCCCGAAGGCCGGCAGGGCGAGCCACCACAGGGTGCGGGGCGGGAAGCTGACGTACAGCAGCACTCCGGCGAGCGCGGCGGTGGCGGCCGGCCAGAGGCGCAGCAGCCGCGCGCCGCGTGAAGCGGGCGCGAGGTGCGGTTCGAGCTGGTCGGGCTCGTCTATGGAAGGAGCGGTGGCGGTCACTCCGGGAGTGTACGGCGCCCGCCCGGGGTGCCGACAGCACGGTCCGGCCCGCACGGGTGGGCCCGCCACCGCCCGTCTGCTGCATCGTTTCTGCGCAACTCGTCCACAAATGCCGCACCAGCCGTTACGGTGTGCCGGAGCCTCTGACGTGCGCGCCGGTGACGGCCTCGTGCGGTCGGGGCCCGTCACAGGTCGGGGGGCGACGGGGTGGAGTCCACGGGGATGATGTCTGCGGCCGGTGCGCCGCCGGACGGTGACAGACGAGACGCTTCCGACGCGGCGGGCGTCGTCGTGCTGGGCGCCTGTGCCACCTGGTCGCTGATCACGGCGGCCACCCACGACGGTCGTCCCGAGGGTGTGCTGCTGGCGGTGCTCGCGGTGGCCGCCGGTTACGCGGCGGGGCGGATCTGCGGGGCGCTGCTTCCGGTCGCCGCCCCGTGTACGGCGGCGCTGGCCGGTCTGGGCCTCGCGGTGGCCGCGCCGCACACGCTGCCGGGCGCGCAGACCGCCGCCC
>NZ_JAAGLT010000056.1 GCF_010548275.1 Streptomyces sp. SID12488
GTGTGCGCTTCCGATCTTTCGGGTCCCGGCCAGGACGCCCGTCCCTCGGGTCCCGGTCAGGACCGCGCGCAGGGTCCTGACCGCGGTCAGGACCGTGGCCAGGGCCGTGGTGAGCGTCCGGGCGCAGCGCGTCCGGCAGGCCAGGGCGCGCCGCGTCCCGGCGGTGCCCGTCCGGCTGGTCCGCGTCCGGGCAACAACCCCTTCACGTCCGGTGGTTCCACCGGGATGGCGCGTCCGCAGACGCCCCGTCCGGGTGGCGCCCCGCGTCCCGGCGGCCAGGGCGGCCCCGGTGCTCCCGGTGGCGCTCCGCGTCCGCAGGGCGCCGGCGGCGGCCAGGGTGCTCCCCGTCCGCAGGGTGCGGGCGGCGGTCGTCCGAGCCCGGGCGGCATGCCTCGTCCGCAGGGCGGTCCCGGTGGCGCTCCGCGTCCCGGTGGCGGCCCCGGCGGTAACCGTCCCAACCCCGGCATGATGCCGCAGCGTCCCGCTGCGGGCAGCCCGCGTCCCGGTGGTGGCCCTGGTGGCCGCGGTCCCGGTGCCGGTGGCGGTCGTCCCGGTGGTCCCGGTGCGGGCGGCGGCGGTCGTCCCGGTGGCGGCGGTGGCGGTTTCACCGGTCGTCCGGCCGGTCCCGGTGGTGGCGGTGGCGGTTTCGCCGGTCGTCCCGGTGGTCCCGGTGGCGGTGGCGGCGGTTTCGCCGGCCGTCCGGGTGGTCCCGGTGGTGGCGGTGGCGGTCGTCCCGGCTTCGGTGGCCGTCCCGGTGGTCCCGGTGCCCGTGGTGGCACGCAGGGCGCCTTCGGCCGTCCCGGTGGTCCCGCGCGTCGTGGTCGCAAGTCGAAGCGGCAGAGGCGCCAGGAGTACGAGGCCATGCAGGCCCCGTCGGTCGGCGGCGTCATGCTGCCGCGCGGCAACGGACAGTCCGTCCGCCTGTCGCGAGGCGCGTCCCTGACCGACTTCGCCGAGAAGATCGGCGCCAACCCGGCGTCGCTCGTCGGCGTGATGATGAACCTCGGCGAGATGGTCACCGCCACGCAGTCCGTCTCCGACGAGACGCTGAGGCTCCTCGCGGACGAGATGAACTTCGTCCTCGAGATCGTCAGCCCCGAGGAGGAGGACCGCGAGCTGCTCGAGTCCTTCGACATCGAGTTCGGCGAGGACGAGGGCGACGAGGAGGACCTGGTGGTCCGCCCGCCGGTCGTGACCGTCATGGGTCACGTCGACCACGGTAAGACCCGCCTCCTCGACACCATCCGCAAGACGAACGTCGTCGCGGGCGAGGCCGGTGGCATCACCCAGCACATCGGTGCCTACCAGGTCGCGACCGTCGTCAACGAAGAAGAGCGTCGCATCACCTTCATCGACACCCCGGGCCACGAGGCGTTCACCGCCATGCGTGCCCGTGGTGCCAAGTCGACCGACATCGCGATCCTCGTGGTGGCGGCCAACGACGGTGTGATGCCCCAGACGATCGAGGCGTTGAACCACGCCAAGGCGGCCGGTGTGCCGATCGTGGTCGCGGTCAACAAGATCGACGTCGAGGGCGCCGACCCGACCAAGGTGCGCGGTCAGCTCACCGAGTTCGGTCTGGTGGCCGAGGAGTACGGCGGCGACACGATGTTCGTCGACATCTCCGCCAAGCAGGGCCTCAACATCGAGGCTCTCCTGGAGGCGGTGGTCCTCACCGCGGACGCCTCGCTCGACCTGCGGGCCAACCCGGAGCAGGACGCGCAGGGTATTGCGATCGAGTCCCACCTGGACAAGGGCCGCGGCGCCGTCGCGACCGTTCTGGTCCAGCGAGGCACCCTGCGGGTCGGCGACACCATGGTGGTCGGCGACGCGTACGGCCGTGTCCGAGCGATGCTCGACGACAAGGGCGAGAACGTGGAAGAGGCGGGTCCCTCGACCCCGGTCCTCGTCCTCGGTCTCACCAACGTCCCGGGCGCCGGCGACAACTTCCTGGTCGTCGACGAGGACCGCACGGCGCGTCAGATCGCCGAGAAGCGGGCGGCGCGCGAGCGCAACGCCAACTTCGCCCGCCGGGGTGTCCGGTTCTCCCTGGAGAACCTGGACGAGGCCCTCAAGGCCGGTCTTGTGCAGGAACTCAACCTCATCATCAAGGGCGACGCGTCCGGTTCGGTGGAGGCTCTCGAGTCCTCGCTGCTCCAGCTCGACGTCGGCGAAGAGGTCGACATCCGCGTCCTGCACCGCGGTGTGGGTGCCGTCACCGAGTCGGACATCGACCTGGCGACCGGCTCCGACGCCATCGTCATCGGCTTCAACGTCCGCGCTGCGGGCCGCGCGGCACAGATGGCGGAGCGCGAAGGCGTGGACGTCCGGTACTACTCGGTGATCTACCAGGCCATCGAGGAGATCGAGGCAGCCCTCAAGGGCATGCTCAAGCCGGAGTTCGAAGAGGTCGAGCTCGGTACGGCGGAGATCCGCGAGGTCTTCCGCTCGTCCAAGCTGGGCAACATCGCCGGTGTGCTGGTTCGCTCCGGCGAGGTCAAGCGCAACACCAAGGCGCGGTTGCTGCGTGATGGCAAGGTCATCGCGGAGAGCCTCAACATCTCCGGTCTGCGTCGCTTCAAGGACGACGTCACCGAGATCCGCGAAGGCTTCGAGGGCGGTATCAACCTCGGAAACTTCAACGACATCAAGGTCGACGACGTCATCGCGACGTACGAGATGCGGGAGAAGCCGCGCGGCTGAGCCGAGCGTGTGTGACCAGGCTGGCCGGCGGGGAGATCTCCCCGCCGGCCAGCCTGGCCGTCTGCCGGGGGTATTTCAGCCCCTCCGGCGTTTGAGGAGCGGGGTCCGGGGCGGCGCCCCAGAAAGACGGGACGGGTGAGGCGGGGGCGAGAACAATCCCTTCGAGCCATCGCCCGGTTCCCTGTACCGTTCCTGATGTCCCCGCCCACACCGTCGGCGGGGCCGTCTATCCCGCACCGGCGGGTCATCCGGATACACACATGTACGTGGGGACTCTGTCCTTCGACCTCCTGCTCGGCGACGTACGCTCGCTGAAGGAGAAGCGCTCCGTCGTCCGCCCGATCGTCGCCGAGCTCCAGCGCAAGTACGCGGTGAGCGCGGCCGAGGTCGAACACCTGGACCTGCACCGCAGAGCCGGCATCGGTCTGGCGGTGGTGGCCGGGGAGGTGGGGCACATCACCGATGTGCTGGACCAGTGCGAGCGACTGGTCGCCGGTCGCCCCGAGGTGGAACTGCTGTCCGTACGACGGCGCCTCCACGGCGACGACGACTAGTGCCAGACGAACGACCTGCAAGAACGCAGAACAGAAAGAACGGGAGACGGACCAGTGGCCGACAACGCGCGGGCGAAGAGGTTGGCTGACCTCATCCGAGAGGTGGTGGCCAAGAAGCTGCAGCGTGGGATCAAGGACCCGCGGCTCGGCACCCACGTCACCATCACGGACACCCGGGTCACCGGGGACCTCCGGGAGGCGACCGTCTTCTACACGGTCTACGGGGACGACGAGGACCGGGCAGCCGCTGCCGCCGGCCTGGAGAGCGCCAAGGGCGTTCTGCGCTCCGCCGTCGGCCAGGCCGCGGGTGTGAAGTTCACGCCGACCCTGACCTTCATCGCGGACGCGCTCCCGGACACCTCCAAGAAGATCGAGGACCTCCTCGACAAGGCTCGGGCCTCCGACGAGCAGGTTCGCCAGGCGTCCGCGGGCGCAGCCTTCGCCGGTGACGCGGACCCGTACAAGAAGCCGGACGACGAGGACGACACCGCAGGGACGGACGACACCGCCGAATGACGCAGAAGAAGACCACGACGCCCGACGGGCTTGTCATTGTCGACAAGCCGTCGGGCTTCACTTCGCACGACGTGGTCGCCAAGATGCGCGGGATCGCCAAGACCCGCCGCGTCGGACACGCCGGCACCCTCGACCCCATGGCCACGGGCGTGCTCGTCCTCGGGGTGGAGCGGGCGACCAAGCTCCTCGGCCACCTCGCGCTGACCGAGAAGGAGTACCTGGGCACCGTCCGCCTCGGACAGAACACCCTCACAGACGACGCCGAGGGGGACATCATCTCCTCCACCGACGCCTCCGGGATCACCCGTGAGGCCGTCGACGCCGGCGTCGCCAAGCTGACCGGCCGCATCATGCAGGTGCCGTCCAAGGTCAGCGCCATCAAGATCAACGGCGTGCGCTCCTACAAACGGGCCCGTGAGGGCGAGGAGTTCGAGATCCCGGCCCGCCCGGTGACCGTCTCCTCCTTCGCGGTGTACGACGTCCGGGAAGCGGTCGCGGCCGACGGCACCCCCGTACTCGACCTGGTCGTGTCGGTGGTGTGCTCCTCCGGTACGTACATCCGTGCGTTGGCCCGCGACCTGGGCGCCGACCTCGGGGTCGGCGGTCACCTCACCGCGCTGCGCCGGACGCGGGTCGGCCCGTACAAGCTGGACGGGGCCCGGACGCTCGACCAGCTGCAGCAGGAGCTGACGGTGATGCCGGTCGCCGAGGCGGCCGTCGCCGCGTTCCCGCGCTGGGACGTGGACGAGCGGCGGGCGCGGCTGCTGACGAACGGCGTACGGCTGGAGATGCCCGAGCAGTACACGGGTGTGGGCGCCGTGGCCGTTTTCGATCCCGCCGGGCAGTTCCTCGCCCTGGTGGAGGAGGAGAAGGGCAAGGCGAAGAGCCTCGCCGTCTTCGTCTGAGGCGCCGATGAAGTCCGGGCCGTGGAGCGGCGATCACGGGGACACGTTCCCGCCGCTCCACGGTTCCCCCTCGGTTCCCCCACCCAGAGGTGTATCCATCCCCCGCCCTTCATTCACCCGTCCGGGCAGGCGCTCGGAGTGAACCGAGGGGGCGGAAGGGGGCGCGTTCGTCGCAAGCCCTGTCCGGCTGATCATCGAATGCCTACCGTCGTCAGTAGACGCGTGCGTACGTAGGCTCGCGTGTTCGGCGGGGAGGTCGACGATGGCGGGACGGGGCCCGCGCGCCGGGGGCGGCCGTCGGCCGTCGACCGGTGCGGGTGAGACACGGGACGGCGAAGGCGCCCGCGAGGCTGCCGACGAGTCGCTCGTGAAGGTGTGCGACCTGGCCGGACGCCCTCGCGGTACGGGTTTCGTGGCCGACCACCACGGCACGCTGATCACCAGCCACGAGGCGGTCGACGGTCTGGCCCGGCTGGTCCTGCACGGCGTAGCCGACCGTACGTGCGTGGTGTCCACGGCGGATGCCGTGACCCCCCTTCCGGCCCTCGGCCTGGCCCTCGTGCGCACCGAAGGTCTGGGCGCGGACCCACTCCCCGTCTCCGTCCGGGACCGCGTCGCGACCGGAACGTATGTACGGATCGCGGCGGGCGGCTGGCGTGAGGCGCGGGTGCTCGGCACGACCGACGTCACGTACACGGCCACGGACCGTTTCCATCTCCTCCCCGACGCCCTTGAGCTGGCGATCGGCACAGCGGGCAGCGACGCGCTGCGACCGGGCGGCGGCGCGGCCGGGGGACCGGTGCTCGACCGTACGACGGGAGCGGTGCTGGGGGTACTGGGCACCGCCCTGCTGCCGCGGCCCGCAGGCGAGTCGGCGGAGCCGGCCGGGCACCGCGCGGCCGGGTTCGCGCTCCCGCTGCGCGACCGGCAGGGGGTCGAGCCCGGCCCTCTCGCCGACCTCCTCGCCCGCAACGCGGCGACGGTGCCCGCGTACGGCGACGACCTCAATCTCGCGGGAGTCCTGGAGCTGACGGCCACCTCGGTGGGCTCGGACGGACCGCCGGGCGCGCTGGCGGGCTTCGTGGGCCACACCTCGGGCGGCCTGGAGGCGAGCGCGGTCGAGCCGGTCGAAAGGGCTGAACTGGCAAGGGAGTTGAAGGCGTTCACCACTGCACGTGAGACCCCGGCCGCACGAGAGACCCCGGCCGTCGTCCTCGGCCTGGTCGGCGCCCCGGGCAGCGGCCGTACGACGGAACTCGCGGCCCTCGCGGCCCGCCGCCAGCGGGACCTGGAACCGGCCCCCACCCTGTGGCTGCGCGGCGCCGACCTGCGCGACGAGGACACCTCGGTGGCGGACGCGGCCCGCCGCGCGCTGGACCGGGCAGCCCGGATCGTCGCCGCGTCGGGCACATACGGCGCCGACCTGGGCGACATCACTCCGGAACGCCTGTCCCGGCTGGCCCACGACAGCGGTCGCGCTCTCCTGCTCCTCCTCGACGGCCCCGAGGAAATGCCGCCACTCCTCGCCCACCGAGCCCTCAAATGGACGAGGGCGACGGAGGAGTGGCTCCAGGGATCAAACGCCCGCCTGGTGATGGCCTGCCGCCCGGAGTACTGGGAACAGACGGGCAGCCCATCTCCAGCCCGCAGTGGGGGTCCCCCCTCCGGGGGAGGGACGGGTGAGGGCGCCGGGGGCGAGAAACCCAAGCGCCCGCCACACCCCCCGCACCACCTTCACCTCACCGACCTCACCGAAGCCGAAGCCCACCAGGCCCGGACCCGCTACGCCATCCCCCCGACCGCCCTCACCCCCGAAGACGCCCGCCACCCCCTCACGCTCCGCCTTCTCTCCGAGGTCCGCGCAGCTCTCCCCGCCCTCCCCGACACCCCCACCACCCCCCGCCTCGACCGTCACGATGTCTTCACCGCCCATCTCGACCTGATGTGCCTCCGCATCGCCGTCCGCCTCGCCGCCGAGAACAGCCTGCGCGGCACCCCGGTTCGCCGCCTCGCCGCCAAGGTCGCCGGCCAGATCCACGAGGCCGCCCGCCGCAGCCTGGGCCCCGGACAGGGCGAGCTGGACCGCGCGTCCTTCGAGTCCGTGTTCCCTTGGGGCCCCGCACCGGCGCGCCTGGGCGGCGGCACGGGCTGGGCCTCCGCCGTCCTCACCGAGGGCCTCCTCGTCCCCGCCGGCACCGGCTACCGCTTCGCCCACGAGGAACTCGCCGACTGGATCCAGGGCATGCACCTGGACCTCGACGAGGCGCTGCACGCTCTTGTCCACCGGCGCCGCCCGGAGAACGGCAAGGACACGGCCCCCGTCCCTGTCCCCGTACCGCACCACCGCATCGGCCCGGTGGTCCAGTCGCTGCTGCTCCTCGCCCGACACCACGGAGCCCCCGAACTGGCGCACCGCCTCCGGGAGTTGGTGCAGGCCCTCGATCCCGGGCCCACCCTCCGCGCCTCGACCTCCACCTGGTGGGCGACCCATCTCCTCACCGAAGTGCTCCGCCACGTCCACGACGCGACCCCGTACACCCACGTCCTGCGTCTCCTCGCCGACCACCTCGTGGCCCGCCGCCGACAGAGCCGGACGGTGCCGCCGGAGCTGGGCCCCTCCTTCTGGACCGCGCTGCGCCTCCCCGAGGCCGCCCGCTTCGATCTGCTCCGCCGACTCGTCGTCGGCGACGAACCCCCTGCCATGTCCGACCAGCCCCGCTACCTGGATGCGGTGGCCCAGCTGCTCGCGGCCGACCCCACCGCCGTACAACCGCTGCTCGCCCGCTGGTTCGAGGACGACCGTCCGCTGCCGGCGACGCCGGACGCGACCGTGGCGACCGCCGCTCAGGCGCTGCTCCACACCCACCGCCACCGGGCCCTGGACGACCTGATCGAAGTGCTCGTCGACAGCGCGCACCGGCGTGGGGACGAACTCCTCGCCGTCCTCGCCGAGGAGGAGCCGTCCGCCGTCTGCCGGGCCGTGGACCGGTGGGCGCACGACCAGCGGCCGGCCCGACGGGTCGCCGCGGCGGCGTACGGACCGCGCGCCGCACCCCATGTGCGCACGGAGGCAGACCGTGACCTCCTGCGCTACGCGGCCCTCGCCCTGCTCGCCCGCCCCGCCGACTGCACCCTGCACGGCGGTGCGCTCGCGCTCCTCGTCCGGGATCCACGCACCCGCGCCCGCCATCTCCCGCAGGCGCTGCGGCACTTCACGGCCGGTGACCCGCAGCTGTCGCCGAGCGCGCTGGTCGCCGCTCTGGCGACCCACCCGGAGCCGGTCCTCGACGCGTTCCGGGCCAGGCTGCTCGGGCCGGAGGCGGGTGATGCCCTGCGCACCCTCGCCGACGTCACGACCCCGGCCCTGGCCCGCCGGGTCGCCACTCTCGTACGGGAAGTGGTGGAGCGGCACCCGGAGACCGCCGGGCACCTTGCCGCCTACGTCGACCGGCGCCTGGACCACGGCCCCACCGCCCGGCCCGTACTCCTCCCGCTGATGACCGGCCTCCTCGACGGCGGCCAGGCATCGGTGCGCGCGGCCCTCGCGACCGTGCTGGCCGCGCCCGGGGCCCCTGCCTCCCACGCCCTCCGCCACGAACTCCTCGAAGCCCTCCTGGCCCGGGAACACGACCCCACCGTCCTGGACGCGCTGCTCCGCGCCACCGCTGAGGGTGCGACCCGCCACGGAGAGGCGCGCACCCGGGGCCTCGTGCACCGCTGCGGGCTGCTCCTCGTACGTACTCCGGACGGTGCGACGCGTTTCGACTGTGTCCTGGTCGAGTTGGCCAGGCGGGTGCCCGGATTCGCGATGCTGGTGGCGGGCTGGCTGACCGGCACTCCAGGAGAGTGGGCCGTCGTGGTCGGCCCCAGTACCCGCCGCATGATCGAGAACCTGGCGGGGGTACGGGTCCCCGCATAGGCCACGTTCCGAGGCGGTGGCCGACAATCGGTCACGTGCGCCCCGTCACAGCCTCCATGCCGATGCGAGCGGTGCGCGCTCGGCATGGCACCCTTAGACCTGCGTAAGAAGGCCTGCGTAAGAGGCAGACACGGACACGGGTTCGACGAGGAGCGGTCACAGTGCAGCGCTGGCGTGGCTTGGAGGACATCCCCGAGGACTGGGGACGCAGCGTGGTCACCATCGGCTCCTACGACGGAGTCCACCGCGGACACCAGCTGATCGTCCGGCACGCCGTGGAGCGCGCCCGCGAGCTGGGCGTGCCCTCGGTCGTCGTCACGTTCGACCCGCACCCCAGCGAGGTCCTGCGCCCAGGCAGCCACCCGCCGCTGCTGGCCCCGCACCATCGCCGCGCCGAACTGATGGCCGAGCTGGGTGTCGACGCCGTCCTCATCCTCCCGTTCACCAAGGAGTTCTCGAAGCTCTCCCCGGCCGACTTCGTGGTCAAGGTCCTGGTCGACAAGCTGCACGCCCGGGCGGTCGTCGAGGGCCCGAACTTCCGTTTCGGCCACAAGGCGGCCGGCAACGTGGGGTTCCTGGCCGAACTCGGCCGCACCTACGACTTCGACGTCGAGGTCGTCGACCTGTATGTGTCGGGAGAGGCGGGTGGCGGCGAGCCGTTCTCGTCCACGCTGACGCGTCGGCTGGTCGGCGAGGGTGATGTCGGGGGCGCCGGCGAGATCCTCGGCCGTCCGCACCGTGTGGAGGGCGTTGTGGTCCGAGGCGCCCAGCGCGGCCGTGAAATGGGCTTCCCCACCGCCAACGTCGAGACGTTGCCCCACACCGCGATCCCGGCCGACGGTGTCTACGCCGGCTGGCTGCACGCGGACGGCGAGGTGATGCCGGCCGCGATCTCCGTCGGCACGAACCCGCAGTTCGACGGCACGGAACGGACGGTGGAGGCGTACGCCATCGACCGTGTGGGCCTCGATCTGTACGGCCTGCATGTCGCCGTCGACTTCCTGGCGTTCGTGCGCGGCCAGGCCAAGTTCGACTCGCTGGACACGCTGCTCGTACAGATCGCCGAGGACGTGAAGAAGTGCCGCGAGCTGATCGCGGCGGCGGAAAGCGCCGAGTAGGTAGTCGGTAGTGGTTCGCAGGTGCGAGAGAAGGCGGCCGGTGCCCTCGGGCACCGGCCGCCTTCTCTTACTCACCCCTGCTTACTGCTGCTGCGGGTAACCGGGCTGAGGGGGCTGCTGCTGCGGCGGCTGGTAGGGCTGCCCCGGTTGCGGCGGATAGACGTACGGCGGCTGCTGCGGGTACGGCTGGCCGGGCTGGGGCTGGGGCTGGGGCTGGGGCGGCGGCGGGTACTGCCCCGGCTGACCGGGCTGCGGAGCCTGCGGGCCATGCCCCGGAGCGGGGGGCGGGGGCGGGTACGGCTGTCCCTGGGCCGGCTGTCCCGGAATCTGCTGCGGGTGTCCCGGCATCGGCGGGGCCGCGACCGGGGGCGGGTTGCCGTCCGAGGTCCACAGCCCGTGCATCTGCTGGTGGCGAACGAAGTCCTCGGCGATCATGGCGGCGAGGTTGAAGTAGGCCTCGCGCACCTTGGGCCGCATCATGTCGAGGTCGACCTCGGCACCGGCGGCGAGGTGCTCGTCGAAGGGCACGGTGATGACGCCCCGGCAACGCGTCTCGAAGTGGGAGACGATGTCCTCCACCTTGATCATCTTGCCGGTCTCGCGCACCCCCGAGATGACGGTGAGGGACCGCGAGACCAGATCCGCGTACCCGTGCGCGGACAGCCAGTCCAGCGTCGTACTGGCGCTGCTGGCACCGTCCACGGACGGCGTCGAGATGATGATCAGCTGATCGGCGAGGTCGAGTACGCCGCGCATGGCGCTGTAGAGCAGTCCGGTACCGGAGTCGGTCAGGATGATCGGGTACTGCCTGCCCAGTACGTCGATCGCGCGCCGGTAGTCCTCGTCGTTGAAGGCCGTGGAGACGGCCGGGTCGACGTCGTTGGCGATGATCTCCAGCCCGGACGACGCCTGGGACGTGAACCGCCGGATGTCCATGTACGAGTTGAGGTACGGGATCGCCTGGACGAGGTCACGGATGGTGGCCCCGGTCTCGCGCCGCACGCGGCGGCCGAGCGTGCCGGCGTCCGGGTTGGCGTCGATGGCGAGGATCTTGTCCTGCCGTTCGGTGGCGAGGGTCGAGCCGAGCGCGGTGGTCGTGGTCGTCTTGCCGACACCGCCCTTGAGACTGATGACGGCGATGCGATAGCAGGACAGCACCGGCGTACGGATCAGCTCGAGCTTGCGCTGCCGCTCGGCCTCCTCCTTCTTCCCACCGATCCTGAACCGGGAGGACCCGGCTGTGGGGCGGCCGCTCTTCGCCTTCTGCTTCTTGTTGTTGAGCAGCCGGTCGGAGGACAGCTCGACAGCCGCGGTGTAACCGAGCGGCGCGGCACCGGGGTTGGTCATCTGCCGCTGGTCGTGCTGTATCGGCTGCGGCCAGGCGGCCCCGGTACGCGGATCCACGGGCGGCTGCGGCGCGCCGGGATGCCCGGGCTGTGGCTCCGGCCGGCCGTACACCGGTTGCGGAGGCGACGGGGGAACGGCACCCGGTACCTGCCCCGGCGCGTACGGGGGCGTCTGAGGACCGGCGTGCGGGTGGGGCGCTTCGGGCTGCTGCGGCACCTGAGGCTGCGGCGGCGTCTCCTGCGCGGGCGCCTGCGGGAAGGGGAACCCGTACCCACCGGGCGCCCCGACCGGCCCCCCGGGTACAGCAGGCTGCCCAGGGTGCGGGAAGCCGTACCCGGGCTGCGGGGGCGCGGGAGGGCCCGCCGGGGGCGGGAAGCCGTACCCGTCCTGGGGGTTGGGCGCAGGGGGCCCACTGGGCGCGGGTGCGGCGTTGGCGGCGGGGCCCGGGGGAGTGGGGGCACCCGGGGTGGCGGGAGCCGCGGGTCGACCGGCGGGCTGGGGGAAGCCGTAGGCGCCTTGGGGGTCGGGGGCGGCCGGGGCCGGCACGGGGGTGCCGGGGGCCGGGAAGCCGTACCCGGCTCGAGCGTCGGGGCCCGCCGGGTTCGGGGCGGGTGCTTGCGGCTGGGGCAGGTTGTAACCGCTCTGCGGGTGGGGAGCCGTGGGCACCGGGCCTGCGGCGTCGGTGGACCCCCCGGGTGCGACAGGCTGCCCGGGGTACGGGAAGCCGTATCCGGCGGGGGGAGCGTCTGGCGCGGGCGTAGGGGTGCTCGGGGCCGCAGCCGGGACGCCAGGGTGCGGGAACCCGTACCCGCCTTGGGCGTTGGAGCCCGCTGGGTTGGGGGCGGGTGCGCCGGGCTGGGGGAGGCTGTAGCCGTCCTGGGTGTGGGGAGGCGTGGGTCCCGGGCCCGCAGTGTCGGCCGGCGCCGCCGGGTGCGGGAAGCCGTACCCGACGGGGGAGGGGTACGGGGTGCCCGGAGCTGGGACCGGGGCCGGGGTGCCGGGAGTCGGGAACCCGTACCCGCCTTGGGCGTTGGAGCCCGCTGGGCCCGGGGCAGGTGTGCCGGGTTGGGGGAAGCCGTAGCCGTCCGGAGCGTTCGGGGCCGGGGCGCCCGGGGTCGGAAAGCCGCCGTCACCCTGGGAGTTGGGGCCCGGCGGGTTCGGAGCAGGCGCGCTCGGCGCAGGGAAGCCTTGGCCACCCTGGGCGTTCGGGGCCGGAGGCCGGTCGTTCGGGGGCGGGAAGCCGTACCCGTCCTGGGCGTTGGGGCCCGTGGAGGCGGCCGGCGCTGCCTGCGGCGGGAATCCGTAGCCGGCGGGCGGCGCACCCGGTGCCTGTCGGGGAGTTGTCCAGGCCGCGGGTGTGGGCTGCGGAGCCTGCGGCTGGAACGGGGGCTGCACAGACGGTACGGGCGGCTGGTGGCCCGGCACCGCGGGCGCCTGAGGCCGGCCCGGTACCGATGCGGCCTGTGGCTGAACAGGCGCGGCGTCCGGCTGCGCCGGTGGCTGAGATTGCGGCTGCGCGGGCCACTGTCCCGCCGGAGCGGGAGCGCCCGACGGCTGGAACGACGGAGGCAGCGGCGGCAGCCCGCCCTGAGACGTCGACGAGGGGGCCCACGAGGGCGGCACGGTCCCGGGCGCGCCCTCCGGCAGCGGGGGCAGGTTGAGCGGTGCCCTGGGCACCGAGTCCTGCTGGGGCGCGACCGGCGCGGAGCCCTGTACGTCGTCGACCGCATCCGGCACCGGCTCCGCTTCCGCGGGCTCGGCCGCAGCCTGCGGCTCCGCCTCCTCGGGCTCGGCGTCGGCGATCTCGGCAGCCACGGGCTCGGCGGCCACCGGCTCCGCGGCTACAGGTCCCTCGGCCTCCACGTCGACCGGCGTCGCGTCGAGGGGCTCGGCGTCCTGGGCGTCGGTGTGCGTGTGCTCGTCCGTGTGCTCGACATCCTGGGGCGGTACGGCGTTGTCGGTGGAGTCCTGCTCCTGGGGCTCGGCCTCCGGGAGTGAGGGCACGGCGCCGCTCATCTCTTCGGCGACCTCGCCCTCGGATCCCGCCCCGTCCGCGACGACCTCATCCACGTCATCCATGTCATCCACGGACTTCGGGACGGTCACCGCAGCGGCGACAGCCTCGCCCTCGACAGCCGAGCCGAGGGAGCCCTCACCGGACTCGCCGCCGTCAGCCGCCACCACAGGCTCCTGCCGCGCAGCCGCAGGGGTGATCCGCATCGTCGAGCCGCTCTCCAGGTCACCGTCCTGAGGAGTCCACTGACTTTGGAATCCGCCCGCGGGAAGGCTGGGGACAGCCGTAGGGCTCGCGGGACCGCCGACAGGCGCCCCGGCCGGAGGCGCCGCGGGCTGGAACCCACTGCCCGTCGGCAACTGAGGCACGGCCACAGGACTGGCGGGAGCAAGAACAGGAGGAGCGGGAGGAACAGGAGGAGCGAGAGGAATGATCGGCGCGGGCGCAGGCGTAGAACCGGGGACGGAACCGTCCACACCGGCGGCACCCGAACCAGCGCCCGTATCCGAACCCTCATCCGCGTCCGTACCCGCGTCATCGGACGACTCGGCGTCCGATTCGGCACCGGTCTCGTCCTCCGACGCCCCCGACCCCCCCGACGCGTTCTGCGTGTACCAGGCAGGCGTCGCGTAATCGATGGTGAACTCGCCCGTCATCTCGCTGGCGGACTCCGCGTCGGACTGGTCATCGCCGGGTGTGGCCCAGCCCCCGCGGTTCCCGTCCCGATCGCCGTTCACAATTCCTCCTGGTGTGGTCGAGCACCCTCTTGCCGTGCTGGGCGACCATTTCTCGTCTGTATTCGTCTCGTCCGAAGCCGGCATTCCCGTGGGTGTGCCCACGTCGTCCGGCGTCGGGCGGTGGAGGTCGTCCGATCTGCCCGGCTTTCCCCCCGGTACGCCGGCGCCCGGTCCACGGGTTCCGGCGTCGCGCCGGTCCCAGCCTAATCACCACGACCCCTGCCCCGGCAGGCCCGTCCACCCCCCAGTGACCGTCCATTACGTCACAGCCTGACCGGAACCGATCCCATCCGCGCTCGAATCGCCCTCTCTGGCAAGAGAGTTGACAGGATCGCTACGACATCTGTCCCACCGGCGCCATAACCTCACATGCATAGTAGGCGGCCCCTCTGACAACCCACTTCTCGGAAAAGCGCAAGAAAAGTGGGGCGGGACCGGCGCACTGCACCGGTCCCGCCCCTCGATCCATCACCCAGGACGACTGAGCGAACTACTCCACGTCCCCGCCCGAATCCGTACTCGCACCCGAACCTGCACCCGAATCCGAGTCCGAAGGCCCGGCCTCGGCCGCCGCGAGCCCGCCGTTGAGCTCCGTCGGCTCCAGATCGAACTCCCCGTCGCGCGCCCCGAGCACGAACGCCGTCCACTCCGCCTCCGTGTAACGGAGGACGGTGTCATGGTCCAGGGACGACCGCATGGCCACCGCGCCCTCGGGCAGGTAGGCGATCTCGACCCGCTCCTCGTGCTCCTCCGTACCGGGGGCGCTGTGCCACTCGACGCCCGAGATGTCGAGGGAGTACAGCTCGTCCCGCTCTCGCTCCTTGCGCGCCTTGACGTCCTCGTCCTGCGCGGCCGTGGTGTCCTGAGCGCCCTGTACCTCCGCCATGGCGAAGCGACCCCTTCCCGACGTACGTCATACGACTACTGCGAGTGTTGCAGTACGTAACCAAGATCTACGATCTACGTTCTCACCCTAGTGGCCGAGCCCTCGCCGTCCGGACTGTTTGCACACCGCGGCGAGGCGGCCCGCTGCCTGCTGCTATCCTGGGCGACGGCCGTTTGTGTACGCACCCCTGGAGTCAGCGACTCCGGAGGCCGCGCCCAGCGGATTCCCGCCTCCCGAGTTACAGAAGCTCCCCTGAGAATTCGACCAGGGGCACTCGGCGGCTACCACCAAAGATTACGAGGAGTACGCGTGCCGCTCGACGCCGCAGTCAAGAAGCAGCTCATCACCGAGTTCGGTGCCAAGGAGGGCGACACCGGCTCCCCCGAGGTCCAGGTCGCGATGCTCTCGCGCCGTATCTCGGACCTGACCGAGCACCTCAAGACGCACAAGCACGACCACCACTCCCGTCGTGGTCTGCTGATCCTCGTCGGTCAGCGTCGCCGCCTTCTCCAGTACCTGGCCAAGAAGGACATCCAGCGCTTCCGTGCGCTGGTCGACCGCCTCGGCATCCGCCGCGGTGCGGCGGGCGCCAAGTAAGACGCCGTGGAGGGAGCGGTTCCCACTTTGAGGGGGCCGCTCCCTTTGCTGTACGTGCGGAGTGTCACCACCTCTTTGTAGTGTGGTAGCACAACGCAATACGCAGGACACGAACGCAGGACACGAACGAGGAGAAGCGCACCTCGCCGCCGCCGGTCCTCGGTAGTGGCCCCCGGGACTGAACCCCGGGTGCTTCGATCGAAGACCGGCCCGCACTCAGAAGGCGCGCTTCTCCGAACCCACGTCCCTCTGCCACACGGGCAGGACGGGACAAAAGACGAAAAGTATCGGAGAAAACGCTAGTGGAGAACGAGACCCACTACGCCGAGGCCGTCATTGACAACGGTTCCTTCGGCACCCGCACCATCCGCTTCGAGACGGGCCGCCTGGCCAGGCAGGCCGCCGGCTCCGCCGTGGCGTACCTGGACGACGACACCATGGTGCTGTCGGCCACCACCGCCTCCAAGAAGCCCAAGGACCAGCTCGACTTCTTCCCCCTCACGGTGGACGTCGAGGAGCGCCAGTACGCGGCCGGGAAGATCCCCGGTTCCTTCTTCCGTCGTGAGGGCCGGCCCTCCGAGGACGCGATCCTCACCTGCCGCCTGATCGACCGCCCGCTGCGCCCGTCCTTCAAGAAGGGCCTGCGCAACGAGATCCAGGTTGTCGCCACGATCATGGCGCTCAACCCCGACCACCTGTACGACGTCGTGGCGATCAACGCCGCCTCCGCGTCCACGCAGCTGGCCGGTCTGCCCTTCTCCGGCCCGATCGGCGGCGTCCGCGTCGCGCTGATCAACGGCCAGTGGGTCGCGTTCCCGACGCACACCGAGCTCGAGGACGCCGTCTTCGACATGGTCGTCGCCGGTCGCGTCCTCGATGACGGCGACGTCGCGATCATGATGGTCGAGGCCGAGGCCACCGAGAAGACCATCGCGCTGATCGCGGGCGGCGCCGAGGCGCCGACCGAGGAGGTCGTCGCCGCCGGTCTGGACGCCGCGAAGCCCTTCATCAAGGTGCTCGTCAAGGCCCAGGCCGACCTCGCCGCCAAGGCCGCCAAGCCCACCGGCGAGTTCCCCATCTTCCTTGAGTACCAGGACGACGTCCTGGAGGCGCTCACCGCCGCCGTCAAGGACGAGCTCTCCCAGGCGCTCACCATCGCGGGCAAGCAGGACCGCGAGGCCGAGCTGGACCGCGTCAAGGGTCTCGCCGCCGAGAAGCTGATCCCGCAGTTCGAGGGCCGCGAGAAGGAGATCAGCGCGGCCTACCGCTCGCTGACCAAGGCCCTGGTCCGTGAGCGCGTCATCAAGGACAAGGTCCGCATCGACGGCCGCGGCGTCACGGACATCCGTACGCTCGCCGCCGAGGTCGAGGCCATCCCGCGCGTGCACGGCTCGGCGCTGTTCGAGCGTGGCGAGACCCAGATCCTGGGCGTCACCACCCTCAACATGCTCCGTATGGAGCAGCAGCTCGACACCCTTTCCCCGGTGACGCGCAAGCGCTACATGCACAACTACAACTTCCCGCCGTACTCCGTCGGCGAGACCGGCCGCGTCGGCTCCCCGAAGCGCCGCGAGATCGGCCACGGCGCGCTCGCCGAGCGCGCGATCGTGCCGGTCCTGCCGTCGCGCGAGGACTTCCCGTACGCGATCCGTCAGGTGTCCGAGGCCCTCGGCTCCAACGGCTCGACGTCCATGGGCTCCGTCTGCGCCTCGACCATGTCGCTGCTGAACGCCGGTGTGCCGCTCAAGGCCCCCGTCGCCGGTATCGCCATGGGGCTGATCTCCCAGGAGATCAAGGGCGAGACGCACTACGTCGCCCTCACCGACATCCTCGGTGCGGAGGACGCCTTCGGCGACATGGACTTCAAGGTCGCCGGCACCAAGGAGTTCGTCACCGCTCTCCAGCTGGACACCAAGCTGGACGGTATCCCGGCCTCCGTCCTGGCCGCCGCTCTCAAGCAGGCCCGTGACGCCCGCCTCCACATCCTCGACGTGATGATGGAAGCGATCGACACGCCCGACGAGATGTCCCCCAACGCCCCGCGGATCATCACCGTCAAGATCCCCGTGGACAAGATCGGTGAGGTCATCGGCCCCAAGGGCAAGATGATCAACCAGATCCAGGAGGACACCGGCGCCGAGATCACGATCGAGGACGACGGCACCATCTACATCGGTGCCCAGATCGGTTCGCAGGCCGAGGCGGCCCGCGCCACGATCAACGCGATCGCCAACCCGACCATGCCGGAGGTCGGCGAGCGCTACCTGGGTACGGTCGTCAAGACCACCACCTTCGGCGCGTTCGTGTCGCTGCTGCCGGGCAAGGACGGTCTGCTGCACATCTCGCAGATCCGCAAGCTCGCCGGCGGCAAGCGCGTGGAGAACGTCGAGGACGTGGTGGCCGTCGGCTCCAAGGTCCAGGTCGAGATCGCCGAGATCGACTCCCGCGGCAAGCTGTCGCTCATCCCGGTCATCGAGGGTGAAGAGAACGCCGAGGACGACAAGAAGGACGACGACGACAAGTGACGTCGACCAGCTCCACGGCAACGGCCCGCACCTCTTCGGAGGCGCGGGCCGTTGCCCGTACGCAAACCCTGATCAAGGGCACCAACGGCATCGGCACGGTCCGTAAGACCACCCTCCCGGGCGGCCTGCGCATCGTCACCGAAACCCTGCCGTCGGTCCGCTCCGCGACCTTCGGCATCTGGGCCCACGTCGGCTCCCGCGACGAGACGCCGACCCTGAACGGCGCCACGCACTACCTGGAGCACCTGCTCTTCAAGGGCACCACGCGCAGGTCGGCGCTGGACATCTCCTCCGTGATCGACGCGGTCGGCGGCGAGATGAACGCGTTCACGGCGAAGGAGTACACGTGCTACTACGCGCGCGTGCTCGACACCGACCTGCCGCTCGCCATCGACGTCGTCTGCGACATGCTCACGGGCTCCCTGATCCTCGAAGAGGACGTCAACGTCGAGCGCGGCGCCATCCTCGAAGAGATCGCCATGACGGAGGACGACCCGGGCGACTGTGTGCACGACCTGTTCGCGCACACCATGCTCGGCGACACCCCCCTCGGCCGCCCGGTCCTCGGCACGGTCGACACGGTCAACGCCCTCACCGCGGACCGCATCCGCCGCTTCTACAAGAAGCACTACGACCCGACCCACCTCGTCGTAGCGGCGGCCGGGAACGTCGACCACAACAAGGTCGTACGCCAGGTCCGCGCGGCCTTCGAGAAGGCGGGCGCCCTCAAGCGGGCCGATGCCACGCCGATCGCCCCGCGCGACGGCAGTCGCAGCATCAAGGTGGCCGGCCGCGTCGAACTGCTCGGGCGCAAGACCGAACAGGCCCATGTCGTGCTCGGCATGCCGGGCCTGGCCCGCACGGACGAACGCCGCTGGGCACTGGGCGTGCTCAACACGGCCCTCGGCGGCGGTATGTCGTCCCGCCTGTTCCAGGAGGTCCGGGAGAAGCGGGGCCTCGCGTACAGCGTGTACTCGTACACGTCCGGCTTCGCCGACTGCGGCCTCTTCGGGGTGTACGCGGGCTGCCGGCCCTCGCAGGTCCACGACGTGCTGAAGATCTGCCGCGACGAACTCGACCACGTCGCCGAGCACGGCCTCTCCGACGAGGAGATCGGCCGCGCCATCGGCCAGCTGCGCGGTTCGACGGTCCTCGGGCTGGAGGACACGGGCGCGCTGATGAACCGTATCGGCAAGAGCGAACTGTGCTGGGGCGACCAGATGTCCGTCGACGACATGCTGGCCCGGATCGCCGAGGTCACCCCGGACGCGGTCCGCGAGGTCGCCCACGAGATCCTGGGACAGCGCCCGTCGCTGGCGGTCATCGGTCCGCTCAAGGACAAGCAGGCGGCGCGTCTGCACGAGGCCGTCGCCTGACAGCCGTATCCGCTCCACACCCGCTATCCGTCCGGTAAGGAAGCAAGAACATGAGCAAGCTGCGCGTGGCGGTCCTCGGTGCGAACGGCCGTATCGGGGCCGAGGCGGTACGGGCGGTCGAGGCCGCCGAGGACATGGAACTGGTCGCCGCCCTCGGCCGGGGCGACAAGCTGGAGACGCTCGTCGACGCCGGTGCCCAGGTCGCGGTCGAGCTGACCACCCCCGCCTCGGTGATGGGCAACCTCGACTTCTGCGTGCGCCACGGCATCCACGCGGTCGTCGGCACCACCGGCTGGACCGACGAACGCCTCGCGCAGCTCACCGGCTGGCTGGCCCAGTTCCCGGAGACGGGCGTGCTCATCGCGCCCAACTTCTCCATCGGGGCCGTACTGACCATGAGGTTCGCGCAGATCGCGGCGCCCTACTTCGAGTCGGCCGAGGTCATCGAGCTGCACCACCCGAACAAGGTGGACGCGCCCAGCGGTACCGCGGCGCGTACGGCGCAGCTGATCGCCGCGGCCCGCGCCAAGGCGGGCTCGGCTCCGGCACCGGACGCCACGGTGACGGCGCTGGACGGCGCCCGGGGCGCGGACGTCGACGGGGTGCCCGTGCACTCCGTACGTCTGCGCGGCCTCCTGGCGCACCAGGAGGTCCTGCTGGGCGGCGAGGGCGAGACGCTGACCGTCCGCCACGACTCGCTCCACCACAGCAGCTTCATGCCGGGCATCCTGCTCGGCGCGCGCCGCGTCGTGGACACCCCGGGCCTCACCTTCGGCCTGGAACACTTCCTCGACCTCGGCTGAGGGACGTCATGCGCGCGAAACTCTCCTACGCCCTCACGGCCGCCGTCCTGGTCTTCTACTTCGTCCTGGTCGGCAGCCGGGGGATCATGCTCATACAGACCGGCACGCTCCTGACCGTCACCTTCGGCGTGGCGGTCCTGATCCTGCCGGGCATCGGCGTGTGGTTCCTCTGGAAGAACACGCAGTTCGTCCGCGACGCCAACCGCCTCGCCACCCAACTCGAAGCCGAGGGCGGCCTGCCCGTCGACGAGTTGCGGCGCACCCCGAGCGGCCGGGTCGAGCGTGACTCGGCCGACGAGGTCTTCGCCAGGCGCAAGGCCGAGACGGAGTCGGCCCCCGACGACTGGCGCAACTGGTTCCGCCTCGCCGTCGCCTACCACGACGCCCGCGACACGCCCCGCGCCCGCAAGGCGATGCAACGCGCGATCGCCCTGCACGCCGGCAAGTCACCGGCCCGGACGGCCTGAACATCCACCGCGCGGTGGATGTTCAGGCCGTCCGGGCCCGCGCCTAACCCCGCCCGAACTCCGCGGCCCACGCCTCGACGCTGTCCGCGGCTCGGTCGAACGCCGCCGTACGGCCCAGGAAGTCGGCGTTGTGCGTCGTCAACAGCGTTGCCTGATCGTCCGCGGCCCGATCCCGCCGTACGAGGAGGAGTGCCTCCCCCTGCACTGTGCGCGGCAGACCGAGCCAGCGCACCGGACGCTGGACCGTCCGTACGGCGACGACCTTCTCCCAGCGCGTCGTCCGCGTACCGAGGAAGCCCACCCGGCGCAGTCCGCGCGCACTCACCCACACGCCGGTGCGCAGCAGTCGCATCGCCACGGCGATGACGGCCAGCGCGACGCCGAGACACACCGCGCCGCCGGACAACTCGCCGGTGGCCGCGATGATGACCGCCGCGAACAGCACGTACGAGGCGAGCAACAGGAGGAGGGCCGCCGCACCCACCCGCCAGGGGCCGGGCCGGTAGGGCCGCCGCCAACGGTCACGTTCGTCGAACGGCAGCGTGTGACCGGCCGCGGCCTCCTCGGAGGTGCGGTCGGCCGTCAGAAAGGGCAGGGGCACGGCTGGTCCTCACTCAGTTCCATGCGCGGGCTGTGCCCGGTGAGGTTATACAGCCGGCTGCCCGGTCACCAGCCTTGGGTGCCCGAGAGGGGCAGGTCCACGCCATTCGGCCGCAGTCCGACGGCCCTCAACGGCTGTCGGCCGCCTCGGACTGCTGCTTGTGCCCGGCCGACTGATCGACCGACAGCGCGGGCATCCCGAGGACCAGGGAGCCCACGAGCCCGGCGACGACGGTGAGCCCCAGGAGCCAACGCCCGGCTATCTCACCGGCGGACGCGCGCTCACGGGGCGGGGGAGCGACGTTGCTGCGGAACTTGTCGGCTTCGGCGATGAAGGCGAACGGAATGGGCTCGCGCCGACGGAACATGGAAGTGCTTCTCCTTGGGGATCGAATGAATCGCTGTTGCTTGTACAGACGAGCGAAGGCCCCAAGTGGTGCCCGGTTTCACCGATTTAATTAACTCTGGGACGACGGTGAACGTCCCGTTTGGTGGGTCGTTAGAGTGGCGTCGCCAAGTGCCCAGATGGGAAGGACCCTCCAGACCGTGAGCCCCACCCCCGACGACGAGTTCAAGATCGACCTGCGCAGCGAGGTGACCGTCGAACTGGTCAAACACAGCGCGGCCGACTCCGACGTACTGTTCGCGGCCCGTGTGTCGACCGTCGGGGAGCAGTCCCTGGACGAGCTGGGCAAGGACCCGGAGCGCTCGACGGGCCTGATCAACTACCTCATGCGAGACCGGCACGGCAGCCCGTTCGAGCACAACTCCATGACGTTCTTCATCAGCGCCCCGATCTTCGTCTTCCGTGAGTTCATGCGACACCGAGTGGGATGGTCGTACAACGAGGAGTCCGGGCGGTACCGGGAGTTGCAGCCCGTGTTCTACGTGCCGGACACGTCGCGCAAACTCGTCCAGAAGGGCCGACCGGGCAAGTACGTGTTCGTCGAGGGCACCCCGGAGCAGCACGAACTCGTGGAACGCACCATGGAGGACTCGTACCGCCAGGCGTACCAGGCCTACCAGCAGATGCTGGCGCAGGGCGTCGCCCGAGAGGTGGCCCGCGCGGTCCTCCCGGTCGGCCTGTTCTCGTCGATGTACGCCACCTGCAACGCGCGCTCCCTGATGCACTTCCTCGGCCTGCGCACGCAGCACGAGCTGGCGAAGGTGCCGTCGTTCCCGCAGCGGGAGATCGAGATGGTCGGCGAGAGGATGGAGGCGGAGTGGGCGAGTCTCATGCCGCTGACCCACGCGGCCTTCAACGCCAACGGCAGGGTGGCGCCGTAAGGCACACGCACGCATGTTTCGCCACCGGGCACAGATGTGCGGATCGGCCTCGCGAAGTGTCCGTATTGCGGTATTTCGAGAGGTTCATCTAGCCTGATCAAACGGACCCGGCACTGCTTGAACCCCCGAGCAGGCAGTGCCGGGTTCCATCTTTGTCATGACTTTTCCCGCACCCCTAGGGCAGACCGCGCCCTGAGCACCGAGTAGCGTGGTACCCATGGCTCCGACCTCCACTCCGCAGACCCCCTTCGGGCGGGTCCTCACCGCCATGGTCACGCCGTTCACGGCGGACGGCGCGCTCGACCTCGACGGCGCACAGCGGCTCGCCACCCACCTGGTGGACGCAGGCAATGACGGCCTGGTCGTCAACGGCACCACCGGCGAGTCGCCGACCACCAGCGACGCGGAGAAATCGGACCTCGTACGAGCCGTACTGGAGGCGGTCGGCGATCGGGCCCACATCATCGCGGGCGTCGGCACCAACGACACCCACCACAGTGTGGAACTGGCCCGCGCGGCGGAGAAGACCGGCGCCCACGGCCTCCTGACGGTGACGCCGTACTACAACAAGCCCCCGCAGGAGGGCCTGTACCGGCACTTCGCGGCCATCGCCGACGCCACCGAACTCCCGGTCATGCTGTACGACATCCCCGGCCGCAGCGGCGTCCCGATCAGCACCGAGACGATCGTCCGGCTCGCCGAGCACCCCCGGATCGTCGCCAACAAGGACGCCAAGGGCGACCTCGGCCGGGCCAGCTGGGCCATCGCCCGCTCCGGCCTCGCCTGGTACTCCGGCGACGACATGCTGAACCTGCCGCTGCTCTCCGTGGGCGCGGTCGGCTTCGTCTCGGTCGTCGGCCATGTCGTCACGCCCGAGCTGCGCACCCTCGTCGAGGCGTACGTCTCCGGTGAGGTCCAGAAGGCCATTGAGATCCACCAGAAGCTGCTCCCGGTCTTCACGGGCATGTTCCGTACCCAGGGCGTCATGACCACCAAGGCCGCGCTCACCCTCCAGGGCCTGCCCGCCGGACCGCTGCGCGCTCCGATGGTCGAGCTGTCGGCCGACGAGATCGCCCAGCTCAAGATCGATCTTGCCGCCGGCGGGGTACAGCTCTGACACCAGACTTCACAACTGAATACGCGGGACATCTGTGTCCGCAGTCCACATCCGACAACTGCTTTTGCACGAACGTCATGCGCGCCACGTGCCTTGCGGGTACGTGGCGCGTGTGGTGAGGAGAGTCTTTTGAGTCATCCGCATCCTGAACTCGGCGCCCCGCCGAAGCTCCCGGAGGGCGGCCTGCGGGTCACCCCGCTGGGCGGCCTCGGTGAGATCGGCCGCAACATGACCGTCTTCGAGTACGGCGGTCGCCTGCTGATCGTCGACTGCGGCGTGCTCTTCCCCGAGGAGGAGCAGCCCGGAATCGACCTGATCCTGCCGGACTTCACGTCCATCAGGGACCGCCTCGACGACATCGAGGGCATCGTCCTCACGCACGGCCACGAGGACCACATCGGTGCCGTCCCCTACCTCCTGCGGGAGAAGCCGGACATCCCGCTGATCGGCTCCAAGCTGACCCTCGCCTTCATCGAGGCGAAGCTCCAGGAGCACCGCATCCGTCCGTACACCCTTGAGGTGACGGAGGGGAACCGCGAGCGCATCGGCGCCTTCGACTGCGAGTTCATCGCGGTCAACCACTCCATTCCGGACGCCCTCGCGGTCGCCATCCGTACCCCCGCGGGCATGGTGGTCCACACGGGCGACTTCAAGATGGACCAGCTCCCGCTGGACGGCCGCCTCACGGACCTGCACGCTTTCGCGCGGCTGAGCGAAGAGGGCATCGACCTCCTCCTCTCCGACTCGACGAACGCGGAGGTCCCGGGCTTCGTTCCGCCCGAGCGCGACATCTCCAACGTGCTGCGTCAGGTCTTTGCGGGCGCCGGCAAGCGGGTCATCGTGGCGAGCTTCGCCAGCCACATCCACCGCATCCAGCAGATTCTGGACGCGGCCCACGAGTACGGCCGCAGGGTCGCCTTCGTCGGCCGCTCGATGGTTCGCAACATGGGCATCGCCAGGGACCTGGGCTATCTGAAGGTCCCGCCGGGCCTGGTGGTGGACGTCAAGACGCTGGACGACCTCCCGGACCACCAGGTCGTACTGGTGTGTACGGGCTCCCAGGGCGAACCGATGGCCGCGCTGTCCCGCATGGCCAACAGGGACCACCAGATCCGCATCGTCCAGGGCGACACGGTGATCCTGGCCTCGTCCCTGATCCCCGGCAACGAGAACTCGGTGTACCGAGTGATCAACGGCCTGACCCGCTGGGGTGCGAAGGTCGTCCACAAGGGCAACGCCAAGGTGCACGTCTCCGGCCATGCCTCGGCCGGCGAACTCCTGTACTTCTACAACATCTGCAAGCCGCGCAACCTGATGCCGGTGCACGGTGAATGGCGCCATCTGCGGGCCAACGCCGAGCTGGGCGCCATGACGGGCGTCCCGCACGACCGGATCGTCATCGCCGAGGACGGCGTGGTCGTCGACCTCGTTGAGGGCAAGGCGAAGATCTCGGGCAAGGTCCAGGCCGGGTACGTGTACGTCGACGGACTCTCGGTCGGGGATGTCGGCGAACCCACCCTGAAGGACCGCAGGATCCTCGGCGACGAGGGCATCATCTCGGTCTTCGTGGTGATGGACTCGTCCACGGGCAAGATCACGGGCGGGCCGCACATCCAGGCCAGAGGCTCGGGCATCGACGACTCCGCCTTCACCGACGTCGTCCCGAGGATCGCCGAGGTACTGGAGCGGTCGGCCCAGGACGGGGTGGTGGAGCCCCACCAGATGCAGCAGCTCATCCGTCGCACCCTGGGCAAATGGGTGTCGGACACCTACCGCCGCCGCCCGATGATCCTCCCGGTCGTCGTCGAGGTCTGACGGCCACAGAGGGTGCCTGAGCTGCCCCTCGTCCACGTGAACCTGGAGCGGGGCTCCTCGATTTGCATCGAGGAGCCCCGCTCCAGTAGGTTTACGGCTCCGCCAGCAAGGGAAACCCGCGCCACTGTGTGTCAGGGACCAGCCCGAGCAGGACGGAAATTCCGACTCAGAACTTCTGATAAAGTCGGAGTCGCCGGAAAGGGAAACGCGAAAGCGGAAACCTGGAAAGCGCCGAGGAAATCGGATACGGAAACGGTCTGATAGAGTCGGTAACGCAAGACCGAAGGGAAACTGCCCGGAGGAAAGCCCGAGAGGGTGAGTACGAAGGAAGCGTCCGTTCCTTGAGAACTCAACAGCGTGCCAAAAATCAACGCCAAGTTTGTTGATACCCCGGCTCACAGGCTTTGTCTGTGGGTTGAGGTTCCTTTGAAGTAGTAAAC
>NZ_JAAGLT010000057.1 GCF_010548275.1 Streptomyces sp. SID12488
ATCGAGAGCTGGTACAACTTGCACCGACTGCACAGCAGCCTCGGCTACCTCAGCCCTGCCGAATACGAGACCGCACTCGCAGCCTGACCACCACACCAATGGTGTCCGTCAAAGCGGAACAAGCTCAAGTGCACGTCGTGCGGGTTGAGGTGGACGTCCCACGTGTCATCCCGGCATGTGCGGGGCGGAGCCACGGATCGCCCAGCTCGCCGCCCTGCTGTTCGAGTCATCCCTGCGTCTGCGGGGGCGTAGCTGAAGGCTGCTGCTCGCCTGGGCGTTCGTAGACCATCCCTGCGCGTGCGGGGCGGAGCGCTTCAAGCACAGGCTCAGCAGCGTGATGGTCGAGGCATCCCTGCGCGTGCGGGGCGGAGACTTGCTGAGCTGGGACGCTACCAGAGTGCACTGTAGTTTTTGCAGACTGGTTGTAGTTGATCTTGGTCGTGGTGGATGAGATTGGTGCGCTATCGGATCGGCCCTGGCGGTCGGGGGAGTGGCGTCGTGGCCCATCGGCATGGCCGGAGCGGCACCCCGATGGCCCCTGCTGGGCCTTCGTGTAGGAGTCATCTCTGCGTGTGCCGGGCGGAGTTGGCGTTCGAGTTCCCATCGTAGGCATGAACGAGCCATCCCTGCGTGTGCAGGGCGGAACGCGGGCCGAAGCCGCGCTGAGTGAGCTGCCACGAGTCATCCCTGCGTGTGCGGGGTGGAGAAGGTGCGCTGCCAGGCCAGCATCCACGGCGGGGAGTCATCCCTGTGCTTACAGGGCGGAGTCGGCGGTCTGGGCGCCGCTGGTGGTGCGGGGTGATTCATCCCTGCGTCTGCGGGGCTGAGCGGTCCGGAGATGAGGGCGAGAAGGGCCCGTGGGAGGCATCCCTGCGTGTGCAGGGTAGGAGTTGAAGTCCGACTCTCCCAACGTTGACACGAACGAGTCATCCCTGCGCGTGCAGGGTGCAGTGGGACGAACGCGCCACCCGGCTCGCGATCATCGTGCCATCCCTGCGTGTGCTGGGCGGAGAGTCGTTTGGTCCATGTGTCCAGCGACGCGGTGGTGTCATCCCTGCGGGTGCGGGGCGGAGACTTACTGATCTGGGCGCTACCAGAGCCACACGGCGGTTTTGATCCGTCTGCGGGACTGGTTTGCGTGGCTGCGTTTGGCTGCGGAGGGGACTTCGGTGCAGCGGCGAATGCCCTCGGCGCCGGGGAGCGGTGTTTGGCGCTTCAGAGCGGGGCCGCGGGAGGCACTCTGGTCTCTGCCGCGTGTGAGAGTCGTCCCGGCGTGTGCGGGGTAGAAGATTCTGGCATCGCGGATCTTCATCTGGCAGAAGGAAGCATCCCTGCATGTGCAGGGCGGAGCCCGCAGCGTCCGCCTCGCTGTCCCGCTACACCGTGTCATCCCCGCGTGTGCAGGGCGGGCCGTCCGGGTTGGGCCGCAGTGCCCGGCCGATGGAGCCATCCCTGCTGTTGGTGCGGGCCGTGCTGACGCGTCGGTGACATGTGGTTAATTCTAGTGCACTGGAAGTTACATGCTCGACTTGCGCAGATTAGCGGGGCTGGGGCTGAAAGGGGCTGCGGGTGGGGGTGGCGGAGGATGCAAGGCTCCGCGGTATCGATCTCGGGGTATGGGCGGAGTTTGATACAGCGACTGGGACGTCGTATTCGCTGCTGTTCCGGATGCTCGACGATGCGGCAGCTGCGGCGGTGCTGTGGGACCGGTTCCTGAGCTCTTCGCAGTGTGCGGTGATCGCCGAGGGTTTGGGTGTGGGCGGGGAGCAGGCGAGGTCGTTGACGGCGTTGCTGGCGGGCCTGCGGGAGTTGGGCAAGCTCGTGCCGGACTTCCAGCGGCGTGAGCGTGGCGCGTGGCAGCGGCTGGGTGAGGACCTGGTGGCCGGGGCGGGCCGTATCTCGCCGCTACCGGTGGAGGTGGACCGGTCCTCGATGCACGTGGCGTTCGGTGTGCTGGGCGCTTTCGGCTTCGCTGCTGGCGGCAACAGCAGCCCGGCGGTTCGCTGCGCGCAGGTGGTCGGGGGCATGGGGGGCCGGTTCCTGCAGGTCGACGTGAGTGGTGGTGCTGCCGGACGGAGGGTCGCGGCCACGGCCGGTGGGCTGGCGTGGCAGGAGTTGCGGGCCCGCTACGCGGCGCTGGTGCGGTATCTGACCGGTGCGGTCACGGTTCCGGAACGGGTCTCGGTACAGGCGGCAGTACTGATCACCGGTGTGGGGATGCTGGCGGGCCGGCTGTCCGGGAAGCGCAGCCACTGGCTGGATGCAGCGCACATGCCGGCGTTCGGTGCGGCTGAGCACTTCACGGACGCCCGCGCTCGGGCGGTGGAGGCGGTCGAGGATGCGGAGTTGGAGCGCGTGAAACTGGAGCCGGTGCCGTTCACCACCGCCCATCCGCATCTGAAGGGCCCCAACGATTTGCAGACCTCGCTGATGACGCAGCTCCCCGGCATTGTGGCCGAGTACGGCGTCGGCATCACGGTGATTGCCGACGGTACGGGATCGGGCAAGAGCGTCGGTGCCCTGGAGGTCGGCCGGATCTGTAATCGCGGCTGCGGCACGGCCGGTGTGGCGTGGCTGATGCCGACCACGGCGACCACCGATGCCGCGTGGGAGATGCTGGAAGGGTATGTGCACGCCCACCGGCCCGAGCGGGTGACGGTCACCCTGGTCCACGGCCGCAGCGGGCTGAACGCCGCCTACACCGACACGCGGCCCACCACCGAGGTGGCCGGTGGACAGTCCGGTCCTGTCGGCGCCCTGTCCGTACTGATGCCCGACGGCACATATCCGGCCGGTACTCCGGCACCCGGCGAGGACGGTGCGGCCGGCCCGGACGGCGGGATGGCGGAGCCGACCGGGGCGGGGGAGCGGGAGATGACCGCGCCGCAGGGGTTCCTGCGCAGCCAGGACGCTGCGCTGCTGGCCCAGTTCAGCGCGGCGACCGTCGACCAGGCGCAGATGGCGGTGCTGCCGGTGGAGCTCAGCGTGCTGCGGTTGCTGGCGCTGTCGGGCAAGACGGTGGTCGTCGACGAAGCCCATGCGCTGACTCCGTACAGCCACCTGCAGTTGCTGCGGCTGCTGGGCTGGCTGGGGAGTCTGCGTACGCCGGTGGTGCTGCTGTCGGCGACGATGCCCGCCTCGACCAGCAGCGCCATGGTGGCCGCGTACCTGGCCGGCGCCGGACACGATCCGGGCCAGCTTGCGTCCGCGGATTATGCGCCGGGCTTTCCGGGATGGCTGTTCGCCGATGTCGCCACCGGCACCGCCCACCGGATGCAGGAGGCGGCCCGTATCCGGCATTCCCGGGCTCAGAGCCGCCCGCTGCGGATGGTCATGCGCCCGGTGACCTATCGGCGGCTGGGCGACGTGGCCCGGGCCGTGGAACCCGACGAGCGGCTCGCCGTGATCGACCGGACGATTGGACAGGTGGCCCGCGAGGGCGGCTGCGCAATGGTGGGGTGCGCGACCGTCGCCGACAGCCAGGACACCTACCGGCATCTGCGGCGGTCCTGGACCGGTGAACCGGGGGAGCTGATGCTGCTCCACGCGCGGTTTCCCGGCTGGGTGCGCGAACAGCGCACCGCCTTCGTGCGCCGGGCTCTCGGCCCGGCCGGGCCCCGCCCGGACCGGCTGGTGGTGGTGACCACGAGCATGCTGGACACCAGCTTGGACATCGACGTGGACATGATGGTCAGCGACCTGGCCTCGATCGCCCGGCTCCTGCAGCGCGCAGGCCGCCTCGCGCGCTTCTACCTGTCCTGGCAGAACACCGGTCGCCGCCCACCATGGTGGACCCCCGATCACGTGCCGCACCTCACGGTCCTGCAACCGCTCGGTACCGCGGGTACCACCGCGATACCGGCCGAGTGGCGCACCGTGGAACCGGCATTCCTGCTGCACGCCACCGCAGCCCTCCTGCAGGCCAAGAACCACGACCTGCAGCTGGACGTGCCCGGCGACGTGCAGGACCTGGTCGAGCAGGTCCACGGCGCACACTCCCCGTTCGCCGACGAAACGGCGAACCTGCGCCGGCTGCTGGCCGGGCACCTGGAGCGCACCATGGCCGAGGAACACCTCAGCGCCGTTCACCTGATCCCGCCGCACGACCGGGTATCGGCCCTGGCCGACCTGCATCGCCAGTATCTGACCGCCGCCCAGGCCGCCACCCGCCTGGGCACCCTGCCCCGACGCCTCCTGCCCTGCTACCTGACTGCCGGAGGCGAACTGGCCCTGGATCGTGCGGGTACACACCCACTGCCCGGCCAGAGGAGCCTGAGCACCCGCCAGGTCCGCCATATCCTGCAGCACACCGTGCCCGTGCCCGCCGCCTGGGTCGCCCGCCGTGGCCTGCAGCACCGTCCCCCCGCCGGCTGGGACCAGCATCCGCTGCTCGCCGACCTGGTCCTGCTGCCCACCCCCGCCCGCGATGCTGCCCACACCGAGCACTACGGACGCCATCGCCTGCGCATGGACGACGAACTGGGCCTGATTCACGACAAGGTGAACTGACCCGCCCGAAAACGGCGCGGCAGATCAAGCTGCCGGTACGAGTGCCCGGTGGACACATGCGCAGGGGAACACATACGCAGGGGAACACAGCACCGGGGTCGCCCAGAACTCGCCCCGTCACAAAGGGCAGGGCTGTTCATCACGCCAAATAAAAAAGTCCGATAATTGCACTTTCTCATGAATTGGACATGCTTGGTTACGGTGTGATTGTCTCGGGGTGTTCGGAGAGTTCGGACGACTCGCAGAGGGACACACCCGTCACGCCACAAGCATGAGTGGCGGTGTGTCAGTTTCCCTCCGCTGTTGCTGACATGAACGCGTGGTCCGCTCAGCGGGCCCGCTGAGCCCGACACCGCGTCAAGGCGCAGGCCGCCCAACACGCCTTCCATCCCTGACGCTTACTCAGCCCTCCTTTTTCTTTCCGCCCCGCCCCGTCGGCCGAAGCGTCGACGCCCTCCTCTTCTTTCTCCTTTTCCTCTGCGTGGCCTGCAGCACCAGGACTGGTGTCCAGGGCCAAGGCCGTGCTGTGCCCTCGTCAGGCAGGAGCCCCCCTGGATGCCCTGTGATTCCGCTCGTTTCAGCGTCGCCGACGATCCTTGGATCGATGTCCGACGCGGCACGACCTACCGGCAGGTGGGTCTGCGGGAGTTGTTTCTCGACGCCCACACCATTGATGACCTGGCGATGCCGATCGCGCCGTCCGCATCCGGGCTGCTGCGCGTCGCTGCTGTCATGACCGCCCGCATCACCGCCCTGGACGACCCGCGGTTATCCGCCGACCAGTGGACCGCCCGCCGCTGGGCGCTCCTGTCCTCGCCGGATGGCTTCAAGCCCGCCGCTGTGAACGCCTATTTCGACAACGACGCCTATTGCTTCGAGGTATTCGATCTGGTCCGGCCCTGGCTGCAGGACCCGCTGCTGGCGTCCCAGTGCAAAGCCCCCTCGGGCATCAACAAACTGGTCTTCGGCCGCCCGGCCGGCAACAACCTCGCCTGGCTGAACCCGCACCACGACCTCGATCCGCTACCCGTACCGACAGCTCAAGCCCTACAGCACCTGCTGATCCACCACTACTACGGCGCCAGCGGCGGCGGCACACCACGCACCGTCGGCCGCCGCGCCCCCCGACACCTGGGCGGGCGAAGCGGACCGCTGCGCTCGACGGTCTCCTTCCACCCGCTGGGCCGCACCTTGTACGAGACGCTGCTGGTCCAGATCCCGAAACTCACCGGAGAGCAGACCGGCGCCGATCTGTGCCCGTGGGAAGACCCCGCCCCGCCCGACCCGGACGCCCCTCCCGCGCCGATGACCTGGCCGGGGCGGATCCTGACCGGCCGTTCCCAGCACGCGCTGCTGCTGGTGCCCGGCCACGACGGCTCCTGCGTCAGCGATGTGTATCTGACCTGGGCCACCGAACGTCCACCGCTGCCGGCCACCGACCCTTACCTGGTCATCCACACCAACGCAAAAGCCAAACCCGAACTGCGCCGGTTCCCGCGCCGGGCGGACGCGGACAAGGCCTGGTGGCGGGAACTGGACGCCCTGCTGCTGGCTCCGGACGAACGCCGCGCCTTCCGTCGCCCACAGATCTTCGACACCCTCAACGACCTGCCCGAACATGTGCGCACCAGTCTGCGGGTCCGTGTCCACGGCTTCGACCAGGACGGCAAGGTCAACAACCGTCGCTGGTACACCGCGATCACCCCGCCGTTCCTGGCCTGGGCCCAGGAACATGATCCGGAACGCGCCGAGCGGATCGCCGAATGCGTCGCGGCGGCAGAACACCACGCCGGGCGGCTGGCCTACCTGGCCGGCCGGGCATGGAAGGACACCGTCGACGGCCCCGGCTACGCCACAGATGAACGCCCCCACGGCAAGCCGGAGAAGAAGTCCACGTCACCGTGGGAAGCACCGGCCCGTGCGGCGTACTGGCCACTGGCCGAGGACGCGTTCTGGCGCCTGCTCGACCAACCGGACCTCTCCGCCCGGCGGGCGTTCGCCACCGCCGCGGCGCAGGCACTGCGCGCTGCCACCGCGGGCGACCGCATCCGCCTGCGGCATGCCGCCCGCGCGATCGCCGCCGCCGTGGCCGAACTCCACCGGCCCCCACGCACCCGACCGCAAAAGGAACCCCGCTGATGCCCACGGCCGCCGAACGCCGCCGCCACTACCAGGACTTCACCGCCGAAGTCCTCGAACTGTGCACGGATCCCGGTGTGCGCAGAGACCTCCGGGACGGCCGTGGCCGACCGGTCAAGGAATGCCTGCGGATGCACAAATACCTGACCGTGCGCACCGCAGGACACGGCCAGCGCCACGCCCACTACACCGTCGCCTCGCTCATCGCCCTGGCCGACCCTCTCGAAGCCCTGCGCACCCGCCCCACCCCGGCCCTGCGGCACACTGCCGACGAACTGGCCGCACAGCCTTCCCCGGCTGCTCCTCATCCGCCTGCAGCCGACCCCAGCCGGACACCTGCGGCGCCCGCCCCCACAGCCGCAGGCGACCCTCCATCCAGCCCACCCGACACCCCCGGACCCGGGCAGCCCGACCCCGACCCCTGCACAGTCACAGCCTGGCGCAAGCGCCCCAACCTCGGCGCGACCATGGCACGCGCGGTGCGCCGCGCCGCCTTCAACGAGGACCGCACCGACGACCTCCTGCACGTCATCGTCCGTGTCGGTGACGACCACCTGCACCAGCACCTGCTGCCGTCCCTGACCGACCGGCTGCTGCGAGCGGGCCTCGCCTGGGACTGGCCCGTCCTGCTCGACGACCTCGCGGCCCGCGTCTTCGACCCGGACCGGGTCGCCACCCGCTGGCTGGACGCGTTCTACCTCACCCTCAACCCCATCAAGGACTAAAAGACATGACCAGCGGCTCCCGTTTCCTTGACCTCCACATTCTCCAGCCGGTCACCGCCTCCAACCTGAACCGCGGGGAGAGCGGCCAACCCAAAACAATCAAATGGGGCGACGCCGAACGCGCCATGGTCTCCTCCGCAGCCTGGAAGCGCCCGGTGCGCCTGGAGATGGAGGAAGAACTCGGCGAGAGCGCCGCCCGGACCCGCATGGTCCCCCCGGTGCTCGCCGAGGCCCTGCGCCAGCAGGGCTGGCCGGACGACCTCGCGGACTTCACTGCCGCGCAGGTCGCTCTGAGCGCGAAGACCGGCGGGCTGAAGACCAATCCGCAACAAGGCCACCGCACCCAGGCCATGCTCTACCTGCCCACCGACGTCACCGGCCGGCTGCTGCAGATCTGCGCCGACCACCGCGGCGAACTCGAGCAGGCCCTGGCCGACCAGCACTCCACCGGCAAGCAGGCCCCGGGGGCCCTGCCCACCAAGCAGATCGCCACCGAACTGATCCGCCGCACCACCACCATCAACCTGTTCGGGCGGATGCTCGCCGAGATTCCCACCGGGCACGTAGACGGTGCTGTGCAGATGGCACCCGCGTTCACCGTCCATGACACCAGCCTGCAGCCGGACTTCTTCACCGCCGTCGAGGACTGGCCCCGCCCCCACGAGGCCGGCAGCGCCCACCTGGAGACTGCATTCCTGACCGCCGGGGTGTTCTACCGCTTCGCCACGGTCAACGTCACGGAGCTCATCACCAACCTTGACGGCGACACCGCCGCTGCGGCGAAAGTGATCGACCTGTTCGTCTGGACGTTCACCATGGCGATGCCCCAGGCCAAGCGGACCTCCACCGCGCCGCACTCCGTACCCGACCTGGTTCACTACGTGGTGCGCCACCGGCGGCCGATCTCCTACGGCGCGGCGTTCGAACAACCCGTGACCGCCCGAGGGCAGGGCTACACCGTCCCCGCCCGGCAGGCACTGGCCGACTACGCCGCCACCATCGACCGCCTTGTCGGCACCCGCCGCCGCATCGCCCACGGCCACGCCACCGCCGCCGGCCACCCCATCGACCCTCTGGGCACCTGCCACCCGGGATTCGAGGACCTGGCCACCGCCTGCGCGGCCGCCGTGCTGACCTCCACTCCCCACGCCATCGGGGACGTGGCATGAGCAGGGGAGTGGTACTGCGCCTGGCCGGCCTGGTGCAGTCCTGGGGAGAAACAGCCACCTTCCCCTACCGCGACACCGCAGCCTTCCCCACCCGCTCCGCACTGATCGGCATGTTCGCCGCAGCCCAGGGCCGCACCCGAGAACAAGCCCTGGACCCCTACCCGGACCTACCCGGCACCCCCAGCCACCAGGACCTGATCTTCACCCTCCGCATCGACCGGCCCGGCACCCACCACCGCGACTTCCAGACCGCAGGCGGCGGCCGCCCCCACGGCACGGGCCTGCGCACGGCCGCCGGCGGACACCGCAGCCAGAACAAATCAACGCTCGTCACCTACCGCGACTACCTCGCCGGAGCCGTCTTCGCCGTGGCAGTACAAGGCCCCCCGCCACTGCTGCAACACATCGCCGACACCCTGGCCGAGCCACGCTTCTCTCCCTACCTCGGCAGACGCAACTGCCTGCCCGACGAGCCCCTGATCATCCACACCGATATCCCCGACCCGGTGGCCGCACTGCGCACCGCGGTACCGCTTAGCCTTCCGCGACCACCCGCTCCAGGCGCCACCCACGTCCCGGTCACCTTCGTCCACGAACACCCACCGGCCCCCGGCGACACCCCGCACCGCGAAAGCCCCAGCCAGCCGAGCGACTTTGCCCCCCACACCCGCACCCACCTGCTGCGGCCGCTGTGGCAGAACACCGAAAACCTGCGAGCCACCCTGTACGCCGGCCCGCGGCCGATCGAGGCCCTTACCGACTACATCCTCAAGGACACCTCATGCCCATGACCTTGACGCGCATCGTCGTCGACCGCAGTCACCGCCAGGCCCGTGCTGACCTCGCCAACCGGCCGGGAATGCACAAGACCCTCATGCGGCTGCTCGCCCACCCCACCGGCTCCACGCCCCGCAAGACGGGCGGGCTGCTCTTCCGCCTCGAACCCGGCCTGGACCCCGTCCTGTTGGTGCAGACCGCCGACACCCCGGACCTGACAGGCCTCCCCGGCGGCTACGGCACTACCGACACCCGAGACCTGACCTCCATGCTGACCGCCCTCACCTCCGGCCTGCCGGTCCGCTACCGAATCACCGCCGCCCCCACCGCATACCGATCCACCGGCGCACCACCCGACCCGCTCACCGGCCGCCGCCCCCGAGGCAAGATCACCAGTCTGCAAGGCCAGGACGCACAGGCATGGTGGCAGCGCCACGCCACCACCGCAGGTCTGCACCTGGCCGGCCCCACCGAAACCCTTCGCAGCCCTTTCCCTAGCCCCGAACGGCCCGCCCCCTTCTACAAACTCACCCAGTTCGACGGCACCGCCACCATCACCGACCCGGCCCTGCTCGCCGCCGCCCTACGCGAAGGCATCGGCAAGGGCAAGGCATACGGCGCCGGCCTGCTCACCCTCGCCCCCGCCTGACCCCCGCACCTGCCCCCGAGCCCTGGAAGAACCCGGAACTGATGAAGCACGCACCCCCACCGCCACCCGACCCGGCCCAACTCCGCGCGCTGGCCGTACGCCTGCTGCTGGAAGACGCCGCCGAGCACACCGCCACCAGCGGCCGCATCGCCGCCATCGCCCAGGTCCATGGCGTCACCGCGCGCACCGTGCGCCGCTGGATCGACAACGCCCGAGCCAACGGCGGCACCTACACCCCGGCCGGCCGGCCGCACTTCGAACTCACCGACCACATGCTCGACGTACTGGCGCGCCGGCACGGCAACGTCAGCCGCGCCCACCTGGAACTGAAAGCAGAAGCCAAAGAAGACCCCACTCTGCCCGAAGTGCCCGGCCGGGCCACCTTCCACCGCGCGGTACACCGCCAGCTCAACCGCGGGCAACTCGCAGGCCTGCGCGGCGGAGAAGCCGCCCGCCGACGCTTCGACGTCTTCGGCAAACGCGCACGCCACCACCGCAACTACGCCTGGGAGACCGACCACGTCGAAGCCAGCGTCAAAGTCCTCATCGACGGACACATCCGCAAACCATGGATCACATGGTTCGTCGACTGCGCGACCGACGGCATCTGCGGCCTGGCCGTCACCCCGCAGACACCCAGCCGGGAAAGCATCCTCGTCGCCCTGCGCGACGCCCTGCTCACCACCTCCGAACACGGCCCCTTCGGCGGCCGCCCCCAACGGATGCGCGTCGACGGCGGCAAAGACTTCCTGTGCAAGACCGTCGGTGAAGCGATGGACCTGCTGGGCACCGAGCTCATCGTCCTGCCGCCCCGCCGCCCCGACCTGAAGCCCATCGTCGAAGCGGTCAACGGTGCGGTCAAGAAGACGCTCTTCGCCGACATGCCCGGCTACACCGAAGCCCCCACCCTGCCCGGCGGCAAACCCATCGACCCTGACCGCGAACTGCTCCACTTCGAGGTCTTTGTCGCCCTGCTCCTGGACTGGGTGCGGCACTGGAATACCGAGCACACCATTGAGAGTCTGGGCGGCAAGACCCCCGCCCAGGTGTGGGCCGCCGACCCCACCCCCATCAGGACGGTCACCGCCAAGGACATCCACGCCTTCACCCTGGAACGCCTCGGGAAGCCGCTCCCCATCACCAGCAAAGGCGTCCGCTGGCGCAAACGCGACTACTTCGCCCCATGGATGGTGGGCAAGAGCGGCGAAAAGGTCCACCTGCGCTACATGCCCCACCACGACCACTACGTCGAACTGTACGAACCCACAACAGGCCAGCACCTCGGCTCAGCCGTCATGGCCAACCAGGCACCCCCAGCCGTACGCCGTGAACTGGACCGCGCCCGCCGACGCCAAGCCGACGAACTGCGCACACGGCAGGAGAAGGCAGAGAAGAGCCGCAAAGCCCGCTACGCAGCCGTCAACAAAGGCCCCACACACCGACTGGACGCCATCACCCAGGACCAGGCCATCCAGCAACTACGTGACCTGGGCGGCCCCGACCTGAGCGCCCAAGCCCTGCCCGGCTTCCTGCCCCTTCCCCCACCCACCGACGGCTGGGCCGTGCCCCACCCCCGCACCAGCCCCACCGACGCCGACCGCCCCGACCACTCTGACGAGGGCAGCCAATGAACACCGAGCCCACCACGCCTTTCCGCGCCGGCCGGCTCCCCGAACAAGCCGATGACCACTTCCTCGGCCTTGAACGCGCCGCTCCCGTCGCCACCGACGCCGCCCTGCTCACTGAAGCCCTGGTCAGCAAAGCCATCACCCGCAAGGCCATGATCTGCATCCACGGACAGGTCGGCCTGGGCAAGACATTCGCTGTCAACGCCGCCTGCCGTAAACTCGCCCCCGGCGCCACCGTGTTGCTGCAGTTCGCCCAGGCCCCTCACATGGCACAGATCCGAGCAGCACTGTGGGACGGACTGGACCTCCCCGGTCCAGCACCGGTCAACACCACCCACATCTGCGACGACCAGATCAGACAGGCACTGGCCGGCAGCTTCCACCTCCTCCTGCTGGACGAAGTGCAACACCTGGGACCCACCGTCCTCGAATACCTGCGGGACCTGTGGGACAAGAACAGCAAATCGGCGAAGAGCCTCACCACCGTCCTCGTCGGCAGCGGCAACACCCGCCAGAAGATTCTGCACCGCAACGCCCTGCACTCACGCGTCCACCGCTGGCAGCAGTTCAGCCCCCTCACCCCAGCCGAGATCCTCACCGTCATCCCCGGCTACCACCGACTCTGGAACGGCGTCGAGGACGAAGTGCTGCTGTGGATCGACGACTGTGCAGGACACGGCTGCTTCCGCACCTGGGCCAATCTCACGGTCATCCTCCAAGACGCCCTCGATGACGACCCAAAACTGACCTTCAGCAAGGACCTCGTCCGCTGGGCGTTTAGCCAACTCGATCCCACCACACGATTCCCTGGTCAAGTCGGCTTCGACGGCTGAACCGGGCTGCTCGCTCTGAGGGGGCCAGGTGTTGAGGTACGGGGGGGCGGGTGTACGCCAACACCCTGGTCACCACCACTACCTCCGAGGAGGCGGTGGTGGTGACCGGACCATGAGGCCCCTGGCCGACTGATCTCCGCAGTCCGTCGCGTTCCTCACGCTGCTCAGGGGCCAGCTGTCCCTGGCCGCGACTGCGCTACGCCCATCACGCTATCCACATGGACCGAAGGAGGCGGGTCAGCGCAGCAGCACAGCCAGCACACCGGCGATGGCGGCAGCCAGGGCGAGGGTGCGCGCAGTGGTGGCGGCGGCCCGAGTGCAGGCGGCTGGGTAACTGGCCCCGTCACGCCGGGCCAGATAACCGGCTGTCGTACCGCAAATGACCTTCCCCTCGTAGCGTAGAGACCCTGACTGCAGGGGAAGTTGAGGGTCATGGCGGGCAAGAGGCGGAAGTTCGATGCGGAGTTCCGTGAGGGGGCTGTGCGGATCGTCGCCGAGACCGGCAAGCCGATCGCGCAGGTCGCGCAGGATCTCGGGATCAACGAGACCACGCTGGCGAGCTGGGTGTCGCGGGCCCGAAGGGTCGGCGGGGCCACGGCGACGGGTGAGAGCGAGGAGCTCGCGCGGCTGCGGCGGGAGAACGCGCAGCTGAAGAAGGACAACAAGGAGCTGGCCATGGAGCGTGATGTGCTCAAACGCTGCATGGTCTTGTGGGTGAAGTAGCTGTGGCGGAACCGGCGTTGCTCGTCGGGGTGATCAGCGACCAGAAGACCGTGCACAGCATTCCGCACCGCACCTCCTGCCGGGCGCTGGGCGTGTCGGAGGCGTGGTTCTACAAGTGGCGCCGCAGGCCGTCCGAGCCGACGAAACGCGAGACCAGGCGGGCCGTGCTGGCCGAGCGGATCCGCTGCTTCTTCGACCGCTCCGGCCGGACATACGGCTCGCCGAGGATCACGCTGGATTTGTGGGAGGAGGGCTGGCAGGTGTCGCAGAACACCGTCGCCGAGATCATGGCCGAACTCGGCCTGCAGGGTCGTAAGCCGGCTCGTCGACGCCACTCGCTCACCCGCCCCGGCTGTTGCGCGACGCGTTGGATGAGTAGGACGGCGTCACTGTCGTTGATGACGTGCGGATGTGGAATGACCCCTGCGGCCGTAGGCCGCAGGGGTCATTGGTGTTCACGGTGTCGGCTTCGTGCTCATGGTGTCGGGGTGGAGAGCGGCGGTCCATGGCTTGGTTTCGTGGAGGGAGCCGGTGTCCTGGCGTGGACGGGCGGCTGGAAGACTGGGCGCCTGTGACACATTCTGATCTTGCTCGCCGTATCCATGCTGTTTCTCATCTGACGGGGCGTTTCACGCTTCGGTCCGGCCGTACTGCCACGGAGTACTTCGACAAGTACCGGTTCGAGGGCGACCCGGTCCTGCTGGATGAGATCGCCCGGCAGATGGTTCCGCTGGTGCCTTCTGGCACCGAGGTCCTGGCCGGTCTGGAGATGGGCGGTATCCCGGTGGTGACCGCGCTCGGCCGGCATACGGGTCTGCCCTGCGCGTTCGTGCGCAAGCAGGCCAAGCCGTATGGCACCTGCCGTCTCGCCGAAGGCGCCGAGGTCGAGGGCCGTCGGGTGCTGGTTGTTGAGGATGTGGTCACCAGCGGCGGACAGATCGTGCTGTCGACCGCGGACCTGCGTGGTCTGGGGGCCCAGGTTTTTGAGGCTCTGTGCGTGATTGACCGTGAGCAAGGCGGCGCCGATGCCCTCGCGGCCGAGGGCATCGGGCTGTTGTCGCTGCTGACGGCCGGAGATTTGCGGGCTGCTGCCACCTGACCGGCGGGCGGTCAGTCCGTGGCGTGGGTTTCGGTGATGGCGAGTCGGGTGGAGGACTCGTCGACGATGCTCTTCTCGTCGGCGAAGGCGGCGATGAGGGACTGCAGGGCGATGTTGTTGACTGAGCGGGGCAGCCCGCGGCTGGTGAGATGGATCAGGTCGACCGCGTCGTCGGAGAACAGCGGGTCCGAGCGTCCGGCGATGGTCAGGTGGTGCTTGATGTAGCTGGCTGTCTCGTCCTTGTTCATGGTGGGCATCTGGTAGCTGATCGCGATCCGCTGGTCCAGGGCCGCCAGGACGCCGGGCTTCATCCGTTTGCGCAGGGTGGGCTGCCCGATCAGCAACACCGCGAACGGCGTCGTGGAGTCCATGTCGTAGTTGGTGAGCATGCGGATCGCGTCGAGCTCTTGGTGGTCCAGGAGGTGCGACTCGTCGATCACGACCGCGGGTGTGCGTCCGCGCTCGTCGACCTCGGCGGCCAGCGCGGCGGACGCCTGAGCTGCGAGAGCGGCGGACTGGTATTTCGGGGTGCCGCCCAGGCTGGTGACGATCCGGTCGTAGAGGCCGCGCATGCCGACTTCCGGGTTGGGCTGGTAGATCACGGTGAAGCGGGCCGGATCCAGCGAGGCGACGGCGCCCTTGAGGGCGACGGTCTTGCCCGCGCCGACCTCGCCGGTGACCACGCCGATCGCCCGGTTGTTGATGCACCAGGCGATGCGGGCCGCGGCCTCCCGGTGGGAGTTGTGCTGGTGGAGCATGGAGGGGGCCAGGTCGCGGCCGAAGGGGACGCGGGTGAATCCGTAGTAGCCCTGGACGCGGTCGATCAAGGAATCCTCCTGGGGCAGGGGCAGAAGTCCGCCTGGGCGGCGGCCAGTTCGGTCGACTCGTCGGCCGCGGCCCGCTGTCCGAGCCGGACGGCGAGACGGACCGTGCGGAAAGCGGTGCGGACGGCGGGGGTGTCGAGGACGTCGACGTCGTGTTCGGCCCGGTGACAGCAGACCTCCGCCAGGGCGAGGGCCCGGTCGGCCAGCTTGCGGGGTGTGAGCATGAACAGGTCGGGTTCGGGGTCGAAGTACAGTTCCTCGGCTCGGGCCGGCTTCACTGCCGGCCCCGTGAATCGTCCATCAGGGACGAGTAGTTGATGCCCTTGGCGGTGTTCGCGGTGTGTGCCTCGTCGAGGACCTTGAGGTAGTCGATCCCGGTGGGCGGCGCCGGCTCGGCCGGTGTCTCCGGACTCGCCTTGGGGTGGGCATGGCGGCCGATGTGGTGCGGGAGAGCCTTGCCCACTGTTTTGCCGGAGGCCCTCACCTCGATGTCGGTCAGGTCGAACGGGTCGAAGACCAGCTCGATCCTCGTCCCGGTCAGCGACGGGTCGACTCCGTAGGAGTTGCCGTGCAGCGACACCGTCGCGGTCTTGGTCACGGTGCGGAACTCCGACCACAAGAACGCCTCCCGCAGGTCGGCCGGGGAGGGTAGTGGCAGCGGCGTGGGAATCGAACCCAGCCAGCGTTCGATCGGCGGCTGTCCGGTCTCCGAGTGCACCGTGCGGTGATAGACCGTCTCCACCCAGGCGGTGAACAGCCTGTTCAGCTCGGTGAGATGCTCGATCTGGCCGACGCGTTCCTCGTCGAGTTCAACGAGGAACTGGTCCCTGACGGTGCGGAAGAAGCGTTCGATTTTTCCGCGTCCCTGGGGCCGTCCCGGCTTGGAGTGGGTCAGACGGATCGCCAGCGACGCGCAGGCCCGCAAGAGCCACGTGTCCACGAAGGCACTCCCGTTGTCGACATAGATCGACTCCGGGACCCCGCGGGCGGACAGCGCAGGCCGCAGGGCCGCGGCGAGGCGGACGGTGTCCTCGGCGAACCCGAACCGGTGCCCCACGATCGCCCGGCTGTGATCGTCGATGAAGGCGAACAAGTACGTCTTCCGCCCGCCGATCTTCGGCCCGTGCAGGGCGTCCCCGGTCCACAACTCGTTGCCCCGGGTGGCCTCGAACCGGCCGAAGACACTCCTTTCGACGCCGGCCCCGGTCAGGCCGACGTTCACGAAGTGCCGCTGGAGCGTGCGCTCGGTCGGCGACCAGCCCTGCGTGGTCCGCAGGATCCGCTGGATCTGCGCGGCCGTCCGGCCGGGGTTCTCCCGCTTCAGCGCGGCTGCCAGCTCCAGCACTTCCGGCGGCGTCCTGGGGACCGCCTTGCGCGGCTCGGGGACCAGCGCGGCGAACCCGCCGCCGCGGTAGTCCCGCGTCCACCGGTCGATGGTGCCCCTGGATACCTTCACCTGCCGGCCGAACGGATCGGTGTGTTCCTTCTCCGCCAACTCCCGTGCGAGACGGCCGCGTTCGCGGGTCGTCAGGCTGTTGTCCAGCAGGTCCTGGACCAGGGAATAGCGGAACAGACCGACCTGCCGGGCCTTCTCCGCCCGGCGGCGGTCCTCGTCCTCGCTCAATGCCATGCGCGGACTCTCCTCGCATCTCGATCAGTGTCCGCCGCCTCTTGGGGCGGACGCGATCAAGACTTCCGGCGCCTCCGATCGCCGCCCAGGGGCGGCCCGTGTTGATCAACTAGGTGAAGGAGTGCAGGCCAGCACCCGGCCGTCTATCGCCCGGCCGGCGAAGGCCCATCGCGACACCGTGTTCATCTGAGGCCACTTCGTCGCGGCCGCCCGATGGGCGGCCGCGACGACCGAGACGGCATCCGCAAGCGGTGTCTGCGTCGGTTCCGGCATCACCGGATCGTCCGCGAGCGCGACCAGGGCGACGGTGAAGTACCGGCGGACATCCTCCGACCTGCGGCGGAAGCGGCGGATCCAGCCGCGGACCGTGCCGTCCGACAGCCCCAGATGAGCGGCGACCTGGCGGTGCCCGATGCCCCGGGCCGCTATCTCCAGCCCTGCCCCGATCACCTCGGCCGCATCCGACCGGCGAGGCCACAGCATCTCCGGCAGCAGCACGTGCGTGACCTGGCAGCCCGTACAGCGCGAACGACGAGGACGTACGAACAGCCGGGACCCGAGATCACCACGGATCTCCCGCGGCCGGCCATGCCCCCACGGCGCGAGCACAGCCCCGCACGCAGGACACGCCAACTCACCCGCCCGCAGCTGGCGTTCCACGCGGACGACGTCGGTGTCGACGATGAGCACCTCACACCTCCACTTCGTGCGCACCGTGTCGTCGTGCACGAAGCAAGATCAGGCTGCCCACCAAGATCAGCACTCATGTCCACCGCGAGTGTCGCCGACCCCCGGCTACGTGCTCATGCAGAGAGTCGTCCAACACCCGGCAAGCGGAAGACTGCTCCTGACCTGGTGCGACGCAAGTTCGACGCCATCGCGCCCAACGTCTTGTGGTGGGGCGACATGACGGAGATCGAGACCGGCGAGGGCAAGCTCTACCTCGCATCCGTCCACGACGCCTTCTCCCGCCGCACCCTGGGCTACGCGATGGGCGTGCGGCACGACGCCTCGCTGGTCAGCGCCGCCCTGCAGATGGCGATCGCGACCCGAGGCGGCCAGATCGACGGCGTCATTTTCCACACGGACCGCGGCAGCGAATACACGTCCGAGGCGTTCCAGCAGCTGTGCGGCCGCTGGGGCGTGGTGCAGTCGATGGGACGCGTCGGGTCGGCCCTGGACAACGCCGCCGCGGAGTCGTTCCACTCGGTCCTCAAGGTCGAGTACATCCACCGGCACACCTTCGCCACCCGCGCCGAGGCCCGGCTGAAGACCGCCACGTGGATCGCGGACTTCTACAACACGAAACGCCGTCACAGCGCGGCCGGCGGGAAGCCACCCGTCGAATTCGAACGGATCATCCAGGAAGCGCGAGCCCGGACCGATCAGGAAGGCCGGGCGGCATAACCAACGTCTCTACGCAACCAGGGGATTGACACAAAGGAGGGCGATGACGGCGGCGAGAGCGCAGGTAAGCAGAACGATGGCGGTGTGTTCGGACACGGCAGGATCTCCCTTTCAAGACAGAGGGGCGGGATGTGTCGATGTCGAACTTCGCGTAGTTGCTGTTCGCTGCGGTTCGGTGAAGGAAAATGAACGGCGGCGAACACGCCGCAAGCAGCGGTCAGGTGAAGCGGGGGAGTAAGTACTTGGCGGGCACACCGCAGCAGAAGGCGCTTGCCGAACTCCGTGAACGCCTGAAAGCCGGTCAGGTGGCCAAGCGATACCCCACGCAGGAGGTGTTGGCACACCGAGCCGGAATGGGCCGGACCGCGGTCAACCAGGCTTTGAGCTTCACGTCCTCGCAGGTTCCCTCGGACACGACGGTGCGGAAACTGGCCAATGCCCTCGGCCTTGATGCCGCACCGCTGCTGACGCTGCGTCAGGCAGCTTTGGCTGACAACGGAAGCAGCAACACGCACCGCGGTGCGAACCAGCCACAACCGCACGAGACTAATCTCGATCGACGCAGCAATAAGGCCATCACCGAGTACGCGCAACGGCTGCGCCAGTACTACAGCGTCCTTCCCCTGGACAAACTCACCCACTTGGCGGTGCCGGAGACACAAGCACCTGCCCGCCTGACTGATGTTTTCATCGCACCCCGCCTGCAAGCCGACGCACCGTCACCGCAGGCCGACGCCAGCGACTTTCAGGAAGACACAGCCCGCGTGCTGACCCGCTTGTCCACCCAGGAGGCTGGCACCGATCAGGACGCACTGGAGGTACTGTCTAACCCGCGCAACGAGCGTGTGGTGGTCCTGGGAGACCCAGGGTCGGGCAAGTCCACGCTGGTGCGTTACCTCGCGATGAAGTTGGCCCGTGACGACGGAGCGGGCGGCAGGCTGGCTGCTCTGGGCGAATACGTGCCGTTGATGGTCGAGCTTCAGTCATACCGGCCCGATCACGAGGACCCGCCGACCATCGAGCAATACCTGGTCGACCGTCATGCAGTGCAAGGACTTGGCCTGCCTGACGATGTGCTGCACGTGATGTTAGCCCAAGGCCTTGCCGTGGTGATCTTCGATGGTCTGGACGAGATCTTCCATCCGGAACTCCGTACCGACACGATGCAGCGTATCGCCGACTTCAGCTCACGCTGGCCCAGTGTCCGGGTCATCGTGACCTCGCGGCTCATCGGATACCGGCGTGCGGTGCTGGACCAGGCCGGTTTTTCCCACTTCACCATCGCCGACTTCAATCAGGCTGCCGTTGGCCAGTTCCTGCGCCAGTGGTACGCGCATGTGTCCGGAAACGGGCCAGACATGGCATCCCGGAGGGTGCAGGAGCTTGCCGCGCAGCCTGCACTGCAAGAATTGGCGGGCAATCCGTTGCTGCTGACCATGCTGGCCACTGTGGGGAGCGACCACAGCCTCCCCCATGACCGTGTAGGGCTGTATCGGCACGCGCTTACCGTCCTGTTCGGCCAGCAGCGGCGGGAGGCGGCGAGCGCTGCGCGTTCCCTACCGCAGCCTGTCGTGGACATCCTGGACGGCCTGGAACCACGAGATCGTAGGGACATTTTCCAACGAGTTGCCCGCGCGATGATGGAGGGCAGGTATGGGCTGGCGGGCAACATCATTGACGGCCAGGGCCTGGTGGAGGTAGTCGGCCACTATCTCCACCAGGCTCTGGGGGTCAGCCTCCCGCTGGCGCGAACTGCAGCCAAGGCACTGGTGACACAGCTACGTGAACGCGACGGCGTCCTGGTGAACTACGGGCCGAACGCCTTTGGTTTCCTCCATCGGACTTTCCTCGAGTATCTGGCAGCTGCCGACATCTGCCAGCGTTACTGGAACCGAGAATGGACGTCCGAAGAACTGCTGGAAGAGGTGGTGGCGCGCCGGGCACAAGATTCCACCTGGCACGAGACGCTGTTGCTGCTCATCAGCCAGCTCGGAGAACGTGACGCGGCCCGTGCGGTAGACCGCCTTCTCGCGCTGGGCACATCCGGCGATCTCACCCCCGCAGACAGCGCTGTGCTGGCCCTGCGCGCGCTCGCCGACACTACTGACGTAGGCGCCCTGATCGGCCCCAGCATCGCCGCAGTTGATGCCGCGATCACGGTCCTGACACCGCAACTGCGCCAACGACACGAACCTGTCCTCGCCCAGGCCCTGCCCGCGCTGGCCTCCTTCAGCCCTCAATGGCCCGGCCGCGAACGCTACCTGCGCTGGTACTTCCTCATCGGCCAGTTCACCCAGGCCAGCGATGAGCCAGCGCGAGCCGCCTGCGCCCTCCAACACGATCTCGAGGACCTCCTGCGCCTGGCCCACCGCACCTACGCACCGGCCGCCCGCATCGCGATCCTCCATCACATCACTCGGCTGACAGCCGGGCGCACAGCAGCCCGGAGCATGCTGCTTGCCGCAGTCACCGCTGACCAGCCGGCTGCGCGCATTGCCGCCGCGCATGCCTTGGCGGACGAGGCGCCTCAAGACGATACGACGCGCAGCCTCCTGGCTGATCAGGCGGCCAACGACCCGGACCCAGCCGTAAGGGCAGCCATCCTGAACCTGCTGGCCGGACGCTGGGGCCAAGGCGATGACATTTTCACACTGCTGACCCACCGTGCGGCCGAGGACCCCGACCCCCGTGTCCGTTGGACCATCGTGACTGCCCTCGCCAGCATCTGGCGCGACAATCCCAACGTCCATGCGGTGCTGGCGGCACGGGCGGCCTGTGACAGCGACCCCACCGTGCGCGCCACCAGCCTGCAGGCCACAACCCTCACGACAAACGGCTCCACCGACACACCCAGCCTCCTGCGCTTTGCCGCATATCTGCCCGACCCGCAGATCCGCAGCATGGCGCTCCGGGGCCTCGCCTGGTCTACGCCCCGGGACGAGGACACCTTCCGCGTCGTCAAGCAGGCCACCAATGACCCGCATGGCCTGGTTCGTGCCTCCGCCCTGGAAACGCTTGTGCAGCACTGGGCATGGCGCCAGGAAACCCTGCTCGTCGTCCGGCAAGCCGCCGAGAACCCCGAAGGCCAAATCCGTGCCCTGGCCGTTGAGATGCTCGCACAGCGCTGGGCCGCCCAGGATGACACCCCCGCCATCGTCGAAAGAGCCACCCAGGACACCCACCCCGACACTCGGTTCGCCGCATACCAAGCCCAGGCCTGGCTGAAGGGAACAGACCAAACGTACTGGGTCACCCTGAGACACATGGCGGCCGAAGACTTTGATCCGACCGTACGGCAGCGACTCCTACACCTCGTTGCGCTGGCTGCGCCCGATGGCTTCCACACGCGGACCCTGCTAGAAGCCCGCACACGACACGAAACCGACCCTGCCGTACGTGAGTGCGCCTGGAGCCTGCTGGCCTCCTTCACGACGACACTCTTGTCCCTGAAGGAGGCCCCCCACTGACGGAACGTCTTGCGCCAGCAAGAGCGATCCGCCCAGGAGGAGCAGCAAGATCGCCAACCCTTGTCTATGGTGGCCGGCGGTTGTATGTCGTGTAGGTCTGGGTCCGCAGCCCGCGCGAGCGGCATAGGATCCAGCCGTGTGATGCCTCGACCAGGTCATCAGGGCGGGGCGATCAGGCACATACTGATTCGCCCACCTGGGCTCGCGCTCTCCGGCGAACAGTGCCTGCGCAGCTGCTGGGAGCGGCCTCTTCAATCAAGTAGCTTCCCCTCCTCAAACCCATGACCAGTGCTGCAAACGTCGGCCTAGACGATTTCGGGCTTTCAACGCTCCATAAGGCGTGCAGAGTTGTTACGGCGAGGAACGGTGATCGGGATGGGCGCGCAGATGTGGCTGGTGGTCTTCACACTGCTTCCCGTGCTGGGCACCATGGTGGGTGCGGTCGCGTACTGGTTGCGGGAACGGGCCCGTTGGGCGGCCGTGACGGCCGTGCTGAAACAGGGGCCGCGCGGAACGCGGGCCCAGTCGGCAACGGCACACATCGAACAAGGCCGTATGTGACTGCCTAACAGTCGGCGCAGTGTGGGGCGAGAGCCGCAGCTGTCAGCCCGCTGCCGAGGTAGGTGTCAAGGGTATGGAAGTCGACCGCTGCCATGTGCGTCTCCTGATGAACGTCGACAGGGAAGCGGTCACCCAGGCGCCGGGGAAGCGCTACAAGATCGCCAGCATCAGCGATGTTGATCCAGTGGTGTACGCCAGGCGGGCGCTGTCCGCGCTGTGACGTATCAGGGGACGGCTCCAGCATGTCGAACACCGCACCTGGCAGCCCCAGCGGGGAACCGAGCGTAACCAGTACTTCGACGCCAAGATCTGGGTAGGCATGGAGGGCTTCGTAGGTGACGACCGACCCCAGCGAGTGCGCCACCACGACCTTTGCGCCACACGCGCGGATCGTCTCGGCGACGACCTCCCGAGCCCGTCGACGGCGGGAGGGAGAGGCCAAATAGCTGTAGACCTCCGAAAGCAGTGCCACCGCGATCCGGCCCAGCGTCTTGGCAGCGATGCCCCGTCGGCGAGCTACGAGATCGATCGCTTGACGCAGTGGCAGTCCGCCCCACGACTGGCCCTCTGCGGGCTCGTCCTGCAAGTCCACCGCCCTGAGCCACGCCAGCACGGCCTGCTTCTCCGGGGGTGTGAGGTCGTCAGGCCCACCATCTGAGCTCTGTGCTTCGGGATCGCGAAGCGTGTGCGCGTAGTAGGCGGCTGTGATGTCCGGTACATCAAGGTGGCCCAGGCCTGCGTCCGTGTAACCGAACTTCAGTCGTTCCTGCCACCTTTGCGCGAGCTTGTCCGCAGCAACATCCGGATCAAGTCCCCTCTCGTAGTTGCGCACCCCATGGACCATGACGATTCGATTCATCGGCTTTCCGTCTTCTCGCTTGAACCTGCGACACTGCCGAGGTCCGTCCAGGCCAAGAAGGCGACCCGCGACCCGTACCCCGCGAAAACGCCCGCGTCGTTGACGGCGACTGCGCCAAGAAGGTCCGGAAATCCAGTCTCGTTGAGCAGTGCGCCCTGCTGGGAGCAGTCCCAGACACGGACGTAGCTGTCGGCGCCAGTGGATACCAGCAACGGAGTCTTCCGGACCTCTACGAACAGCACTGACACCACCTCGCCCTCGTGCCCCTGGAAGTGGGCCAGTTCCTCACCAGTCTCCAGGCACCAGACAGTGACTGCTCCCTCCACACCCCCGATGAAGACGACATCAAGATTGCCCCATTGCCCGGCCGCCACACACGTGACCTCGCCGATCCCCTGGGCCAGCGTGCGGTCCTCGCCGGAGGCCATGTGCGTCATGAGGCAATTGTCCGGAACCCACTCCTCCGTCAAGTCCGGGTCCCATGCATGCACTGTGATCCCGACGAACTCGCCTTTGAGCCGCCCCAGCGCGGAGAATCGGGTGCCGCCGTGCCTGCCGTCGTTCGCGTACAAGACCTGCCGTGGCTCTTGATCACCTGGGTTGATGAAGAAGATTCCATCGCTTGCATGCACCACGAGAGTCGGACGGCCGCCGAGCTCTCCAATGGACAGATCCATCACCGCCTCCCACTCGAGTGGCGGGCCGACCGGCTCACCGGTGTCAGCGTTGAGTACCTCGATACAGCCCCGTCGCCCGAAGCCGTGAGCCACGACGACCACCCCGGCTTCCGCCAAGCGTCCCGTAGCCACTGCTGTGATACCCCGACGCTGACCACTCGTGAGCAAGGTGCCTGTCGCGGAGTCCCATACCTTGAAGATTTCGCTCTTCTCTACACTGACTGCCGGGGAGGTATGGGAGCCCCCCTGGTCAGGCACTGCCACGAGATCCTGGGCTTGATCCGTTTTGACGGACATCCGAGATCAGGGGTTCAGCCCCGGGAGGATGTCCATCATGGAGAGCATGGGGAAGAAGAAGCCTCGGCCTCGCCGTTCGTTCACGCCGGAGTTCAAGGCC
>NZ_JAAGLT010000058.1 GCF_010548275.1 Streptomyces sp. SID12488
CGGCGCGGGCCCGGGCAGCGGCACCCGTCCCGGCCGGGCAGTCGTCGGCCGCCGCAGCACCCGCCCCGGCCACGGCACCGCTCCCCGCCGGACAGCCCCTGGCCGTCACGGCACCCACCCCCACCACGGCACCGGCCCGTACCGCGGCATTCGGCCCCGTCGGGCGACAACTTCCCGTCGGTGGACAGCTGTTCGCGACCCCGGAGGCGGTGGCGCCCACGGAGACTCCTGCGGCGCCTACCGCCCTGGCTCCGACGGCTCCCGCAGCCGCCCGGGTGGTGACGTCGTCTCAGGGACCCCAGGATGCCCACCGGGCCGAGCCGGGCACACCCGTCTCCACCATCGCGGGCCCGCCCGCCGCAGCACCGGACCTCCCCGGCGTCGTACCACCCGGCACGACCGGCCCGGGCAGGCAGCACCACCTCGGGGCGGCGGGCGCCGACACCACTGCCACCCCGGCAGGCGGACCGCCGGACACCCGGACGAGCGCCCCACGCCGGTCCGTTCCGGCCGTCGGAGACCCCGCCCCGGAGAGCGGCCCGACGACCCCGGACCCACCCGTCGTACCGAACGCGCGGATCGCGGCAGACGTCCCGGTCACCCTGGGCGGCCTCGACGTCCCGGCCGGTCCGGTGACCGCGCCCGCCGTCCAGGACGTCCGGGACGCCCCTCCCGCCGCACCGCTCAGGGCCGCCGGCCCGCCCACACCGGGCGTCACACCCGCCGGCGACGCCGCACCACAAGTGGCAACAAGCACCGGGTCCGAGACGGCAGTTGGTTCGGACGGTTCGGACGACACAGAGCCGCCGGCCGGGACCGTCGGCGAGCCCGCCCCGGACACCGCAGGGGTGTCCACCGCACCGGCGACCCGGCCCCTGCCGGAGCCAGAACCGGCCCCCGCGTCCCCCGCCGTATCCGCGTCCTCCGCTCCCGCCTCCCCGTCCGCGTCAAGGGCGTCCGCGGCGCCACGCATCCGGCTCGAGTCCTCCCCTGCACCCGCCAGCGTGAGCCTCCCTCGACCCGTTACGGACATCGTCGTGCCCCCGGCGGGCCCGGCGCCCGCCCCGCAAAGCCCGGCGCCCGTAGCAATGGCCACGGCCACACCCGCGCCGGAGGCACTGTCGGCCGAGGACACGCCCGAGGCGCCGACAGCCGTGGCGGACGACACGCCGGAAGCAGACGCGCCGGAGGAGACCTTGCCGGGGCCGGAGTCCGCGGTGCGTGTCCAGCCGGTTCCGTCGGCGGCGGCCTGCGCGGTGCCCCCGGAGCGGGGCATCGACCAGGAACGCGCCTGGCTGCAACGCACCCTGGGGACCCCGTTCGACGCCGTCGCGGGGTCCATCTCGCGGCTGCTGTCGGAACTGCCCGGTCTACGGACGGAGTCCGGCCGGGGTGGTACCGAGGCACTGAGCGATCTGGTCGCGGTCAAGCTCTACCTTTCCGGTGGGGCACCCTCGCTCGACGCGGGTGTGACCGCGGGCATCCCCGGTCCGCATGTGCCGCTGGCCCGCTGTGTCGCCGCCGGTCTGCGCCGACTGCCGTCCTACCGCGGGCCCGTACGGGTCGGCGCGGCCCTGACGCCCGCCGAGTGGGAGTGGTACCGGGGCCGGCGGCTGGTCATGGAGTGGGGTTTCTGCGCCGGCGACGCCGCTCCCCCGCCGGCCGGGACCGCAGAGGCGGGGAGCCCGGAGGTCGCCGACCTGACCCGGACGGACGAACCGCCCGAGGGGCCGGGCCCGGTCGACTTCCTGGTCTGGTCGATGACCGCGCGCCGCACCGCGCTGATCGTTCAGGACGAGGCAGACCGGGTGGTCTTCCTGCCCGGCACCGGATTCAAGGTGCTGCGGGTGACGGGCGGCGACCGGCCGAGCATCCTGCTGCGCGAGTTGTCGCCCTCGGAGATCTCGGAGGACGGCCGGGTCAGTACCCGTCCGGTGCCTCTCGACACGATCGCCCTGGCGAGTCTGGAGAAGGCCGAACTCATCCGGCGCCCGGCGAAGACCGGGGAGCGAAAGCCGCTCGGCAATGCTCCCGGTCTGGTCATCAGCGGTACAGGCGGCCCCGACGGGCCTGGAGAGGACACGACACAGTGACCAGGCAGACGCTGGTGGTGTCCCAGAACCGTCCGGGGGCACACCGTTCGATCACCGAGGCCCTGCGGCACGCGGTCAACGGGGCGGTGGTCTCGGTGGCCGCCGGCCGGTACGAGGAGTCGCTGCGGCTGAGCCGGACCGTCACGCTGTGCGCGGAGGGTGAGGCGGGCAGCGTGGAGGTGGTGTCGGCGAGCGGCAGCACCGTCGTGGTCGACGCCGAGGCGGTGCAGCTGTCCGGGCTCGTGATCGTCGGGACGGACACCGACGCCCCGGTCGTCGAGGTCCGGCGCGGCGAGGCGGTGCTGGACGGCTGCAGGGTGTCGGGGGCGGGGTGGACGGCCGTTCTGGCGTGGCAGACCGGGGTGCTGGTGGCCCGCGGCTGCCGGGTCGAGAACCCGGGGGGCGCGGGCGTCGTGGTGACGTCCCCGGCGGGCAACACCCTGGAGGCGTCGCAGGTCTCCCGGGTCGGCTCGTCGGCGGTGGTCGTCGCGGAGGCCGGCCGGCTGACCGTCCGCGGCTGCACCCTGGAGGAGTCCGGCGGCAACGGCGTCTGTGTCAACGGCCACGGCGAGGCGGTGGTCGAGGACACAGCGATCAGCGGGAGCGCGAAGCCCGCCGTGGTGGTCGAGCAGGACGGCCGGGCGGCCTTCCGCAAGGTCACCGTCACCGGCAGCGCCTCGCTGGACGCGTATCTCACCAGCACCGCGGCGGCCGTGTTCACCGACTGCTCGTTCTCGGGTTCGGCCGCCCAGTCGGTCCAGATCGCCGGCGGATCGCGGCCGGTTCTGCGTGGCTGCGCGCTCACCGGGGCGGCGCACAACGGGCTGCAGGTCACCGGCGGGGCCCGGCCGGTGGTCGAGGACTGCGAGATCGACGGGGCGCCGCTGGGTGTCGTGGTCGACTCGGGCAGCGCACCGGCGTTCCGCAATGTGACCGTCCGGGGTGCCTCGCAGCACGCGGTGGTGGCGTCGGGGAAGTCGTCGGCGTCGTTCGACAGCCTCACCGTCTCCGGTGGCGGCAACCGTCCGGTCCGCGCCGACGGCGAGTCCTCGCTGGTGCTGGACGGCGGCCGGATCGAGGTGCCGGAGAACGGTACGGGCATCACCCTGACCGACGGTGCCGACGGACGGTTCACCGGACTGCGGGTCTCGGGGCCCGGTGGCGACAGTACAGCGATCGCGGTGGACGCCGGGGCGCGGGCGGTCATGGAGTCCGCGGTCCTGGAGGGTTGCGGGGTGCTGGTCGGTACCGGCGGAAGCGCCGGGATCCGGGGTACCGGCATCACGGGCGCGGGCACCGACGGCATCCTGGTACTGGAGGGCGGCACGCTCACGGCGTCCGACTGCCGGGTTTCGGGCAGCGGCGGCCACGGCATGGACCTGCGCGGTCCGGCGGGTGCCGAGGTGGACGGCTGCACGGTGACCGGCAACGCCGGGGAGGGCATCCGCTTCGCCCCGGAGGACCGGGTCAGCGTCCGCGGCTGCGACATCCGTGACAACGGGACGACCGCGCCGCATGCCGCGCCCCGCGCCGAGGAGCAGTCTCCCCGGCGGGGCCGCGCCGCCTCGGAGGAGGGCGGGGTCGGCGGGACGCACGACGACCCGTCGGCCGCGGGGACGGAGAGCAGGCCGGCGCTGGGCACCGGGCCGTTGGCCGACCTGGACGCGCTGGTGGGGCTGGAGAGCGTCAAGCAGGAGGTCACCGGTCTCATCAACCTCAACCAGATGACCAAGCGCCGCCAGGAGATGGGGCTGCCGATGCCGCCCATGAGCCGGCACCTGGTCTTCGCCGGTCCACCGGGTACCGGCAAGACCACCGTGGCACGGCTGTACGGCGCGGTCCTGGCCGAGTTGGGGATTCTCAGCCAGGGCCACATCGTGGAGGTGTCCCGGGCCGACCTGGTGGCGCAGATCATCGGCGGCACCGCGATCAAGACCACCGAGGTCTTCAACAAGGCTGTCGGCGGTGTGCTGTTCATCGACGAGGCGTACACGCTGACCAACCAGAACAAGGGCAGCGGGCCGGACTTCGGCCAGGAGGCCGTCGAGACGCTGATGAAGCTGATGGAGGACCACCGGGACTCCATCGTCGTCATCGTCGCGGGCTATTCCGAGCTGATGGAGCAGTTCCTCTCGTCCAACCCCGGTATGGCGTCACGGTTCTCGCGTACCGTCGCCTTCCCCAACTACAGCGTGGACGAACTGGTCACCATCGTCCGCGGGTTGTGCGACAAGCACTACTACGAGATGAGCGACGGGGCGCTGGAGGCGCTGACCCGGTACTTCGAACTCGTCCCCAAGGGGCCGACGTTCGGCAACGGGCGGATCGCCCGCAAGGTGTTCGAGTCGATGATCAGCAGACAGGCCTCCCGGCTCGCGGCGAACCCGCCGAGCCGCGACACCGAGCTGAGCCGGCTCTCCGAGGACGACGTCGACCTCGTACCGGGCGACGACCATGACGCCCCGGCTGGGGCAGCCTCGTCGACACCCGGAAAGCGCGCCGACCGCAGACTCGCCTCGCTCGTCGGCCTGGACGGCATCCGCGAGTCGCTGCCCGCCCGGGTGGCCGGTCTGGCCCGGCTGCGCGCCGGCGGGCAGCCGACGTCGGGACTGGCCAATGTGGTGCTGGCGGGCCCCCCTGGCAGCGGTCGCCGGGCGGTCGCCGCGCTCTACGGGCACATGCTGGCCGAGCAGGGGCTGTTGCCGACCGGGACCGTGCACCCGGTGCCGCTGTCGGCCGTCCCCGACGGCTGGCCCGGTCAGGCCGCCGCCTACGCGTCGTCGCTCTTCGAGGAGGCCGCCGGCGGGGTCCTGCTGCTGGAGTGGGACCGCCCCTTCTCCGCACGGCCCGCCGCCGGCCGTACGGCGGTTCTGGAGGCGCTGCCCGGCTGTGTGGCCCGGTCACCCGAGGTGGTGGTGCTGCTCTCCGGCGAGGACGACGACCTGCGGGCGCTGCCGCAGGAGAGCAGCACCCTGGCCGGCTGCTTCTCGGAGTACCTGCGGCTGGCCCCGTACAGGGCCGAGGAGCTGGCCGAACTGGCCGTGCGCCGGCTGCTGCGGCTGGGTCATGTGCTCGACGCCGCGGCCCGGCAGGCGGTCGACATCCGGGCCGCCGAACTCCCCACGGCACTGGGGGTGTTCGGCGCCCGCCTGTTCGCTGACCGGGTGTCGGCGGTCGCCGGTCGCCGGGAGGTGTCCGCCGAGGCGGTTGCCGCGGTGCCCACCGGCACGGCCGCCATACCGGTACGGGTGTGATCCGCCGGCCGGCCACGCCCCGGTGTCCCGGCGGCGGATGCCCTGCGGGGGCAGAGATCGACGGCGGCGGGGGCAACAAGGCCGGTGGGGAATCGGGGTCACCTCCCCGGGCCGACAGCATGGCCGGGTAACACGACGCAGCAGGTGCCCGAACACGCGCTTGACCGCGCTGTTCACGTCGGCACCGAACCAACGAAGGAGAGCTCATGGCGGGCGAGACGTCCGTATCGGTCGAAGGCATGATCAGGGCCAGCAACACCTTCGAGGGGGCACGGGACACAGCCATGCGGTCCTACTCGGCGATGTACGAGCAGGTCTCCACCCTGGCGGGCAACTGGAGCGGCGACGCGTCGTCGGTCTACGGGAACGCGCTGCAGAGCTGGCTCGCCAACTTCCGCACCGTGATCACGGCACTGGAGAATATGCAGGCCAGCCTCGACACCAACGCCGCGATGTACGCGCAGACGCACGACATCACCCAGCAGGAGGCGGCCTCCCTCGCGGCGGAACTCGCCGAGGCGCCCGCCCTGTCCGGGCTGCCCGGCTTCTGAGCCTCGCGCCCCGCCCCCGTATCCCCCACCGGCAGCAAGAGAGGCATCCATGTCCACCTATTCCGTGAACATGTCCAACGTGAGCACCGTGGTGGAGGAGATGTCCTCCATCAGTACCAACATCAAGACCATGCTCGACAGCCTCGCCCAGGACACCACCGTGAACCTGGCGGAGTGGACCAGCGAGGCGCGCGAGTCGTACAACGTCTGCAAGCTGAGCTGGGACAACGCCGCCGCGGCCATGGTCAATCAGGCGGTCAGGGCGCACACCTCGCTGGGCGGCATCAACGCCAACTACGGCACCAGTGAGGTACAGGGCCGCAAGATGTGGGAGGTGTGACCCGGTGGCGAAACTGGACGCCGACTCGCCGGACGAGCAGAACACCGGCGATGGATACCTCCCGTCCACCTCCAACACCACGACCACCAACGGTGTGCACGAGTGGAATCACCAGACGCCCACGTACAACGAAGTGACGTACTCCGTGGACAGCCCCGTACCGCCGCCGATCGCGCTGTCCCACTCGGAGTCCGGTGAGACCCAGGTCAACACCGCCGCCATGCGGCTCTTCGCCAGGAACATCCGCACCCTCCAGACCGCCGCCGGCAAGGCGCACGAGACGCTGGACCCGGTGACGCTGGCGCCCGGGGGCTTCTACGTCGCCCACCAGATGCGCCTCGACGTCACGGGAGCGGACGGCTCGGGGCTGAAGCCCGCCTTCCTCAAGGTCCTCGTCGACCTGCAGTACGGCCTGAGCGCGCTCGCCACGGGCATCGACACGCTGGCCCAGCTCTACGACAACACCGAGGCCGACAACACGATCGACGCCGCGCGGATCAAGGAAGAACTCACCAGCGTGCCCGGCTTCTTCGACCGCTCGGTCGAGGACACCGGCAGCGTCTCCACCTGATCCGACCGACCCGAACAGTGCCGGTCCGGTGACTCGCGGCGTGCCGCGCCCGGGTCACGGGCCCCACCGGCCGCCCCCGGCACAAGGACCGCACAGAGCGAGGAAGGCAGGACCGGAACAGCATGGCGGAGGACGACCCGACCGGGGGCCTGACGCAGACCAACGACGGCACCCTCTTCGGCAACCCGGACGGTGGCGGCAACGAGCACGACTATGACAACTGGAGCTGGAAGCAGATCGCGGCGGCCATCAACGGCGCCACCACGGTCGATCCCGGCTCCGACCACAGCAACGAGATGGCACAGATCTCGGATCCGGCGAGTTTCGGCACCACGGCGCGGGCTTTCTACTTCGTGCAGCGGACCCTGGAGATGATCTCGATCAGTCTCCAGCAGCAGTCCACCGCGCTCGCGGGTGACGACCGGGGCTGGCAGGGCGCGTCCGCCGAGGCGTTCCTGGCGATGACCAAGCAGTTCTCCCGGCAGGTGAAGGCGAACGCGGCAGTGCTGTCCCGTGGTGCCGGGATGGCCTCGGTGCCCAAGCAACTGACCGACAACGGCAACAACCTGGCCCGGGCCCGCGTCAACATTCACAACATCGACGTCTGGTACGCGGCGGAGGCGGCCCGGCTCGGGGCGGGACGGACCTCCAACGGGCTGATCGTGGTCAGTTCGAAGCCCGAGGTCGTCGCGCTGATGACCCGGGACATGCGAACGGTCATCCGGAACCTCGCGGCCAACTACAAGATGACGATCGAGAACGTCATCGCGCCCACGGCCGAGACGCCGGTCCCCGAACCCCTGCCGGACGGCGGAGGCGGGACCGGCGACGACGGTGGCGGCGGTGGCGGTGGCGGCCTTCCGGACACGGGTGGCTCCGGCCTGCCGGACACCGGCGGTGCCGGAACCGACGGGCTCGGCTCGGACGGGCTGGGCACCGGCGGGCTGGGCACCGACGACCTGGCCGGCGGGTCAGCCGACCCCTTCGGGGGCGGCCTCGGCACCGGCAGCGGCCTGGATCCCTCCGACCTCGACTCGGTCCTCAACCCGGGCACCGGGGGTGTCACGGACTTCCCCGGTCTCGGCGACGGCTCGCTGGGCACCGGCGGGCTCGGCGACCTGGGCACCGGAGGTCTGGGCGACCTGGGGACCAGCGGGCTCGGTGGGATCGGCGGGCTCGGCTCGTTCCCCGGCAGTCTCGGCACCTCGTCCCTCGGTTCCGGCAGCGGCCTGAAGGGCTGGGACTCGTCGACGGCCGGGCTCTCCGACCCGTCCATGTGGACCGACCCGGCCGCCGACTACAGCGGCCTCACCGGCACCGACGACAGCGGTCTCGGCCTGCCCGCCGACTACACCGGCTCGGAGGCGGCCGGCCTGGGCGACGTCCTGGGCGGTGGATCCACCGAGAGTTCCGGCAGCGGTATGGGCGGCATGCCCATGATGCCGATGATGCCCGGTTCCGGCGCGGGCGGAGGTGCCAAGGGCGGCGCCGAACGGCCCGACGCCGCAGGTCTCCTGAGCAGCGACGCCGCTCCCTGGCAGGACGCCGAGGGGACCGGGCTGCCGGTCGACGGCGTCGACATCGGTTCCGGAACCCCGGCGGGCGCGCCGTCCGGCGACACGACGTCAACCGCCGGCATCGGCGGCGTACCGGCCATGCCCATGCCGATGTTCCCCGGCGCCGCAGGTGCCGGTTCCGGCAGCGGCTCGGGCGCGCCGGAACGCCCCGACGCGGCCGGACTGGTCAGCGGCGAAGCCGCCGACTGGGAGGCCGGGGCGGCACCGGTCGGCACGGACGAGCAGATCGGTTCACCCGACGGGGCGCCGCCGGGTGTCGCGACCACGGGGATGCCCGTCGTGGTCCCTGGTCGGGCACCGGGCGCCGGCGCGTCCGCCCCGCACCGCGCGCAGAACGCCGGCGCGTCGGCGGAGCCCACTGCCGGGGCCGTTACCCCGGCGGGGGCCACCGCATCAGCGGGAGCCGGGGCGTCGGCCGGAGCAACGGCATCGCCGGGAGCCACTGCAGCCGCAGCCTCAACTCCTCTTCCTGCTCCTGCTCCTGCTCCTGCTCCTGCAGTTGCCGGGGCGCCGGCCATGGCCACCGCCTCGGCGGGAGGCACGCACGCGGCGGGAGCGACGGAACCGGCCGGAGCCACTGCGGTTGCAGGAGCCACCCAGGAGCACGAGGTCCGGTCGCGGACGGACGGGGCGGCACACGGCTCGGCGGATAGTGAACGGATCGCGCTGGTTCCCCAGGCCGACGACACGGAGGACACCAGCATGTGGGAGGTGGCGACTGCCTCGTTCCTGCCGCTGCTCCGGCCGTTCGCCGGCGGCAACGGCACCGACGACCGCGACCGGGACGGTCTCAGCTCGGCGGAGGAGAGGGCGTGGACGCCTCCCGAGCCCGGCGCACCACCCCCCGGGCAGAACTTCGGGCCGCTGGGCGAGGACCCCGACCCGGAGTACACCACCTGGCAGCCGGCCACCGCCCGCCAAACACCTCCTCCCGGGCCGCCGCCCACCCCGGCGGGAGGGGAACCGCTGCACTGCGGCGGCGACGACACACCCCCGCCCGAACCGGAACCAGAACCGGAACCCGAGATGGCCGGGGAACCCGACGACGCGGAGCAGGCGGAGCGGACCTCGGCGGATCTCCTTGTCGAGGACGGGGACCTGTGGGGGGCCCGGCGGGACGACATGTCGTCGCTGGGCTGAGCCACGGAGTGCCCCACCGGGGCAAAGGACGGTGTACGCGCGGTCATTTCCGGCCGCTCACCGGGCGGTCCCCGGTGAGCGCCGGGTTTCAATCACCCGGTGGCCCGGCCTCCCGTCCCCCCGGGAGGCCGGGCCACCGTGACCGACCCTGGAAGGAAGCAGGAAACACGCCGTGACCACGCCCTACGACGACGAGATCGACGATCTCCTGCGCGACTACCAGGACCAGCGGGCGCGGCTCGGCGACCTCCAGCGGAGCATCAACGAGGTCGCGGTGACGGTGACGGCCTCGCGGCAGGTCGTCCGGGTGACAGTCGGCGCGCAGGGACAGCTGCTGTCCGTGGAGTTCCCCACGGGCGCGTACCGCAGGCTGACCCCCGCCGAACTTGCCGAGGTCCTGATGACGACCGTCGGCCAGGCCCGCGACGAGGCGATCGCCGAGGTCGCCTCGATGGTCGCCGGCGGTCTGCCGGAGGGGCTGGACGCCGAGGAACTGCTGCGCGGGAAGGCCGATCTGACGGGCATCCTGCCCGAGGATCCGCGTATGCCGGACACGGTCCGCTCGTACGTCGAGAGTGGCCGGCCCGCACGGGCGGAGGACAGCCGCGATGAGTAGACGACTCTCGATCGACACCGACGGCATCGGCGCGGGTGCGACCGGACTCCGGGCCGCCGCGGCACAGTTGGCCTCGATCATCTCCACCCTCGACAGCGGCGTGGACGCCCAGCACCAGCCCTGGGGGGACGACAGGATCGGCCAGGAGTTCGCGCAGCAGTGGGTGGGTCCGAAGAACGACCTGCTGGACTCGGGCCGCGACCTGGCACGGGTGCTGGAGAGTTCCGCCGACGGCATCGAGACCATGGCGAAGGGTTTCACCGCCACCGAGGACGACAACATCGACAGCCTGCGCGGCCTGAACGGTGACCTCTCCACCGACACGTCGTCCTCCGGGGGGCACCGCACCACATGAGCCTGATGCTGCCGCCGGGGCTCAACTGGCTCGCCCAGATCACAGTGGGCGAGAACTGGCCCAGGGCCGACGAGGACAAGATGCGCCAGGTGGCCGCCCGGCTGCAGGAGGCCGGTACCCGGCTGGCGCATCTGTCCAACCAGCTGGGCCCGGTGGTCGGCCAGGTGCTGGAGAGCATGTCGGGTTCGGCGGCATCGGAGTTCACCCACTTCATGCGACGGCTGCGGACGACGCTGCCGCAGATGTCGTCCTCGTCCCACCAGCTGGGGAAGTCCGCCAAGGACTCGGCGCTCCAGATCGAGTACGCGAAGCTCATGATCATCATGCAGATGATCCTGATGGCCGTCGAGATCGCGCACTGGCTGGTCGTGGCTCCCGCCGCGGTGCCCGGCATCGTGGCCGCCGGCCGGGTGACCGTACGTCAGATCATGCGGCGGCTGTTCCTCAGCATCCTGGGTGAGGTCGTGGCCGAGGTCGGTCTCGACGCCGTCGCCCAGACCATCCAGATCCTCCGCGGCGACCGGACGTCGTGGGACAAGGAGATGACGCTCGACGCGGTCAAGGGTGGTGTCATCGGCGGTGTGGTCGGCGGACTGGTGGTGGGGGCCGCCGGACGCTTCACTCCCCGGGCGAGCCAGTCGGCCATCGGCCAGGGCATGATCGAGGGCGTCACCGGTGTGATCGAGGGCGGTGTCTCCAATGCTCTCCTCGGCGACGACTCCGAAGCCTGGATGAACTTCGCGTCGGGGTTCGTCGGCGGCGCGATCGGCGGTGCCGACGGCGACGGTCCGGAGAAGGTGGACATACCCGAACTCGGCGGGTTCCCCGACGGCCTGGACGACCTCACCGACGCCGCCAAGTCGGCGGAGCCCCCCGTTCCGGCTGTGGCCGACGGCCCCACCACCAAGGGTGCGGACGCCCCTGACGGCGCCGGGTCCTCCACCAAGAACGGCAGCGGGTCGCCGGAGGACCGCGCCGGCACCGAGGCGGGCACGTCCGACGCGGGCACGTCCGGGGCGGGCGTAGTCGTCGCGGGGGGCACGGCCGCGGCGACGTCCCCGGGTCGCGGCGGCGCGTCCGCCGGCCAGAGCGGTGCCACCGGCTCCGGCAGGACCACGTCCGCGTCCGGAGCCCCGGCCTCGGCCGGGGCGACCCGGGCGGGCGGCACCACGACCACGACGGGTTCCGGCACGGCCTCCGGGGCGCAGCGCGGCGGGCCCGGCAACGCGTCCGGCACCGCGTCCGGCAGGGGGCTCGACGGATTCGAGGACGGCCAGGACTCCGCCACGACGCCGCTGTCGGCCGGCACGGCATCGCCGGCTCCGGGCCAGACGTCCGCCGGCCCCGGATCCAACACAGGCTCCGACACGGCCTCCGGCACGCGGCAGGGACAGCCCGGCACCTCGAACGCGTCGTCGCCCTCCTCCCCGTCGTCATCCTCCGCCGCCGCCCGGTCCGTGGCACCGGCGAGCGGTACGAACTCCGCCCAGAGCGGGGGCGGAACGTCCCGGGCCGCCACACCGGTGCGCACCGAGGCTGACACCGGCGGACGTACAGCGGCCCGCCCGTCCGTGGCGACCGGGAACCCCACCGCATCGGCCGTGCGGACCATCACGTCCACCCCGGCCGCGCCCGCTCCCGAGCGGACCGCGGCAGCCGCCTCTGCCTCCGTCTCTCCGGGGCGCGTCACCCCGGCAGACCCGGCTGGTCCCGGGCCGGACGTACGACGGCGCGGGCCGGAGTCCGAGCCACCGGCCGGGCCGACGACAAGGACCGCGACCGACGCACCCGGCGGTCGCCCACGACGTACCGAGGCCGGCCCCGACACGGACGGCACAACGACCGCGCCGGCCGCTGACCTCCGGTCGACGAAGTCCACTCCCCCGGACCGGAAAATCCGCTGGCACGCGGCGCCGACCGCGTCCAACTCCCGCAGCACCGCGTCCGGTTCGGGCTCGGCGTCGTCGAACCCCGCGCCCATGACCACCGCAGGACCTGCGACCTCCCCCCGCGAGAAGATCAAGAACTTCCTCGTCGCGTTCGCCGCGCACACCGAACGCGACGACACGCCGCCCGACTTCACCAGCGCCTACGCCGACTTCGTCGAGAACCAGCAGTTCTTCGACAGCGCGCAGGCGTGGAAGCCGGCCTTCGTGGCACTGGCGACGGGCCTGCACACCGACCTGACGGCGATCCGGGCCGACCAGGCCGCACGGCCGACACCCATCCCGTCGACGGGCGACTCGACGATGCGGCTCTACCGCAAGATGTCGACGGTCGAGGCCGATCAGATCCGTCATCAGAACCAGCCGAAGACCGGGCTGGTCAACGCGATGGCGTATCACGACACTCCGCAGCACCGGAAGTTCTTCACCACGTCGCTCTCCCACACCAACGTCTTCCACAACGCCAACGCCGCCACGGACACCGAGACCGTCCTGGAGTTCCGGCTCCCGGAGAAGCGGTACTGGGAGTTCGTGAAGGCGCACGGCACGCCGAACCAGCAGGCCGGCGCGTACACCATCACGGATTCCGCGCTGCTCAACCAGGAGCAGTTGGTCGTAGGACCGACCGCCAACTTCACGGTCCGCCAGCAGGTCGACGCGGTCCACGCCGACAAGACCCACCACAACATCGGTATCGGGCCCGGCAATGTGGACGAATTCGTCCAGTACCTCGGACCCGTACGCGTCGTCGAGCAGGGGGAGATCGACCAGTCCGTGCGGGACGCCCGCGCGGCGGCTGCTGCGGACCGGGCCCCCCGGGTCGCGCAGGCCGTCGACCAGCGGGCCGACGAGGCCGCGGCGGAGATCCGGCGGCAGACCGAGGCTCGAGCCGCCAAGAGGGCCGCACAGGGGACCGGCGACACTCACGCCGCTCCCGACGGTGAAACGGAACCCGGGGCGCGGGACCCGGCCGGGAGAGCCGACAGCGACGTGTTCGGGATGGACCCCGTCCATCAGCCCGGTGACGGGGTCCTGGTCACCGGGGCCGTCGAGCCGTCGGCGTCGGCGGACCTGGTCGCGGGCCTGCTCGGCATGCCGGTCGGCCACCTGACCGACGCCCTCACGCTGATGGGCCCGGAGCACGTGCGCTGGCTGGCCTCGCACCGGCCGTTCGTGGACGGGCTGCGGACGTCGTTGTCCCCGGCGGAGTTCGCGGGGGTCGCCGCCCGTCTGCTGGTCGTCGTACCCGGTGAGTCGTCCCGGCCCGTCTCCGCGCGGCACGAGGCGCACGCCCAGGTGGCACGGATGCTGGGGGACCCGGAGGTGACGGGCCGGCTGCTGCTGTCCGGCGCGACGGTCGTGGTGCTGCCCCAGGACGTCCCGCTGACCGGAGTCAGTTCCTTCGCGGCCCTGCACGGGGCCACCGACGAGCACCTCGGGCGGTCGGCGGACGACCTGCGCGGTGCGGCGACCACCCTGACCGCGGCGATACCGGAGGAGAACCTCCTCGGCGAGGACACCCCGGTCGGGCCGGCCGCCCACCAGCCCGACGGCTACTCGTCCGCGACGCACGAGATCGCCCACCTCATCCACATGCAGGGACTGACCGACGCCGACCGCGAGGTCATCGACCGGGCCTACCGGAACAAGTTCCGCCAGGGGCCGGCCGCGCAGTGGCCCGACGGCGTCCGGCAGAACCTCAAGGGCGACCCGGCGGACAACTACTCCTCCACCGACGCCTACGAATACTTCGCCCAGGCCAGCAACGCCTACCTCGGCACCAACCACGGCAAGGACGGCATGACGGGCCGTCCCCGCAACAACGGCGCCCCGTGGGTGCGCGAGCACGAACCCGACCTGCGGCCACTGCTGGAGAGGCTGTACGGCACCGAACCCGGCACGGTCCACAGTTCTCCCGCCAACCCCGTCGCCACCACCGCGGCCGACAACGCGAGGTACGAGGCGTTCCGCGACTTCATGGAAGTGCTCGAGCCGGACACCTCGGCCGGCCACCCGGCGACGGACACCGAACCCGCGGCGGACCGGCGCCCGGGGACCGACCCGACCAACCCGACGGACCCGGTGGCACCGGCGAGGGCCGGCAACGGGAACCAGACGCCTCCCCTGCACGGGCCCCCGGATGCTCGGCAGCCGGCGACGAAGATCACCGCCGACGCGATGGAGGCGCACTACAACGAGTACCTCGATCACTTCGACACGCAGAACGAGCACGGGAACTTCAACAACGCCTACTACGCCTTCGCCGCCGACCAGGAGACGCTGGACCCCGTCCTGGCGTCCAACGTGAAGGTGAAGCAACAGGTCGAGACCCTGCACCGGAAGCTGGCCGAACTCAGCGACCGGCACTCCTCGACGGCCACGCCCATCCCCCACGCGGGCAATCAGCCGATCAGGCTCTACCGGAAGATGTCCCCCGTCGAGGCCGCGCAGATCCGCGGCGCGAACAGCACCGCGGCCGGGATGACCGCGGCGATGAACTACAACCGCAGCGACGAGTACCGCAAGTACTTCACCACCTCCCTCTCCCACACCAGCTCCTTCACCAACGAGAACGCCTCCTCGGACGCCGACGTCGTCCTGGAGTTCGAGATCCCGTGGAACGACTACTGGCGTTTCGTCCAGAAGCACGGAAAGCCGAACCAGGCCTCGGGCGCGTACGACATCGCCACCTCCGCGCTGGTCCACCAGGAGCGGCTGCGCACCGGACCGGCCGCCAACTTCCAGACGCAGCAGGACGTCGACACGGTGAGGGAGGAGAAGACCCACCACAACATCGGCATCGGCCACGGCAACCTCCGCGCGTTCAACGCGATGCTGGGCAACAACGTGCGGGAGGTGCCCGCGGCGGAGGTCGAGGCGGTCGCGCGGCAGGCCAGGGACGACGCCGTGCGGGCGCGGCGCGCCGAGGCGGAGACGCTGGTCCGGCAGCAGGTGGCCCCGCTGCGCGAGCGGGAGGCACAACGCGCCGCCGAGGCCGCCGTCCTGCGTGGCGCACCGACGGGCGAGACCGACACCCGGGGCAGGACCCCGGAGCAGGACGCGCCGCGGGATACCCACGACGAACTGCCCCCGGACGAGGTGGACGACCGCTGGAGGACCGCGCCGACACACCTCGAAGACCCCGAACCCGCGCAATACGTGCGCGAGTTCGGGTCCACCAGCACCGGAGCGCCCGGGCTGGCGGGCACCGGGCCGATTCCCGCAGGGACGATCGCCGACCTGCGCGCCCGGATCACCGCGGAGCTGGGTCTGGCGGACACCGGCGAGGACAACCCGCGGGCTACCGCCGCGCTGGACCGGCAGCTGGCGCCGGAACAACTGGAGGAACACCTCCCGGCCCTGCTGAGCGGGCACGGACACCGGATCACCGTGCCGGTCGACGGCGTGCAGCGCACGGTCGACGTCCGGCTGTCGCTGGACTTCGCCGGCCGCTCCGACCGGATCGGCGAGAACGGCGCGGCCCCGCCCGAACACCGCCTGGAGCGGCGTGCGATGGCGTCGCAGAGCATGGCGGACACCGGCGGATCCTCCACGACTCGGGTCATTCCGGTGGGGTGGAGCGGCACCTTCCCGGTGGGGAAACTTCCCCTGCCGGCCGCCAGGGGCGCCTTTCAGCTGTCGCTGACGCACAATCAGCAGTCGGGGACCACCAGCGTCACGGACACCGTGCAGGTGATCTCCTCGCAGCGGAGCAACGAGCCGTCACAGCGGTTCGCGTACGACGCCTCGTGGCTGTTGCGGGTCGATGGCGGGGACGGTGACAACGGCGGGAACACCGGCGACGCCCCGCCCGGGGCCGCCGACACGCCGGACCGAACCGGCGAGGACATCCCACTGCGGGACCTGGGGTGGAAGAAGGGCGACCGGGCCGGGACCATCGACATCTGGTTCCCGCAGCACCTCGCCTCCGACGACCACCTCGCGGGGCCCGACCAGCATCCGGCGGACCTGGACGAACTGCCGCTGTGGAGCGTCGACTCGCTCACCGATCCGGAGCGTCTGGCGCGCGAGGTGCGCGACCGCTTCTCCGGGGAACTCTCCGGTCTGTCGACGGAGTCCGCGCAGGCGGTGGACACGATGCTGTCGGAGTCCGAACTCCGGGGCGGCATGCCGCTGTTGCGCGACGGAATGTACTCGCCGGTCCTGCTGGACCCGCACGGCAACGCCGTCGGCATGCTGAAGATCACGGCTCATGTCGTACCGGGCACGCCGCTGCGCAGCAGTGTGCCCGGCAAGGTGAACATGGAGAGCCATCTCTCGCACGCCCAGAAGGTGGACGTCTCGACCCAGGTCACCAGTGGTGTCACGGCGGACGGCTCGGCCACCTTCCCGATGACGTCGGAGCACCCCGAGAAGGGTGCCGCGCCGAACGGCACCGGGGGCCCGACGGGGCGGTTCGGCGGATCGTTCCAGACGTCCCGGTCGCTCGGCTCCGGCGGTGGGGCGACCCTCCAGCACTCGGTCAGGACCGGCGCCGCCCACCTGCTGACCACGGCGGACGTGACGTACACCGTGGAGTTCGTCAGGGCCCGCGGCGGTTCGGAATCGCACGACTTCGGTCTCTGGGAGGACGGGCTGCGGCTTCGGGTGCCGACCGTCGAGACCGCCGTCGGCCACGCTCCGGAGGAGCTGCGCGGGCTGCCGCCGGCGCTGGAGCAGATGCGGAGCATCGGTGTGTCGTCCACGCCGCTGGGGGTGGACGGCACCGACGGGATGTTCGACCGTGCCGAGACATGGCTGCGTGAGCAGGGCTACCTGCCGCCGGCCGATCCGGAGCCCAGCAGGCTGCCCAACGCGCTGAACGAGGCCAAGGCCCATGCCCAGCTGGCCAATCTGCGGCGCTTCCAGCAGGCCAGGACGTCGGTGGGGCAACGGGCCGCGATGGACTCGATGGTCGACGGCGGGTACGCCCTGTGGCTCGACCGGCCGTCGCTGACCGGGGCGGACCGGGTCCAGGTGCGGCTGACCGCCGTACGGGACACGGACCTCCCTTCGCGGCACGTCCGGACGCTGCCCGACGTACAGATGATCAACCTGGTGTCGATGAACGCGCCGGGCAACCAGCAGAAGTCGACGGCCTGGAGCGTGTACGGCGGGGGCGGGGTCGCGGGAAGCGGCACCGTCGACAACGCGCCGGCCTGGCTGGGCGGCGGCGCGGACCTGACGGGCGAGTACCGGCGGACCGATGTCTCGTCGGCGTCGTCGGGTCTCGGCCACGACCAGCTGACGCTGAGCAACCACGGCCAGGCCGCCGAGGTCTTCGACGTGCCGGTCCGTCTCAGCCTCGACGTGTACGGGGCGGATCCGCGGACCCCGCTGACCCGCTTCGCCGACGACGGGCCCGACGCACAGGCGCCCGAGCACGACGTGGAGAACCCGGCACCCGCCGACGGGCACCCCAGGGGCACGTCCGGGACACTGCGGGTCGCGGTGCCGCACCACCGCACAGTCGAGCCGAGCCCGGAGCCGGGCCTCCCTGCCGCCCGGCAGAGCCCGTCCGCCAACCAACGGTCCGTCAGGCAGACCGACCTGGACCTGCTGGCGGTCGGCGCGGACGACTCGGCGAAGAACGGGGTGTTCCGCGTCCCGGGCGACGCCGTGGTCGATGTGTTCGCCGGTTCGAACAACCTGATCAGTGCCTTCGACGACATCGTCGGCCCCACGGAACCGGACCCGTCGGCGGACGGCACGGAGCGCACCGCCTGGCAGTCGCTCAGGGACACCCTCGCCGCGGCGATGCCCGAGACGGTGGGGACCGCGGCCACCTGGGGTTCGGACCAACTGGGCGGCCCTGCCGCCGGCGACCAGCGGACCCTGGCGGCGGAGGCCCTGCGCGCCGCGCTGAGCCCCGCCCAGTTGCTCGGCCGGGCCCACCAGATCCTCGGCAGCGGCTACGTCATCGAAGGGCTGACCCTGCCGGGCATGGCCGCCGACCACGAGTTCTCGGTGGAACTGCGGGCGTACGCGAGCACCCCGGGCCACCAAGGTGACATGGAGCAGTATCTGGAGACCGGGGTGTCGGCGGCGAGTTCGACGTCCCACCAGGTGAAGACCTCGGGGAGTGCCCGGGTCGCCGCAACCCTGAGCGCCCGGCGCGTCGTCAAGGACAACCTCGACACCAGCAAGAACTCGATGGTCGCGCCGGCCCTTTCGCTGAGCCACCAGCGCACGTCGGAGCAGTCCGAGACGCTGGGCTCGACGACCGCCACCGGCCGCACCCCGACCGAGGACAACAAGGAGCACCGGCTGCGCTCGGACGTGACCTTCGTCGTCACGGTGCGGCACGGTCGTCGCAACGCCTTCGGCAACCTGGTCGGCATCGGCGCAGGCGACACCGCGTCGATCGCACTGGAGCTGCCGCAGGCCCTGGAGGTACTGGTGACGGAGGCGCAGGTCAGGCGCAACCCGTCGCGGTTCGAAGGCATCCCCGCGTTGGACGCCGTACGGCAGTCGCCGCATCCCGAGGCCGACGTTCCGCCGCCCGCCCTACCCGACCGGTTCGCCCGCACGGGCCGGCTCGGGCTCGGCGCGGTCCTGGATTCCGTACCCCTGGAACAGCGCCCCGTCACCCCGGACCGGGAGCCCGGCGACGGATCGGCGGCCGAGGTGCCGGCCGCCGGGAACGCGCTGTACGAGAAGCTGCTGCGGCAGGTGGAGTTGGAGGCGCCCGGTTCCACCGTCCCCGGCCACTCCGCGTACGTCCCTGGGGTACGGTCCCGGATCGCCGACCACACGTCGCAGTCCGCGATGCGCGCCCTGCCGGGGCGCGGCCCGAGGGAGGCGCAGCGGTTCCACTTCGTGCACAACGGCGCGGGCGGCGCGCGGCTCGTGGAGGTCTCACTGACCGCCGCGCCGCACGCCGACACGGCCGGGCTGCGCAACGTCAGGGGCCGGGCCACCGTCGCGGGCACCGGCATCGAGAACGCGCCCGCGCACGCCCCGACGACCACCTCGCGCGGGGAGACCCACACCCGGCAGAACAACGGCTCGCTCGGCCTGCTGACCCGCCACCCCCGGGCCGGCGACGCCCTGGTGGCCGACCGGACCGGACCGTCGCTGGGCCTCGGGAGCAGACAGAGCCGGGGCAGTACGACGTCGACCACGTGGGAGGACCGCTTCTGGCTCCGCAACGACAACGTGGCGGACTTCGAGGTCGACTACGACTACACCAGCACCGTGCGCTCGGCGCCGCTCGGCGAGTGGCCCCTCAACCTGCCCGGCGGTTTCCTGCAGGGCGGCATCGTGTCGTGGGGCGACAGCCCCGACATGGCGAGCTGGCTGGCCGCCACCTTCGGCGGCCGGACGCCGACCCAGGAGCTCACCACGGTCCGCAACACCCTGCGCTTCGTGGCGGGCGAGACCCCGGCCGAGCCGGTGGAGCGCCCGGACGCCGAACCGTTCGCCTTCCACGACCAGGACCCGGCGGCCGGGCGTTCCACCGCCACCGGCGCGTTCTCCGGTCCCGCCCTCACCCCGTCCGAACCGGTCGTGGTCTACGGCTTCGACGGTCAGAGGCAGTTGCGCGAGGCCCTGGCACTGGCTGACCCTGGCCTGCGCGGCCAGGGCATCGTCCCCGACGCCGACTCGGAGGAGCACGCGGCCACCCGGCTCGGCGAACTGATCCGGCTCGGACAGGTCGACATCGTGCGCCCCGACTCGAAGGTCATGCCGGGCGCCTGGCCCCAGGAGGGCGGACATCAGGCCACCACGACGGTGACCACCAGGGTCTACAACCCGCGCCCGGTCACCGAGAGCCGTGACGTCACCCTGGACCGGCTGCGGCAGAACGCCACCACCGTCGCCTCGTCGACGTCGACCGCCACCCTGCCCAACCTGTCCTGGAGCACCAGCCTCACGGCGGACGGCGGCACCGAGAACCACCTGGTGGGACTCGGCTCGTCGCTGACCGCGCCGAAACCGGTCGAGCGGGGCCAGACCGCCGGATCCACCAACACCCGGCGCGAATGGCTCAAGACCGGCACCACCACCGCCCCCGAGGAGGGCGGCCTGCGGACCTACGAGACCGAGGTCGACGTGGTGATCACGGTCACCGATCCGGCCGGTACGGAACGCCACGTGGCAGGGAGCACCACCGTCCGGCTGGCCGAACAGGATCTGCTGGGCCACGGTGTCACCCGGCCGAACCCCCAGCCAGGTGTCCACGACCTGCGTTCGATACTGAACGGCCGGCCGGACAAGGACCAACGGGACTGGACCCGGCACCAGTTGGCCGACCTCCCCACCGCCCTGGCCCGCGGTCTTGAGGAGGGCGACGGTCCCGGGCCCGTACAGCTCTGGCTGGCGGCCGACATCGGGGCTGCTTCCGCCACCGACGGTGACGGCGTTCCACTCCTCGGACGAGCCCTGTACGCGGCCTCGCAGACCGCGGCGCTGTCGGGGCGGGACGTGGAACTCGTGCTGCGCGCCCACGAGGGGCTGCAGAGCTGGCCGTTCGACAGCACCGGCCGCCTGCGGGCAGACGACCCGGCCACCCTCGCCGCCTGGAACGCCTTCGCCGCTGGTGCCGAGCGGCGTTCGCGGTCGCGGTCCTCGCCGACTTTCTCCTGCTCCTGTACGTCCTCACGCTGCTGCCCGGCGTGGAACCGACCCGGCGTCGGCTGTTCGTCGCCGCGCTGATCGGCGCGGCCGGCTTCG
>NZ_JAAGLT010000059.1 GCF_010548275.1 Streptomyces sp. SID12488
TGCCGGGCGGCGAAGCGTGCTCAGCCACGAGACGGCAGCCGCCTGATAGCCACACCCAGCACCCCTGGGTGACCCAACCCTACGAATGGCTCGATCAACCCGATCAAGAAGGTAGAGCCGCCTGACCAGCATGGAGGAGGTATTCGGCAAGCGCAGCTCCAGTCGCGTGGAACGAAGTGGGGCCATGGGGTAGATCTTGGCGAACCACGTACAAGGGTCGCAGTAGTTCCCGAAAACACGCGTTACCCGGAGCACCTGTCTACGGTCATGATGACGGTCCGCGTCGCGTCCGCGGCCTGTGCCATACGTCTCCCACCCCGAGCGGTCGGAATCACCGGGCGGCGTCAGCCCGGTGCCGCGCCGCCTTCGACCCATCGAATGTTCGATCGCCCCGCTTCGCTCCGGTCAGCTCTTTCGTGCGCCGAGCACGCAGAACTCGTTGCCCTCCGGGTCCAGGAGCGTGGTCCAAGGCTGCTCTCCCTGGCCGATGTCCGCGTGGCGCGCCCCGAGGGCCAGCAGACGGGTGACCTCGGCCTGCTGGTCCTCGGGCCGGAAGTCGAGGTGCAGCCGGTTCTTGACGGACTTCGCCTCCGGGACCCGTACAAAGAGGAGGCCGGGCATCTGGTCAGGCGTCGGGCGGATCTCGTACTCCTCGGGGGAGTCGTCGACCACCGCCCAGCCGAGCGCCTCGGCCCACCAACGCCCCAGCGCCGCCGGGTCCGCCGAGTCCACGATCACTTGTTCCCACTGCAAGGTCATGGGCACACGATAGTGAACACTGGGCCCGGTAAGCATGATCACGACACGGAGGGAACCGTATGACGCGCCCGATCACGGCAGGGGTGGACGGAACGCCCGAGAGTCACGCAGCGCTGGCCTGGGCGGCCCGGGAGGCCGTACGCCGCGACCTCGCACTGCGGGTGGTGCACGCCTGGGAGCTGGTGCCGGACCAGGCGTTCGGGGCCGCGACCCGGGAGACCCACGACCAGTGGGTGCGGGAGGGGGCGGACGAGGCCGCGCGGAGCGTCGCCGAACGCCATCCGGAGCTGGACCTGACCGTCGACGTGGTCGAGGGCGGCGCGGCGGACTCGCTCGCCGAGGCCGCGGCGGACGCCGAGATGCTCGTGCTCGGCTCCCGAGGGCACGGGGCCGTCGTCGGGTTTCTGCTCGGCTCCGTCGGGCAGCACGTGATCGCCGAGTCCACGCGGCCCGTCGTCCTCGTCCGCGCGGAGGACCGCGCCTCGGACGAGGCCGCCGGCCGTGAGGTCGTCGTGGGGCAGCAGGGCGATCCGGAGGAGAGCGCGCCGGCCCTGCGGTTCGCGTTCGAGGCCGCGGCGGCTCGTGGTGCGGCCGTCCGCGCCGTGCGCGCGTGGAGCCTGCCGCCGGTGTTCGCGTACAGCCCGGGCTCGCTGAAGCTCCTCGACGAGGCCGGGGGCATGGAACCGTACGAGAAGAACGCGCTCGCCGCCGCGCTGGAGCCGTGGCGCGAACGCTTCCCCGAGGTGCAGGTCACCGAGCACGTGGAGATGGGCAGCGCGGGGGAGGTGCTGCTGTCGGTGGCCTCCCGGGCGCAGCTCCTGGTCGTCGGGCGGCGCGCCCGCCGCTCGGCCGTGGGCGCGCGGATCGGCTCGGTCGCCCACGGCGTACTGCACCACGCGCGCTGCCCGGTGGCCGTCGTCCCGCACGAGTGACTCAGACGGGCGGCGCCTCCGCTGTCTCCTCCTCCGTCGGCAGGGGCAGCGCCTGGCGGGCCTTGGGCAGGATGTTGGCGATGTAGTCCTTGACCGCCGTGTCCAGGCCGATGTCGTGCTGCGCCCGCTCGGAGAGGAACCAGCGGTGTTCCAGGAGCTGGTGGTAGATCTCGGCGGGGTCGACGTTTCCGCGCAGCTCGCGCGGGACCTCTCGCACGGTCGGCCGGAACACCTCACGCACCCAGCGGTGCGCGAGCACCTCCGGGCTGGCACCCAGGGGGTCGCCGGGCTCGTAGTCGTCCTGGGTGGCCATCCAGCTCTCCAGGTCGCCGAGGAGCCGCCGCGCCTGGTTCTCCTCGGTGTCGAGCCCGGTCAGCCGCAGCAGTTGCCGCTGGTGGTGGCCGGCGTCGACGACCTTCGGTACGAAGGTCACCGTGTCGCCGTTCGAGGAGTGCTCGATCTGCATCTCGGCCACGTCGAAACCGAGCTCGTTGAGGCGCCGGATGCGGCGCTCGATGAAGTGGTACTTGCCCGCCGGGTAGACGGAGGTGCGGGTCAGCTCCTGCCACAGCCGCTGGTAGCGGGCGCAGATCTCCATGCCGAACTCGATCGGGTCCACGGAGGGGTGCAGCGCCCCGGACGCCTCCAGGTCCAGCAGCTCACCGCTGATGTTCACGCGGGCGAGGTCGAGGTCGTACTCGCGCTGACCGTTGCTGAGCTGCGGGTGCAGATCGCCCGTCTCGGCGTCGACCAGGTACGCGGCGTACGCGCCCGCGTCGCGCCGGAAGAGGGTGTTCGACAGGGAGCAGTCGCCCCAGGCGAACCCGGCGAGGTGGAGCCGCACCAGCAGGACGGCCAGCGCGTCCATCAGGCGGTGCATGGTGGCCGGGCGCATCGTCGTCTCGAACATCGAGCGGTACGGCATGGAACCGCCGAGGTGCCGGGTGATCAGCACCGGCTCCAGGGCGCTGCCGTCCTCGTCGGCGCGTCCGGTGACCACGGCCAGGGGGTCGACGGCCGGGATGCCGAGCCGGTCCAGGTCCCGCAGCAGCTCGTACTCGCGCAGGGCGGGGCGTTCCGCCAGCTCCTTGACGGCGATCACCTCGTCGCCAGCGCGTGCGTAGCGCACGACGTGCCGGGAGATGCCGCGCGGCAGCGGGACGAGGTAGCGGTCGGGCCACTCCTCCAGGGGGAGGTGCCACGGCAGTTCGAGCAGGAGTGCGGGGTGCTCGGGGTTGGTGGCGCTGATCTGCAATGCCATGGCTCGACCGTTCTCGTATTGCTGGTGATCGTCACCTCACTGTAGAGCGCCGCCTCACAGGGCCCGCTCCCGCGCCTGCCGGGCCGCCTCCGGCACGCTGCCGTGGTGCACGGGCCCGTGGCCGGGGAGCAGAACGTCGGCCGAGAGCTTTTCCAGCAGGTCCAGCGAGGCCACCGCACGCTCGCGCTCATGGTGGAACATGTCGGGCAGCAGCTGCGGGCCCTTGAGCCGGGCGGTCGGGTGCCCGCTGACCAGGGCGTCGCCGGAGACAAGAACCCCGGCGTCCGGGAGGTGGAAGGCGCAGTGCCCGTCCGTGTGCCCCGGGGTGTGGACGGGGACGGGCCCGCCCGGCAGGTCGAGCACCTCCGGGAACGGGTGCGGCTCGGCGACCGGGACCTGGGCGGTGCCGCCGGAGCGGATCGCGTGCACCGCCCAGGGGAGCACGCCGGGCCGCCAGCCGTTCTTCAGCACCTCTCCGACGCTCACCTGGTGCAGGAAGTCCCGGCGCGCGTGCGGGACTTCGGCTTCGTGTGTCAGCACCGGCGTGCCGTAGGTGGAGCGCAGGTACTCGGCCGAGCCGATGTGGTCGTTGTGGGCGTGCGTGACGAGTATCGCCGCGACGGCCTCCGGCGAACTCCCCACCTGCGCGAGCGAGTCGAGGACCAGCTGCCGGTCGCCGGGGTATCCGGTGTCGATCAGGGTGGCGCCGTCCCCCTCGGTGAGGATCACCCAGTTGGTGTTGCTTCCGTGTACGAGGTAAATGCCATCGGCGACTTGCTGGACGTCTGCCCGCATGATCTTCCCGTTCTGCAGTTCGCTGCCGGATGACGCACAGCAAATCAGACGGCGGGGGAGTGGCTCATGACGGGGCGGGCCGCCCGCTGCCTCACTGCACCCCGCGCGGCCGGAACTGGACGCTGATCCGCGGACCGGCGGCCCGCGCGCTCTTGGGTACGGCGTGCTCCCAGGTCCGCTGGCAGGAGCCGCCCATCACGATCAGGTCCCCGTGACCCAGCGGACGTCGCACCGTCTCGCCGCCACGCACCGGCCGTAGGAGCAGGTCGCGCGGGGCGCCCACGGAGAGGATCGCGACCATGGTGTCCTCGCGCGCACCGCGCCCGATCCGGTCCCCGTGCCAGGCGACGCTGTCCCGTCCGTCGCGGTAGTAGCAGAGTCCGGCCGTGGTGAAGGGCTCCCCGAGTTCGGCCGCGTAGTGCGCGCCGAGCGCGTCCCGCGCCTGCGCCAGCACCGGGTGCGGCAGCTCGTCCGCCTCGCCGTAGAAGGCCAGCAGCCGAGGGACGTCCACGACCTGGTCGTACATCTTCCGGCGCTCGGCCCGCCACGGGACCTCGGCCGCGAGCTGTTCGAACAGGGCGTCCGCTCCGTGGAGCCAGCCGGGGAGTTCGTCGATCCAGGCACCGTGACCCAGTGGAGTGCGGCGCGTTCCGGCCAGTGCGCCGAGCCGGAGTTCGTCGGTCTGGTCGAAGAGGGAACCTTGGAGATGCGCGGCCATGGCACCAGCGTACTCCCATATTCGAATATATGTTCCTATTCGTGGGGTGGCGCAATCTCATCCCCTTGAACCCTTTGGATACATCGACGTATCGGATACATTCCTGTATCGAACGGAGGGCCGGACATGGCGGTCGAGGGGACGACGGGGCGGGTGACCAAGCGGCGCGTGCGGACGCGCGCCAATCTGCTGGAGGCCGCGTTCTCGGTGTTCGCCGCGAAGGGGTTCGGGCGGGTCTCCATCGAGGAGGTCTGTGAGGCAGCCGGCTACAGCAGAGGCGCCTTCTACTCGAACTTCGACAGCCTCGACGAGCTGTTCTTCGCCCTCTACATAGAGCGTGCCGGTCTGATCGCCGACCAGGTCGCGGGCGCGCTCGCCCTGGACGGTCCGGATCTCGACGTGCCCGCGGCCGCCGACCGGGTCACCGAGGTCCTGCTGCTCGATCTCGACTGGCTGCTCGTCAAGACCGACTTCCTGGTCCACGCGGCCCGGATCCCGGCCGTCGCGCAGACCCTCCTGGAACACCGCGAGAGGCTGCGACGGACCGTCGCGGACCGGCTCGCCCGGGCCACCGGACACACCGAACTGCCCGCCGTACTCGGCGACACCGAGGGCGCCGCCCATGCGGTGATCGCCGCGTACGACGGGGTCACGACCCAACTGCTGCTGGACAAGGACGTCGAGCACGCGCGCGCGTGGCTCAAGCAGCTGCTCACCGCACTGCTCACCGACGGCAGCGACAACCCGGCCGCGCGCAGCGGCGGATGAGAAAGGGAACGGTCGCCATGGATGCGGACGTCATCGTCGTCGGAGCCGGCCTCGCCGGACTGGTCGCGGCACACGAACTGACCAGCAAGGGCCGACGGGTCGCGCTCGTCGACCAGGAGAACGCCGCCAACCTCGGCGGCCAGGCCTTCTGGTCGTTCGGCGGGCTGTTCCTCGTCGACTCACCGGAGCAGAGACGCGTAGGCATCAAGGACTCCTTCGACCTCGCCTGGAGCGACTGGCAGGGCAGCGCCGGGTTCGACCGCGTCGACGACGAGGACTCCTGGGCGGTGAAATGGGCGCGCGCCTACGTCGAGTTCGCCGCAGGGGAGAAGCGGTCCTGGCTCGCCGGCCACGGCATCTCGTTCCTGCCGACGGTCGGTTGGGCGGAACGCGGCGACCTGCGAGCCCACGGGCACGGCAACTCCGTACCCCGCTTCCACGTGTCCTGGGGCACCGGCACCGGAGTCGTCGAACCCTTCGTGCTCAGCGCCAAGGAGGCGTCCCGAGCCGGACTGCTGACCTTCTACCACCGTCACCAGGTCGACGAACTCGTCGTCACGGAGGGCGCGGTGCGCGGCGTACGCGGCACGGTCCTCGCCGAGGACACCTCGCCGCGCGGAGTGGCGTCCAACCGGGACCGGATCGGCGACTTCGAACTCACCGCCCAGGCCGTGATCGTCACCACCGGCGGCATCGGCGCCAACCACGACATCGTGCGCCGGTACTGGCCCGAGCGGCTCGGCACGGCGCCGACCGACATGGCCACCGGTGTACCCGCCTACGTCGACGGGCGGATGCTCGACATCAGCGCCGAGGCCGGAGCGCGTCTCGTCAACCGGGACCGCATGTGGCACTACACCGAGGGCATCCAGAACTGGAACCCGATCTGGCCCGGTCACGGCATCCGCATCCTGCCCGGCCCGTCCTCCATGTGGTTCGACGCGCTCGGGCGCCGCCTGCCCGAACCCTGCCTGCCCGGGTACGACACCCTCGGCACCCTCAAGTACCTGCGCACCACCGAGGACATCGCCGAGCACGACCACTCCTGGTTCATCCTCACCCAGCGGATCATCGAGAAGGAGTTCGCCCTGTCGGGCTCCGAGCAGAACCCCGACATCACCGCCAAGAACCGCAAGGCGTTCCTCAAGGAGCGCATCCTCGGCAAGGGCGCCCCCGGCCCGGTGGCCGACTTCGTGAAGCACGGAGCCGACTTCGTGGTCGCCGACAACCTCGACCAACTCATCGGGAAAATGAACGAGTTGACCGACAAGCCGCTGCTCGACGTGGACCGGGTGCGCCGCCAGATCGAGGCCCGCGACCTCCAGATCGCCAACCCGTACAGCAAGGACGCGCAGATCCAGGGCATCCGCAACTCCCGCCGCTACATCGGCGACCGGCTCGGCCGCACCGCCTCCCCGCACCGCATCCTCGACCCCGAGGCCGGCCCGCTCATCGGCGTCAAGCTCCACACCCTCACCCGCAAGACCCTCGGCGGCATCCAGACGGACCTCGACTCACGGGCGCTGGGCGCGACGGGCGAACCCGTCGAGGGGCTGTACGCGGCCGGTGAGGTCGCCGGCTTCGGCGGCGGCGGCGTCCACGGCTACAACGCCCTGGAGGGCACCTTCCTCGGCGGCTGCCTGTTCTCGGGCCGCGCGGCCGGGCGGCCGGCGGCGCGGGCGACCGCCTAGGGTTCCCCGTCGCCGGACGTCAGTAGTCCGGCGAGTACTGAGGCATGGCTCCGGTCAGGGGCCCTGGCGGCGGTGACAAGCGTCGCCGGGCCCTTGGCGGCCAGCTCACGCAGCGCTTGCAGGGGTTCGGCCGCCTCGGGCGTGGCCAGCTCCGCCTCGTAACGGCGCCGGAACTCCTCGTAGGCGTCGGCCGCATCCTCCTGGGAGTGGTACCAGCGGCGCAACTCGGTCGACGGGGTCAGTGCCTTCGGCCACTCGTGGACCTGCGCCACGTCCGTGGACAGGCCGCGCGGCCACAGCCGGTCGACCAGGACGCGTACGCCGTCGTCCGGCTCGGGAGGTTCGTGGACACGACGGACGCGGACGGTCACGGGGCCTCCGGCGGGGTGCGATGCGCGTGCGGTGACCGAAAGAATGATGTGTTCGCCCGCCGGGTCTCGCAACTTGACCAGAAGGAGGAAGAATTCGCGCGGTGGCGCCTCTAGGGTGAAAACCCTGAAGATGATCACACCCAATATCGTAGGAGTTCGCGTGAGACCCCCCAGGAAGTACGCAGGCACACGCACCGCGGTCCTCCGTCGTGACGCCGTCGTCGCGACCGTGCCCGTCGCCCTCGCGGCCCTGCTGGCCGCCGCCGCACCCGCGAGCGCCGCGACGACAGGCGCCTCCGGTGTCGGAGACCCGTACTTCCCGCTGTCCGGAAACGGCGGCTATCACGTCGCCCACTACGACCTGAACCTCCGCTACGACCCCGTGAGCCGCCGCCTCGACGGCAAGGCCGTGCTCACCGTCCGCGCCACCCAGAAGCTGACCCGCTTCAACCTCGACCTCAGTGGCTTGAAGGTCACCGCCCTCACCGTCGACTGCGTGAAGGCCGGTTTCCGGCGCTCCGGGCAGGAACTGATCGTCAGCCCGCGCCACGCCCTGAAGAAGGACCAGACATTCCGGGTCGCCGTCACCTACTCCGGTGTCCCCAAGGCGGTCACAGACCCGGACGGATCGAAGGACGGCTGGATAGCCACCGACGACGGCGTGTTCGTCGCCGGTGAGCCGCAGGGATCCATGAGCTGGTTCCCCGGCAACAACCACCCCAAGGACAAGGCCTCGTACGACTTCACGATCACCGTCCCCAAGGGGCGCACCGCGGTCGCCAACGGTGTATTCCTGGGCCAGAAGACCGTGGGCGGCAAGTCCACCTTCCGCTGGCGTCAGTCCGAGCCGATGGCCGCCTACCTGGCCACGGCCACGGTCGGGAAGTTCAACGTCGAGCAGTACACCACCCGCGGCGGCATCAAGGTCTACAACGCCGTCGATCCGCGTGAGGCCTCCGCCGCGGCGCCCGTGCTGAAGAAGCTGCCGTCCGTCCTGGACTGGGAGGCCAAGCTCTTCGGCCCCTACCCGTACAAGGCCGCCGGAGCCATCGTCGACCGCGCCCCGCAGGTCGGCTTCGCACTGGAGACACAGACCCGTCCCGTGTACGACCAGGCACCCGATCTCAGCACCCTGGTCCACGAGAGCGCCCACCAGTGGTTCGGGGACTCCGTCGCCCTCACCAGCTGGAAGGACATCTGGCTCAACGAGGGCTTCGCGACCTACACGGAGTGGCTGTACGCGGAACAGCACGGCGGCCCGAGCGCCCAGAAGACCTTCGACGGCCTGTACGTCACGGCCAAGGACGACGACCTGTGGTCGTTCCCGCCCGCCGACCCGGGCAGCGGAGCGAACATCTTCGGCAGGCCCGTCTACGACCGCGGCGCCATGGCCCTGCACAAGCTCCGCAAGGCGGTCGGTGACCCCGCCTTCTTCAGGATCCTGCGCACCTGGGCCACCGACCACCGAGGCGGGCACGGTACGACCGCCCAGTTCACCGCCCTCGCCGAGCGAGTCTCCGGCAAGGACCTGGATCAGCTGTTCCGGACCTGGATCGGCACGAAGGGCAAGCCCTCCGCGCCGTAGAACCTCCGCGCCCCAGCACCGCCCGACTCCCCGGGCTGCGGCCCGGGGAGGGCACCTCACTGCTCGCGCATGCCCCACGGCGAGCCGTACGCCGTCAGCAGGTCCAGGAACGGCCGGGCCGGGAACGCCTCCGGGCCGAGGACACCCGAGCCGGACCAGGCGCCGGACGCGACGAGTTCCAGGGCGACGACCGGATTGACGGCCGTCTGCCACACCACCGCCTGGGAGCCGTACTCCGCCATGGACCACTGGTTGTCGACCACGTGGTACAGGTACACCTCGCGCGGCGCCCCGTCCTTCGTGCCCTTGACCCACGTACCCGCGCACGTCTTGCCGTGCATGCGCTCGCCCAGCGTCGCCGGGTCGGGCAGACACGCGGCGACGACGTCCCGGGGCGACACGGCGACCGGGCCGGAGGCGCTCGGGACGGTCACGGGGTCGGTGCGGTCGAGGCCCAGCAGGTGCAGCGTCCTCAGGGTCTGGATGAACTCGTCGCCCAGGCCGTACTTGAAGGTGACGCGGCGCGCGTCGATCCAGCGCGGCACGAGCAGCACCTCCTCGTGCTCGACGTTCACACACTCCACCGGGCCGATGCCCTCGGGGAAGTCGAACACCTCCGGCTCGCTGAAGGGTTCCGTGGTGAACCAGCCCAGGCCGGACTCGTAGACGACCGGCGGGTTGAGGCACTCCTCGATCGTCGTCCAGATGCTGAAGGACGGCGCGAAGTCGTAGCCGTCCACGGTGAGGTTCGCTCCGTCGCGGATACCGATCTCCTCGATCTCGTCGAAGAGTTCGTCGGCCGCGTACCGGGCGAACACATCGGACATGCCAGGCTCCACACCCATGCCGACCAGGGCCAGCGCACCCGCCTTCGCCCACTCGTCCGACGCCGCGAACTGTTCGTCGCCGAGCTTGACCCCGCACTCCTCGTACGGCCGCTCGGCATGCGGGCGCGACAGGGACATCGCCATGTCGAGGTAGGTGACCCCGGCGGCGCCCGCCGCGCGGAACAGCGGCATGACGAAGCGCGGGTCGGTCGCGTTGAGCAGGACGTCGCACCCGTGCCGGGCCAGCAGCTCCGCCACCGCCGCCTCGTCGGAGGCGTCGACCCGCTCGGCCACGAACCGCTCCCCGGCATCGAGCGCCGCGACCGCGGCCTCGGCCCGCGCCGGGTCGTAGTCGGCCACGACCATCAGGTCGAAGAAGGAGCGCCGAGCGGCGATCCGGGTGATCGCGGTCCCCACACCGCCGGCTCCCACGAGCAGCACACGCATGGCAAAACTCCCTTTTTGCGAAGGTTCCGATGCTGTTGTCCGCCGATCCAACGCCTCGCCGCCGTCTAAGGTCAATGGCGTTGGCGTAAGAACGGGAAGCGGGAGGGGTGGCCGTGCCGAAGCAGGTAGTGCCGGAGGAGAAGCGGCGGCGCCGCCGTCCCACCAGGAGCGGCACCGTGCTGTCCGAGCGGCTGATCGTCGACACGGCCCTGCGCATGCTCCGCGAACACGGCAGCGCCGGCCTCACCGCCCGCCGCCTGGGCCTGGCCCTGGACGCCGACCCCAGCACCCTCTACCGCTACTTCCGCGGTATGGACGACCTGACCCTCGCCATCGGCGACGCGCTCATCGGCCAGGCGCTGCACGGCTGGCGGCCCACCGGGGAGTGGCAGAGCGACCTGCGCGCCGTCGGGCTGCGCATCCACGCCGTGTACGTCGCCCATCCGCAGGCCGCCGTCCTGACCGCCAGCCGTGTCACGGGCCGCGCCAACGAACTGGCCGCCGACGAGGCCATCCTCGACGTCCTGCGCACTGCCGGTTTCCCGCTGCCGGAGACCGTACGGATCTACCACGCCTTCATCGACCAGACGCTGGCCTTCGCCGCCCTCGACTCCGCCTCCCTGGCCCTGCCCCGCGCCAGCCTCACCGCCGACGAGGACATGTGGCGCTCGACCTACGCCCGCCTGCCCCGCAGCACCCACCCCCGCATCGCCGAAGCGGCCCCCTGCTCGCCGCTCGCATGGTCGCCAGCGCCTATCCCGCGGCCCTCGACATGCTGCTGGACAGTGCCGCACGGACGCTCGCCGGAGAAGGCCCCGGCAGCGCCTACAGCACCTGTGATATTGAAAGCTGAGCCGATTGGATGTAGCGAGCAACCAGGACTCCCGTGGACCCCAGCAACAGCAGCACCGGCAACGACTCGGGCCCTCAGCCGACCGCGCCCGCCGACGTGCCCGGCCCGGGAGGCCGCCGCTGGGCCATGGACACCCGGCCCCTGCGCCGCCCTGCCTACCGCCGCCTGTGGTCCTCGACCGCCGTCACGGCCGTCGGTAGCCAGCTCACCGCCGTCGCCGTGCCCAAGCAGATCTACGACATCACCGGCTCCTCCGCCTGGGTCGGCTACGCGAGTCTGGCCGGACTCCTGCCCCTGGTCGTGTTCGCCCTGTGGGGCGGCGCGATCGCCGACAGCATGGACCGCCGCAAGCTCCTGCTGATCACCAACACCGGCATCGCCGTCACCTCGCTGCTGTTCTGGATCCAGGCCCTCGTCGGCCTCGACTCGGTGGCGACCCTGATGGTCCTGCTTGCCCTCCAGCAGGCGTTCTTCGGCCTGAACTCACCGGCCCGCAGTGCCGTCGTCGCCCAACTGGTCCCCGAGGATGAACTCGCCGCCGCCAACGCCCTGGGAATGACCGTCCTGTACACCGGCCTGGTCGCGGGACCGCTGCTCGCCGGCACCCTCATACCCGTCATCGGCCTCGCCGAGCTGTATCTGATCGACGCGCTCGCCCTGTGCGTCACCCTGTGGTCCGTCGTACTGCTGCCCCCGCTCCCGCCGGGGCCGGCGGCCTCCCGGAAGGCGGGCGCACGGGAGATCGTGGCCGGGTTCCGCTACATCGCCCTGCACAAGGTGCTCCTGCTCTCCTTCCTCGCGGACATCGTCGCCATGGTCTTCGGCATGCCCCGCGCCCTGTTCCCGCAGCTCGCCGCCCAGACGTACGCCCCCTACGGGGAGGGACTCGCCCTCGGCCTGCTGTTCGCGGCGATCCCGGTGGGCGCGGTGCTCGGCGGCCTCTTCTCCGGCACGTTCTCGCGGGCGCGGCGGCACGGCTGGATGGTGATCGGTTCGGTCGTCGCCTGGGGGCTGGCGATCACGGGCTTCGGGCTGAGCACCAGCCTGTGGGCGGCGGTGGCGTTCCTGGTCGTCGCCGGAGTCGCCGACATGGTCTCCGGTGTCTTCCGGGTGGCGATCCTGATGTCGGCGGCGACCGACGAGATGCGCGGCCGGATGCAGGGCGTCTTCACAGTGGTCGTCGTGGGCGGTCCCCGCCTGGCCGACCTGCTGCACGGCACCACGGCATCCGCCCTGGGCCCCCGCACCGCCGTCGCCGGCGGTGGACTCCTGGTCGTCGCCCTCACCCTGGCCCTGACGGCCGCGATGCCGGCGCTGCGCCGCTACCGCGTCCGGTGACCGGCACTCGTTACCCGGGCCCCCGCTTGTACAGGGAGTAGTCCTCCATCAGCCTGCCCCGGGTCAGCTCCAGCCGATGGGCGAGGATCTCGGCGATGACCCGCACCAGCTGCAGCCCGAGGGCCGGTTCCTCCTCGCAGAGTTCGAGCACCGACGCGGCGTCGAACTCGTAGGCGCGTACAGGGCTGAAGGCCTCGGCGCCGAAGTCCCACCGGTGGGGAGGGAAGAGCCAGGACCAGCCGAGCAGGTCGCCCGCGCCGAGGCTGGCCACGGTCACGCGCTGCACAGGCGTCACCTGCTGGACCAGGGAGACCGCACCGGAGCGGACGACCCAGAAGCGGTCGGCGGTGTCGCCCGCCTCGAAGATCCTGAAGTCCTCGGGAAAGGACACCTCCGTCGCGAGCGAGAGCAGACGCTCACGGCGGGGCGGGGGAAGGGCGGTCAGCAGCTTTGTCGCTTTGGTCATGAGCAGGGCTCCTCGCCGGCTATCCGGAGGGAAGGCGTCGGCCGTGGCAGCGCACCCCCGGCTCAGGTGGCTTCCCCTCCATCCATTTCAGCCGTTGCGGACGCGCCGGGCACCTCGGAGGAAGGCATGAATCTGATTTTTGACAGAAGAAGGCCCTGGCTGGACGGGGGAGACCAGCCAGGGCCGTAGGTGGTGGCACGCGGAGGGCGGTCGCCTCGCGGCGAAAGGCTCCATGGGGCTTCAGCCGAACGATCTTCCCCATGGGCTATGGGTGAGGCCCGGGGACACTGTCCCCTCCGCAGCCACATACAGAAGAACGGCCGACCCCGCCGGGTTGTTCCGCGTCCACGCCCACGCCGGGCGTGATCCACGTCACGCCGGTTTCGAGGATGGCTCAGGCCTCGGACACCTGGGCCATCAGCGTCTGCAGATGAAGGCCGCGACGGGCGTCGAGCTCGCCGGACACCCCGGTGCGTACGGCGGTCGCGAACTCGCGGCGCAGCACCGGCCAGCTCTCCTCGCTGTCGAGTTCGGAGCTGTCGAACACCAACTCCGGCCCGGAACCGAAGAGTTCGACGCGGGCGACGCCCTGCGCCACGTTCACCGAACCGGACAGGGAGGCCTGACTGACCGCACCGTTCTCGTGCTCACAGGTGAGCTCGATCCAGCGGCGCGGATCCCCGGTCCCGCGCACCCGTGCGATCCGCCCCACGGATGCGTCGAGCAGGTCGAGGACATGCGGCCCCAGATCGAGCAGCGCGCCGTGCTCGAGCCGCCAGGGGGTCGCGAACGCGCCGCCGAGGAAGGCATCGGTCAGAAAGCACGCCCGCGCGCCGAACACGTCCGCTTCGCTCGCCGCCTTCAGGAACCGGCGGGTCTCGGGGTGGTAGCGGTTCGTCAGGGTGACCTGGGAGACGACCCCGGCCTCGTCGATCGCGTCCACCAGCCGCCGGGCCGCCCCGAGATCCTCGGCGATCGGCTTCTCCAGCAGCAGCGCCTTGCCCGCCTTCGCGGCGAGAAGGGCCAGCTCGGCCTGAACGGCGGGCGGTACGGCGAACGCCAACGCCTCGCAGGAGTCGAGCAGTTCCTCGAACCGGGCGGCGACCGGGGCCCCGTACGGTGCCGCCGTCTCCTGGGCCGCCTCAGGGCGGCGCGCCCAGACCCCGGCGAGCTCGGTCTCGGGCCCGGCGGCCAGCACGCGCGCGTGCACCCCTCGCGCCCAGGGGCCGGCACCGACGAGCCCGACCTTGACGGGCGCGTGCGACCACGGTGCGGCGGTACTGGTCACGGCAGGGTCCAATCCGTACGGGAGGCCGATACGGAGATCACTGTGCGGGCCCGCCCGCCGTACCGTCAACCAGGATCCGCACCGCGTACGCGCCGTGTGCTCAGCGGAACACGTTGTCCGAGTCGTCCCAGTGCGCGAGTTCGTCCGCCGCCGCGTTCGGCCGGGGAGAGCGTGTCCTGGCCTGGTACATCGCGTCGATCTCGAAGGCGTAGTGCCGCACGATCGCGTCCCGGCGCAGCTTCATCGAGGGGGTCAGCAGGCCGTTGCTGAGGGCGAAGGGCTCCGCGAGGACCCGGAACACCCGGATCGACTCCGACCGCGACACCGTGCTGTTGGCGGCGGCGACGGCACGTCCGATCTCCTCCCGCAGGGCGTTCTCCTCGCGCGCCTGGCGGTGCGGCATGTCCTCCTGCAGGGCCAGCGACGCGCGCCAGTGGGCGAGGAAATCCGGGTCGAGGGTGATCAGGGCGCCGATGCACGGCCGGTTGTCGCCCACGATGACCGCCTGGTGCACCAGCGGATGCATCCGCAGCCGCTGCTCCAGAGCGGCCGGGGCGACGCTCTTGCCGCTGCTGGTGATGATGATGTCCTTCTTGCGCCCGGTGATCGTCAGATACCCCTCGGTGTCCAGCCGCCCGATGTCCCCGGTGGCCAGCCAACCGCCCCGCAGCGCTTCTCGTGTTCCGGCGTCGTCATGGACGTACCCCTGGAAGACGGAGGTGCCGTACACCAGGATCTCGCCGTCCTCGGCGACCCGGATCTCCGTGCCGGGCAGCGGCTGCCCGACCGTCCCGAACTTCTCCCGGCCCACGGGCTGCGCGGTGACGCCGCCGCTGGTCTCGGTGAGGCCGTAGCCGTCGTGGACGAGGATGCCGATACCCGAGTAGAACAGGGCGAGTTCACGGTTGAGGGGTGAGCCGCCCGACACTGCCCCGCACACCCGTCCGCCGAGGGCGGCACGCAGTTTGCGGTACACCGTCCGTTCGTAGAGGGCGTGTTGGAGCCGCAGGTCGAAACCGGGCCCGGAGCCCGTTCCCAGCCGCTGGCGTTCGACAGCCGTCGCGAAGTCCCGCGCGGTACCGACGGCCCGCTCGAACAGGGCGCCCCGGCCCGCTTTCTGGGCGGCGCGCAGGAAGTTCTTGTAGATCTTCTCGAACACAGACGGCACCGCGTACAGATACGTCGGCCGGAAGGAGAGCAGCGCCGCCGACAGCGCCTCCCCGCTCAGGTCGGGTTCGTGGCCCATGAGCATTCCCCCGCGCAGGCACAGGCCCTGGATCATCAGGCCGTACACGTGTGAGAAGGGCAGGAAGGCGAGGACCCTGGGCTGTTCGCCGGGCGGTGCCGCGGTGTGTCGCCAGCCGGCGAGCAGGGTGTCGCACGGGCTGGCCAGGCTGCGGTGGCTCAGGGCGCAGCCGCGGGGATGCCCGGTCGTGCCGGACGTGTAGGCGACCACCGCGGCCGAGTCCGGCAGCACGATCCGGCGCATGGAGTTGACCGTCGTCGTCGCCACCTTCCGCCCCAGCTCCACGAGTTGGGACAGGGCTCCGTCGTCCAGCTGCCACACGTTGCGCAGCAGGGGCAGCGAGGTGCACACCGAGCCGACGGTCATGAGGCCCTGTTCGTCCTCGACGACGACGGCACTGCACTGCGCGTCCGCGAGGATCCAGGCGACCTGGTCGCGCGAGGAGGTCGGATAGATCGGCACGACCTCGGCGCCCACCGCCCAGAGCGCGTAGCAGAGCACCGTCCACTCGTAGCGGGTACGGGCCATGATGGCCACGCGTTGGCCCGGTGAGATGCCGGAGGCGATGAACCCCTTGGCGAGATCGACGACCTCGTCCCGCAGCTCGGCGGCCGTCACCTGCGTCCAGACCTGTTTGGCCGGGTCGGGGCGGCGCGAGAGCTGCGGCAGGTTCGGTTCACGGAGCGCCGTGTCGAAGACGCTGTCGGCGAGTCCACCCGTCATCGGTGCGGCGACGGTGGGGGGAGCGAGGGCGAAGTCGCGCATGCGCTGCTCCTGGATCGTACTGACTGTGACCGCGCCGACGGTTGGAGTTATCGACGGTGACCGAATCTAGCTCAGGTGAAGGGCTTTGTTGTCGGGAACTGCGAACTCGTTTTTCCCGTGCGGGTTTCGGAAGTGGTTTTCCGTGAACCGCCCCTTGCGTCGACCTCATCACCCCACCCCACCTCAATTCACTTGACCTCGCCCACGCGCCGGCGTCAGCCACACCGTGGCGAGCGGCGGCAACGTCACCCGGACACACGCCGACCGGGGCGTCACCGCCTCGCGGTTGCGGATGTCGCTGCCGCCGTAGCGGGCGGCATCGGTGTTGAGGACCTCCTGCCAGGCGGGGACCGAACCGGGAACGTCGAGGCGGTAGTCGTGGCGGACCACCGGCGAGAAGTTGCTGACGGACAACAGGGGCTGCCGCTGTGCGTCGTAGCGGAGGAACGCGAAGACGTTGTCCTCGGCGGCGTCCCCGGCCACCCACCGGAAACCGGCGGGGTCGGTGTCGCGTTGCCAGAGGGCGGGGGTGCGCCGGTAGACGGTGTTGAGATCGCGCACGAGATCCCGGACGCCCCGGTGGTCGGGCTCCGCCGCGTACTCCGTGTCCAGCAGCCACCAGTCCGGCCCGTCGGCCTCGGACCACTCGGCGCCCTGCGCGAACTCCTGGCCCATGAAGAGGAGTTGCTTGCCGGGATGGGCCCACATGAAGCCGAGGTACGCGCGGTGATTCGCCCGTTGCTGCCACCAGTCGCCCGGCATCTTCGACACCAACGACCGCTTGCCGTGGACGACTTCGTCGTGGGAGATGGGGAGGACGTAGTTCTCGCTGTACGCGTACACCATGGAGAACGTCATCTCGTGGTGGTGGTGTTTGCGATGGACGGGCTCGTGCTGGACGTAGCCGAGCGAGTCGTGCATCCAGCCCATGTTCCACTTCAGCCCGAAGCCCAGCCCGCCGCTGTCGGTGGGCCGGGTCACCCCGTCCCACGCGGTGGACTCCTCGGCGACCGTCAGCACGCCGGGCACCCGCCGGTACACGGTGGCGTTCATCTCCTTGAGGAAGACGACCGCGTCGAGGTCCTCCCGCCCGCCGTGCACGTTCGGCGTCCACTGCCCGGAATCGCGCGAGTAGTCGAGGTAGAGCATCGAGGCGACCGCGTCGACCCGCAGCCCGTCGAGGTGGAACTCCTCGCACCAGTACACGGCGTTGGCGACCAGGAAGTTCCGCACCTCGGTCCGCCCGAGGTCGAACTCGTACGTCCCCCAGTCCGGATGCTCGGCACGCCGCGCATCGCCGGGCTCGTAGAGAGGTTCTCCGTCGAACCGGGCCAACGCCCACTCGTCCTTGGGGAAGTGTGCCGGCACCCAGTCCAACAGGACTCCGACACCGGCCCGGTGCAGCGCGTCGACCAGATACCGGAAGTCGTCGGGGGAACCCAGCCGGGCGGTCGGGGCGTAGTAGGAGGTGACCTGATACCCCCAGGACCCGCCGAAGGGGTGCTCGGCGATCGGCATGAGCTGCACATGGGTGAAGCCCAAGTCCTTTACGTACGCCGGAAGTTCGTCGGCGAGCTGACGGTATGTCAACCCGGGTCGCCAGGACGGGAGATGGACCTCGTACACGGAGAACGGCTCCTCGTGCGCTGCCGTGCCGGCCCGTCGTGCGAGCCACTCCTCGTCGCCCCACTCGTAGTGGGAGGCGGTGACGACGGACGCCGTCGCGGGTGGCACCTCGGTGCGCCGGGCCATCGGGTCCGCCTTCATGACCCGGCTTCCGTCCCGGCCCACGACCTCGAACTTGTACCGCTCGCCCTCACCCAGACCGGGCACGAACAGCTCCCAGACCCCGGAGGAGCCCAGTGACCGCATCGGATACCCGGTCCCGTCCCAGAAGGTGAAGTCCCCGGTCACCCGTACCCCGCGTGCGTTGGGCGCCCAGACGGCGAAGCGGGTGCCGGTGACGCCCTGGTGGGTCATCGGCTCGGCGCCCAGCGCCTTCCACAGCTCCTCGTGCCGCCCCTCCTGGATGAGATGCAGGTCCACCTCACCGAGCGCGGGCAGGAAACGGTACGGATCGTCGACCTCCGACTCACCGTCCTCGTACGACACCAGCAACGTGTAGTCGGGAATCGCGGCGGAGGAGGGATCGAAGGGGAGTACGGCACTGAAGAAGCCGTCACCGTCGTCGTCGAGTTTGTGCGGCAGCCCGTCGACCAGCACGCTCACACCCCGCGCGTGTGGGCGCAGCGCACGGAGGACGACCCCGCCACCGGGCCCGGGATGCGCGCCGAGCAGCGCGTGCGGGTCGTGATGGGTGCCGGCGAGCAGGCGCTGCTTCTCGCCGGGATCCCACAGGGCGTCGGGCCTGCCCAGGGAGGGAGTGTCGGGGAGGGAGGGGTCGTGCAGGGCCACAGTGGTCAGCCTCCTCGGACTGAGAGTCGTTCGATCGCCGCCATGGGGACGGGAAGCCAGTCGGGGCGGTGCCTGGCCTCGTAGACAGCCTCGTACACGGCCCGGTCGGTCTCGTACGCGCGCAGCAGCCCGTGGTCGCGGCGCGGATCCCACCCGGCCCGGGCCGCGTACCCCGCGCAGTAGGCCTCCCGGCAGCGCAGCGCCCACTCGGGGCGCCACGGCAGACGCGTTCGGGCGGCGTAGTCGAAGGAGCGGAGCATGCCGGCGATGTCCCGTACCGGCGACTGGGCGCTGCGGCGTTCCGCGAGCGGGCGGGACGGTTCACCCTCGAAGTCGATCACGAACCAGTCCCCGCCGGTACCGCCGGTGCGAAGCACCTGTCCGAGGTGCAGATCACCGTGGACGCGCTGCGCGGCCGGTCCGGCGTCGAACCCGGCCAGGGTGTCGAAGGCGGCACGCAGCCCGGGGGCGTACGGCCGCAACGCCGGTACGCAGTGCACGGCCGCGTCCAGACGCTCGCTCATCGCCGCCGCCGCACGCCTGCTGTGCCGCACGCCACCGGTGTCGCAGGGGAAGGCGGTCGCGAGGGCCAGGTGTACGTCGGCGGTGGCGCGCCCCAACTCGTGGGCCTCGTCGGTGAAACCGCGCCCCGCGGCGAGGGCGAGCAGGGCCAGCGTCCAGCCGTCGGAGGCGCCGGGCAGGAAGGGCTGGAGGACCCCGAGGGTCGCGTCCTGCGGCAGATCGGTCCGGAACCAGGCGGCCGGGGCGGGTACGCGGGTGCAGCCCTGCCGGGCGAGGGCCGCGGGCACCTCCAGGTCGGGATGGACACCCGGCTGGATACGTCTGAGCACCTTCAGGATGAACGAGTCGCCGTACACGAGCGAGGAGTTGGACTGCTCGACGTCGAGGAGACACGGCGGGAGTCCAGCGGGCACGGTGATGCCGGGGTCGGCCTCGAAGCGCAGGGCGCCGGTCGTGCCGGGGCGCCGGAGCCGCTCCAGCAGCAGTTCTGCCGCCCGGGGATCCTGCAGGGCGTCGTAGACCCACTGACCGGCCAGGGGCCCCTCGTGCGCGCGGCCGATGAGGGCCCGGCCGAGGCGCGGTGACGGGTGGTCCCGCAGGCCGAGGAGCAGTTGGTAGCAGTCGCCGGGCGGGGGAGGGCCGCCGGGGGTGGGGACGGCCGTGTGGCCGGTGCGGACGAGCAGGTGCAGACAGCCCGGAAACAGCTCGGTCATCGACGACAGGTCCAGGTCGGTGACGGGCCGGTCCTTGCCCGCGAACCAGCGCTGCCGGGGCAGCCACTCGCGCAGCAGACCGCCGAGCGAGGTCAGCGGGTCGGCGAGGGCCGTCCTGCCCGGGCGAAGAGATGCGGTCTTCGGCATGGTGATACCTCCTTTCGCGGGCAGACACTCACGATCGTCGGGAAGTGCTCGGGGTGACCGGGGGAAGCCGGAACCAGTAGAAGCCGTGGCCTGCGAGGGTGAGGAGGTAGGGGAGTTCGCCGATGGCTGGGAAGCGGACTCCGCCGATGAGTTCGACGGGGTGTGCGCCGCTGAAGGCCCGTAGGTCCAGCT
>NZ_JAAGLT010000005.1 GCF_010548275.1 Streptomyces sp. SID12488
GTTTACTACTTCAAAGGAACCTCAACCCACAGACAAAGCCTGTGAGCCGGGGTATCAACAAACTTGGCGTTGATTTTTGGCACGCTGTTGAGTTCTCAAGGAACGGACGCTTCCTTCGTACTCACCCAAGAAAATCTCTCAGGCTTTCCTTCGGGCGCTTCCCTTCGGTGTTTCAAACTCTATCAGTGATTCTCCGCCCCCCTGACCACCGTTCCGCAAGCATGCGAAAGGAGACCCCGGGATAGGATCTGACAAGTTGAATGCTGCCAGGCAAGGACGCTTGATCACGTCACTCAGCCCCAGGCAGGAGAACGACTGTACACGGGGCTTCAGAGCGGGCGCAAATCGATTGCGCGGTGCTCCAGGGACGCCAACCGGCGTCTCTCGCACGGAACCGGCACTTCATATGACATACGCTGCTCAACAGTGTGCCGTCCGGGAGCAGGCAGTGACGGCCCGTATGAATCTCCATCCCCGGGAGGCTTCCCTTGACCATCGTGACGTCCCCTCTTGCAGGACGCGCCATCGGACTGGCCGCCGTGCCGGATCCGGTCTTCTCCGGGGCCATGGTCGGCCCCGGCACCGCGATCGACCCCGTGCGTGAGCCCTCCGAGGCCGTCGCCCCCGTAACCGGAGTCATCGTCTCGCTGCACCCGCACGCCTTCGTCGTCGTTGACGACGAAGGTCACGGTGTACTCACTCACCTCGGTATCGACACCGTGCAGCTCAACGGCGAGGGCTTCGAGCTGCTCGTCAACAAGGGCGACACCGTGACGCGTGGGCAGAGCGTCGTGCGCTGGAACCCGGCCGCCGTGGAAGCCGCCGGCAAGTCCCCGGTGTGCCCGATCGTGGCGCTGGAGGCCACGGCCGATTCCCTCTCCGGTCTCATTGAAGACGGCACCGTGAAGGCCGGCGACAGCCTCTTCGGGTGGCAGTGACGTCAGCGCCGTTCCGCGACCGACGGTAAGCAGAAAACCCACCGCGGCGGCGGGACCCGCCGCATTAACGGAGACGGTGAGATGGAGACAACACTGCGAGGCGTCGGCGTGAGCCACGGTGTGGCGATCGGCGAAGTTCGGCACATGGGGACGGCGGTACTCGAACCACCTGCCAAGCAGATCCCGTCGGAGGATGCGGAGCGCGAGCAGGGTCGCGCCCACCAGGCCGTGGACGCTGTGGCGGCGGACCTGAACGCACGCGGCAACCTGGCGGGCGGCGAGGCCCAGGCAGTGCTCGAAGCTCAGGCCATGATGGCCCAGGACCCCGACCTGATAGCGGACGTGGACCGGCGTATCGCAGTCGGGAGTACGGCCGAGCGCGCTGTGTACGACGCGTTCGCCGCGTATCGCGCTCTGCTGGCGGGTGCAGGCGAGTACCTCGCTGGTCGCGTGGCCGACCTCGACGACGTGCGGAATCGTATCGTCGCCCGGCTTCTCGGGGTGCCCATGCCCGGAGTCCCCGACAGCGACGAGCCGTACGTGCTTATTGCCCGGGATCTCGCTCCCGCCGACACCGCGCTGCTGGACCCGACTCTGGTGCTCGGCTTCGTCACGGAAGAAGGTGGGCCGACGAGTCACAGCGCGATCCTGGCGAGGGCTCTCGGTGTCCCCGCTGTGGTGGCGTTGCCGGGGGCGGGTGAGCTCGCCGAGGGCACAGTGATCGCGGTGGACGGCAGCACGGGAGAGATCTTCGTCGAACCCAGTGCGGAGAAGAAGGCGCAGTTGCAGGCAGCAGCTGCCCAGCGCAAGGCGGCGCTGGCCGGCTCGACCGGGCCGGGTGCTACCTCCGACGGTCACAAGGTGCCGTTGCTGGCGAACATCGGCGGGCCCGCGGACGTACCGGCTGCTGTTGAGGCTGGGGCCGAGGGTGTCGGTCTCTTCCGTACCGAGTTCCTTTTTCTTGACGACAGTAAGAACGCGCCGACCGAGGCGAAGCAGGTCGAGGCGTACCGGAAGGTTCTCGAGGCCTTTCCCGAGGGGCGTGTCGTCGTTCGGGTGCTCGACGCGGGCGCGGACAAGCCACTGGACTTCCTGACGCCGGCCGACGAGCCGAACCCGGCTCTCGGTGTGCGCGGACTTCGGAGCCTGCTCGACCACCCCGATGTGCTGCGTACACAGCTGACGGCGCTCGCGAAGGCCGTGGAGGGGCTGCCTGTCCACCTTGAGGTCATGGCTCCGATGGTGGCGGACCGTGCCGATGCCAAGGCGTTCGCGGACGCATGCCGTGCGGCCGGCCTGCGGGCGAAGTTCGGTGCCATGGTGGAGATCCCGTCGGCCGCTCTGCGGGCGCGCTCGATCCTGCAGGAGGTCGAGTTCCTGTCCTTGGGAACCAACGACCTCGCGCAGTACACCTTCGCCGCCGACCGCCAGGTGGGCGCGGTTTCTCGCCTGCAGGATCCGTGGCAGCCCGCTCTGCTCGACCTGGTCGCGCTGTCCGCCGAGGCGGCGAAGGCCGAGGGCAAGAGCTGTGGTGTCTGTGGTGAGGCGGCGTCGGACCCGTTGCTCGCGTGTGTGCTGATCGGTCTGGGCGTCACCTCCCTTTCCATGGGCGCGGCTTCGATTCCTTATGTGCGGGCGTCGCTGGCCAAGTACACGCTGGCGCAGTGTGAGCGGGCCGCCGAGGCGGCCCGGGCTGTGGACAGCGCCGACGAGGCTCGCGACGCTGCTCAGGCAGTGCTGTCGGGCGAGTAGGCAGCCGGTCGGTTTCCGTTCGTCGGGCGAGGGGCGTTCCACTTCGTGTGGGGCGCCCCTCGCCCGCTCGTTCAGTGAGCGTGGCCCGTCGTGGGTTCCTCTCCTCCGAGGTCGGGGGGTGTGCAGTAGTCGACGTCCGGTTCCGGGGAGATGAGGTCGCCCGATTCGGCGTCGGTGCAGTAGGCGTCGAAGACCTCGCCTGCGGTCAGCGGCTCGACACCGTTGCCGCGCAGGTGCCAGCCGTAGATACGGTCGGTGGTGCCGGGGGCGGTGGTGCGCATGACCAGGCCTCCGGGGCTCTGGGTGGCGAGGCCGAGAGCCAGGACCGTGGTGAATTCGAGAGCTTCGGCCTCGTCGAGTTCTGTCGCGCCCTCGCTGTCGTCGTCTGCGTGGAGGACGGCGACGAGTGTTTCGGCTGGTGTTGTGACGCTGCAGACGAGGTGCCTGTTTCCTTGTGGAGCGGTGTCGAGGATGCGGACGAGGAGGTTCGAGGCACGGGCGAAGGCTGCGCGTCCGATGTCCTCACCGCAGGATGCGCAGGCACCGATTCGGGCCAACAGTGTGGCGGCGTACTCCCAGGTCGCCTGTCGGACGGCCTCGTCGACCAGGTGTGGAAGCAGTTCGGCCAGGGGTTGGCCGTCGTACGGAACTGTCGGGCCCGTGGTGGCGAGTTCCGCTGTGAAGCGGGTACGGCTGGCCGGGGCGTCCGGGTCGAGGCCGGTGGAGACGCAGAATTCGGCGTACTCCTCGGGGTCGAAGAGCGCCACGGTGGTGTGGTTGCCCTGGGCGGCGAGGCTCTTCAGGAGAGCTTCCACCTCTCGGAGGTAGGCCGTGTGGTTTTGGAAGGTGAAGGTGCGGTAGCGCCGCATCGCCCGGAAATCGTGCTCGTCGGTGAGCAGGCCGATGGTGCCCGCGATTTCACGGCGCAGAACGCGCCGCATGGTCGAGTGGCCGGTGTTTGCCATGATTCCCCCTACGTGCAGTCGATCAATGCTCACTCACAGTAACTGGAGCCACTGACAGTGGCTTTCGGTCAGGTGGTCACGGTCGAGCCGGCACTGGATCATGCAGGTCACAGCGATGCCGGTGCCGAAGCCGATCCGGCCGATCCAGCCAATGGTGATGGCCGCTGTGACGGTCAGTAGTCCCTTACCGCGCTGGACTGCATGCGCAAGGCCGTGGAGCCCGTGGGACGCGCTCTGGACGGTGTCGGAAGGGAGGGTGACGGAGAGTTCTCCGGAGACGGTGGCATGGCGCCTCTCGGTCAGAGTGAAGGCGGCGGCCGAGAGGGTGTGGAACAGCGTCGCGGAGGCAGCCGTACGGGTTGCCGACAGCGCCCTCGTGATGCCGCCCGGGGCGAACACCGCGGAGAGCGGAAGCAGGAGTGGGCGAGCGGTCTTGATGGTGACGCCGAAGTGGGCCAGGGGACCTGGAAGTCGGCCACCATCACAGTCGCTGCCGGTGTGGGTGATCCAGCGGGGCAGGCCGACCTTGAAGACCGCGTCGTCGTGAGTCCGAGGCCACCTTCGGTGGTTGACCGCTGTTCCGGGGCGCCTGTCAGGCGCGTTTGCGGGCCAGTTCCTCGTAGAAGTGCAGCAGGTCCAGGTTGTCGATGGAGCCCGGGTTGACGGCCTTCTCCATTGGGCTGCCCTGGAGGAGGCGTTTCACCGGGACCTCGATGCGTTTGCCGGTGAGGGTGTGCGGAACTCCGGGGACCTCGATGACCTCGTCGGGCACGTGGCGCGGGGAGAGCTGTTCGCGGATGGTCTGTTTGATGCGGTGCAGGAGGGCCTCGTCGAGAACGGCTCCGGGTGCGAGGTGGACGAAAAGCGGCATCCAGTAACCGCCGTCGGGTTGTTCGACGCCGATGACGAGGGATTCCTTGATCTCGGGGAGTCGTTCGACGGCTTCGTAGATGTCGGCCGACCCCATGCGTACGCCCTGGCGGTTGAGCGTGGAGTCGGAGCGGCCGTGGATGATCACGGAGCCGCGCGAGGTGACGGTGATCCAGTCGCCGTGGCGCCACACTCCGGGATAGGTGTCGAAGTAACTGTCGTGGTACCGGCTGCCGTCGGGGTCGTTCCAGAAGTGGATGGGCATGGACGGCATCGGGTTGGTGACGACGAGTTCGCCGACCTCGTCCACAAGGGGTGCTCCGCTCGGGTCCCAGGACTGGAGGTCGGTGCCCAGTCCTGGCGCTTGGAGCTCGCCGATGTGCACCGGGAGGGTCGGTACGGCTCCTGCGAAGCAGGAGCACACGTCCGTTCCGCCGCTGACCGAGGCGATCCACAGGGCGGCCCCGCTCGCCGCGAATTCGTCGTGCAGCCAGCGGAATCCGTCGGGGGGCAGCGGCGAGCCGGTCGTGGCGACGCACTGCACCTTGGACAGGTCGAAATCCCGGGCCGGGTGCACTCCGGCCTTGTGGCAGGCCATGACGTAGGCCGCCGAGGTGCCGAAAAGGGTCGCCCCCGTGCGTTCGGCGATCCGCCACTGGGCACCCGTGTCCGGGTAGCCGGGGCTGCCGTCGTAGAGGACGATCGTCGTGCCCGTCAGGAGGCCGGAGACGAGGAAGTTCCACATCATCCAGCCGGTCGACGTGTACCAGAAGAAGCGGTCCTCCGGCCCCAGGTCGCAGTGCAGGCCGAGTTGTTTGAGGTGCTCGACGAGGATGCCGCCCTGGGACTGGACGATCGCCTTGGGGAGGCCGGTCGTGCCCGAGGAGTAGAGCACCCACAGGGGGTGGTCGAAGGCGACCTGTTCGTAGGCGGGTGTCACATCGGCGGACGTGAGGGCGGACCATTCCAGGGCGCCCTCGGGGGGCTCGGTGCCCAGCAGTGGGATGTGGACGACCGCGCGCAGGGTGGGCAGTTCGCGGCGGAGTTCGGCGACCGTGTCACGGCGGTCGTGCTCCTTGCCGCCGTAGCGGTAGCCGTCGACGGTGAACAGCACGACCGGTTCGACCTGCTGGAAGCGGTCGAGGACGCTGCGGGCGCCGAAGTCGGGGGCGCAGGACGTCCACACGCCGCCCACGGCGGCCGTGGCGAGCAGAGCGACCACAGCTTGCGGAATGTTCGGGAGATAGCCGCTCACGCGGTCTCCCGGGCGCACTCCGAGCGTACGCAGCTCGGCGGCGAGGGAGCCGACCTGGCGGCGCAGCTCGGACCAGGTCACCGGGCGGGGTTCGTGGGTCTCGTCGACGTGCAGGAGGGCCGGTTCGTCCGCGCGGGTGTCCGCGGCGCGCAGGGCGTGCTCGGCGTAGTTGAGCTTCGCTCCGGGGAACCACTGCGCGCCGGGCATGGAGCGGTCGCCGAGTACGCGCTCGTAGGGCGTGGAGAAGCGCACGTCGAACCACTCGGTGAGGGCTTGCCAGAACGTGTCGAGCTGGTCCACGGACCAGCCGTGCAGTGCGGCGTAACCGCCGTCGGCGGGGGCTCCGTGTTTCTCGGCCGCCCACGCCTGGAACGTGGTGATCCGGGCCCGGGCAATGCGTTCTCGGTCGGGCTGCCAGAGAGGCGTGGGATTCGGGGTGGACATGGGGCGGCTCCCGGACGGTGCTCGTGACACGGCTGACACGGACGATGCCATTTGATCGACTCCGGCACCAGGGTGCGCCGCGCGGGGGTCGTGTCGTGGAGATGAAGATGTGGTCCCTACCAGGGTGAACGGCTGCTGAACTGTGCGCCTGTCGGGTGAAGTCAGTGGCAGGCTGAGCAGCATGGAAGGTCGTGACCTGGTGCGCTCGGTGAAGGCGGTCGGTTCGGCGGGGGTGGCTCAGGGGTTGCGTACCGTACGGGCCGCCTGGCGCCGGAGGCGTGCCGACGCCGCCGGGCTGCCGCGGCGGGGTGCCGAGCGCGCGCGGGTGCCCGGGCCCGTGCGGGACGTCGAGCCGGGGCCCGGTGGTGGTGTCGTCCGGTTCGCGAGGTCCGAGCTGCGGATCCTTGTCGCCGTCAACGGGGCGCTCTTCTGGGGCTGGGACGGGGCCGGTCCCGAGCCGTCGTACGCACTCGCCGGCCGCTGTCCGGAGCCGGATCCCCGTGCCTCGCTGGAGCCGGACACGGAGGGCGGCTGGCGGGTCGTGGCCGAACGGGTGACGGTCGTGGTCTCGCGGCAGGGTGCGGTGGAAGTGCTCACCCCCGGCGGGGTGAGCCTGCGACGGGAGCTGCCGCCTCGCTGGTGGGAGCCCGTGGGCGGTGGCACGAGCCGCTGGACGCAGCGATCAGAGGTGGCCGCGGACGCGCGGTTCTTCGGGCTCGGCGGGCGCGCCTCGGGACCGCGGTTGCGCGATGGAACGTACCGCCTGTGGAACACCGATCCCGGTCGCGCCTTCGGTCCCGGCGACGATCCGTCGCCCATCACCATGCCGGTGCAGTTGGTGGTGGCCGACGCGGCGACCCATCTGGTGTTCCAGGACACCTCGTGGGACGGCACGGTGACACTGCGGGAGGGTGCGGAGGGCGCGGGTTCGGGGCACGACCGGGCCGGAACGTCCGAGCTGCGGATGGACGGCGGGCCGCTGCGCTGCTGGATGATGGTGGGCACCCCCGCGCGCGTGCTGCACACCTGGGCCACGCTCACGGGTGCGCCCGCGCTGCCGCCTTCGTGGGCGCTGGGCCACCACCACGCGCGCGGGGGCCTCGGTGGCGAGCAGGAGGTGCGGCGGATCGTCGCGGGCTACCAGGAGCACGACCTGCCGCTGGACGCGGTCCATCTCGGCATCGGCCACTTCGACGGGCACCAGGTGTTCACCGTCGACGAGGAACGGTTCCCGAAGCTGCCGGCCCTCGCCGAGGATCTGCGGCGCGACGGCATACGTCTGGTGTCGATCGTCGGTCCCGCGGTCAGGGCCGAGCCGGGCGACACCGTGTACGACAACGGGAGCGCCGAGGACGCGTTCGTACGGGATGCTTCGGGGCAACTCGTACGGGGAGTCGCGTGGCCCGGGGACTCGGTCTTTCCCGACTTCACGCACGCGCGTGTGCGTGCCTGGTGGGGCCGGCTGTACGAGGAGCGGCTCGGGCAGGGGTTCGCCGGTTTCTGGCACGACATGGACGAGCCCACGTCATTCACCGCTTTCGGGGAGTCGACCCTGCCGCGTTCCGCCCGCCACGGACTGGAGGGTCGCGGCGGTGATCATCGCGAGGCGCACAACGTGTACGCCCTGTCCATGGCCCAGGCCGCCTACGAGGGACTGCGTGAACTGGCGCCGGAGGAGCGGCCTTTCATATTCTCCCGCTCCGGCTGGGCCGGCATGCAGCGCTACGGAGGGGCGTGGTCCGGGGACGTGGCGACAGGCTGGCCGGGGCTGCGGGCGTCACTGTCGCTGGTCATGGGCCTCGGGCTGTGCGGGGTGCCCTACTCGGGCACTGATGTGGGCGGCTTCGACGGGAGTCCGTCGCCGGAGCTGTACCTGCGGCGGTTCCAACTGGCTGCCTGTCTGCCGCTGTTCCGCACGCACGCGAGTCCGCGGGCGGGGCGCCGGGAGCCCTGGGAGTTCGGAGCGGACGTCCTGGCACACGCGCGCGTGGCACTCGTCGAACGTCGGCGCCTGCGGCCGTATTTCGTGACGCTGGCGCATCTGGCGCGCCTCACGGGGGCGCCCTGTGTGCGGCCGTTGTGGTGGGGGGCGCCCGAGGAGCGCGCTCTGCGTGACTGCGAGGACGCCTTTCTGCTGGGTGACTGTCTTCTGGTGGCGCCGGTGCTCGACCCGGGTCAGGACCGGCGGGCGGTGCGGCTGCCGCGCGGGCGCTGGTACGACACGGTGACGGAGCAGGCGTACGAGGGGCCCTGTCAGGTGCTGGTCGACGCCCCTTTGTCGCGGATTCCGGTTCTCGCGCGCGCGGGCGCCGTCGTGCCCGTGCGGGGCGACGACGGCGGCCTGGAGCTGGAGGTGTGGGCACCCGCCCGCGGAGGTACCGGGGGCGGGCTGGTGGTGCGGGACGCGGGTGACGGGTGGGCGGAGCCGGAGGTCGAGCGTTACGTCACGCGCTGGGAGGGGCGTCGGGTGATCGTCGAGCGGGAGGGGGAGGACGGCGTGAGCGAGTCGCCCCATCCCGTGCGCGTACGAGGACTCGACGGGCGCTGAGCGGGCTCAGTATCGGCCCTCGAACCAGGCGCGTGCGGCCAGCGTGTGCAGCGGGAAGGCGAGCTCCTCAGGCCTGCGCAGGAGGTGCCAGCCGTCGGTCTCGTCCGTGGCCGCGGACTGCGGCAGTTGGTCGGCGGGGCGTTCGGGCAGGGTTCCGAAGAGCAGCAGGTGCCCGTCGGGCGAGCTCAGGGCGTCGACGAGCCGGACGTCGCGGCTCGCGGCCTCGATGCCTGTCTCCTCCCTGAGTTCACGGACAACGGCCTGCCGCCAGTCCTCGCGATGGTCGACGTACCCGCCGGGCAGGGCGGTGCCTCCGCGCGCGGGGGCGATGGTTCGGGTGATGACGACCAGGGCGGCGCCCTTGGTGTCGTACACGGGCTGGAGTGCCACTGCGACGGGCAGCGGGTTGCGGTAGGCCACCGTGCCACAGGCGGGGCAGGTGCGGGGCCAGCCGGAAACGCCCTCTCCGTAGGGCGCTCCGCAGCTCGAACAGTGGGAGCCGGGCGCGGAGTTGTCGGTTGATAGTTGTTTTACGGACACGCGGCGGACTGTATCCGATCATGCAGGCGGAGGCCTTCCGGGGGCACCTCGGGGCCACGCCATGCGGCGAGGGCGGCCGGAACCACCCCCGTGGACTCCGACCGCCCTACCGATACGACGACGCACGCAGGGCGTGTGCGGTTCTGTGCGACGGCTGCCCAATCCGATGGGACCGTGCCACACTTCTGACGTTCCGTCAGATACAGGCCTCTGGAGGGGATGTGGCACGCGTCCGTACACCTGTGGTCGCCGGGTGGTTCACCGAGGACGGGGACGGCTTCCGGCTCCTCGGCACCCGTTGCTCGGCCTGCGCCTCGGTCTTCTTCCCCCGCGAGGACGTCCACTGCCGCAATCCTGGCTGCCCGGGCGGCCGGTTGGACGAGGTTCCGCTGTCCCGGCGCGGGCGCGTCTGGTCGTACACCGACAGCCGATACCGGCCTCCGTCACCGTATGTGACCGATCCGGAACTTCCTTGGGAACCGTACGCGTTGATCGCTGTGGAGCTGGAGTCCGAGCGGATGGTGGTACTGGGACAGGCGGTTCCCGGGGTCACCGTCGCCGATCTGACGGTGGGCATGGAGGTGGAGGTCGTCCCGGGGGTGCTCCACGAGGACGCAGAGACGACCTGGACGACCTGGCACTGGCGGCCGACGGGGGCGATGGGATGACCGGAGAGGTGGCGGTGCTCGGCGTGGGCATGCACCCCTGGGGCAAGTGGGGGCGCGGCTTCACCGAGTACGGCACGGCCGCCGCGCGCGCGGCGCTCGCCGACGCGGGGGTCGACTGGCGCGGCGTCGACTCGGTCGTCGGCGCGGACACCGTGCGCGGCGGCTATCCCGGGTACGTGGCGGGGGCGACGTTCGCCAAGGCGCTGGGCTGGCAGGGCGCGCGGGTGACCAGCGTGTACGCGGCGTGCGCGTCCGGGGCGCAGGCGGTCGCCGTGGCACGCGCGCAGATCCTCGCCGGGCTCGCGGAGGTGGTGCTCGTCGTGGGCGCGGACTCGGCGCCGAAGGGGTTCTTCCGGCCGGCCGGCGGGGACCGGTCCGACGACCCGGACTGGCTGCGGTTCCGGGTCCTGGGGGCGACGAACCCGACGTACTTCGGGCTGTACGCGCGACGGAGGATGACCCTGCACGGCGACACCCTGGAGGACTTCGCGCAGGTCAAGGTGAAGAACGCGGCCCTGGGTGCCCTCAACCCGAACGCGCGCTACCGCAAGCGGGTCACCGCCGAGGAGGTCGCCGCGTCCGCGGTGGTCGCCGATCCGCTTCGGCTGCTCGACATCTGCGCCACCTCGGACGGCGGGGCCGCGCTGGTGCTGACCGGCATGGAGTTCGCGCGCCGGCACGGGGTGGCGGAGCCGGTGCGGATCCGGGCGGTTTCCACGGTGACACCGCGGTACCCCACCACCGTGCTGGACCTGCCGGACATCGCCACGGACTCGGCGGCGACGGTGGAGCCGGCGGGCGGGACCTTCCGGGCGTCGATCGCACGGGCGGCCTACGAGGAGGCGGGCATCGGCCCCGAGGACCTCTCCCTGGCCGAGGTCTACGACCTGTCCACGGCCCTGGAGCTGCAGTGGTACGAGGATCTGGGGCTGTGCGACGAGGGCGAGGGGGCGAAGCTGCTGCGGGAGGGTGCGACGGCCCTGGGCGGGCGCATACCCGTCAACACCAGCGGCGGCCTCGCCTCCTTCGGAGAGGCCGTGCCCGCGCAGGCCATCGCCCAGGTGTGCGAGCTGACATGGCAGTTGCGGGGCGACGCCGGTGACCGGCAGGTCGCGAGGGCCCGTGTGGGCATCACAGCCAACCAGGGCCTGTTCGGGCACGGTTCCTCCGTGGTCGCGGTGCGGTGAGGCGCGGATAGGTGGGCAGGTCGCACGCGCTGGGCGCCCGGCCGGGAATCGCCACGCCGGACGGACGCTCCCCGTTTCGGCTGCCGGCCGGTCGGTAACCAGGGGCGTCGCTGCCGCGCTCCACGTCAACGTGTTCGGCGACGGCGACCCGCCGCGCACGGTCGTCGACCGGCGCAGGCGGTGTGTGGGCGTCGTGCAGCTGGAGGATCCCGTACGAGCGCTCGCCGAGAGCCGGGGTGAGGAGGCATTCGCGCCGAGCCGAGCCGGCCGGACGTCTACCGCTTCGAGCGGCCAACGACGTTGCCGGGTTCGCGGCCGGTGACGAGCTGAGGCGAAGTCCCTCGACGGGGCGAGTCGGGTGCCCATGCGGGCAGGTATCCCCGGGCACGAGATCCGGCGGGGCCCGGGAACGGCCCCCCGCCCAGGCGGGGTGAGGACGGCGGGACGAACGGCGTCGGCGGAGAATCCGGCGCACGGTGACCGTCGCCCCGTCGCCCCGTCGCCCGAGGAGCGAGCGACTCAACCAGTGTCGTCGGCGACCTTGACGCCCACAGGACGCCGGAGAACACTTCCGGTGTCAGTCGGCGTCGCCGCACATTCTCGGCGTATTCAGACAATGCGCCGTGCGGGCCCCTCTGCGCCACGGGTCCTGCCCCTGCGTGCGATTCGGCTGCAGCAGCACGCTCGTCACGGACGCCGGGTGGGCGCGGGAGCTCCCCGCCCTCGGCTGAAGTAGCCATGGGAACGCACTCTGCAAGGTCGTCCGGGGCCGGATCGCCCCGGACGAGGGCCCAGGAGCCGCCATGAGCAATGGGGACATCTTTCTCGGCGAGATCATCGGTACAGCGATTCTGATCCTCCTCGGCGCCGGCGTGGTCGCCGCCGTCGTACTGAACTACTCCAAGGCGAAGGACGCCGGCTGGGTCGTCATCACGTTCGGCTGGGGCTTCGGTGTGCTGGCCGGGGCGTACACCGCCGCACCGCTGTCCGGCGGGCACCTCAACCCCGCGGTGACGATCGGGATCGCCGTCGACACCGGGGAGTGGGGCAAGGTGCCCTTCTACATCGCCGGACAGATGGTCGGCGCCTTCCTCGGCGCGATCCTGTGCTGGCTGGTCTACTTTGCCCAGTTCCAGGCCAATGCGGAGGAGGAGATCGCCCAGCCGACGCTCGGGATCTTCTCCACGACGCCCGCGATCCGCAGTCCCGTCGCGAACCTGGTCACCGAGATCATCGCGACCATGGCGCTGGTTCTGCCGATCCTGGCCTTCGGTCTGACCAAGGGGCTCGGCGAGTCCGGCACGGCGATCCTGATCGTCTCCTTCCTGGTGGTCGGCATCGGTCTGTCGCTCGGCGGTCCCACGGGGTACGCCATCAACCCGGCCCGTGACCTGGGCCCGCGCATCGCCCACGCTCTGCTTCCGATCCCCAACAAGGGGACCTCGGACTGGAGTTACGCGTGGATCCCGGTGGTGGGGCCGCTGATCGGCGGCGCGCTGGCGGGGATCGTCTTCAAGGCAGCCTTCTGACGCGCACACGCCGTTCCGGGCTGCAGACTTCCGGAGCTTCCCACGAAAGGGACGTCATGACGGAGAAGTTCGTCGCCGCGATCGACCAGGGCACCACGTCAAGTCGCTGCATCGTCTTCAACCACGACGGCGCGATCGTCGCCGTCGACCAGCGCGAGCACCGCCAGATCTTCCCCAAGCCCGGGTGGGTGGAACACGACGCCACCGAGATCTGGTCGAAGGTCCAGGCAGTGGTCGCGGGCGCGCTCGCCAAAGCAGGGCTGCGCGCCGACCAGCTCAGCGCGCTCGGCATCACCAACCAGCGCGAGACGACCGTCCTGTGGGACCGCGCCACGGGCAAGCCGGTCCACAACGCGATCGTCTGGCAGGACACGCGTACGGCCGCGCTCTGCCACGAACTCGGCGGCACCGACGGGCAGGACCGTTTCCGCGAACAGACCGGACTGCCCCTGGCCAGCTACTTCTCCGGCCCGAAGGCGGCCTGGCTGCTGGACAACGTGCCGGGGCTGCGTGCCCGCGCCGAGCGCGGCGAGATCGCCTTCGGCACCATCGACTCCTGGCTGATCTGGAACCTGACGGGCGGCACGGACGGCGGACGGCACGTCACGGACGTGACCAACGCCGGCCGCACCATGCTGATGGATCTGGAGACCCTCCAATGGGACGCGTCCATCCTGTCCGCGATGAACGTCCCCGAGAAGATCCTCCCCGAGATCAGGTCCTCGTCCGAGGTGTACGGCACCGCGGTGGGCCAGCTCGCGGGCGTCCCCGTGGCCTCCGCGCTGGGCGACCAGCAGGCCGCGGTGTTCGGCCAGGCCTGCTATGACGTGGGGACGGCCAAGAACACGTACGGCACCGGCAGTTTCCTGCTGCTCAACACCGGCAACCGGCCCGTTCCCTCCAAGAACGGCCTGCTGACCACGATGGGTTACAAGATCGGCGGTGAGGCTCCCGTCTACTGTCTCGAAGGGTCGATCGCGATCACCGGTGCGCTGGTGCAGTGGTTCCGCGACCAGCTCGGCATCATCCGTACCGCCGACGAGATCGAGACGCTCGCGGCGAGCGTCGACGACAACGGCGGGGCGTACATCGTGCCCGCGTTCTCCGGCCTGTTCGCGCCCTACTGGCGCTCGGACGCGCGCGGGGTGGTCACCGGCCTCACGCGGTACGTCACCAAGGGACATCTGGCGCGCGCGGTGCTGGAGGCGACGAGCTGGCAGACGCGGGAGGTCGTGGACGCCATGTTCCAGGACTCCGGGGTGAGCATCACGACCCTGAAGGTGGACGGCGGCATGACGAAGAACAACCTGCTGATGCAGCATCAGGCGGACGTCCTCGGGGTGCCGGTCATCCGTCCCAAGGTCTCCGAGACGACCTGCCTGGGAGCGGCGTACGCGGCCGGGCTGGCGACCGGGGTCTGGAACGACCTCGACGAGCTGAAGTCGCACTGGCAGAAGGACGTCGAGTGGACGCCCGCCATGGAGGCGTCGGTCCGCGACCGCGAGTACCACAACTGGCGCAAGGCCGTGGAGAAGAGCTTTGGCTGGGAGGACGACGGCCGGAGCTAGGGTCAGCGCTCGCAGGCCACCTCCACGCGCGCGCGTGCCATTGGACCGCGGCCCGTACCCCGGTCGGCGGGGGTACGGGCCGTGCGCGTGCGGAACAGTGAGGGGCTGTCAGGTGGTGACGGTCGCCCGGCGGTCGGCCGCGTACGCCATCGCGTGCTGGACGACTCCGATGAGGACCTCCTTGACCGACTCCCGGTTGCGCGCGTCGCACAGCACGAGCGGCACGTTGGGGTCGAGGTCGAGCGCCGCCCGGACGGACTGCGACGGGTAACGAGCCGCTCCGTCGAAGCAGTTGACGCCGACCAGGAAGGGTATGGAGCGGCGCTCGAAGTAGTCGACCGCGGCGAAGCTGTCCTCCAGACGGCGGGTGTCGGCGAGGACGACCGCGCCCAGCGCACCGGTGGCGAGCTCGTCCCACAGGAACCAGAAGCGGTCCTGTCCGGGCGTCCCGAAGAGGTACAGCACCAGGTCCTCGCGCAGCGTGATGCGCCCGAAGTCCATGGCCACGGTGGTGGTGTTCTTGCCCTCCACCCCCTTGATGTCGTCGACCGGGCGGCCCGCCTCGGTGAGCAACTCCTCGGTGCGCAGCGGCTTGATCTCGCTGACCGCGCCGACGAGGGTCGTCTTGCCCGCACCGAATCCGCCGGCCACGAGGATCTTGAGTGTGACGGGCTCGACCGGGGGCTTGCCGCGCTCAGAACGCCCGAAGATCATCGGTCTCTTCTCCTGCTTGTTCGGGGTCGGTCGGCGGTGGGCCGTAGCCCACGCCGCCTGGGGTTTCGATGACGTACATCGCCGGGACGGCGAACCGGCCCGTCTCCACCGCGACATTGTCCCGTACCGATGCCGCCGCGCGGGACGGTGCCGTCGGCGGCGATGCGCGACGCGACAGTGGTGACCGCCGAACCCGTCCGGACGGCCTCGGTGAACTCCCGGGCGTCGGTGCAGGTTCCGCCGCGATCGTCCCGGAACTGCCGGCCTGTCACGTCGCCACCCCGCTTCCGCGCTGCTCAGAGCGCCCGGAGGCCGTCGATGACGTCGCGCAGAATATTCGCGTCCACCAGCTCGGCGGGGGGTACGGGACGCGTCACATGGACCATCTCCTCGTCCACGAGGTCCCCGATGAGGACCCGCACCACACCGATGGGCAGATTGAGTTCGGCAGCGAGTTCGGCGACCGACTGCGGGGCGTCACGACAGAGTTCGACGATTTCCACGTGCTCCGGGGACAGCGTGCGATCCGCTTCCGGGTCGTCCGCGTGCGCCTCCGTGATCACCACCGCGATCAGGTCCAGGCGGTGCTGGGCCGCATGGCTGGTGCGGCCTCGCGTCATGGCGTACGGACGGACGACCGGTCCCGCCTCGTCGTCGAACCAGTGGCTTCTGGGTTGGCCGTCTCCGCTCATGTCATCCCACTACCCGCCTGCGGGCAGATCGGTGCGCGGAGCAGCCGCCAGATGCACACCGACACGCTTCACCAGGAGAGTCATCTCGTAGGCGACCTGGCCCACGTCCGAGTCCGCGTCCGAGAGCACGGCCAGGCAGCTGCCGTCCCCGGCTGCCGTCACGAACAGAAAGGCGTCGTCGAGTTCTACGACCGTCTGACGGACACTGCCGGCGTCGAAGTGACGCCCCACGCCCTTGGCGAGGCTGTGGAATCCGGAGGCGACGGCGGCCAGGTGCTCGCTGTCCTCCCGGCTGAGGTCCTTGGAGACCCCGGTGGGCAGTCCGTCGCCGGAGAGCACGAGCGCTCTGCGGATGCTGGCGACCCGGTCGACGAGGTCGTCGAGGAGCCAGTTGAGCTCCCCCGACGCCTTGTCTCTTGAGGTCTGGCCGGTCGGCTTCGGTGCGGTCATCGACCGTCCCCCTTACTCGTTCCTTGCGCTGTGCCGTCCTGGGCGCTGTCGCCCTCGGCGTTCTCGTCACGACCACGCTGCCAGCCGCGCTGCAGCGAGGCCATGCGGCTGCGGACCTCGTCGGCGTCACGGTCGAAGAGGTCCGCCCCGTCCTGGGGACGTGGCTTCGTCCGTTCGGCGCGCCGCTCCGGGCCGTCCCGCAGCTGCGGAGCCAGGTTGGCCTGACGTACCCGGCGGGGCAGCCCTGCCGTACCGGACGCTGCGGGGTCGGCCGCAGCACCGGGGCGGGACGCGGTCCCGCCGGAGCCACCGCGCCGGTCACGCTGCGGGAGCGCCGGGGCGTCCCGTGACGGTTCACCGAGGCCGTCGCGGCCCGTCTCCGTTCGCCCGCCGATGCCACGGGCGGGCCCGTCGGGACGACTGCTCACGGATCGGTCCCCGAAACGCGAGGCGGACAAATCCGTGCGGTCGGTGAAGCCCCTGGAGCCCGTTGAATCCGTGCGGTCGTCCATGCCACGGCCGACGGTTTCCCCTCTGCCCTCCCAACGCCGCACCGGGGACTCCGTGCGGTCGCCGAAGCCGTCGCCCGGGTCTGTTTCGCGGCGGGTCGCTGTGTCGCCCCGGCGGCGGGCCGGGAGCGGGGCCAGCGTGTCCGGGGTCGTCGAAGCCACTCCCTCCGCCGGCTGTTCGTCCGCCGACGACGGGCTGCGCCGGGGCGGCTGTTCGGTGACCGGACGTCCGTGGGAGCTGACCAGTTTCGGGGTACGGCGGCGTGGCAGCGTGACGGGATCTCCCGAGCGGCCGGCCACACCGTCGGGGGCGGGTGTGCGCCAGCTTCCGGAGGGCTGCTGGCGCTGCTCGCCGGGAAGATCGCTCGTTTCGCCCGTCGCTCCGGGGATCGAGCGGTGCGGCCGGGAAAGTACGCCGTGTTCGCCGGGTTCACTGTCCGCGTCACCGAAGGAACCGGGGTAGTCGTTGAGAGCGTCCAACTCGACCGGCGCCTCCAGCTCGACCGGCCCGTCGATGAGCGACGCGGGCAGGCCGGGGAGGCGCAAGGGCGCCGAGGAGAGCGCGGCCCTGCGGCTCTCCTCGAACTCGGTCTCCTTGGAGGGCCGGGCGCGGTCGAGGCGGAAGCCGATGCCGTTGGTGTCCGGGATGTCGTCCGTGAGGAGTGCGTCGGGGACGAAGACGACAGCCGTGGTGCCGCCGTACGGGGAAGGCTGGAGGGAGACCCGGACGTTCTGCCGCTGGGCGAGCCGACTGACGACGAACAGGCCGAGCCGGTCCGTGTCGGACAGTTCGAACTCGGGTGTCTCGGCGAGCCGCAGGTTGGCGTCGAGCAGCGCTTCCGCCGCCATGCCCAGGCCCCGGTCGTGGATCTCCAGGGTGAAGCCGTTGGCGACTCGCTCACCCAGGACCTGGATGGCCGTGTGCGGGGGCGAGAACACCGTGGCGTTCTCCAGGAGTTCGGCCACGAGGTGGGTCAGGTCGGCGACGGCCAGGCCGGTGACGGCCATCCGCGGCAGCCTGCGGACCTCGATGCGCTCGTAGTCCTCGACCTCGGCGACGGCGGCGCGTACGACGTCCATCAGCTGGACGGGTTTGCGCCACTGCCGGGAGGGGGCGGCTCCGGAGAGGATCACCAGGCCTTCGGCGTGCCGACGCATACGGGTCGTCAGGTGGTCGAGGCGGAACAGGTCGGCGAGTTCGTCGGTGTCCTCGGTCCGGCGTTCCATGGTGTCGAGCAGGGTGAGCTGCTTGTGCAGCAGGACCTGGCTGCGCCGGGCGAGGTTGACGAAGACCTCCGAGACTCCGGAGCGGAGTTCGGCCTGTTTGACGGCGGCCTCGACGGCGGCGCGCTGCAGGGTGTTGAGGGCTTGGCCGACCTCGCCGATCTCGTTCTTGTCGTACTCCAGGCGCGGGACCTCGGTCTCCACGTCGACCTGTTCGCCCGCCGACAGACGGCGCATCACGCTGGGCAGCCGGACGCCGGACGCCTCGTGGGCCTCCAGGCGGAGTTGGCGCAGGTCGCGGATGAGGGCACGGCCGATGCGTACGGACAGGAAGAGCGAGAACAGCAGGGCGACCAGTCCGAGGACACCGGCGACGACGGCCTTGACGATGACGCCCATCACGACCGGACGGATCCGGTCCTGATAACGGTCGCCCGACTCGTCGTTGAGCTTGCGGAGTTCGTCGAGGACATCGCCGGCCGTGGTGTCCCAGCTCTTCGCCGTGACGCCCCGCGGCTTGCCGGACTCGGCGCCGATGGCGGCCTGTTCGGCCACCCGGAGCGGCGCGGTGGAGGCGTTCTTCCAGAACCGCTCGTAGCGTGCGCGGTCCGTCGGCGGGAGCAGCGGCAGGCTGACGTCGTACATGACGGTGCGCTGCGCCACGAGGTCGGAGATGTCGCGGGACTCGTCGCGGGTGAGCTTGCCGACGACCAGTGCCGAGCCCAGCAGGGCGTCCTCGCGGGAGAGGAGTTCGCGGGCGCGGGCGGCGTTGACGAGGGCGCGGGCCTGCTTGTCCATCTCCAGGTTGTCGATGATGTGCAGGTTGGCGAGGAGGACGTAACAGGGGTCGACCAGGTTGTTGTAGAGGTTCAGTGCCTGGGTACGGGTGACGGTGCCTTCCTCGACGCTGCGGCGGAGCGGGCCGATGCCGTCGAACGCCTCCAGGACAGCGGTGAGCCGCTCGCTGTCGCTGTCGCTGATCGAGTTGCGCACGCTGGACTTGTCGGCGTTGTCGCGGATCTTGCCGATGACGTCGTCGGTGGCGGTGCGGCTGCGCCGAAGGGCCGCCAGCGCGTCGGAGGCACGGGGGTCGGCGAGATAGACGAGGGTCTGGCGCCGCTCCTGCTGAAGCACGCGTACCGCGTCCTCGGTGGGGTAGCTGACCTTCTCCACGATCGACGACACATTGAACAACTCGGCCGCCTCACGCCCCGTGAGCACGGTGGCGAAGCCCCAGATCGCGGTGAGGGACACCAGCGGCACGAGAAGCAGCGCCACGATCTTCCGGCGGATGGACTTCCCGCGAAAGCGCATGGCCTCCCCCAGCTCGCCCCCGTCGACGCGGGGGTACACATGTGCGTCAATAATCGGCGTGAGCCTACTACTGACCCACAGAGAACTCGAAGACCTGTCTGAGGGCTGAACTGCCGTGCTCCGGGCGAGACATGGCGAGTTGTCCGATCATTACGGGAGATTGCCTCCTCGAATCCGGCATGACCGCACGACGCCGGCCGTCGGCCAACTTGGCCGTTTGGCTGGATTTTTACGCTTGACGGGAATCTTCGAGACACGTCGATCGTCTTTGTACACAGGAGATGGGTGGCGGAACCGTCAGCAGGGTCCGCATCCCGCGTCCAGGCCGCGTAAAACAGCGTAAGCCGGGCAACCAACTGGGGAGCCGGTGTCACCGACACCGGGACGGGTGGTCTGCTGGGCGGTGGGGAGTGACACGTGATGGGCACGGCGGAACGACGCGAAGCGCTCGGGAACGGCGTTGTGGTTGCGGCACCTTTGGTGGTGCACGGGGGCGCCAGGAGCAACGGCACAGGCCAGGACATGGGCGGCGGGAGCATCGAACCACCCTCCGGCTCCGTCTACGCCTTGACCTCGCCCCAGCAACTCCCCACGCCGGTAAGGGAGAAGGCGCAGCCCGCCTACGAGCAGCTGTGGGTCGAGGAGCCCGCGCGCCGGCGGCGACTGCCGGACCCGGTGCGTACGGCGGCCGTGCGGGCGGTGCTCGTCATCTCCGTCACGCTGATCCAGGCGATGGTGGCCTTCCTGTCCACGCTGGCCGGTTCCTGGCTGGCCTTCCCGATGGTGATCAGTAGCGTGGCGAGCACGGTGTTGGCGACCTGGGCCGCGCTCGACGTGTGGGTGACGCGCCAGGTCTGGCGCCAGCGCAACGGCGTGGTGTCGACCCCGAGCAGCACGGCACGGGCGCTGCGACGCGAGCGCCGCAAGGCCCGACGACTCGCTCGGACCACCGCCCGGACCCAGGAGCGCATACGCAGGCAGGGCGGCGGGTCCGGTCAGCTGTCGCACCCCTGAGGGCCCTGAGCGAGCAGGAGAACCCCGCAGGGGCACCCCTGAACCATAAGAACGAGTCGGGGCGGCCCACAGGGCCGCCCTGTTCCCATTCACCGGCCCGGCGGCCCCGATGAACGCCGCCCTCGCCCATGCCGGCTTCCCCTACGGGTTCCCTCGGCCACCGATGTGGCGGAACCCGCACCACGCCCCCAGCAATAGATCGAACCTTTTTTCGATCAACGCGGGAGGGGCATGACCTTCGACGGCATCGCGGACGCGCCGGAACGGTGGTGTGCTGGGTGCCGGACGAAGGGTTCACAGACGGACTCCCCCGACCGAGGCACGTCGCCGGGCATCCGATCGGAGTGTGTCGAAGATCACATTCGACATGGTCCGTCTTGGGCCGGAAAGGCGCACAACCGGAAGGGCGCCTTCAGCACGGTGCTGACCAGGAGGAACGAGAACATGCCCGAACTCTTCATCGGCGGTACCTGGAGATCCGCGCTCGACGAGCGCACCCGCGAGATCCGCTGCCCCGCCGACGGCTCCCTGGTCGGTGTCGTCGACGAGGCGGGCGGCAAGGACACGGTGGAGGCCATCACCGCCGCCCGCCGCGCCTTCGACGAGGGCCCCTGGCCGGGTACGCCGGCCGCCGAGCGCGGTGACCTGCTGCTGCGTGTCGCCGACCTCATGGTCCGCGACAAGGACGAGCTGGCCCGCGCGGAGTCCCTCGACACCGGGAAACGCCTGGTGGAGAGCGCCTACGACATCGACGACATCGTCAACTGCTTCCGCTACTTCGGCCGGCTCGCGGCGAACGAGACCGGACGCGTCATCGACACCGGCTCACCGAGCGTGGACAGCCGGGTCGTCTACGAGCCGGTCGGTGTCTGCGCGCTGATCACCCCGTGGAACTATCCGCTCCTCCAGACCGCCTGGAAGGTCGCCCCCGCGCTGGCGGCCGGGAACACCTTCGTCCTCAAGCCGAGCGAGCTGACCCCGCACACCGCGATCCACCTGATGCGCCTCCTGGAGGAGGCCGGACTGCCTGCGGGCGTGGCCAATCTCGTCCTCGGCGCCGGTCCTGAGGCGGGCGCGCCGCTCGGCGACCATCCGGACGTCGACCTGCTCTCCTTCACGGGCGGACTCCAGACCGGCCGCCGCCTCATGGCCGCCGCGGCCGGGACCGTGAAGAAGGTCGCGCTCGAACTCGGCGGCAAGAACCCCAACATCGTGTTCGCCGACGCCGACTTCGACACGGCCGTCGACATGGCGCTGACCGCCGTGTTCCTGCACTCCGGGCAGGTCTGCTCGGCCGGGGCCCGGCTGCTGGTGGAGGACTCACTGCACGACCGGTTCGTCGACGAGCTCGTCCGGCGGGCCCGGCTGATCCGGCTCGGCGGCCCGTTCGACGAAGAGGCCCAGACCGGCCCGCTGATCTCCGAGGCACATCGTGCGAAGGTCGAGGCGTATGTCGCCCAGGGCCTGGCCGAGGGCGCGGTACTGCGCTGCGGCGGGGCGCGTCCCGAGGGCCTCGACGAGGGCTTCTACTATCCGCCGACGGTGCTCGACGAGTGCGACGCCCGGATGACGGTCGTACAGGAGGAGTCGTTCGGTCCGGTGCTCACCGTGGAGCGGTTCACGGACGAGGCGGAGGCGGTCCGGCTCGCCAACGACACCGTGTACGGCCTCGCCGGCGGCGTCTTCACCACCGACGAGGCCAAGGCGCGGCGGGTCGCGGCCCGGCTGCGGATCGGCACGGTGTGGATCAACGACTACCACCCGTACGTCCCCCAGGCGGAGTGGGGCGGCTACAAGCAGTCCGGCTTCGGCCGCGAGCTCGGACCTTCGGGGCTCGCCGAGTACCGCGAGGCGAAGCACATCTACCGGAACACCGATCCTTCGCCGCAGGGCTGGTTCGCCTGACCCTCTTTGTGTGCCTTTCGCACGTCATTTATGCGCCATTCCCCTTGTGTACGTCCTGAATGTGCGCCCCCATTGATTCCGGCACCCGCAACGAGCCGCTCCCTCCCACTCCCCAGCCCCCAGGAGTCCGCTCATGGCAACCACCGACCAACCAACAGGCCCAGGGCATACGGACGACGACGAACTCGCCGAGTTCGGATACAAGCCGGAACTCAAGCGCACCCTCGGCAACTTCCACACCTTCGCTGCCGGGATCAGCTACATCTCGATCCTGACCGGCACCTTCCAGCTGTTCTACTTCGGCTACGGCAGCGGTGGCCCCGCCTACTGGTGGTCGTGGCCGATGGTGTTCGTCGGCCAGTTCATGGTGGCGCTCTGCTTCGCGGAGCTGGCCGCCCGCTATCCGGTGGCGGGCTCGGTCTACAACTGGTCGAAGAAGGTCGGCAATCCGCACCTGGGCTGGCTGGCCGGCTGGATGATGCTGATCGCCTCGATCGTGTCGATCGCGGCGGTGGCCCTCGCCTACCAGCTCACGCTGCCGCAGATCTCCAGCGTGTTCCAGATCATCGGGGACGGCACCGGTAAGTACGACGTGGCGACCAACGCGGTGGTCCTGGCCGCTGTCCTGATCCTGTTCACAACCGTGGTGAACGCCTTCGGCGTCAAGCTGATGGCCACGATCAACACGGCGGGTGTCTTCATCGAGCTCGTCGCCACGGTCGTACTGATCGTCCTGTTCGCCGTGCACATCACACGCGGGCCGCAGGTGGTCATGGAGACGAACGGCACGGGCGCGGGCCACGGCGCCGGCTACCTCGGCGCGTTCCTGGTCGCCTCGCTGGCATCGGCGTACGTCATGTACGGCTTCGACACCGCGGCCTCACTCGGTGAGGAGTCCCGCGATCCGTCCCGGAACGCGCCACGGGCCATCATTCGGGCGATCGTCGCCTCCTTCGTCCTCGGCGGCCTGATCCTCCTCCTGGCGCTGATGAGCGTCTCCAGCCTCAAGGGCAAGGAGCTGTCCACGGACGGTCTGCAGTACGTCGTGCTCGACGTGCTCGGGCCGACGGCGGGCAAGGCGATGCTGTGGTGCGTGCTGATCGCGGTCACCGTCTGCGCGCTGGCCGTGCACACGGCGGCGATCCGGCTGGCGTTCGCGATGGCCCGCGACAACAACCTGCCCGCGTCCTCACTGCTCGCGAAGGTCAGCCCGCGCTTCCAGACGCCGGTGCTGCCCGCCGTGATCGTCGGCGTGCTGGCGCTGGGGATCCTGGTGGTCAACATCCGCCAGCCGCAGATCTTCACCGTGGTCACCAGCATCGGCATCATCATGATCTACCTCGCCTATCTGGGCGTCACCGGACCCATGCTGGTGGCACGGCTGCGCGGGAAGTGGCAGCCGGCCGGCGACGGCAAGTTCTCACTGGGCCGCTGGGGCCTGCTCGTCAACATCGGTGCCGTGATCTGGGGCAGCGTCATGACGACCAACCTGATCTGGCCGCGGGCCTCGGTCTACAACGCCACCGCCCCCTTCCACTGGTACCTCCAGTGGGGCGCCGTGCTGTTCGTCGCGGTCATCGCGGGTGGCGGCTTCGCCTACTACTGGTTCGTCCAGCGGCACCGGACGGGTGTGCTCGCCGGACACCGTCTTGAGGAGACCCCGGCCGAGCCGGCCGCTCCCCTCGCCGCCCCGGCGGCCGACTGAAGGAGGTCAACCCCACATGGACCAGCCCCACATGGACCAGTCCCGCTTCGACCAACCGATCATGAACCGATCACTCATGAGCACCGACGAGTTCGACTATGTGGTGGTGGGCGGGGGCACCGCGGGCAACGTGGTGGCCGCCCGCCTCTCGGAGGACCCGTCCGTCACCGTGTGCGTGCTGGAGGCGGGCCCGAGCGACGTCGGCGACGACGACGTCCTCAGACTCGAGCGCTGGATGGGCCTGCTGGAGTCCGGCTACGACTGGGACTACCCGGTCGAACCGCAGTCGAGCGGCAACAGCTTCATGCGGCACGCCCGCGCGAAGGTGCTCGGCGGCTGCTCGTCGCACAACTCCTGCATCGCCTTCTGGGCCCCGGCCGAGGATCTCGACGACTGGGCGGCGGCAGGCTGTACGGGCTGGAGCGCGGCCGACCTCTTCCCGCTCTACCGGCGCCTGGAGACCAACGACGCCCCCGGCGACCACCACGGCCGCACCGGCCCGGTGAAGCTCCGTACGCTGAAGAGCGAGGACCCGTGCGGTGGCGCCCTCCTGGAGGCGTGCGCGCAGGCCGGCATCCCGACCACGCCCTTCAACACCGGTGAGACTGTGATCCGCGGGGCCAACTGGTTCCAGATCAACTCCGACGAGAACAACATCCGGCAGTCGTCCTCCGTCGCCTACCTCCACCCGGTCATGGGCAGGCGGCCGAACCTGGAGGTACGGACAGGGGTGCGGGCGAAGCAGCTCGTGCTGGAGGGGCGCCGGTGCGTGGGCGCCGAGTACCTCGACCCGGATCTCATCCACACGAGGACCGTCCGGGCGCGCCGCGAGGTCATCGTGTCGTGCGGCGCGATCGACACTCCGAAGCTCCTGATGCTGTCCGGCATCGGACCGGCGGAGCAGCTGCACGAGGTCGGCGTCGAGGTGGTCGTGGACGCGGCGGGCGTCGGCGAGAACCTGCAGGACCACCCCGAGGGCGTCATCATGTGGGACGCCGAGCAGCCGATGACCACGACATCCAGTCAGTGGTGGGAGGCGGGCATCTTCTACGACACGGAACCCGGCCTGGACCGGCCCGACCTGATGTTCCACTACGGCTCGGTGCCGTTCGACATGAACACGGCGCGTTGGGGCTATCCGACCTCGGAGAACGCGTTCTGCCTGACTCCCAACGTGACCCGGGCGAAGTCGCGCGGCACGGTGAGGCTGCGTACCCGCGACTACCGGGACAAGCCGATGGTCGATCCGCGGTACTTCACGCACGAGCACGACGCGCGCGTGATGACGTACGGGCTGAAGCTGGCGCGTCGGATCGCCGCCCAGCCCGCGCTGAGCGGCTGGGCGGGGGCGGAACTGGCCCCGGGGCCGGACGTCCGGACGGAGGACGAGCTGCTGGACTACATCCACAAGACCCACAACACCGTCTACCACCCGGCCTGCACGGTGAAGATGGGTGCGGACGATGACGCCTCGGCGCCGCTGGACGCGCGGCTGCGCGTCAAGGGGATCGAGGGGTTGCGGGTTGCCGACGGGTCGGTGATGCCTGATCTGGTGTCGGTGAATCCGTGTATCACGACGATGATGATCGGGGAGAAGTGTGCTGACCTTTTGAAGGAGGATGCGTAGGGGGGGTGCGGGTGGTGGGGAGCTGCGGCGCCGTCGTGGCTTGTCGCGCCCGCGCGGCGGAGCCGCAAATGTCACAGCCCCGCGCCCCTAGGGGGTTGCCCCTGAGGGGGTTGCCTGTGCCGGGCGCTTGAACATCCTGGTCGCCGTGATCTCGCTGTGCACCGCGTCCCCCTCCCCGGCCGGGGCCTGCTGCGGCAGTCCCGGTCGGAGGTGTTCCTCCACGCGGATGTACTTCAGGCCCGCGCGGAGGTCCGCGTCGTTGCGGAGGCGGATGACCAGGGGGAACTCGGCGAGCGCGGTCGTGTCGAACAGACCGGTGGTGTAGAGGAGTTGGACGCCGAGCGCGTCGGACACGGCTCGCTGGAGTTCCAGCAGGTACGTGGCGTTGGCGCGCCCGATGGGGTTGTCGAGGAACAGCGTGCCGGCGTGCCGGTGCTTGTCGCGGCCCCGGTCGTTGCTGCGCAGCGCGGCCATCGTGCAGTACAGGGCGATGGCCGCCGTGAGCAGCTGACCGCCGGAGAACACATCACCCATCTGTCCGACGGGCACACGCTCGGCGCGCAGTACGGCGTCGGGCTTGAGGATCTCGACGGCGATGCCCTTGGGTTCGAGGGCGGCGCCGACTCCCCTCAGGAGCAGGGACATTCCGTCCCGGCGCAGGTCGGAGTTCTTCTTCACGGCCGACCGGGTCGCCTCGTCGATGACCTCGCCGAGCCGCTCGGTGAGTGTCGCCTGGTCGGGCTCCTCGAACCGGATCCGCAGGAACTCCTGGCCTGACCACTCGCCGAGCCCCTCGGGCAGCCGCGACAGCCGCTGCGCGGACCGCAGGGTGGCCAGCGCCGACTCCACCAGCCCGCGCAGCCGGTCCACGATCGAGTCCCGGTTCCGCTCCAGCTGTGCCAACTCGTCGGTCAGGACCCGGAGTCGGGGCGCGAAGGCGTCCGCCCACTTCTGCGCGTGCTCGGGCAGCGCGGACGCGGGCAGTTCACGGATCTGCTGGCGAGCGGGGGTGCGTACCGCCTCGTACCGCGTGGAGTTGGCATGCCGTACGAGGATGTCGCTCGCCTCGCGCACGGCGCCCTCGGCCGCGGACAGGTCGGTGGCGCAGCCACGCAGGGAGCGGCGGGCCTCGGCGGCCGACTGCCGTGCCTCTTCCGGGCTGCCGGGGTAGGGCTCCGGGGCTTCCTGCTCGTCGTCGGAGGCGTGCTCGCGCATCAGGTCGCGGAGCATCGCGGCGATCTCGTCGAACCCGGAGGCCGCGTCCTCGGCCGCCCGGTGGGAGCCGAGCAGTTCGGCGTGCGCGTCCCTGGCCTGGGTCAACGCCTCGCTGCGGGAGGCGAGTTCGGCGGTGGCGGTGCGCAGCAGGGCCTGGGCGTGCTCGGCGTCGCGCGGGACGAGTTCCTCGGCCAGTTCGGTGTGCGCCTCGCCGTCCTCGGGCGCGTGCCGCTCGGCCTCGCCGCGCAGTCGCCCGAGCTGCTCGCTGGCCGTGGACACCCGGGTCTCCAGGAGCTGGACCAGTTCCTCCGCCCGGGCGGAGGCGGCCTGGCGGGACGGTCCGTCCGCCCCCTCGGGCACCTGCAGCAGCTGCTCGGCGCGCGTACGCACCTTGTTGCTCAGCCGGTCCAGCTCCGCGCGACTGGCGCTCTCCTCGCTCTCGGACCGCGCCTGTTCCGCCCGCAGGTCGGCTCCGACGCCGACCTTCTCGTAGAGCTGGGATGCGGCCCGGTAGGCCTCGCGGAGGGCGGGCAGCGACGACTTCGCGGCGTCCTCGTCGGCTTCCGGCAGGTCGTCGGGGGCGCCCGCGATCTCCGCACGCTCGGCGCGCAGAGCGCGGGCCGTGCGGCGTGCGTCGTCGGCGGCGCGCTGGGTGGCGCGCCGGTCCTCGTCAGCGGACCGGGCACGCTCCAGCAGGGCCTGGGCGCGGGCCTCCGACTCGACGGCCTCGTCGGCCAGTTCACGCACCTTGACCTGCCAGCCGGCGCGTTCGCGCAGCCGGTACGCCAGTCCGGCGAGCGCGTCGGCGGCGCGCCGGGCGCGCTGGGCGGCCTCCTGCCGCTCGTCCCGCACGCGGGACGCCTCGCTCATCACCTCGTCGGCCTCGGCCCGTACGGTCCGTGCCTCGGCCAGCTCGGCTTCGGTCTCCTCGGCGAAGGCGCGCGCGTCGTGCGCGGTCCGGGCCAGCTCGACGAGCCGCCCGGCCGGGCAGCCCGTACGCCAGGAGGTGAGCCGCGCGGCCAGTTCCCGGTCCTTCCCGAGCCGCGCCGCGAGCGTGCGGATCTCCTCCTCCCGCTCCCCCGCCCGGGCCCGCAGCGCCTGCCGTTCCTCGTCGGCGGCGTGCTCGTCGTGCATGGCCGGGTTCGGCGGTACGAGGAACACGTCGCCATCGCCCGGTCCGGGGGCCGGAGTAGGGGCCAGCAGGGCAGCTGCCGTACCGACCGCCACGGCCGACCGGGGCAGCAGGGCCGCGTCGGCGAGGGCCTCGCGGGCACGCGCGTGCGTGGCGGGGTCGGTGATGATGACGCCGTCGACGAGTTCGGGGCGGGCGGCCAGCACGCGCGCGTGGTCGGCGGGGTCGACGGCCTGGGCGAGATAGCGCCAGCCGGGCAGCGCGGGGATGCCGTGCTCGCCGAGGAACTCGACGGTGGACAGCACATCGGGGCCGGGCGGCAGCAGTCCGCCGTCACCGAGCGCGCCGAGGATGCGGGCGTCGTCGGCGGCGCCGGTCCGCAGCTCGAAGAGCTGGCGCTCGGCGGAGGTGACACCGCCCTCGAGCAGCTCGCGGAGTTCGTCGGCGAAGCGGTCCAGCTCCTCGGAGGTCAGGGCACCTTCGTCGGCGGCACGGGGGGCGCCCTTCCCACCGTCCCCGGCCATACCCTCGGCACCGCTGCCCTCGCCCTCGCTCGCGCCGTGTTGGTGCGGCAGCGCGGCCCGGCCCCGCTGCCGCACACCGCCGGCGGACGGCAGGTTCAGCAGCTCGGCGAGCCGTTCCTCTCCCGCCAGGGCCTCGGCGGTGCGCCGCTCGGCGTCGTACTCGCGCTCGGCCGCCGTGGCGGCATCCGCCGCGCGGGCCGCCGTCAGCTCGGCTCGGGACTCGGCGGACGCCGCCTCACGCGCGTGCTCGGAAGCCTGCCTGGAGGCCTCACGGGTGGTGTCCCAGGCCTCGACGGCCGCCTTCTCGGCGTCACTCGCGGCCAGCGCGGCCCGTGCCGGATCGGCGTCGGGAGCGCTGTCGTCGAGCCAGCCCGCGCGCACCGCCTCGGCGGTCTCCTGCTCGACCTCGCTGAGCCGCTGCCGCAGATGCCCGACCTCGCTTCGGGCGCGCTGCGCCTCGGTGGCCGCGCCGGTCGAGTCCTGGTGGGCGACCTCGCTGACCTCCTGAAGGGCGGCGGACCGCTCCTCCTCCTCGTTGGCGAGCGCCTCCGCGCCTTCCGCCGCCGACTGCAGCGCCCGTACGAGGTCGACGGCGGCCTTGGCGCGGGCGGCGAGCGCCGGGGCGGCGTCCCGTTCGGCCTCGCGGATCGCGACGGCCACGCGCGCGGAGCGGTCGGCGGCGGCGCGGTGCCGCAGGACGACCTCGGCGGCCTGCCAGGCGGAGTGCATGGTGCGGGCGTCGGCGAGTTCGCGCTTCTGCGCGGCTGCCGTCTTCTCCGCCGCAGCGAGGGCCAGCGAGGCATGCCGGAAGGCGAGTTCGGCGGCGATCAGCGCGCTGCGCTCCCGCCCGCCCTCGGAATGGGTGACGGCGTACGCCGCGGCGGTGACCCGCTGGGCGAGATCACCGGCCCGGACGCGTTCCTTGACGCCCCGCGCGGACAGCCGCCGGGCGAGGTTGCGCGTACGCCGCTCCGCACCCGCGTGGACGTCCCGCGCGCGGGAACGCGTCTGCGCGGCCTCGACGATCCGTCCGAGCAGGTCCACGGACCCGGCGGTGAAGTCCCGTTCGGCGATCAGTTCGGAACGTCGGCCCAGCTTGTTGCCGAAGCCGCCGACCAGGTCGGCGAGCCCGTCGGTGTCCCGGGTGTCGGTGACCGCGCGCAGCAGCAGGTCGGTGAAGTCGGAGTCCTTCTTGACCGCGAAGAGGCCGGCGGCCTCGCCCTCGTCGGCGTTCATCTCCCGCTGGTAGCGGAAGAGTTCGGGGTCGAGACCCAGCTCCCCCAGATGCTCGATCCAGCGGTCGTGGATCTCCTCCCAGTGCACTTCGAGATGCGGGTACGCCTTGCCCGCCTCGGTGATCGCGTCCCGGAAGCCCTTCATCGTCCGGCGCCGCCCCTGGGCACCGGAGGCACCCTCCACCGGCGGCCGTACGGCGGTGGACTCCGCGACGGGAAGGTTGTCGAGGCTCAGCCCCGGGCCGGGCCGGAAGGAGTACCAGGCCTCGGCGAACTTCCGCGGATCGTTGGAGACCTGCCGCCCCCTCCACTCGCTCGCCTTGCCGACCACGACCAGCTCGCCGGTGAGCGTGTGCTGCCACTCCAGGATCACGTGCCCGCAGTCGTCGGCGAGCAGGAACTTCCGCAGCACACCGGAACTGGCACCCCCGAGCGTGTTGCGGTGCCCCGGCAGCATCACGGAGAAGATCAGCTTGAGGAGTACGGACTTGCCGCCGCCGTTCTCCAGGAAGAGCACCCCCGCGGGCGCCGGCCGGCGCGGCGGTCCGACGGGCTCGTCCTCGAAGAACTCCGCCTGGGTGGGCGCGGGGTCGGGCACCGGCTCGCCGACACCCCGCAGGTCAAGCACGGTGTCGGCGTAGCGCGCACCGGCAGGACCGATGGAGTAGAGGCGGATCCGGGACAGCTCGTACATGGCGGGACTCTCGTAGTCGTCAGGGAGTAGTCGGGTTGGGTGCGAAGGGAGTCGGGGCGGTGGTCAGATGTTGGGGTCAGGAGTGGTGGAAGGGCAGTCCGGCGTCCGCCACCAGGTCCAGGTCGTCGGTGTCCTCGGCGGGCAGCAGCGTCGGTGTCCCGTCGGTGACCGGCACAACGCCCAGCTCCAGCAGCTCGGCCATGGCCGCGTTGCCTGCCATGTCCCGGACCTGGAGCTGGTAACGGGCTGTCGTCCGATACGTGCCGCCGTTGTCGTCACCCGTGCGCTGGAGGAAGCCGGAGTCGGTGAGGAAGACGACGGCCTTGCCGACGATGCCGGTCGTCGAACCGGCCGGTCTCCGCGCGTCCTTGGTGGCCCCCGTGGCGCTGCGCCTGATCCAGATCCGCCAGGCGGCCTCGAGTCCCGGGGCGTCGCTGACCGGGTCGGTGTTCTCGCCCTGCGCCTCGGCCCGCTCCTCCAGCCGCCGACAGGCCTGCCGGACGAAGGCCTCGACCCCGTTGACGGTGACGCGCCCGATGTAGCCGTCGTCGGCGAGATCCTCGGGGCGCGGAAACGCCATGGCGGCCACGGCGAGATGGGCGAGCCCGTGCAGAAAGCGGTCCGAGCCGTCGGCGGACGTACGGCGTGCGTAGTCCCCCATCCGCACGGCGAAGACGGAGTCCTCGGCGGCGGTCACCGCCATCCCCGCGCGCGGGGACACCTCCAGCACGACCAGCCCCAGCCCGGCGGCCACGGCATCGGCGAGCCGGGCGAACGCCGAGTCCTCGCGGTACCGCCGCAACAACTCGGCGTACTCCTGGTCCCGCGCGGCCTGAAGCTTGGCCTGCAGCCCGAAGGCCACCAGCCGAGCAGCGTCAGCGGCATCGCCAGGAGTAATAACGGCAGCGACGGCCGGCGCGGCCACGGCCTCCGGCTCACTCCAGTCGACCGGCTCGTTCACAGCTGAAACTCCCTGTTCTTGTAAGCGAGGGGACGCCCGGCTTGCCCAGGGGCGCGGGGCTCTGACATGTGCGGCTCCGCCGCGTGGGCGCGACAAACCACAACGGACCCGCGGCCGTCCGACAACCTCAGCCACATCACGCCGCCTCCGACCTCCCCGCCGCCATCCCCACCACATCCAGCAAGGCCATCCCCACAATCAGATCCGCGCCCCCGAACTCCGGATCGTCCAGCTCCGTCCCGTCATCGACAGCGAACAGCAGCTTCTCCTCGCCCTGCCGATAAGCCGTACCGACCGGCGGACTGGCCGCGTGCACGGCCAACAGGGCCACCAGATACGGAAGTTCCGTATCCCGAAGTCGCGCCTCGGCCAGCAGCCCCGACAACCGCCGAGGCGCATCCGCGGGCAGGTCCAGCAGCTCCATCGCCGACGCCAACTGCTCCTCGCTGAACCGGCTGTCGTCCGGGGTGGCGATCAGATCCGGCTCCGGCATCTCGACCCCGAGATGCTCCCGCTCCACCGGCGGCGTCAGCAGTATGTCCACGAGGTCACCGACCCGGACCGACACCGGCGTACGAAGCCCCGTCCCGCGCGCGAAGAACGCGTCCGTGACCCGCACCGCCGCCTCGAGGGGCAACGGCAGCACGGGGGCGACCAGATGGCCGTACAGATCGATCCCGGACGACGTCATCGGGGTCGCGAAAGCCTGCCGGTCCTGTTCCGCGCGGAACAGCGGCCCCGCCTCCAGCAGCCTGGACTGGAGCAGCGTGTGCCGCCGGATGCAGTCCTTCACGATGTCGACGAGTTCGGCGGCGCGCCGCTTCTGCTCCGGGTCCTCGGACTCGTCACGGGCCTTGCGGATGTTGGTCAGGATCGCGTTCTCATGGCGGTACCGGTCGGCGACATGGTCGAGCGCCTCGGCGATCATGTCGGGGACGGTCTGGAGCCAGTCCACCGCGCGCACGTTGCGCCGGGTCGCGTCCAGGGCCCGGCGCAGGACCTCCGAGTACTGCACGGTCCGGTAGCGGGCCTGCTCCGCGGCGAGCTGGGCGTCGGCCAGCCGGCCCCGGCTGATCAGCACCTCCAGCTTGACCTCGGCGGCGATCTGGGCGCTGGTGACGTCGGTGTCGAGGGCGCCGACGAGTACGTTGACCGCCTCGTCCGTCGTGCGGAGGTAGACGCTTCCGCCGTACCCCGGGACCTCTTCGATCAGCTTGAAGTCGTAGTCACGGCGTACATACGTACCGTCCGGTGCGAACGTGCCGTATACGGCCCGGAAGCCGCGGTCGACGCTGCCGACGTTGATCAGGTTCTCCAGGACCCAGCGGGCGACGCGCTCGTGCTCGGTGACGGGCCGTTGCGGGGCCTGGGCGGCGATGCGCGGGATGAGGCGGGCGACGATCTGGTCGTGGTCGGCGCCGGTGTCGAAGTCCATGTTCAGGGTGACCAGGTCGATGGCCGAGAGGGCCACCTCCGCCATGCCGTACACCGAGTACTCGCCGGCGAGATTCGCCTTGCGCGCGTCCAGGTCGTGGAGCGGGGCGGTGCAGGCGAGTGCGCGCAGGCGCCGCGCCAGTCCCTCGTCGGCGGCCGGGCCCGGAGCGGGGCGCGGCCCCGCGCTGAGCTGGGGCGGAACGCTGTCCGTCGATGCTGGCGAAGTCACGCTGCACAGACTAGGTCCTCGGTCTGACAACGGCCCAAACGACTCAGAAGCGACCCGCTGTCACCCCGCCACCGTGCCGTTCACGCCGTGGGGAAGACCGCAGGTCCCGACCCACCCGCCACCGGTTGCCCGTCCTCGCCCACCCGGCGCCGGTAGACCTCGACAACCCGTTTGAGCGAGTCGTCGAGATAGACCGAGAGCAGCCCCTCGGCCCGCTCCCGGTCACCCGTCTGGAGGGCCTGCAGTATCTGCTGGTTGCGCGCGAGATAGGGCTCGTGCAGGCGTCGCGGGTCGTCCACGACGTGGAAGGCGAGGCGCAGTTCGGCGAAGACGCTGCGCATCAGCTCATCGGTGCGGGCGCTGCCGGCCAGCGCGACAAGTTCGCCGTGGAAGTGGATGTTGGCCGTGCCCAGCCCTTTCCAGTCACCGTCGCGCGCCGCCCGCTGCCCCTCCTCGACGGCCGCGGCGAGGTTCTCCAGGGCGTACGGCGGCTCACCGAGGCCTCGGACCACGGCGCACTCGACGAGGGCGCGGGTGCGGTAGATGTCCTCGACGTCCTCGACCGTGAGGACCCGTACGAAGACACCTCTGTTGAGCTCGTGGATCAGCAGGCGCTCGTGCGTGAGCAGCCGGAACGCCTCGCGCAGCGTGTTGCGGGAGACGCCGAGGGCCCCGCCGATGCTGTCCTCGGAGAGCCGGGTCCCGGGCGGGAAGTACCCGTCGGCGATACGGCTCCTGAGGATGTCCGACACCCGCTCGGCGGTACTGGTGCGCCCAAGGAGCGCTCGGTCGTCGGCCAGTCCCGTCAGCTGCTCTGCCATGCCCGGAATTCAATCGTAGATACAAGAACGAAACAACACGGGTATTGAAGGATCGTTCAACGATCCTCTACCTTGCTGAACAGACGCCCCGGATCCACGCGGTGTCGACCGCTCCCGCACCGCTCATTCCTCAAGCACTCTCCGTCCCTCATCTGCGAGGTGCACATGAGCACGACCCCTCCACCGCAGGCCCTGGCCGCCGAACCCCGCCCCGGAGCGAATGAACCCGCTGTCGACGACGGCGCGTTCGCCTGGCTGCGGGCGCTGGGCCCGCGCGGTCGCCGTGCCTTCGGCGGCGCGTTCGGCGGCTACGCCCTGGACTCGTACGACTACTTCACGCTGCCCCTGACCATGGTGGCGCTGTCCGCGTACTTCGGTCTGGACAGCGGCCAGACCGGTCTGTTCACCACGGTCACCCTGGTCGTCTCCGCGGTGGGCGGCGCCGGCGCGGGGGTACTCGCGGACCGGATCGGCCGGGTCAAAGCACTGATGATCACGGTGATCACGTACGCGGTCTTCACCGTCGCCTGCGGCTTCGCGCCCAACTACGAGACGCTGCTGGTGTTCCGCGCCCTCCAGGGCCTCGGTTTCGGCGGTGAGTGGGCCGTCGGCGCGATCCTGGTGGCCGAGTACGCGAGCCCGAAGCACCGCGGCCGTACGCTCGGCGCGATCCAGAGTTCCTGGGCCGTGGGCTGGGGCCTGGCCGTGGTCGTCTACACCGTGGTCTTCTCGTTCCTCGACGACGACCTGGCCTGGCGCGTGATGTTCTGGACCGGCGCTCTGCCCGCGCTGCTGGTCATCTGGGTGCGACGCTCGGTACAGGACGCGCCCCGGGCGGTCGCCGAGCGCGAGAAGAACCCGAAGAAGGGCTCGTTCGCGGCGATCTTCAAGCCCGGCACGCCCGAGGCACCCGGACTGCTGCGCATCACGGTCTTCGCGGGCCTGCTGTCCACCGGCGTCCAGGGCGGCTACTACACCCTCGCCACCTGGGTGCCGACCTACCTCAAGACGGAACGCGGACTGTCGGTCGTCGGCACCGGTTCGTATCTCGCCTTCCTGATCTCCGGAGCCTTCATCGGCTATCTGACCGGCGGATACCTCACCGACCGGATCGGCCGCAAGCGCAACATCTGGTTGTTCGCGGTCCTCTCGGCGCTGTGCATCCTGGCCTACGCGAACATCCCCGACGGCGCCAACACCCTTCTCCTGGTGCTCGGTTTCCCGCTCGGGTTCTGTATGTCGGCGATCTTCAGCGGCTTCGGCTCCTATCTGAGCGAGCTGTACCCGACCGCCGTGCGCGGCACGGGACAGGGCTTCACCTACAACACCGGCCGCGCCGTCGGCGCCGTCTTCCCCACCACGGTCGGCTTCCTGGCCGACAGTTGGGGTGTGGGTGGCGCGCTGGTCTTCGGCGCGATCGGATACGGCATCGCCGCCCTGGCACTGCTCGGCCTGCCGGAGACCCGCGGAAAGGAACTCCAGTGAACCGTACGGAAGACCGCCCCCTCTCCCTCGTCGACGAGCACGCGCACGCGTGGAGCCCGAAATCCGCGCGAGCCCGGTTCCGCGCGGGTCTGACGGGCCCCACGGCGGGCGTCGCGGCCGGCCACACCCAGGTCAACCTGATCTCGGTGCCCGCCGACTGGGCGTACGACATGCTGCTGTTCTGTCAGCGCAACCAGAAGCCCTGCCCGGTACTCGACGTCACCGACGCCGGTTCCTGGACCACCGTCCTCGCCGAGGGCGCGGACCTGCGCACCGACCTGCCGCGCTACCGGGTCTGGCGGGACGGCGAGCTGGCGGAGGAGCCCACGGACGTGCTCGCCCACTGGCGCGACGACCTCGTGACGTTCCTCATCGGCTGCAGCTTCACCTTCGAGTGGGCGCTCGCCGAGGCGGGCGTCCCGATCCGGCACATCGAGCAGGGCCGCAACGTCCCGATGTACGTGACCGACCGTCAGTGCCGTCCCGCCGGGCGGCTGCACGGCCCCATGGTCGTGTCCATGCGTCCGGTGCCGCCGCAGCATCTGGCGGCCGCCATCCGGGAGAGCAGCCTGCTCCCGGCGGTGCACGGCAGCCCCGTACACTGCGGCGATCCGTCGGGGCTCGGCATCGACGACCTCGGCCGGCCGGACTTCGGCGAACCGGTGGACCTCGCGCCGGACGACATCCCGGTGTTCTGGGCCTGCGGGGTGACCCCGCAGGCCGCGGTGATGGCGTCCCGTCCGCCCTTCGCCATCACGCACGCGCCGGGCCAGATGTTCCTCACCGACACCCGCGACGAGCAGTACCGCGTCGCCTGACCGGAGCGTGACAGGAGTCCGGAACATGATCGACCTCAACGCCGACCTCGGCGAGGGCTTCGGCCGCTGGCGGCTCACCGACGACGAACAACTGCTGTCCGTCGTCACCAGCGCCAACGTGGCCTGCGGCTTCCACGCCGGGGACCCGGTCACCATGCGGCGGGTGTGCGATCTGGCGGCCGAGCGCGGCGTACGGATCGGCGCCCAGGTCTCCTACCGCGACCTGGCCGGCTTCGGGCGGCGCACGATGGACGTGCCGCCCGACGAACTGGCGGCCGAGGTGGCCTACCAGATCGGCGCCCTGGAGGTCTTCGCGCGTGCGGCGGGCACGCGCGTGTCGTACGTCAAGCCGCACGGCGCGCTGTACAACCGCGTCGTGCACGACGCGGAGCAGGCGGGGGCGGTCATCGCCGGCGTGCTGCTGGCCGACAAGGGTCTGCCGGTGCTCGGGCTGCCCGGTTCGCGCCTGCTGGAACTTGCCGAGGGGGCGGGCCTGCCGGCCGTCCCCGAGGCGTTCGCCGACCGCGCGTACACCGAGGAGGGCACTCTCGTGCCGCGCGGCCAGGAAGGGGCGTTGGTGACCGATCCGGAGGCCGTAGTGGCACGTTCGGTGACCCTCGCCCGGGCCGGCGTGGTCGCGTCGCTCTCCGGGACGCCCCTCGCGATCCGCGCCCGCTCCCTGTGCGTCCACGGCGACACGCCCGGCGCGGTGGACCTGGCCCGTCGGGTCCGTGAGCGCCTGGAGGCGTCGGGCGTCCGCGTGGAGGCCTTCGTATGAGCGGGACGAGTGGTACGACACACCGGATGAGGGCGCTGCCCGTCGGCGACGACGCGCTGCTTGTCGAGGTCTCCTCCGGCGAACAGGCCCAGGCCCTGCACGCCGAACTTCTGCGCCGCCGCGCGGAAGGCACCCTGTCCGTACGGGAGATCGTCCCCGCCGCCCGTACGGTCCTCCTCGACGGCCTTGACGACCCCGCCCGGCTGGCTTCCGAACTGACCGCCTCCGAAGTGCCTCCGGCGCTCCCCCTGACCCAGGAGATCATCGAACTCCCGGTCCGCTACGACGGCCCGGACCTGGCCGACGTCGCCGCCCTGTGGGACGTGTCCGAGGAGGCGGTGGCACGGATCCACGCGGCCACCGAGTTCCGGGTCGCCTTCTGCGGCTTCGCGCCCGGCTTCGGCTACCTCACCGGTCTCCCCGCACGCTACGACGTACCGCGCAGGGCCACCCCGCGGACGTCCGTCCCGGCCGGTGCCGTGGGACTCGCGGGCCCGTACACGGGTGTGTACCCGCGTTCCTCGCCGGGCGGCTGGCAGCTGATCGGGACGACGGGCGCGGTCCTGTGGGACCACACGCGCGTGCCGGCCGCGCTGCTGTCGCCGGGTACCCGGGTCCGCTTCGTCCCGGTGGGCCGCCCATGACGGATCGTGCGCTCGCCGTCGTACGGGCAGGGGCGCTGACCACCGTGCAGGACCTGGGGCGTCCCGGGTACGCCCATCTCGGGGTGCCCCGCTCCGGCGCCCTGGACGCGCCCACGGCAGGGCTCGTCAACCGGCTGGTCGGCAACCCGTCCGGGGCGGCCGTTCTGGAGACCACCCTCAACGGCTGCGCCCTGCGCCCCCGTTGCCCGGTCACCGTCGCGGTCGGCGGCGCCCCCTGCACGGTCACCGTGGACGGCCGCCCGGTGGCCTGGGGCGCTCCGGTCCAGGTGCCGGGCGGCGCGCTGCTGGACGTCGGAACCGCCCTGACCGGAGTACGCGCCTACGTGGCCGTCTCCGGCGGAGTCGCCGTCGAGCCCGTGCTCGGCAGCCGCTCCACCGACCTGCTGTCCGGCCTGGGCCCGCCGCCCCTCACGGACGGCGCGGTGCTGCCCCTGGGGCAGGTGATCGGCGGGCACGCGCGCGTGGACGTCGTTCCGCAGCCCGCGCCCCCTGCCGAACTCGTGCTCCGGGTGACCGTCGGGCCACGCGACGACTGGTTCACTCCGGCGGCGCTACGGACCTTCACCACGTCCACGTACCGGGTGTCCTCCGCGAGCAACCGCATCGGGCTGCGGACGGAAGGCCCCTCCCTGGAGCGGGCCTTCGCCGGTGAACTCCCCAGTGAGGGCATGGTCCTGGGCGCGGTCCAGGTGCCCCCGGACGGCAGGCCGGTGGTCTTCCTCGCCGACCATCCCACCACCGGCGGCTACCCGGTGATCGCCGTCGTCCGCACCGCTGACCTCCACGCCGCAGCCCAGGCGGCGCCGGGCACACCGGTCAGATTCGTGCGCGCACACCGTCGCTGAGCCACCCGGGGCCGGTCGGGCGGATCATGTCGGAGACGCGGCGCTGCGGTGCCATCAGCCGCCCCGTGACGGGTTCCCGTCTGCGGCGGGCGACGCGGTTGCCGACTCCCCCGCCACGTCGCCCGGCGCGGCAACGGCTGATGTCGGTGTCCCCTCCTCCTTGCAGCCGGACGCGCGCCGAATCCGCGCGCCCGTGCCTGTCAGGCGCCGTAGCCGTCCTCCGCGCCCGATCCACCGGCCAGGCCTACGCCACGTCCGGCTCGGCCCGGTGCTCCGTCACCGTCAGCGCGGCCAGGGCCGCCGCGACGGCATGGGAGGCCCCCAGGTCGAGGCGGGCGCTGGTGCCCCGCGCGCGGTGGCGGACCTCCTGGGCGGCGAGCCGCAGGAGCTGCGGCAGCAGGTCGGTGCACCGCCGGGCCACCCAGCCCGTGCCCGCGGTGGCCAGCCAGCGCAGGCCGGCCGACCGGGTGGGCGCGGGTTGTTCCGGCTCGGGCGACGGACCCGCACCGCCCGTGACGCCCGCCTCCACGAGCAGCGCGTGGAAGCGGACCGCGAGCTGCCGGTGGCCCTGCTCGCCGGGGTGCAGCCGGTCCGCGCTCCACATCTCACGCCCGCTGAGCCACTCCCCCTCAGCCGCGTGCAGATGCACGGCCCCGTAGCGCTCGGAGAGCGCGTGGACGACCGTGTTGACCGCCCGCTGCCGCCGGGCCAGCGGGTTCGCCAGGACACCGGGCAGCCCCAGCATCGCCCCGGGGTCGGGCAGACACGCCGTGAGCAGGAGCGCGCCCCGCTCGGTGAAGGCCGCGTACACCTCGTCCAGCCGGGCGGCCACCGCGTGGATGTCGAACGTGCGGCGCAGGGTGTCGTTCACCCCGATGACGACGGACACGACGTCCGGCTCCAGGTCGAGTCCGGCCGACGTCTGCCGTTCCCGTACGTCGCGTGTCTGTGCCCCGCTGACCGCGAGGTTGGTGAACTCCACCGGCGTGTCGCCGAACCCGTCGGCGAGCAGCGCGGCCCAGCCGCGCCACTCGCCGTCCACGGGATCGCCCACGCCCTCGGTCAGCGAGTCGCCGAGCGCCACGAACCGCAGCGGTCTCATCCGACACCCTCCGGTACGACGGGCAGTACGGGCGTGTCACCGGCGGACCGCACCACCGCGTCGTGCGCCGCGAGGAACGCCTCGACCGCGGCCGGCCAGCCGAAACACTCCGCACGCGCGCGTGCCTTCTCCCGGCGCTCGTGCTCGGGCCGCCCCAGCAGCAGCCGTACGGCGTCCGCGAAGGCCTCTCCGTCGTCGGCCGCGACGGCTCCGGCGGACCCGATCACCTCGGGCAGCGCGGAGGACGCGCTGACGACCACGGGTGTGCCGCAGGCCATCGCCTCCAGCGCGGCGAGCCCGAACGTCTCCGCGGGCCCGGGCGACAGGCACACGTCGGCGGACGCCTGGAGTGCGCCCAGCAGTGCCCGGTCGGTGACGTGGCCGAGGAAGGTGACCGGCAGCCCGCGCTCCCGCGCCCGCTGCTCCAGGCGGGCCCGCAACGGCCCGTCCCCGGCCACCACCAGCCTCGCCCGCTGTCCGCGCCGCAGGAGGGCCTCCAGGGCGTCCAGCGCCGTACCGGGCCGCTTCTCGACGGACAGCCGGGAGCACATCACCAGAAGCAGTTCGTCCCCGCGCGCGTGCGCGGCCCGCACCGCCGGGTCGCGCAGCGACGGATGCCGCCGCACCAGGTCGACGCCCAGGGGAGCCCGTACGACATTGCGCGCCCCGATCCGCACGAACTCCCGCTCGGCGAACTCCGTGGTGCACACCACGCGCGCGTAGGTGTGTGCCGTACGGACGTTGAGGGCGTCGGCGGTGCGCCGGGAGAGGTTCTCCGACAGGCCCCAGGTGCGCAGGACACCGTCGGCGGTCTCATGGGAGACCATCACCGCGGGGACGCGGGCCCGGCGCGCCCACCTGCCCGTCCATCTGAGGGTCGTCCGGTCGGACACCTCCAGACGGTCCGGCGCGAGTTCCTCCAGGAGGGCGGCGACGCGCCGCTTGTCCGTGAGGACGCGGTAGCCGCCGGTGCCGGGCAGCAGCGGGCCGGGCAGGGTGATCACCCGCCCCTGCTCGGTGTCGCGGTCACTCGCTCGCTCACCGGGCACGATCAGCACGGGGTCGTGCCCGGCGGCCCGGTATCCGGTGCCCAGTTCGCGCAGCGCGGTGCGCAGGCCGCCCGAGGCGGGGGCGACGAAGTTCGCCAGCCGGACGATGCGCAGCGGTCCGCCCGCGCCGCGTGGTGCCTCGGCGTTCATGCGGCCACCGCCGTCCGCGCGGTGAGGATGTCGGCGTAGTGCCCGACCAGCTGGTCGCCGACAGCCGCCCAGGTACGGCCCTCGACGGCCGCCCGGGCGGCGGCGCCGTAGACGGTCCGCAGGCCCGGGTCACGGGCCAGGGACCACACCGCGTCCCGGACGGCGGCAGCGTCGCGCGGCGGGACCAGCAGGCCGGTGCGCCCGTGGGCGACCAGATCCAGCGGGCCACCGGCGGCGGGCGCGACGACGGGCACGCCGCTCGCCATGGCCTCCTGCACGGTCTGGCAGAAGGTCTCGAACGGGCCGGTGTGCGCGAAGACGTCCAGCGAGGCGAAGATCCGCGCGAGTTCGTCACCGGTGCGGCGGCCCAGGAAGACCGCTCCCGGAAGCTGCTCTCGCAGTCCGGGCTCGCTGGGTCCGTCGCCCACGACGACGACCCGAACACCGTCCAGCGCACAGACACCGGCGAGGAGTTCGACCTGCTTCTCGGGGGCGAGCCGGCCGACGTAGCCGACGATCAGCTCGCCGTTCGGGGCGAGTTCGCGGCGGATGGCCTCGTCGCGCAGTTCGGGGCGGAAGCGCGCGGTGTCCACTCCGCGCTGCCAAAGCTTCACCCGGGGGACGCCGTGCGACTCCAGGTCGTACAGGGCCGCGCTGGAGGGCGCGAGGGTGAGGTCGGCGGCGGCGTGGACGGAGCGGATGCGCCGCCAGGCGGCGGCCTCGCCCGCGTGAACGTACGTACGGGCGTATCCGGCCAGGTCGGTCTGGTAGACGGCCACGGCGGGGATGCCGAGCCGGGCGGCGGCGGCCATGCCGCGTACGCCGAGGACGAAGGGGCTGGCCAGGTGGACGATGTCCGCGCGGTGCTCGGTGATCGCGGCGGCGACGCGTCGGCTGGGGAGGGCGACGCGGACCTGGGGGTAGCCGGGGAGCGGCAGGGAGGGGACACGGACGACGGGGCACGGCGCCGAGGCGTCGGGCCCGTTCCCGGCGGCGGTGGCCGGGGCGACGACGAGGGGAACGTGACCGCGATCGACGAGGTGCCGGGCGGTCTGGAGCGCGCAGTGGGCCACGCCGTTCACATCGGGGGGAAAGGATTCGGTCACGATGACTACACGCATAGGGGTGTTGTCGCCGTGCTGGACGTGCTCGCGTCAACGTCGATCTTTCCGGACGGGGAACGTCCCATGAGCGTTGCGCACCGCCCCCTCCCGGGTCGGCGCGCGTCCACGCGCTCCTGATCTCCGGGTCATCCCCCGTTCATACGGCGGGTGCTGTCGGGCCCGATCCGGCTTCGTACGGCTGTCTGGACCTCGGCCTCCTCGGCCGGGTCGGCGGCGAGTCGGCGCAGCTGGTCGACGACCCTGGCGTCACCGGTCTCGGCGTGCCGGGCGGCGACCTCGCGGGTGGTCTCCTCGCAGTCCCACAGGCATTCGACGGCGAAGCCGACGGCGAAGGAGGGGTCGGTGGCGGCGAGGGCCCGGGCGGCCCGGCCCCGCAGGTGGGACGAGGCGGTCTCGCGGTAGACGTGGCGCAGAACAGGGGCCGCGCAGACGATACCGAGCCGCCCCGCGCCGTCCACGAGGGTCCACAGGGTCGGCGCGTCGGGCCCTTCGCCCCGTACGGCCTCCCTCAGTGCGCCGAGGACGAGGTCGCTGTCCCGGGTGCCGCCCAGACAGGCGAGCATCCGTCCGGCGGCGGCGCCCAGGGGGTCGGGCCGGTGGACCCACCCGCGCGCGCGGTCGACGGCGGCGATACTGCGCATACGTTCGAATGCGTCGACGGCGGCCTCCACGACGGCCGTCGTGCCGTCGGCGACCGCGCCCTCGACCAAATCGAGGGCATCGGGATCATTGCTGTCCGCGAGATAGCGCAGGGCCGTACAGCGGGCGCCGTCGCCACCGCTGCGGGCCGCCGCCAGGATCTGGGGCCGGTCCTCCGGACCTGCCACGGCCGTCAGACAGCGCGCGGCGGGCACATGAAGGACGGCACCGCGGTCGATGCCCTGCTGGGCCCACTCGAAGACGGCCTGCACGCTCCAGCCCGGGCGGGGCCCGGACGGTCGCATCTGGCGTTGCCAGCGGTCGAAACAGCCGGTCTCCTGGGCGGCACGCACCCGCGTGGAGACCGATTCGCGCGGATCGTCGGCCCACAGCCGCCAGGGCCGGGGCTCGAAGGCGTCCCGCACGACGGCGGCGAGTTCCGCCTCGCCCTCCGCGTCGGTGCCGAAGCGGGCGAGTACGGGGGCGGCGAGGGCGCGCAGCCCCGCGTCGTCGTCCCTGAGCGCCAGTTCGTCCAGCGCCCAGGCCCAGCTGGTGCCGGTGGCGGCATACCTGCGCAGCACCTCGAGTGCGTCCCGCCTGCCGTAGGAGGCGAGGTGCCCGAGGACCGCGAGGGCGAGCCCGGTGCGTGACTCGTCGGTGTCGAGGATGTCCTCGGCGTCGAAGAGATGGGCCTCGATCTCGTCGAGCTCGCCGTGGAGATCGACATAGAGACGGGCGTAGTAGAGGGAGCGGTTCTCCACCTGCCAGTCGTGGCGGGGGTCGTGGAGCACGCAGTGGTTCAGTGCCGCGAGCGCGTCGGCCCGCGGTGCGGTGAGCGCGTGCAGCGTGCCGTCGCCGCGGCCCCTCTGGAGCAGGCCGAGCAGCGTTCCGCTGGGCGCTATGACCGGATCGAACATGGGAAACAGCCTCACATCAAGCGTCGACGCAACCGGGATCCTGCTTTACCTGGCCACGTGACAACACGTCGGGGCGCCCGCCGTTTCCTGCTTGCTGTAGACCATCTTCCTCTGCCTCTCGTAGGTGGGCCCATGCGGACCGCATCACGGCCCGCGCGGTGCGGCAACATCTGCCCAGCCATCACGTCCATGAATCACGACGTCATGATGACCCGGCTGTTCAAGCTGCCGCGACCGTATTTCCGGCGGCCCCGTTCCGCCTCCCCCGTTTTCCTTGTCCTAGCTGGTCAGCGCGTACGACTCAGTGTGCGCCGAACAGCTCCAGCAGTTCCGTCTTGCCGAACATCCGAGCGGTGTCGAGGGCCGAGGGCATGCCCGCGGCCGGGTTGGCGCCACCCTCCAGGAGTGCCTGGATGACATCCTGCGCACCCTTGAAAACGGCCCCGGCGAGTGGTGTCTGACCCCGGTCGTTGACCCGGTCCCCGTCGGCACCGCGGGCGAGGAGCGCCCGGACCGCGTCGGCGTGGCCGTGGTAGGCGGCGAGCATCACCAGGGAGTCGCCGCGGTCGTTGGTGAGGTCGGCCGGTACGCCCGCGTCGACGTACGCCACGAGTGCCTCGGTCTGCCCCTGCCGGGCCAGATCGAAGATCTTCGTCGCCAGCTCCACGACCTCGGGGTCGGGGGCTTCACTCATCGGCCGGACCACCTCTCGTTACAACCGTACGGGTGAATCGCCAGAGTACTGGCTTAACAGGCGCATGACCCGACACCTCAGCAGCAAAGATCAGCACGCCCGGATCACACCAAACAGGTACGCCATGCGGGTGAAATACGCCGAAATTCATCCGATTGCACCTTTTATCGTATGGATACATGCTGTGATCCTGGAAGAACTCATGGTGACTGTCCCCACCACACCAGGAGATCCTCATGATCCTCTCCATGTCCGGCGTCGTTCTGCTCGGCATCATCGTCTTCCTCTTCTTCAAGAAGGACGGCCTCAAGGGGTCGCACGCCTTCGTCGCCGCGCTGTTCGGCTTCTACCTCGCGAGCACCGCCATCGCACCGAGCATCAAGGCCGGCGGCGAGAGCCTGGCGAGCCTGCTCGGCGGAATCAAGTTCTGACGCCCGTCCCGCCCACACCCACCCAGGAGACAGCAGTGGCCCGGCGCCCCCTCCCCCGCATCCTGAGCAACGGCAGCGCACAGATCGCCCGGAGCCGGGAGCTGGCCCGGACCGCTGCGGACAGCGCCACCGACGTCCTCCACCCGCTGATCACGATCAGCCGGGGTCTTCGCCGACTGGCCGCGGCCGGACGGCGCAAGTGGGCGGACACGCCCAAGGACAGGCGCGGGCCACTGCTGTTCCTGGTGGCCTCGGTGGTCCTGGTCGTGGCCCTCGTGCCGTACGGCCCGCTGCTCGCCGTCATCTCGGTGATGGCGGCAGCGGCCTGGCACGGCCGCGACCGCGCCCCGGCGGAGCCCGACGGCCCCGACGAGTCCCAGACCCAGCGCCTCCAGTCCCTGTACGACGCGCTGGTCCCCTACTTCTCCACCCCCGACGACCCCACTCCTCTCTACGCCCACGGCGGCGACTGGGAGAAGACCTTCCCCGCATACGAGTTCGACGGCACCGGCCGCGTCTCGCACCTGGTGGTGCGCTACCCGGCGTACTTCACCGACGGCGAGGCCGGCTCCCGCGCGCGGATCGAGCAGTTGCTGCACGCCAAGTCGGGCCGGGGCCGCGAGTACCACTTCGCGTGGGACGAGGAGGGCAACCAGCTCACGGTGACCGTCCTGTCGCCGCTGCCCACCGACATCGCCGCGCAGCGCTTCGTCACGTCCCCGGGCGAGACGGTGCTCGGCTTCACGGACCCCACCCAGGTACAGCGCACTCTCCCCCTCGGCCACGGCGAGGAGCAGCGCGATGTCCCGCCGGTCGTCTGGCGCACGGGTCCTCGCTCCACCGAACCGCACCTCCTGGTGATGGGCGAGCCGGGCAGCGGTACCACGACCCTCCTGCGTTCGATCGCCCTCCAGGCCCTGCAGTACGGCGATGTCCTGATCGTCGACGGCAGCGGCACCGGCGAGTACGCGTGCCTGACCGGCCGGGACGGCGTACTGGCTGTCGAGTGTGCCGCGTCCGGCGCCGTGGCGAGCCTCGAATGGGCCGGCCACGAAACGGAACGCCGGCTGATCGCGGCCAACCACGCCCGCCAGGCCGGTCAGCCGCTGCCCGACGACACCCGCCGCCCGCTCTGGCTCCTCCTCGACCGCCCCGGAGCCCTCGCTCATCTGGCCGCCGCCGACGGCCGCCCCGACCCCCAGTCCCTGCTCCAGGTCCCCCTGCGGCACGGCCGGGCGGCGAACGTCACGGTCGTGGTGGCGGAACAGTTCGACAGCGCGGACACCCTGAGCGACGCCGTACGGCAGCACACGCGCGCGCGTGTCGTCCTCGGCCACGCGTCCTCCACCCAACTGGAGGCGGTCCTTGGCGCGCCACCGCACACGACACCGGTCCCGGTCATGCCCCCGGGCCGCGGCTACGCCCGCCTGGGCGCCGGCCCTGTCCACCGTCTCCAGGTTCCGGCCACCCCGGACCCCCACGACGACGCGACGAGCGACGCCCAGCGCCAGGCGGTGCTGGAACTGCTGCCGCCGCGATCGGCTCAGACGCTCGTGAAACAGGAACAAGAGCAGGAACAGGAGCCGGTGGCCTAGTCACGCCCCCTCGGCCCGGCCCCGCCCACCGCTCAGGCCACGAAAGTGCGGGGGGAATCGGCGCCCCCCGACCCCCCACTCGCCACGATCCGCGCCGCGGCGGCCAGCCGGACGGCGGCCTCGTCGGCCACCGCTCCCCCCACGGTGAACGGCAACCGCACATACCCCTCGAATGCACCGTCGACCCCGAACCGCGGTCCCGAGGGCACCCGCACACCCACCCGCTCCCCCGCCTCGGCGATCCGTGACCCCGACAGCCCCCCCGTACGGACCCACAGCGTGAGCCCGCCCCTGGGCACCGTGAACTCCCAGTCCGGCAGCTCCCGTCGTACCGCCGCGACCAGCGCGTCCCGGTTGCCCCGGGCCTGTTCGCGCCGCAGCTCGACCGCCTGCTCCCAACCGCCGGTGCTCAGCAACCAGTTGATGGCCAGCTGTTCGAGTACGGGCGTGCCCAGGTCCGCGTATGCACGCGCGGCGACGAGGCTGCGGATCACGTCCGGAGCCGCCCTCACCCAGCCGATGCGCATCCCGGCCCAGAAGGCCTTGCTGGCGGAACCCACGGTGATGACCGTCGACCCGGCCGGGTCGAAGCCGCACACCTGGCGAGGCATCTCGACATCCGGGTCCAGCCACAGCTCGGTCATCGTCTCGTCGGCGACGAGCACCGTCCCCGCCGAGCGGGCCGCCTCGACGAGTTGTCGTCGCTGGTCCTCGTCGGCGAGCGCGCCGGTGGGGTTGTGGAAGTCGGCGACGACGTAGGCGATCCGGGGCGCGGCCTCGCGCAGCACCTGGCGCCAGCGGTCCAGGTCCCAGCCGGCGAGCCCCTCGGCCATCGCGACGGGCACCAGCCGGGCCCCTGCCTCCCGCATCAGCTGAAGGATGTTGGCGTACGAGGGCGACTCCACGGCGATGCGCTCGCCCCGCCCGGCGAACAGGTGGCAGATGGCGTCTATGGCACCCATCGCGCCGGTCGTCACCATGATCTGTTCGGGCATGGTGGGGATCCCGCGCGCGGTGTACCGCTCGGCGATCATCGCGCGCAGCGCGGGCAGGCCGGCCGGGTAGTCGCCGTGCGTGTGCGCGTACGGGGGCAGTTCCTCCAGGGCGCCCTGGACGGCGCGGGTGAGCCACGGCTCGGGCGCGGGCAGGGCCGCCGTACCGAGGTCGATCACCGAGCCGAGCGCCTCGGGAGGCAGCGGCTCGAGCCCGCGCGCGGGAAGTGGGTTGCCCGCGGGTACGGCGGTCCAGCTGCCCGCGCCGCGCCGCGATTCCAGGAAGCCCTCGGCGCGCAGCGCCTCGTATGCGGCGGCGACCGTGGTGCGGCTGACGGAGAGGGCGAGGGCCAGTTCGCGTTCGGCGGGAAGGCGGGCGGCGACCGGCACCCGGCCTTCGAGGACCAGCAGGCGGATGCCGTCGGCGAGTGAGCGGTAGGCGGGCGGGCGGCGGGTGCCGGGGCCTGCCGGGCGGTCCTGCTGGGAGGTGAGCAGCCGGGCGAGCTGCGCGGTACCCACCGCCGATGTCCACTGCACCATGCAGATCAGTCCACCTTCCCCGAATTGGCCATGGATGGGATCAGATCCCAAGCCACAGGGTGTCATGTGCCAGGCCACTACCACCACAGGGGGCAGCTCGTGAGTTCGTTGTCAGCGCCGGACCGGCTCGGCCGACGGTTGATCCAGCTCTACGCCGGACTCACGCTGTACGGCGCCAGCTCGGCCCTGCTCGTCGAGTCGGGCCTCGGCCTGGAGCCGTGGGGCGTGCTGCACCAGGGCCTGGCCGAGCTGACCGGGCTGACCATCGGCGTCGTGTCGATCTTCGTGGGCGCCGCCGTACTGCTCCTGTGGATCCCGCTGCGTCAGCGCCCTGGCCTCGGCACGGTCTCGAACGTCTTCGTCGTCGGCCTCGCCATGGACGGCACCCTCGCCCTGGTCCCCGACGCGCACGCTCTCGCCGCCCGCGTCCCGCTCCTGGTGGCGGGCATCGTCCTCAACGGTGTGGCCACCGGCCTGTACATAGCGGCGAGCTTCGGCCCGGGCCCACGCGACGGCCTGATGACCGGCCTGCACCGGATCACCGGCCGCTCGATCCGGCTCGTCCGTACGGCGATCGAGGTGGCGGTGGTCGCGACGGGCTTCGTCCTGGGCGGCACCGTGGGGATCGGTACGGTCCTGTACGCGGTGGCGATCGGACCGCTGGCACAGCTGTTCCTGCGCGTGTTCGCCGTCCCCGCGGCATCGGACGGCAGCACGGCCGTTGCCGCCGGTCAACCGGAAGAGGCGATACTGCGACCGTGACCACGCGGATACGTCATCCCTACCTCGACCATCCCGGCCCGATCCCCTTCGCCCACCGGGGCGGGGCGGCGGACGGGCTGGAGAACACGATGTTCCAGTTCCGGCGGGCGGTCGAGACGGGCTACCGCTACCTGGAGACCGACGTGCACCGCACGGCGGACGGAAAACTCGTCGCCTTCCACGACTCGACGCTGGACCGGGTGACGGACGGCGGCGGCCTGATCGCGGACCTCCCCTGGTCCGACATACAGCACGCGCGCGTGGCGGGCAGTGAGCCGGTACCCCTCTTCGAGGACCTGCTCGAAGCGTTTCCCGAGGCGCGCTGGAATGTCGACGTCAAGGCCGAACCCGCGCTGCGGCCACTCCTGGACCTGATCGAGCGCACCGACTGCTGGGACCGGATCTGCGTCGGCTCCTTCTCCGAGGCCCGTGTGGTGCGCGCCCAGCGGCTCGCCGGTCCGCGCCTGGCGACCTCGTACGGCACCCGCGGCGTCCTCAACCTCCGACTGCGCTCCTGGCGCCTGCCCGTGGGGGTGCGCCGGTCCGCGGTCGCCGCGCAGGTGCCGGAGTCCCAGTCGGGCATACCGGTGGTCGACCGGAGCTTCGTGCGCACCGCCCACGCGCGCGGGCTGCATGTCCACGTGTGGACGGTCAACGATGCCGATCGCATGCACCGGCTCCTGGACCTGGGAGTGGATGGCATCATGACCGATCACATCGACACGTTGCGCAAGGTTCTGGAGGACCGGGGCACCTGGTTCTGACTCCCCCGCGCGCACCACCTTCACGGGGAAGCAGGGGGCACGGGTGGGCATCGACACCGCACGGAACGAGGCGGCCGACGAGGCCGCCGGGCGCCGCCGTGAACAGCGCGGCTGGTACTTCTACGACTGGGCGTGCTCCGTCTACTCGACGAGTGTGCTCACCGTGTTCCTGGGCCCCTATCTGACGTCGGTCGCCGAAGAGGCGTCGGACGCGGACGGGTTCGTGCACCCGCTGGGCATACCGGTCCGCGCCGGGTCGTTCTTCGCGTACTCGGTGTCCCTGTCGGTCATCGTGGCCGTCGTGGTCATGCCCCTGGTGGGCGCCGCCGCCGACCGCACCGGCCGCAAGAAGCCCCTCCTGGGAGCCGCCGCCTACGTGGGCGCCACGGCGACGGCCGCCATGTTCTTCCTGGACGGCGACCGGTATCTCCTCGGCGGGCTGCTGCTGATCGTCGCCAACGCGGCCCAGTCAGTGTCGATGATGCTCTACAACTCCTACCTCCCCCAGATCGCCACGGTCGAGGAGCGTGACGCGGTCTCCTCGCGCGGCTGGGCGTTCGGCTACGCGGCGGGCTCCCTGGTCCTCGTCGTCAACCTGGTGCTGTACACGGCCCATGACTCCTTCGGCCTGTCGGAGGGCATGGCCGTCCGCATCTGTCTGGCCTCGGCGGGCCTGTGGTGGGGTGCCTTCACCCTCGTACCGCTGCGCAGGCTCCGTGACCACCGGGCCGCCCCGGAGGAGGTCGCCGCGAAGAAGGCCACCTCTCCGGGCCTGCGACAACTCGCGGCGACGGTCCGCGACATGCGCCGCCACCCGCTCACCCTCGCCTTCCTGCTCGCCTACCTCGTCTACAACGACGGCATCCAGACCGTGATCTCCCAGGCCTCGGTGTACGGCTCGGAAGAGCTCGGCCTCGGCCAGTCCACCCTCATCGTGGCGGTGCTGCTGGTGCAGGTGCTCGCGGTGGCGGGGGCGCTGGGGATGGGCCGACTGGCCCGCGTGTACGGGGCCAAGAGGACGATTCTCGGATCCCTGGTGGCGTGGACGGTGACACTGGCGGCGGGGTACTTCCTGCCGGCCGGCGCGCCGGTGTGGTTCTTCGTGCTGGCCGCCGGGATCGGCCTGGTCCTCGGCGGCAGCCAGGCACTGTCCCGGTCGCTGTTCTCGCATCTGGTGCCGCCCGGCAAAGAAGCCGAGTACTTCTCGGCGTACGAGATGAGCGACCGCGGAATGAGCTGGCTCGGCCCGCTTCTGTTCGGGATCACCTACCAGCTGACCGGAAGCTACCGGGACGCGATCATCTCGCTCGTGGCCTTCTTCGTCATCGGGTTCGTGCTGCTCGCCCGGGTTCCGGTAGGGCGGGCGATCCGCGACGCGGGCAATCCCGTTCCCGAAAGGATTTAGCACCGACGGCAAAAAAGCGGTAGTGTACGCCGTTGGCCTGCCAGGCGTACCGTTACTGCGCGTCAAAGATGACTAAACGCTGCGTGATATCTGCTTGCAGATGTGACAAACCGGGCACTGGTGGGTACAACAAGGGACAGCTACGACGGCGACGCATAACCCCGAAACGGGACACGGGACGGGAATCTTTACCGCCGACCGGACGTTGACCGGATGACGACGACAGCGACACCTGTCCTGTGGGCGACAAGCCCGGGAGGCACGATTCATGAGTGAGCGAGCTCTTCGCGGTACGCGCCTCGTGGTGACAAGCTACGAGACGGACCGCGGCATCGACCTGGCCCCGCGCCAGGCCGTGGAGTACGCATGCGAGAAGGGCCATCGTTTTGAGATGCCCTTCTCGGTCGAGGCGGAGATCCCGTCCGAGTGGGAGTGCAAGGTCTGCGGGGCCCAGGCACTCCTCGTGGACGGCGACGGCCCTGAGGAAAAGAAGGCCAAGCCCGCGCGTACACATTGGGACATGCTGATGGAGCGGCGCACCCGAGAGGAACTCGAAGAGGTCCTCGAGGAGCGACTGGCCGTACTCCGCTCCGGAGCGATGAACATCGCGGTACATCCGCGGGACAGCCGCAAGTCCGCGTAGTCCCTCCGGGGGCTGGGCGGCATACAACGCACGCGTGACACCGCGGGTGCCGTACGTGAATTCGGCGTACGGTGCCTGCGGTTTTGCGTTTTCCGGCGTCGGGACCGCAGCCGAGGTGGTGAAAACGTGACAGGCCCGCGCCGAGAAGGCGCGGGCCTGTCACGTTCACGTTCGTAGCCGGGCGTCAGCCGGCCAGCGGCGGTCGTCGCTCCCCCGCGGTCCCGCCCGCCCCGTGGTCCTGGATGACTTCGCCCTGGACCACCTTTCCGTCCGGTCGGCGGATCCTGGCCTGCTGGAAGGCGTCGCCCAGGGTGCCCGGGTTCGACTCCCTCAGTTTGCGTTCGAAGGTGCGTTCCGCATAGCGGCTGATCGCCTTCTGGAGCGGGGGGATCAGCAGGAGCAGGCCCACCGCGTCCGAGATCAGGCCGGGCAGCATCAGCAGCAGACCGCCGAGCATCAGCAGGCCGTTGCCCTCGCTGCCACCAGGGCGGGCCGCGCCTGCCGCAGGTGTGCCGCCCTGCTGCTGTTGCAGCGTCTGAGTGAGGTTGCGGAAGGCCCGGCGGCCCGCTCGCTTGATGACCACGGAGCCGAGCACGAACCCGGCCACCAGGAGCACGAAGACCGCGAAGCCGCTGGCCGCGCCGGCGACCACGGACAGCAGCCAGATCTCCAGCACCAGCCAGGCGGCGATGCCCAGCGGCAGGAACGTACGCAGCCGGGAACGCCGCAGCCGGGCGGGGTGAGTGGGGGTCGGTGCGCCATTCGTCATGCGTCCAGTGTGCCTGGAGCGGGCTCAGCACAGGATAAAAGGACGATCAACAGGACCTGTGACCTCGTACGGGCATACCCGGACGGACCGCTACGGCTTCCTGGTCCTGCCGCGGGCCCGGTTCACTCGCTCCGCCACGCCCCACGTCGTGACCCGCCACAGCGCCTCGACCAGGATGTCGCGGCTCATCTTGGAGTCGCCGTGCTCGCGCTCGACGAAGGTGATGGGCACCTCGACCACGTGGTAGCCGGCCCGGATCGCCCGGCGGGCCAGGTCGACCTGGAAGCAGTAGCCCTGCGAGGCGACCTCGTCGAGGCCGAGGCCTTCGAGGGTCTCGCGGCGGAAGGCACGGTAGCCGCCGGTGACGTCCCGGATGGGTACGTCGAGCAGGACCCGGGAGTAGAGGCTGCCGCCGCGGGAGATGAACTCGCGGGACTTGGGCCAGTTGACCACCCGGCCGCCGGGCACCCAGCGGGAGCCGAGGACCAGGTCGGCGCCCTTGAGGGCGGTCAGCAGGCGGGGCAGTTCCTCGGGCTGGTGGGAGCCGTCGGCGTCCATCTCGATCAGGACGCCGTAGCCGTTGTCCATGCCCCACTGGAAGCCCGCGAGGTAGGCGGCGCCGAGGCCCTCCTTGCCCTTGCGGTGCAGCACCTGGACCTGGTCGTCGCCGGCGGCCAGCTCGTCGGCGAGCTTGCCGGTGCCGTCGGGGCTGTTGTCGTCCGCCACCAGGACATGGACGTCGGGGACCGCCTCGCGCACCCGGCCGACGATCTTCTTGATGTTCTCCGCCTCGTTGTAGGTCGGAATGATCGCCAAGGCCGTGCCGAGCGGGCCGAACCGCCGTCCCTGGGCTTCCGCCGCGAGGGTCCCGTCGCCGTCGTTCACTGCTGCCCCTTCAAGTCCGTACGCAGAGGTCCACCATAGTGGCCGCAGCCTGCGCCGACGTGTCAGCACGTGCGTACGGGGGTGTCTATTCGGCAAGAGCCCGGTAAGGGGGTCCGCTTCGTCACCTTGCGCACGCTGCGGATCGGGGCCCGGCGCCCTTCGGGCCGACCTGGGACCCGCTGGCTGCGGGTCGACCGAAAGCCGTTGTCTACTGGACGTCCGGGCCCCACCCGGGTCACACCTGGCCGACCGGGTGGAACGTTCCGTCGCCGTGGCACGGGCGCTGAGCCTGGCTGCCAGTGGTGGTGCGCCGGTGCGGCACACCATCCCTGACCCAGCGGCGCTGCGGCGACTGCGCGGAGGTTCCCCGGTCGGGCGTCCGGTGGTGGACCCGGCAGAACCTACCGGCCAGCTGCCGTCGGCTGTCAACAGCTGCCTGAGCTGCGGTTCTTTCATCGATCGCCTGGTCAGCGCCGAGGACGCGCAGGTCGTGCGGCGGCGTGTCGGCCACCGATCGGTACCGCGCCACCCCGGGAGATCACTCGCCCGGCCGTACGAACACCGTCCGTCCGCCCACCACTGTGCGCAGGCAGACGGGAAGGTCGGCGCCCGGGGTGAGATCGGGCAGGCCCGGGGTACCGGAGCGTGGGTCGGTGGACCAGCGGGCGACCCGGTCGTCGGGGGCCTGGACCACGAGGGCGTCGGTGCGCCAGAGGGCGTAGTCCGCGGGCGCGCCCGGCACCAGGACGCCCGCGTCGTCGCGGCCGACGGCCCGCCAGCCGCCACGGGTGTGGGCGGTGAACGCCGCGCGGACCGAGATGCGGTGTTCGGGGGTCCGGTGGAAGGCGGCGGCGCGGACCGTGCCCCAGGGGTCGAGCGGGGTGACCGGACTGTCCGAGCCCAGGGCGAGCGGGACACCGGCCTTCAGGAGGGCCGCGAAGGGGTTCAGGGCCCGCGCACGGCCGGTGCCCAGGCGCTGGGCGTACATTCCGTCCTCGCCGCCCCACAGGGCGTCGAAGGCGGGCTGCACGGAGGCGGTGAGGCCCAGCTCGGCGAAGGCGGCGATGGTCTCGGGGGTGAGCATCTCGGCGTGCTCGACGCGGTGCCGGGCGGCTCGGACGCGGGCCAGGCCGACCTTCTCGGCGGCTGCGCGCACGCCCTCGACCACGGAGGTCACGGCGGCGTCCCCGATGGCGTGGAAGCCCGCCTGGAGGCCCGCCTCGGTGCAGGCGACGACATGGGCGGCCACTGCGGCGGTGTCCAGGTAGGCGGTACCCGTACGACCGGCCCGGTCGCTGTACGGCTCGTGCAGGCAGGCGGTGTGCGAGCCGAGGGCGCCGTCGACGAACAGGTCGCCGGCGGCGCCGATCGCGCCGAGGGCGCGGGCTTTCTCGATCCCCTCTTCGCCCTGTTCGGCCCAGTAGCCGACCACGCGCGGGCCAGGCTCCTCGGCGGCGAGGCGCAGCAGGCCGGTGAAGTCGTCCTCCGAGGAGATCTCCGGTCCCGCGCACTCGTGGAGGGAGCCGATGCCGAGCGAGGCGGCGCGTGCAAGGGCGGCCCGCTGGGCCTCGGTGCGCTGTACCGGGGTGACCGCGCCCAGGGCGGCGGCGCGGACCGTGTGGTGGGCGTCGCCGGTCAGCGGGGCATCGGAGCGGCCGGTGTCGCCCCGTACCAGGTCGAGCAGTGCCGTCGTCACGACCGCCGAGTGGACGTCGATGCGGCTGAGGTAGAGCGGGCGACCGCCGGTGGCCTCGTCCAGCTCGGCGCGGGTCGGCGGACGGCCGCCGGGCCAGCGGGCGGCGTCCCAGCCGTGCCCGAGGAGAACTCGGTCGGCGGGGCGGGCGGCGGCGAACGCGCGTACGAGGGTGAGGGCCGCGTCCAGGGAGGGGGCGTCGGAGAGGTCGAGGCCGGTGAGGGCGAGGCCGGTGGCGGTGGTGTGCACGTGTGCGTCGGTGAACGCCGGGGTGACCAGGGCGCCGTCGAGGTCGATCACCTCGTCCGCCGCGCCCGTGAAGGCGTCTGCGGCGCCTTCCGAGCCGACCCAGGCGATGTGTCCGCGCTCGACGAGCATCGCGGTCGCGAAGGGGTCGGCGGGGCTGTGGACTTCGCCGCCTCGGAGGAGGACGGTGTCGGACGGTGCCGGGCGTTCGCTCATGAGGACAGTTTCTCGCGGGCGCCCGGCGGACCCGTACCTGGGGCGCCCCTGCCGGGCACCCCGAACACGGCCGGGCGACCTCAGATCTTCGGCGGTCTCGCCTCGTACGGTGTCGACAGGACCACCGTCGTGCGGGTCGAGACGCCCGCGAGGGTGCGCACCCTGGCCAGCAGCTCCTCCAGCTCGTGGGGGGTGGCGACGCGGACCTTGAGGATGTAGTTCTCCTCGCCCGCCACGCTGTGGCACGCCTCGAGCTCCGGGACGTCCCGGAGGCGTTCCGCGATGTCGTCCGGGGCGCTGGGGTCGAAGGGTTTCACCGAGATGAAGGCCGTCATGGGCAACCCCACGGCCCCCGGGTCGACGACCGCGGCATAGCCGCGGATGACGCCACGCTGTTCCAGCCGGCGCACCCGCTGATGCACTGCAGATGTGGACAGGCCCGTGGCCTTGCCCAGGTCGGTGTAACTCATCCGCCCGTCCTTGACGAGCAGCTGCACGATCTGTCGGTCCAGCTCCTCCATGGCGCAGAACCTACAGTGCGGTTGATCTCCTCCGATACCTGAGCGGTGCAGGTCATGCCCTGTTCGTGATGTGGCCGAGGTGCGCTGTGGGCCGGACGAGGGACAAAAGCATCGCCACGGGCACCTGCGGTCGGCATGTGACGAACGCCACAGTCCTCGAACATGCTCCGTGATGGTCTCGTGATTACGGCTGAGACCGGGCGGGAAGTGCTTGCTGTGGCCGAGGCCGCAGTTGCCTTGTCGGCCCAGCCCGAGGGGGAGTTACCCATGCAGAGTCTTAAGCGCCCTGGTCGCACCGCGCCCAAGAGGCCCCAGTCGGTCGTCGAACTCGAGCCGGAGGGCGTCGAACCCGACGCGCTCGACATCGAGGAACTCGACGACTACGACACCTTCGAGATGTTCCGGGTGATCTGCCCGGACTGCACACAGCCCATCGCGCTGCTCTCGGACGAGGAGATCCTGCCGGAGCACGCGCTGTGCGCGTCGCCGTGGAACCCGTTCGGTCTCACGGTCTGCGCCGGAACGGGTCGCGCGGCGGCCGACGCCCGCTCCGCGGACGAGTCCGCGGAGCCCCAGGAGCAGCACACCGCCCTGCTGTTGACGCTCCCTCAGGGGCTCGACTGGCGGACCCAGCCCTTCTCGCACGTCGGCGGCCCGGCCTCACGCCCGATGCGGGTTCCCGTGCTGCGGCGCCACGCCGCCTGAGCGCGCCCGCTCGAATCTCCCGATCTCCCGGATGTTCCCGCACCACGGCACCCGCAGGCCTGTCGTGGTGCGGGTCCAGTGCGCTCGTGTGCCGTCGCGAACGCAGGGCCGAATCCGGCGCGCGGTGACCTGATCGACCGTCACCGCGTTGCCCTGGCATGACGACCCCCATGTACGCGGCGCCGGGGCGCCCACGCCGGCTCTACGACTCCAGCTCGGCAGAATCGGTTCAGCGGGCTCTGCCGAACCAGGGCCGGCCGAACCCCTCGACACCGCACGACCCGCCCATCTACCGCGCCCTGCTGCGCACCTGGGCCGACGGTGGCCGCACCCTGCCGGGGCGCTACGACCCGGAGTGGGTCCGGCTCGCCGCGCCGCCGCTCGGGCTCGGGATCGTGATCGACCCGTTCAGCGCGTCTCCGGACCCGCCAGGTGACGGGCGATGACCATCCGCTGGATCTGGTTGGTGCCCTCGACGATCTGCAGGACCTTGGCCTCACGCATGTAGCGCTCCACGGGGAAGTCCGCCGTGTAGCCGTAGCCGCCGAGCACCTGGACCGCGTCCGTCGTGACCTTCATCGCCGTGTCGGTGCACAGGAGTTTGGCCATGGCGGCCTGTTTGGAGAACGGCCGGCCGGCGTCGCGCAGCCGTGCCGCCGCGAGGTAAAGCGCCCGGCCCGCCTCGATCTGCGTGGCCATGTCGGCGAGCATGAAGCGCAGCCCCTGGAAGTCGGAGATCGGCCGCCCGAACTGCCGGCGTCCACTCGCGTAGGCCACCGCCTCGTCAAGTGCCGCCTGGGCCAGGCCGATCGCGCAGGCGGCGATGCCGAGGCGTCCGGAGTCGAGTGCGGAAAGTGCGATCGCGAAGCCCTGCCCCTCCTCGCCGATGCGCCGGCCGCCGTCCAGCCGGACCCCGTCGAAGTTGATCTGCGCGGTGGGCGAGCCCTTGAGGCCCATCTTCCGTTCCGGCGCGGCGGCGCTCAGTCCGGCCGCGTCGCCGGGGGCGAGAAAAGCGGTGATTCCGCGCGGGCCCTCCTCGCCGGTACGTGCCATGACCGTGTAGAAGTCGGCGATGCCGCCGTGCGTGATCCAGGCCTTGGTACCGGTGAGCACCCAGTGGTCGCCGTCCCTGACCGCCTTCGTGCTCAGGGAGGCGGCGTCGGAGCCGGACGCGGGTTCGGAGAGGCAGTACGCGCCGAGGAGGCCGCCGCCGAGCATCGCGGGCAGATGTTCGGCCTGTTGCTCCTTGGTGCCGTAGCTCGCGAGGGCGTGGCAGGACAGCGTGTGCACGCTGGCGCCGAGGCCGACGGTGAGACGGGCCGCGGCGAGTTCTTCGAGGACCTGGAGGTAGACCTCGTACGGCTGGTCGCCGCCGCCGTGGTCGGAGGAGTACGGGAGACCGAGCAGCCCCGACTCCGAGAGCAGGGCGAAGACTTCGCGTGGGAAGCGGCCGGCTTCCTCCTCCTCGGCCGACTTCGGGACGATCTCGCGCTGGGCGATGTCACGGACGAGCGAGATCAGGTCCCGGGCCTCGTCCGTGGGCAGTTGACGGTCCACCGGCTGCGGGGCGTAATCGGGCATGTCGACGCTCTCCTCCCTGTCGGGCGCGACGGCACACGCGCGCCTGAGTAGGGGGCGTCCGCCGGTCTCACTGGTCACGGCCGATGCTGGCCCTTCCGGGTCGCGGAAGCGGTCGGCGAACGGCTGTGGAGCTGCGAGTATGCCCGATCGGCGGCACCGCGTCATCGGTTAACGAGCGTTTATTCGATCACACCTCGGGGCAGCGGGCTCGACCGGGAATTGGTCCGAACCATTGACCGCACTGGTCTAGTCCTCTTACTGTGCCCTCGGTTCCTGACACCATCTCCCCCACGCTCCCCTCCCTCCCGAGGAGACAGCTCGATGCACCGACCGCATCTCCCCCGCGTCCGATTCAAGGCGCTTGTGTCCGCCGCGTGTTGTGCCGTTCTCGGCGCCGGACTGCTGGCCGGCGCGGGCACCGCGACCGCCGCGCAGCCGGCCTCGAAGGCCGCCGTGAAACCCGTTCCGAAGGCCGCCGGCTCCAAGGTCGTCGGTTACTTCACCGAATGGGGCACGTACGACCGCAAGTACTACGTCAAGAACATCCAGACGTCCGGTTCTGCCGCCCGGCTGACCCACGTCAACTACGCCTTCGGCAACGTCATCGGCGGCAAGTGCGCGATGGGCGACGCCGATGCGGCGACCGGCCGGGCGTACACCGCCGCCGAGTCGGTGGACGGGGTCGCCGACACCGCGAGCCAGCCGCTGCGCGGCAACTTCAACCAGCTGCGCGAGCTGAAGCGCAAGCATCCGAACCTCAAGGTCCTCTGGTCGTTCGGTGGTTGGACCTGGTCGAGCGGTTTCGGCGAGGCCGCGCAGAATCCGGCCGCGTTCGCCAAGTCCTGCTACGACCTGGTCGAGAACTCCAAGTGGGCCGACGTGTTCGACGGCATCGACATCGACTGGGAGTACCCGAACACCTGCGGCAACACCTGCGACACCAGCGGCAGAGCGGCCTTCAAGAACGTGATGGCGGCGCTGCGGGCGAAGTTCGGCTCCGGCAACCTGGTCACGGCGGCGATCACGGCCGACGCCACCGCCGGCGGCAAGATCGATGCGGCGGACTACGCGGGCGCGGCCCGGTACGTCGACTGGTACAACCCGATGACGTACGACTACTTCGGTGCCTGGGCGGCGACCGGTCCGACGGCACCGCACTCCGCGCTGAACTCGTACTCAGGCATCCCCCAGGCCGGCTACTACACCTCGGCGACCATCGCGAAGCTCAAGGGCCTCGGCATCCCGGCCTCCAAGCTGCTGCTCGGCATCGGGTTCTACGGGCGCGGCTGGACCGGCGTCACACAGTCGGCACCCGGCGGCACGGCGACGGGTCCGGCGGCGGGTACGTACGAGGCGGGCTTCGAGGACTACAAAGTGCTGAAGTCCAAGTGCCCCGCGACCGGCACCGTCGGCGGAACGGCGTACGCCAAGTGCGGGAGCGACTGGTGGAGTTACGACACCCCGGCGACCATCGGGACGAAGATGGCGTACAAGAACCAGCAGGGGCTCGGCGGCACGTTCTTCTGGGAGCTGAGCGGCGACACCTCGAACGGTGAGCTGGTCAGGGCGATCAAGTAGGCGTATCCGGAGGGCGGTTGGGGGTGGAGGCCACGAGCCTTCGCCCCCGCTGCCGTCAGTTGTCCCGGCGGGCCGGCTCCGGTGTCACATACGTCGGGTCGAGTTCCTCGATGGCGCGCATGGCGCCGCCCAGCATCTTCACCAGGAGCTCGCGCATGGTGTCGCGGGAGAGCTGGGGGCGGTCGATCCAGTCGAGGGTGGCGCCCTCCACGCTGCACACCCAGCCGAACAGGCCCATGCGGGCCAGCGGTCCGATGTCCTGCCTGCCGTACGCGCCCTCGGCGATGGTCGCGACGATCGCCTCGCGCACCCCGTCCCGGATGGCGTGCACCTCGGCGTCGAAGCCGACGCCGCCGCTGACGATCGTGCGGTAGGCGGCCTGGTTGTGCTCGGCGAACCGCAGGTAGGCGTCGAGAGTGCGGTGCACCCGGTCCACGGGTGCGTGGACGAGGCCGCTGGACGCGAAGGTGACCAGGTCGGCGACCGAGTCCTCGACGATGGCGAGGTAGTAGCCGCGCTTGGACTGGAAGTAGTAGTAGATCAGTCCTTTGGCGACCTGCGCCTGACGTGCGATGTCGTCCATCGACAGAGCGTCGTACGACCTGTCGGCGAACAACTTCCGTCCGATGGCGATGAGTTCGGCGCGTCGCGTCAGAGAGCGGTCGGTGCCGCGCGCCCGCGGGCGTTCGGTGGCAGGCTGTCGACTACTGTTCAACTTGGGGCCCTGGTCTCCAACTGCGGGCGGGACATCCGAAGTATGGCAGACCGGAGCCACCTGCACGTTCGACTCTGATCGACAGGGCGGGGGCCCGTTCGAGGCGGATCGCACCGGGTCAGAGCAGGCCGAGTTGGACGACGAGCATGGCGAGCACGACCACGAACGTCCAGCCCATGACGTGCTCGAAGATCTTCGGGCCGTCCTCCCGGGGACCACCGGTACGGGTACGGACGGGGGCTGCGGCAGTGCTCGCGGTCATGGCATCTCACTGAGGTCGGCGTGCGATGGACTCCCCCCACCGTTCTGTTCACCTTGCCATTCATCGGGGCTTTCGCGGCGGAGACGTTGGTCACATCCCGCCGGAAAACGGACAGCCCCCGGTCTCCCGGGGGCCGCCGCACGCCGTCACGCGCCTCCTCGGCTCAGCGCACACCCACCGCCGCGAGCGCGGCGAGCTGAGCGGTGCTCGGCCGGGCCGGGAAGTACAGGTAGCAGACGCCACCGGTGCCGGACACGACCTTGCCACTGGCGTTGTACCGCTTGGTGCGCAACCAGATGTTCTCGAACTCGCGCCTGGCGTAGACGCGGCGCACGGCCTCGTTGGTCGCCGAGAAGGGGTCGTTGGCGATCACGTCGCCGTCGGCGGTGAAGCCGATCACGGTCATCAGATGGCCGGAGGTGCCGTAACCCGCCCCCGTCAGCTCGGTCTTGAGGAACGACTGGGACGCTATGGCCGGGATACCGGCCGCGATCAGCGTCTCCAGGTCGGTGAGCGAACCGAGCCGGGTGACCACGCCCTGGAGGTCCTTGTAGGTCGCCGCGTATGCCGCGTTGAAGGGCCAGTTGCCGCAGCCGCCGTACTGGAAGTCGTAGGTGAAGCGGGCCGCGTGGCACACCTGCGGGTCGGCGTAGGCCGGGTCGACCCAGGCCAGTTGCGCCGCCGTGGGCTTCCGCCCCCAGTACTCGATGATCATCTGCGAGGAGGTGGGACTGCACCAGGCCTCGCCGCCGTTGTCGTACTCGGGGTACTGACCGCTGTGGATCTCCTGCGAGTAGCGCGGGACGATCAGTTCCCTGACCACGCCGGGCGCCGAGGCGGGGACGGTGAAGCGGTCCGGGACGTCGGAACCCATCGCGCCGAGCCGCCAGACCGTGGGCGTGGCCGTGGTGCCGGGCTTGCGGTAGAGGGTCAGCCGCAGCCGGTACGAGTCCAGACGCAGGCCCGTGGCCGGGTCGTCGATGGCGAAGGTGTCGGTCCAGACCGTGCTTTTGTCGTCGGTCTGGTCGTCGACGGAGGTCCGCTTGATGTCCTGGTCGCCGGAGGCCCAGCGGCCCATCACGTACCAGGGGGTGGCCGTGCCGTCGGAGTACGTGCCCGTCAGCTCGACCTGGAGCCAGGTCCCGGCCGGGGTGCGCGCGTTCCAGGAGGCGATGACCTCGGTGGCGGGCACCTTCAGTCGGTGCACGACAGACGTCCAGGTCGCGTACTCCCAGGCCGCCGTCGTACCGGTGTGCGGATCGGTGTAGTCGACCGTGCCGACCGGAGCACCGATCACCACCCCGGGCCGCGCGCCGGCGACGGCACGGGTGCCCTTGGCCGTGCCGGCGACGCACCAGTCCGCGTAAGAGGTCCAGGCGCGGTGGTCGACGGGCCGGGCGGAGTCCGCCGCGGCCTCGTGGCCGGTCGCGTCCGGGGCGGCGGCGGCAGACGGGCCGGCGCTGCCCGCGACGGCGGCGGCGACCGCCGCGGCGAGGACGGTTCTGCGGGACGGCTCTTCGGCTCTGCTCATGGGCGGGTGACCCCCAGGTGACCTAAGCGGGCGGGACAGTGCACGGCTGTGCGCCCACTATGGCCGCCGATGACCTGCTCCTGCCAGCACTTCGGGCCATGCCACGCCCAGGAATTTTGGTCTCGACCATTGGCGTGACCTGGGGTGCGGGCGACGGCGGTGCCCGACTGGTCCCTAGAATGCGCCCTGGCAATATGTCCGAATCCCTTCACCCCCGCCACCCTCCGGGAACCGTCATCCACGACCTCGCACGCACCCTGCGCCGCCTCCCGCCCTCCTGCGGCCCGGTCCGGCTGATCGCCGTCGACGGACACGCGGGCTCCGGGAAGACCACGTTCGCCGGACGACTGGCCGCCGCTCTCGACGGAGCGCCCGTGCTGCACCTCGACGACATCGCCACCCACGAAGAGCTGTTCGAGTGGACGCGACGCCTGCTCGTTCAGGTGATCGACCCACTGAGGCGCGGCGAGAGCGCCTCCTACACCCCCTACGACTGGACGACCCGGCGCTTCGGACCACCCCGGCCCCTGCCGGCCGCGCCCGTGGTGCTGGTGGAGGGGGTCGGGGCCGGACGGCGTGCGCTACGGCCGTTTCTGGCGCGGCTGTTGTGGATGGAACTGCCGGACGAGGAGGCCTGGGCGCGCGGGCGGTCGCGGGACGGGGCGGAACAGAGCGAGTTCTGGGCCGGGTGGGTCGACGCGGAGCGGCGGCACTTCGCCGCGGACCCTTCGCGTCCGTTCTCCGAGCTCCTGGTGCGGCAGTGCGGCGAGGGATACGAGGTACTCCCGGGGCCTGCCGGGGCCGTTGGATCAGACCAGGATGTCACTCATGGTGACGGGCCGTCCGCTGTGTGCTGAACTTGTGAAGACCCTCGTCACGCAACTTCTACGAGTGCTTCAACTCGGCTTGACCGGTGAGCCGTACAGGACTTACGTTCTGAATGCGCGGCCGTTCGAAGCCGCCCACAGTCGCGAAGCCCCCGGTTGTTCCCCCGTGATCGGGGGCTTCGTTCTGCCCGCGGCCCGCTTTCCGGCCGCTCCGAGGCACGATCTGTTCACCCTCGGTGACTGCGCCGTGTGCGCCCCATCTGCTCCCACCTCGTCAAACAGCCTGTACGGCACCCTGCTGCGGGCACGTGAAGCGCAGGTACGATGCCCTCGGTGCGAATCGGACGGCTGCTCTGCGCACCGTTGCAACTCCCGTCCGCGGCACAGTGGTTCGACCAAGCTGCCGACGGGCACCGGCCCGTCGGAGAGGCAATCGGGGGCACGGTTTGTGGGGGACGTGATGGACTTCGGCACGCAGGGCCCCGAGGCCCCGGCCGACCTCGTCTGGCTGCGAGGTGTGGACGCCTACACGATGGGCGCCTATCCCCAGGCGGAGGAGGAGTTCCGCACCGCGGTGCGGATGGATCCCGGGATGGCCGACGGCTGGCTCGGACTGCACGCGCTGCGCGTCGACACGACGACCGCGCTGCTTCGGATGTTCCGGCACCGGGAGCGCTTCGGGGAGCAGCGCTCACGTCACCGCCGGACCCTCAACTCCTGGTACTGGCTGGGCTGGTGGGTGCAGCCCGTGCTCGAGAGTCCGCGCGATCTGCTGCTCGCGCACGCCTCGCACTGGCTGGACGGCCGCCACGTGCCTGAACTGGACCGGGCGTTGGCCGGCCTGCCACCGGTGGACACCGACCCGCAGGTCCGTTTCCTGCACGCGTGCCGCGCCTATCTCGTCAAGGACTGGGAGCAACTGGTCCGGCACACCGACCCGTTGATCAACGACACGTTGCTGGGCATCGAGGCGGGTCTGTTCGGCGGCATGGCCCGGGTGCGCCTGGAGATGTTCGGGCAGGCGGAGCCGCTGCTGTCGGCCGCGCTGATGCGCTGTCGCAGTGAGCAGCCGCAGCGCAAGGAACTGCGCTACTGGCTGGCACGGGCCCACGAGGGCACGGGCCGCTCGGCGGCGGCCCTCCCCCTGTACCGGGCCGTGCACCGCGTGGACGCCGCGTTCATGGACACCTCGGCGCGGCTCGCCGCGATCTCCGAGGGCGACGGGTACGACGAGGCGACCGACCTCGCGGCGATCACGCTCTCCGGGATCGGGCAGGAGTTGCTGGAGAGCCCGGACGGCATCGACCCCCTCTTCGGCGGCGAGGGCCGCGACCTGAAGCTCTCGGAGCCCGAACTCCCGCCTCCGGGTGGCCCGTTGCCGTCCGCGACCGACTCGGTGCGCGAGAAGGCCGCCCTTCCGGTGCAGCCGCTGCCGACCGGCCCGACCGATCCCGGGCTGCTCGAGGAGGCACTCGCCCAACTGGAGTGCATGGTGGGTCTGGAACCGGTGAAGCGCCAGGTGAAGGCGCTCTCCGCCCAGCTGAACATGGCGCGGCTGCGGGCGGGGCAGGGACTGCCGGTACAGCCGCCGAAGCGGCACTTCGTCTTCTCGGGTCCGTCAGGCACCGGCAAGACGACGGTGGCACGCATCCTCGGCCGGGTGTTCTACGCACTCGGGCTGCTCGGCGGCGACCATCTGGTCGAGGCGCAGCGGGCGGACCTGGTCGGCGAGTATCTCGGCCAGACCGCGGTGAAGGCCAACGAGCTGATCGACTCCGCGATCGGGGGCGTCCTGTTCGTCGACGAGGCGTACTCGCTCTCCAACTCCGGGTACGGCAAGGGCGATGCGTACGGCGACGAGGCCCTGCAGGTGCTGCTGAAGCGGGCCGAGGACAACCGGGACCACCTGGTGGTGATCCTGGCCGGCTATCCGGAGGGCATGGACCGGCTCCTCGCCGCCAACCCCGGGCTGTCGTCCCGCTTCACGACCCGCGTCGACTTCCCCTCGTACCGTCCGCTCGAACTCACCTCCATCGGCGAGGTGCTGGCGGCGGAGAACGGTGACGTGTGGGACGAGGAGGCGCTGGACGAGCTGCGCTCGATCGCCGGGCATGTGGTGGACCAGGGGTGGATCGACGAGCTGGGCAACGGGCGGTTCCTGCGGACGCTGTACGAGAAGAGCTGTGCGTATCGGGATCTGCGGCTGTCGGTGTACCCGGGGATGCTGACACGGGACGACCTGTCGACCTTGCGGCTGCCGGACCTCATGCAGGCGTACGGGGAGGTCCTGTCGGGGCGCGGGCCACAGGATCCGTCGGCCCCCTGATCGACAGCGGGCACCTTGAGTTCGGCGCCCGCTGTCGGTGCTGAGGTAGAGCTGGGTCGCGCAGCCCGGCGCTTACGGGGTGCCGCTCTCGGTGGGACGGGTGCCGCCCCTGGCGTGCGCATGCCCGCAGCTATGCGGGCTGGGGGCGCCCCTTCAGGGGCGCGGGGAACTGCGCGATCAGTCCCCGCCCATCCGCAGCCCAACAACCCGCCCGTCCCGCGGAGCGTCAACTCGCCAGCGCCTCCTTCTGTGCCTCCGCCCTGGGTTCCGTCGCCTTCGGTACCGGAGGTGACTGGCGGTGGGCGGGGTCGCGTACCTCGCCCACCAGGAGTTCCAGCACGTCCTCCATGGCGACCAGGCCGATCACCCGGCCCGAACCGTCCGCGACCTGGGCCAGGTGCGTCGCCGCCCGGCGCATGACCGTCAGCGCGTCGTCCAGCGGGAGTTCGGAGCGCAGCGTCGTCATGGCGCGCCAGATGTGCTGCGGCACCGCCCGCTGCGACTCCTCCACGTCCAGTACGTCCTTCACGTGCAGGTAGCCCATGAAGGCGCCGTTGTCCGCCACCACCGGGAACCGGGAGTAGCCGGTACGGGCGGTGAGGGCGACGACCTGGCCCGGGGTGACCGACGGGCCCACTGTCACCAGGGACTCGCGGTCGAGGAGGACGTCGGTGACCGGGCGGGAGCCCAGTTCCAGCGCGTCCTCCAGGCGTTCCTGCTCACCGGGGTCGAGCAGTCCGGCCTGGCCGGCGTCCTCCACCAGCCGGTTGAGCTGCTCGCTGGTGAAGACCGCCTCGACCTCGTCCTTGGGCTCGACGCGGAAGAGCTTCAGGATGAGCCGGGCACAGGCGCCCAGCCCCACCGTGACCGGCCCGCACACGCGGGCGAAGGCGACCAGGCCCGGGCTCAGCCACAGCGCGGTCTTCTCGGGCGCCGCCATCGCCAGGTTCTTCGGGAGCATCTCCCCGATGACCAGGTGGAGGAAGACCACGACCGCGAGCGCGATGACGTACCCCAGCGGGTGGATCATGCCCTCGGGCAGGTGGGCCGCCTCGAAGACCGGTTCCAGCAGCTGGGCCACGGTCGGTTCGGCTACCGCGCCCAGGGTCAGTGAGCACATGGTGATGCCGAACTGGGCGGCGGCCATCATCTGCGGCAGCCGTTCCAGTCCGTACAGCACCTGGCGGGCCCGCGCCGTGCCCAGCGGTTCGATCTGGCTTCGGCGGACGGAGACGAGGGCGAACTCGGCGCCCACGAAGAAGCCGTTGGCGAGCACGAGGAGCAGGGCGAAGAGGAGTTGGAGGATGCTCATCGGGCCGCCTCCACCGCGAGGTCCGCCGTCTTCGTACTGCCCTCGGCCCTGATCAGGCGTACCCGCTCGGCCCGGTAGTGGCCGACCTGGCGGACCGACAGACGCCAGCCCGGCAGTTCGGCCCTGTCACCGGGGACCGGAATTCTGCCCAGCAGGTCGGCGACGAGGCCGGCGACCGTCTCGTACGGCCCCTCCGGTACGTCGAGGCCTATGCGCTGGAGGATGTCGACACGGCAGCTGCCGTCGGCGTCCCAGGCGGGGCGGCCGTCCTCGGGCGGGGCGGCGGCGAGCTCGGTCGGTTCGTTGAGCACGTCGTCGTGCTCGTCGTGGACCTCGCCGACGAGTTCCTCGACGATGTCCTCCAGGGTGACCACACCCGCCGTACCGCCGTACTCGTCGACGACGACGGCGATGGGCTGCTGGCTGCGCAGCAGTTCGAGCAGTGGCTGCACCGGGAGCGTCTCGGGGACCAGCAGCGGTGATTTGGCGATCCGCCCGACCGGTGTGCGCAGCCGGTCCCCCGCGGGCACCGCGAGGGCGTCCTTGAGGTGGGCCATACCGACGATCTCGTCGATCCGCTCCCGGTAGACGGGGAAGCGGGACAGGCCGGTGGCCCGGGTCAGGTTGACGACGTCCTCGGCGGTGGCCGACGACTGCAGCGCGCTGACCCGCACACGCGGGGTCATGACGTGCTGCGCGGTCAGCTCGCCCAGCGACAGCGTCCGTACGAAGAGGTCCGCGGTGTCCTGTTCCAGCGTGCCGGCCTGGGCCGAGTGTCTGGCCAGGGAGACCAGTTCGCCGGGGGTGCGGGCCGAGGCCAGTTCCGCGGTGGGTTCGACACCCAGGGCACGGACCAGGCGGTTGGCCACCGCGTTGAGCGCGGCGATCACCGGGCGGAAGAGTCGGGAGAAGGCGTGCTGCGGGCCGGCCACGAAGCGGGCGACCTGCAGCGGCCTGGAGACCGCCCAGTTCTTGGGCACGAGTTCGCCGATCACCATCTGCACGGCCGAGGCCAGCAGCATGCCGACGATCACCGAGATGGTGGGGACGGCCCCTTCGGGCAGGCCGATCGCGGTGAACGGGCCGTGCAGCAGCTCCGCGAGCGCCGGCTCGGCGAGCATGCCGACGACGAGGGAGGTGATGGTGATGCCGAGCTGGGTGCCGGAGAGCTGGAAGGACAGCTCCTTGAGCGACTCGACGACCGTACGGGCCCGTCGGTCACCCTCGGCGGCCGCCTTCTCCGCGTCCGGTCGCTCGACCGTGACGAGGCCGAACTCGGCCGCCACGAAGAAGCCGTTGGCCAGGATCAGCAGGAATGCCGCGCCAAGGAGCAGCAGGGGGGTGGTCATGATGCCGCCGCCTCGATATGCCGGGAGGGGGCGGCGCAGGTACTACAGGACGATCCGTCCATCGCTGGAGGGAGTCACTCCTCGGGTAGCAGGGGGCCTCTGAAGACCGGGGGGAACATCAGAGGCGGAGGCGCGCGAAAAACGCCTCCGCCAACAGATTAATCAAGACATGGGCCTGAGCGGCAGGGTGGACGGCCCTGAGTCAGCCCTGATCTTGCTCGGGGGTACCCGCGGACCGCGCCTCGGTGAGCGCCCGCAGGGTGCGCGCGTCCTCGATGGCACGCTGTTTGGCGATGCCGGGCTGGATGCCGAGCGCGGGCAGGCTCGTACCGTCGCTGAGGTCGAGGAACACCCAGGGGTCACCCGGCCGGAGGTTCACCCGGAGGATCTCCGCCCAGTCCAGACGCCTCTTGCTCGCGATGTTGACGACGGTGACTCCGGACTCGTCGGCGACCACCTTCGGCCGGGACAGGAGCAGGAGTACGGAGGACAGCAGCGCGCCGGTGAAGACGAAGCTGAGGCGCTCCCCGGGGCTGAGCGTCTCCAGGAGCAGCGCGATCGTCGTGATGACGACGAAGATCGCGACGCCGGCGGTGGCCAGCACGGCCCGGGTGCGGCCCGGCCGGAAAGTGACGGGCAGCGCGGGCAGCGCCGGCGGAACGGGTGCGGTGGGCGGATCCTGCATCGGTGTACGGTCCCTGTCGCTCACGGTGTCGGTGGCTTCCCGTGTCTCAGAGGCGGCAGGCGTGGATGGCCGTGGTCAGGATGGCCCGCGCGCCGATGTCATACAGATCGTCCATGATCCGCTGGGCCTCCTTGGACGGGACCATCGCACGGACGGCGACCCAGCCCTCGTTGTGCAGCGGCGACACGGTCGGCGACTCCAGGCCGGGCGTCAGGGCGACGGCCTTCTCCAGCTGCTCGACGCGGCAGTCGTAGTCCATCATCACGTAGGTCCGGGCCACCAGGACGCCCTGGAGGCGGCGCAGGAACTGCTGGACCTTGGGTTCCTCGGCCTCCGCTCCGACCCGGCGGATGACGATCGCCTCGGACTTCATGATGGGTTCGCCGAACACCTCCAGGCCCGCGTTGCGCAGTGAGGTGCCGGTCTCGACGACATCCGCGATGACCTCGGCGACGCCGAGTTCGATCGCGGTCTCGACAGCGCCGTCGAGGTGAACGACGGAGGCGTCGACGCCGTGGTCGGCGAGGTGCTTGGCGACGATCCCCTCGTACGAGGTGGCCACGGTCAGGCCGGCCAGGTCCTCGATGCCCGCTGCGGTGCCGGGCTTGCCGGCGAAGCGGAAGGTTGAGCGGGCGAAGCCGAGCGGGAGGATCTCCTCCGCGTTGGCCCCGGAGTCGACGAGCAGGTCCCCACCGGTGATGCCGATGTCGAGGCGGCCGGAGGAGACGTAGATCGCGATGTCGCGGGGGCGGAGGTAGAAGAACTCGACCTCGTTCTCCGGGTCGACGATCCGCAGCTCCTTGGACTCCCGGCGCTGCAGGTAGCCGGCCTCATTCAGCATCGCCGACGCAGGGCCTGACAGGGAACCCTTGTTGGGGACGGCGATGCGCAGCATGAGACAAGCTTCCTTCGTTTCGTACGGAACGGTGTGCGACTACGGCTTACAGGTGGGCGTACACGTCGTCCAGCGAGATTCCGCGGGCGACCATCATCACCTGGACGTGGTAGAGCAGCTGCGAGATCTCCTCGGCGGCTGCTTCCTTGCCCTCGTACTCGGCGGCCATCCAGACCTCGGCGGCCTCTTCTACGACCTTCTTGCCGATGGCATGGACGCCCTTGCCCACCAGCTCTGCGGTGCGGGAGGTGGCGGGATCGCCCGTGGCGGCCTTGTGCTGGAGCTCGGCGAAGAGCTCCTCGAACGTCTTATTGGACATGATGGCCCCCACATTACGTGGTGAAGGGAACTCCCTATCGCCAGGGTTCGGATACTGAGCGGAGGGTGGCCGCCGTCGCCACGGCCGCCGTCACCGCCTCGTGCCCCTTGTCCTCGTTGGAGCCCTCGATGCCCGCGCGGTCGAGGGCCTGTTCCTCGGTGTCGCAGGTCAGCACGCCCATGCCGATGGGGACTCCGGTGTCGACCGAGACCTGGGTGAGGCCCTGGGTGACGCCCTGGCACACGTACTCGAAGTGGGGAGTGCCACCCCGGATGACGACGCCGAGGGCCACGATCGCGTCGTAGCCCCGCCCGGCGAGGACCTTGGCGACGACCGGGAGTTCCCAGCTGCCGGGGACCCTCAGCAGGGTCGGCTCGTCGATGCCCAGGTCGTGCAGGGCGCGCAGGGCGCCGTCCACCAGACCGTCCATCACCTTCTCGTGCCACTGGGCCGCGATGACGGCGACGCGCAGGTCACCGCAGTTGCGTACGGACAGTTCAGGTGCACCCTTGCCGCTCACGTTCTCGTCTCTCCTTGGCTATCTCTACTGCGTCTTCTACAGCGAGTTCTGCAGCGGTCTCTACTGGTTGCCGCAGGGGGACACGGGGGCCGTGTCCAGCCAGGGCAGGTCGTGTCCCATCCGGTCCCGCTTGGTGCGCAGGTAGGTGAGGTTGTGCTCGCCCGCCTGTACGGGCATCGGCTCGCGGCCGGTGACCCTGAGGCCGTGGCGGACGAGCGCGTCGGTCTTGTCGGGGTTGTTGGTCATCAGGCGCACGCTGCGGACGCCGAGGTCCTGGAGTATCTGCGCGCCCGCGCCGTAGTCCCGGGCGTCGGCGGGCAGGCCGAGCTCCAGGTTGGCGTCGAGGGTGTCGCGGCCCTGCTCCTGGAGTTCGTACGCCCGGAGCTTGGACAGCAGTCCGATGCCGCGCCCCTCGTGGCCGCGCAGGTAGACGACCACTCCGCGGCCCTCGTCCCGGATGCGTTCGAGGGAGGTCTCCAGCTGGGGGCCGCAGTCGCAGCGCAGGGAGTGGAAGACGTCGCCGGTGAGGCATTCGGAGTGGACGCGGACCAGGACGTCCTCGCCGTCGTCGGCGCCGATGTCACCGTGGACGAGGGCGACGTGCTCGACTCCGTCGACGGTGGAGCGGTAGCCGTACGCCGTGAACCTGCCGAAGACGGTGGGCAGTTGGGTCTCGGCCTCGCGACGGACGGTGGGTTCGGCGCTCTTGCGGTAGGCGACCAGGTCCTCGATGGAGATGATCGTCAGGCCGTGCTTGCGAGCGAAGGGGATCAGCTCGGGCAGGCGGAGCATACGGCCGTCCTCGCCGGCGATCTCCACGATGGCGCCGGCCGGTCGCAGCCCCGCGAGGCGGGCGAGGTCGACGGCGGCCTCGGTGTGGCCGTTGCGGACCAGCACGCCGCCGGGCCTGGCGCGCAGCGGGAAGATGTGGCCGGGGCGGACGAAGTCGTCGGCGCCCGCGTCCCCGCCCGCGAGGAGCTGAAGCGTGGTCGCCCGGTCGGAAGCCGAGATACCGGTGCTCACACCGTGAACGGCGGATGCGTCGACGGAGACTGTGAACGCGGTTTTCATCGACTCGGTGTTGTCGTCGACCATCTGCGGCAGCCGGAGCCGGTCGAGCTCGTCGCCCTCCATGGGGGCGCAGATGAGCCCGCGGCACTCGCTCATCATGAACGCGACGATCTCGGGGGTCGCCTTCTCGGCGGCGATGACGAGGTCGCCCTCGTTCTCCCGGTCCTCGTCGTCGACGACCACGACCGGGCGGCCGGCCGCGATGTCCGCGATGGCCTGCTCGATCGGATCGAGGGACCAGTCCTCGATGTTGTCCGTGCTGTAGAGGATCGGCGGGACCGAAGGGGTGACGTGTGGCGTCTCGTTCGGGGTGGTGGTGGGAGACGGGAGGGCAGTCATGCGGGCGCTCCTTCCAGGACGGGCCGCGTGTCCTTGCGGGAGCGCAGCCACCAGTCGCGCATGCCCCACAGGACGAGCGCGCCGTAGACGACGTAGACGAAGCCGGAGAAGGCGTAGCCGTTGGCGAAGTTGAGGGGGACGCCGACGAGGTCGACGAGGAGCCAGGCGAACCAGAACTCGACCATGCCGCGCGCCTGGGCGTACATGGCGACGATGGTGCCGACGAAGATGTAGGCGTCCGGCCAGGGGTCCCAGGACAGGGTCGGGTAGGCCTTGAAGAGCAGGGCCACGGCGACCGTGCCGACGGCGGCGGCGCCGATCATGGCCCCGCGCTCGCGCCAGGTGGCGAACCGCGGGGTGATGTGACCGTCCGCGGAGTCGCCCTTGTGGCGGTTCCACTGCCACCAGCCGTAGCCGGCGACGGCCATGACGACGACCTGCTTGCCCGCGCTGCCGGTGAGGTGGCCGAAGAACGCGCCGAAGAGGACGAGACCGGAGAGGAACTGCACCGGCCAGCTCAGCAGGGAGCGCCGCCAGCCGAGGGCGAGGGCGATCAGGCCGAGGGTGTTGCCGATCATGTCCGACCAGAGGATGTGCTGGTCGAGGAGGGTGAACGCCTCGGTGTTCAGCCGGTTCACTTCGCCGCCCCCTGGGGTCCGAGCAGCCGCTCGACGTACTTGGCGATGACGTCGACCTCGAGGTTGACCGGGTCGCCGGGCTGTTTGCGGCCGAGCGTGGTCAGGTCGAGGGTGGTGGGGATGAGGCTGACGGTGAAGTAGTCCGGCCCGGCGTCGACGACGGTGAGGCTGATGCCGTCGACGGTGATGGAACCCTTCTCGACGACATAGCGGGTGAGGTCGGCGGGGAGCGAGACCTTGACGATCTCCCAGTTCTCGGACGGCCTGCGTTCGAGGACCGTGCCCGTGCCGTCGACGTGGCCCTGCACGATGTGGCCGCCGAGGCGGGCGCCCAGGGCCATGGGGCGTTCGAGGTTGACGCGCGAGCCGACGGTGAGGACGCCCAGGCTGGAGCGGTCGAGGGTCTCCGCCATGACGTCGGCGGTGAACTCGGCGCCCTCGTGTTCGACGACCGTGAGACACACGCCGTTGACGGCGATGGAGTCGCCGTGGCGGGCACCTTCGGTGACCACGGGGCCACGGAGCCTGAAGCGGGACGCGTCGCCGAGGTTCTCGACCGCCGTGACTTCGCCCAGTTCTTCGACGATTCCGGTGAACACTTCCCGGGTCCTCCCTGCCTCTTCGGGCACGGACTCCGGGGCCTGTCGATGACGACAGCTGTGAACGGGCAGGAACACCGGGAGCGACGCCGGACGGAGCTCGACCCATGGCCAAGCTGTACGGCGGCGCGCACGAATGCCCGCCCGCCGCGCACTGCCTCCCATCCGGACTTTAACCGTCGGTCCAGGAATTCCACCTGGTCAACCGGCCGCCGAAAAACATGCGGACGGGTCGCGGACTGTAACCGCCGGTTCGGACTTTCACCGACCCCGGAGTGCGCTGCTTCTGTTAGAGGTCAGTGTGCCACGCCCGGCCGTACTCCATGCGGGTGAGTTTTGTGGACTGACTCACAAGAACCGATGGGAATATCCGACGGGAACGGGCGGCAGGTGAGAGGCGGGCAATCGAGCCGCACAATTGGTCCATACCTATTGACCGCCATGGTCCAGACCTCTTAGCGTCGGTGCCGGACCGGTGGCGGTGACGACGGCCCTGGCCCGCCGCCGGTCCCCCACACCCTCCAGAACTACCTGACCGGCGCCCCGAACAGCACCTCCTGCGCACCTTCCCGAGCCGTCAGCAACGCCCCGCGCAGTACCGCTCCGCCGCCCAGTGCGCTCGCGCGCACCTGAGCCGGGAGGGGTGACATCCGGGCAAGCCGTACCTCGACAAGGGTGGCGAGTACGTCACCGCCCGCCCGGCCGACCTCGCCGCCCAGCACCACGCATCCCGGGTCGAGGACGGCGACGACGGAAGCGACGCCGATGGCGAGTCGGTCGGCGAGGGTGTCGAGGAAACGGGCGTGGGCCGGGGCCCCGGGGGCCGTCACGGCCGCGCGGACCAGAGCCGCCGCGTAGGGCTCATGGGTGGCGGCGTCGGCCACCATGTCCTGCTTACCCGCCAGTCGGGCGATCGCCGCCGCTCCGGCGAGGGAGTGGAAGCCGCCCGCGCAGTCCGTGGCCGACGGCAGCTGCCCCGTGCCCGGCACCGGCAGGAAGCCGATCTCGCCGGTGCCGCCGGAGGCCCCCCGGCGCAGGATGCCGTCGAGGACCACGGCCGCGCCGGTGCCGTGGCCGAGCCACAGCAGCACGAAGGTGTCCCGGTCGCGGGCGGCGCCGTCGCGCTGTTCGGCGAGGGCGGCGAGGTTGGTCTCGTTCTCGACGATCACGCGGGTCCCGGGAAGCCGTTCCTGGAGCGCGGCGACCAGCCTGCGGTGCCACACCGGCAGGCCTCCGGTGTCCCGGAGTTCGCCGGTCGCCGGGTCGATCAGACCAGGGGCGCCGATCCCGACCGTGTGCAGTTGCTCGGCTCCGGCCTCCTTGGCGACCCGCTCGACGAGAGCGACCGCCTGTTCCACGGCGGGGCCGGTGCCGGTGTCGCCCCCGATCGGCACGGACGCCTCGGCGAGCACCTCGCCCAGCAGGTCGGCTACGACGACGGAGACACCTTCGGTACGGACGTCGAGGGCGGCCAGGTGGGCGAGGCCGGCGACGATCCCGTACACCTTCGCGTTCGGTCCTCGGCGCTGCTCCCCCGACTCCCCCACGACCGTGATCAGTCCGGCGGCGGTGAGGCGTTCGACGAGGTCGGCGACGGTCGGGCGGGACAGGCCGGTGAGCTGCTTCAACTGCCAGGCCGCCAACGGGCCTTCCTTCTGGAGCAGACGCAGGGCGAGCCGGTCGTTGATGGCCCGGGCGGTGCTCGGTGATGCGGGCATGCCGAGATCCTTCCAGATCGGCGGGGCCGTTCCCGCTGCGGACGGCCGATATCTCGCTATCTATCAGGCAGGGTTCCTGATAGTTTACGGCAGCGCGCGGCGGAGGTTCCGCGACACAGCTGGAGACACGGCGGAGAGCCGACCCGGGAAGGGCCGCAGAATGGGTGCAGTGCTGTACGAACGAGACGAGGTGAAGCGCGCCCGGTACGCCGTGGCCGCGGTCTTCGCCGTGCACGGCGCCGTCACCGGCTCGTTCGCGACCCGGGTGCCGTGGATCCAGGACCACGCCTCGGTCAGCGCGGGGCAGTTGGGGCTGGCTCTGGCGTTCCCCGCGCTCGGCGCCTCCCTCGCGATGCCGCTCGCGGGCCGCATCAGCCACCGTTTCGGCGCCCGTACGGCGTTGCGCGGTCTGATCGCGCTCTGGACCCTGGCGCTGGTCCTGCCGGCCCTGTCCCCGAACCTCCCCACGCTCTGCCTCGCCCTGTTCGTCTACGGCGCAACCGCCGGCATGGCGGACGTGGCGATGAACGCGCTGGGCGTGGAGATCGAGAACCGGCTGGGCAGGTCGATCATGTCCGGCCTGCACGGCATGTGGAGTGCGGGGGCCCTGGTCGGCGCGGCGGGCGGCACCCTCGCCGCGCATCTGGGCTCGGACGCGCGCCTCCATCACGTACTCGCGGCGGCGACCCTCACGGTTCTCGGCGTGGCCGCCTGCCGCTGGGTGCTCGATCTGCGCCCCACCGAGGACGAGGAGCCGCCTCCGAAGTTCGCGCTGCCGCCCAGATCCGCGCTGCTGATCGGCGCGGTCGGCTTCTGCGCGGTGTTCGCGGAGGGCGCGAGCCTGGACTGGTCGGCGGTGTACCTGCGGGACGAGTTGGGCACCTCGGACGGTCTGGCGGCGGCTTCCACGACCGGCTTCATGCTGACGATGGCGGTGGCCCGGCTCGTCGGCGACTCGGTCGTGAACCGTTTCGGCGCGGTGCGCACGGTCCGCGCGGGCGGCGTGCTCGCCGTAGTCGGCGGTGTCCTCATCGTGGTCGCGGAGCATCCCGCCACGGCGATGACCGGCTTCGCGCTGCTCGGTCTCGGCATCGCCGTGGTCGTCCCGCTGTGCTTCGCGGCGGCGGGCCACAGCGGCCCCAACCCCAGTCAGGCCATCGCGGGCGTCGCCACCATCACGTACACCTCGGGCCTGGTCGCGCCGAGCGCGATCGGGACGCTGGCCCAGGCGACGAGCCTGGTGGTGTCGTTCGGGCTGGTCACGGTGCTGGCGGGCGGGCTCGCCGGGTTCGCGGGAGTGCTGCGGGCCGGCGAGAAGGACCGCCCGAAGGTCAGTCCGCCGGGCGCAGCAGTTCCCGACCGCAGGCCCTGAACCGGTCGCTCCACGGCGTGGGCCGCAGGGTGCCCGCGTCGAGACGGACCAGCACCCGGGTGCCCCGGGCGTATGTCACCTCACCGTCGGCCGAGCAGAGCCGGAAGCCGTAGGTGAGGCCAGTGGTGCCGAGGCGGTCCACCCAGAGGTGCACGGCGTAGGCGCCGGGCCGATCGACCGGTGCCTCGTAGCTGATGAGCAGTTCCCTGACCACGTTGCAGAAGTCCCCGGCCGCCGCCCAGTCACCGTCGAAGGTGAAGCCGTACCCGTGCAGCAGCTCGTTCCAGGCCCGCTCCACCAGTAGCGGATAGCGGGCGTTGTGGAGCATGCCGAGGGAGTCGAGGTCGTCGAAGTGGACGGTGACGGGCATCAGCCGCCCGTACGAGACGTCCGGATCGGCGGAGGACATGGGCGCTGCGACTTCGGCTTCGGCGGTCACGGGCGGGGCTCCTGGGGCGTACGGCATGAATGGTGGATGCAGTTATTTACGCGTCCTCATCCTAAGCGCACGCTCAGAATCACCCTCCGGTCGGCTCAGCGCGCCAGGTCGTAGGCGTACGACGGGGTGAACGTGCCAGGTGTGCCCTTGCAGCCGTCCGACTCCCCCGGCAGCTTGACCCACAGATAGGCGTCGATCCGCGCCTCGCCGGTGCTCGTGGTCGGCGCCCGGCCGAGTTTCCGGCCGTCCGGGTCGCACCACTCGCCGTCGGCCGGGGCGCCGTTGCCGTTGCGGCTGGTGTCGATCACGGCTCCGAGGCCGGCGGGGCCGCCGAGGGCGTCGAGGACCTGTCGGTCGTACGTGATCTCGTCGTCCGTGCGGTGGAAGTTGGAGACGTTGCTGAAGACGCCGTCGGAGGAGGCGGCCGATGCCGCGCCCGCCTGACGGAGGAGGGCCGCCTGCTTGGCGGGGGCGTTCCAGCCGGAGTGGCCCGCGTCGTAGTAGACGCGGGCATTGGGGTCGGCGGCCTTGAGGGCGCGGCCCGCGCGGGCCAGCGAGGCGAAGCGGTCGGCACGCTGCCCCGTGGAGAGACAGTCGGACTGGGCGATCGAGTCGGGCTCCAGGATGACGATGACCTCGTCGGAGCCGAGGCCCGCCGCGAACGCGTCGATCCAGCCGTCGTAAGCGTCGAGGTCGGGCGCACCGCCCTGGGAGGCGCCGCCGCAGTCGCGGTCCGGAACGGCGTACGGCACGAGCACCGGGACCCGGCCGGCGCCCGCCGCACCCGCGGTGACCGCGCGGACCCGGGCGGCGATCGTCGAAGGTGAGAAGTCGGCGAACCAGACCGCCGCCGGACGGTCGGCGATCTCCGCCTCGATGACGGGGCGGCGCGGATCGTCGCGGTGGGCGCCGACCCAGTCGAGGACCTGGGAGTCGGGGTAGCGGTAGAGACGGGTGGACACCGCGGCGGGCGCCTGTTTCGCCTCCGGCTCGGCCCCCTGGGCTGCGGGCGAGGGGGTGCGGCTCGGCTTCTTCGCCTTCGTCGTACGGGCGGACGGGGAGGGCGACTTCGAGGGGGTCGGCGTGGGCGGGGCCGACGTCACGGCCGGCAGCGGGGCGAGCAGGGGCGAGCTGGTCACCTCGGGCCTGGCCTCGTCGGCACCGCCACCGCGCCCGTCGTCGAGCGCGGAGAGCAGCCCGGTCGCGGTGCCCACGGCGACCACGACCGAGGCGGCGGCGACCATGACGGAACGCCGGGCGGCGCGCCTGCGTTCGACCCGGCGCGAGGCCAGGCGGTGGGCGCGCAAGCCTGACACGTACAACTCCTCTTCCTCCGCCGCGGCGGGCGCGTTCCCCCGTTCTGGGGAAGCGTCCGGCTCGGCGGCACGTCCGCCAGCCTAGGGCTGGGACCCTGCCCTCATGGTGCAATTGGAACAGTTCACCACTTCTGTCGACCAGGTCCTCTCCCGTATGCGCGCGCTGGAGGCACACCTGCCGCCGCGCGACGGGCTGGCGGTCTTCAACCGCGTCTACCTCGCCGTCACGGAGGCCTTCGACCGGCGTCTGGAGGCCGGCGCGTTCCCCGACGCCGAGGCCGCGATCACCCTGGACGTACGGTTCGCCGAGCGGTATCTGCGGGTGGCCGAAGACGAGCACGCGCCCGCCTGCTGGCGCCCGCTGCTCCAGTTCCGCCGCCACCCCGGTGTACGCCCGCTGCAGTTCGCGCTCGCGGGCATCAATGCGCACATCGGGCACGATCTGGCGCTCGCCGTCGTGGACGCCTGTCGTACGCTCGACTGCGAACCCGCCGATCTCGAGGATGAGTTCGAACGCGTGGGTGATCTACTCGTTTCGCTGGAGGAGTGCGTCCGCGAAGAGCTGATGCCGGGTCCCGACCTGCTCCAGATCGCCGATCCGCTCACCCACCTGCTCGGCGCATGGAGCATGGAGCGGGCCCGGGCCGCCACCTGGTCGGCGGCCCGCACGCTGTGGGCGCTGCGCCGGCTGCCCGATGTCGCCGAGGAGTTCACCGACCGCCTCGACGCGGCGGTCGGCTTCGCGAGCCGCATGCTCCTCACGCCGCTGCCGGACTGATCCGGCCACTCCTGCGCGGGACCTCCGCCATAGCTAGGTGAACGTTGTACGTTCGATGGCGAACGCATCTCTTGTGATTTCTTGCGATCTCTAGCGATCTCTTGCGAAGGAGCACGGGTATGGCCGTCCGCCTGGGTCTGGGTCTTCCGCAGTCACACCAGTACGAGATCGGACGGGACGTGCCGGACGTGGCACGCGCGGCCGAACAGATCGGCTACGAGAGCCTCTGGGTGCTCGAACGCGCCCTGTTCCCGGAGCCCGCGACCCAGGGCCTGTACGGCATCGAGGGCCTCGCCTGGCCCGACGCGTACCGGGGTCTGGCCGAACCGCTGGTGACGCTCACGCTGGCCGCCACGGCCACCGAGCACGCCCGCCTGGGCACCAGTGTGCTGGTGGCCCCGCTGCACGGCCCCTTCCAACTGGCCCGCACGCTCGGCACGTTGGACGCAGCGAGCGGCGGCCGGGTGGTAGCGGGCTTCGGCACCGGCTGGTCCGTCGACGAGTACGCCGCCGCCGGAGTGGCCCCGTTCGCGGAGCGCGGTCAGGTGCTGGACGAGATCCTCGACGTGTGCCGGGCGGTCTGGGGCCCGGACCCGGTCCAGTACGACGGCCGCCTGACGAAGATCGCGTCGTCCGTGATCGGTCCCAAGCCCGCCCGCCCCATCCCGATCCTCCTGCCCGCCAACAGCAAGAAGGCACTGGCCCGGCTCGTCGAACGCGGCGACGGCTGGCACCCGATCGCCATGGGTGCCGAGCAACTCGCCGCCCAGTGGCGGCAGGTGCAGGACGTCGCCGCCGAGAAGGGCCGCACCAGGCCGATCGAGACGGTGGCGCGGGTGAACCCCACCTACACGGCGAAGGCATACGACGGCGCCGACCGCCGCCCCTTCCAGGGCAGCGTCGACCAGATCGTTACCGACCTCGCCGCCCACGCCGAGATCGGCCTCGACGAGTTCTTCTTCGACTTCGGCGACACCCCGAGGGACGCCGGCGAACTCAAGGACCTGGCCGCCGAGTTGTACGAGGCGGCACGGACCGCGGGGCTCTGACCGACCCCGACAGCCCTTGGTCCTGGTCCTGGCCCTAGTCCTAGTCCTCGGGGAGTTCGACGGGTGCGATCTCGTCGTACACGTCACCGGGGCCCGGGTTGGTCGGATCGGTGGTCCCGCCGAACTGGTGCATGACGCCCCAGACCGCGTTCAGCGCGGTCTGGACGGCGCCCTCGGCCCAGCCCGCCGTCCAGGAGATGTCGTCCCCGGCGAGGAAGAGGCCCCGCTTGTCGGCGGGCAGCCGGTCCTGCATGAAGTGCGTGAACAGGCGCCGCTGGTAACGGTAGTGACCGGGCAGGTTGGCCTTGAACGCGCCCATGAAGTAGGGCTCGTTCTCCCAGGACACGGTGACCGGGTTGCCGATGACGTGCCCCCGGATGTCGACCTTCGGATAGATCTCGCCGAGCGACTTCAGCATGACCTCCATCCGCTCGTTCGCGGACAGCGGCAGCCACTTGAGGCTGTCGTCGCACCAGGTGTACGAGAGGCAGATGACGGCGGGCTTGTCCGGACCGTCGTCGAGGAGGTAGGTCCCGCGCGTCATACGGTCGGTGAGGGTCATGGACATCACGTCACGCCCGGTGTGCTCGTCCTTGTCGAGCCAGAACGGCCGGTCGACAGGCACGAAGAGCTTGCTGGACTCCATGTAGTGGGTGCGCTCGATGGCGGTCCAGTGGTCGATCGGGAAGAGCGAGTCGTCGCAGGCGATCTTCGAGAGCAGCATCCAGGACTGGGCGGTGAAGACGGCCGCCGGGTACGTACGGATGTCGCCGCCCGCGTCGGTGACGGTGATCCCGTTGCCGGCCGTGCGGTGCAGGCGGGTCACGGCCGGGCGGGGTACGCCGTTCACGTGCAGGGACGCGAGGGAGGTCCCGTACGGCCAGTGGACGATCTTCCCGGGTTCGCGTTCCCAGAGCCGCAGCGGCAGTTGCTGGCTGCCGCCCACGATGCCCCGGTGATGGTCGTCGGCCTCGGTGTAGACGACCCGCAGGATCTCCAGGATCGAGTTGGGGAAGTCGGTGTCCCAGCCGCCCGTCCCGAAGCCGACCTGGCCGAAGATCTCGCGGTGCCGGAAGGACTTGAAGGACTCTGAGTCGCAGAGGAAGCCGTAGAAGGTCTGGTTGTCGAGCTTCTCGACGAGCCGTGCCCAGATCTCGCGGATGCGCGGGATGTCGCGCTCACGCAGGGCGCGGTTCATGTCGGAGAAGTCGGCGCCCTCTTCGAGGCATGTGTTCCAGGCCTCGGCGACATCACGGTAGACCTGCGGCAGGTCGCCGACCGTCTCGGCGTAGTGCGACTCGCCCTTGAGGTCGACGACCGTCGAAGGGGTGCACTGGGCAAGGGGGTTGGGGAACGGCCGGGTCTCCAGGTCCACCAGGTCGATGTAGTGCTGGAGGGCGGTGGAGGAGGGCGGGAAGCGCATCGCGCCCATCTCGGCGGTGAGCGCGGGGTCGCAGCCGTCGAACCCGACGGTCCGCAGCCGCCCGCCGATCTGATCGGCCTCGTAGACCACGGGCTTGAGGCCCATCTTCATCAGCTCGTACGCGGCGACGATCCCCGACAGCCCGCCGCCGATGACGGCGACCTCGGTGCCGTGCTCGGTCGCGGGCACCTGCCCGAGGCCGGCCGGGTGGGCGAGGAAGTCGTCGTAGGCGTAGGGGAAGTCCGGCCCGAACATGGTGATCGGCGGCTGCTGCGCGTCGGCGTGCTGGACGGCGGTGGGCACCGTGGACGTCATGGGGTACGGACTCCTTGCGGGGTGAAGCAGGTGAAGGGGGTACGGAAAAAAAGGGGGGAAGCTCAGACGAGGGAGCCGTACAGGCCGGGGCGCCGGTCCTGGAGATACGGGTTCGCCTCGCGGGAGGCGGCGAGGAGAACGTGGTCGACGTCGGCGAGGAGGAGTTCCTCACCGCGACCGGCCCTGGTGCGGGCGACTCCGTCGGGTCCGGCGACCGTGGAGAGCCCGACGAAGTCGAACTCCCCTTCCTGACCGACCCGGTTGACGTAGGCGACGTACATCTGGTTCTCGAAGGCCCGCACCGGTACGACGGACTCGGCGACGAACTGGAAGGGGTGCATCTGTGCCGTCGGGACCAGCAGGAGGTCGGTGCCGGCGAGCGCGTGGGCGCGGACGTTCTCCGGGAACTCGACGTCGTAACAGATCATCAGGCCGACCCGGAGCCCGTCCAGTTCGGCCTGTACGACGGGCTGCTCGCCCGGTGTGAAGTGGTCGCGTTCGAAGCAGCCGAAGAGGTGGGTCTTGCGGTAGTTGGCGAGACGCTCGCCGTCGGCGGAGATCAGCTGTGCGGAGTTGAAGACCTGGTCTCCGGACCGCTCGGGGTAGCCGTAGGCGATCGCGAGGCCGTGCCGGGTGGCGATGTCGGCGACCGCGTCGGCGGAGTCGCCGTCGGCGGGCTCGGCGAGGTGGCCGATGCCGTCGCCGATCGCGTACCCGGTGAGGAACATCTCCGGCGCGGCCAGCAGCGCGGCGCCCGCGGCGGCGGCCCGGCCCGCGGCCTCGTCGAGCACCTTGAGGTTCTCGACGAGGGAACCGGGGCGGCCGGAGCTCTGGAGCAGGGCGGTGCGCATGCGGGGTCCTTGCAGGGGCTTAAGGGGTTGGGGATACAGATAGACGGTACGGGGGGCGGGCTCGGCGGGACAAGGCTGAGCCGTTGCGTGCCGGTGAGCGATTCGTTGCGTGGGGAAGGGGCTGGGCGGCGATTCGTTGTTCTCGCCACCGCCGCCCCCACCCCGCTCGGGTTCTGAGGGTCTCAGTCCCCCTGCACCTGATCCGTACCGGTCACCGGCGGGACCACTCGGAGGTTCGCGTCGGGCCGCACCCAGGACAGGTCCGCGCCCTCCAACTCGACGACGGCGCTCCAGCCGGGGGTCAGTTCGGTGAACTCACCGTAAGGCTGTCGGTGTATACGGAGTACCCGGGCCGGGGGACCCCCGGCATCCGGTGGGGTGTCCATCGGGAGCACCAAATCGCCGGGGAAGACACTTCGCCCCACACTGACGCAACGGGCGTGACAGATCACCTTGTCCGCCGCGGGCCGCTCGTACACGATCAGTACCCGCAGTAGCCCCTCAGGCTCGTTACCGGTCATGCCGGGGATGCCTCCATTCAGGATCAGAACCAATTCATGACCTTGTCGGCCACCTCGGACGCCACACCGCTGGCGATGATGCCTCCGACGACACCGCCCACGACGGTGCCCGCGCCAGGGAAGACCGAGCCGATGGACGCGCCCACCTCAGCACCGTAGGCAGCGCCCGAAAGGCCGCCCGCGAGGCCCGCCGCGTCCCGCGAGGCCGTGTGGAGTTTCTGGGCCGGCGGTGCCTCGGCGACGTCGTAGGCGGAGAGCGTCACCGCGCCGACGAAGAGGCTGCCCTTCAGCGCGCCGCCGACCGTGATGAAGCCCGCGTCGCCCCCCGCCAGCCTGCTCGCGGCCGAGGCGGCACCGCTGCCCGAAGCGCCGGCCTGCAGGTACACGGCCCGGTGTCCGCCCTGCCCGGCCGCGCCTCGGCCCAGACCCCGGTCTGGGTCAGCGACGCGACCAACCGCACCAGGGACACCGCGGCCGAAAAGTTCACGCAGACCACGGACACCGGTCTGCCGTACCTGGCCGGCATCGACGTCAGCACGCCTGCCTCCGCCCCCACCGGCTCGCTGGTCCTCTACGGCGACCAGAGCGTCAACGGCGACACCGCGAGCGCCGACGGCCGCCACCATCTGAGCGACACCATCACCGACGCCATCGTCGGCGACCCCAACGGTGACTCCTCGGTGGACAACGGAGTGCTGCTGGTCACGCTGTGCACAGCGACAAACCCAGAGGGGAAGCATGACGGCGCGACACGAGGAGATCGCCGACGAGCTGCGCCGCGCGATCGACCGCGAGCAGTACACGGTCGGCAGCCGTCTGCCTCCGGAAACGGAACTCGCCGCGCACTACGCCGTGGCCCACGGCACGATCCGCCAGGCGGTGGCGGCCCTGACGTCCGAGAGCCTGATCGGCTCCCGCCAGGGCGCCCGCCGGGTGGTCCTGGCCAGCCGCCGCAGCCAGACCTTCGAGGAACTCCGCAGCTTCGCCCAGTGGGCCCGCGCGACGGGCCGCGAGGCAACGGGCCGAGTCGTGCACCAGGAGTACCGTCCCGCGACGACGGAGGACGCGATCCGCCTCCAACTCCCCGAGAAGGAAAGGGTGTTGCACGTCCTGCGCGTACGCGGCCTGGACGGCGAACCGGTCCTCCTGGAAAGCACGGTCTACGCCGGCTGGATCGCCCCGTCCGTGGAACCCATCGAACCGGACTGCCCGTCGGTCACCCAACGCCTCTTCGAGGACACGGGGTTGGTCTTCGCGTACGGCGAGCACGTCATCGACGCGGTGGCGGCCGGCGCCCAGGACGCCGAACTCCTCGACATCCGCCGCACGAGCCCCCTCCTACGCGTCCGCCAAGTAACGACGACAAGAGAAGGCCGCCCGGTGGAATGGTCGGACGACCGCTACAGGGGCGACGCGGTGAGCTTCAGCGTCCACAACTCGATAGCGAACAACGCCCTGGCGAGGAAGACAGCCGAATAGGAGGTGACTTGCAAACGGGGCAGTGGGCACCGCCGCCAAGGGGCGCGGGGAACTGCGCGAAAAGCCACGACGAACCCGCACCCGCCGACGAACACCCGAGAACCCACCTACGTAGGCGACCCAGCAGAAAACCTCCGCAGCAACGGCGACAGCACCAGCACGGACTTCGTCCGCTCGACAAACGGCTCCCCGGCAATACGCTCGAGCACCCGCTCGAAGTGCCGCATGTCAGAGGCGAAAACCTGCACCACCGCATCCGCCTCCCCCGTCACGGTGGACGCGGCCACCACCTCCTGATAGCGCTCCAGCCCCCGCTGGATCGTCTCCGGCGAGGTGTTCCGCCGGCAGTAGATCTCGACGAACCCCTCCGTCTCCCATCCCAGCGCCGCCGGATCCACCCGCACGGTGAACCCGGTGATCGCCCCGCTCGCCCGCAGCCGGTCCACCCGTCGCTTCACCGCCGGCGCGGACAGCCCGACCAACTGCCCGATGTCCGCGTAGGAGCGACGCGCGTCCTCGGCGAGGGCGTGCACGATGCGTTCGTCGAGATCGTTCAGCACGGTCGGGTCAGCTCCAGCTGGCGTGGAGCGGCTTGCCCTCCGCGTACCCGGCGGCGCTCTGGATGCCGACGATGGCCTTCTCGGCGAACTCCTCCAGGGAGTTGGCGCCGGCGTAGGTGCAGGAGGAGCGGACGCCCGCGATGATCGAGTCGATCAGGTCCTCGACGCCCGGACGGGCCGGGTCGAGGAACATCCGGGACGTGGAGATGCCCTCCTCGAACAGCGCCTTGCGGGCCCGGTCGTAGGAGGACTCCTCCGACGTACGGTTGCGTACCGCACGCGCCGACGCCATGCCGAACGACTCCTTGTAGAGGTGCCCGGCGGCGTCCTGCTGGAGGTCGCCCGGGGACTCGTACGTCCCCGCGAACCAGGAGCCGACCATGACGTTGGACGCACCGGCGGCCAGCGCCATCGCGACGTCACGGGGGTGGCGTACCCCGCCGTCCGCCCACACGTGCTTGCCGTACTTCTTCGCCTCGGCCGCGCACTCCAGGACCGCCGAGAACTGCGGCCGGCCCACGCCCGTCATCATGCGGGTGGTGCACATGGCGCCCGGTCCGACGCCGACCTTGATGATGTCGGCGCCCGCCTCGATCAGGTCCCTGACGCCCTCGGCGGCGACGATGTTGCCCGCGGCGATCGGGACGTGCGGGTCGAGGTCCCGGACCAGCTTGATGGCGCTGAGCATCGACTCCTGATGACCGTGCGCGGTGTCGATGACGAGCGTGTCGACGCCCGCGTCGAGCAGTTGCTGCGCCTTTCCGGCCACATCGCCGTTGATGCCGACGGCGGCGGCGATCCGCAGCCGGCCGTTCACATCCGTGGCCGGCGTGTAGAGGGTGGCACGCAGCGCGCCCTTGCGGGTGAGGATGCCGGCGAGCCTGCCGTCGGCATCGACAGCGGGCGCGTACCTGCGGTTGGCGCCGTCGAGGCGATTGAAGGCCTCGCGCGGGTCGATGTCGGCGTCGAGGAGCAGCAGGTCCTTCGACATGACCTCGGAGAGCTGGGTGAAGCGGTCCACACCGGTCAGGTCGGCGTCGGTGACCACACCGACCGGCCGCTGCTCGGCGTCGACGACGACACCCGCGTTGTGCGCCCGCTTGGGCAGCAGGGCGAGAGCGTCGGCGACGGTCTGGTGCGGCGCGAGCATGATCGGTGTGTCGAGAACGAGGTGGCGGCTCTTCACCCAGGAGACGACGTCGGTGACGACCTCGATCGGGATGTCCTGCGGGATGACGACGAGCCCGCCGCGCCGGGCGACCGTCTCGGCCATCCGGCGGCCCGCGATGGCGGTCATGTTGGCGACGACCAGCGGGATCGTCGTACCCGAACCGTCGGGGGAACTGAGATCCACGGCCTGCCGGGAACCCACGGCGGAACGGCTCGGGACCATGAAGACGTCGTCGTAAGTCAGGTCGTACGGGGGCTGGATGTCGTTGAGGAAACGCACGTGCTGCACATCCCGGTCGATCAAAGGTGGCCCCCGGACAGGTCAGCCAGGGGGAAGAGCACGTACCTCATTGTCCCATGCCGGTGACCTGAAACCGCCTGGTCGGATCGTCCAGACGAATCGTGGGACGGCTCGTGCCATCCTCCGAGGGACCGACGCCCGACCAGCGACGGAGAGTTCAGGCGAGCACCATCACCACCGCCAGCCCCGTCTCCGTCTCCCGCCAGCTCGCGGCGGCGTCGGCGAAGATCTCCTGGAGCGTGTTCCACTCCTCGGGCCGGGCCGTCGCGTATGCCTGCCAGTTGCGGACGAGGAGGAGCCGGCCTCGGCTCGCGGGCCACCACTGCAGGTCGCCGAGGCAGTCCGCCAGGGCGTCCCAGTTCGACCCGAAGTGGTCCGGGAAGCGCATCGCGATGGCGCAGGCCGTCATCAGCCCGGCCTTGTCCGACACGTCTGCGAGGTCGAGGTCGGCTGCCTCCCAGCCGGCCTCGCGGGCGGCTTCGAGCGCGCGGTCCGCGGGCAGGGCGGCGGGCCAGGACAGGACACCGGCGGGCGCGCGGCCGGCGAACACCGGAGCAAGCGGGTGGTCGGTCATCTCAGCACCGCCGTGAGGAGTCGCGATAGGTCGAAGTGATCATCGCTGTAGTAGATCCCACCGCCCGCCCCATGACAACGAGGACCCGGGCGGGAAACCGGGCGAGATCCTGGGCGAAGACCCGGGTGACAGCCTCCCAACAGGACACGTTGATCGGCGAGTCGTTCAATGAAGATGACCGGCAGAGTCTCCGGCGGGAGCCGCGCATGTCATCGCCGACAGCCACACCAGCACCAGCACCAGCACCCGGGGGACGCAAGGACACGCGTGGGAGACTGCGCCGGCTGGGCGAGTGGTGTGCCCGGCACTTCGTGATCGTGATCGTGGCCTGGCTGGTCGCGCTCGCCGGGCTCCAGGTGCTCAACCGTTCCTTCGGCGGTGACTACTCCGACAACTTCTCCCTCCCCGGGGTCCAGTCGCAGGAGGGCCTCGACGTACTGAAGAAGCACGATCCGGCGGCCGGCGGCTACGGCAGCCAGATTGTGCTGCGGGACTCGGCCAAGCCGCTGACCGACGTGTCCACACAGATGTCCCAGACGGTCACCGACCTGCAGAAACTCCCCCACGTCCTGTCCGTCCAGAACCCGCTGCCACCGCCGGGCTCACAGCCCAGCGGCAAACAGACCGTCGGCCCGATCTCCAGCGACGCGAAGACCGCCTACATCACCGTTCGCTTCGACGTCCAGCCCTCCACCCTCGACGACGGCTACCTCGACGGCGTCGACAACGCGGTGAAACCACTGCGGGCGGCCGGTGTGCAGGTCGAGTACGGCGGACCGCTCGGCGAGCTGGCCCGCCCCGCAGCCGACGACCGGACCAGCGAGCTGATCGGGTTCGCGGTGGCGATCGTCGTCCTGCTGGTCGGCTTCGGCAGCGTCCTCGCCGCCGGCATCCCCCTGCTGACCGCGCTGATCAGCGTGATCGGCGGACTGGCCTGCCTCGGGCTGCTCGCGGCGGCGTTCACCTTCGCCACGGTCTCCCCCACACTGGCCACGATGATCGGCCTCGGCGTGGGCATCGACTACGCGCTCTTCCTGATCACCCGGCACCGGCAGAACCTGATGGACGGCGACGATCCGGTCCGGGCGGCGGGCCGCGCCACCGCAACCAGCGGGCGGGCCGTCCTGGTCTCCGGGTGCACGGTGATCGTCGCGCTGGCCGGGCTGTCCGTCTCCGGGGTCACCTTCATCGGCAAACTGGGCGTGGCCGCCGCCGTGACGGTCGTCTCCGCGGTCGTGGGCGCCCTCACCCTGGTCCCGGCCCTGCTGGGGCTCATCGGCCGCCGTATCGACCGCTACCGGGTACGCCGCCCGGTCGCCGAGGCAAGCACCGACGATGCCGAGGGACACGGCGCCTGGCACCGCTACGCCCAGCGCGTCGAGCGGCGCCCCTGGTGGTTCCTGGCCGGCGGGGTCCTGACGGTGCTGGTGCTGGCGATCCCGGTGGCGTCCCTCCAGCTCGGCCACATCGGGGACGGCGCCGATCCGAAGTCGTTCACGGACCGGCGGGCGTACGACATCATGGCCCAGTCGTTCGGGCCCGGCTCCAACGGACCGCTGACCGTCGTCATCGACCAGACGAAGGTGCCCGCCGACCAGCGCTCCGCCCTCGCCTCGAAGGCGTCCAAGGCGCTGACGGACGTACCGGGCGCGGCCACCGCCACTCCGCTCACCGCGACCAAGGACGGCGACGTCCTGATCGGCACGGTCTACTCCAAGGCGTCGCCGCAGAGCGGGACGACCACCGCCCTGACGAACCGCCTCGTCGACACGACCCTGCCCGACGCCGTCTCCGGAACGGCGGCGCACGGCTACGTGACCGGCACGACCGCCGCCCAGGTCGACTTCCGTGACATCGTCGCGAGCCGCCTCCCGCTGATCATCGGCGTGGTCGTCGCCCTCGCCTTCCTGATCATCCTGGCCGTCTTCCGGGGCCTGCTGGTGGCGCTGAAGGCGGCCGTGCTCAACGTCCTGTCGATCGCGGCCTCGTACGGCGTCGTCGTCGCCGTCTTCCAGTGGGGCTGGGGCGGGCCCGCCCTGGGTGTGACGGGCAAGGTGCCCATCGAGAGCTATGTGCCGATGATGATGTTCGCGATCATCTTCGGGCTCAGCATGGACTACGAGATCTTCCTGCTCTCCCGTGTCCACGAGGCCTGGCTGCGCACCGGTGACGCCCGGGCCTCCGTGGCCCACGCCCTGGAGATCACCGCCCGGGTGATCACCTGCGCGGCCCTGATCATGGTGAGCGTCTTCGCCGCGTTCGTCCTGAGCGACAACGTGGTGGTGAAGATGCTCGGCCTGGGACTCGCTGTGAGCGTGCTCATCGACGCGACGGTCGTACGGCTGCTGCTGGTGCCGGCGGTCATGACGCTGCTGGGCGCCCACGCCTGGTGGACGCCCCGTCGGCTCGACCGGATTCTGCCGCGCGTGAACGCTGAGGGCGACGAGCACGACTGACGAACTGTCGGGCAGAGCCGTCGAACAGAGCGGTGCCCGGGCTCCGAAGGGAACCCGGGCACCACCCGCACCTTCACAACCCGTCAGATCCCGTCCGGGTCCGCCCTGTTGAGCGCCGGCTTCGGCGTCGGGCCCGCCGTCATCAGGTAGTCCGCGGCCGCGGTGTCCGTGACCAGGCTGGTGACCAGCCCGGACCGCAGCACCGCGTCGATGGCAGCGGCCTTGCGCTGCCCGCCCGCGATCGCGACGACCTCGGGAACCCGGCGGAGCTGGTCCGTCTTGACGGTGATGCACCGCTCGCCGAGGTCACGGCCGACCCGGCGCCCCTCGCTGTCGAAGAGATGCGCGGACATCTCGGCGGCGACACCCAGGGACGCGTAGTGGCTGCGTTCCTCGTCGCTGAGCATGTCGTGCACCGTCGAGATACCGGCTTCCCAGGAGCCGATGGAGACGCAGGCGACGGTGACCTTGTCGAAGTACTCGAAGGCCCGCGCGATCCCGGTCTGGTTGCGCAGCGCGGCGGCGGTGGCCGCGTCGGGCAGCAGCATCGGGGCGTAGATGGGGTGGGCGTCGCCGCCGGACACCTGGGCGGCACGGCGGACCGCCTCGACGGAGCCGCGCTCGGCGGTTCCGGCGTCGTACACGCCCGTCAGCTGAACCACCGTGCAGGGCGGCAGCCGGTCGAGGGCCGCCGCCATGTGGATGGTGGACCGGCCCCAGGCGAGACCCAGCACATCGCCTTCGTTGACCAGCTCGCCGAGCAGGTCGGCGGCCACTTCACCGAGGTTCTCAGGATCGGGTGACTCCTCGGAGGCCTCGGCCGGGGACTCGACCACGACCGCATGCCTGAGGCCGTACCGGGCGCGCAGCGCGTCAGAGCGCTCGGCGTCCAGTTCGGCCGGTACACGGATCTCGATCCGCACCAGATCCCGTTCGAGAGCGGTCTCCAGGACCCGGGCCACCTTGAAGCGGCTGACGCCGAACTCCTCGGCGATCTGGATCTTGGACTTGCCCTCCAGGTAGAAGCGGCGGGCCATGGCCGCCGCCTGCACCAGCTCAGCGGGTCCCATCCGCATGGCTGACCGGCCAGCCGACATACCCGACACGGCGATCTCCTCACTGCTCTTACATCGCTGCTGTTCACATTCTGGATTCGCCGTTCATCCTGTCAGATCCCGAGTACTTGATCTGCCCAGAAGTACGTCGTTCACGTTCCCTTGGCTCAGTGGCCGCACGCCCAGGACGCACCCGCGGTCGCCGTCCGCGCCTGGGTGCGCAGTGCACGTACCGCCTCGGCCGGGTCCGCGGCGCCGTAGACAGCCGATCCGGCGACGAAGACATCGGCGCCGGCCTCGGCGCAGCGCTCGATGGTGGAGGCGGCGACGCCTCCGTCGACCTGGAGCCACAGCTCAAGGCCGTGCTTGCTGATCAACTCGCGGGTGCGGCGAATCTTGGGGAGCATGATGTCGAGAAACGCCTGGCCGCCGAAACCCGGCTCGACCGTCATGATCAGCAACATGTCGAGTTCGGGCAGCAGATCCTCGTACGGCTCGATCGGGGTCGCGGGCTTGAGGGCCATGGAGGCCCGGGCACCCTTCGCCCGGATCTCGCGGGCGAGCCGCACCGGAGCGGCGGCGGCCTCCACATGGAAGGTGACGGAACCGGCCCCCGCTTCCACGTACTGCGGAGCCCATCGATCAGGGTCCTCGATCATCAAGTGGCAGTCCAGCGGGATGTCCGTCGCCCGGGCCAGGGACTCCACGACCGGCACACCCAGCGTGAGGTTCGGTACGAAATGGTTGTCCATCACATCGACGTGAAGCCAGTCGGCCCCATCGACCGCCTTCGCCTCCTCGGCGAGTCGGGCGAAGTCTGCGGACAGGATACTGGGGTTGATCTGCGCGGCCATGACCCAAGCGTGCCATGCCCTCCGGGGGTTGCGCGTTCGGGTCCGGCGTGGCGAAGGTGGTGGGCAGGTTGCGGGTCCGTCGTGGTTGCTCGCGCAGTTCTCCGCGCCCCTGACCGCGACCAGGCGAGGTTGGTATGAACAGTCACCGTGGGATCGCGTATTTCGTCTGTGGGCGGCGGGCCAAGTGGCTGGTGTTGGCACTGTGGCTGGTGCTGCTGGTGTTTGTCGCGCCCTTTGCGCAGAAGCTCACCGATGCCCAGGACAATGACGCCGCTTCCTGGCTGCCGGGGTCCGCCGAGTCCACCCAGGTGCTGCATCTCTCCGAGGGCTTCAGGCCTGAGCAGATCCCCGCGATCGTCGTCTACGCGCGCGAGAGCGGTCTCACGGCGGCGGACCGGGCCCGGATCACCGCGGGCGCGGCGCGCATCGAGAAGCTGCGGGACCACGGCATCCGGGGCGCGGAGACCCGGGGCCCGGTGTGGGACCGCGCTTCCGATCCGCGGGCCGCGCAGATCTTCGTACCCATCACGATGGACGAGAAGGGCTGGGAGGAGATCTCGCCCGCCGTCGACTCCATCCGGGCCGCCGCCGGTAGCGGTGCGGCCGGGATGGCCGTGCACATCACGGGGCCCGGCGGTACGTCGGCGGACTTCTCGGAGGCCTTCGAGGGCATCGACTCGACGTTGCTGCTCTCGGCGATGGGCGTCGTCATCGTGATGCTGCTGCTCACCTACCGCAGCCCCACCCTGATCGTCATGCCCTTGCTCGGCGTGGTCGCGGCCCTGTTCACCGCGCAGGCGCTGATCTACTTCCTCGCCGAACACGCGGGCCTGACGGTGAACGGCCAGAGCGCCGGCATTCTCACCGTGCTGGTGTTCGGCGCGGGGACGGACTACGCCCTGCTCCTGGTCGCCCGCTACCGGGAGGAGCTGCGCCGCCACGAGGACCGCCACGAGGCGATGGCCCTTGCCCTGCACCGCGCGGGCCCCGCCGTCATCGCGTCCGGCGCGACGGTCGTCCTCGGCATGCTGGTGCTGGTGGCCGCCGAGATGAACTCGACGAGCGGCCTTGGCCCGGTGGCGGCGATCGGGGTGGCGGTGGCCCTGCTGGCCATGATCACGCTCTTCCCCGCCCTACTGGTGATCTGCGGCCGCTGGATCTTCTGGCCGGTGATCCCGCACAACAACTCGCCCGACCCGACCGAGCGCGGCCTCTGGGCCCGGATGGGCCGGGGCATCGCCGTCCGTCCGCGCATGATCTGGGGCATCACGGCGGCAGCCCTGATCGCATGTTCGTTCGGCCTGATGCAGCTGCGCGCCGAGGGTCTGAGCAACGCGGACGCGTTCACCGACAAGCCGGACTCGATCGTCGGCCAAGAGGTGTCCGCACGCTACTTCCCGGCGGGCAGCGGCGATCCGCTCGTCGTCATCAGCAACCAGGCACAGGCCCAGCAGGTCGGCCGGGCGGTCGCGGAGACGCGTGGCGTGGTGCCCACGTCCCTCGGCCTGCCGCCGGGCACGAAGGCCTCCCACGAGGGCAAGGTGCTGTTCGAGGCCACGATGACCGCCCCCGCGGACAGCGAGGCCGCGAAACAGACCGTGGAGCGGGTCCGGGACGCCGTGCACGCGGTGCCGGACGCCGACGCCCAGGTGGGCGGCGGTACGGCGGCCCTGCTGGACATGGACAGGGCGACGACGCACGACAACCTGCTGATCATCCCGCTCGTCCTGGCGGTGGTCCTGCTGATCCTCTGCGGCCTGCTCCGCGCCCTGGTCGCCCCGCTGCTGCTGATCGGCACGGTGGTGCTGTCCTTCGCGGCGGCGCTGGGCATCAGCGCCCTCGCCTTCCGCCACCTGTTCGACTACGCGGGCGAGTCGACGGACTTCCCGCTCTTCGTCTTCGTGTTCCTGGTGGCGCTGGGCATCGACTACAACATCTTCCTGACCACCCGGATCCGCGAGGAGGCGGCCCGCCAGGGCACCCGCAAGGGTGTGGTGACGGGCCTGTCGACGACCGGCGCGGTCATCACCTCGGCGGGCCTGGTCCTGGCCGGCACGTTCGCGGCCCTGGGCACACTGCCGATGGTGGCGTTCGCGGAGATCGGCTTCGCGGTGGCCCTGGGCGTCATCCTGGACACGCTCGTGGTCCGGTCGGTGCTGGTCCCGGCCCTGTTCCTGGACGTGGGCCCGAAGGTGTGGTGGCCGCACCGCCTGGCCCGGGCGGACGGCAGAACCACGGCCCCGGAGCCCGCCGCCGCCCCGACGGTCAACCGGTCCGGCGGATGAGGGCCAGATACATGGCGTCGGTCCCGTGCAGATGCGGCCACAGCTGCACGTCGGGACCGTCACCGAGGTCCGTCACGCCCTCCAACAGCGGCCGGGCGTCGACGAGTTCGGTGTTCGGGTGCTGCTTGAGCAGGTCGTCGACAACAGCCCGGGTCTCGGCGAGGTGCGGCGAGCAGGTGGCGTAGCCGACGATCCCGCCGACGCGGACCGACTCCAGCGCGGTGGTCAGCAGCGCGCGCTGGAGCGGTGCGAAACCTTCCAGGTCATCGGGGCGTCGCCGCCAACGCGCCTCGGGCCGCCTGCGCAGCGCCCCGAGCCCGGTACACGGCACGTCCATCAGTACCCGGTCGAAACTCCCGGCCCGCCACGGCGGCCGGGTCCCGTCCCCCACGACGACCTGGTACGGGCCCGGATTGCCGTTCAGTGCCTTCGCGACCAGCCCGGCCCGGTGCGGCAGCTTCTCGGAGGCGAGCAGCAGCGCACCCCGCTCCGCGGCGAGCGCGGCGAGCAGCGCGGCCTTGCCGCCCGGCCCGGCACACCCGTCGAGCCAGGCCTTGTCGGGCCCGTCGAGCGGCGCGTTGGCCAGGGCGAGTGCGACGAGCTGACTGCCCTCGTCCTGCACGCCCGCCCGCCCGTCCCGTACGGCGTCGATGGCCCCGGGTTCCCCGCCTTCGGCGAGCCGCACGGCGTACGGCGACCAGCGCCCCGGCACCGCGGCCTCTTCGAGGAGCAGCTCCTCGGTGGTGGACCGTCCTGGCCGGGCGACCAGGGTGACCTCGGGCCGCTCGTTGTCGGCGGCGAGCAGTTCCTCGATCCCCGCGCGGCCACCCCCCAGCGAATCCCACAGGGCGGAGACGACCCACCGGGGATGCGAGTGCACCACAGCGAGGTAGTCCTCGGGATCGTCGTCGTAGGGCGGCGCGACCCGCTCGATCCAGCCGTCGAGATCGTGCTGGGCGACCTTGCGCAGCACGGCGTTCACGAACTTGGCCCGCCCGTCACCGAGCACGACCCTGGCCAGCTCGACGGAGGCGGACACGGCTGCGTGCGTGGGGATCCGCGTCCCGAGCAGCTGGTGAACGCCGAGGCTGAGCACATCGAGCACCGGCGGATCGACCTCGCGCAGGGGCCGGTCGACGCATTGGCTGATCACGGCGTCGTAGGTCCCCTGCCGACGCAGCGTCCCGTACACCAGCTCGGTCGCGAGGGCCGCGTCCCGCCCGTCGAAGTCCCCCTTCGCCCGGGCCGCCCGCAGGAGCGGCGGCAACACCAGGTTGGCGTACGCGTCCCGCTCGTCCACGGCCCGCAGCGCCTCGAAGGCAAGGATGCGGACGGGGTCCTTCTGGGGCCGACGGTACGGCTTGCCGGTCTTGTGGGGCCGACTGGGCTGCTCGCTCACGAAAAAGGTGCTCCGGATACGGGATGAGGGGTGCTGTTTCCAGCGTACGTCGTGTCGGGCCGCCCGGAACCTCGCGGTACGGCTACTGCAGCGGGCCGTGAGAACGACGGCTCAGGCTCCGAGAACCTCGCCGTCGGCGATCCGCACGCCCCGGGCCCAGTCGGCGGCGCGCATCGGCTTCTTCCCCTGCGCCTGCACCCACAGCAGCTCGACGGCGTGCGATCCGGTGCCGACGTACACGTTGTTCTTGCCGACGGAGAGCACGCCGGGAGCGAGATCGGTGCGCTCGGGCACGGGCGTGACGTGGATGAGCTTGAGCCGCTCGCCCCGGAACACCGTCCAGGCGCCGGGCGCGGGAGTGCACCCGCGCACGATCCGGTCGGCCCGGAGGGCGGGCACAGACCAGTCGACGTGAGCGTCCTCGACGGTGATCTTCGGCGCGAGGGTGATGCCGTCGGCGGGCTGCGGTACGGCCTTCAGGGTGCCGTCCTCGATGCCGTCCATGGTCGCGGCCAGCAGCCCGGAGCCGGCGAAGGCGAGCCGTGTCAGCAGGTCGCCGCTGGTGTCGGTGGGCCGGATCGTCTCGGTCACCGTGCCGTAGACGGGCCCGGAGTCGAGGCCCTCCTCGATGAGGAAGGTGGAGGCGCCGGTGATCTCGTCGCCGCCCATGATGGAGTGCTGCACGGGCGCCGCGCCACGCCAGGCGGGGAGCAGCGAGAAGTGCAGGTTGACCCAGCCGTGGGCGGGGATGTCGAGGGCGACGCGGGGCAGCAGGGCCCCGTAGGCGACCACAGGACAGCAGTCGGGCCCGATCTCCCGGAGCCTCGCGAGGAACGCCTCGTCCCTCGGCTTGACGGGCTTCAGCACCTCGATCCCGGCCTCCTCGGCCCGCTGGGCCACGGGGCTGGCGACCAGCCTGCGTCCCCGCCCGGCAGGCGCGTCGGGTCGCGTGACGACGGCGACCACTTCATGCCGTCCCGACCCGATCAGGGCATCCAGAGCGGGAACGGCGACCTCGGGGGTACCAGCGAAGACAAGCCTCATGGGTGGGCGGGGGCCTCTCGGACGGGATTCTGCGGGCAGCGCACCAGTCTATGACCGCGCTCGCCAGGGGGCGTACGCATATGTCCCTACGCCCCCGCACCGTGACCACTCACGCAAAATCGCGTTGGTCAAGAAAGAGTTGACCACAACGGGCCGCACACCGCGCGGCCCTTCCTTTTCAACGCCGGTTCGAGAGGCTTGTTCATGGCCGACCACGCAACCCACGACGCCCAGGCTCGGGCCAGCCTGCACTTGCTGGTGCGGGACATCGAGCGGGTCCGCCGGCAGGTGGACGCACTGCGCACGCTCACCGCCCAGTTGGGCAATGTCTACCGCCCGCGCCGCTCCGGCCCCTCCACGGGCTTCGTCGTCTACGGGCGCGCCCCCGCCCCGACCGTCCGCCTCGCCCAGGAGCTGCGGGACAGCGTCGAGACCCTGGTCACGGCCGCCGTGGACTTCGACCGCTCGCTCGGCTTCTCGTGGGACGCGGTGGGCTCCGCGCTCGGGGTCACCAAGCAGGCCGTCCACCGCCGTTACGGCGCCCGCCGTGCCGCCGCCCAGGCAGCGGCCGACGCCGAGCGCGCCACGGAGACCTCAGCAAGCCGCACGGTCGGCGTCGGCACGGTCAGCGGCGTCGGCACCGCCATGCCCACGGTGCCCGCGGCCCGGTCGATGCCGACCCAGCCGACGGCGGGCAGTCCAACCCTCCGCGACGAGGCAAGGCCCACGGCGTTCCAGCGCGACGAGTCGCGGCCCACAGCCTTCCCCGGCCCACGCAACGGCTGACCCGAACCACAACCCCACCCCACCCTCTGCCCTCCCGCCCCACCGCCGGGAGGGCAGAGGTGTACCCCGGGCCGCTCCCGCCTCACCCGATGTCGGGCGGATCGATCCGCACCCACACGCTCTCCTCGCCGCCCCGCCCCGCCCGAGCCATCCGCGCGGCCTGGGCAGCCTTCAGCGCGGCGGCCAGCGCGGACCCGCTCCCCGGTGGCACCCGGACCAACGCGCGCTCCCAGTGCTCGCCCGGCGGGGGCGCCCCTGTCCGCCGGGGCCGTCCCGTCGGCGTGACCGGCAGCGGCACCGGCCCCAACACCTGGGCGTCCTTCGGGAGTTCGGCCCCGGCGAGGAATCCGGCGACTGCCTCCGCCGTCCCGGCCACGGACGCCATCCTCGACACCGGCGGGAACCCGAGCTCGGCGCGCTCCGCGAGCTCCCGCACGGCATGCCCGACGGGATCCCACCGCACCAGCGCCTGCACCGGCCGCAGGGTGGGCTCGGCGACCACGACAACCGTCCCCCCCTGTGTCCCCTCCCCTCGCACGCCCTGTCCGCGTACGAGAGCCGCAGCCGCCATCCACCGCCGCAGCGCGTCCTCCCCGGCCCTCAGGTCGGGGCGCCCGAGCATGGCCCAGCCGTCCAGCAGCAGGGCAGCCGCATACCCGCCCTCGGCGACGGGCTCGGCGCCGGGCGTGCTGACGACCAGCGCGGGCGTCCCCGGCACCGTGTCCAGCACATGCTCGCGCCCGGAGGTCCGCACGGGCACGGCCGGAAATGCCCGCCCCAGTTCCTCGGCGGTCCGCCGCGCGCCCACGATCTGCGCCCGCAGCCGGAACCCGCCGCACTCCGGACAGTGCCAGGCGGTCTCCTCCCGCCCGCACCATGCGCACCATGGAGCCCCGGCGTCCCGCGCCTCCATCGGGCCGGCACAGTGCCGGCACCGGGCGGGTTCCCTGCACCGGGCGCAGGCAAGCCGCGGTACGTAGCCCCGCCGGGGCACCTGGATCAGCACCGGCCCGTGCTTCAGTCCGTCCCGCAGCGCCTGCCAGGCGAGGGTCGGCAGCCGTGCGGCCCGGGCGGCCTCGTCCCGGGCGAGATCCCCGTCGCCGACGGTCCGTACGAGCGGGGCAGCAGCCCGCACCTGCTCCCGCCCGGCGACCAGCGGCCGGGCCCACCCGCTCTCGACAAGCTGCGCGGCTTCCACCGTGCAGCTCCAACTCCCCAGCAGGAAGGCGCACTTGTCCTGCGCGGCCCGCAGCAACAGCACCTCGCGCGCATGCGGCTGCGGGGCGTGCGGCTCACTGTGGCTGTCGTCGCCGTCGTCCCAGATCGCGACGAGCCCCAGATCCCGGACGGGCGCGAACATGGCGGCCCGGGTCCCGACCACGGCACGTACAGCACCCCGCCGCACGGCGAGCCACTCCCGGTACCGCTTCTCGGGCCCGGCGTCGGCCGTGAGTACGGCGTGCCGTCCCTCCCCCAGGAGGGCGGTCAGGGCGGCGTCGACCCGCGCGACAGCACGTCCGTCCGGCACGACGACGAGCGCCCCGCGCCCGGAGGCGAGGGCCGCACCGACGGCCCGAGCCAGCTCCTCGCTCCACTCGGGCCCGGGCAGGGCGTTCCACACGGCACGCGGCGCACCTCCGGAGGCGAGCGTCTCGAGAAACGCGCCCCCCTGCTCGTACCGCCCCCAGGTGCCGGCATCGGGCGCCCCGGTGACGGGCAGACCCACGGCCGGGGCCGCTTTCTCCGCCCGGGCGTTGCGCGGCGGCACGGCCAGTTGCAGCACATCGGCGAGGCTCCCCGCGTACCGATCGGCGACGGCCCGAGCCAGCGAGAGCAGTTCCTCGCTCAGCACGACCTCGGGGGACACGACCTGTGCCAGCGCGGCCAGTGGCCCGGAGTAGTCGGATTCGGCGAGCCGTGCGACAAGGAACCCGTCGATGAGCCCCCCGCCCTCACGGCGCCCGTCCCGCACCCGATGCCGCCCGGCCCCGAACCTGACTCGCACCCGCACTCCGGGCTGCGCCTCGGCATCCAGCTCTTCGGGCACGGCATAGTCGAAGTAGCGGTCGAGGTGCAGCACGCCCTTGTCGACCAGGACCCGCGCGACCGGCAACTCCTTGGCGAGCGCGGCCCCCCGCCAGGTCCGCGGCTTGGCCCGCGGCGCCTTGGCCTGCCGGACGCTCTCCCGAATCAACGCAAGCTGCTCGGGCGGCGCCGCCCCGTCGGGCCTCCGGTCCCCGCCACTCCCCTGCCCGTTCTCGCTGCTCACGCCTGCATTCTTACCAAACGCCACTGACAACGGGCGGCGCCCGAACTCCCGAGATCAAGTCGGCAGCGGCACGAAATTCCAGATTCACCGCACGCCCAACGGACGCACTCCACCGAAGTAACCGCGGCCTGCGCACCGGGAGAGCACCACAGTAGGAAGCCGAGCCCCCACCCCGCCAGCCATTTCCCGACACGTCGAAGCCCGGCGCCCCCAACAGGACACCGGGCCTCGACGATCGATCAAGCAGTCCCCTGCGGGCCTTACAGACCGACAGCCTTCCGCAGCGCTTCCACGCGGTCCGTCCGCTCCCACGTGAAGTCGGGCAGCTCGCGGCCGAAGTGGCCGTACGCCGCCGTCTGGGCGTAGATCGGGCGCAGCAGGTCGAGGTCGCGGATGATCGCGGCCGGGCGGAGGTCGAAGACCGTGGTGATCGCGGCCTCGATCTTGTCGGCGTCGACCTTGGCCGTGCCGAAGGTCTCCACGAAGAGGCCCACCGGCTCGGCCTTGCCGATCGCGTACGCGACCTGGACCTCGCAGCGCGAGGCGAGGCCCGCGGCGACGACGTTCTTGGCGACCCAGCGCATCGCGTACGCCGCGGAGCGGTCGACCTTGGACGGGTCCTTGCCCGAGAAGGCGCCGCCGCCGTGCCGGGCCATGCCGCCGTACGTGTCGATGATGATCTTGCGGCCGGTGAGGCCCGCGTCGCCCATCGGGCCGCCGATCTCGAAGCGGCCGGTCGGGTTGACCAGCAGGCGGTAGCCGTCGGTCTCCAGCTTGATGCCGTCGTCGAGAAGAGCCTTCAGCTCGTGCTCCACGACGAACTCGCGGATGTCGGGAGCCAGAAGCGAGTCCAGGTCGATGTCGCTCGCGTGCTGCGAGGAGACGACGACCGTGTCCAGACGGACCGCCTTGTCACCGTCGTACTCGATGGTGACCTGGGTCTTGCCGTCGGGGCGCAGGTACGGGATCGTCCCGTTCTTGCGGACCTCGGACAGACGGCGCGCGAGACGGTGCGCGAGGTGGATCGGGAGCGGCATCAGCTCCGGGGTCTCGTCCGTCGCGTAGCCGAACATCAGGCCCTGGTCGCCGGCGCCCTGCTTGTCGAGTTCGTCCTCGTCGCCCTCGACGCGCTGCTCGTACGCCGTGTCGACCCCCTGCGCGATGTCCGGCGACTGCGAGCCGATCGACACGGACACGCCGCAGGAGGCGCCGTCGAAGCCCTTCTTCGAGGAGTCGTAGCCGATCTCCAGGATCTTGTCGCGCACCAGTTGCGGGATGGGCGCGTAGGCCTTGGTGGTGACCTCGCCGGCCACATGCACCAGGCCGGTGGTGATCAGCGTCTCGACGGCGACTCGGGACGTGGGGTCTTGGCGCAGAAGCGCATCGAGAATCGTGTCGCTGATCTGGTCAGCGATCTTGTCGGGGTGACCTTCGGTCACGGACTCCGAGGTGAAAAGGCGACGGGACACAACGCTCCCTGTGGTTGCAGCGGCTGCTGGCTGATCATTGGCGGACGGCTCGGGAGCTGCGCCCGGCGTCGTCCAAGAACAGTTTATCGGTCGCACTCGGCCATCCGCCCATCCGTCTCGCCTCTCGGAAGCGTCGTGACCTGCGACACGGGCATTCTGCCCATCACGAGCGGTGTGCGCCAGGGGGCGCCACGCCCCGAAGTACGGGACAGAAGGGATGTTGGGGATCTGTCGGGGCGGCGGAAATACTCACCGACGCTCACTCCAGGCGGCTGACGACCAGATCCCATACGACCTCGGCCAGTGCCTCCTTCGGCCCGTGCGGCACCAGGGTCTCGCTGCCGTCGGCGCCCAGCACGACGGCCTCGTTCTCCTCGGAACCGAAGGTCCGGCGCTCCCCCACCTCGTTGACGACGAGCAGGTCACACCCCTTGCGCCGCAGCTTCGTACGGCCGTTGGCGAGTACGTCGTCCGTCTCGGCGGCGAAGCCGACGACCACCTGGCCGGCTCGGGCGCGGTCGGCCGAGATCTCCGCGAGAATGTCTGGATTCCGGACCAGGGCGACGGGTTCGGGATCTTCGTCGTCCTTCTTCTTGATTTTGCCGGTCGCGTAGGCCACCGGGCGGAAGTCCGCGACCGCCGCGGCCATCACCACGGCGTCGGCGTCGGAGGCCGCCTTCAGCACGGCCTCGCGCAGTTGGACGGCCGTCCCCACGGGCACGACGTCCACACCTGCCGGGTCCGGCAGGCCGGTGTTCGCGGCGATCAGAGTGACCCGGGCGCCCCGCGCGGCGGCCGTACGGGCGAGCGCGTACCCCTGCTTGCCGGAGGAGCGGTTGCCGAGGAAGCGGACCGGGTCGAGGGGCTCGCGGGTGCCCCCGGCGCTGACGACGACGTGTCGGCCGACGAGGTCGGGTTCCGTCACACCCCGGGCCAGGACTCGGCGGCAGACCTCGAAGATCTCGGCCGGGTCGGGCAGACGTCCCTTGCCCGTGTCGACGCCGGTGAGGCGCCCCACGGCCGGTTCGATGACGAGGGCGCCGCGGCGGCGCAGTGTCGCCACGTTCTCCCGGGTGGCCGGATGCTCCCACATCTCCGTGTGCATCGCGGGGGCGAAGACGACCGGACAGCGGGCGGTGAGGAGGGTGTTCGTAAGCAGGTCGTCGGCGAGACCGTGGGCCGCCTTCGCGAGCATGTCGGCGGTGGCCGGGGCCACGACGACCAGGTCGGCCTGCTGTCCGATGCGGACGTGCGGGACCTCGTGGACGTCGTCCCAGACCTCGGTGGAGACGGGGTGGCCGGAGAGCGCGGACCAGGTCGCGGCGCCGACGAAGTGCAGGGCGGACCCGGTGGGGACGACGCGGACGTCGTGGCCGGACTCCGTCAGTCTCCGCAGCAGCTCACAGGCCTTGTACGCGGCGATGCCGCCACTGACCCCCAGTACGACCTTCGGCTTGCCCATCGGGCCTCCCCTGACTCGATACGCGCTCGACACCCGACTCGATACGCGTCTATGACACACCACAGGCCCGACAGTCGCGCTGTCGGGCCTGTGGATAAGTGAGCCGAAACTTGAAAATACTACTGCGCGGGGCCCTCAACGGCCTCGGACGTCAGCAGACCCGCGTTGATCTCACGCAGGGCGATCGAGAGCGGCTTCTCGTGGACATGGGTGTCCACGAGCGGACCGACGTACTCAAGGAGGCCCTCGCCGAGCTGCGAGTAGTACGCGTTGATCTGGCGGGCACGCTTGGCCGCGTAGATCACCAGGCTGTACTTCGAGTCGGTGGCTTCGAGGAGCTCGTCGATCGGAGGGTTGATGATGCCCTCGGGCGTGGAGATGGAAGAGGACACGCTCTGCCTTCCGAAAGGTGGGATGGGATCGAAAACGATCACACAACTTCCATCAAGGCTAGCAGCTCGCGCGCCACGTCCTCGACAGAGGTGTTGACCAGGGTCTCGTCGAACTCCGGCTCGGCGGCCAGTTCGATCTTGGCCGCCTCCAGGCGGCGTTCGATCACCTCGGGCGGTTCGGTGCCCCGCCCGGTCAGTCGGCGCACCAGCTCGTCCCAGGAGGGAGGAGCCAGGAACACCAGCAGAGCGTCCGACATGGACTCACGGACCTGCCGGGCGCCCTGGAGATCGATCTCCAGGAGGACCGACTCGCCGGACTCCAGACGCTCCAGCACGGCCGCACGCGGTGTGCCGTAGCGGTTGCCGGCGAACTCGGCCCACTCCAGGAGCTCGCCGTTGGCAATCAGCTTGTCCATCTCCTCGTCGGTGACGAAGAAGTAGTGGACGCCGTGCCGCTCACCGGGGCGCGGCTTTCGGGTCGTTGCCGACACCGAGAGCCACACCTCGGGGTGTGCCTTGCGCATATGAACGACGACCGTGCTCTTACCGACACCCGAGGGGCCGGAGAGCACGGTCAGCCGTGGACGTACGTCCGGGGGCTCGGGGGTCGTCCCCCGGAATGTTGCAGCCATGCGGCGATTATTCCAGGAATCCCGGGGTGCCAGGACTCAGGAGCCGGTGCTGCCGAACTCGCGCTCCAGGGAGGCGACTTGGTTTGAGCCAAGGCCACGCACCCGGCGGCTCTCGGAGATACCGAGTCGCTCCATGATCTGCTTGGCGCGGACCTTGCCCACGCCCGGGAGCGATTCGAGCAGGGCGGAGACCTTCATCTTGCCGATGACGTCGTTCTCGCGACCCTGCTTGATGACCTCGTGAAGGGAGGCGCCGGAGTGCTTGAGTCGATTCTTGACCTCGGCCCGCTCCCGGCGAGCCGCGGCGGCCTTTTCGAGCGCGGCTGCGCGCTGTTCAGGGGTAAGGGGCGGAAGAGCCACGCCTACGTCACCTCGGATGTCGAACTGTCGGATACGGACCGGTGAGGAAGCTAATCGCCCCTCACCTGGTGAGCTACGAGCAACACGCTCGCTCGTTGGCTCTCGTCGGAGACTAGCGGCCAAGTCCGCCAGAGTCAGCGAGAACAGCGGAAAAGTCCTGGTCAGCCTTCACCAGGTCGGATATTTCGGTCAAACTGCCCTGGATTTGAGAATGTATTCAGTCTCAAGGCGTCCGGAAGTCACTCATCGGAGGACTTCGCCGAACTGTGCGAATGCTCAGGTGGCGGCCACTGCGGCCCGGATCTCGTCCGCGAAGCGGTCCGACGCGTCCCGCAGTGCGGCGAGTTCGGGACCGTGACGCAGAACACCTCGGCTGACGTTCGGAACCACGTTCCGCAGTGCCGCCCCGAACACCCCGCGAAGATCGGCCGGGGTCGCCCCCTGCGCACCGACTCCGGGCGCCAGGAGAGGTCCGTTGATGTCGAGGTCGTAGGACGAGAGGTCACCGAGCGTGGCTCCGACGACCGCGCCGAAGGAGCCCATGGGCCGCTCCCCCGCGTTCTCTGCGGCGAGGTACGCCAGCATGGTCGCGCCGACGTTCAGCCCGTCCTCGCGGACGGCGTGCTGCACCTGACCGCCCTCGGGGTTGGAGGTCAGCGCCAGCACGAACAGGCCCACGCCGCTCTCCCGCGCGAGGTCGACCGCCGGCTGCAGGGAGCCGTAGCCGAGATACGGCGAGACGGTGAGCGCGTCCGAGAACAGCGGGGCGCCCTTCTCCAGGAAGGCCGCGGCGTACGCGGCCATGGTGGAGCCGATGTCGCCGCGCTTGGCGTCCATCACGACCAGCGTGCCGGCCTCCCGCGCCTCCTGGACCGTCTTCTCCAGCACGGCGACCCCGCGCGACCCGAACCGCTCGAAGAACGCGCTCTGCGGCTTCATCACCGCGACGCGTCCGGCCAGCGCCTCGACGACGGTGCGGCTGAACCGCTCCAGGCCGGCGACATCGTCGTTCAGCCCCCAGTCGAGGAGCAGGGAGGCGTGCGGGTCGATGCCGACACAGAGCGGGCCGCGCTCGTCCATGGCGCGACGCAGCCGGGCACCGAAGGGTTCCAGGACTGTCATACGGTCTTCCTCACGTCGGCGCCGACCGCGTCGGCGAGGGTGGCGTACGGGCTTGTACGGAGGCGGGCGGCGAGGCCCTTGTGGATGGCGCGTCCCCAGAAAGGGCCCTCGTATACGAAGGCGCTGTAGCCCTGTACGAGCGTGGCGCCGGCCAGGACGCGCTGCCAGGCGTCCTCGGCGTTCTCGATGCCGCCGACGCCCACCAGGGTGATCCGGTCGCCCACGCGCGCGTAGAGACGGCTCAGCACCTCCAGGGAGCGTGCCTTCAGGGGTGCGCCGGAGAGGCCGCCGGTCTCCTTCACCAGGGTGGGTTCGGAGGTCAGGCCGAGGCCCTCGCGCGCGATGGTGGTGTTCGTGGCGATGATCCCGTCCAGGCCCAGTTCGACGGCGAGGTCGGCCACGGCGTCCACGTCCTCGTCGGCGAGGTCGGGCGCGATCTTCACCAGCAGCGGGACACGGCGTGCGGTCACCGCACGGTCGGCGGCCTCACGGACGGCGCTGAGCAGCGGGCGCAGCGCCTCGGTGGCCTGGAGGTTGCGCAGGCCGGGCGTGTTGGGCGAGCTGACGTTGACGACGAGATAGTCGGCGTACTCGGCGAGCCGCTCGGTCGACTTCACGTAGTCGGCGACGGCCTCGACCTCGGGGACGGCCTTGGTCTTGCCGATGTTGACGCCGACGACGGTCCTGAAGACCGCCTCCCGGCTCGCCAGACGGGCCGCCACGGCCAGCGAACCCTCGTTGTTGAACCCCATGCGGTTGATGAGCGCCCGGTCCGGCACAAGGCGGAACAGCCGCTTCCTGGGGTTGCCTGGCTGCGGCTCCCCCGTGACCGTGCCGATCTCGACGTGGTCGAAGCCGAGCATCGACATCCCGTCGACGGCGATGGCGTTCTTGTCGAAGCCGGCCGCGAGCCCGAAGGGCCCGTGCATCCGCAGCCCGAAGGCCTCGGTGCGCAGTTCCTCGTACCGGGGTGCGAGGGCGGCGGCGACGAACGTCCGCAGCACGGGGACGCGGGCGGCGAGGCGGATCCAGCGGAAGGCGAGGTGATGGGCCGCTTCGGGGTCCATCCGTTTGAAGACCAGTCGGAAGAAAAGCTTGTACATGGTGGTGTCCTCGCTACGGCCTCGCGGTGAGGCCTCATGAAGAGGGGGACACCGTTTCCGGTGTCCCCCTCAGGGCTGCTAGTCGCGGGCCGCGGTCAACTGTTCGGCGTGTTCCTGGAGGGAACGCACGCCCACGTCACCCTGTTTGAGGGCGTCGATGCCCTGGACGGCCGCGGCGAGCGCCTGGACTGTCGTCAGGCAGGGCACGGACCGTGCCACGGCCGCCGTACGGATCTCGTAGCCGTCGAGGCGGCCTCCGGTGCCGTACGGCGTGTTGACGATGAGGTCGACCTCGCCGTCGTGGATGAGCTGGACGATGGTCTTCTCGCCGTTGGGACCCGTGCCCTCGTTCTGCTTGCGGACGACCCTCGCGTTGAGGCCGTTGCGCCTGAGGACCTCGGCCGTGCCGGAGGTGGCGAGCAGTTCGAAGCCGTGGGCGACCAGTTCACGAGCCGGGAAGATCATCGAACGCTTGTCCCGGTTGGCGACGGAGATGAACGCGCGCCCCTTCGTCGGCAGCGGACCGTACGCCCCCGCCTGCGACTTGGCGTACGCCGTGCCGAAGACGGAGTCGATGCCCATGACCTCGCCGGTGGACCGCATCTCCGGGCCGAGCACGGTGTCGACGCCTCGCCCGGAGGTGTCCCGGAAGCGGTTCCAGGGCATGACGGCCTCCTTGACGGAGATCGGCGCGTCCAGCGGCAGTTCGCCACCGTCGCCGGTCGCCGGGAGCAGTCCCTCGGCCCGCAGTTCGGCGACGGTCGCGCCGAGCGAGATCCGGGCGGCGGCCTTGGCCAGCGGCACCGCGGTCGCCTTCGAGGTGAAGGGGACCGTACGGGACGCGCGCGGGTTGGCCTCCAGGACGTAGAGGATGTCGCCGGCCAGCGCGAACTGGATGTTGATCAGGCCTACGACGCCGACTCCGCGCGCGATGGCCTCGGTCGAGGTCCGCAGCCGCTTGATGTCGAAGCCGCCCAGGGTGATCGGGGGCAGCGCGCACGCCGAGTCGCCGGAGTGGATACCGGCCTCCTCGATGTGCTCCATGACGCCGCCGAGGTACAGCTCCTCGCCGTCGTACAGGGCGTCGACGTCGATCTCGATCGCGTCGTCGAGGAAGCGGTCGACCAGAACCGGCCGGGAGGGGCTGATCTCGGTCGACTCGGCGATGTAGGAGGACAGCCGGGTCTCGTCGTACACGATCTCCATGCCGCGTCCACCGAGGACGTACGACGGGCGTACGAGGACCGGGTAGCCGATCTCGTCCGCGATCGCCTTGGCCTCGGCGAAGGTGGTCGCCGTGCCGTGCTTGGGGGCCGGCAGACCGGCCTCCGCGAGGACCCGGCCGAAGGCTCCCCTGTCCTCGGCGGCGTGGATGGCCTCGGGCGGGGTGCCCACGACCGGTACGCCGTTGTCCTTGAGGGCCTGCGCGAGGCCGAGCGGGGTCTGACCGCCGAGCTGCACGATCACGCCCGCGATCGGGCCCGCGAGGGACTCCGCGTGGACGATCTCCAGTACGTCTTCCAGCGTCAGCGGCTCGAAGTACAGGCGGTCGGAGGTGTCGTAGTCCGTGGAGACGGTCTCAGGGTTGCAGTTGACCATCACGGTCTCGTAGCCCGCGTCGCTCAGCGCGAAGGAGGCGTGGACACAGGAGTAGTCGAACTCGATGCCCTGGCCGATGCGGTTGGGACCGGAGCCGAGAATGATCACGGCCGCCTTCTCACGCGGCGCGACCTCCGTCTCCTCGTCGTACGAGGAGTAGAAGTAGGGCGTCTTCGCCGCGAACTCGGCGGCGCACGTGTCGACCGTCTTGTACACCGGGCGCACGCCCAGCGCGTGCCGTACCTCGCGCACGACGTCCTCGCGCAGGCCCCGGATCTCGCCGATCTGCTGGTCGGAGAAGCCGTGCCGCTTGGCCTCGGCCAGGAGTTCGGGGTTCAACCGCTCCGCCTCGGCCAGTTCGTCCGCGATCTCCTTGATGAGGAACAGCTGGTCGACGAACCACGGGTCGATCTTCGTGGCCTCGAAGACCTCCTCGGGCGTGGCGCCCGCGCGGATGGCCTGCATGACGGTGTTGATGCGCCCGTCGGTCGGCCGTACGGACTCCGTCAGCAGCTCCGCCTTGTCGCCGGGCTCGCCGACGAACGTGAACTGGCTGCCCTTCTTCTCCAGCGACCGCAGCGCCTTCTGGAGGGCCTCGGTGAAGTTGCGGCCGATGGCCATGGCCTCGCCGACCGACTTCATGGTCGTGGTCAACGTCGAGTCCGCCGAAGGGAACTTCTCGAAAGCGAACCGCGGGGCCTTGACCACGACGTAGTCGAGCGTCGGCTCGAAGGACGCCGGGGTCTTCTCCGTGATGTCGTTCGGGATCTCGTCGAGGGTGTATCCGACGGCCAGCTTCGCGGCGATCTTGGCGATCGGGAAGCCGGTCGCCTTGGAGGCGAGGGCCGAGGAACGCGACACGCGCGGGTTCATCTCGATGACGATGACGCGGCCGTCGTCAGGGTTGATCGCGAACTGGATGTTGCAGCCGCCGGTGTCGACCCCGACCTCGCGGATGATCGCGATGCCGATGTCACGGAGGCGCTGGTACTCGCGGTCGGTCAGCGTCATCGAGGGCGCGACGGTGATCGAGTCGCCGGTGTGCACGCCCATGGGGTCGAAGTTCTCGATGGAGCAGACGACCACGACGTTGTCGTTCTTGTCGCGCATCAGCTCCAGCTCGTACTCCTTCCAGCCGAGGATGGACTCCTCCAGGAGCACCTCGGTGGTCGGGGAGAGGGTCAGGCCCTGGCCGGCGATCCGGCGCAGCTCTTCCTCGTCGTGGGCGAAGCCGGAGCCGGCGCCGCCCATGGTGAAGGAGGGCCGGACGACGACGGGGTAGCCGCCGAGCGTCTCCACGCCCCCGATCACGTCGTCCATGGAGTGACAGATGACCGAACGGGCGGACTCGCCGTGCCCGATCTTCGCGCGGACGGCCTCGACGACGCCCTTGAAGAGGTCGCGGTCCTCGCCCTTGTTGATCGCCTCGACGTTGGCGCCGATCAGCTCGACACCGTACTTCTCCAGCACACCCTGCTCGTGCATGGAGATCGCGGTGTTCAGAGCGGTCTGGCCGCCGAGCGTGGGGAGCAGCGCGTCCGGGCGCTCCTTGGCGATGATCTTCTCGACGAATTCCGGGGTGATCGGCTCGACGTAGGTGGCGTCGGCGATCTCCGGGTCGGTCATGATCGTCGCCGGGTTGGAGTTGACCAGGATGACCCGGATGCCCTCGGCTCGCAGGATGCGGCACGCCTGGGTGCCGGAGTAGTCGAACTCGGCGGCCTGTCCGATGACGATCGGGCCGGAGCCGATGACCAGGACGGACTGGATATCGGTGCGCTTAGGCACGCTGGCCCTCCATCTGGACTGTGCTCATCAAAGACGTGAAGCGGTCGAACAGGTAGGCGGCGTCATGCGGGCCCGCTGCCGCCTCGGGGTGGTACTGGACGCTGAACGCAGGCCGGTCGAGCAGCCTGAGCCCTTCCACGACCTGGTCGTTCAGACAGACGTGCGAGACCTCGGCGCGCCCGTAGGGCGTCTCGGAGACCCGGTCGAGCGGCGCGTCCACGGCGAAGCCGTGGTTGTGGGCGGTGACCTCGACCTTGCCGGTCGTACGGTCCTGAACGGGCTGGTTGATGCCCCGGTGGCCGTACTTCAGCTTGTACGTGCCGAAGCCGAGCGCACGGCCCAGGATCTGGTTGCCGAAGCAGATACCGAAGAGCGGTGTGCCACGCTCCAGGACGGCCCGCATGAGGGCGACCGGGTGGTCGGCGGTGGCCGGGTCGCCCGGCCCGTTGGAGAAGAACACACCGTCGGGCTTGACGGCGTACACGTCCTCCACGGTCGCCGTGGCGGGCAGTACGTGCACCTCGATGCCGCGTTCGGCCATCCGGTGCGGGGTCATGCCCTTGATGCCGAGGTCGACGGCGGCGACGGTGAACTTCTTCTCACCGATCGCGGGGACGACGTACGTCTCCTTGGTGGCGACCTCCGCCGAGAGGTCGGCGCCCGTCATCTCGGGGGCCTGGCGCACCTCGGCGAGCATGGTGCCGTCATCGGGCAGCGCGTTGCCGGAGAAGATGCCGACGCGCATGGCACCGCGCTCCCGCAGATGCCGCGTCAGCGCGCGCGTGTCGATGCCGGAGATGCCGACCACGCCCTGGTTGCGCAGTTCCTCGTCGAGGGAGCGCCGGGAGCGCCAGTTGGAGGGCACGCGCGCGGGGTCCCGTACGACATAGCCCGCGACCCAGATCCGCTGCGACTCCGGGTCCTCGTCGTTGACGCCGGTGTTGCCGACGTGCGGGGCGGTCATCACGACCACCTGGCGGTGGTACGACGGGTCGGTGAGGGTCTCCTGGTAGCCGGTCATGCCGGTCGAGAAGACGGCCTCTCCGAAGGTCACCCCCACGGCCCCGTAGGCACGGCCGCGGAAGATCCGGCCGTCCTCCAGGACGAGTACGGCGGGAGTTGTGGTGGCTCCCCGGGTGGAGGTCGTCATCGTGCGCCTTCCGTTTCCGTCGTCTTGTTGATCATCTGGTTCAGGGTGCGGACCCACTCGTTGTGCTCGGCCGCGCGGTCGGAGCGGAACCCGGAGTCGAGCAGCTTGCCGCCGTGCTCCCAGGTGACGACCAGCAGGCCGCCCTCGCTGAGGACCTTGCCCGCGATGCCCTTGTCGAGCCGGGCCTCGCGCAGGGCCTCCAGGGGGACGTAGAAGTCGGCCGCACCGGGGCGTACGACGTCCAGTCCCGCGTCCGTCAGTGTCAGCTCGACCCGGCTGCGGGTGCCCAGGCCGTGCGCCACGATGCGGTCCAGCCACTGACCGGCGGTGGTGGAGCCGTGGTAGCGCCCGCTCATCGTCAGTTTCGCCTCGCCGGGCTCATCCGGCGCGACGAGCAGCTCGGGCAGGTCGCCCTGGAGCGTGCCGCGCCACTTCCATCCCTCGCGCATCAGCCAGTAGATGAGCGCGACGAAGAGCGCGAGCCCCACCAGCCAGCCCACGCGGGCGGCCCAGTCGGTCACCTCCGCCGACTTCTGTTCGGCGGCGACGTACGTCAAATGCGGCAGTGATGTCACGCGAGCTTCCCGTCGACGAGCGTGGCCTTGCCCCGGAGCCACGTGTGCGTGACACGGCCCGGCAGCTCACGGCCCTCGTACGGGGTGTTGCGGCTGCGGGAGGCGAAGCCCGCGGGGTCCACCGACCCACGGTATGCCGTGTCGACGAGCGTGAGGTTGGCGGGCTCACCTGCCGAGACGGGGCGGCCGTGGCCCGTCGCCCGCCCGATGCGAGCGGGGGCGAAGGACATGCGGTCGGCGACGGTCGCCCAGTCCAGCAGTCCGGTGTCCACCATCGTCTCCTGGACCACTGACAACGCGGTCTCCAGGCCGACCATGCCCATGGCGGCGGCGGCCCACTCGCAGTCCTTGTCCTCGTGCGGGTGCGGGGCGTGGTCGGTGGCGACGATGTCGATCGTGCCGTCGGCGAGCGCCTCGCGCAGGGCCAGCACATCGCGCTCGGTGCGCAGCGGCGGGTTGACCTTGTAGACCGGGTTGTACGTCCGGACCAGCTCGTCGGTGAGGAGGAGGTGGTGCGGGGTCACCTCGGCGGTGACGTCGATGCCCCGAGACTTCGCCCAGCGGATGATCTCGACGGACCCGGCGGTCGACAGATGGCAGATGTGGACCCGCGACCCGACGTGCTCGGCGAGCAGCACATCACGCGCGATGACCGACTCCTCGGCGACAGCGGGCCAGCCCCCGAGCCCCAGCTCGGCCGACACCACACCCTCGTTCATCTGGGCGCCCTCGGTCAGCCGCGGCTCCTGCGCGTGCTGGGCGACGACTCCGCCGAAGGCCTTCACGTACTCCAGCGCCCGCCGCATGATCACGGCGTCGTCGACGCACTTGCCGTCGTCGGAGAAGACGGTGACACCGGCCGCCGACTCGTGCATGGCGCCCAGCTCGGCGAGCTTCTTGCCCTCCAGGCCGACGGTGACGGCCCCGATGGGCTGCACGTCGCAGTAGCCGTGCTCCTGCCCGAGCCGGTAGACCTGCTCGACCACACCGGCGGTGTCGGCGACCGGGAAGGTGTTGGCCATGGCGAACACGGCCGTGAAGCCGCCGCTCGCCGCAGCCCTGGTCCCGGTCAGCACCGTCTCGGAGTCCTCGCGCCCCGGCTCACGCAGATGCGTGTGCAGATCGACGAGCCCCGGCAGCAGCACCTTCCCCTCGGCCTCGACGACCTCGGCCCCTTCGGCGGACAGCCCGGCACCCACAGCGGCGATGGTCCCGCCGTCGATCAGCACGTCCTGCGGCTCGCCACCGAGCACCCGCGCACCACGAATAAGGATCTTGCCCATGTGTCTTACTTCTCCTCGGTACGGGTGTGGGTGACGGCGGGTTCGTTGCCACCGAGCAGCAGATAGAGCACGGCCATCCGGATGGAGACACCGTTGGTGACCTGCTCGATCGCCGTGCAGCGCTCCGAGTCGGCGACCTCGGCGGTGATCTCCATACCGCGGACCATCGGCCCGGGATGCATCACGATGGCGTGCTCCGGCATCCGCGCCATTCGGTCGCCGTCGAGGCCGTAGCGCCGCGAGTACTCGCGCTCGGTCGGGAAGAACGCGGCGTTCATGCGCTCGCGCTGCACCCGCAGCAGCATCACCGCGTCGGACTTCGGCAGGGTGCTGTCCAGGTCGTAGGAGACCTCGCAGGGCCAGCTCTCGACGCCGACCGGCACCAGGGTCGGCGGGGCGACGAGGGTGACCTCCGCACCGAGGGTGTGCAGCAGGTCGACGTTGGAGCGGGCGACGCGGCTGTGCAGGATGTCGCCGACCAGGGTGATGCGCTTGCCGGCGAGGTCCTGCCCGATGCCCGCGTCCCGGCCGACCAGCCGACGCCGCATGGTGAAGGCGTCGAGCAGGGCCTGCGTGGGGTGCTGGTGGGTGCCGTCACCGGCGTTGATGACGACCGCGTCGATCCAGCCCGAGGTGGCGAGCCGGTACGGGGCCCCGGAGGCGCCGTGCCGGATGACGACCGCGTCGACGCCCATGGCTTCGAGGGTCTGGGCGGTGTCCTTCAGGGACTCGCCCTTGGAGACGCTCGACCCCTTGGCGGTGAAGTTGATGACATCTGCGGACAGGCGCTTCTCGGCGGCCTCGAAGGAGATCCGGGTCCGGGTCGAGTCCTCGAAGAAGAGGTTGACGACGGTACGGCCGCGCAGGGTCGGCAGTTTCTTGATCGGCCGGTCGGCGACCCGGGCCATCTCCTCGGCGGTGTCGAGGATCAGGACGGCGTCGTCGCGGGTGAGGTCGGCGGCCGAGATGAGATGACGCTGCATCTTTCAGGCTCCGTAAGGAAGTTCAGGAGATTCCGGGCAGGCAGGGGCATCGCGAAGGGACGTACGGCGCGGGGCCGCACGCGCACGCGTGCTACTGCTGGGCGGTCTGCTTCACCCCGAGCAGCACGGTGTCCCGACCGTCCTCCTCGGCGAGCTGGACCTTGACCGTCTCCCGCAGCGACGTGGGGAGGTTCTTGCCGACGTAGTCGGCGCGGATGGGCAGTTCACGGTGTCCGCGGTCGACGAGGACCGCGAGCTGCACCGCGCGCGGGCGCCCGAGGTCGTTCAGGGCGTCGAGGGCGGCGCGGATGGTGCGGCCGGAGAAGAGCACGTCGTCGACGAGGACGACCAGTCTGCCGTCGAGACCGTCAGCGGGGATGTCGGTGCGGGCCAGCGCGCGCGGCGGATGCATGCGCAGGTCGTCGCGGTACATGGTGATGTCGAGCGAGCCGACCGGGATCTTGCGATCGGTGATCTCCGCCAGCTTGGCGGCGAGCCGCTGGGCGAGGAAGACGCCCCGGGTCGGAATGCCGAGGAGCACCACGTCGTCGGCGCCCCTGGCGCGTTCGACGATCTCGTGGGCGATGCGGGTCAGCACCCGCGCGATGTCGGGGGCTTCCAGAACGGGCCGTGCGCCGGCCTCGTACTGCTGCTTGTCCTGCTCAGAGTCCATAGGAAACGGACCTCCTTCTCCGCCTCACAGGACGGATCATTAAAGGACGTCGGAATTGCGCCAGCTACGGTACCAGCCCGCGCAACACACCTGATCACCCCCCTGGCTCCAGGCGTCACCCGACTGCCGTAACCGCACGTCGCCCGGCACGGGAGGGCCGGGCGGGACCATTCGGCTTGACGGGGAAGAGTAACGCTGCGTAACCTCACAGTGAGTCACCAGCCGCGCGGCTCGTCCGCACGTCGACACTGTGTCCGGGAGCTATATGTCCAGCGAATACGCCAAACAGCTCGGGGCCAAGCTCCGGGCGATCCGCACCCAGCAGGGCCTTTCCCTCCACGGTGTCGAGGAGAAGTCCCAGGGACGCTGGAAGGCGGTCGTGGTCGGTTCGTACGAGCGCGGCGATCGTGCCGTGACCGTGCAGCGCCTCGCCGAGCTGGCGGATTTCTACGGGGTTCCCGTGCAGGAACTGCTGCCGGGCACCACGCCGGGCGGAGCCGCCGAGCCGCCGCCGAAGCTCGTCCTCGACCTTGAGCGGCTGGCCCATGTGCCGGCCGAGAAGGCGGGCCCCCTGCAGCGCTACGCGGCGACGATCCAGTCGCAGCGCGGCGACTACAACGGCAAGGTGCTGTCGATCCGCCAGGACGACCTGCGCACGCTCGCCGTCATCTACGACCAGTCGCCCTCGGTCCTGACCGAGCAGCTGATCAGCTGGGGTGTCCTGGACGCGGACGCGCGCCGCGCCGTCTCCCACGAGGAGAGCTGAACCCGACGGCTTTCAGCCGTTGAGCAGAAACGTGCCGCCAGGGTGGCCGGAACCATACGGTTCCGGCCACCCTGGCGGCGTTTTGCGGGCTCCGGAGGCCCCCTGGGTACGCGGGCACCCTCGGGACCTCTCCACGCCTCCCCCGATCGCACCTGGTCGTATGAACGCCGGTGGGCCCCAGCAGTGTGTCGCTGGGGCCCACCGGCGTTCATACGACCAGGTGCCCGAAGGCCTGGCTCAGGTCAGGCCTCGTCGCGGCGCAGCGTGGACTTCAGGTCCTTGAACCGGCCCAGGAGCCCGTTGACGAACGAGGGCGACTCGTCCGTGGAGAACTCCTTCGCCAGCTGCACCATCTCGTCGAGGACGACGGCGTCCGGGGTCTCGTCGACCCAGATCAGCTCGTAGGCACCGAGGCGCAGGATGTTGCGGTCGACGACCGGCATCCTGTCGAGCGTCCAGCCGACCGAGTACTGCGAGATCAGCTCGTCGATGCGCCGCGCGTGCTGCGCGTAGCCCTCGACGAGCTCCATCGTGTACTCGCTGACCGGGGGCTGGCGGGTGTCGTCCCGGGAGAGCCTGATCCAGTCCCCGAGGACCGTCTGGACATCGGCTCCGCGCTGGTCGCCTTCGAAGAGGATCTGGAAGGCACGCTTGCGGGCCGTGTTGCGGGCAGCCACGGTTAGCTGTTCACCCGGCCGAGGTAGTCGCTCGTACGGGTGTCGACCTTGATCTTCTCACCGGTGGTGATGAAGAGCGGCACCTGGATCTGGTGGCCGGTCTCCAGCGTGGCCGGCTTGGTGCCGCCCGTGGAGCGGTCGCCCTGGACGCCCGGCTCGGTCTCCTGGATGACGAGCTCGACGGCGGCCGGCAGCTCGACGAAGAGCACCTCGCCCTCGTGCTGCGCGACCGTGGCGGTGAAGCCCTCGATCAGGAAGTTGGCGGCGTCGGCGACGGCCTTGCGGTCCACCATGAGCTGGTCGTAGGTCTCCATGTCCATGAAGACGAAGTACTCGCCGTCCATGTAGGAGAACTGCATGTCGCGCTTGTCGACAGTGGCCGTCTCGACCTTGACGCCGGCGTTGAAGGTCTTGTCGACGACCTTGCCGGAGAGCACGTTCTTCAGCTTGGTGCGCACGAAGGCCGGGCCCTTGCCGGGCTTGACGTGCTGGAACTCGACGACGGACCAGAGCTGGCCCCCGTCGAGCTTGAGCACGAGGCCGTTCTTGAGGTCGTTCGTGGAAGCCACGGTTGCGGAATCTCCTGGACTGACGTGGACGACCCCGGGGCAGCCGCGACAGCTCGAAGCTAGAGCGCGAGCAGTTCCTTGGTCGTGATGGTGAGTAGCTCGGGTCCGCCGTCCGCCTCAGGGCGTACGACGAGCGTGTCATCGATCCGGACACCGCCCCGGCCCGGGAGGTGGACCCCCGGTTCGACGGTGACCGGCACGCAAGCGTCCAGTTTACCCATGGCCGCGGGGCCGAGCTGCGGGTCCTCGTCGATTTCGAGCCCGACACCGTGTCCGGTGAGCTCCGGAAGGCGGTCCGAGTACCCCGCGGAGTCCAGTACCTGGCGTGCCGCGCGGTCCACGTCACGGTAGGCGGCGCCGGGTGCCAAGGCCTCCCGTCCAGCGCGCTGGGCTGCGAAGACGAGGTCGTAGAGCTCGATCTGCCAGTCGGCCGGCGAGGTCCCGATGACGAACGTGCGGCCGATTTCACAGCGGTATCCGCGATAGACGGCGCCGAGACAAACAGAGAGGAAGTCTCCTTCTTCCACACGCCGATCGGTGGGCCGGTGCCCTCTGCGGCCGGAGTGGGGCCCGGTGGCGACGGCGGTCGCGAAGGCGGGCCCGTCGGCACCGTGATCGACGAGCCGTCGCTCCAGTTCGAGAGCGAGATGTCTCTCCGTACGCCCGACGAGGATGGACTCCAGCAGCTCGCCGAGGGCCTGGTCGGTGATCTCGGCGGCGATCCGCAGACAGGCGATCTCCTCCTCGTCCTTGACCAGCCGGAGCTGCTCGACCGCACCGCCGAGGTCGGCGAGGCGCAGCCGGGGCGCGACCGAGCCGATGGCGCGATGCCGGGCCACGGTCAGGTGGTGCTCCTCGACGGCGAGGGAATCGGCGCCCTGGGCGGCGGCGAGATCCGCGGCGGCGACGGCCGGATCGCCACCGGGCTCGGACAGCGCGTGCACGCGCAGGGCCTCGTCAGGACGGCTGCCCTCGGGGGGCCGGTCGTCCTCGGGCCCCGCCCACACGAGCAGGTCCTCCCGTTTCCCCAGCAGCAGTACGGCTCCCTGCGGGGCCGCGCCTGCGAGATACCGCACATTGGCGGCGCGGGAGACGAGCGCTCCCGCACTGCCGCCCGCGTGACACCGCTCCCGAAGCCGCGCTCTGCGCGCCGCGTACACCTCTGACATGCCCCGAGCGTAAGAGCGCGGCCGGGTCGCCGCCGGTCGGAGAGAGCCGTCTGGGCGGTGCGGGGCCGAGGCTGGCCAGGAGGGCGCCTCCCGGCCAGGCTGACGAGGCCCGGGCACCGCCCGCCCGCCGGTCTCCAGACGCCGTACGGCTGAGAACCACGCCGGCGAACGGGAGCGGGGACGGGCAACGTCGGAACAACAGGGCCGCAACGCGGGCCGTCGGCCTGCCGACCGTGTCCACCGAGGCTCTGCCACCGGACGACAGCACGGACCAGGCCCCACCGGATCACCAAGCCACCCGCGGGGAGCCGTCACCCCGCCGACAGTGCTCCCGAAGCCAGGCCGCCGAACCACACCACCGACCCAAGCCCGACCGCAGCCGCAGGCCACCCGCAGGCGGCCGTCACCGCGCCAACTGTGCCCCCGAAACAAGGCCGCCGAACCACACCACCGACCCAAGCCCCACCGGCGCAGCAAGCCGCCCGCCGGGGAGGCCGTCGGCCCTCCGACGGAAGGTGTCGTGCGCCGGCCATCGAACCCGCGATGCCGACCAGATCCAACCGGAATGACGAGTCGCCCGCAGGCGGCCATCGTCCTGCGGGCGGTGACCAGCGAGGCACCGCCCGCCGCACGGCACCGCGGCTCGGGCACCGCCGGAACGGCGAGTCGGCGGCGTTGCCCCGCCCAACGTGATCACCCTCACACGGCCCAGCGCACGCCGGCACGGACCAGGCGCCGCTTGACGGCAAGCCAACCGCCTTGGAGCCCGTCGCCCCGCCGACGGGGATGGCCCAGGAACCGACCATCGGACCTCGAGCAGACGGCCGACCCGACCCCGCTCGGCCGGGTCACCCGTTCGGCCCACCCCGCCCTCTCCACGGCCAGTACGCCGGGCCACGAGGGCCTTGCGCGGCCGGGGAACAGGACAGGGACCCGGAGAGCGGTGGCACACGCCCGTGCGGTCGTCGGCCAGGGCCCGGCAGGCGGGCGGCGACCGGTGGACGTACCCTGCCCAGCTCCCGGAGGACGTACGCCGGCTACCACTTGGGCGGGCTGGCCAGCAGTCGCGCGAGGACGTCGTCCAGGACCCGGGCCGTCGCCGGTACGTCGAGTTGGGAGTTGTCGATGATCGGGAGGCCGGAGCCGTACCAGCCCGCCATCCGGCCGTGGATGCGGGCGACCTCCTCGTCCGTGAGGCGGCGGTTGCCGGAGCGCTCGGCGTTGCGCTCCAGGACGACCTCCAGGCCGGGCAGCAGCACGACCGGCAGCAGACCGGGCCCCACGTGCCGCTTCCAGCCGCCGAGGCCGACGACCGGGCGGTCGGGGAAGACCGCGTCGTCGAGGATGCAGGAGATGCCGTTGGCCAGGAAGTTGCGCGCGGCGAAGCCGCAGGTGCGGCGGGCGAGACGGTACTGCGCCTCGGAATGGTCGTTCCACCCCGACTGCGGGTCGGCGAAGCCCGAGCGGACCCACTCGCGTACGTCGTCGAGGCTGATGTGCGCGGTGGGCACCCGCCGATGCTCCGCCCAGTACTTCGCGACGCTCGTCTTCCCCGCGCCCGCGGGGCCGATCAGCAGCACGGCGAGGGGCACCGCGGCCGGGTCGACGGGGCCCGTGGCGGGCGGCGGACCCGGCGTCGGGACGAAGTCGCCCTGCGGCAGTCGCATATGGCCGGTGGTGTCGGGCGTGGGCGGCACCGGGGCGTGCTGAGGAACGGGAGCGTGCTGCGGCAGGGGTGGTTGCTGGGCCTGCGGAACCGGCCCCGACGGCGCTCCCCCAAGGTAGACCGGGGCCGGAGCCGGTGGCCGGCTCGGGGGTGCGGAACCCGGTTGCGCGCCCTGGTGTTGCTGCCCCGCGTGCGGAGCGGCCGACGACCAGTCGGCGCCCGGTCCTTGCCCCGGCTGATGGGGCGGCGGCAGCGGAGACCCCACTGCGTCCTGCATCCGGTGCCACTCCATCTCGTACAGGCGATTGGCGCTGGCGAGCGGGGCACGGACCCCGCTCGCCACCGAACGGTACCGTCCCGGGCCGCCGTTTGGTGAACGGCCCGGAACGGCCCGAAGTGCCCGTCCCCACAGGCTAATCGGGCCAAGCGCCCGAGTGGGGAGCTACTGCCCCACTTCGCCGTAGGCGGCGAGGAGGACGGCCGGGTCGGGCCCTTCCAGGACGGTCGGCTTGGCCAGTCCGTCCAGGACGATGAACCGCAGCAGGTCGCCCCGGGACTTCTTGTCGAGCTTCATCGTCTCCAGCAGCTTGGGCCACTGGTCGTAGCGATAGTGCAGCGGCAGGCCCACGGACTCCAGGACCGTGCGGTGCCGGTCAGCCGTCGCGTCGTCCAACCGGCCGGCGAGGCGGCCCAGTTCGGCCGCGAAGTGCATGCCGACGGAGACAGCCGCGCCGTGCCGCCACTGGTAACGCTCGTTCTTCTCGATGGCGTGCGCGAGCGTGTGCCCGTAGTTGAGGATCTCGCGCAGGCCCGACTCCTTCAGGTCCGAGGAGACGACCTCCGCCTTCACCTTGATCGACCGCTCGATCAGCTCGGCGGTGTGCGGCCCTGCCGGGCTGCGGGCGGCCTGCGGGTCGGCCTCGATCAGCTCCAGGATCGCCGGGTCGGCGATGAAACCGGCCTTGATGATCTCCGCGAGCCCGGACACGTAGTCGTTGACCGGGAGCGAGTCCAGCGCCGCCAGGTCGCAGAGCACACCGGCGGGCGGGTGGAAGGAGCCGACGAGGTTCTTGCCCTCGGCGGTGTTGATGCCGGTCTTGCCGCCGACCGCCGCGTCCACCATCGCCAGTACCGTCGTCGGGATCGCGATCCAGCGCACCCCGCGCAGCCACGTCGCCGCCACGAAGCCGGCCAGGTCGGTGGTCGCCCCGCCGCCGACACCGACGATGACGTCGGTGCGGGTGAAGTTGGACTGGCCGAGCGCCTTCCAGCAGTAGGCGGCCACCTCCGCGGTCTTGGCCTCCTCCGCGTTCGGCACCTGGATGGCGACCGTCTCGAAGCCCTGGCCCGCCAGATCGGCGCGCAGCGCCTCACCGGTCTCCGCGAGCGCCTCGGGGTGGATCACCGCGACCCGCTTCGTCCTGGGCCCGATCAGCCCACCCAGCTCCTCCAGGAGCTGTCGGCCGATCAGGACCTCGTACGGGTCGCTGCCCGCCGTGCCTCCGACCTGGATCCGCGTCACTGCCTCGCTGCTCATGCTGACTTCAACTCCAGTGCGTCCAGGACGGCTTGGGTGACCTCTTCGGGCGTACGGCCGTCGGTGGCCACGACCGCGTCGGCGACCTCCGTGTACAGGTGGCGGCGGGCCTCCATCAGCTCCCGCCACTGTCGGCGCGGATTGACCGCCAGCAAGGGGCGGGCCGCGTTCAGACCGGTGCGCTGGACCGCTTCCTCGACGTCCATCGACAGGTAGACGACCCGGTGCCCGGCCAGCAGTTCGCGGGTGTCCTCGTCGAGGATCGAGCCACCGCCGAGCGCGAGAATGCCGTCGTGCTCGGCCAGCGCCCGCTGGACCGCCTGCTTCTCGACGGCCCGGAAGACCGGCTCGCCCTCGTCGACGAAGATGTCGGCGATCGTTCGGCCCTGCTCGGCGACGATGTCGTCGTCGGTGTCCCGGTACGAACAGTCGAGCCGCTCGGCCAGCAGCCGCCCTACGGTGGACTTGCCGACGCCCATCGGCCCGACCAGCACAATCTGCACCGCGCTCACCGGACGATCAGGTGTTCGAGGTAGGACTCCACATTGCGGCGCGTCTCGGGCACGCTGTCGCCGCCGAACTTCTCCACGACCGCGTCGGCCAGGACAAGGGCCACCATCGCCTCGGCGACGATCCCGGCCGCCGGGACCGCACACACGTCGGAACGCTGGTGGTGGGCCTGCGTGGCCTCACCAGTGACCACGTCGACGGTCTGCAGGGCGCGCGGCACGGTCGCGATCGGCTTCATCGCCGCCCGTACGCGCAGCAGCTCTCCTGTGGACAGGCCGCCCTCAGTACCACCGGAACGGCCGGTCGCACGCCGGATGCCGTCGGCGGTGGGGACGATCTCGTCATGCGCCTTCGAGCCCGGCACGCGCGCGAGGTCGAAGCCGTCGCCGACCTCGACGCCCTTGATGGCCTGGATGCCCATCAGCGCAGCCGCCAGCCGGGCGTCCAGGCGCCGGTCCCAGTGCACGTGCGAGCCCAGGCCCACCGGCACGCCGTACGCCAGCACCTCGACCACGCCACCCAGGGTGTCGCCGTCCTTGTGCGCCTGGTCGATCTCCGCGACCATCGCCTTCGACGCGTCCGCGTCCAGGCAGCGCACCGGGTCCGTGTCCAGCTTCGCCACATCGGAAGGCTTGGGGTAGACACCGTAGGGGGCCTTCGCCGCCGCCAGTTCGACGACGTGCGAGACGATCTCGATGCCGGCCGCCGCCTTCAGGAACGAGCGGGCCACGGCGCCCAGCGCCACCCGCGCCGCCGTCTCACGCGCGGAGGCGCGTTCCAGGATCGGGCGGGCTTCGTCGAAGCCGTACTTCTGCATACCGGCGAGGTCTGCGTGGCCGGGGCGGGGGCGGGTCAGCGGGGCGTTACGGGCGAGCCCGGCCAGGATCTCCGGATCCACCGGGTCGGCCGCCATCACCTGCTCCCACTTCGGCCACTCGGTGTTGCCGACCATCACCGCGACCGGCGAGCCCATCGACAGGCCGTGCCGCACGCCGCCGAGGAAGGTGATCTCGTCCTGCTCGAACTTCATCCGGGCACCGCGCCCATAGCCGAGCCGCCGCCTCGCCAGGTGGTCCGCCACCAGCTCCGTGGTGATCGGCACGCCGGCGGGAAGACCCTCCAACGTCGCGACAAGAGCGGGACCGTGGGACTCCCCCGCGGTCAACCAGCGCAACCTGCTCAACGGTGCTCCTCATACTCGCGCCCTGGTACTGCCCTGCGTACGCGCGTCCTCGCGTACGTCGACGGCGTGACCGGGTGCGCGGCCCTGGCCCGCCACCTCCCGATCCTCCCACGTCCGGGCCACAGGGCTGATCGGCCGTCCAGCAAACGGACGGGGAACGCAAATGGGGTCAGCGGTCGGCCAGTGCCTTCTCGCCCGCCCTGCGCATGGCGCCCAGCGGGCCCGGGACGCACCCGGTCATCTGTTCCACCTGAAGCACCGCCTGGTGCACCAGCAGGTCGAGTCCGCTCACGACCGCCCCGCCGTACGCCGACCAGCGGGCCGCCAGATCGGTCGGCCAGGGGTGGTAGAGCACGTCGAAGAGGGTCGCCGGCCGTTCGGGGACCGCGCGGGACAGCTCGTCCGTCGCGCCGGCCGGGGTGGTGGCGATCACCAGCGGGGCCTGCAGCGCCCGGGCCGCGTCCGACCAGTCCGCCGTACGGACCTCGATGTCGAGGCGTTCGCCCCACTGCCGCATCTCGGCGGCCCGGGCCTCGCTGCGGACGTACACGACGACCTCACCGATGCAGATCCGGGCCAGCGCGGCGAGCGCGGAGGAGGCGGTGGCGCCGGCGCCGAGGATCGCGGCGGAGTCGACCTGTTCGATGCCGTGCTCGCGCAGGGCGCCCACGATCCCGGGGATGTCGGTGTTGTCGCCGATGCAGCGCCCGTCCGCGCCGAACACGACGGTGTTGACGGCCTCGACCGACGCGGCCGTCTCGCTGATCTCGTCGAGCAGCGGGATGACCGCCCGCTTCAGCGGCATCGTGAGCGACAGCCCCGCCCACTCGGGCCCGAGCCCTCCCAGGAACCCCGGCAGCCCCGCCTCGTCGACCTCGAAACGGTCGTACGTCCAGTCGGCGAGCCCCAGTTCCTCGTACGCCGCGCGGTGCAGCACCGGCGAGAGGGAGTGGGCGATGGGGGCACCGAGCACTGCGGCCCGGCAGGCGTCAGCTGCCCGTGCTCTCATTGAACTTTTCCTTGAGCTTCTGGAATTGCGCGTGCGTCTTGGCGAATTCGGTCTTGCTCACGCCGTCGGTCGCCACGAAGTAGTACCAGCCGTCGTCGGTCGGATTCAGCGTCGCCTTCATCGCCACATCGCCCGGGTTTCCGATCGGACCGGGCGGCAGACCCTTGTTGGTGTACGTGTTGTACGGGTCCTTGTTGCTGTTGATCTCCGACTCACTGATGTCGATCTTACTCTCCTTCATCACATAGTTGAAGGTCGAGTCGAATTGCAGGAAGCCATAGGTCTCGGGGTTCGAGTAGTCGAGGCGGTTGTAGACCACTTCCGCCATCTTGCGGTAGTCGTCGCTGGTCTTGCCCTCTGCCTGGACGAGGCTCGCGACCGTGAGGACCTGCAGCGGGCCGTCGAGTTTGAGTGCCTTGGCCTTGGCTTCGAGGTCGAGCGCGTCATACTTGGCGGCGGCCTGCGTGACCATTGCCTTCAGGACTTCCGCGGGTTTCATACCCTTGGCGGCCGGATAGGTCGCCGGGTAAAGGAAGCCTTCCAGCGGGTCCTTGATTTTCTTGTTGTCGTTCGCCCAGTCCGGCAGCCCGAGGCTCTTGTAATCCTTCTTCGCCACCTTCTCGGTGGTACCGGTGGAAAGCCCGAGCTGTTTGTCGATCTTCTCGTAGACCTGGATGTTGCGCAGTCCGGGGGCGACGATCAGGTTGTTCTGGCTCTTTGGGTCGAGCATCATCACGACGGCGCTCTTGGCGGACATCTCCTTGTTCAGGACATAGACGCCGGCCTGGATCTTCTTCCCGTCGGGGTTCTCCGACTGCGCGGAGACAAAGGCGTCGACGCTCTTGACGACACCTTTCGCTTTCAGCGCCTGGGCGATTTCGTAACCGCCCGCACCCTTGGGGATCTCGACGGTCACCGTCGCACTCGTGCCGTCGCCCGCGTAGTCGGGAGCCGCACCGAAGCGACTTTGGTAGAACTGGTACCCGAAATACCCGATTCCGGCGATGCCGCCACCGAACACCAGGACGACCACCAGGCAGGCGGTCCCGGTGCGGCGCTTCTTGCTCTTCTTGCTCTTGCCGCCGTCCCGGCCCTTCCGGTCGCCGCGGCCCCGACGCCCCTCCGCCTCGTCCTCGGGCTCGGGCTCGGGTCCATCGTCATCGTCACCGCCCGCGAAGAAGGCGTGCTCACCTTGGTCGGGGCCGGGGTCCCAGCCCGTCTTCGGTTCCGGCTCCGGCTCGGGTTCCGGCTCGGCACGGCGCCTGGCCGGCGGCTCCGGCGGCGGATAGGCGTCAGGCGTGCCGTAGTAGTCGGGCTGCTCACCGCCGTACACGGCGGCCTGCTGGGCGTACGGGTCCGTGGGGTCGGCGACGTACGGGACCTGCGCCTGCTGACCGGCGTCCCAGCCGCCGTTCGCGTACTGCTGCTGGCCCTGGTCGACGTACTGCTGCGGGTGGGCCTGCTCGCCGTACTGCTGCGGGTACTGCTGATGCTGGGGATGGGGCTGCTGCTGGTACTGCTGTGGGTACTGCTGGTTCGGGTACTGCTGCTGCGCGTGACCGTAGGCGGCCTGCTGGCCGTCGGTGCCCCAGTCGCCGTACTGCTGCTGTTCCGGCTGCTGCGGGTATTGCTGCGGCTGGCCGCCGTAGGAGGACTGATCGGCCTGGGCCTGCTGGCCTTCCCATCCGACGTCCCCGTACAACGGGTCCTCCGGATGCCACGGTTCGGAGCCTGGGCCCCGGCCATACTCAGTCATCGATCCCCTAGAGCCGCGAGGCGGCCGATCACGCGGCCCCCACATCGCCGCTACCGTTCCGCCTCTTACTGTGCGGCTACTGTTCGAACAGAGCCACAATCGCGCGGAACGTTACCGTATCGCGATCAGATGACCACTTCGACGCCCTCGCCGGGTGCTTTACCTGACACCCGTTCGGATTCCAGGGCCTGCTGCAGGATGATCACGGCTGCGGCCTGGTCAATGACCGATCTGCCCTTTTTCGATTTCACGCCCGAGGCGCGCAGTCCCTGACTGGCCGTCACCGTCGTCATACGCTCGTCCACCAGCCGGACCGGGATCGGCGCGATCAGGCGGGCCAGCTGCTGGGTGAAGCCGCGGACCTTCACGGCGGCGGGGCCCTCGCTCCCCTTGAGGGAGCGAGGGAGGCCGACGACGACCTCGATGGGTTCGTACTCGTCGACGAGTTGCTTCAGCCTGCGCTGAGCTGCGGGAACGTCTCTGCCCGGGACCGTCTCCACCGGGGTGGCGAGGATCCCGTCGGGGTCGCACGAGGCGACCCCGATCCGGGCGTCCCCGACGTCGATCGCGAGTCGACGGCCGCGCCGCATGGTGTTGCCGTCGACGCTCACTTGGCCGTTTCCGCCACGAGGCGCTCGACGGCGTCGACGGCCTCACCGATGGCGGCCGGGTTCTGGCCACCGCCCTGGGCGACGTCCGACTTGCCGCCACCGCCGCCGCCGAGGGTCTTGGCGGCCGTACGAACCAGGTCGCCCGCCTTGAGACCGCGCTCGCGGGCGGCCTCGTTGGTGGCGATGACCGTCAACGGCTTCCCGTTGGCCGTGGTGAAGAGGGCGACCACGGCAGCACGGCCGCCCTGGATCCGACCCCGCACGTCGAGGACCAGCTTGCGCAGGTCGTCGGCGCTCGTGCCGTCCGGGACCTGGCCGGTGACGAGGGCGACCCCCTTGACGTCCTTGGCGCCCTGGGCGAGACCGGCGGCGGCCTGGAGGACCTTCTCGGCGCGGAACTTCTCGATCTCCTTCTCGGCGTCCTTCAGCTTGCCGAGCATGGCCGAGATCTTCTCCGGGAGCTCCTCCGGGCGGCCCTTGACCAGCTCCTGGAGCTGGGCGACGACCGTGTGCTCCCGGGCCAGGAAGTTGTAGGCATCCACGCCGACCAGGGCCTCGATACGCCGGACACCCGAACCGATGGACGACTCGCCGAGCAGCTTGACCAGGCCGAGCTGCGAGGTGTTGTGGACGTGCGTACCGCCGCACAGCTCCTTGGAGAAGTCGCCGATCGTCACTACGCGCACGCGCTCGCCGTACTTCTCGCCGAACTCGGCGATGGCGCCCTGTTTCTTGGCCTCGTCGAGGCTGAGGATCTCGGCGTGCACGTCCAGGTCGCGGGCGAGCACCTCGTTGATCTGCTGCTCGACGTCGGTCATCACGGTCGTCGGGACGGCGGACGGGGAGCCGAAGTCGAAGCGGAAGCGACCGGGCTGGTTCTCGGAACCGGCCTGGGCGGCCGTCGGGCCGAGAGCGTCGCGCAGGGCCTGGTGGGTGAGGTGGGTGGCCGAGTGGGCGCGGGCGATGGCCGTGCGGCGGCGCACGTCGATGGCGGCCTGGGCCTTGGCGCCGACGGTCACCTCGCCGACCTGGACGACGCCCTTGTGGACGTAGACGCCGGGAACCGGCTTCTGGCAGTCACGGACCTCGATCACGGCACCGGTGTCGATCCTGATGCGGCCGGTGTCGCCGATCTGGCCGCCGCCCTCGGCGTAGAACGGGGTGCGGTCGAGGACGATCTCGACCTCGTCGCCCTCGGTGGCGGCCGGGGAGGACACACCGTCGACGAGGATGCCGACGACCGTCGACTCGCCCTCGGTGCGGTCGTACCCGAAGAACTCGGTCTCACCGGAGGCGTCGGAGATCTCGCGGTAGGCGCCCATGTCGGCGTGCCCGGTCTTCTTGGCCCTGGCGTCGGCCTTGGCGCGGTCCCGCTGTTCCGTCATCAGGCGCCGGAAGCCGTCCTCGTCCACGGAAAGGCCCTGTTCGGCGGCCATTTCGAGGGTGAGGTCGATCGGGAAGCCCCAGGTGTCGTGGAGCAGGAAGGCCTTCTCGCCGGCGAGGATACTGCCGCCGGCGGCCTTGGTCTCCGTGACGGCGGTGTCGAGGATGTTGGTGCCGCCCTTGAGGGCCTTGAGGAAGGCGGCCTCCTCGGCGAGGGCGACGGTCTCGATGCGCTTGCGGTCGGTGACGAGCTCCGGGTACTGCTGGCCCATCATCGCGATCACGACGTCGATGAGGTCCTGGACCACCGGGCCTGTGGCGCCCAGCAGTCGCATGTTGCGGATGGCTCGGCGCATGATGCGGCGCAGCACATAGCCGCGGCCCTCGTTGCCGGGCGAGACGCCGTCGCCGATGAGCATCACGGACGTACGCATGTGGTCGGTGACCACGCGCAGGGAGACGTCCGAGTCGTGGGCGTCGCCGTAGCGGACACCGGTCAGCTCGGTGGCCTTGTCGATCACGGCCATGGAGGTGTCGATCTCGTACAGATTCTGCACGCCCTGCAGAATCATGGCGAGCCGCTCCAGTCCGAGGCCCGTGTCGATGTTCTTGCTCGGCAGGTCGCCGAGGATCTCGAAGTCCTCCTTCGAGGTGCCCTCGCCCCGCTCGTACTGCATGAAGACGAGGTTCCAGATCTCCACGTACCGCTCGTCGTTGACGGCCGGGCCGCCCTCGACGCCGAACTCGGGGCCGCGGTCGTAGTTGATCTCGGAGCAGGGTCCGCACGGGCCCGGGACGCCCATGGACCAGAAGTTGTCCTTCTTCCCCAGACGCTGGATGCGCTCGGCCGGAACGCCGATCTGCTCGCGCCAGATCTGCTCGGCCTCGTCGTCGTCGAGGTAGACGGTGATCCAGAGCTTCTCGGGCTCAAGGCCGTAGCCACCGTCCGCGACGGAGTTGGTGAGCAGGTCCCAGGCGTACCGGATGGCTCCTTCCTTGAAGTAGTCACCGAAGGAGAAGTTGCCGCACATCTGGAAGAAGGTGCCGTGCCGGGTGGTCTTGCCGACCTCTTCGATGTCGGGCGTACGCACGCACTTCTGCACGCTGGTGGCGCGCGGGGCGGGCGGCTTCGTCTCACCGAGGAAGTACGGCTTGAAGGGGACCATGCCGGCGTTGACCAGGAGCAGAGTCGGGTCGTCCGCGATGAGCGACGCCGAAGGAACGACGGTGTGCCCGCGCTCCTCGTAGAAGCTCAACCAGCGGCGACGAATCTCGGCCGACTCCATCAGTGGTCCTCATTCCGGTTGTACGAGTGCTTGTTGTCCAGCATCCCGTAGTGCTTCTCATCGTGCTTCTGGTTTTCCGGCCTGCGGTCGAGGGCGGCGAGCCGCCGCTGCGGGGGCAGGCCTCGGCCCGGGGTTTCGGCGATCCCGAGGGCCTCGCCCAGCTCTGCCTCGCGCTGGGCCATCCCGGCCCGCACGTCGAGGGCGAAGTCCTTGACCCGGTGGCCGGCCTCGATCGCCTTGTTGGCGGCCTGCGCGGCCAGGTGCTCGGGGGTCAGCTGCCGGATCTTGCGGTTGACCTTGGTGGTGGCCCACACACCGGCCGCGGCGCCCGCGGTGAACCAGAACGTACGGCGGAACATGGCGGGGTTCAGCCCTTCTGCCTGCGGCGCTTTTGGCCCTTCGGGCCCGATACGGTACGGCCGACGATGACGGTGCGCCGGGCCCGCTCGGGCTCGGGCGCCTCGTCGGCCCTGGTGCGGCTCATCGCCCGGCGTACGCCGTAGCCGAACGCGGCGACCTTGACGAGCGGGCCGCCGAAGGTCGAGGCGACGGTGGTGGACAGCGCCGACGCGTTGGAGGTGACCTCCTGGACGTCGGTCGCGATGGCATCCACCCGGTCGATCTGTGTCTGTGCGGAGCGCACGGCCTGGGAGGCGTCGGCCAGCAGCGGCACCGCCTGTTCCGTCACCTCCGCGACCAGCTTGGTGGTCGCCCTGAGCGTCTGGGCCAGCCTCACCAGCGCCACGGCGAGGAAGGAGACCAGGATCGCCCAGAAGACGGCCACCAGGATCCCGGCAACCTCTCCACCGGTCACACCGCACCGCTCTCTGCGCTCGTAGATCGACTGAAGTTCGGGGTACTTCACTTCAGTTCCGGATACTTCGAAAGTCGCCCCCGACCCTATCGCGCCGGAGGTGGCTGTCCGTACCCGGACGGGGCCTGCCGGGACGGCGGTCGTACGCGGACGAGGCGGTCGTACGTGGACGAGGTCGTACGCGAAAGCCCGCCGCTCCCCCGCCGGTGAGGGCGGGGAAACGACGGGCCGAGGCGCGAAGCCGGTGGTACCGGGTACTACAACCGCTGGATCAGCGGGCGTAGTACTCGACGACGAGCTGCTCGTCGCAGATCACCGGGATCTCCTTGCGGTTCGGCTCGCGGTCCAGGCGGAAGGCCAGGGCGCCGAGGTTCACCTGCAGGTAGCGCGGGGTCTCGCCGTCGGGGGCGAAGCCACCGGCGCGGGAGACCTCGAACAGCGTCTTGCTGCGGCTGCGCTCGCGGACCATCACGACGTCGTCGGGACGGACACGGAACGACGGCTTGTCGACCTTGCCGCCGTTGACCTCGATGTGGCCGTGAACGACCATCTGGCGGGCCTGGTAGATCGTGCGGGCGATGCCCGAACGGAGAACCAGGGCGTCGAGACGACGCTCCAGCTCGATGACCAGGGCCTCACCGGTCTTGCCCTGCGTCTTGGCGGCACGCTCGTAGGCGCGGACGAGCTGACGCTCGGACACGTCGTACTGCGCGCGCAGACGCTGCTTCTCCAGCAGACGGACCTTGTAGTCCGAGTTCTGCTTGCGGCCACGACCGTGCTCGCCGGGCGGGTAGGGGCGGGCCTCGAAGTACTTGACTGCCTTCGGGGTCAGCGCGATGCCGAGGGCACGCGACTTCTTGACCTTGGGGCGGGGCTGGTTGGCCACTTCTTTTCCTTTTCCTTTTCGGCTGCCTCAGGGTTACGGGAGGTCGCATCCGCAGCCGGGGATTCCCGGCAGGTCCACGAGGGACTTGCCAGGCAGCCGTTCCCCTGTGCTGGGCACATATGTGCAACACACGAACGGCCCACCGACCGTTCCCGGAAGCCGGGTGGTGGTGGGCTGCCCGCGACACCTACGAAGGTGCGCGACGCTCCTGGATCAGAAGATCCGGCTGATTGTCCCGCCTGAGGCGCCGACCGAAGCCGGACACGGGACGCAGCACTGCGCAGGATTCTACAGCGTGCTCAGGACCGCTTGCGACCAAGGTGTTTCCTGGTCCACTCGACCGCGTCCGCGTACCTGGCCTCGGCTCCGTGCCGGGTCGGTTCGTAGTACGTACGGTCCTTGAGTTCCTCCGGGGCGTACTGCTGCTCGGCGATTCCCTCCGGCAGGTCGTGCGGGTACACGTACCCCTGCGCATGGCCGAGTTTCGCGGCGCCCTTGTAGTGCCCGTCGCGCAGGTGCATCGGCACGGGGCCGGCGTGGCCCTTGCGTACGTCCTCCATGGCGGCGCCGATCGCCATGGTCGCGGCGTTGGACTTGGGGGCCAGGGCGAGGGCGATGGTGGCGTGGCTGAGGGTGAGGGCGGCCTCCGGGAAGCCGATCATGGCGACGGCCTGCGCGGCGGCGACGGCTATCGGCAGGGCGTTCGGATCGGCGAGGCCGATGTCCTCGCTGGCGGAGATCATCAGACGGCGGGCGATGAAGCGGGGGTCCTCGCCTGCATCGATCATCCGGGCGAGGTAGTGCAGGGCCGCGTCGACGTCGGAGCCCCGGATGGACTTGATGAGGGCACTGGCCACGTCGTAGTGCTGGTCGCCGTCACGGTCGTACGTCACGGCCGCCCGGTCGACGGTCTCCTCCAGGGTCTGGAGGGTGATGTCCGCGTCGCCCTTGTCGAGTGCGGCTCCGGCGGCGGCCTCCAGGGCGGTCAGGGCCCGGCGGGCGTCTCCGCCGGCGATCCGCAGCAGGTGTTCCTCGGCGTCCTCGGGCAGCGTGACGGCGCTCTTGAGACCACGCTCGTCGGCGACCGCGCGGCGCAGCAGGCTGCGCAGATCGTCGTCCGTGAGGGGTTCGAGGGTGAGGAGGAGGGAGCGGGAGAGAAGGGGCGAGATCACCGAGAAGTACGGGTTCTCGGTGGTCGCCGCGATCAGGGTCACCCAGCGGTTCTCGACGGCGGGGAGCAGGGAGTCCTGCTGGGCCTTGCTGAAGCGGTGGATCTCGTCGAGGAAGAGGACGGTCTCCTTGCCGAAGCCGCCGGTGGCGCGGCGAGCCCCGTCGATGACCGCGCGGACCTCCTTGACGCCCGCGGTGATCGCCGACAGTTCGACGAAGCGCTTCTGGGTGGCCTTCGACACGACGTACGCCAGGGTGGTCTTGCCGGTGCCGGGTGGCCCCCAGAGGATCACGGAGGAGGGGCCGGCGGGTCCGCCCTCGCTCTCACCGACGAGTCTGCGCAGCGGCGACCCCGGTTTCAGCAGATGCTGCTGGCCCACGACCTCGTCGAGGACACGCGGGCGCATCCGCACGGCCAGGGGGCTTCCGGAAGGGTCCTTCTCCTGGCGTGCTTCTGCTGCGGCGGTGAAAAGGTCGGGCTCCACGTCCAAAACCCTATGCCACGCCACTGACAGTGGGACCGGCACTGTCAGCTGGTCCAGAACTCCCACCAGCGAGTCAGGATCAGCATCCCGATGATGCCGATGTGCAGGACCGGTACGACCCAGGTGAACTCGCCGAAGAAGCTCCTGAGCCACTTCGGGGCTGGGATGAAGCCGTTCCTGACGTTGAACGAGGTGACGTACCAGAACATGATGATCGTCGCGACCCAGGCCAGGGAGCACCACAGGCACAGCGCGTTGATCCGGTACAGGGACTGGAACTGCAGCCAGGTGCAGAATCCGACGCCGAAGAGGGTGCCCGCGTTGAAGGTGAGCCAGTACCAGCGCGGGAAGCGGGCCCGGCCGAGCAGGCTCATGCCGACGCAGATGACGACGCCGTAGGCGACGAGGCCGAGCATCGGGTTCGGGAACCCGAAGGCGGCGGCCTGCTTGCTCTCCATCACGCTGCCGCAGGACACCACGGGGTTGAGGCTGCAGCCGGGCGTGAACGTCGTGCCCGCGACCTTGGCTTCCAGCAGCTTGAACTTGTCGATCGTGATGACCCACGCCGCCAGCAGTCCGGCCGCACCGGTGAGCAACAGCATCACGGCGAACGCACGGCTGCCGCCCACGGAGCCCGAGGCCTCGGCGGGGGGCTCGGGCTGGTCGGTGGAGACGCCGTCCTTCAGCACTGTCGTCTTGGTCATCACGCCGTTCCGTTGCTTCGAGAGGGGGCTGGCGGGCACGGTCATTGTGCCGCACGCGGGCGCGTGTCCACCGTTCGGTGGACATAAGTAGGTACGCACGGCCGTCCCGGAGGGTCCGGTTCGGGGTGAGGCTCGACGGCAGGTCAGCAGGCGCGCACGACGTCGCGGTGGCCCTAGGGGGACGTGACCGTCGTGACAACGCGCGTGGCGTGCACCAAGTTGACGGCGCGCGAAACCGAACGTCATTTCGCCCCCGAACCCCCGCTCCTCAAACGCCGGAGGGGCTGGATCTTTCAGCCCGTCCGGCGTTTGAGGACGAGGCCCCTTCAGGGCCGAAGCGGGGGTCTGGGGGCGCAGCCCCCAGGAACAGGACGGGACGGGTAGTGGCGGCGGGGGCGAAAGAACCCCTCGCCGCCTCAGGCCTCAGCCCAGCCTCGACTCCAGTTCCGCCACGATCTCGTTCACGCCGATCGCCGTCTGCTCCCCGGACTCCATGTCCTTCAGCTGGACCACACCCTCCGCGAGGTCCCGCTCACCGGCGACGATCGTGTACCGCGCCCCACTCCGGTTCGCGTTCTTCATCGCCCCCTTGAGCCCCTTGGCGCCGTAGGAGAAGTCCGCCGCGACCCCCACCTTGCGCAGCTCCGTGACCTTCGCGAACAGCACCCGGCGAGCCTCTTCGCCCAGCGGCACCGCGAACACGCTTGTCGCGGACGGGAGTTCGAGTTCGACGCCCTCCGCCTCGAGCGCCAGCACCGTCCGGTCGACGCCGAGCGCCCAGCCCACGGACGGCAGCGCGGGACCGCCGAGCATCTCGGAGAGGCCGTCGTAGCGCCCACCGCCGCCCACCGCGGACTGCGAGCCCAGTCCGTCGTGGACGAACTCGAAGGTCGTACGGGTGTAGTAGTCGAGGCCACGGACCAGCTTCGGGTCGTCCTCGAAAGCGACGCCCGCCTCGGTGATCAGGTCCCGGACCTCTTCGTGGTACGCCTTGCACGAGTCGCAGAGGTAGTCCCGCAGCAGCGGCGCCCCGACCAGCTGCTTCTGGACGTCGTCCCGCTTGTCGTCCAGCACGCGCAGCGGGTTGATGTCGGCCCGGCGCAGCGTCTCCTCGTCCAGGTCGAGACCACGCAGGAAGTCCTGCAGTGCCGTCCGGTAGACCGGGCGGCACTCCTTGTCGCCCAGCGAGTTCAGCAGGATGCGGAAGTTCCGCAGACCCAACGTCCGGTACGCCTGGTCCGCCAGGATGATCAGCTCGGCGTCGAGCGCCGGATCCTCCGCGCCGATCGCCTCCGCGCCCACCTGCGAGAAGTGGCGGTAGCGCCCCTTCTGGGGGCGCTCGTAGCGGTAGTACGAGCCTGAGTACCAGAGCTTGACCGGGAGGTTGCCCAGCTTGTGGAGGTTGGCCTCCAGCGCAGCTCGCAGGACCGACGCCGTGCCCTCGGGGCGCAGGGCCAGCCTGTCGCCGCCCTTGGTCTCGAAGGCGTACATCTCCTTCGTCACGATGTCCGTCGATTCACCGACGCCCCGGGCGAACAGCTCGACGTTCTCGAAGCCAGGCGTCTCGATGTAGCCGTAGCCGGAGTTGCGCAGCGGCGCGGCGATGGCTTCCCGTACCGCCAGGAACTTCGCGCTCTCCGGCGGGATCAGGTCGTACGTGCCCTTGGGGGCCTTGAAGGTGCTCACGGGAGGTATCTCGTCACATTCCTCGTCGGTGAGGGGGGTTCGATCCCTCGCCGCGATCTTGAAGGCCGGCCGCCACCTGCCGCAGATACGGGTTGGTGGCGCGCTCCTGGCCGATGGTCGTCTGGGCGCCGTGGCCGGACAGCACCACGGTCGAGTCGTCGAGCGGCAGGCACACGCGGGCCAGCGAGTCGAGTATCTCGGCCATGTCACCGCCGGGCAGGTCGGTGCGTCCGATGGAGCCGGCGAAGAGCAGGTCGCCCGAGAAGAACACGGACGGGATGTCCGTCCGCTCCGGCATCCTGAACGTCACCGACCCCTTGGTATGGCCCGGTGCGTGCGCCACACTCAGCTCCAGTCCCGCCAGTTCCAGCCGTGCGCCGTCCGTCAGTTCCTTGACGTCGTCCGGTTCCCCGATGGTCAGCTCGCCCATCAGCTGCATGCCGATGGACCGGCCGAGCGCCTTCTCCGGGTCGCTCATCATGTAGCGGTCGTCGGGGTGGATCCACGCCGGGACACCGTGCGCGCCGCACACCGGGACGACCGAGGCCACATGGTCGAGATGGCCATGGGTGAGGACGACCGCGACGGGCTTGAGCCGATGCTTCTTCAGCGTCTCCTCGACTCCCTCGGCAGCCTGGTGGCCCGGGTCGATGATCACGCACTCCTCACCGGCGGCGGGGGCGACGAGATAACAGTTCGTCCCCCAGGCGCCGGCCGGGAACCCGGCAATGAGCACGATCGTCCTTCGATTTGTGGCGTACGTGGTCGTACGGGGCGGATGGCAGTGACGCAGAGCCTACCGGCGCTGCCGTTTCCTCAGCGAACCCATATACGGTACGGGGCACACGCAGGCGATCGGCACACAAGACGCAAGCGTCCCAGTTGACGTACGAGACGCATGAGGAGAAAACCCGGTGGTCACCCAGGAGCAGCGGCGGCGTCAGCTCGCCCGGGAGAAGTTCTTGCGGCAGCAGCAGCGGCGTACGGCCGCGCGGCGCAAGTCGAACGTGCGCAACTCGGTGATCGGGTCGGTCCTCGGCGTGATCGTCGTGGGCAGTGTGGTGTCGTATGCGACCGGGGTCTTCAAGAACGACGACAGCAAGTCGAACGCGAGCGCGGAGGTCACTCCGAGCGCCTCGCCCAGCAAGGCCCCCGACCCCTGCGAGAAGGCGGCTGCGGGGAAGGTGAAGTCGCTGAGCTGGAAGAAGGAGCCGGCGATGACCATCGACAAGTCGGCGAAGTACGACCTGAAGCTCGCGACGACCTGCGGCGACATCGACATCGCCCTGAAGACGGCCGCGGCCCCGCACACGGTGAACTCGTTCGACTTCCTGGCGCGCGAGGGCTACCTCGATCACACCAAGTGCCACCGGCTCACCACGAACGGCATCTACGTGCTGCAGTGCGGTGACCCGAAGGGCACCGGTATGGGCGGCCCCGGCTACACCCTCCCGGACGAGAACCTGAAGGACAAAACCCTCAAGAACAACACCTACCCGGCGGGCACGATCGCCATGGCCAACACGGGCCAGGCGCACACCGGCGGCAGCCAGTTCTTCCTGGTCTACCAGGACAGCTCGCTTCCGCCCAGCTACACACCGTTCGGCACGATTTCCGCGTCGGGCATGAAGGTCCTGAAGAAGATCGCCGCGGCCGGTGAGGCCACGGGACAGGGCGACGGCGCACCGAATGCGACCGTTGTGATCAACAAGGCGACAGTAACGAAATCCTGACCGCCAACTGCGAAACTTCGGTCGCGCGGGATGCGGACAGCATCCCTGCCGGTCGCCTATGTTGGCCGTGACGAAACTGTGGACGATGCCCGGGGGTGCAGAGCCCTCCGCAGGCATCATGTGGAGGAGGCGCTGTGAGCAGCGACCCGTGGGGCCGCGTCGACGAGACGGGGACCGTGTACGTGCGTACTGCCGACGGTGAGCAGGTCGTCGGTTCCTGGCAGGCCGGCTCCCCCGAGGAGGCGTTGGCCTACTTCGAGCGCAAGTACGAGGGCCTGGTTGTCGAGATCGGCCTCCTCGAAAAGCGAGTCAAGACCACCGACCTGTCCGCGAAGGACGCCCAGGTGGCGATCGACCACATCCGCGAGCAGGTGGACGCCCACCACGCGGTCGGCGATCTGGTCGCGCTGAGGGTCCGGCTGGACAAGCTCGTCGAGACGGTCGAGACCCGCCGCGAGGAGCGCAAGCAGCAGCGGGCCAAGCAGTCCGACGAGGCGCGGGGCGCCAAGGAGGCGCTTGTCGTCGAGGCGGAGGAGCTGGCGCAGTCCGATCAGTGGCGGTCCGCCGGTGAGCGGCTGCGCGCGCTGGTGGACACCTGGAAGGGGCTGCCTCGGCTCGACCGGAAGTCGGACGACGAGCTGTGGCACCGCTTCTCGCACGCCCGCTCGGCGTTCTCCAAGCGCCGCAAGGCGCACTTCGCGTCCCTGGACGCGCAGCGTGAGGACGCCCGCAAGACCAAGGAGAAGCTGGTCGCGGAGGCCGAGGGACTGTCGGCGTCGACCGACTGGGGTCCTACGGCGGCGCGCTACCGCGAGCTGATGACGGACTGGAAGGCCGCGGGCCGTGCCCAGCGCGAGCACGAGGACGACCTGTGGAACCGCTTCCGCGGCGCCCAGGACGTGTTCTTCGCAGCGCGCAGTTCGGTCTTCGCCGAGCGGGACGCGGAGCAGACCGAGAACCTCAAGCTCAAGGAGGAGCTGGCCGAGGAGGCCGAGAAGCTCCTGCCTATCAGCGACCTGAAGGCGGCGCGGGCAGCCTTCCGTTCGATCAACGAGCGCTGGGAGGCCATCGGTCATGTGCCGCGCGACTCGCGGCCGAAGGTCGAGGGCCGGTTGCACACGGTCGAGCGGGCCCTTCAGGAGTCCGAGGACACCGAGTGGCGCCGGACGAACCCGGAGGCACGCGCGCGTGCCGAGGGTCTGACCGGTCAGCTCCAGGCGGCCGTGGACAAGCTCGGGGGCCAGATCGAGACGGCCCGCGCGCAGGGCAACAACGCCAGGGCCGACAAGCTCCAGAAGGAGCTGGACGGCCGTCAGGCGCTGCTGGACCAAGCGCTCAAGGCCGTACAGGAGTTCGGCGGCTAGGTCTTCCCCGCCGGTTTTCTCGCACGCTGTCACGCAGAGGGGCTCCCGTACATCTCGTACGGGAGCCCCTCTGCGTAGTTACGTGCGTACCTGTGTACCGCTTGTGGTCACGGCCTGCGGGCCGAGGTCACCCGGTACACGTCGTACACGCCCTCGACGCCCCTGACGGCCTTCAGGACGTGTCCCAGGTGCTTGGGGTCGCCCATCTCGAAGGTGAAGCGCGAGGTGGCCACCCGGTCCCTCGACGTCTGAACGGCCGCCGACAGGATGTTGACGTGCTGGTCGGACAGGACACGGGTCACGTCCGAGAGGAGGCGGGAGCGGTCCAGGGCCTCGACCTGGATGGCGACCAGGAACACCGAGGACTGGGTGGGCGCCCACTCGACCTCGAGGATGCGCTCGGGCTCCCGGTTCAGTGACTCGATGTTGACACAGTCGTTGCGGTGAACCGATACGCCGCTACCGCGCGTGACGAAACCGATGATGGGGTCGCCGGGTACGGGCGTGCAGCAGCGGGCGAGCTTCACCCAGACGTCGTCGACGCCCTTGACGACCACACCCGGGTCGTTGTTGGTGCGCCGCTTGCGGCCACGGGCGGGCGGAACGGACTCGTCGATCTCCTCGGTGGCCGCCTCCTCGCCGCCGAGCGCCTGCACGAGCTTCTGTACGACGTTCTGCGCGGCCACATGACCCTCGCCGATCGCCGCGTACAGGGACGAGATGTCCGGGTAGCGCATCTCGTGGGCGAGGGTGACGAGGGAGTCGCCGGTGAGGATGCGCTGGATCGGCAGGTTCTGCTTGCGCATCGCGCGCGCGATGGCGTCCTTGCCCTGTTCGATCGCCTCGTCGCGCCGTTCCTTGGAGAACCAGGCGCGGATCTTGTTGCGGGCGCGCGGCGACTTGACGAAGCCGAGCCAGTCGCGGGAGGGCCCCGCGCCGGCCGCCTTGGAGGTGAAGACCTCCACCAGGTCGCCGTTGTCCAAGGTGGATTCGAGCGGTACGAGGCGGCCGTTGACCCGTGCCCCTATGGTCCGGTGGCCGACCTCGGTGTGCACCGCGTACGAGAAGTCGACCGGGGTCGCGCCCGCCGGAAGCGCTATCACGTCGCCCTTGGGCGTGAAGACGAAGACCTCGTTGCGGGACAGGTCGAAGCGCAGGGACTCCAGGAACTCGCTGGGGTCCTCGGTCTCCTTCTGCCAGTCAAGCAGCTGCCGCAGCCAGGCCATGTCGTTGAGGTGGTCGTCCTTGCCGGTGGTTCTCGGCTGGTCCGACCGCACCTTGGAGGCGCCGGCGACGGCCTCCTGCTTGTACTTCCAGTGCGCGGCGATGCCGTACTCGGCGCGGCGGTGCATGTCGAACGTACGGATCTGGAGTTCGACGGGCTTGCCGTTGGGGCCGATGACCGTCGTGTGCAGCGACTGGTACATGTTGAACTTCGGCATCGCGATGTAGTCCTTGAACCGGCCGGGGACCGGGTTCCAGCGCGCGTGCACGGTGCCGAGGGCGGCGTAGCAGTCGCGGACCGTGTCGACAAGTACACGAATGCCCACGAGGTCGTAGATCTCCGCGAAGTCACGGCCTCGGACGATCATCTTCTGGTAGACGCTGTAGTAGTGCTTCGGGCGGCCGGTGACCCCCGCTTTGATGCGGGCCGCGCGCAGGTCGGACTGGACCTCGTCCGTCACTATGGCCAGGTATTCGTCACGCTTCGGTGCCCTCTCGGCCACCAGCCGGACGATCTCGTCGTACATCTTGGGGTAGAGGATCGCGAAGGCGAGGTCCTCCAGTTCCCACTTGATGGTGTTCATGCCCAGGCGATGGGCGAGCGGCGCGTAGATCTCCAGCGTCTCGCGCGCCTTCTTCTCCTGCTTCTCGCGCTTGAGATAGCGCATGGTGCGCATGTTGTGCAGCCGGTCGGCGAGCTTGATGACCAGGACGCGCGGGTCCTTGGCCATGGCGATGACCATCTTGCGCACGGTCTCGGCCTGTGCGGCCTCGCCGAACTTGACCTTGTCCAGCTTGGTGACGCCGTCCACGAGGAGCGCGACGGAGTCGCCGAAGTCGCGGCGGAGCTGGTCGAGGCCGTACTCGGTGTCCTCGACCGTGTCGTGCAGCAGGCCGGCCATCAGTGTCGCCGGGTCCATGCCCAGTTCGGCGAGGATCGTGGTGACGGCCAGCGGGTGGGTGATGTACGGGTCGCCGCTCTTGCGCTTCTGGCCGCGGTGCCAGCGCTCGGCGACCTGGTAGGCGTTCTCGATCTGGCGGAGCGTCGCCGTCTCGATCTTCGGATCGTTGCTGCGCACCGCCCGCAGCAACGGTTCGAGGACCGGGTTGTACGGGTTGGAGCGCTGCACTCCGAGCCGGGCCAGCCGTGCACGCACACGGTTGGGGGAGCCGGAACGGGCGGACTGGCCGGAGGCCGCCGGACGGACCGCGGGCGCGGGGGCCGGGCTGGGAGCGGGCTCGGGCGTGGCGGGTTTGGGGCGCGAGGGCTCGGGTGCCCGGTCGACGGGGGCGGACTGGGCGTGCTCGACCGGCCCGTGCGCGTCGTCGTTCGCCGCGCGCGCGGGCGTCGCCGCGGGCTCCGAGCCGGGCTCGGGCTTGGCGGCGGTCAGGGGCTGGGCCTCGTCTGCCAAGAGGACTCCTCGTGCGCGATCCGGGTCCCCAGGTCAGGCTCCGGAGCACCCATGGTAGCGATCCCGCGCTCCGGGATCGCCTTCAGGCCACTGTGAGAGCGGTCTACCGGTGGAAACCCCGGAGGCGGTCGCCGGATTCCTCCGGCCGCCCCATGGGTGGGCGAGCCGTGCGTCGGGCACAACGGAACGGGCGCCCCGGGAGGAATCCCGGGGCGCCCGTCAGGCGAAAGGATCAGGCGACGGTGTCGCCCGTCCTGCAGTTCCGCGGCGCCTGACCGGCCTGGGTGTGGCAGACCTTGAGGGTCACCTTGGTGTTCTCCCTGAGGTCGCCCGTCTTCCAGGGGCTGCAGTAGTCCGCGGAGTGACCGCTGGTCGTGGCGGAGCGGTCCCAGGTTCCGTCGCGGTTGACGTCCAACCAGGCGGTGACTCCCCAGGTGTCCCCCGTGAAGTCACAGGCTCGGATGGCGTCCCCGGGCACATCCTGGCTCTCGCCGGGGTGGTCGACCGGGTCCTGGTTGAAGTTGCCCCAGTCGGTGGAGTTGCCGACGGGGCGCACCCCGAGGAGCAGGCCCGTGCCCGCCTGTGCGGGGCTCGTCGCGAGCCCGAGGAAGGTGGCGGCGGCAACCGCGGTGACGACTGGCAAAGCTCGCAGACGCATAAAAAATCCCCCTAGATCATTTACCACAAGGCCATCGGGGGATGACGAAGAGCACGCCATAGGGCGTCGGCATACACCTGTTCTCTCGTTCCCCCTGCGCCTCGACCAGTGGTCATCTGGTCAATGTGGCGCGCGATCATCAAATACTAATGGATCCGTACATGTCAATCACGTTCTTGAGTGCTGCTCGACCAGGCACTGAGTATGTTTCGCGGAGGAACACGAAGGGGGCGAAAAGACCTGTGCTTCCGCAGTACGCCGATATCAGCGCACTGCGGAAGCACAGGTCATGGGCCGTCAGAGTCCGTTCAGAGCAGGATCAGCGACTCCAGCGGAGCGCCGTCCAACACGGACTCCAGCCGTTCCCGGCCGGCCAGGAAGCCCAGCTCCATGAGGACCGCCACGCCCGCGACCTCGGCGCCCGCGCGGCGGATCAGCTGGAGGGATGCCTCGGCGGTGCCGCCCGTGGCCAGTACGTCGTCGATCACCAGGACGCGGTCTCCCGCGTTCAGGTCCTCGGCGTGCACCTCGATCTCGGCGGAGCCGTACTCCAGGTCGTACGCCTGGCTGAGCGTGGCTCCGGGGAGCTTGCCCGCCTTGCGTACGGGGATGAAGCCCAGGCCGGCCCGGACCGCCACCGGGGCGCCCAGGATGAAGCCGCGGGCCTCCAGGCCGACGATCTTCGTGGCACCGCTGCGGACAGCGATGTCGGCCAAGGCGTCGGTGAGTGCGGTGAACGCCGCGGGGTCCGCCAGGAGCGGTGTGATGTCCTTGAACATCACACCCGGCTTCGGGTAGTCCGCCACATCACGGATACGGCTGAGCAGCAGCTCCTTGACCGCGGTCATCGGCGCTTGCCCGAGGGCCGGCCCCGACCCCGGTTGCGGGAGGCCGGCTGGTTGCGCGGACCGACGACCGCCGGAGCGGCGTCGTCGTCCTCGTCGTACGGCTGCTCGTCACTGACCCGGGACGCCGGGGCATCACCCTGCGCCGCGGCCTGCGCCCTCTTGGCCAGGACTCGCTTCCTGAGGGCCTTCATCTGCGGCTCGCGCTCCTTGAGGTCGGCGACGAGCGGCGTGGCGATGAAGATCGAGGAGTACGCACCGGCCGCGAGGCCGACGAACAGCGACAGCGAGATGTCGTTGAGCATGCCAGCGCCGAGCACACCGCCACCGATGAACAGCAGGCCGGCGACCGGGAGGAGCGCGACCACCGTGGTGTTGATGGAGCGGACCAGGGTGCCGTTGATCGACCGGTCGGCGATCTCGCTGTAGGTCCAGCGGGTCTGCTTGGTGATGTCCTTGGTCTGCTCCTTGAGACTGTCGAAGACGACGACCGTGTCGTAGAGCGAGTAACCGAGGATCGTGAGCAGACCGATCACCGTGCCTGGCGTGACCTCGAAGCCGACGAGGGCGTAGATGCCGACCGTGATGGTGATGTCGTGGATGAGCGCCACGAGCGCCGCGATGGCCATGCGCCATTCGAAGGCGATGGCTAGATAGATCACCACAAGGATCATGAAGATCACCAGGCCCTGCCAGGCCTTGTTCGCGACCTGGTCACCCCAACTGGGGCCGACCAGCTCGCCGGTGATGTCCTTCTCCGGAATGCCGAAGTCGGTGGCGAGCTTCGCCGAGACCTTGTCCGCCGCCGCCGTGTCGATGGTGGCGACCTGGATGCGCAGGCCGTCCTTGCCGAGCTTCTGCACGATCGCGTCGTGGCCGGAAGCCGCTTCCGCGTACTTCTCGGCCTGGCTCACCGAGACGCTGGTCTTTTCGATGGTGAAGACGGCGCCGCCCTCGAACTCGATGCCCATGTTCAGGCCGCGCACCGACAGGCCGAGGATGGCCGTGATGGTGATCAGGATCGAGATGCCGTACCAGATGAAACGCTTGCCGACGAAGTCGTAGCCGATCTCGCCGCGGTGGAGCCGGGCGCCGAGTGTGCCGAGTTTCGACATCTCACGCCTCCTTCATGTCGACGGGCGCGGACGCGCGACGGGTGCGACGGAGCGGCGGTTGGGCGCCCAGGCGCTGCGGGTCGAGGCCGGACCAGCGGTGGCCCTCCGCGAAGAACTTCTTGCGGGCGAGGATCGTCATCAGCGGCTTGGTGAAGAAGAAGACGACGACCACGTCGAGCAGGGTGGTCAGACCGAGCGTGAACGCGAAGCCCTGGACCTTGCCGACGGTGACGATGAAGAGCACCGCGGCGGCCAGGAAGGACACGAAGTCGGAGACCAGGATGGTGCGCCGGGCGCGCGGCCAGGCCCGCTCGACGGCGGGCCGCAGCGTACGGCCCTCCCGGATCTCGTCCCGGATGCGTTCGAAGAACACGATGAACGAGTCCGCGGTGATACCGATCGCGACGATCGCACCACAGACGGCCGGCAGGTTCAGCGCGAAGCCGATGGCTGGACCGAGCAGCGACATGATCACGTACGTGAGGGCAGCAGAGACCAGGAGGGAGGCGATGGCGACGGTCGACAGGCCCCGGTAGTAGACCACCAGGTAGATGACGACCAGGGCCAGGCCGATCGCACCCGCGATCAGACCCGCGTGCAACTGCTCGCCGCCGAGCGCGGGGCTCACCGTGCTGACGCTGTCCGTCTTGAAGGTGAGCGGCAGGGCACCGTACGACAGCATGTTCGCCAGGTCCTGGGCTTCGGTCTGGCTGAAGCTGCCGGAGATCTGCGCGGAGCCGCCCGAGATCGATGTGCTCACATACGGGTTGGAGACGACCTCACCGTCGAGGACGATGCCGAACTCGTTCTGCGGGGCCTGGTTCTGGGCGAGGCGGCCGGTGACATCGGCGAACTGCTTGCTTCCCTTGGACGTGAAGTCCATGGTGACCTGCCAGCCGGCGGCACCCTGCGTGTCGAAGACGGCCTGGGCCTTCTTGACCTCGGTGCCGGACACCTCGGCCGGGCCCAGGATGAACTTCTGCCACTGGCCCTGCGAGTCCTTGCCACAGGCCACGGTGGGCTCGGTGGGCTTGACGCCGTCACCGGTGACGGCGCGGACGGCCCTCTTGGTGCAGTCGAGCGCCGCGTACTTCGCCTGGAGCGCCGCGGTCGCCGCGTCGGGCGTGACGGCAGCCGAGGGCGACGTGCTGGCGTCCGCGGACTGCGTACCGCTCGGCGTGGGGGTCGCATCGGCCTTCAGGGCGTCGGTGACCGGGCGGCCCTGAGAGGTGGCGCTGGCCGACGGGCTGGGCGAGCCGGAAGACGACGAGGTCGCCTTGTCACCGGTTGCCGAGGCCGACGGCGAAGGGCTGCCGGACGTGCTCGCGCTCGGCGTGGGGCTGGCCGTCGCGGCGCCGCCCTGGACCTCCAGAGCCAGAACCGGTCGGAAGTAGAGCTTGGCGGTGGTGCCTACCTGATCCCGGGCCTGCTTGGAGTTCGTGCCCTTGGGGATGTTGACGATGATGTTGCGATCGCCCTGTGTCTGCACCTCGGCCTCGGAGACGCCCAGACCGTTGACACGGCGGTTCATGATGTCGACCGCGATGTCCATGTTGGTCTTGTTGATGGCGGATTCCTGGCCGCTCTTGGCACCGAGCGTGATGCTCGTACCACCGGCCAGGTCGATACCGAGACGCGGAGTCGTGTGCCCCGAGAGGAACATGCCTCCGGTGAGCGCCACGATGGCGATCAGAATGAGGGCCAGCGAGCGTCCTGGCTTGCTCTGGGAGCTTGCGCTCCGGCCCTTCTTAGGTGCTGCCACCTTCTCGTACTCCCTCTCGGGCCGCCTCGCGCCGGGTCAGCGCGGTCGGCGGCCATGACATGGTGTCGGGACTCCTGGCGAGAACCGCACGTGCCGGGGTACGTAACGCGAGCGGATCGCGCCGCGCTCCTCCCCCGGAACACGGCTACTTCGCGTCGGACTCGCCGTCGGTCTTCTTCGGCTCTTCTTCCGCCTTCACCTCGGCGGCCTCGGTCTCTTCGGCCGGGTCGTCGGCCGCGTCCTTCTTGCCGAGGTCGATGGGCTTGTCGTCGGAAGCGGCGGAAGCGTCGTCGGAGGGCTCGTCGGTCTCGGTGAGGGAGGAGGCGTCGTCCGGGACGACGGCTTCGTCGGTCTTCAGGTCGTGCTCGATGCCGTGAACGATGCGGTTGTACTCGTCATCGCCGAGGACGGCGCCGATGGAGTTCTTCGCGAAGAGAAGCTCCACACCCGGGCCCGCGTCAAGGAGGACCGTCTCCTCGTTGACCTCCTTGACCGTCGCGTACATGCCCCCGATCGTGCGGACACCAGTGCCGGGCTGCATGTCGTTGCGCATCTGCGCGGCGGCCTGCTGCTTGCGCTTGGCCGAGCGGGTCATCAGGAACATGGCCCCGATGAGCACGATGAACGGGAGGAGGGTCACAGGATTCACGGGACGGGATTTCCTTCGCACTACCGCGGCGGTGAGCGGCCTGTTGGATGGGGGTGTGGTCGGCGCCACCTGCAAAGCTACAAAGGCGGCATCGGCGGAGTCTAAGCGAGTCCGCACTCCAGGAACAACGCTCAGCATGGCACCACGGTTCCTGAGCCTGCGAGCAGCCGCGCCCTCACGCCCCGAACAGGTCCTGTTGTCCGCTTCCCCCCGTTGTGGAACGTGGCGGCGTGAGGCCGAGATGCGCCCATGCGGCGGGCGTCGCGACTCGTCCGCGCGGGGTACGGGCCAGCAGTCCCTCCCGTACGAGGAAGGGCTCGGCGACCTCCTCGACGGTCTCCCGCTCCTCCCCCACCGCGATGGCCAGCGTGGAGAGCCCGACCGGGCCGCCGCCGAACAGCTTGAGCAGCGCTTCGAGAACACCTCTGTCGAGGCGATCGAGACCGCGGGCGTCGACCTCGTAGACCTTCAGGGCCGCCCGCGCGATGTCGGGCGTGATGACGCCGTCGGCCTTCACCTGCGCGTAGTCCCGGACGCGGCGCAGTAGGCGGTTGGCGATACGGGGGGTACCGCGCGAGCGGCCGGCGATCTCGGCGGCGCCGTCGGCACCGATCTCCACGTCGAGGAGGTTCGCGGAGCGGTGGATGACGCGCTGCAGCTCGGCCGGTTCGTAGAACTCCATGTGCGCGGTGAAGCCGAAGCGGTCGCGCAGCGGGGGCGGCAGCAGTCCCGCGCGCGTGGTGGCGCCGACCAGTGTGAACGGGGGCAGTTCGAGGGGGATGGCGGTGGCTCCCGGGCCCTTGCCGACGATCACGTCGACGCGGAAGTCCTCCATCGCCATGTAGAGCATCTCCTCGGCCGGCCGGGACATGCGGTGGATCTCGTCGAGGAAGAGGACCTCTCCCTCCTGGAGGGAGGAGAGGATCGCCGCGAGGTCGCCGGCGTGCTGGATGGCGGGGCCGCTGGTGATGCGGATGGGGGCGCCCATCTCGGCCGCGATGATCATCGACAGGGTGGTCTTGCCGAGGCCGGGGGCACCGGAGAGCAGCACGTGGTCGGCGGTGGCGCCACGCGCGCGTGCGGCACGCAGGACGAGGTCGAGCTGTGCGCGGACCTTCTCCTGGCCGATGAACTCGTCCAGGTCCTTGGGACGCAGGGCGGCATCGACGGCCTGGTCCTCGCCGTCGGCGGACGCGGCGACGAGCCGCTCGGAGGCGGTGCTCTCGTCGGTCGTGTCGTCCCAGTTCATGCGTGTGCCTCGCGGTCGGGGTCGGTCGGGTGGTTCGTGCGGAGAGGCGTGCGGCGGTGGGGGCGCCCCAGCTCAGCCGGCTCCGTCGGTCAGCGGGCTCTGTTGAGGGTCTGCAGGGCCGCCTTCAGCAACTGGCCGATCTGGGGCGCGCCTTCGGCGGCCTCGGCCTGGGGCGTCACGGCGGCCACGGCCTCGTCGGCCTCACGGGTCGCGTACCCGAGGCCGATCAGAGCGGCGTGCAGCTGGTCGCGCCAGCCGGTGGTGACCGGGGAGCCGATGGCAGGGCCGGTGCCGAGGGGGGCGCCGAGGCGGTCCTTCAGCTCCAGGAGCAGCTTCTGGGCGCCCCTCTTACCGATACCGGGCACGGCGATCAGCGCCTTCTCGTCCGCCGTGGACACCGCGCGGCGCAGGGCGTCCGGCGAGTGGACGGCCAGCATGGCCTGAGCCAGGCGGGGGCCGACACCGCTCGCGGTCTGGAGCAGTTCGAAGGTCCGCCGCTCGTCGTCGTCCTGGAAGCCGTAAAGGGTCAGGGAGTCCTCGCGGACCACCAGGGAGGTGGCGAGTCTGGCCTGCTGTCCCATCCTGAGTCCGGAAAGGGTGTTGGGGGCGCACTGGACGGCGATGCCGATCCCGCCCACCTCGACCACCGCGGAGTCGGGAGCGAGGGCGGCGACCGGGCCGCTGACGAAGGCGATCATGCGGGGCGGCCTTTCGAGGCGGGTGCTGTTGGCGATACGTGTGCTGTTGTCGATGCGGTTGCGTTGGCGGCCTGCGCCTTGTGAAGGGCGACAGCCTGCTGGAACCGGTTCTGTGCGACGGCCTGCTGCAGGCGCGTCTGCGCGGGTGCGCGCCAGATGTGGCAGATGGCGAGCGCGAGGGCGTCGGCGGCATCGGCCGGTTTGGGCGGCGCGTCGAGCCGGAGCAGCCGGGTCACCATCGCGCCGACCTGGGCCTTGTCGGCTCGTCCACTGCCGGTGACGGCGGCCTTGACCTCGCTGGGAGTGTGCAGGGCGACGGGGATGCCACGCCGGGCCGCACACAGCATCGCGACGGCACTGGCCTGGGCCGTGCCCATCACCGTACGGACGTTGTGCTGGCTGAACACCCGCTCCACAGCGACGAATTCGGGCCGGTGTTCATCGAGCCACTGCTCGATGCCCTGCTCGATCGCGACCAGCCGCAGGCCCAACTCGGCATCGGCGGGCGTGCGTACGACTCCGACACCGACCATCGTCAACGGGCGCCCGGGGACGCCCTCCACGACACCGATCCCGCAACGGGTCAGTCCCGGGTCAACTCCGAGTACGCGCACCCGCCCCACCCCTCTGTCCGGTCGCGGTCCGTCGACGGTGATCTTTGACTGCCGTCAGGCTATCCGCTGCCACTGACAACAGCGGCGGGCCGGTAGGACGTGTCCCACCGGCCCGCCGGAACCGCTCGCTTCGAGTCGGCGCTACGCGTCGACCTTCTCCATGACCTCGTCGCTGACGTCGAAGTTGGCGAAGACGTTCTGCACGTCGTCGCTGTCCTCGAGCGCGTCGATCAGCTTGAAGATCTTCCTGGCACCGTCCTCGTCGAGCTCGACCTGCATGGTCGGGACGAAGTTGGCGTCGGCGGAGTCGTAGTCGATACCGGCCTCCTGGAGCGCGGTGCGCACCGCGACCAGGTCGGTGGCCTCGGAGATGACCTCGAAGGAGTCACCGTGGTCGTTGACCTCCTCGGCGCCTGCCTCCAGCACGGCGCCCAGGACGTCGTCCTCGGCCAGCTCACCCTTGGGGACGACGATGACGCCCTTGCGGTGGAAGAGGTACGAGACGGAGCCCGGGTCGGCCATGTTGCCGCCGTTGCGCGTCATGGCGACGCGGACGTCCGAGGCGGCGCGGTTGCGGTTGTCGGTGAGGCACTCGATGAGTACCGCGACACCGTTGGGGCCGTAGCCCTCGTACATGATCGTCTCGTAGTCGGCGCCACCGGCTTCGAGGCCGGCGCCGCGCTTGACAGCGGAGTCGATGTTCTTGTTCGGTACCGAGCTCTTCTTGGCCTTCTGGATGGCGTCGAACAGCGTGGGGTTGCCGGACACATCGGCGCCACCCGTACGCGCCGCGACCTCGATGTTTTTGATCATCTTCGCGAAGAGCTTGCCGCGCTTGGCGTCGATCACGGCCTTCTTGTGCTTCGTCGTAGCCCATTTAGAGTGGCCGGACATCTGCCTGTCTCCTTCGCGTAACCCATCTCTGTACGAACCCCAGAGATCCTACAAGGACTCCGCTGTACGGTCCGCGCCCACCGCGCGTGCCATGTGGGCCCGCACCATGCCGACGAACAGGGAGTGGACGCGGTGGTCGCCGGTCAGTTCCGGGTGGAACGACGTGGCGAGCGCGTTGCCCTGGCGTACGGCGACGATGTGACCGGCGTGCTCGGCGAGCACCTCGGCCTCGGCGCCCACGGACTCGACCCAGGGGGCACGGATGAAGACGCCTTCTACAGGATCGCCCTCCACGCCCTTCACGTCGACCACCGCTTCGAAGGACTCGTTCTGGCGTCCGAAGGCGTTGCGGCGCACGATCATGTCGATGCCGCCGACGGTTTCCTGCCCCGAACGCGGGTCGAGGATCTTGTCGGCGAGCATGATCATGCCGGCGCAGGTGCCGTACACGGGCATTCCGGCGCGCACGCGCGCGCGGAGGGGCTCCATCACGCCGAAGAGGACGGCCAGCTTGGAGATGGTGGTGGACTCACCGCCGGGGATGATCAGGCCGTCCACCTCGGCCAGTTCCTCGGGGCGCCGCACCGGCCTGGCCAGGGCGTCCGCCTCGGCCAGGGCGATGAGGTGCTCCTGCACGTCGCCCTGGAGCGCCAGGACGCCGATGACGGGAGTGTCGTACACGGATGACATGAGTGCTACCAGCCCCGGTTCGCGTAGCGCTCGGCCTCGGGGAGGGTGTCGCAGTTGATGCCGACCATGGCCTCGCCGAGGTTTCGGGACGCGTCCGCGATGATCTTCGGGTCGTCGTAGAAGGTGGTCGCCTTCACGATGGCGGCGGCGCGCTTGGCGGGGTCGCCGGACTTGAAGATGCCGGAGCCGACGAAGACGCCCTCGGCGCCCAGCTGGCGCATGAGCGCGGCGTCGGCGGGGGTCGCGACACCGCCGGCGGAGAACAGCACGACCGGCAGCTTGCCGAGCTCGGCGACTTCCTGGACGAGCTCGTACGGGGCGCGCAGGTCCTTGGCGGCGGCGTACAGCTCGTTGTTGTCGTAGCCGCGCAGACGGGCGATCTCGTTCTTGATCTGCCTCAGGTGGCGGACGGCCTCGACGACGTTGCCGGTACCGGCCTCGCCCTTGGAACGGATCATCGCGGCGCCCTCGGCGATACGGCGCAGGGCCTCACCGAGGTTGGTGGCACCACAGACGAAGGGGGTGGTGAAGGCCCACTTGTCGGAGTGGTTGACCTCGTCGGCGGGGGTCAGCACCTCGGACTCGTCGATGTAGTCGACGCCGAGGGACTGCAGGACCTGGGCCTCGACGAAGTGGCCGATGCGGGACTTCGCCATGACCGGGATGGACACGGCCTCGATGATGCCCTCGATCATGTCCGGGTCGGACATCCGGGCCACGCCGCCGTCCTTGCGGATGTCCGCCGGGACGCGCTCCAGGGCCATGACGGCGACGGCGCCGGCGTCCTCGGCGATCTTGGCCTGCTCGGCGTTGACCACGTCCATGATCACACCGCCCTTGAGCTGCTCGGCCATGCCGCGCTTCACGCGGGCGGTGCCGGTCTCGGGCGACTGGGCGAAGTTGGAGAGCGTGCTGGACACGGTTTGACCTCACTCGGTGAAAGAGGGCTGCTGCAGTACCGAGCAAACGGGAGGGAACCAGTCCACAGCAAGAGCCAATGGGGAGCCGGTGGATCGTTTTCGCCCCCGAGGCTGATTTTCGGCCCGTCCCGCGGGGGCAGGGAAACCGCATCTACGCCGGCGCGCGCTCCGCCAGAGCCGTCGGCGCCTCGTCGTCCATCTCGAACGCCAGTGGGAACGCAGCATGCCCCGCCAGCCGGAACCACCGCACCTTCCGATGCCGCCGCAACGCCCGCGCCGCCCGCACCGCGTCGTTGTGGAACCGCCGGGCCATCGGCACCCTGCGCACCGCCTCGGTCAGCTCCCGCGCCGCCGCCTCCCCGCCGGGCACCTCCCGCAGCGCCTCGACCTGCGCCACCTCCCCGAAGACGGCACGCAGCGCCTGGCTCAACTCGCTCTCGGCGACCTCACGCTGCTCCTCCTCGGCCTGCCGCGCGGCGTGCGCCGCCTCGTACAGCACGATCGAGGCGGCCGGGTCGAGGACACCCGACGTCGCCAGTTCCTGGGCGACGGAAGCCCGGCGCAGCAACTGCGCGTCGAGACCCGCGCGCGTGGCGTCGATGCGGGCGTGCAGCCGGTCGAGCCGCCCTGCGGTCCAGCTCAGGTAGAGGCCGATCGCGACGAGCCCGACAAGGATCCAGATGAGGGTTGGGGTCACGGGCGGCAACGCTACATGGGCGCTCCGCTGGCTCCGTGGAGTCCCTCACCTGGGCGCCCCCTGGGGGCTGCCGCCCCCAGACCCCCGCTTCGGCCTGAACGGCCTCGTCCTCGAGCGCCGGACGGGCTGGATGGTGCCCGCCGACCGCTGAGGGGTGCGTCCTCCCTCAGTCCCGGGCCGCCAACCCCAGCCGCGCCCGCAGCCCCGTCGCCGTGCGCTCGTCCGCCGCGACGGCAGTCGTGCCGTCCGTCACCGTCTCGTACACGGACAGGATGTCCGCCCCCACCGTCGACCAGTCGAACCGCCGCACATGGGCGCTGCCCCGCTGCCGCAGCTCGGCCCGGCGGGCGGGGTCGCCCAGCAGCCGTACGGCCGCGTCGGCCAGGGCGTCCGCGTCCTCGTTCGTGAAAAGCTCGCCCGCCGCTCCCTGGTCCAGGACCTGGACGAAGGCGTCGAGATCCGAGGCCAGGACCGGTGCGCCCGCCGACAGCGCCTCGACCAGGATGATGCCGAAGCTCTCGCCGCCGGTGTTGGGGGCGATGTACACGTCCACGCTGCGCAGCAGCCGTGCCTTGTCCTCGTCGCTGACCATGCCCAGGAACTCGACGCGCGAGCGCAGCTCCGACGGCAGGCCCTCCAGTGCCTCCTCCTCGTCGCCGCGGCCCGCGATCAGCAACCTCGTCTCGGGACGGGCGGCGAGAATCTTCGGAAGCGCCTTCATCAGGACCGGCAGACCCTTGCGGGGTTCGTTGATGCGGCCGATGAAGCCGATCGTGTCGCCCTGCCACTCGGGTTTCGGCTTGGCGCCTGCGAACGAGTCGACGTCGACACCGTTCGGGATGACGACCGCGTCACCGCCCAGGTGTTCGACCAGCGTGCGCCGGGCGTACTCGCTCACCGCGATCCGGGCACTGATCTTCTCCAGGGCGGCCTGCAGCATCGAGTACGCGGCGATCATGGCCCGGGAGCGCGGATTCGAGGTGTGGAAGGTGGCCACGATCGGGCCCTGCGCCGCCCAGCAGGCCAGCAGGCCGAGCGAGGGCGAGGCCGGCTCATGGATGTGGAGCACGTCGAACGCGCCGTCGTGCAGCCACCGCCGCACCCGGGCCGCCGACAGGAAGCCGAAGTTGAGGCGGGCCACCGAGCCGTTGTACGGCACCGGGATGGCACGACCCGCCGAGACGACGTACGGCGGCAGGGGGGTGTCGTCATCGGCGGGGGCGAGGACGGAGACGTCGTGGCCCAGGCGGATGAAGTACTCGGCCAGGTCGCGAATGTGGAACTGGACGCCCCCCGGCACGTCCCAGGAGTACGGGCAGACGATGCCGATCTTCACGGGGTCCCCTTCGCCGGATCCTTGGCGGAATCCTTGACGGGATCCTTCGCGGGGTCGAGATCCGCGAGCCACAGTCGCTGCAGCATGTGCCAGTCCTCCGGGTGGTCGGCGATTCCCGTGGCGAAGGCATCGGCCAGCGCCTGTGTCATGACTGACGTCTTTTCGGCCTTCGTACCTGTCTCGGGTACCTCGATCGGGGGATAGACACGGCCTTTCATGATCGGAGAGTCGTCGAACCACAGGGTCACCGGGAGCAGGAGCGCGCCGGTCTGCTGGGCCAGCAGGGCCGGACCGGCGGGCATCCGGGCCGCGTCGCCGAAGAACTTCACCTCGACGCCCGAGGCTGACAGGTCCCGGTCGGCGACCAGGCAGACCAGTCCGCCGTCCCGCAGCCGCCGCGCCAGGGTGCCGAACGTGGTGCCGCCGCTGTGCGGCAGGACCTCCATGCCCAGGCTCTCGCGGTAGGCGACGAAACGGTCGTACACCGTCTCCGGCTTCAGCCGCTCGGCGACCGTCGTGAACGGTGTCTCCAGTTTGGTGGTCACCCAGGCACCGGCCAGGTCCCAGTTGCCCAGGTGCGGAAGCGCGAGGATCACCCCCCGGCCCGAGGCCAGACCGTCGGTCAGGTGGTGCATGTCCGTACCGTCGAAGCCCGCCTTCACCCGCTCCGGGCTCCACGCGGGCAGTCGGAAGGACTCCATCCAGTAGCGCAGGTACGAACGCATACCCGCGCGGGACAGTTCGGCGAGGCGCTCCGGTGTCGCGTCGGGCACCACGCGCGCGTAGTTCGACTCGAGCCGCAGGACGCGCTCCCCACGCCGTTTCCAGGCGAGGTCGGCGATGGTCCGCCCGAGCCGGACGGCGACGGGCTCCGGGAGCTTCTTGACGACGCTCCAGCCCACCGCGTAGGCCCCGTCGGTCAGCCGGTCCCGCAGGTCGCTCACGATGCCGTCCCGCTGCTCTGCGTGGTGCTCCCGCTCTCGGCTGCCGCGTCCGCCTCCGCGGACTCCCGGCGGACCGTGACGACACGCTGGATCAGCGTGACCAGGCTGCCGACGGCGACGATCCACAGGGCGACCGGCAGCAGGTACTGGATGCCGGGCACCCCGAACTTGTGCATACCCGAGAGACCGGCCGCGACCAGGGAGATCACCAGGCGCTCGGCGCGCTCGATCAGGCCGTTGACGGCGACCGGCAGGCCGATCGACTCGCCCCGCGCCTTGGTGTACGAGACCACCTGGCCGCTGGTCAGACAGAAGATGGAGACCGCGCACAGGACGATGTCGTTCCCGCCGCCCGCGTACCAGAGGGCGAAGCCGCCGAAGACCGCGCCGTCGGCCACCCGGTCGAGGGTGGAGTCCAGGAAGGCGCCCCAACGACTGGAACGGCCCAGCTGGCGAGCCATGTTGCCGTCGACGAGGTCCGAGAAGACGAACAGCGTGATGACGATCGTGCCCCAGAAGAGCTCGCCCCTGGGGTAGAAGACCAGCGCGCCCGCGATCACTCCGGCGGTGCCGAGGAGCGTGACCGTGTCGGGGCTGACGCCCCGGCGGATGAGAAACGCTGCGAACGGTGTGAGGACACGCGTGAAGAATGCACGCGCGTACTTGTTCAGCATGGCCTTCCCGAGGGTCGGTGTGGCCGCGCGGCCCCTAGTGGCCACCGGCTGGCCCATCGTAGCCACGCGCGCGCATGTGCGACGTTCGGGCACCCGCACCCCCGTGTCACGGCCTGACGCCATCCGGGTCACAGCGGGATGTCGGCAGCCCGGATCACCGCACGCACTTCGTCCCGTCCGCGCGATCACGTCCGTCGTATGGACGCACCGTGACCCGAGTGCAAAGCTCGAAAGCACCGCGGGCGTCACCGGAGCCGCCACCGCACGCGGCTTCGGCACGTCCGCGCCCACAGTGACCTCACCGTGCACGGGAGGCAGGACCATGGGCGACAAGGCGAACGCACACCCCGGAGCCGCCGGCAGGGCTACGGCGGCCGACCACCCCGCGTCCATACGGAATGTGGTGCTGGTCGGCCACTCCGGATCGGGCAAGACGACTCTGGTGGAGGCTCTCGCGCTGACTGCGGGGGCCGTCAACCGGGCGGGCCGTGTGGAGGACGGCGGCACCGTCTCCGACTACGACGAGATCGAGCACCGGCAGCACCGCTCGGTACAGCTCTCGCTGGTACCCGTCGAATGGGGCGGATACAAGATCAATATTCTGGACACTCCCGGATACGCCGACTTCGTCGGGGAGCTCAGGGCCGGTCTGCGCGCGGCGGACGCGGCCCTTTTCGTCGTCTCGGCCGCGGACGGGGTGGACGGCTCGACGCGGATGGTGTGGGAGGAGTGCGCGGCAGTAGGCATGCCGCGGGCCATCGTCGTCACGCATCTGGAGTCAGCGCGCGCGGACTTCGACGACATGACCCGCACCTGCGCGGAGGCCTTCGGCGCGGACGACCCCGACGCCGTACTGCCGCTCTATCTGCCGCTGCACGGCGCGCCCGGGCCGGACGGGCACGCGCCCGTGACCGGGCTGACCGGGCTGCTCTCGCGGAAGCTTTTCGACTACTCCACCGGGGAGCGCAAGGAGGCCGAACCGGGCCCCGACCAGCTCCCGGCCATCGAGGAGGCACGCAACCGGCTCATCGAGGGGATCATCGCGGAGAGCGAGGACGAGACCCTCATGGACCGCTATCTGGGCGGCGAGGAGATCGGCTTCGGCACGCTGGTCGAGGACCTGGAGCGCGCCGTCGCGCGCGGAACCTTCTTCCCCGTGCTCGCCGCCGCCCCCGCCGCCGAGGGTGCCCGGCAGGGTCTGGGCACGGTGGAACTGCTGGAACTGGTCACCGGGGGCTTCCCGACCCCGCTGGAGCGCGCGGCGCCCGGGGTCACCACGGTGGACGGCCGCCCGCGCGAGCTGAAGCTCTGCGATCCGGACGGCCCGCTGGTCGCGGAGGTCGTGAAGACGGCCAGCGACCCCTACGTGGGCCGGGTGTCGCTCGTCCGCGTCTTCTCCGGCACCCTGCGGCCCGACGCGACGGTCCATGTCTCCGGGCACGGGCTCGCCGACCGCGGCCACGAGGACCACGATGTCGACGAGCGCGTCGGCGCCCTGTCCGCGCCCTTCGGCAAGCAGCAGCGCGCGCTCACGCACTGCATCGCGGGCGACCTCGCCTGCGTGGCGAAGCTGAACCACGCGGAGACCGGCGACACCCTCTCCGCGAAGAACGACCCGCTGCTGATGGAACCGTGGGAGATGCCCGACCCGCTGCTGCCGCTCGCCATCCAGGCGCACAGCAAGGCGGACGAGGACAAGCTCTCCCAGGGCCTCGGCCGGCTCGTCGCCGAGGACCCCACCATGCGCCTCGAACAGAACCCGGACACCCATCAGGTGGTCCTGTGGTGCCTGGGCGAGGCCCACGCCGACGTCGCCCTGGAACGGCTGCGCAACCGGTACGGCGTCCAGGTCGACGTCGTACCGCACAGGGTCTCCCTGCGGGAGACGTTCGGCGGCCGGTCGGCGGGGCGCGGACGCCATGTGAAGCAGTCCGGCGGGCACGGACAGTTCGCGATCTGCGCGATCGAGGTGGAGCCGTTGCCCGGCGGGTCGGGCATCGAGTTCGTGGACAAGGTCGTCGGGGGCGCCGTGCCCAGGCAGTTCATCCCGTCCGTGGAGAAGGGCGTCCGGGCCCAGGCCGGCAGGGGAGTCGCCGCCGGGTATCCGCTCATCGACATACGGATCACCCTGCTCGACGGCAAGGCGCACTCGGTGGACTCCTCCGACGCCGCCTTCCAGACCGCCGGCGCGCTCGCCCTGCGCGAGGCCGCTGCCGACGCGAAGATCCATCTCCTCGAACCCGTGGCCGAGGTGACGGTGCTGGTCGGCGACGACTACGTGGGGTCCGTGATGAGCGACCTGTCCGGGCGGCGCGGCCGGGTCGTCGGCACCGAGCAGGCGAGCGGCGGGCGGACCCTCGTACGGGCCGAGGTGCCCGAGATCGAGATCAGCCGGTACGCCGTCGATCTGCGCTCCCTCTCGCACGGCACCGCCCGCTTCGACCGCAGGTACGCGCGGCACGAGCCGATGCCGCCGCAGATCGCCGAGAGGGTCCGCGAACAGGCCCAGGGCACCCCGTAGTTGGCGGCCGGTGCCCGACAAGTGGCCTTCACGGAACGTTCCCCTCCGGATCGGCGGACGGTTTGTGCCGTCCGCCGCCCGATTGTCGGTGGCTGCGGATACGCTGATCACCTGATCAAGTTGTGACGAGATCAACGTGATGACCTGTTCAACAGGTGTGCGGGGCAAGGAAGTCGGGAAAGGCCGCAGAAGCGGGTACGGCGGCGAGGGGGCGGCACAGTGGCGGACGACGGTTTCGATTTCAGTCCCGGGGCACAGGTGCCCCTTTCGGGTTCCGCGGGCCAGACGGCGGCGACCTTCGCGCTGGCCTCGGCGGCCTACCGGGAGGACGACGAGGTCACCAAGATCCTGGAGGCGGACAACGAGTGGCACCAGTCGACGGTCAAGCCGCCCCGAGGCGCGTTCGGGAAGCTCTTCCGGCCCAAGCTCGGTGAGGCCTTCTCCCGGGCCGTGATCGACCGCATGCTGGGCGCCGGCCGCAAGCCGCTCATCCAGTCCTTCGGCACCGAGCCGCAGGTCATCGTCGAGCACGCCCTCGCGGCCCACCGCATCCGGCGCGACCGCGACAACCTGCTCTCCGCGGTGACGGTGCTGTGCGGGGTGCTCTTCCTCCCCGGCCTCCTGCTGTGGCTGCTGGTCTTCGTCGGCCGCGCGAGCGTCTCCAGGCGCGCGGACAAACGGGCCTCCGCCCTCGCCACCACCCTGCTGGTCGCCGTGGGCGCCTTCGCCGTGATCTTCCTGATCAAGATGCCGTTCACCGGCTTCTGGGCCTGGTACGCACGCGCGTGCGTCGTCCTGCCGGTCGTCGGCTGGCTGTGGGCCAAGCAGATCTGCGAGCGCACCGCGCAGGACCTCCGCGACCGCTGGGCCGGCCTGCTGTCAGGCGGTGGCGTCGGCGCCAGGATCCCCGAGGCGGTGCCCGGCAGCCCCGGCGAGACGGCCGCCGAACACCTGCGCAAGGAGCTGGCCCGGCTCAGCGCCGAGCAGCAGTCCAACTCCGTCTTCTACGCCGGCCCCAAGGGCATACTCGGCATGGGCACCCGGTGGGGCAGCTGGCAGCTCGCCGAGGACCTGGTCCCCCGGGACGCCGGCAAGGAGATCCACCCCTTCCGCAGCTGGGACGTCATACGTTCCATCCACGACCAGCTGCGCATGCTGGAGCGCGGCCCGCTCAACACCGGCGGGTTCACCAAGCCGTCCCTGAAGCACTGGATCGTCACGCCCGTCGGCGAGGGCGCGAAGGAGGTCTCCCGGCCCAGCGGCACGGACGTGGACGCCTACATGATCAAGAACCACGCGATACAGGACATCTGCAACAAGCAGCAGTTCGGCAGTGGTCAGCGCCACTACCTCGGGGTCCAGTGGACGCTCTGGGACGGCCAGTTGATCATCACGATGCTCATCACCGTCACCGTGCTGCACGAGACCCTGCGCATCGAGGTGACCGGGCACGCGCTCGGTCCGGTGCACTCCCTGTTCACCAGCAAGCCCGCGGCCAAGGAGAAGGAGGTCCAGAAGTCGGTCAGGTTCTGGGAGACCCGGAAGGTCAAGCTGCCCCTGGTCGACGCGGACGAGGTCGTACGGCTCGCCGCGCGTGCGCCGCTGACCTGGTACCCGCCGCTGCTGAACTGGCTGGGCGGCTCACTGGGCCTGCCGGAACCCTTCGGGCTGCGTCACTCGTGGGCGGACCAGCCGTGGCGGCACCGCTTCATGGCCGACGACGCGCTGCGGGCGGCCACGCCGGTACTGCGGGTCGTGCACGCGGCGGCGATGAAGGTCCTGGAGGAGAACGGCGTGGACACGGAGAAGTTCGGCAACCGCTCGTCGTTCCTCAGCACGGCGGTACAGGACGCGACGCCCCGCAAGGCCGACGTCTACGACGCGTAGGCCTCCGGCGGTTCGGCGGTTCCGGTTGGCGGGGGTGGGCGTCTCCGGGGGCTGCGCCCCCAGACCCCGCTACGGCCCTGAACGGGCCTTGTCCTCAAACGCCGGACGGGCTGGGGGTGCCTAGGCCGGGCTCGGGGTGCCCGGGTCCGCACTCGACGGCCACGCCTCCGCCAGCATCTTTCTTGTGTCCCCCAGCAGTTGGGGGAGCACCTTCGTGTGGCCCACCACCGGCATGAAGTTCGTGTCGCCGCCCCAGCGCGGGACGATGTGCTGGTGCAGGTGGGCCGCGATACCCGCGCCCGCCACCGTGCCCTGGTTCATCCCGATGTTGAAGCCGTGCGCGCCGGACGCCCTGCGCAGGGCCGTCATCGCCTGCTTGGTCAGCTCGGCCAGTTCGGCGGTCTCGGAGTCCGTCAGATCCGTGTAGTCGGCGACATGCCGGTACGGCACGACCATCAGATGGCCGCCCGTGTACGGGTACAGATTCAGCACGGCGTAGACCTGCTCGCCGCGCTGGAGGATGAGGCCGTCCTCGTCGGACTTGGCCGGGATCGAGCAGAAGGGACAGCCGTCGTCGGCGCCCGGACCGGTGGGCTTGTTCTCGCCCTGGATGTACGCCATTCGGTGAGGCGTCCACAGGCGCTGAAACGCGTCCTGCGTCCCGACTCCGATCTGCTGCTCCGGCTCACTCGTCATGCCATGCAGCATATTGCTTCGCCCATATGGAGCGTGTCGCCGGGGCACGCGCCTGGACACACACGGCCAAGCTGGCGGAATGGACGACGACAGCCGTACGGAACACTGGGAGCGGCGCACCGAGGTCCCGCTCGGGGTGGCGTCACTGCTCTTTCTCGCCGCGTACGCGGTCCGCGTACTCGCCCTCGACCCGTCCGACGCCGGACAGGTCCTCTGCCTGGCCGTGCTGCTGGCAGCCTGGGCGGTATTCGCGCTCGACTACGCGGTGCGCTGGCGGCTGAGCGGCGAAGGCGCCCGGTTCGTACGCACGCACTGGCTGGACACCCTCGTCCTGCTGCTGCCCCTGTTGCGCCCGCTGCGTGTCGTCAGGGTGTACGAGGCCGTACTGCACCGGCATGGCAGGCCCCGGCTCGCGCTGCACGCGCGCGTGATCGTGTACGCCGGTCTGTCGGTGGCACTGCTCGGGTTCGCGGGCGCCCTGGCCGTGTACCAGCAGGAGCATGCCGAGCCCGGCGCGACGATCCGGACGTTCGGCGACGCCGTGTGGTGGACCTGCGCCACGCTCTCGACCGTCGGGTACGGCGATGTCTCTCCCGTGACTCCGGTCGGCCGGCTGGTCGCGGTGGGCCTGATGGCGTGTGGTCTCGCGCTGTTGGGGGCGGTGACGGGGTCGTTCTCGTCGTGGCTGCTGCAGGTGTTCTCGCAGGAGGACGAGCCGACGCGGGAGGGGCCCGGGGACGCCGAAGGGCCCCCGGGGAAGTGACTTCCCCAAGGGCCCCGGTCAGCCGTCCGTCGGCCACCGACCAGCTGCCGATCAGACCTGCGCCCGCTCCTCGACCACCTTCGCGATCTTCGCGATGGCGTCCGCGAAGGGAATGCCGTTCTCCTGCGAGCCGTCCCGGTAGCGGAAGGACACCGTCTCGCCGTTCATGTCGTCGTCGCCGACGATGACCATGAACGGCACCTTCTGCTTCTGGGCGTTGCGGATCTTCTTCTGCATACGGTCGGACGACGAGTCCACCTCGACCCGCAGCCCCTGCTTCTTCGCCTCCGCGGCGAACTTCTGCAGGTAGTCCACGTGCCCGTCACCGATCGGGATACCGACCGCCTGGACGGGCGCCAGCCACGCCGGGAACGCGCCCGCGTAGTGCTCGAGGAGCACGGCGAAGAACCGCTCGATGGAGCCGAACAGGGCGCGGTGGATCATCACCGGGCGCTGCTTCGACCCGTCGGGGCCGGTGTACTCCAGGTCGAACCGCTCGGGCAGGTTGAAGTCGAGCTGGACCGTCGACATCTGCCAGGTCCGGCCGATCGCGTCCTTCGTCTGGACGGAGATCTTCGGACCGTAGAAGGCAGCGCCGCCCGGGTCGGGTACGAGAGGCAGCCCCTGCTTCTCGGCCACCTGCCGCAGTGTCTCCGTGGCCTCTTCCCAGACCTCGTCCGAGCCGACGAACTTCTCCGGGTCCTTGGTGGACAGCTCAAGGTAGAAGTCCGTCAGGCCGTAGTCGCGCAGCAGCCCGAGCACGAAGGTGAGCGTGCGGTCGAGCTCGTCCGCCATCTGCTCACGCGTGCAGTAGATGTGCGCGTCGTCCTGGGTGAAGCCCCGGGCACGGGTGAGACCGTGCACGACGCCGGACTTCTCGTACCGGTACACGGTCCCGAACTCGAAGAGGCGCAGCGGGAGTTCACGGTAGGAACGGCCACGCGCGTCGAAGATCAGGTTGTGCATCGGACAGTTCATGGGCTTGAGGTAGTAGTCCACGCCCTCGTCGAGCTGCATGGGCGGGTACATGCCGTCGGCGTACCAGTCCAGGTGGCCCGAGGTCTCGAAGAGCTTCCCCTTCGTCGCGTGCGGGGTGTAGACGAACTCGTAGCCCTCCTCCTCGTGCCGGCGGCGCGAGTAGTCCTCCATCACGCGGCGGATGACGCCGCCCTTGGGGTGGAAGACGGCGAGGCCGGAGCCGATCTGCTCCGGGATCGAGAACAGGTCCAGCTCGTTGCCCAGCTTGCGGTGGTCGCGCTTCTCCGCCTCGACGAGGAAGTCGAGGTGCGCCTTCAACTCCTCCTTGGTGGGCCAGGCGGTGCCGTAGATGCGCTGGAGCATCGGGTTCTTCTCGCTGCCCCGCCAGTAGGCGGCGGCGTTGCGCATCAGCTTGAAGGCCGGGATGTTCCGGGTGGTGGGCAGGTGAGGACCGCGGCAGAGATCCTTCCAGCACAGGTCGCCGGTCTTGGCGTCGAGGTTGTCGTAGATGGTCAGCTCACCGGAGCCGACCTCGACGTTGGCGCCGTCGTCGGTCGAGGCGGAGCCCTTGATGCCGATCAGCTCCAGCTTGTACGGCTCCGACGCCAGCTCCTCGCGAGCCGCCTCGTCGGTCACCACACGGCGGGAGAACCGCTGCCCGCGCTTCTGGATCTCCTGCATCTTCTTCTCGATGACCTTGAGGTCCTCGGGAGTGAACGGCTTCTCGACGTCGAAGTCGTAGTAGAAGCCGTCCTTGACCGGCGGGCCGATACCGAGCTTGGCCTCCGGGAACAGCTCCTGCACGGCCTGGGCCATGACATGGGCGGTGGAGTGGCGCAGGATGTTCAGGCCGTCCTCGGAGGAGATCTCGACCGGCTCGACCTCCTCGCCGTCCGCCACCGCGTACGCGAGGTCCTTGAGCTCCCCGCCCACCCGCGCGGCGACGATCGAACGTTCGCCCGCGAAGAGGTCGGCGGCCGTAGTCCCCGTCGTCACCACGCGCTCTTCCCGCTCGGAATCGCGATGGATGATTACACGGACGTCTGACACCGGTCTCTCCTGACTGCAGGTGGGTGCGGCGCCATACCGAGAGCGCGCGCAAGGGAGGATCGTACCGACCCATGCCCGCCCACCGCTAAACAGATAAACCGGAAGCCCTCGTCACGCCGCCCTCAGTCGTCCCCGCTGCACGCCTCCTCGAAGAAGTCGAGGTTCTCCTGCAGCGACTTCATCAGCCGGTCCCGCTCCGCCTCGTCGACCTGTACGGGTACGACCCCGGAGGCCTGGGTCAGCCGGCGGAAGCCGCCCCGGCTCTCCAGCCGGCCGTGCACCCGCACCGGCAGCCCGACGAGGTGCGCGTGCCCGGCGATCCGGTACGCCTCCTCGTCCAGCGTCATCCGGACGTGCGGGATCTCGGCGCCGGCCAGCACCCGCAGACGTACGGCGCCTTCGCCGTGCGGCCCCGACCTGCGCATCCGTACCACCGTGCCGGTGATCCGGACCGGAACCGACGGTTCCTCGCGAAGGTAACGGCCACCGGCCGCGCGCAGGGCGGGCAGGTCGCCGGGTGAGAACTCGACGGGTTCGGTGCGGGCCGAGCAGCCCTCGGGGACCTCCGCGCCGGGTGCCCACTCGACGGCGATCCGGGCGCCTTCCGCACCGCGTACGAGGGCGACGAGGGCCTCCGTCAGCTCGTGGCTGACGCCTGCCTCGACGGCGCCGTCGAAGGCGTCCATGCCACCGGTGGCCCGGTGGTAGTCGATGGCCTCGCGGGCCGCGTAGAGGGCCTGGTGGAGGCGTACGGCGAGGGGGCGGCCAGTGTCGACGGGGACGAACGCGGTGAGGCTGCGCCCTGCCGGAGCGGCGCCGACGAGTACGTGTTCGAGGAGGGCGTCGGCGGTCCTGCGGTGGCGGGCGCCGTAGTAGCCGGCACGCGCGCGCGTGGCGAGTGCTCCGGCGAGCATCATCCGGCGGGCGGCCGAGCGCAGTTGTTCCTCGACCGGCCAGGAGGCGACGCCTGCGGGGCCGGTCGGGACGTCACGCCACCAGCGGATCTCGTCGCTGGGCACAGCTAGGCCGACGAGCACCTCGCGTGCGGAGGGCGACCCGCTGCGGGCGAGCGCGACAAGGGCCTCGGCGAGCAGGTCGTCACTGTCGGGGAAGGCCCGGCTCTCGGGCACGAGGAGGCTCGTGCCGTTGCCGCCGGGCCCGGGTGGGGTCCAGCGACCGTACCGTCCGGCGGCTCCCCCGCGCCGCTGCCAGCCGTGCCGGCGCAGGAGAGCGCCGAGCACGGCGGGGTCGACCTGTTCGGGCGCGGGCGGTTCGTCGTGCCAGGGGGTGTCAACAGGGTGCGGCCGGACGGGCCGCAGGGGGTCCTCGGTGGGCCGGTGCGTCACGGTCTGCCTCCCGTCCCGACGCGCGTCATGATCTCGCAGAGCGCGCGGTCGTCGAAGATGCGTGAGGTCGGTATCCGCACGGTGGTCCGGTACCGGCCGGTGATCCGCTGGCCGGCGAGGTTGATCCAGTAGCAGCAGTGCCGCAGGTCGAGGCGGTCGTGGCCGGCGCGCAGCCAGTCGTCCTGCGCGCGCGGTACGAGCATCACGACCAGGATCTTGTGCACCGATACCGGGGTGCGGGCGAGTTTCGTCAGGTGGGCGTTGTCGAGCGTGAAGGAGAAGTACGGGCCCGGCGGGTTCGGTGCGATCTGGTACGTGCACTTCAGCTGGACCTTGATGGTGACCTCGTCGTCGACCGTGTGCCCGGGGGCGCCGTGGCTGACGTGCCAGTCGATGCCGTTGTCGGGGAACGGCTGGGACAGCGAGCAGCCGGCCGCCGCGGCGACGGCGTGCAGATAACCCACCTGCAGTGTCTCCATGCAGGCGGTGGTGGCGAGGTTGCCTCGATGGGGTGCCGTCCGCTCGGGCAGCAGCCCGCCCCGTTCGGGCTGCGCTATCGCCATGACCAAATGCCTTCCAAACCAGGTGAATTACGGTGACAGGCTGGTGAAGTGCGTAAACCTGTATCTCTGTTGTCTCCTTCCGGCGTACGGCGCAAACAGCCCGGGTATCACCAAACGGGCAGAAGACGGTGCGTCAGCTGCCGCGGGTGAACGAGGAGTTGCATACGTATGACGTGCTGGTACGAGGGCCCCTTGGCCGCGTTCGACACGGAGACCACGGGTGTGGACGTCGAGACCGACCGGATCGTGTCGGCTTCCGTCGTGGTCCAGGAAGGTCCGGCCATCCGGCCGCGGGTCAGCCGCTGGCTGATCAACCCGGGTGTGCCCGTGCCCGCTTCGGCGACGGCGGTGCACGGGCTGACGGACGAACATCTACAGCGCAACGGCCGCTGGCCGGCCCCTGTGATGGAGGAGATAGCCCGGGTGCTGGCGGAGCAGGCGGCGGCGGGCCGCCCACTGGTCATCATGAACGCGCCCTTCGATCTGACCATGCTGGACCGGGAGTTGCGCCGCCATCGCGCCTCGTCGCTCGACCGCTGGTTCGACTCGACACCGCTGCTGGTGCTGGATCCCCGGGTCCTGGACAAGCACCTGGACCGCTACCGCAAGGGCCGCCGCACCCTCACGGACCTGTGCGCGCACTACGGCGTCACACTGGAGGGCGCCCATGACGCGGCGGCGGACGCGACGGCCTCACTGGAGCTCGTACGGGCGGTCGGGCGCCGTTTCGCGACCCGTCTGGAGCGCCTCTCCCCCGCCGAACTGCACACCCTCCAGGCGGTGTGGCACGCGGCGCAGGCACGCGGCCTGCAGGCGTGGTTCGCGAAGAGCGGTACGCCGGAGGCGGTCGATCCGGCGTGGCCACTGCGCCCGGAGATGCCGGCGGCGGCATAGCCGTACGACGCATACCCGTACGACAGATGGCCGTACGACAGATGTGCGAGCGCATGAAAAAAACCGGTCCGTCGATGACGGACCGGCCTTCTCCCGGTGGGCGATACTGGGTTCGAACCAGTGACCTCTTCGGTGTGAACGAAGCGCTCTCCCACTGAGCTAATCGCCCGGGAACGCACCGAACAATACAGGTCCGGACGGGCTTCGTTCAAACCGCTTGAAGGTGTGCGGTCAGTCCGCGTCGCCCCGCGCGCATCATCAGGGCGTGGTTGGCGCGGAAAACGGGCCGTCCGGGCACGGCGAGGCGGCGCATCAGCGGCTTGGTGACGTCGACCTCCTGGTCGTAGCGGGCGAGGGTGCCGGTGCCGGCCGCGGTGAGTGTCCAGCGCGCCCAGCCTTCGAGGTCGCCGGTCATGGCGATCTCCAGGACTCCGGCCGCCGGATCACGGCGCACCTCGCGTGCGGTGAAGGTCAGGTCGTACGGCAGCAGGGAGCGGATACGGATGACTCCACTGGTGTCGTCGACGCGGTCGACCTCGCGTACCTGCGGCCACCAGCGCGGATACTCCTCGGCCCGTTCAAGGGCGTCGTACACGACGGCGGGGGCCGCGGGCAGCCGCCACCGGCTGCGAAAGCGGTAGTGGGTCCATTCCATGAGCGGAGTGTGCCCCGGACGGAGGCCCAGAGGCACATCTGAGTACGTACTGAGTACGCAGACTCATGCCGTACGAAGTGGCGCGAACCACACTCGTCAGCATGACGCATTTTCCGCCCCCGGCCGAGGAGCTGCGGCTCATCGACGCCGAGCTGTGGCAACTGGACGCCCGCCGGACCCAGTTGCTGACGCGCCGCGCCTGGCTGGTCGCGGCCCTGCACCAGGCACGGCCGACGCCTGTCGCGCCGCCCCGCCCCGAGTCGTCCGCGCCGAGCGTCCAGAACGTGCTGCTCCTGCTCGGCGGTGTTCTGCTCACCATCGCGGCGATGGTGTTCACACTGGTCAGCTGGGGTCATCTGGGAATCACCGGGCGGGCCCTGGTGCTGGGCGCGGTCACGCTGGCCACGCTCGCCACTCCGGTGGTGCTGCTGAAGCGGGGACTGCGCTCGACGGCCGAGTCGGTGGCGGGCCTCGGGCTCACGCTGATGGTGCTGGACGCCTACGCGCTCCACGCGGCGGCGCTCGCGGGCACCGACGGCACGGGATACGCGGCGGTCGCGGCGGCCGTGCTCGCGGTGATGTGGGCCGGGTACGGCCTGCTGCCCGCCACCCGCGGCCTGCGGCTGCCCCTGCCCGCCGCCCTGGCCTCGGCCCAACTCCCGCTGCTGCTCTGGGCGCTGGCCGGCGACGCGGTGCCCTACGGGGTCACGGTCGCGCTCCTGCTCACGGCTGTGTTCGATACCGCTGTGGCGCTCCGGGTGACGGCCCGTTCGATACGGGTCGTCGCGGCGATCGGCGCGTACGGCATGGGCGGCTGGGGTGTACTGGCCGCCGGCTGGCTGTCCTGGACGGCCACCGGCCCGAGCGCCGTCGCCCGTGCGGCGGCGCTCCTCCTCCTCGCGGCGGCCACAGCGCTGGGCGCCTCCTGGCACGGCAGCCTGTCGGAGGCGCGCACCGACGAGCACGGCCCCGGCCGGAAGGGCGCCCTCGGCCTCGCAGTGACCGCAGGGCTGCTCGTCGTCGCGGCCCTCGGCGGTGCGGTGCGCCCGGCGCTGCCGGAGGCGTGGACCGTTCCGGTCCATCTGGCGTGCGGGATCGCCCTGTTGGCGACGCTCCGGGCCGGGCGACTGCCTGCGGCGGTGCGGCACGGCTTTGTGTGGGCCTCGGGCACCGTGCAGGCGCTGGCCGTGCTGTGGGCGCTGCCCGTGGTCGGTCTGGCGCTGCTCGGGCCGGTCGGCTGGGTGGATCGCGCCTGGACCGGCGCCCCGTCGGACGCCCGTGCCGGGGTGTCGCTCGGCACCCCCTGGCCGCAACACACGGAGACGGCTCCCGTCGTCCTGGCGGCCGTCGCGGCCGTGCTCCTCCTGACCGTCCGGGCGGGCGTCCGGCAGCCTCAGGCGCTGTGCGGCGCGCCGGCCCTGCTGTGGGCGACGGCGGTCGCGCTTCCGGCGGTACTCGAACTCCCCTATGCGGCAGCTCTGCTCACCCACGGCGTCATGACAGCCGGGGCGCTCGCGGCGACGGTGTACGTCCGCCGAGGCGCGCACGTCCCGCCAGCGGCAACGCCGGTCCGTCCGTTCACTCCGCCTCGGCTCACCGCCCTCGTCCTCGCCCTGGTCGGCTCCCTCAGCCTCGCCTTCCTCTCCCTCGCCTCGCAGTCGGCGACCCTCGCCGTGCTGTCCACCCTGACCGCGCTGTTCACGGCGGCCTCGTGGCACCCGCGTCTGGCCCCTGTCACAGCGCCGGCCGCACTCGGGTACGCCGCCGCACTCGCCTGCGCGACCGGCGCCGCCCTGGACTGGCAGCTCTCGCACACCGCGCTGCTCGTGCTCGCCGTCCCCGCGACCGCGGCCCTGTCGGCCGCACGCCGGGGCAACGCCCGGGCGGTCGTGCCGGTCGAGATCACGGGCGCGGTCGGCGGGCTGCTCGCGGTCGGGCTCGCGCTCACCGACCCACCGCTGCTGGCCCTGGTGCTGGCCCTGTGCGCGGTGATCGCAGGGGGCACGGCGATCCGCCCGGACCGCCGCCCCGTGGGCTACGCGGCCGCCGCCCTGTTCGTGCTGGCCACCTGGGTACGCCTGGCGGCCTGGGACGTCGAGACGCCCGAGGTGTACACGCTTCCGGTCACCGTCCTGGCGCTGCTGCTCGGTGCCCTGCGCCGGCGTCGCGACCCGCAGGCGTCGTCCTGGACGGCGTACGGTCCCGGCCTGGCCGCCACCCTCGTGCCGAGCCTGGTCGCGGCCTGGGGCGACACGCACTGGACCCGCCCCCTGCTGCTGGGCCTGGCGGCGTTGCTGGTCACCCTGCTGGGCGCCCGGCACCGCCTCCAGGCTCTCCTCGTGCTCGGCGGTTCGGTGCTGGTCCTGGACACGCTGCACGAACTCGCGCCCTACCTCGTCCAGGTCACCGATGCTCTCCCCCGCTGGATCCCTCCCGCCCTCGCCGGACTGCTGCTGCTCGTACTCGGAGCGACGTACGAGCGGCGGATCCGCGATGTCCGGCGGGTGCGGGAGGTCCTGGGAAGGATGAACTAGCCGTCCGCTACGGCATCTTGTGGCCCAGCAGGGCGAGGTTCTCGATGGCGGCGAGACCGTAGAGGGCGGTGTCGTTGGTGTACACCCAGTTGGCCTCGCTGCCCGGGACCAGCGCGACCGGGCCGCTCACCGGCTCGGTCTTCCAGGGGGCCGACTCCTTGTAGCCGTCGGAGTTGTAGAACTTGTCCCACGCGCGCGTGACAAGCTTCGCGTCACCGGTCTGTACGGCCGCGTACGCGTCGAGCCGCGAGTGACCCTGGAAGAGGAGCAGCGTGCCGAAGTTGGAGCCGTAGCGGGCCGCCTGCTCGGCCTTGGTGGCGTTGAAGTAGCGGCAGTAGTCGAGGTACGCCTCCTTGAACTTCGGCATCTCGACCAGGTCGATCAGTTCCGCGCACAGCTCGTTGAGCCCGAAGACCGCGGAGAGGTGCGAGACGCCGACGACGGGCGCCGCGGCGACGGCGAACTTCCCGGTGTCGAGGTCGTACAGGCCGCTGCCCTGCACGAAGCCGTTGGGCTGGGCGGCGATGGTCTCCATGGTGGACAGGACCCGCGCCTTGGCCTTCTCCCACTTGGGGCCCTTGCGCTCCCACTCGGTCAGCCAGGCCGACACGAGCCCGCTCCAGTCGGTGCCGAAGCCGATCGACAGGGCGTGCCGGTCGGGTGTGTACGGCTCGGTGCGGATCTTGCGCAACGGGTCGAGGGCGAGGAACGTCTCGTCGCTGTCGACGTTGGCGTGCATGAGGTCGCCGACGCGTTCGTCACCGGTGAGGAAGTAGTAGTAGCGGCGGTAGGTGGTGTTCGCGATGCGCTGCTGCTTGGCGCTGTCGGCGTAGTGCTGCACGCCGTGCCGGGTGCCGAGGCCTGCCCACTGCCCGAGGTGGTAGACGTCCACCTCCCCGGTGTGCCGGGTCATCGCCTCGGCGAAGCGGAAGATGTCGGCGCGGCCGGAGCGCAGGTACGCGAACCAGAGCCAGAGGTCGGGCGACAGTTCGGAGTTGTCCCACGCGTAGCCGCCGACGTCGTACCGCCACTGGTGCCTGACGGGGTCGTACGAGTGCATGATGTCGCCGTAGTCCCAGAAGCCGTACCAACGGCGCATCTCCACCTGGTCCTTGTAGTAGGTGAAGAGGAAGTCGAGGTGGTCCTCGATCTTGGCCTTGGCTGGCGTGGAACGGTCGGGCTCGGAGTAGAGGCCGGGGCCGAAGACCTGGGCCTTGATGAGCTGCCTGGGCGGGGCGGCGAGCTGCGGCAGCACCCGTACGGCTTCGACCTGTTCGGCGAGTTTCTCGGCGGTCGGGGTCGACTCGTTGGCCCAGAAGAGGAGTTCGGAGGTGCGGGCGATGCCGTAGGGGGTGCCGAAGCCGGGTTCGTAGTCCTCGTAGGTGATGTTGAGGCCTTCGAGCTGTTCGGCGTACGTGTCCTGGCCCATGCCGTCGTGGTAGAAGCGCAGGTCCATGGGCTGGGCCTCGGGCGACCAGAGCCAGAGGGTGACCTCGGCCTCGTCGGTCTGGGCGTCGCGGATGTCGAGCTGGGCGGGGTGCTTCTCCCAGAAGTCCCTCAGCCCGAAGGAGAATCCGCCGCTCGCCCCGCCGACGTAGCCGAATCCGGAGGCGCGCTTGCCGCCGCCGGCGCCGATCCAGCCGTGTCCCTTCTTCGTGCGCTTGCGGAGGGTGAAGCCGTCGGCGGAGAGCTGGGAGAGGGTGTAGTCGCCCCACTCGGGGATGTACTGGAGGCGGGTGGTGACGCGCTGGTCCCAGGTCGAGGGGTCGGCCAGCTTCTCCCCCGCGAACTGGGCGGCCTGGACGGTCGCTCCGGGGTCGCGCCGCTGCCCGGTGATGCCCTTGACGGCCTCGCGCAGCAGTCCGGTGCCGTCGCCGCCGATCCGGATGTGCCGGTCATAGGAGGCGTCCCGCATCGGCACGGTGAAACGGACCCCGATGCCGCGGATGAAGTCCCCGCTGGCCTTGCCGGGTTCCTGGGTGCCGTCGAACGTGATGGTGTGGACCATGCGGAAGGAGTCGGCGCCGGCGTAGAAGTAGAGGCGGACCGAGAACGGGAGCCAACTGCGGCTGCCCTTGCGGTGCTTGCCGTCGATGCGGACAACTGCCCTTACGGGACCGTCCTGTTCGACCTCGACCTTGCCGATGGCGCTCTCGAAGCGCTCGAACTTGGTGGCGCCCTGGTCCTCGTCCTCGATCTCGGGCTGGCGGATGAGGACGAGCCGCCCGTTCTTCGCGATCTCGGTGGAGCCGCGTTTCACCGACTTCACCAGCGTGGAGCCGGACTTGCCAATGCGCGCGGTGATGACTCCGGTCGATATGTCGATGGTTCCGCCGCTCTTGTCGACGGTGACCTTCGCGGCGGGGGCCGCAGGCGCCCCGGCGGCGAGCGTCAGCTTGCCGGAGCCCGAACTCACTGCGTGCGCGGTCCACTTGAGGGAGCCGTCGGGCCAGTAGGCGAGCGGCCAGGACTGCACGGGTACGGCCGTGCCGGTGGCGTCCGTGAGCGCGAAGGTCTGGCTCGCGTCGTAGGTGCCCTTGGGCCAGGGCACGCCGACCGTGGAGCCGGGTGCGGCGCCGAGGCCGCCGTCCTCCAGCCAGTCCAGGGTCACGGGATCGGCGTCGGCCTCGGCGGCTGCGGGCGCGGCCTGCGCGGTCGAACCGAGGGCCCAGCTGAACTGGGCGGCGGCTCCGGCGACTGCGGCGGCCTTGAGGAGTGACCTGCGGGGGATGGGAGACATGGGAGACCAGCCTTTCCTTTCCGTGCGGATGCAGGGGTGATGGTCAGGGGTAGTGGTCAGAGGTGGCGGTCAGGGGCATGACAGAGAGGGGTGCGACGCCCGGGCGCCGACCTTGCGCGAGGGCGCCGCCCGTCAGCGGCGCCGGTACCGCTCCTCCACGGCGACGGCCGCCGCCTCGACGGCCCCGAGGACGGGAACCGCCAGCGGCGGAAGAAACCCTGCGGACAGCACCACCACGGCCAGCCCGCAGACGACCAGCAAGGACCCGGCGGGATCGCGCAGCGTTCGGCGCCCGGCGTCCGCGAGCAGCGCCCGCCAGGGGGCGCCCGGCGTCCAGACGGCCGCCGCCCGCAGCAGGGCCACGGCGAGCCCGATCAGCGCGAAGATGCCGACGGCCCCGACGAACCGCCCGCCGGGAATCCCGGCCCGTGCGGCCAGGACGTCCACCCAGACCGCGGCGGCCAGCGCCCAGCCGACGAGCCCGACGGCCCACCCGCCGCGCACGGCCGCCCGGAAGTCCGCGATGAACTCCCGCAGGCCACCGCTCACGTGGGTGGTACGACGCCGCAGATGCCGTGCGCCGGCGGCGAAGGCCGCGGGGTAGGTGACGACCCCGAGGCAGGCCACGGCGATCCACACCCCGGTGAGCAGGCACTCGGCGAAGAGCGCGAATCGCTCGCCGAACACGGACTCCTTGCGCGCATTGCGCGGGGGGCGTGCCTTCACGCGTGTCTGGGCCATGGTGGCCGCCTCAGCCCTTCAGTCCGGAGGTCGCCATACCGTCGATGAGGTAGCGCTGGAAGGCCATGAAGAAGGCGACGACCGGCACCAGCGCCACCAGCGACATGGCGATCATGCTGCCGTAGTTGGAGATGCCCTCCTGGTCGCGGAACATCATCAGACCGAGCGAAACGGTGTACTTGGAAGGGGTGTTGAGGTAGATCAACGGCCCCATGAAGTCGTTCCACGCGTTGATGAAGGTGAAGATCGCGCTGGTGATGATGGCAGGCCGGCTGAGCGGCAGCACGATGGACCAGTAGGTCCGCAGGTGCCCGCACCCGTCGAGCTTGGCGGCCTCGTCCAGCTCGCGCGGCAGCCCACGCATGAACTGGACCATCAGGAAGACGAAGAACGCCTCCGTGGCGAGGAACTTGCCCGCGACGAGCGGCACGAGCGTGTCGATGTAGCCGAGGTTGCGGAACAGCACGTACTGCGGGATGAGCAGCACGTGGTACGGCAGCAGCAGGGTGCCGATCATCAGCGTGAACAGCAGGTTCCGCCCGGCGAACCGGATCTTGGCGAAGGCGTACGCGGTCAGCGAGCTGGAGATCACCACACCGACCACGGCCAGGCCCGCGTACATCAGCGAGTTGCTGAAGAAGCTGCCGATGGAGATGCCGGAGATGCCGTCGGCGAGCCCGGAGAAGTTCGCCCAGACCGGCTTGGTGGGCAGCAGGTCGAGGCTGGCGATGATGTCCTTGCTCGGCTTGAACGAGGCGCCGAGCACCCAGATCACCGGGTAGAGGACGACCGCGAGCACGAGCAGCGCGCCCACGTGCCAGACGAGGGAGCCGATGCGCCGCCGCTCGGTGGCGGAGCTCGCAACAGGGCTGGTGGCACTGGTCACTTGGCGGCCTCCTCGTAGTGCACCCACTTCTTCTGCGACCAGAACAGGACCGCCGTCACGAGCGCCACCGCGATCACCAGCGTCCAGGCCATCGCGGAGGCGAAGCCCATCTGGGCCTCCTTGAAGCCCTTCTGGTAGAGGTAGCAGGTGTAGACGAGGGTGGCGTCGGCGGGCCCGCACCGGGTGTCGGAGACGACATAGGCGGAGCCGAACACCTGGAACGCGTGGATGGACTCCAGCAGCACATTGAAGAACAGCACCGGGGAGATCATCGGCAGCGTGATGTTCCAGAACCGCCGGAAGGGACCGGCTCCGTCCATCTCGGCGGCCTCGTACAGCTCCTGCGGCACCTGCTTGAGCCCGGCGAGGAAGATGACCATCGGCGCGCCGAACTGCCAGATGCTCAGCGCCACCAGGGCGTACAGGACATAGTCCGGGTTGCCGATCCAGCCGCCGACGTCGAGCCCGAAGACCTTCTGCGTACGGTCCACGACGGCGTCGTCGGAGAACAGCGCCCGCCAGACGAAGCCCACGGACACGCTGGCGCCGATGAGCGACGGCAGGTAGAACGCCGCCCGGTACAGGGCCTGTCCGCGCCGGCTCTGCGCGAGCAGCAGTGCCACGCCGAGCGCGAGGAGCAGCTTCAGCGGTGTGGCCACGACGACGTACTTCAGCGTGACCTCGACCGACTTCTGCCAGCGCGGGTCCTGGAACATCGTCGTGAAGTTGTCCAGCCCCACCCACTGGGGCGGCGTGAACAGGTTGTAGCTGGTGAACGCGTAGTAGAGCGACGCGATCATCGGCCCCGCCGTGAGCAGCAGGAACCCCGCGATCCACGGCGACATGAAGAGATAGCCGGCGAGGTTCTCGCGGCGCCGCCCGCGCCGCCCGGCGACAGGAGCGGCGGACCGCTTCTGCACCGGGCGCGCGGGCGCTTCTTTGACGAGCGTCATGGTCGTACGTCCCCTCAGCCCGCGAACGCGGCCTTGGCCTCGCTGAACAGCGCCTTCGCACCGTCGGCCGGCTTGGTCTTGCCCTGGGCGATCTCGGCGCCGATACGCAGGAAGGCGGCCTCGACGACGTCCGCGCCGGACGGGTGCGGGGTGATCTTCCCGAGCACGCCGGCCTTGGCGACCTCGTCCTCGTAGGCCGCGACGCCCTTGTTGTTGGGATCGGTCGGCTTGAACGCGTCGAACTGCTCGGTGGTGGCGAGGATGCCGCGGTCGTAGCCCATGATCTTGCCGACCTCGGGGTCGTGGACCATGAAGCTGATGAACTGGGCGACCTCCTTGGGGTGCTTGGTCCCCGAGAAGGCACTCATCATCAGCGAACCGAGGTACTGGCCGGTGTCCTTGCCGTCCGTGGTGGGGATCGGCGCGAGCCCGTAGTCGGACTCCCCCTCGCCCTCGTAACGGATGGAGAAGTTGTCCCAGGTGAACTCGGACGCGGCGAGCCCCGCCGACAGACCGGACTTGGGCGCGACCTGCTCGATCTTCTTGGGGTCGGCGACCAGGCCTGACTTCACGCGCTTGTAGCCGTCCGTCCACCACTGCGTGAGATCGTCCTCGGTGAACCCGAGATCGCTGTCGGTGAAGAAGGCCTTGCCGTTCTGGCGCAGGTACAGGTCGTACAGGTACATGATGCCGAAGTAGCCGGTGTCACCGGCGATCTTCAGCTTGTCCTGGATCTTCTGCAGCGCGGCGAAGTACTCGTCCCAGGTCCAGCCGAACTTCGCCTCGACGCCCGCCTTCTCGAAGGCCTTGAGGTCGATGACGAGCGCCATGGTGTTGGCGCCGACGGGAATGCCGAGCTGCTTGCCGTCGACCTGACCGTTCGCCAGAACACCGTTGCGGAAGTTCTCCAGGTCCAGATTCCCGGCGTCCGCCTGCGTCTTGAGATCCAGCAGAACGCCGCGCTTGTCGTACTTGCGCAAAAAGCCGACAGCATTCTGGAAAACGTCCGGCGGATTACCACCGGAGGCCTGCGTCTGGAACTTCTCCCAGAACGCCGCGTAGTCGGTGAATTCCGGCTTGATCTTGATCTTCGGGTACTTCTTCTCGAAGAGCGCGATCGACTTCTTGATGGCGATGGTGCGCGGTTCGCCACCCCACCACGCATAACGGAGCGTCACATTCCCGTCTCCGGCACCACTGTCGCCACCACATCCGGTCGTCGTCGCCAGCCCCAGCACGGCCGCCGACGCTCCGGCCGCCTTGAGGATGGTTCGCCTCTCAACATTTCCGTTCTTAGGCACAGTGGGCCCTCCCCGCGACGTCGTTGGCGCCCGCGTGAATCGTTTCAAGTAAGCGCTTGCTGGCACAAGCTACGGAGGGCCTCGGAATGCGTCAATGATTCGGACAGGATTTTTCTGTGAGCGGGCTGGGCGCGGGCAGCGCGCGGGTCGACCCGGGCCTCCGGAAAGGAGGTTGACGTTGCAGGTGAGGCGCCCGGGGTCGACCGGCCGAACATCGGCGGGCGCCCGGTGTTTATTTGGGACGAGGCCGAAATGCGCCTGCCGGGTGGGAAGTTGACGCCGGGCAGGGCGGACGCTCGAACAGGACGATGTCGGTATCGACGACAACGGGAGGGCATTTGCCGGAGGGCTCACGGCGGTCCCGCCGGGTCGCACGACGCGGCCACGAGGAGGGCCGCGAGGGTGTACGGGGTGGAGTTGTCGGGCCGGGCCGTACTAGCGCGACCGGTCTGCGCGGAACAGGCGATGCCGAACGAAAAATACGGCCCGTGTCCACATTTCCGTGGACACGGGCCGCACTCGATCCGGTGGGCGATACTGGGTTCGAACCAGTGACCTCTTCGGTGTGAACGAAGCGCTCTCCCACTGAGCTAATCGCCCGGACGCAGGGAGAACATTACCCCATGTCAGGGGGTGCCCCGGACATGCGCCGGATCACTGATCCTTGATCTTCCAGGGCATTTCCAGCCCGAACTTCCACACGTAGATCCCGACGAGAACCGACACGATCACCAGGCCGACCGTCGTCAGAATGATGTTGCGGCGGCGCACCCTGGGATCGAGTGCGCGCTGTGTCGCCTCGGTGACCTTGCGCTTCGTCCAGCGCAGTACCAGCTGCGCCCAGACGAACTCGGTCGCCCAGATCGCCATGCCGCCGAAGATCACCAGCCAGCCCGGCCCGGGCAGCGGCAGCATGACGATGCCGGCGCCCACCACCGCGAGGCCCACGACGAAGACGCCGACCTGCCAGCTCACATGCAGCATGCGGCGCGCCTTGATGAATTCCGGTGCTCTCGACCCGAGCTCACGCTCACCCGTGGCCGCACCGGCCCCGGTCTCATCTGGTGTCACGACAGCCTCGACCGGCTTGTCACTCCCCGTATTCATACAGCCAAACCCTACCGGACAGAAACCGGTCACCGGAATGGTCGAAGCCGACGAACCGGCCCTCGGCCGGAAGAGTTACGTAAAGGCACGCAAAACACTCAGAGGGGTTTACAACGGCACCGTAGGTGGCATGTCGATTTCGCCGACGTGCGAATCCCCGAGCGCACACTGAGCGAAAGGCCTTGGCGCTTATGAACACCACGGTCAGCTGCGAGCTGCACCTGCGCCTCGTTGTGTCGAGCGAGTCCTCACTGCCCGTTCCCGCAGGACTGCGGTATGACACGGCCGATCCCTACGCCGTGCACGCCACCTTCCACACCGGAGCCGAGGAAACCGTCGAGTGGGTGTTCGCCCGCGACTTGCTCGCGGAGGGCCTCCACCGACCCACCGGCACCGGCGACGTCCGAGTCTGGCCGTCCCGGAGCCACGGTCAGGGCGTTGTCTGCATCGCTCTCAGCTCCCCAGAGGGTGAGGCCCTGCTCGAAGCCCCCGCACGAGCCCTGGAGTCCTTTCTGAAGCGAACGGACGCCGCCGTGCCACCCGGCACGGAACACCGCCACTTCGACCTCGACCAGGAACTGTCACACATCCTGGCGGAAAGCTAGGACGAGGGACCCCCACTGAGCCGCCCGGCGCCGTCCACTCGGGGAGACGGCTCGGGTGACAACCGCATATGGCACACCGCCGCCGCCCCGCGGGTTTCCGCGGGGCGGCGGCGGTGCGTCCGCATGTCCTTCCCGGGCCACTTACCCGACCCCCGCCGAACACCGGCGCCGACCTCCGTCGCTGTGAGCCACTACCATCGGCCAGCATCGGCGGCGGGCGCCCGCCCGACCGCCCAGGCAGGCCAGGGAGAGCAACGTGCTGATCACCCACGACACCCGGTGCGCCCTCGACACCGTGGTCGATCTGGTGAACACCGCGCCGGAGGACGACTCGGCGGACGGACTGCCCGATGTCGACGCGCTCGAGGATTTCGTACGAAACCACAAAATCAGCGACATCGGCGTGCTGTCGGAGTTCGACCTCGCCGCCGTGCGCAGCATCCGCGGACGGTTCGCCGGGGTGTTCGCGACCCAGGACGCCCGGACCGCCGCCACTGTCATCAACGAGCTGGTCGCCGCCGCGGGCACCACGCCCCGGCTCACCGACCACGACGGCTACGACTGGCACGTGCACTACTTCGCCCCCGGCGCGTCCATCGCCGACCACCTCGCCGCCGACTGCGGGATGGCGCTCGCGTTCTTCGTGGTCGCCGGCGAGCAGGAACGGCTACGGCGCTGCGAGGCTCCGGACTGCCGGCACGCCTTCGTCGACGTCTCCCGCAACCGGTCGCGCCGCTACTGCGACAGCCGCACCTGCGGAAACCGGCTTCACGTGGCGGCCTACCGGGCGCGCCGCAAGGAGTCGGCGGGCTGACGGGAGGCGGACGGACAGGAGAGCTGGTCCTGATCCTGGTCCTGGTGCTGACGCAGTCCCCGGCGGGTGACGCCGGGGACTGGCGTGTACAGCTCATAGCAACAGCAGATCGTGCAACGAAGCCATGAGGAGCAGACACCCGATCACCGCAAGGAAGATCATCAGCGGTGGCTGGGAAAGGGCGAAGAGGCACCCGCGCGGCTCGTCCTTCGGCGGCACGGCCTCGCTCTGTGTTGTGTCCAGCATCTCGCCGCGATGATGACGCAGCCGACACCCTCTACGCGATCAACACGCCTGGAATGCGCGGTAGTTCGCCGAATTCCTTAATGTCCCCAGCGTGTCATGATCGCTTCGGAGCGACCTCCGTCGTCTCCCGGCCGTTTGTGTCGTTTCAGTACGTCACCTGTCGTACCCCGTCATACGCGGCACTTCTTCATATGCCGTGCTTCTTCATATGCCGTGCTTCTTCAGGATCGCCTCCAGGTCACTGAAGTCGTCCCCGGCACCACCACCGCGCGGCTTGGCCGCGGGCTGGGCCGCCGGGCGGGAGGTCTTGCCCCTGCCCTGCCCCAGCGAGGGTGCGGAGGCCGCCGGGGCCACCGCCTCGGGCCGCGCGACCTGTATCTCCCCGGTCCCCCCGCGCTCCTGCCGGGTGCCGCCCCTTCGCCGCTCCACCGCGCGGGTGGTCGTGAAGAGCAGCCAGGCGCCGCCGAGCACGCCGAAGCCCGCCCAGGCAGAGGGGCTGAAGGCGGTGTCGGCCGCCCACCCGACCACCCCGGTCATCACCAGGCCCACGGGAACCAGCGAGTACGCGGCGATCCGGGCAGCCGCGAGAAAACGCTTGCGGTACGCCGTGACCACCGCGATGCCCAGGCCGGCCGCGGAGACGGCGGAACAGACGGTCTCGGCAATCATCCGGTCCTCCAGGCAGGGTTCGGTCGCGCATGGTGCGCTTCGTCCCTTCCATCCTGCACCGCCCGGTCCCCCGGATGCCATGCTCCGGCCCGACATCAGGGACATCTCCGGGTCGGCTCCTCCACAGGTCCCGGTGCCCCTCGTACGACGGACCCGGCCGCGGCTGGGAAACTGGTGCCCATGAGCGACTCCTCCCCCGCGCCCGCCGGCGCTCCTGCCCCGGCCTCCGTCCCCGTCCTGGATCTCTGGTGCGAGCTCCAGTGCCCGGACTGCCGCACGGCCCTGGACGACGTACGCGCGCTGCGTGCCCGCTACGGCGACCGGCTGGAGGTGCGCCTGCGGCACTTCCCGCTGGAGCGGCACAAGCACGCCTTCGCCGCCGCGCAGGCCGCCGAGGAGGCGGCGGAGCAGGGGCAGGCGTGGCCGTACGTCGAGGCCGTGCTCGGTCGGGTCGAGGAGCTGGACCGTAAGGGCGAACCCTTCCTGGTCGAGGTGGCCGGTGAACTCGGTCTGGACGCCGAGGAGTTCGACACCGCGCTGATCGACGGCCGGCACATCCTGATCGTCGACGCCGACCAGGCCGAGGGCAAGGCGATCGGCGTGACCGGTACACCGACGTACGTCGTCGCAGGTGAGCGTCTCGACGGCGGCAAGAGCCAGGACGGGCTGCGGGAACGGATCGAGGAGATCGTGGACCGGCTGCTGGCCGGGCAGGACGTCTGACGCCGCCCACGCCCGGAGGTGACCGGCCGCCGTCCTACAGCAGGTCCTTGTACATGTGGTGGGTCACCGTCTCGTACCCCAACGACTCGTAGAGCCGTTCCGCCGGGGTGTTGCCCGCGAAGACATTCAGGGAGACGGCCGGGCGCCCGACCGCGATCGACTGGGCCTCCGCCAGGAGCATGAGGGCGCGGCCGTGCCCTCTGCCCCGATGATCCGCGTCGATCTCGACCTTGTAGACGAAGCCCAGGCCCTCGCGGGAACCCAGCCACAGGCTGCCGACCCGGGTGCCCTCGTGTTCCAGAACGCTGAGCGTCACGCCCTCGCTGGCCACGCCACGCGGCAGCAGTTGCTCGTGGTCCCGTGCCGCCTTGGCGTGTGCCTCCGCGGCCGACACTCCCCGGTCGATCCAACTCTGCGCGTAGTCCAGCCTGCCCGCCGCCTGCCACCCAACGAACTCAGCCTCCGTCATGGGCCGGCCACGGCTTCCGGCGGGCAGTTCGGGCGAGGTGGCGCCGAGCGCCTTGTCCATACGGCGGTTGCGCAGCACGTAGCCGAGCGCGGTCGCGAGCCGTAGGGCCGCCGGCGCGTCGCCCGGAACGGACGCCTCGATGCGGCGGCAGCCCCAGCCGCGTGCCACCTCCTCCGCGGCGAGTGCGGCCACCGTGGCCCGGCCCCGCCGCCGGTCGCGTTCGTCGATGCGGAGGTCAAGGATCTTCGCAACGGAGTCCCCGAAAACGGGGTCGGTGCCAAGGTGTATCGCACCGACGGGACGGCTGTTCACGCACACCTGATAGCGCCGTGAAAGCGCCCCGTCGGCCTCGTGCTGCAGCGGCTCGGTCGGCCGCAGGGTGGTGGTCATCAGGGGTGTTCTACCCGCTGCGGCGTCCGGCGTCAGCCCATTTACATGCGGCTTCTCCAAACCCTGTCCCAGGATCAGGGATCGAGGTCGTCCCCGGCCCGCTCGTCGAAGACCCGCATCGCCTTGGCCGTCACCGGGCCCGGTGCGTCAGGGAGTTGACGGTCGTCGACGCGCCGCACAGCCTGTACGTCCCTCAGGGTGGACGTCAGGAAGATCTCGTCGGCGTCCTCAAGGACGCCGAGCGGCAGGTCGGTCTCCTTGGCGCCCGTCCACTCGGCGACGAGGGCGCGCGTGACGCCGGCGAGGCAGCCGGAGGCGAGCGGCGGGGTGTGGATCTCGCCGCCCAGGACGACGAAGACGTTCGACCCCGTCCCCTCGCACAGTCGGCCGACCGTGTTGCCGAACAGCGCCTCGGACGCGCCCTGTTCGCGCGCCCTGGCGAGGGCGACGACGTTCTCGGCGTACGACGTGGTCTTCAGGCCGGTGACGGCGCCACGTTCGTTGCGCGTCCAGGGGACCGTGATCACGGCGGTCGAGTCGGGCCGCCGGGCGGAGTCACCGAGGGCGACGACCAGGGTCGGGCCGTGCTCCCCGCGATCGGAGCCGAGGGGCCCGTGACCACCGGTGTAGGTGATGCGCAGGCGGCCCAAGGACATCGGATTGGCGGCGAGTACGGCCGTACAGGCGCGCCGGACCTCGTCGAGGTCGGGGTCGGGCAGGCCGAGGCCGCGGGCCGAGCGGGTCAGCCGGTCCAGGTGCCGGGTGAGCGCGAACGGCCGGCCGTCGACGGCCTTCACCGTCTCGAAGATGCCGTCGCCCACGGTCAGTCCGTGGTCGAACACGGAGACACGGGCGGTCTCGATGTCCTGCAACCCGCCGTCGAGCCATAGCTTCACGTCAACGATCCCTCTCCACTGGCCGCATACGCCCCCGACGCTACCGCGAGCAGCCGGGACGCCTTCAGCTCGGTCTCCCGCCACTCGGCCTCGGGGTCCGAACCCCAGGTGATGCCCGCTCCGGTGCCGAAGCGCAGCATGCCCTCGGCCCGGTCGATCCAGAACGTGCGGATGCCGACCGCCAGTTCGCCCGCACCCCGGTCCGCGTCGACCCAGCCGATACCTCCGCAGTAGGGCCCCCGGGGTGCCGTCTCCAGGGCGTCGATGATCCGCAGGGCGCTCGACTTGGGCGCGCCGGTGACCGAGCCGGGCGGAAAGGCCGCCGCCAACAGCTCCGGCCAGCCGGTGTGCGGGCGCAGCTCACCCCGTACCGTCGACACGAGATGGACCAGCCCGGGGTGCTTCTCGACGACGCACAGTTCGGGGACGGTCACCGAGCCCGTCGCGCAGACGCGCCCGATGTCGTTGCGGACCAGGTCCACGATCATCACGTTCTCGGCGTAGTCCTTCTCCAGGAGGTCCGCCTCGGTGCGTCCGGTGCCCTTGATCGGGCCGGATTCGACGGTCCGGCCCGCGCGGCGGAGGAAGAGTTCGGGGGACGCGGTGGCGATCTCGACGCCCTGCACGGGCAGGCGGATCGTTCCTGCAAACGGTGCCGGGTTGCCGTGCGCGAGCAGCGAGGTCAGGGCGTCCACGTCCGCCCCGGGCGCGACGGGCGCGGACAGTACCCGGCAGAGATTCGCCTGATAGACCTCGCCGGTCGCGATGTGTTCACGGATCCGGCGCACCCCCGCCGTGTACGCGGAGCGGTCGAGAGACGACGTCCAGTCACCGGCGGCCGGACCCCGCCACTCCCCCGGTCCCGACCTCGGCGCGGGCACCGGTTCCTCTCGTACGTCCCGGAAGCGGGCGCAGGTCAGACGGCCGCCGTAGTCCGCGGACACGGCCCAGAAACCGGTGGAGTCGAGGGCGGTGGGATCGCTGGTGACATCGAGGAGACCGGTGGCGACACGACCGCCGAAGCGGGCGAGAGGAGCGAGATCGGACACACCGCCGAGTCTATGGCGGGTGTCCTGCGGGTGCCCTGACCATTGCTTCGAGCGGACACAGCGCAGCACGCTGCACAAACGCGTTTTTGTGCTGGCACCGGAATCCGCTAGAGTTCAACTCGTCGCCGGGTCGCGAGAGCGCACCGAAACGACATGCGGACGTAGCTCAGTTGGTAGAGCGCAACCTTGCCAAGGTTGAGGTCGCCAGTTCGAACCTGGTCGTCCGCTCGTAGGAAGTGGGGGATCTTCCCGAACCCCCGCACTCCTGGTGGAGTGGCCGAGAGGCGAGGCAACGGCCTGCAAAGCCGTCTACACGGGTTCAAATCCCGTCTCCACCTCCAAGGACGATTAGCTCAGCGGGAGAGCGCTTCCCTGACACGGAAGAGGTCACTGGTTCAATCCCAGTATCGTCCACTGGTCCGCAAGGACCTTGATCCGCAAGGGTCCCCGCGCGATTAGCTCAGCGGGAGAGCGCTTCCCTGACACGGAAGAGGTCACTGGTTCAATCCCAGTATCGCGCACGCAGTAGTCACGAAATCACGGCCTTCGGGTCGTGGCCCCGAGGACGATTAGCTCAGCGGGAGAGCGCTTCCCTGACACGGAAGAGGTCACTGGTTCAATCCCAGTATCGTCCACACACCGAAAGCCCCCCGGCCGTCTCGAACGGCCGGGGGGCTTCTTCGTGGTTCCAGCCAGTCGTTCCGGTCAGCTGGAGAACAGCATGTGGCCGAAGCTCTTGTGGCGCTTGTTGCCGTGGTGACCGCCATGGCCGCCGTAGTGGCCGCCCTGCGGGGCGCCCCAGGCGGGGGCGGGAGCGGTCGGGTAGGCCTGCGGGGCCTGGGGCGGCGGCGCGGCGGGCCCGGCCCACTGGGTCTCCACGCGGGTCAGCGCCTCCAGCTCGCCGTAGTCGAGGAAGATCCCCCGGCAACCGCTGCACTGCTCGATCTGGACTCCGTTGCGGTTGTACGTGTGCATCGGCGCATGGCACTTCGGACACTGCATGCTCGGCTCAACTCCTCGCCGTCGGTACTGCTTCTTGATCCGGTACTGCTTCTTGATCCGGTTTTGCTTCTCGCCAGGACAGACTCGGTCCGGCTCCGGTCGGTTGCACCCTACTTCGTGTTTTCGTGGGCCAACTCGGGTGGTACCGAACCCATTCGGGCACAGGCGTCGACCACGGCCCGCTGTACGTCGTCCAGCGGGCGGTCCGCCGCCGTCGCCTTGACGATCGCCAGGGCGGCCGTCTGCACGGTGAGGGCGCGGGCGGCGACGTCCAGGGCGGGCCAGGGGTCGCCGTCGGCGGGGACGGCCGGGCCGCCCGCTGTGCGGTAGGCGGTCAGAAAGCGGGTCCACTCGTCGGGCGGGAGCAGTCCGCAGGCGTACCAGGCGGCCGGGCGGGCCAGATCCCAGGCGGGTGCTCCGACGCCGAGATCGTCCACGTCGATGAGCAGCCAGGGGCCGTCCGGGCTGGGGTGGCGTACGAGCTGGCCGAGGTGGAGGTCGCCGTGACAGAGGGTCGGGCGGAGCGCCTGGCCGGGGAGGTCGGGCATGGGGGCCTCGGCTCTGGCCCAGGCCGGGAGGGTCGCCCAGGCGCGCAGGACGGGTTCGGTGGCCGGCTGTGGGGTGGTGGCCCGGAGTCGGGCGATGGCGCGGGCCGCCTTGGCCGGGCCGCGCATGGGCGGCAGACCGGGCGGGGCGGGGGTCCGGTGGAGGCGGGCGAGGAGGGTGGCGGCCTCTTCCCAGGGTGCCGCGTCCGGGTCCTCCGGGTCGACCGGGTCGCCGTACGGCCAGAACGTCACGAGCCTGCCGTGCAGGTCGACGGGCGTCGGGCTGAGCGGGGGCAGGAGTACGCCGGGGAGGTGGGCGGCGAGAGTGAGGCGGGCGGTGAGGTCGGTGGGGGTGGTGTCCGGGGAGTGGGCCTTGGCGACGGTGTCCGCGTGGCGCACGACGGTGCCATCGGGGCGGTCGGTGAGGGTGGCTGCGCCGCAGGGGCACGGGGAGAGGTGGGTGCGGGAGTGGGCCTTGGCCTTGGCTCGGGTGGTGAGGTCGGAGAGCAAGGAGGTGGCGGTCACGGGGCTCCCTGGGGCGTGGGTGGGTCTGGTCGCGAGAGTACGGGCCGGTTGCGGTGGGTTGTTTCGCCCCCGCCGCCCCTACCCGTCCCATCCCAGGGGCTCCGCCCCTTCGACCCCGCCAGGGGCTGTGCCCCTGGACCCCCTTCGGCCTGAACGGCCTCGTCCTCAAACGCCGGACGGGCTGGGGGTGCGGGCCGGGGCTGAAAAGGGCAAGGCAATGCCCGCGCAGCTCCCCAGCTGCGCGGGCATTTTTTGCCGTCCGCCGCACCCCCGTCCCCACGGGGTTTCATGGGTGGATGTCCCCGCCCGGACCGCTCTTCCGGGCCTGGGGTCGCCGCTCAGCGCCCCAGCATCACTCCCACGGACGACGCTTGTGTGACCACTGCTTCCCAGCCGCCGAAGACGACCACGAGCAGGGCTGCCAGGGGGAGGACCATGGCTGTCGCCACCAACGGGTGGCGTTGGCCCTGTCGGCGCGGACGGAACGCGGCGATGTACGCCTTGCGTCCCTGTGTGCGGAGCGCCGTCCGCGATGCCGTGTGGGCCATTGGTCCCTCTCCTGACCGTTCTCTTGTTGGTTGGCAGCGGCGAGTGTCTGACCTCGGGGGACGAGTGCTGCACCCGCCGCTTGACCTCAAATCTAGGCTGCCGAGACGTAGCGGTCGTCATGCCCTCGTACCGATTGCCGGGCCTCCCGGAGGATGACCTGTGACCTGCGGAGTACTCCCCTGGGTGGAGACGGGGTCCCAGGTCTCAGGGTCTTCCCGGAAGGGGCGCCCGGTGTGTCCCTACTGTTCCGAGCTGTCCTCCCTCGGCACCGGCTGCTCGACCAGGGCCAGGACACGGTTCGCCATGAAGCGGGCCGTGCGGACAACCGATCCGTTCCTCGTGACTTCGCTCACTTCCACGACACCTCGGCGTACCGCCGTCTCCACCCTGCGGCCCGCCCTGCTGGCCACCACCTCATACGTACGTGTCGTGTCCCCGGCATCCACCACTATCTCCACGCGGTCACCCTTCACGGGTCCAATCCCCCTTCTGCGACGGGTGGTTGGGATCACACCCACCGTCAAGCCGCCCTGCTCGCGCGCTCCCTGACCACCTTTCAAGTCTCCCACCCGGCACTGACAATCCATCGGGACGAGAGGGCGCGGCCTCTGCGCGCACCCGGCCGTGGAAACGTAAGCTGTCGCTCGTCAAACGGACCGGGCAGCGGGGATGAACATGGCGATGATGCGCCTGAGGCGCGAGGACCCGCGCGTCGTCGGCTCGTTCAGGCTTCACAGACGGCTCGGCGCGGGCGGCATGGGCGTCGTCTACCTGGGCTCCGACAAGCGGGGGCAGCGCGTCGCGCTGAAGGTGATCCGGCCCGATCTGGCGGAGGATCAGGAGTTCCGTTCCCGGTTCGCGCGCGAGGTCTCGGCGGCCCGGCGGATCAGGGGCGGGTGCACCGCGCGGCTCGTCGCCGCGGATCTGGACGCGGACCGGCCGTGGTTCGCCACGCAGTACGTGCCGGGGCCCTCCCTGCACGACAAGGTCATGGACGAGGGATCGCTCAGTGCGGCAGACGTCGCCTCCATCGGCGCCGCCCTCGCCGAGGGGCTGGTCGCGGTGCACGAGGCCGGTGTCGTGCACCGGGACCTGAAGCCGTCCAACATCCTGCTGTCCCCCAAGGGGCCGCGGATCATCGACTTCGGCATCGCCTGGGCGACCGGGGCCTCGACACTCACCCACGTCGGTACGGCGGTCGGCTCGCCCGGCTTCCTCGCACCCGAACAGGTGCGCGGCGCGGCGGTCACGCCGGCCACGGACGTGTTCTCGCTCGGCGCCACTCTCGCGTACGCCTCGATGGCCGACTCGCCCTTCGGGCACGGCAGTTCCGAGGTGATGCTGTACCGGGTGGTCCACGAGGAGGCCCACCTGCAGGGCGTTCCGGACGCGCTGGCACCCCTCGTACGGGCGTGTCTGGCGAAGGATCCGGAGGAGCGTCCGAGCACGCTCCAACTGTCGCTGCGGCTCAAGGAGATCGCGGCGCGCGAGGCGCAGGGCATGGCGGACTCACGGCCGCCCGGGCCGCATGCGGCCGAGGCGGAGCGGCCGACGGGACGGCTCACCGAGAGCTATCCGGACCAGCGGCCCCCCTATCACTCCCAGACCCAGCCCCACTCGCAGTCCCCTTCCCCGTCACAGTCCCAGCGGCGTCCGCAGGGGCCGGCCTCGGGGGCGTCCGGGTCGCGCGGCGGCGTGCCGTCGCGGGGTGGCAGCGGTGCTTCTCGGGGGGAAAGTCCGTCGCGGGGTGGCGGGGCCTCGCGCGGTGGTGCCGCGTCGCCGCGTTCCGGGGCACGGCCGGTTCCCGGGGCGCGGAACACGAACCGTCCCGGTCCGCGCAGTGGCACCGGGCGTCCGGCGCCGCGTGGCACGGGCACCGGGCGGCGGCCCGCCAATCCGCGGCTCCTGCGGCAGCGGTTGTTCGTGTTCGTCGTGGTGACGCTGCTGGTGGCCCTCGGGATCGCGGCGGCTCAGGGATGCCAGGGCCCCAGCCGTGGGCTCGGGGACGACAGTGGTCGTGGCGCAGGCGGGCAGGAACAACAGCAGCGGCAGGAGCAGGTGCGGCCGGACGACAAGCCCGGTGGTGGTGCCGGGTCGTTGGCACCCGCTCCGCCCCGGCCTCGGTCGAGCTCGGACGCGAACAGCGACTGACGTCCGCCGGGACCTGAGGTTCTGGTCGTCGACTCGGGCTGACTCGGCACAGGGGTGGGGCGGCTCGTCGCCACCACGTAGAGGGTGACCGTTGCCGCCGCGCCCACATCGAGGGAGTCGACGCCGTGGGCCATCGGGATGCGGATGTGTTCGTCGGCCGTCCCCAGGGCCTGGGTGGAGAGCTGTCGCCCTCCGCACCCAGGATCCAGGCGACGCGGTGCATCTTGTGCGGGGCCGTCTCGTCGAGGGTCTACTTGATCTCGACCGTCACTTCGGAGGATCCGCACCCGACGACGGCCGGCACAATAACGCTCACACGGCCCCCCACCTGCGCAGCGTGGGGGCAACCCGCCGGGATCCGATGCGGTACAACTTCTTGGCCCCCCGCCCGGTGACCCGGCGTACGGCACTCTTCAGCGAACCGGGACCGGCGGTCCCCAGCGCAGTGGGCAGCGGGCGGCCCTTCTCGTCGATTCCATGGCGCTGCAGCAGGTCGCCCAGGTAGAACCCGGCGCGCTGCAGCGTGTAGTGCGGCCGCAGCGGTGGCAGCGGTCTGTCGGCGCGCAGGACGGCGAGGCGGGCGCGGGCGGTCGCGTACGGGTCGGTCTTGCCGATGCCCTGCGCGGTCACCCACTTCGGGTCGGGCTGGGGCAGGGCGCCGGCGTCGATCTCGTCCCAGGAGGCCAGGCAGCCGGAGTGCACGAAGTAGTGGTTGCCGTGAGCCTCGCGGACGCCGAAGTCGGTGAGGATCGCCGTCGGAATCCTGCGGTGCATCGACTCCAGGGCGGCCGTCGAACTGACGGTGACCAGCAGGTCGGTGCGGTCGAGGACCTCACCCATGTTGCCGTAGACCAGCTGGAGGTTGGCGGGGGCGGGCTCGGCCAGGTTGTCGATGAGCACCTGGTAGGGGTTGGCTTCGACGTGGGTGGTCCGCTCTCCGGGCAGACTTCGCAGCTTGAGCAGCACCAGCCGGTCCGGGTGGCGGCGGGCATGTGCGGCGACCCGCTCCAGGAGCCGAAGTCGGGACTCGCGCCCCTTCGGCACGGACGGCTGGACGGCGAAGGTGAGGGTGAACGGCCGGTCGTCGGACGGCCGGTAGGGCTCGCCGCCGAGGAAGGGCAGTGCGCACTCCACGACCGACTCCGGGTCGACCCCCACACTCGCGAACGCGGAGCGGAAACGCCGGGCGTCGTAGGCGGAGTTGGCGAGGACGACATCCGTCCCCGCTCTCGTCATCAGGCCGTCGACCATCTTCTCGTAGACGACCCCGACATAGCCGGTGACAGTGATCGGGCGCTGCTCCAGCCCCTCCCACGCCAGACCCAGGCTGTGCGTGAGCGTGAGAATCGTGCCGCCGGCGATTGCCATCACCACGATGTCGGCGTCGGCCAGCTGCTCGTCGTCGACGAGTTCGACGGCGGACACCTCACGCTGGGTGTCGGGGACGATGCCGATCTCGGCGAGCTGCCGCTCCGTCGGGCACGAACGGCCGCGCAGGAAGAACGCGTCGAGAGCATGCCCGGGGGCGATCTCGCGGGCCACCGACGCCCCCCACTTCCATCTCGTGTCCGAGTCGGCTAGTACGGCGATGCGTTTGGGAGGCATGGCTCAGCGCCCTTTTCTGAAGTTGGTGCGGCAGGGTGAGCCGAGGCTAGAAGCGGAGCGTGGGTGTCCGATGAGGAGTTCCGAGGAATCTCCTGTGAACACGTGGTCCTCGAACGTCCTTGAACGTCCTTCATCACCCGGGGCCGCCGGTGCGCATCCTGTCGCTCTGGTCGTACGGACCCTTCCGAACGCGACAGAACCGTCCGCCGGTCCCGGGGGAGGTAGTGCCGGAAGACTCCCTGGCGGCACAGGACGGGGGTGAGCTGTTCGCCGAGGTCCGTGGTGCGTTCGGGCGGCCTCACGACATGTGCAGGGCTACCCGCCAACACTCACGGACGGCACACGAACGGACGTCGGGCCTCCGGTCAGGCGGGCCTTGACCGAGTCGCGTAGAACGCGACGGCAGAAGCAGCCGCCACGTTGAGAGAGTCGATCCCGGCGGACATGGGAATGCGCACCCACTCATCCGCGGCCCGAAGAGCGAACGTGGACAGCCCATGCCCCTCCGACCCCAGCATGATGGCGCACCTCTCGAAATACTTCGGATCCAGCCTGTCCAGCGGAGTCGCCTTCTCGTCCGGGGTCATGGCCAGGATGTCGAACCCGGCCTCACGCACGAGATCGAGCCCCGCCGGCCACGCGTCGAACCGCGCATAGGGAACCGAGAAGACAGCACCCATCGACACCTTGATCGCACGCCGGTACAAGGGATCCGCACAGTCCGGCGACAGCAGGATGCCCCTGATACCCAGAGCGGCGGCGCTACGGAACGCAGCCCCAAGATTCGCATGATCAACGAAACCCTCGAAGATCGCGATCCGCTGACCTGCGTCATCCTGCGGACCCGAAGCGAACATCGCGCCGATGTCGGTGTGGTCGTTGACCGACTCCATGACCACCGTCCGGCGCGCGGTCTGCAGGAGTTCGTCCGCCGTCGGGAGCGGTTTGCGCTGCATGGAGGCGAGGGCGCCACGGTGCACGTGGTAGCCGGTGACACGTTCGGCGAGCTCTGGGCTCACCGCGTACACCGGCGCCGGGAGTTCGTCGATGACGTCGCGCATGACGTCGACCCACTTCGCGGACAGGAGCATCGAACGCATCTCGTAACCGGCGTCCTTGGCCCGTCTGATGACCTTCTCGCCCTCGGCGATGAACAGGCCCTCCGCGGGCTCGCGTTTGCGGCGCAGTTCGACGTCGGTCAGTCCCGTGTAGTCGCGCAGACGCGGGTCGTCGGGGTCCTCGACGGTGATGAGATCGGCCACAGGGGTGATACTGCCTTGTCCTGGGTGCGGTGCCAACGGCTGGGAACGGATTGTGTTACCCGGGGTTACAGCAATGTCGTCGGGCCTACGTTCACGACCGCGCCGATCACGATCACCGCAGGGGGCTTCACGTCCTGCGTACGGACCGTCTCGGCGACCGTCGCGAGGGTCGCGTCTACACGCCGCTGGGCCGCGGTCGTGCCCTCCTGGACCAGGGCGACCGGCGTGTCCGGGGACTTGCCGTGCGCGACCAGGGTCTCCGCGATCCGGCCGATCTTGTCGACGCCCATGAGGACGACGAGCGTGCCGGTCAGCTTCGCGAGGGACGGCCAGTCGACCAGGGAGCGTTCGTCGTCGGGGGCGACATGGCCGCTGACCACCGTGAACTCGTGGGCGACCCCGCGGTGCGTGACCGGGATACCGGCCGCGCCCGGGACCGAGATCGAGCTGGAGATGCCGGGGACGACCGTGCAGGCGATGCCCGCCTCGGCCAGCGCCTGGACCTCCTCCATGCCCCGCCCGTAGACGTACGGGTCGCCGCCCTTGAGCCGTACGACCCGCTTGCCCAGCTTCGCGTGTTCGATCAGCGCGTTGTTGATGGCCTCCTGGGCCATGTAGCGGCCGTACGGGATCTTCGCGGCGTCGATCACCTCGACGTGCGGGGGCAGTTCGGCGAGGAGGTCGCGCGGGCCGAGCCGGTCCGCGATGACCACGTCCGCCTCGGCGAGCAGGCGGCGGCCCCGGACCGTGATCAGGTCCGGGTCGCCGGGGCCGCCGCCGACCAGGGCGACGCCGGGGGCGCGGGTGCGGTGGTGGGGCGCGACGAGTGTGCCGTCGCGCAGGCCCTCGACGACCGCGTCCCGGATGGCGGCGGTGTGGCGGGGGTCGCGGCCCTTGGCGTCCGTGGTGAGGACGGCGACCGTGACGCCCTCGCTGTGGCCGGTGGCCGGGGTCCAGGCCGTCGCCGCGTCGGCGTCGTCGGAGCGGACGCACCAGACGCGGTGGCGTTCGGCCTCGGCGGAGGCCTGGGCGTTGGCCTGCGCGTCGCTGGTCGCGATCAGGGCGTACCAGGCGTCCGCCAGGTCGCCTGCCGCGTAGGGGCGGCGCTCCCAGGTGAGTTCGCCCGCGTCCGCCATCGCCTCCACGGAGGGGGTTGCCTCCGGCGATACGAGGAGGATGTCCGCGCCCGCCGCGATGAGGGCGGGCAGGCGGCGCTGGGCCACCTGGCCGGCGCCCAGGACCACCACTCGGCGGCCGGTGAGGCGGAGGCCTACGGGGTAGGCGGGGTGTTCGGCCATGGGGGTGCGGCTCCCTCGTGCGGTGGTTCTGATCGGAGCCCTGTGTGTTGCCTCGGGCACGGGTCCTGACGTGCGCATTTTACGGCGCGGGTGGGGTGGGGGCTCGGGGCAGGGGTTTCTCTTCCCCGAGCCCCCGGCCCGTTCCTTCCCGAAGCCGGGGCCTTCGGGAAGGAACGGGCCGGCGCGCGGCTACTTCTCCGTTACTCCCGCCGAGTCGAACGTCGCCACCTCGTGCATCGCCCTTGCTGTGCTCTGGACCAACGGCAGGGCCAGGAGTGCGCCCGTGCCCTCGCCCAGGCGGAGGTCCAGGTCGATCAGGGGGCGCAGGCCCAGCTTGTTCAGGGCCGCCACGTGACCCGGTTCCGCGCTGCGGTGGCCCGCGATGCACGCGGCCAGGACCTCGGGGGCGATGGCGCGGGCCACCAGGGCGGCGGCGCCGGCGCTGACACCGTCCAGGATCACCGGCGTACGGAGTGAGGCACCGCCGAGGAGCAGGCCGACGATGGCCGCGTGTTCGAAGCCGCCGATCGCCGCCAGCACGCCGATCGGGTCGGTCGGGTCCGGCTGGTGGAAGTCGATGGCACGGCGGACGACCTCGGTCTTGCGGGCGAGGGTCTCGTCGTTGATGCCGGTGCCACGGCCCGTGACCTCGGCGGGGTCCGTGTCCGTGAAGACCGAGATCAGGGCCGCCGACGCCGTGGTGTTCGCGATGCCCATCTCACCCGTGAGCAGGGCCTTGTTGCCGGCCGCCACCAGGTCGCGGGCCGTCTCGATGCCCACCTCGATGGCCGCCTTGGCCTCCTCGCGGGTCATCGCGGGGCCGGTCGTCATGTCGGACGTGCCCGCGCGGATCTTGCGCGGCAGCAGGCCGGGGGTGGCGGGCAGGTCCGAGGCGACGCCCACGTCGATGACGCAGACCTCGGCGCCCACCTGGTTCGCGAAGGCGTTGCAGACCGCGCCGCCGCCGAGGAAGTTGGCGACCATCTGGGCCGTCACCTCCTGCGGCCAGGGGGTGACGCCCTGGGCGTGCACTCCGTGGTCGCCCGCGAAGATCGCGACCGCCGCCGGCTCGGGGATCGGGGGCGGGCACATCCGGGACAGCCCGGACAGTTGCGCGGAGATGATCTCCAGCATGCCGAGCGCGCCCGCCGGCTTCGTCATGCGCTTCTGGCGCTCCCACGCCTCGCCGAGCGCTTTGGCGTCCAGCGGGCGGATGTTGGCGACGGTCTCGGCGAGCAGGTCGTGCGGCTCCTCACCGGGCAGCGCGCGACGGCCGTACGTCTCCTCGTGCACGACCCAGGACAGCGGGCGGCGCTTGGACCAGCCCGCCTGCAGCAGTTCGGGCTCCTCCGGGAACTCGTCGACGTAGCCGACGCAGAGGTAGGCCACGACCTCCAGGTGCTCGGGCAGACCCAGCGCGCGGACCATCTCGCGCTCGTCGAAGAAGCTGACCCAGCCGACACCGAGGCCCTCGGCGCGGGCGGCGAGCCACAGGTTCTCGACCGCGAGCGCGGAGGAGTAGGGGGCCATCTGCGGCTGGGTGTGCCGGCCGAGGGTGTGCCGGCCGCCGCGGGTCGGGTCGGCGGTGACGACGATGTTCACCGGGGTGTCGAGGATGGCCTCGATCTTCAGTTCCTTGAACTGCTTCGCCCGGCCCTTGGGCAGCGACCTGGCGTACGCCTCCCGCTGCCGCGCGGCCAGTTCGTGCATCGTGCCGCGTGTCTCCGCCGAGCGGATCACGACGAAGTCCCAGGGCTGCGAGTGGCCGACGGACGGCGCCGTGTGGGCCGCCTCCAGCACGCGCAGCAGTACGTCGTGCGGGATCGGGTCGCTGCGAAAGCCGTTGCGGATGTCCCGGCGCTCACGCATCACCTTGAGCACGGCCTCGCGCTCGGCGTCGTCGTAACCCGGGGCGGCGGGGCCGGTGGACTGTCGTCGTACGTCCTCCGCCGGCGCCGTGCTCTCGTCGCCCTCTTCCTGGTCTTCCTGGTCTTCCTGGTCGGCGGCCCTCGTGTCCAGGTCCTCCGCCTGCTGTGCCACCTGTAGGGCATCGAGGTCAGGGGCGAGGTCTGGTTCGAACTCCTCGGCCGGGGCCGCCGCCACAGGTTCGGGGGTCGGTTCCGCCTCCTGGAGAGCCGGGTCCTCGGTTTCCGCCGCTTCCGGCTCCGGTTGCGGAGTCTCGAGGGCGAGTACCGGTGCGGGCGCGGGTTCCTCCTCCGGGGGGAGGACGAGCGCGTGCGGGGGCGTCGAGGTCAAGTACGGGGTGGGGAGCACCGCATCGTCCACCGGGACGAACTCGCCCACCGGCTCGACGAACGGTGGCTCGGTCTGCAGGTGGGGCTGGTCGGCCGGCTCGGCGAACGGGGCGGTTTCCTCGGCGGGCTCCGCGTACTGCTCGGCGAAGGAGGTTGCGGTGACAACGGCTTCCGGGGCGGGCGCCTCCGCAGGTACGGCCTCGTACAGGGGTTCCGCGAGCGGGGCGACCTCGGTCACCTGGGCGGACGTGTCCGTCTGCTGGGACGCCGGGTCTGCCAGGTGGACAACCGGGGACTCCTCCTCGGCGGGCGGAGTCGGGAACTCCCCTACGGGGACACCCGGAGCCTCGGCCTGGGCGCCGGGGTCCACCATCTGCGGGTCGCTCTCGGGGGCGGCCTGCGGGACCGTCTGCGCGACGGTCTCCTCGTAGGCCTCGGGGGCGAACTGAGCCTCCGGCGCCGTCAGGACGTCCGGCACGAGCTGCTCTTCCGGTACGACCGGCTCTTCCGGTACGACCGGCTCTTCCGGTAGGACCGGCGCGGCCAGTACGGGTTCCGCCGCCGGAAATCCGGGTTCGGCCTCCGCTACGACGATCAGGTCGTCCTCGGGCTGCGTCACAGCGGCCTCGGACTCCTGCGGTGCCTGCGCCACCTCGATGGTCATGGGGGGCGCCGGGAAGGCGGCGCCGGCCTCGGGGCCCCCGACTGCGGGGAGCGCCACGGCGGGGTCCGGGATCTCGGGGACCTCGAAGGCGTACGCGTTCTCCGGCGGGTGAACCGCTGAGGGGGCGACGGGCTCGGTCGTCTCGTAGGCGTCCTCCGGCTCCTCGTACGAGGCTTCCGGGGGCGATTCCTGGAGCGCCGGCTCGGGCTCCGACGGCTCCGGGACCTCGACCGTCTCGGGCGCCGGTTCCGGTTCCGGTTCCGGGGTCGGGGTCGGGGTCTCCAGCAGAAGTGGAGCAACCGTTTCCGCAGGGTGGGTCGTCTCGCTCACCAGCGGCGGGGCCGGCGCGGCCTGTACCGCTGTCCGGGCCGGGGCCTGGGCGCCCCAGGGAGCCGCGCTCTGCGGGGCCGCATCGGCGAGCAGAGGGGGCGCGTCGAGGTATTCGGGGCCGGGGGCCTGCGCGGGCGCGCCGAACTGGCGTACCGGTGCGGTCATGCCCGCCGGGCCGCGGTCGGCGAGGGAGCGGACCGGGCTCGCGGAGGCGTCGGGGGTCGGCGGGCCGAGGTGCAGCGGGCGGCGGGGCGCGATCGGCGCCGACGCCTGGGCGACGGCGGTCTGGGTCGCCAGCCGGACGGCGCTCAGGTCGACCGAGCCGCTGTCGCGGCCACCGGTCTCGTGCGGGCCGGGCTCGTGCACGGCCTCGACGACGGGCGCCGGGACGGGTGGAGCGACCTCGTTGCCCCAAGCGCTCTGGGCGCCCGGGAGCAGCAGCAGGTCTTCGTCCTCGGCGGTGGTCTCGGAGAGGTAGGTGTACGCACCGTGCGTGGGAACGCCCGGCTGTTCCACCATGCCTGCGTTCTCCGGCAGCCCCTCGGCCGGGACCTGGCCGGTGTCGGTCATGCGTACCCCTCGCCCATCGGTTAGTGCTTCTACGACCAGCTCACCCGTAACGGCTCACCGATCGCCCCGTAGTGAAGAACGAGCATGCGCGCCCAGCGGCACGAACGACCCGTCCCAGAAAGACGACAAAGCCACTAACTGGCATTGTCGCCATCAACTGGCATTCTTGCGGTCGTTCCGCCGTAGCGGCACCTTGATCCGCCACGGACCGCTGTGGACTGCGCCACGTTGCGCGCCCCAACGGCTCCGCCGTACCACACTCACCCCAAAACGGGCGCGTTTTCCGGACATTGGGCTACGAAGTGCCGGGCCACCGAGTGCAGTGCAACGGTCGGCCAGCCTACCGCGCGCAGTACGACAACAGGATCACGGGACTGCAACCGGCGTCAGGTGGCACGGTCGGGCAGCACTCCGCTGAGCAGGAACGCGACGCTCCGCTCCTTCTCCGTCCAGGCCCGGATGTCGAGCTCGACGGACTGGAGGAGGGCGCACTCGACCTGGTAGCCGTGCTCGGTCAGGTCGCGGCCGACGAGTTCGGCCGCGTCGCGGGTCGCCGCGTGCGTCACGATGCGCTGCGGGCGCCGGTCTGCGACCGCGGAGACCACCGCCGCTCCCCCGCCGCCGACACGGACGACGTCGGGCTCGGGGAGGTCCTCCAGGACGTGCGGGGCCTCGCCGCGCACGATCTGGAGCTGGACACCGAAGCGGCGGGCGGCGAAGTCGGTGCGGGCGCAGGCGTCCACGTTCCGGTCGACGGCGATGACGGCGGCGCCGCTGCGGGCCGCGTCGGTGGCGAAGGCTCCGCTGCCACAGCCGATGTCCCAGACGAGGTCGCCCACGCGCGGTCCCAGGCGGGCGAGTTGGGCGGCCCGCAGCAGTTCCGTCTCGCCTTCGGCGTACCCGGTCGAGCCGTGCCCGTACGCCTCGGTGGGCAGGGCCCAGCCGCGGGGACCGGCCGCCGGGTCGCGGCCGGCGATCCAGTCGCTGTCGCCGCCGACGGCGACCGGGCCGCCCATGACGATGACGACGTTGGGATCGCGCCAGGCGCGGTCGGCGGCCTTGTCGGAGGTGAGGATCGAGATCTTCTCGCGCGCGGTGCCCAGTTCCTCGCAGATGACGAAGGTGCGGTGGACTCCGTCGAGGAGCAGGCCGAGTTCGGCGGGGCCCGCGCCCGGTGAGGTGAGGACGGCGACCTTGGTGTGGGCACGGCACACGTTGACCGCGCGGCGCAGGGTGCGGCGGTGGGCGACGACGATCTGGGCGTCGTCCCAGGGCATTCCGGCGCGGGCGAAGGCGGTGGCCACCGAGGACACTGCGGGGACGACCTCGACCTCGAGCCCGAACTCGGGGTTGCGCAGGGTGCGTACGACACCGAAGAAGCCGGGATCTCCGTCGGCGAGGACGACGGCTGTGCCGCGATGGCCCGCGATACGGGGGGCCGCGAGGCCTACGCTGCCGAGGCGGACGCGTTCGGCGGCCGGAGGCACTTCAGGGAGAGCGAGGTGGTGGGCCGAGCCGGCCACCAGCGTGGCGGCGCCGAGGGAGGCGCGTGCCGAGGCGCTCAGGGGTGAGCCGTCCCAGCCGATCACCGTGACCCGGTCGGCCATCGTCGTCAGTCTCCAGAGGGTTCGGCGTGGTCGTCGGGCAACTGGGGGAACTTGGGGGCATCCCCTACGGAGTCGGCCGTATCGGTGCTCCGTGAGGGTATCGGGTGTTCCCGTGGTGTCCGGCCGCGTAACCCTCGGTTCAGTTCCAGTCCGAGTACGACGTGAAACCGCCGGTGTCGGCCAGTTCCTCGTCGGCTCCTTCGAGGTCCTCGGGGAGCAGGCTCCAGACGATGAAGTCGGTGCGTACGTCGGTCCAGGTGCCGTCCGCGGTACGGACGTGGGCTATGCAGGCGCTTCGCAGGACGCCCTCGCTGATGCAGCCGATCTTCTGGGCGACCTGCTGGGAGGCGGTGTTGTCGGCGGCCGTGCGCAGTTCGACGCGCTCGAACTTCTGGTCGCCGAGCACCCATTGGGAGGTGGCGAGCGCGGCCTCCGAGGCATAGCCCTCGCCGCGCGCCCAGGGGGCGATGATGTACGACAGCTCGGTGGAGCGGATGTGCCAGTCCGTCTTGGACAACTGGACGATGCCGACGAGGCGTTGGGTGAGGAACTCGGTGACGGCGAAGTCGAGGCCACGGCCCCCGGTGCGTTCGGCGGGCGCGTACTCGGTGATCCAGGTGTGGGCCGCGTCCTCGGTGAAGGGCTGGGGGACGTCGGTCCAGGCGGCAACCTGTTCATCGTTCATCATCTCGGCCAGCGCGGGGATGTCGTCCTCGTCGAGGGGGCGCAGTACCAACCGCTCCGTGCTGATGGAGATGTTGGGGAAGGTGCTCGTCATGCGCCACTCCGTAACCTTCGAAACCTTCGAACATGCAAGGCCTGATGAACTGCCCAGCATGCAGCATGCGCCGCCACAGCCGCATCACGGGGTCCACACCCGGTGAGGGAGCGGACCCCGTACGTGTCGGTACGTACCGAGGTGGCGGGTACCGAACGGCGGCCGGACCAGAAGGGGGATCAGAAGGAGGGGATCACGGAGCCGTCGTACTTGTCCTCGATGAACTTCCTGACCTCGGCGGAGGTGAGCAGCTTCGCCAGCTTCGCGACCCGGGGGTCGTCCTCGTTGCCCTTCTTCACGGCGAGGAAGTTGCCGTACGGGTTGTCCTTGGGGGACTCCGAGACGAGGGCGTCCTTCGCGGGCGAGAGGTCGGCTTCGAGGGCGTAGTTGCCGTTGATCACCGCGGCGTCGACGTCGTCCAGGGAGCGCGGGGTCTGGGCCGCCTCCAGCTCCTTGAACTCGATGTTCTTGGGGTTCTCGGTGATGTCCTTGGGGGTCGCGTCGTTGCCCACGCCATCCTTGAGGGTGATGATCCCGCCCGCGTCGAGGAGCTTGAGGGCCCGCGCTTCGTTGACCGTGTCGTTCGGGACGGCGATGGTGGCGCCGCTCTTCAGCTCGTCGGCCGACTTCAGCTTCTTCGAGTAGAGGCCGAGCGGCTCCAGGTGCACGGTGACGACCGGCACGATGTCGGTGCCGTTCTTCTGGTTGAACTCGTCGAGGTACGGCTGGTTCTGGAAGTAGTTGGCGTCCACGGACCCGTCCTCGGTCGCCGGGTTCAGCGTTGTGTAGTCGGTGAACCCCGTGACGTCCAGGTCGAGTCCCGCCTTCTTGGCCAGGTTGTCCTTGATGTAGGTGAGGATCTCGGCGTGCGGGACGGTGCTCGCACCGACGACCAGTGGGCGGCTGGTGTCGGAGGCGGAGTCCTTCTCCGAGCCGCACGCGGTGAGACCCAGGGTGAGGGCTCCGGTGGCGAGGGCGGCGGCGGTGAACTTTATGGCGTTACGCACGAAAAGTGCCTTTCCAATGGGGTGTGACTGTCCCCGTGATGGGTGGTACGGGGAAATCCGCGGGTGGGTGGGAGGGGGCAGAGGGGGTGTTCGGCGGCTCTCAGGCAGCCTTGCCGACGTCCGCGGCAGCGGATTCCCCGGTCGCCGAGCTCGCCTTGGGCCTCGCCTTCAGCAGCCGGAACGCGGGCGCGGGACCGGAACCGCCGCCGCGCCGGTGCAGCCTGCGGGCCGCGAGATCGCCGGCGAACTGGATGACCGAGATGACGACAGCGAGGATCGCCACGGTGATCCACATCAGGCCGGTCTCGAAGCGCTGGTAGCCGTAGCGGATGGCGATGTCGCCGAGACCGCCCGCACCGACCGTGCCGGCCATCGCGGAGTAGCCGATGAGGGCGACGACGGTCGTGGTCGCCGACGAGATCAGCGAGGGCAGGGATTCCGGTACGAGGACCCTGCGGACGACTGTCCAGGTGTTGCCGCCCATGGCCTGCACGGCTTCGACGAGCCCGTGGTCCACTTCGCGGACAGCTGTCTCGACGAGGCGGGCGAAGAACGGGATCGCGCCGATGGCGAGCGGCACGATGGCGGCCTCACGACCGATCGTCGTGCCGACGACGGCCCGCGTGAAGCCCATCAGCGCGACCATCAGGATGATGAACGGCATCGAGCGGGCGACGTTCACGACCTGTCCGATGACCTTGTTGGCGAGGACGTTCTGGAGGAGCCCGCCGCGGTCGGTCAGGACCAGCAGGATGCCCAGCGGAAGCCCGGCGACGACGGCGATCAGCGTGGACCAGCCGACCATGTAGAGGGTGTCCCAACACGCCTGCTCCAGCAGGGGCCGCATTTCGGACCAGGTCACTTGGCACCGTCCTTCACCAGCACGGACTCGTGGTCCGCCCGCTCGACGACATCGATCTGCAGACCCTGCTCGCGCAGGAAGCCGACCGGCACGACGTTCTCCTCGTAACCGCCCGGCAGCGCGATGCGCATCCGGCCGACCTGTCTGCCTGCGACGGTGTCCATCGCGGCGCCGAGTATCGAGATGTCGATGTTGTACGTGCGCGAGAGCTGCGAGATGACGGGCCGGCCGGTCGCGTCCCCGTGGAAGGTGACGTCGATGACCGTGCGGTCGTCCCCGGAGGCGTCGTCGCCGACCGGGAAGAGCGCGGCGGACAATTCGGAGCCGGGGGTGGCTAGCAGCTCACTGACGGTGCCGGACTCGGTGATCCGCCCGTTCTCCATGAGGGCCGCCGAGTCGCAGATGGACTTGACGACGTCCATCTCGTGCGTGATGAGCAGCACGGTGAGCCCCAACTGCCGGTTCAGGTCGCGCAGCAACTGGAGGATGGAGCGCGTGGTCTCCGGGTCGAGGGCGCTGGTGGCCTCGTCGGAGAGCAGCACCTTGGGGTCACCTGCCAGGGCGCGGGCGATGCCGACGCGCTGCTTCTGGCCCCCGGAGAGCTGTGCCGGATAGGCCTTGGCCTTGTCGGAGAGGCCGACGAGGTCGAGCAGCTCCAGCGCCTTGCGGGACCGCTCCCTGCCCGACGTGCCGAGGATTTCGAGCGGCAGCGCGACGTTGTCCTGAACGGTGCGGGTGGAGAGCAGGTTGAAGTGCTGGAAGACCATGCCGATACGGCTGCGCGCCCGGCGCAGTTCCCGGCCCGCCCTGGGTCCGCGCCCGGCCAGGGCGGTGAGGTCCTGGCCGTCGACGGTGACCGTGCCGGTGGTGGGGCGTTCCAGGAGGTTGACGCAGCGGATGAGCGAGGACTTGCCGGCGCCGGACCGGCCGATGACGCCGTAGACCTCGCCTTCGCGGACGTGCAGGTCGACGCCGTCGAGGGCGGTGACTTCACGACCGCGCGAGCGGTAGACCTTCGTGAGGCCGGACGTGGTGATCACAGGGGTTTCCGTCACTGTCGAGTGCGCGGGCGTGGGTGTGCCCGGACGCGGGAAGAGGATGTGCGCGGCGCGGGTCGGTCACGTACGCGCGTGCCTGTGTATGAGTCGGAGGAGTCATACGGCTGCGGCGCACGGACATGCCACGGCGGCTCGCTTCGGGGCGCGAGGCTCAGGGAGTGGTGCGAGGGCCCTCTAGAAGGCGCACATTCGACACGTACAACGAGCACCGGGCGTCATGGTCGCCTCGGTCGCAGGGGTGCGGCTGCTCGTCGTGGTCATGCGATCAGTAAAGCAGACGTATGGGTGCGGCCAAGAATGCCTGTCTCATGTCTGTCCATATTCCGGACAAGCCCGCTTCCCGGCGGAGATCTCGAGGCGCGCCCCCAAGGGGCCGACCGCACCAGGCATTTTGCGCCGTAATAGGGTTCCGGCATGCTTGATGCCCTGACGGTCGCGACCGCCGTCGCCGCTCTCGCGCTCGCCGCCTGGTGCGGCTGGGCCGCCTCTCGAGATCAGCCCACCAAGGACTGGCACTTCATCGGCATGGGCGTGGTGACCCTGCTCACCGTGGTCCAACTGGTGGTCGGCATCGTCCAGCTCGCACGGGGCGAGAAGCCGGAGCAGGGGACGACGATCTTCGTGGCGTATCTGCTGGGCGCGGTGGCGTGCGTACCGGTGACGGGGTTCATGTCGCTGGCGGAGCGCACCCGTTGGGGCTCGGTGACGGTTGCCGCCGGCGGTGTGGTGCTGGCCGTGCTGGAAGTACGGCTCTATGACATCTGGGGAGGGTGAGATGGCCACGGCCGAGAAGACACGGCTCATCGGCGGGCCGGGGATGCTGCTGGTCTGGCTGTACGGCGTGATGGTCGTCGGCGCGGTGTCGCGGTCCGCCGTGCAGATCTCCACCGAGTTCGGGCATGCGCCGCTCGCCTACTCGCTGTCGGCTGTCGCCGGTGTGGTGTACGGGTTCATCACGTACTCGCTGGTGCGGGGTGGCGAGACGGCGCGGCGCGCTGCGCTGGCCTGTTGTGCCGGGGAGCTTGTCGGGGTGTTGGTCGTGGGCACCTGGACCCTGGTCGAGCCGTCCGCGTTTCCCGACTCGACCGTGTGGTCCGACTATGGGATGGGGTACCTGTTCATTCCGGTACTGCTGCCCATCTCTGCCATGTACTGGTTGCGCCACGCGCGTGCGCCTCAGGGGGAAGTCGGCTGAGGTTGTTGCGCGACCGCAGGCCACTTGTGGCTGGTCGCGCAGTTCCCCGCGCCCCTCTGGGGCGCTCCTCTGAACCCTTGTTACGCAGTTGCCGCGTACGTCCCCGCCGGCTTTTCCAGGACGATCATCGGTACGCCGTCGGTGCCCTTGTCCGTGCCCACCGTTTCGTAGCCGACGCGGCGGTACAGGCGCAGCCCCTTGTCGCTGCGGTGGCCCGTGCTGAGGCGGAACCTCTTGGCGCCGCGTTCCTCCGCGAGCGCCGACTCGGCCGCGCGCAGGAGGCGGGCGCCGATGCCGTGGCCCTGGAGGCGCGGGTGGACGCAGAGCTTGCCGATGGACGCCGTGCCGTCGGGGTTCGGCGTGCCGCGCACCGAGCCGACCACCTCCTCGCCCAGCCGGGCGACGAAGACGCAGTCCGTGCCGACTTCCTCCCGCACGGAGTCCAGGGTCTGGACGAGCGGATCGATCCGGTAGTTGCCGTACAGAGCGGCCTCGCTCTGGAAGCACAGGTACTGCAGCCGGAAGATCTGTTCGGCGTCCCGTTCTGTCGCCACGGAGATGGTCACGCTCATGCCCATGTGTGCACGCCTCCCGCTCACCTGCTCAGTCGTATGTCCTCACTCCTATCCCCGTGCTTCGCGGGCCGCAACCTCCGGCGTCAGCAAACGACGGAGACATCCCAGGCATCTGGAACGTTCCGGACCAAGACTCCCCTGTGAGATACCCAACTCCCCCGCGATTTCCCGGTAGGTGAGGTCCTTCGGTGACAGCAGCGCCTCCAGCAGGCTCGGACAGCGGCCGGGCAGCCTGCGTACCGCGTCACGCAGGGCGCGGTGCCGGGCGGCGGTCAGGGCGAGCTGCTCGGGACCCGGCCGCTCGTCGGCCGCGGGCTGGTCGCCGTAGGGCCGTTCGATGCGGGCGGTACGGCGGTTGCGGCGGGCTTCGGAGCGGACGGCCCGGCGGAGCCAGTTCTGCGGGTCGGCCGGCGGCCCGTCGGAGTCGAGGCGCTCCAGGAGGCGGAGCCAGACGGCCTGTTCCAGGTCGCCCGGTTCGGCGCCGTAGGCATATGCCTCCGCCGAGGCCTCGGCGGCGAGCAGGGGGCTCAGGTCGGAAACCAAGTCGTGGGTCATATGCGGCACGACGCGACCGCCCCGGCGGGAGGTTGCCGGAGCGGCCGGTTGTCACCCCAACCGGGGCCGGGCGTTCAGCCGTTGACGAGGCCTGCCAGCCCTACCGGTCGGCCCGGTCGGCCTGGTTGTCTCAGTCGTTCAGGAAGTCCGCGCGGGCCAGGACGCCCGTGTCCGCGTTGTCCGTGAAGACGCCGTCGATGCCCGTCGCGAAGTACGTCCGGTACGCCCCGAAGGCGTCTCCGTAGGCGTCCGCATCCGTGCCCTTGCGGAAGTTCGCCGGCAGGAAGGGGTTCTCGTTGCGCATGGTGTACGGGTGCAGGATCAGGCCTGCCTTGTGCGCGTCCGCGACCAGGGTGGTCGGTGAGGTGAGCGCGCCCGCCGCGTCCTTCGGGATGACCAGGTCGAGGGTCGGGCCGATGCCCTGCGCGTACGAGGCGATCTCCTTGAGACCGGCCGGCTTGATCAGGTCGGCCACCGTACGGGGGTCGCCGGTCGTCACGAAGTCCCAGGGGCGGGTGTTCGCGGCCGAGAGAAGGACGACGAGCGGGTTGCCCACCAGCCGGTTCAGTCGCTGGATGCTGGTCGGCTCGAAGGACTGGAGGATGACCGGCGAGTTCTTCCTGTCCTTGCCGTGCTTGCGCAGCAGCTTCGCGACCCGCTCCTCCAGGCCCAGGCCGAGGGCACGGAAGTAGGTGGGGTGCTTGGTCTCGGGGTAGATCCAGACCTGCTTGCCGCGCTTGCGGGTCTGCTCGTCCTGCCAGCGGAGGACCTCTTCGAAGGTGGGGATCTCCCAGCGGCCGTCATAGAGGGTGTTGTGCGGGCGGTTGGCCGGAATGCGCTCGATCGCGCGCAGCGTCTTCAGCTCGGCGAGCGTGAAGTCCTCGGTGAACCAGCCGGTGAGGGAGACGCCGTCCAGGACCTTGGTGGTCCTGCGGCTCGCGAACTCGGGGTGGTCGGCGACGTTGGTCGTCCCGCCGATCTCGGGTTCATGGCGGCAGACGATGTGGCCGTCCTTGGTGGGGACCAGGTCACCGGCCTCGACGATGTCCGCGCCCAGGTCGAGGGCGAGTTGGTACGACCCGAAGGTGTGCTCCGGGCGGTAGCCGCTGGCACCCCGGTGGCCGATGATCGTCGGTACGGGCAGGCTCTTCAAGCCACCGCCTCCGTGCTTCTGGTCCCGGTGCGCGTCCTGGCCGGCGACCTGGGCGTCTGCGCTCGCCGCGCCGGGCAGCCCGAGGACCGCGCCGCCCGCGCCCAGCATCGCGGCTCCGAGCAGCGTCCGCCGCCCTGTGCCCGCCGACTCCCCCTGCGCATGTCCGTTCGACTCCAGCGTGCCCATGAGCGCCTCTCCTGCTGCACCGTCATCCGTCCATCTGTCCAAACGGACCGATCGTAGGTGCGTGTACATGTCGACAGGGAGACCTTGGGCGGAACACGCGGATCACGCTGGATGTCCGCATCGACTCGGGCGCGGTGGGTACGTGGTCGGTGTGTCCTGGACGACTCGCGCGATCTCCGTCACATTCGTGGCGGACCGTCACATGCCCGCAACACCGCGCCACCGCAGGTAAACGCGGGTCAACAGTACGTAAGCAGTCGGTGAACCCGATGTGCGTTACCCCCCGACGCGCGAGTATCGTCCTCACCTGCACAGACTTATACCGAATCCCTTGACACCGGAGGGCCCGTTGTCCCGCTTCGCGCTCATCAAGGCACTGCTCGGACCGATCATGCGCCTGATGTTCCGCCCACGGGTGGAGGGCATGGAGCACATCCCCGGGGACGGCCCTGTGATCCTGGCCGGCAACCACCTCACGTTCATCGACTCGATGGTCCTTCCGCTGGTCTGCGACCGGCAGGTCGTGCTCATCGGCAAGGACGAGTACGTCACCGGCAAGGGGTTCAAGGGCCGCCTCATGGCCTGGTTCTTCACCGGCGTCGGCATGATCCCGGTCGACCGGGACGGGGCCAACGGCGGTGTCGCGGCGCTGATGACCGGCCGCCGGGTGCTGGAGGAGGGCCGCATGTTCGGGATCTACCCCGAGGGCACGCGCTCCCCCGACGGCCGCCTCTACCGGGGCCGCACCGGCATCGCCCGGCTGACCCTGATGACGGGCGCGCCTGTCGTGCCGTTCGCGATGATCGGCACGGACAAGTTGCAGCCGGGCGGGGCCGGGATGCCGCGGCCGGGGCGGGTGACGGTGCGGTTCGGTGAGGCGATGGAGTTCTCCCGGTACGAGGGGATGGACCGGGACCGGTATGTGCTGCGGGCCGTGACCGACTCGGTGATGACCGAGGTCATGCTGTTGTCCGGGCAGGAGTACGTGGACATGTACGCGACGAAGGCGAAGGCCGCGTAGGGGTGTTGAGGGGTTCGTCGTCGGGTGCGGGTTCGTTGTGGCCTGTCGCGCCCCGCGGCGGAGCCGCAGACAGATACAGCCCCGCGCCCCTAAAAGGCGCACCCGGTGTGATCAGGTCCCGTCAGGGGTGGTCGCCCCGGCCCTCCAGCCGTTGTCCCTTCAGCAGTACCCAGGCCGCGCCCGCCGCTGCCAGGAGGACCACCGCGCCCGCGCCCGCGGCCAGGGCGATTCCGTCTGTGAACGCCTCGCGGGCCGCGTTCAGCAGGGCCTCGGCAGTGTGCGTCGGCAGGCCCGCCGCAGTTTCCACCGCGCCGCCCAGTGATTCGTGGGCCTCGGGCGGGGTGCCCGTCGGAGCGTCGAAGTCTCGGTAGACGCCGGTGACGATCGACCCGAGCAGGGCGATACCGAGGGCGGCGCCCAGTTCGTACGCCGTCTCCGACACCGCCGCTGCGGCACCCGCCTGTTCCTTGGGAACGCTGCCCAGAATGACGTCGGACGTCACGGTGAACGAGAGGCCCGCGCCGACACCCACGACCAGCAGCGCGGTGCCGAGCAGCGGATAGCCGGTCGACTGGTCGACCAGGGTGAGCGCCGCCAGGGCCAGGCCGATGGCCGCGAGGCCGCCCGAGACCACGGCCCGTACCGAGTAACGCCGGGCCGCCGCACCGGCGAGCAGACCCGCCACCACCGCGCCGATCGCCGCGGGCAGTTCGGCGAGGCCCGCCTCCAACGGCCCCCGGACCTGCACCAGTTGCAGATACTGCGAGAGGAAGAACACCAGCCCGGACAGTCCGAGGATGGTCAGCAGGTCGGCGAGTACGGCCCCACTGAACCCCCGGTCGCGGAACAGCCGCATGTCCAGGAGGGGGATGGGGAGCGTGAGTTGACGGCGTACGAAGCCGTAGAGAGCCGCGCCGCCCAGGGCTGCCGCGCCCAGCGCCGGCCACGAGAAGCCGTGTGACGCCGCCTCCTTGATGCCGTACACGATGCCGATCATGCCGACGAGCGACAGGACGACGCTTCGCAGATCCCACGGGCCCGGCGCCGGGTTGCGCGACTCGGGCAGCAGCTTGATGCCGACGAGGACGAGGACGACCATCACGGGCAGGTTGATCAGGAAGACCGAGCCCCACCAGAAGTGTTCGAGCAGGAAGCCGCCGACGACCGGGCCGACCGCGGTACCGGCTGAGGCGGTCGCGCCCCAGATGCCGATGGCGAGACTGCGTTCGCGCGGGTCGTGGAAGAGGTTGCGGATCAGGGCGAGCGTGGCCGGCATCAGGGTCGCGCCCGCGACACCGAGCAGGGCCCGCGCCAGGATCAGCAACTCCGGTGTCGTCGCGTAGGCGTTGAGCACGGACACCGCGCCGAACGCGGTCGCGCCGATGAGCAGCAGCCGCTTGCGGCCGATGCGGTCGCCGAGGCTGCCCATGGAGACGAGCAGGCCCGCGATGACGAACGAGTAGACGTCGCCTATCCACAGCAACTGGGTGCCGGACGGCTTCAGGTCCTCGCTGATGTAGGGGGTCGCGAGACCGAGAACGGTCGCGTCGACTGCCACCAGCAGCACGGCCAGCACGAGGACGGACAGCGCGAGCCAGCGGCCCGGACGCCTCCCTTCCTCCGTCGCGTTGGCCGGCTGCAGGGTGCTGGTCATGATTCCTCTCTCCGTAGCGCGCCGCCGAGCAACAGCTCGACGATCATGTGGTTGAAGTCCTTGGCGGCGACCCGGCCCTCACTCACGGCCCAGGCGCCGGAGGCCATGAGCCCGTAGAGCGCCTCGGTGAGCCACGCCGGGGTGAGGTCGATGCGGAACTCGCCGCCCTGCTGGCCGCGCCGGAACAGGGCGGCGATGGCGGTGTCGATCCGGGCCCAGCCCGCGTGCTGCTCCTCGCCCTCGAACAGCTGGTTCTCGGTGTAGAGGAACGCGAGAAGTCCGGCGGCGGGTTCGAGGTCCCGCACCAGGCGGCGCACGGCCTCCTGGGCAGTGCCGTCGCCGAGCCGCGCGGCCGTCAGAGCCGACTCGCACTCCTCGATGCCGAGCTCTTCGAGAGCCCGTACGAGTGCGTCCCGCCCGGCGAAGAGGCGGTGCAGCGTGGCCCGGCTGATTCCGGCCGCCTTGGCGACCTCGTCCATGGTGGACGTGGATTTCCGGGCGAGGAGGGCGGCTGCGCTGCGCAGCACGTGTTCACGGTCGACGGCCATGAGACAACAGTAACCCATGTGAGACATTAGTGTCTCATTGAAGGCGTGCGCGTATCAGAGGTACTCGTTCAAAAGTTACTCACTCAGGAAAGGGCCTCAGTGCCAGGGCAGCTGCCCGCGCCGCTCCCAGTAGGCGCGCGGCTCCTCCACCAGCGCGGCCAGGCGCGACAGGTGGTCCTCGTCGAGGTCGACGACCGCCGCGTGCAGATTCGAGGCGAGCTGGCCCGCCGTGGCCGCGCCGGACAGCACGACCCCCGCCCAGGGCTGGCGCAGCACCACCGCGAGGGCGACGGCGTCCGCGCCGAGGCCCGTCTCCTCGGCGATCGCCCGTACGCCGTCCGGCGTCTGTCCGGCGGCGAGACGGCCGTTGGCCATGCCCTCCTTGACGATCACCGTCAGTCCGGCGTCGTGGGCCTCGGCCAGCGCGGGGCCGGCGGAGGTCTCCAGGACGTTGTACGTCGACTGGACGGTACGGAAGAGGGGCTCGCCGTCGACCGTGACAGCGAGGGCGGCGCGGACGGTGTCGGCCTGGGCCGGGCCGCTGGTGGAGAAGCCGACGGTCAGGCCCTCCGCGGCGGCCTCGGCGAGACGGGCGTGGAGTTCCTTGTCCGACAGGGCCGGGCTGTCAGGGGTCAGCGAGTGGATCTGGTAAAGGTCCAGGCGGGCGCCGAGCAGTTGATCGGTTTCGGCGCGCTGACGCTCGTACGTCTGGAGGCTGTGGTCCTTGACCTCGTGCCGCTCGGCGTCGGTGGTCCAGCCGGCGGTGTATGTGTAGCCCCACTTGCTACCGATGACGACGTCGTCGATGTCGGGGCGCGCGTGCAGCCAGTCGGCGAGGAATTCCTCTGAGCGGCCGTATGAGCGGGCGACGTCGAAATAGCGCACTCCCTGGGCGTGGGCGGCGTCCAGGAGTTCGTGGGTGCGGGTACGGAGGGCTTCGACGCTGCGGTTGTCTCCGAGGTCGTCGTCGCGGCCGAGGTTGATGTAGCCGGGGCGGCCGACTGCGGCGAGGCCGAGTCCGAGGTGGCAGGTGGGGGTTGTCGCTGTGGCCAGTCGGGTGAAGGGCATCGCGGGTTCCGTTCGGTCGGGTCCGGTACGGTTTCCGACCAACGTAGCCCGCGATGACCTTCGCGGGGGCTGTCGCGTGGGGGCGCCGTGATGTTTTCGCCCCCGCCGCCCCTACCCGTCCCATCCTTCAGGGGCTGTGCCCCTTCGGCCCCCCTTGCGCCTCGGAGCTCGGTTTGTGAGGTGCGTTGGCGAGTGCGGGTTCGGTTGTGGCTTGTCGCGCAGTTCCCCGCGCCCCTAAAGGGGCCTGCGGCCCTTCAGGGCCCATTCGTGCTGGGCTGCCACGTTCGCCTTCACCTCTGCCAGTTGGACCGCCACCGCGCTCGGGGCTGTGCCGCCCCTGCCGTTGCGGGAGGCCAGGGCGCCGTGGACGTTCAGGACCGTGCGGACCTCGGGGGTGAGGTGGGCACTGATCTTCGCGAACTGGTCGTCGGTAAGGCCGTCCAGCTCGACCCCGTCCGCCTCGGCGGCCTTCACACACTCGCCGGCGACCTCGTGGGCGACCCGGAAGGGGACGCCCTGCTTGACCAGCCACTCGGCGATGTCGGTGGCGAGGGAGAAGCCGGCCGGGGCCAGTTCCTCCATGCGCTCGCGGTGGACGGTGAGCGTGGCCATCATGCCGGTGAAGGCGGGGAGCAGGACCTCCAGCTGGTCGCAGGAGTCGAAGACCGGCTCCTTGTCCTCCTGGAGGTCGCGGTTGTAGGCGAGGGGCAGGGCCTTGAGGGTGGCCAGGAGGCCCGTCAGGTTGCCGATCAGACGGCCGCTCTTGCCGCGCGCCAGCTCCGCGATGTCCGGGTTCTTCTTCTGCGGCATGATCGACGAGCCCGTGGAGAAGGCGTCGTGCAGCGTCACGAAGGAGAACTCCTTCGTGTTCCAGATGATGATCTCCTCGGCGATCCGGGAGAGGTTGATCCCGATCATCGCCGTGATGAAGGCGAACTCGGCGACGAAGTCCCGCGAGGCCGTGCCGTCGATCGAGTTGCCCACGCTGCCGTGCTCGAAGCCGAGGTCCCTGGCGACCGACTCCGGGTCCAGGCCGAGAGACGAACCGGCCAGCGCGCCCGAGCCGTACGGGGAGACCGCGGTGCGCTCGTCCCACTGGCGCAGCCGCTCCGCGTCCCGCGACAGGGGCTGGACGTGGGCCAGGACGTGGTGGGCGAACAGGACCGGCTGGGCGTGCTGGAGGTGGGTGCGGCCGGGCATCGCCACGTCCGGGTGGGCCTCCGCGAGGCCGATCAACGCGTCCTGGAGGTCGGCGATCAGACCGCCGATCGTACGGGCGTGGTCCCTGAGGTACATGCGGAAGAGCGTGGCGACCTGGTCGTTGCGTGAGCGGCCGGCGCGGAGCTTGCCGCCGAGGTCGGGGCCGAGGATCTCCAACAGGCCGCGTTCCAGAGCCGTGTGGATGTCCTCGTCGGCCATCGTGGGGACGAGGGTGCCGTCGGCGAGGTTCGCCTCGAGCTGATCGAGGCCGGCCAGCATGCGTGTCAGCTCGTCGTCCGTGAGCAGGCCCGCCTTGTGCAGCACGCGTGCGTGGGCACGCGATCCGGCGATGTCGTAGGGCGCGAGCCGCCAGTCGAAGTGGACGGACGCGGACAGCTTGGCCAGGGCCTCGGCGGGACCGTCGGCGAAACGGCCGCCCCAGAGCCGTACGTCACCGCTGTTGCTGCTCACTTGCGTTGCTCCTCGAAGGCAGGGAAGGCAGGGGGTGGATGTGCCACCGCCTCCCCACCCGGACCGGGAGAGGAGGCGGCAGCAACGGTATCGGTTACGCCTGGTCGCGCTTGGCCGCGATCTTCGACGACAGGCTGTAGATGTCGATGAAGCCCTTGGCCGCGGCCTGGTCGAAGGTGTCGCCCGTGTCGTACGTGGCCAGGTTGAAGTCGTACAGCCCGGTGTCGGAGCGCCGGCCGGTGACGACCGCGCGACCGCCGTGCAGAGTCATCCGGACATCGCCGTTGACGTGCTGGTTGGCCTCGTTGATGAAGCCGTCCAGGGCGCGCTTCAGCGGGGAGAACCACTGGCCGTCGTAGACCAGTTCGCCCCAGCGCTGCTCGACCTGGCGCTTGTAGCGGGCCAGTTCACGCTCGACCGTGACGTTCTCCAGCTCCTGGTGGGCCGTGATCAGGGCGATCGCGCCCGGAGCCTCGTACACCTCACGGGACTTGATGCCGACGAGACGGTCCTCGACCATGTCGATCCGGCCGATGCCCTGGGCACCTGCCCGCTCGTTCAGCTGCTGGATCGCCTGGAGGACGGAGACCGGCTTGCCGTCGATGGCGACCGGGACGCCCTCCTTGAAGGAGACGATCACCTCGTCGGCCTCGCGGGGGGTGGCCGGGTTCGAGGTGTACTCGTAGATGTCCTCGATCGGGGCGTTCCAGATGTCCTCCAGGAAGCCCGTCTCGACCGCGCGCCCGAAGACGTTCTGGTCGATGGAGTACGGGGACTTCTTGGTGGTGGCGATCGGGAGCTGCTTCTCCTCGCAGAAGGCGATCGCCTTGTCGCGGGTCATCGCGTAGTCACGGACCGGGGCGATGCACTTGAGGTCGGGGGCGAGGGCGACGATGCCGGCCTCGAACCGCACCTGGTCGTTGCCCTTGCCGGTGCAGCCGTGGGCGACCGTGGTGGCGCCGTGCTTCTGGGCGGCGGCGACGAGGTGCTTGACGATCGTCGGCCGGGAGAGGGCGGAGACCAGCGGGTAGCGGTCCATGTAGAGGGCGTTGGCCTTGATCGCCGGGAGGCAGTACTCCTCGGCGAACTCGTCCTTCGCGTCCGCGACCTCGGCCTCGACAGCACCGCAGGCGAGCGCGCGCTTGCGGATGACGTCCAGGTCCTCGCCACCCTGGCCGACGTCGACCGCAACGGCGATGACCTCGGCGCCCGTCTCCTCGGCGATCCAGCCGATGGCGACGGAGGTGTCCAGACCGCCTGAGTAGGCGAGTACGACGCGCTCGGTCACGGGTTTTCTCCTCACAGTGCATTCGCTGACATGCATGAGTATGCAGGACTCTGCATGGTTCGTCAATCTCAGGAACTTTTCTACGGATCTTTGACGAGCCTTTGAACACGCGAAACCGCTTACCCGTACTCCACGCCAGACGCAGGCGCCGCGTCTGTAAAACGAGTTGAACCACACAGCCACCCCCTGACCCGAGTGAGGCATCCGCATGTCCAGGGCTCTTCCGAAGTACAACAAGCGTCGTGTGGGCATCATCGGCGGCGCCGCCGCAGTGGCACTGTCCGGCGCGATCGTCGCCGGCTCCGCCCTTGCCGGGGAAACCTCCAGCAACAAGACCACCACGCAGGCGACCACCAAGGCCGCGGTCCCGACGGTGAACTGCCCGGCGGTCGCGAACAGACTGCCCGCGATCCCCGCGTCGGCGAAGGCCGAGGTCGACCGCAACCTCGCCCTGCTGAACACCCAGATCGCCGAGGCCAACAAGCGCATCGTCGACACCCAGGGCCAGGGCGGTCCCAACTTCATCCAGAACGCGATCACCGGTCCGCTCAAGGACAAGCGCGTGGCGACCATCAACCGCATCGCCACCGCCATCGGCCGCACCGCCGCCAAGCCGGTCGGCCTCGACGCCCTGGCGCCCTGCTCGCTCAACGGTGCCGGAGTGGCAGCGCCTGCCGCGACGGCGGCCCCGCAGGCGGGCGGCAACACCGGTAACGCGGGGAACACCGGCAACACGGGTAATGCCGGTAACACGGGCAACGCGGGCAACAACGGCGGCGCCGGCACCATCAGCTGCCCGGACGTGGCCTCGAAGCTGCCCGCGATCCCGGCGTCGGCACAGGCCGAGGTCACCCGCAACCTCGCCCTGCTGAACACGCAGATCGCCGAGGCCAACACGCGGCTCGTGAACACGGTCGGTCAGGGCGGTGCCAACTTCGTCCAGAACGCGATCAACGGCCCGCTCAAGGACAAGCGCGTGGCGACCATCAACCGCATCGCCACCGCCATCGGCCGCACCGCCGCCAAGCCGGTCGGCCTCGACGCCCTGGCGCCCTGCACGTTCACCAAGTGACGTGACAGGCACTGTGGCCGCCCCGAAGCAAACGCCGGCCGGGGCGGCCGCGGGCCTGCGCATTCCTGTGCAGCCCTGTATCGCCGTAGCGGCACAGCCGCAGACGCGTCAGCAAAACCCTTAGACAGGCAAACGAATTTCCCGGACAATGACCGGTCATGGGAAAGACCTACGAGCGCATCGACGGCCGGCTGCGTACGTTCATCGAGGCGCAGCCCCTCTTCTTCACCGCGACCGCCCCGCTGTCGGGCGACGGCACGGTCAACCTCTCCCCCAAGGGGCTCAAGGGCTCCTTCGTGATCCTCGACGAGCAGGCTGTCGCGTATCTCGACTTCGCGGGCAGCAACGCCGAGACCGTCGCGCATCTGCGCGAGAACGGCCGGATCACCCTCATGTGGTGTGCCTTCGAGGGCCCGCCGAACATCGTCCGGCTGCACGGCCGCGGTGAGCCCGCCTTCCGTGACGACCCGCGCTTCCCCGAACTCCTCGCCCGCTTCCCGGACATCGACGCCACCGCGCACGGTCTGCGCGCGATCATCGTCGTACACGCCGAACTCGTCCGGGACAGCTGCGGCTACGCGGTGCCCCTCATGTCGTACGACAGCGACCGCGATCTGCACGCCAGGCGCTTCGCGCGCGAGGACGACGCCTCGCTCAGCGCCTACTTCGAGAAGAAGGACCACATCGCGACGAGCCTGGACGGACTACCGGGGCTGCCGTTGCCGCTCCCGCCCAGTACTGTCTGAGCCATGCGTCCCGGAGCCGCCGTCGTCCTCGCGTCCGTGTCCCTTCTCGCACTCGCGCCCGGTGCCCCTCCCACGGCCGCGCCGCCGCTGCCCGCCCTGTTGGCCGACACCGGTGGCGGCTCCCAGCTGATCACGGCTCAGGCGCCGCGCGCCAAGGCGACCACCGGCACGCTCACCTGGTGGAACCTGCGCAACGGGACATGGACGAAGGCCGGTTCCGCGCCCGCCCGCTTCGGTGCGAACGGGCTCGTCGAGGGCGGCTCCCGCAAACAGGGCACGAACACCACTCCCGCCGGGCTGTACGAACTGCCGTACGCCTTCGGCATCAAGGCGGCCCCGGTCGGCACCAAGGTCACCTACCGGCCCGTGCGGCAGAACTCCTGGTGGTGCGAGGACAACGACTCACGCTCCTACAACCGCTGGACCGAGCCCCGCCCCGCCGACTGCCGGGCCACCGAGTCCGAGCACCTGATCTCGTACACGCAGCAGTACGCGCACGCGTACGTCATCGCCTTCAACTACGCCGCGCCGGTACGGCAGCGCGGCGCGGGGATCTTCCTGCACGTCAACGGGCGTGCGGCGACGGCCGGCTGTGTGTCGGTACCTGCGGAGGCGATGCGGGCGATCCTCGCGTGGGCCGATCCGCGCCGACGGCCGCACATCGCGATCGGCACGGCGAGCGGGCCGACGGCCATCGTCCGCTACTGAGCGCCACCGACCGGCACCCAGCGGGTGTTACCGGCAGTCACCCCATTTTAACTGGCATTTAACTGTGGACTTGTCGGGTCTCTGAACACTCGGCGGTCGTGGCGCGTATCTGAGGGCCAAGGGGCCAAGCCTCTCGACTAGACCCCGTCCCACGGAGGAACCGTGACCACCACGATCCAAGGCGGACGTGCCGCGCGGCGCCAGACGATGCGCCGCATCCGACCCCGCCGCTCACCCGCCGTCCCGCTGCTGCTCGTTGTGGCGGCGGGCGCGGCCGGAGTGATCTGGCTGTGGTGGAACAACACCGCCTCCCTGGCCGACACCACCGCCCAGATCATCGCGGCGGGCCGGATCACCGGTCTGCTCGCCGGTTACCTGATGGCGCTGGTGGTGCTCCAGATGGCCCGGGTGCCCGCGCTGGAGCGCCGGGTCGGCTCGGACCGGGTGGCGCGCTGGCACTCGATGAGCGGCCGGTACACGCTCAGCCTGGTCGTGGCGCACGTCGTCCTGATCATGTACGGGTACGCCCTCCAGGCCGGGAAGACGTTCGGCGACATCGTCCAGCAGACGGTCGACTCGGTGAACCAGCTGCCCGACATGGGCAAGGCGGCGATCGGCACGGGCCTGCTGGTGGTCATCGGGCTCAGCTCCATCGGCCCGGTCCGGCGGATGATCCCGTACGACCTCTGGTACCACGTGCACCTGCTGACGTACGCGGCCACGTTCCTGACGTTCTGGCACCAGCTGTCCACGGGTAACGAGTTCGTCGTGGAGCCGGCCGCGAAGACCGCCTGGTACGCGCTGTACGGCTCGGTGACCGCGCTGGTCCTCTGGTACCGCATCGTCACGCCGATCCGGCTGAACATGCGCCACCGGCTGCGGGTCGAGGCGGTCATCGAGGAGACCCCGGGCATCGTGTCCGTGCTGATGAGCGGCCGGAAACTGCACCGGATGGGCGCGGAGGCGGGCCAGTTCTTCCGCTGGCGCTTCCTGGCCCCCGGTATGCGGTTCAGCTCGCACCCGTACTCCCTGTCGGCGGCCCCCCGCCCCAACATGCTGCGCATCACCGTGAAGGCGATCGGCGACCACAGCTCGGCCCTTCGCGAGCTGGAGCCCGGCACCCGGGTGTGGGCCGAGGGTCCGTACGGCGCCCTGACCGCTTCCAAGCGCAGCCAGGGCAAGGTGCTGCTGGTGGCCGGCGGTGTCGGCATCACCCCGATGCGCGCCCTGTTCGAGACCCTGCCCGGCGCGGCGGGCGACCTGACCCTTCTCTACCGGGCCAACAGCACCCAGGACCTGGCCCTGTGGGACGAGCTGGCGACCATCGCCAACGAGCGCGGCGCCCGTCTCATGTACGCGGTGAACAGCCCCGACGGAGAGCGCCCGGACATCTCGCCGGAGTCGCTGCGCCGGAAGCTGCCGGACATCGACGACCACGACGTCTTCCTGTGCGGGCCTCCCGGCTTCGCGCAGGGTGTGTACGAGGCATTGCGCGGCGCGGGTGTTCCGGCGCGCCGTATCCACCACGAGTCGTTCGAGATGTGAGCGACGGGAGCCAGGAGCAATGAAGAAGAGTCACCCCTTTCGGCGCGTCATGCTGGCGAGTGCCGCCACAGTTTCCGGAATCGTGCTGCTGCTGACGCTGAAGCCGTCGTCGGACCCCGGTGGCGCGCAGGCTGCCGGCGCTCTGCCGCAGCAGACGGCGGCGGCACAGGAGTCGGCCCAGGGCGGCGCGGCCGCCAAGGACGGCACCTTCACCGGCGACACCGTCGACACCCAGTACGGCCCGGTCCAGGTCCGCGTCACGGTGAGCGGCGGCAAGATCACCAAGGCGGAGGCGCTCCAGCAGCCCAAGGGCGGCCAGAGCGACCAGATCTCCGGCAACGCGATCCCCAAGCTCAACAAGGAAGCGGTCACCGCCGGCCTCAACGGCAGTATCGACGCGATCTCCGGCGCCAGCTACACCAGCGCGGGCTACGGGAAGTCGCTCCAGTCCGCCCTGGACAAGGCCAGTGCGGGTACGGGTACGGGCGCCACCGGTGGCGGCGGTGCGGCCAAGGCCGCCACGGTCACCGGTGACGCGGTCGACACCCAGTACGGCCCGGTCCAGGTCCGTATCACGGTGAGCGGCGGCAAGATCACCAAGGCGGAGGCGGTGAAGGCGCCCACCGGCGGCCAGAGCACCACGATCTCCGGCAACGCCGTACCCAAGCTCAACCAGGAAGCGGTCGCCGCCGGCACCGCGAACATCGACGCGATCTCCGGCGCCAGCTACACCAGCGCGGGCTACAAGAAGTCGCTGCAGTCGGCCCTGGACAAGGTCCCCGCCGCGGAATCGGACAAGGGGACGGGCGCGGGCGCGGCTTCGGCCGACCCGAAACCCAGCCCGACACCCAGCTCGGCAGCGGGCTCGGGCGGGGCGGCGGCAGGCGGGGCGACCTCCAACGGCGGCGGCACGTACACCGGAAGCGTGGTCCAGACGGAGTACGGCCCGGTGCAGGTCCGCGTCACGCTGACCAAGGGCAGGATCACCTCGGCGTCCGCGGTCCAGGCACCCACTGGTGGCCGGAGCGACCAGGTCTCCGCGAACGCGATCCCCAAGCTCAACCAGGAGGCGGTGACAGCGGGCGACGGCGACATCGACGCCGTGTCCGGCGCCAGCTACACCAGCGCGGGCTACAAGAAGTCCCTCCAGTCGGCCCTGGACCAGGCCGGTGGTTGATCCCGCGGAAGCTCCCGTCGCGGTGCGTCATGCGGAGGAGGTCATGGGGACCGTCTTCTCTTTTGACGTCCGCGGCGGGGACCCCCGTGCGGTCCAGGTGGCGCTGGCGGCGGCGATCGCCGGACTGCACAAGGTCAACGAAGTGTTCAGCACCTATCGCGAGAACAGCCAGATCTCCCGGCTCGCCCGCGGTGAGATCTCCGTCGCGGACTGCGACCCGGAGGTCGCCGAGGTGCTCGACCTGTGCGCCGAGGCCAAGCGGGTCAGCGAGGGGTGGTTCAGCCACACCTACCAGGGCCAGATCGACCCGACCGGCCTGGTCAAGGGCTGGGCGGCGGAACGCGCGGCCAGAACCCTGATGGCGGCCGGGGCGAGCGGCGTCAGCGTCAACGGCGCCGGAGACGTCCAGCTGTGCGGCGCGCCGGGTCCCCAACGCCCTTGGCGGGTGGGCGTGTCGGACCCGCTCCGCCCGGGCGGCCTGGCGGCCGTGGTCTCGGCGGCGGGCGCCGACGAACTGGCGGTGGCCACCTCGGGCACAGCGGAACGCGGCACCCATATCGTCGACCCCCGCACCAGAAAGTCCGCGGTGACGGACCTGGTCGCGGTGACGGTCGTGGCCCCGGAACTGACTTGGGCGGACGCCTGGGCGACGGCGGCCTTCGCGATGGGGTCGAGGCAGGCGCTGGGCTGGCTGGAGTCGCTGCCGGACGTGGAGGCGTTGCTGATCACGGCGGGCGACGAGGTGCGATGCACGGGGGGCCTGGCAAGACGACTGGGCTGAGGGTGATATGTGCTTTTAGGGGCGAGGGGATGTGTCTATTTGCGGCTCCGCCGCGTGGGCGCAACAAGCCACGACGGACCCGCACCCGAAACTCAACCGTCAATGGCCCCTCAGTGATTCTTCTGAGCCAACCCCAACAAATGATCAGCCAACGCCTGCCCCCCCGCAGGATCCCGGCTGATCAGCATCAACGTGTCGTCCCCCGCGATCGTCCCCAGAATGTCGTGCAGCTCGGCCTGGTCGATCGCCGACGCCAAGAACTGCGCGGCCCCCGGAGGGGTCCGCAGGACCACGAGATTCGCGGAGGCCTCCGCTGAGATCAGCAACTCCGAGGACAGCCGCCGCATCCGCTCCTCCTTCGCCGACTCCCCCAGCGGAGCGCGAGGCGTACGGAACCCGCCCTCGCTCGGCACCGCGTAGATGAGATCGCCGTCGGTGTTACGGATCTTCACCGCGTTCAGCTCGTCCAGGTCCCTGGACAGCGTCGCCTGCGTGACGGTCAGCCCGTCGTCCGCGAGCAGCTTCGCCAACTGACTCTGCGACCGCACCGGTTGCCGGTTGAGGATGTCCACGATCCGGCGGTGGCGTGCGGTGCGGGTCTGCGGTACGGCAGGCCCCGCGTGCTCGTGTTCCTGCGCCTGCGTCATCGTCGTCGTCTCATTCCCCGGCTAGTCCTTCCCGTCAACGGCAACCGCGTCGAGAACTCCGGGAAGCGCCTGGAGGAACGCGTCCACTTCGGCGTCACCGATGTTCAGCGGCGGCATCAGCCGTACGACATCGGGAGCGGGCGCGTTCACCAGGAACCCGGCGTCCTGAGCCGCCTGCTGCACCTGGGGCGCGAGGGGCTCGTTGAGCACGATACCCAGGAGAAGTCCCGCGCCCCGGACATAGTCGATCAACGGGTGGCCCGCACCTTCGATTCCGTCCCGCAACTTCTCGCTCTGCCGCTTGACGTTCTCCAGCAACCCCTCGTTCTCGATGGTGTCGAGTACGGCGAGTCCGGCGGCGCAGGCGACCGGATTGCCGCCGAACGTCGTACCGTGCTGGCCGGGCTGGAGCAGGTCGGCGGCGCGGCCGAAGGCGACGGTCGCACCGAGGGGCAGTCCGCCGCCGAGGCCCTTCGCGAGGGTGACGACGTCGGGCAGGACACCCTCGTGGGCCTGGTACTCGAACCAGTGCCCGGTACGGCCGATGCCGGTCTGCACCTCGTCGAGGACGAGCAGCGCGCCGGTCGCGGCGGTGATCGCGCGCGCGGCCTTCAGATAACCGGCGGGCGGGACGACCACACCGTTCTCGCCCTGGACCGGCTCGATGATGACGAGGGCGGTCTCGTCGGTGACAGCGGCGGCCAGTGCCTGCGCGTCGCCGTACGGGACGTACGTGACGTCACCGGGCAGCGGCACGAAGGGCTCCCGCTTTCCGGGCTGGCCGGTGAGCGCGAGGGCGCCCATGGTCCGCCCGTGGAAGCCACCCTCGGTGGACACCATGTGCCCGCGTCCGGTCAGGCGGCCGATCTTGAAGGCGCCCTCGCTGGCCTCGGCGCCCGAGTTGCAGAAGAACACCTTGCCGTCCCGGCCGAAGCGCTGGAGCAGCCGTTCGGCGAGTGCGACGGGCGGCTCGGCGACGAAGAGATTGGAGACATGGCCCAGGGAGGCGATCTGGGTGGAGACCGCCTCGACGATCGCCGGGTGGGCGTGGCCGAGCGCGTTCACGGCGATGCCGCCCACGAAGTCGACGTACGCCTTGCCGTCGGCGTCCCACACGGTGCTGCCCGCGCCGCGGACGAGGGGCAGCCGGGGGGTGCCGTAGTTGTTCATGAGCGCGCCCTGCCAGCGCGTCGTCAGTTCCTGATTGGCACTGTTGGCGCTGTTGGCACTGTTGGCGCTCGGTTCCTGACTGGCGTCCAGCTCCTGGCCGGCGTTCATGCGGCGTCCCCTTCTTCCTCCGCATCGGGCACGACCATCGTGCCGATGCCCTCGTCGGTGAAGATCTCCAGCAGGATCGAGTGCTGGACCCGGCCGTCGATGACGCGGGCGGTGTTCACGCCGTTGCGTACGGCGTGCAGACAGCCCTCCATCTTCGGCACCATGCCGGAACTCAACTCCGGGAGCAGCTTCTCCAGTTGGGAAGCGGTGAGGCGGCTGATCACCTCGTCGGAGTTGGGCCAGTCCTCGTAGAGGCCCTCGACGTCCGTGAGGACCATGAGGGTTTCGGCGCCAAGAGCAGCAGCAAGTGCCGCAGCCGCCGTATCAGCATTGACGTTGTAGACATGTCCGTCGTCCTGGCTACGGGCGATCGACGAGACGACCGGGATACGGCCGTCGGCGAGCAATGCCTCGATCGCGCCCGTGTCGATCGCGGTGATCTCGCCCACCCGCCCGATGTCGACCAACTCCCCGTCGATCTCGGGCAGATGCTTGGTGGCAGTGATGGTGTGCGCGTCCTCGCCGGTCAACCCGACGGCGAGCGGCCCGTGTTGGTTCAGCAGCCCGACCAGCTCCCGCTGGACCTGCCCGGCCAGCACCATGCGTACGACGTCCATGGCGTCCTCGGTGGTGACCCTGAGGCCCGCCTTGAACTCGCTGACGATGCCGTGTCTGTCGAGGGCGGCGCTGATCTGCGGGCCGCCGCCGTGCACGACGACGGGCTTGAGGCCGGCCTGGCGCAGGAAGACGACGTCCTGGGCGAACGCACCCTTCAACTCGTCGTTCACCATGGCGTTTCCGCCGAACTTGATGACGACGACCTTGCCGTTGTGGCGGGTCAGCCAGGGCAACGCTTCGATGAGGATCCTGGCCTTGGGCAGGGCGGTGTGCTTCCGCGTGGTGCTCATGAAGAGTACGCGCTGTTCTCGTGGACGTAGTCCGCGGTCAGGTCGTTGGTCCAGATGGTGGCGGTCTCCGTGCCTGCGGCGAGGTCGGCGACGATGTGGACCTCCCGGTAGCGCATGTCGACCTTGTCGCGGTCCTCGCCGACACCGCCGTTCTTGCAGACCCAGACGCCGTTGATGGCGACGTTGAGCTGGTCGGGCTCGAAGGCGGCAGCGGTCGTGCCGATGGCGGAGAGGACGCGGCCCCAGTTGGGGTCCTCGCCGTGGATGGCGCACTTGAGGAGGTTGTTGCGGGCGATGGAACGCCCCACCTCGACGGCGTCGTCCTCGCTGGCCGCGTTCACGACCTCGACCTTGATGTCCTTGCTGGCGCCCTCGGCGTCCCGGATGAGCTGCTGCCCGAGGTCGTCACAGACTGCCCGGACGACCTCCGCGAACTCGGCCTGTTCCGGGGTGACTTGGGAGGCCCCGGAGGCGAGCAGCAGCACGGTGTCGTTGGTGGACATGCAGCCGTCGGAGTCGACGCGGTCGAAGGTGGTGCGGGTTGCGGCGCGGAGCGCACTGTCCAGGCTCTCGCTGTCGACATCCGCGTCCGTGGTCAGAACGACGAGCATGGTGGCGAGGCCGGGGGCGAGCATGCCCGCCCCCTTGGCCATGCCGCCCACTGTCCAGCCGCCCTTGCTGACGACGGCCGTCTTGTGGACGGAGTCGGTGGTCTTGATGGCGATGGCCGCCTTCTCACCACCATGCGCGGAGAGTTGACCGGCGACGGTCTCGACTCCCGCCAGCAGCTTGTCCATCGGCAGGAGCAGCCCGATGAGTCCGGTGGAGGCGACCGCGACCTCTCCGGCGTTCAGGCCGAGGGTGTCCGCGACCTTCTCGGCGGTGGCGTGGGTGTCCTGGAAGCCCTTCGGCCCCGTACAGGCGTTGGCGCCACCGGAGTTGAGGACAACCGCGGAGACGATGCCGCCCTTCAGTACCTGCTCGGACCACACAACCGGTGCGGCCTTGACCCGGTTGGAGGTGAAGACGCCGGCGGCGGCGAGGCGGGGCCCGCTGTTGACCACGAGGGCCAGGTCCGGGTTGCCGTTCTCCTTGATCCCGGCGGCGATTCCGGCCGCCGTGAACCCCTGTGCTGCCGTGACACTCACGGTGCGACTCCGATCGTGGAAAGCCCGGTGGTCTCGTCGAGCCCGAGGGCGATGTTCATGCTCTGGACGGCACCGCCCGCGGTGCCCTTGGTCAGGTTGTCGATGGCACTGATCGCGATGATGCGGCGCACGGACTCGTCGTACGCGACCTGCACCTGAACGGCGTTGGAACCGTAGACGGACGCCGTGGCGGGCCACTGCCCCTCCGGGAGGAGGTGCACGAACGGCTCGTCGGCGAACGCCTTCTCGTAGGCGGCGCGCACGGACTCGGCGGTGACGCCGGGCCGGGCGGCGGCCGTGCAGGTGGCGAGGATGCCGCGGGACATGGGAGCGAGGGTGGGCGTGAACGAGACGGCGACCGGCGAGCCCGCGGCGCCGCTGAGGTTCTGGACGATCTCGGGCGTGTGCCGGTGGCCGCCGCCGACCCCGTACGGGGACATGGACCCCATGACCTCGCTGCCCAGCAGGTTCGTCCTGGCCGCCTTGCCGGCGCCGGAGGTCCCGGAGGCGGCGACGATCACGGCCTCGGTCTCGGCGAGGTCGGCGGCGTACGCCGGGAAGAGGGCGAGCGACACGGCGGTCGGATAGCAACCGGGCACCGCGACACGCTTGGACCCCTCCAGCGCGGCGCGGGCACCCGGCAGTTCGGGGAGTCCGTAGGGCCAGGTCCCGGCATGCGCGGAGCCGTAGAACCTCTCCCAGTCGGCCGCGTCGTGGAGCCGGAAGTCGGCGCCCATGTCGACGACAAGCGCATCCGGCCCGAGCTGCTCGGCGACGGCGGCGGACTGTCCGTGCGGCAGCGCGAGGAAGACGACATCATGCCCGGCGAGCACGTCGGGGGTGGTCTCCTGGAGGACACGGCCGGCCAGCGGCAGCAGATGCGGTTGCAGGGCGCCGAGCCGCTGCCCGGCGTTGGAGTTGCCGGTCAGGGCGCCGATCTCGACCTCGGGGTGGACGAGCAACAGACGCAGCAGTTCCCCGCCCGCGTACCCACTCGCCCCGGCCACCGCCACACGTACCGCCATGGAACCCTCCTCCTTGATGGCATGACTATACGTTTCGATGCACGTTTATGCAATGCGATGGATCAGTATGCGGAGCCGGGACGAGTGTGGCGGCTGAGCACTCACCCGGCAAAGCCTCGGAAGACTCCGTCGGGATCACCCTTGGCCGCGTCCGCGAAATCGCCGAAGTCCAGGTTGGCGATCATCAGGTTCGCGTTCATCTCGTGGATGCCGTACGGCGCCACGCGGAACGCGCCTCCGTAAGCCGCGAACTCCTCGTCGTCCTCACACTGCTCCCTGGTCAGCAGGGACAGCGCGAGCAAGGTGACAGGGGTGTCCCGCATCGAGGTGTGGTCGGCGAGGTAGACGACATTGCGGCTCTCCGAGTGCGGGGATGCCTCACGGAGCGCCTCGGCGGGCGTGATTCCGGCCCACTTCGGATCGTCGACGATGTGGACGTACGGCTCGACGTCGTCATCCTCGCCCCAGGTCATCAGCAGCGCCGCCTTCACCGCCGCCCACGCCGGCTCATCACCGAAGTCCGTCCTGATGATCAGCGCGGCATCCCTGTCACGCCCCGCCGGCCACTCCACACGGTCACTCACGCCGCTCCGCCCCCCCCTCATACGCGCAGGTCATCACCGCCTCACGCATTCGGCATGCACGCTACGCGAGAGCGTCGGCACGTCGACGGGGCGTCCGTCCCGGCGCCGGGCGACCGGCCGAACTCGGTACGGGCGGCCCAGGCACCCCTCCGGTACCTGGGCCGCCCGTCCGGTCAGCCCTCCTCCGCGCTCCCCGTCACCCCTTCTTGATCCGCAGGAAGGTGACGGAGTTCGCCGGGAACGTGTACGTGAACTTCCTCGCGACGCCCGTGAGCGTCGACTTCACCGGCGCGACCGCTGTCGCCGTCTCGCTGTTCACCGCGTCCGGCGCGGCGGCCAGCGTGGTCACCGCGGCCCTGGACCTGACCTTCACCTTGCCGAGGTCGATCGTGGTACGGGCCTGCGCCGCCTGGGCGTTGACGACCTTGACGATCAGGTCGCCGGTCTTCGCGTCCTTCGTGACGATCTGGCGGAACGGCTCGGCCGGCTTGTCGTCGGTGAAGCTGCCCCACTCCTGGCCGTCGAGGTAGAGGGTGACCTGCCGGCCCCGCACATGGACGTCGATGTCGTACGCGCGACCCGTCTCGATCGAGCCGGCCTTGGACACGAGCGTCGACTTGCCGCCGTCCGTGGCCTGTTCGACGGCGGACAGGGTGTTGTTCCAGCCGCCCAGGTTCCACCAGTAGTAGTTGCCGGTGTCCTTGACGCCGAAGGCGACGAGGAAGCCCTCCTTGCCGGACTTCTTGGTGGCCTTCACATGGAGGTCGTAGTCGTGCCAGGCCGGGTCGCCCGCGGAGACCATGGTGTTCTCGGCGGCGACGTCCGTCTGGACGTACTGCCCGTCCTGGACCGCCCAACTCCCGCCCCCGGTATGGGTCCACCGGGAGGCGTCACCCGAGAAGTCGTCGGACAGCAGCGCCGTGCCGTCCGCGCCGGTGACCTTCACATCGTCGTACGCCGCCGTGGTCGCCCATGTCGACAGGCCGACGGCGCCCGCGATCGGGCCGCTCACCGAGGGCGTGCCGGTCGCTGTGGTAGGCACCACGCGGTCCCCGACGTTGTTCATGAACAGCTTCTGCACCTCGTACGAAGGCGAGCCCCAGGACGCGTGGTTGTTGAACCAGATCATGTCCGGGCTCCACTGCACGTAGTCCTCGTTGGACAGCAGCGGGGCGTACGAGGCGAGCTTGACGACGTCCGCGTTGCGCTCCAGACCGGTCATGAACGCGGCTTCGGAGAGGGCGTTCTTGAAGGTGTTGCCGCGGGAGGCGTACTCGCCGAGGAAGACCTTGGGGCCGTTCCTGTCGTACGAGTCGTAGCGGTCGTTGTTCTGGAGGAACCAGTTCGTGCTGTTGTAGTAGTGCTCGTCGACCATGTCGACGTTGGCGTCCCGGTTCAGCTTCCAGGCGGTGTCGAAGATCGAACCACTGTCGTCCGGCCCGGAGTTGGAGATGACGGTGATGTCCGGGTACCTGGCCTCGATGGCGGTCCGGAACTCCGTGAAGCGGGCGAAGAACTCGTTGGGCAGGTTCTCCTCGTTGCCCACCTCGATGTGGGTGAGATGGAACGGCTTGGGGTGGCCCATCTGAGCCCGCTTGCGGCCCCACTCGCTGGTCGCCGGGCCGTTGGCGAACTCGATGAGGTCGAGGGTGTCCTGGATGTGCCGCTTGAGCAGCGCCTCGTCGACGACGGCCTTGTCCTGCCCGCAGCCGGTGACCAGCGCCGGGACGACGGGCAGCGGCATGGCGCCGATGTCCTCCGAGAGCTGGAAGTACTCGTAGTAGCCGAGTCCGTAACTCTGGTTGTAGCCCCAGACGTTGGAGTTGGTCGCGCGCTGCTCGACCGGCCCGATGGTGTCCTTCCACTGGTACGAGCGCTGGCGCTCCCAGTTCGAGGCCTCGCTGTAGTCCTGCATGGACCCGGTGTTGACCAGGCAGCCGCCCGGGAAGCGGACGAAACCGGGATCGAGCGCGGCGATCTTCCGGGCAAGGTCCTCGCGCAGCCCATGGCCCTTGTAGGTGTCCCGGGGCAGCAGCGAAACCATGTCCAGGGCAACGGAGTTGTCCGTCGCGACCGTCAAACGCCCAGCGGTGCTGGAGCGGGTCGCGGTGAACCGCGCCCGGTACTTGGCCCAGCCGCCCTTCACCGCTACCTGGCGGACCTCGGCGAGGGAGCCCTCCGCGTCCGCGAGGGACACGGTGAGCGCGGCGGCCTGATCGGCGCGGGCCCAGACGGAGAAGTCGTACTTCTTGCCGCTCTCGACCCTGATCCCGGTGTTGTAGCCGGAGTTGGTGACGGACGAGCCGGCACCCAGGGAGAGGTAGGTGCGGTTGCGGGCGTTCAGGCGCCCCTCGTCGTTCGGGGTCGTCGCCGTACCGCTGACGGCCCAGGAGGTGAGGGGCGTGTAGGAGCGGTTGTCGGCGGTGGAGTACTCGAAGGACCGGTTCTGCACGAGTTCGGCGTACAGACCGCCGTCGGCGGCACGGTTGATGTCCTCGAAGAAGACGCCGTACATCGTGTCGTCGATCTTGGCGCCCTTGGTAGCCGGGTCCACCGTGATGGCGTAGTCGGTGACGTCCTCGGCGCTGGCCGGGGCGGGGACGACCGCCGAGACCACCAGGAGTGCGGTGGTGGCCGTGAGACCTAGTCTCCAGCGGGTGCTTGTGCGTGACATGGATACTCCGCGGCTCTGTCGATGCAGTTCGGGATACCGGACAACGATCAGCACTTCGAACGGCAACATAGGTATGTGACAGGAGTGCGTCAATGGGGCGTGCGACAACTCGAGGGTTTTGGAGAAGGTGGCGGCGTGGGCGAGTTCCGGCCAGTGCCTGATGCGTTGCTGTATCTGGCGGGGAGCTGGCTGCTGGAACGGTCGGTACGCGATCTCGCGAGCACGGACGAGGGGACCTTCATCGGCACCGCGACGTTCAGCCCCTTGCACAGAGAGGGCCGAGGCGGCCTGTTGCACCACGAGTCCGGCACGTTCGTGTGGCAGGGCGTCACCCGCCCCGCCGAGCGGACGCTCCACTTCCTCCCGGGCACCGCGCCTGGCACCGTGGACGTACGTTTCACGGACGGCCGCCCGTTCCACGACCTGGACCTGACCTCGGGCCGATGGATCACCGACCACCCCTGCGCGGCCGATCTCTACCGCGGCGAGTTCACGGTCCTCGACGCGGACCACTGGCGGACGGTGTGGCGGGTGGCGGGCCCCGCCAAGGATCTCGTCCTCACCACCGACCACACACGCGACCGGCCGGGCGGTCAGCCGCGCGCCGACTGAGGGAACGCACCCTCGAAACGCAGGTTCCAGCGGCCCGTACGACCCATGACGACGGTCGTGGACAAGGGCCGGACGTCGAGGTTCCAGTAGGTCGAGGGCGGCGCCTTCAGGGCGTAGACGAGGGCCGCCCGGATGACCGAGGGCTCGGCCACAGCGACGATCCGGCCGTTGTCGTCGGCGGGCCGGGTGTCGAGCCAGCCGCCGACCCGCGAGATGAAGTCCAGCAGCGACTCACCGCCGTGGGGCGTGGCACGCGGATCGGCGAGCCAGGCATCCACGGACTCGGGCTCCCGGGCCATCGCCTCACCGAGGGTGAATCCGCGCCAGCGGCCCATGTCGCAGTCGCGCAGGGCCAGCTGGACGAGCGGCCCGTAGCCGAGGGCGTCCCCGGTGGCCCGGCTGCGGGGTGTCGGCGAGCAGTAGCGCAGCTCGGCCGCCGCCAGCGGCACCAGATCGTGCGCGGCGCGCTGCACCTCCTCCCAGCCGGCCTGGTCGAGCGGCCGGTCATCGTCGAAGCGCTCGGCGAGCAGCGGGGAGCTGCGCGCGGCGGCGACGAACGTGACCCGAAGTTGCATGCGGCGATCGTGGGCCGGGAAAGAACGCAGGTCAAGGGGTGTTACTTGGTGTTACTCAGGAGTTATCGACGGTGCGCGCCGATCACTGCCCGATCATCACAGCGGCTTTACGCCTGCTCCACAAGGGCTTCACTCGAAGTGGAGCGCCATCCACCGGTCGGGCTTGTCGAGCGGGCGGAACCCGATCTTCTCGTAGACGCCGTGCGCGTCGTGCGTGGCGAGCAGGATGCGGCGCACCCCGAGCGCCCCGAGGTGATCGCGCACCTCGCGCACCATCGCCGTACCGACCCCCGTACCCCGCACCGACGGGTCCACGTACACATCGCACAGCCACGCGAACAGCCCCTGGTCGGTCACCACCCGCGCGTACGCCACCTGCACCCCCGAAGTCACCTCGTACACACCGAAGTTGAGTGAGTTCGGGATCACCTCGTCGAACTTCGCCCGCGGCCGGTCCAGCGCCCAGTAGGCGTCGGTCGACAGCCACCGGTGAACACGCTCGACGTCGACCCGGGCGGGGTCGACGGAGATCTCGTAGCCCTCGGGGAGGGCGGGCACATCGTCGTCGTTCATGCCGGGAGGTTCTCCCTTTCCGGCCCACCGTGTCGAACCGTTTTTGCACGACCCGCCCCACGTCGGAGCACCTGGTCAGAGCACCTCGTCACAGGCCGTACGCAGCCTCCGCACCCCCTCCCCGATCTCTCCCACCCCTGCCACCGCCGCGAAGCTCAACCGCACGTGCGCGGCCGGGGGTTCGGCACTGAAGTAGGGGCGGCCGGGAGTGATCGCGACGCCCGCGCGCAGCGCCGCCGCGACGAAGGCCGAGTCGTCCGTGCCGTCAGGCAGGCGCAGCCAGAGGTGGTAGCCGCCCGAGGGGATGTGGGGCAGCGACAGTTGAGGGAGGGCGGTCAGCAGCGCGGACGTCATGGCGTCCCGGCGGATCCTCAACTCCGTTGACACCGACCGGAGATGCCGGGGCCAGGCCGGTGAGCCCACGAGTTCCAGGGCCGCCTCCTGCAACGGCCGCGGGACGAAGAAGGTGTCGACGATCTGGATGGCGCGCAGCCGTTCCAGTACGGGGCCCCGGGCCGCGAGCGCGCTCACCCGGAAGCTCGGCGAGGTCGCCTTGGTCAGCGAGCCGACGTGGACGACCACACCGTCGGGATCCTCCGCCGCGAGCGGACGCGGCAGCGGCGCCGAGTCCTCGTGCACCAGCCGCCGTACGAAGTCGTCCTCGATCACGAAGGCACCCGCCTCGCGCGCGATCCGCAGTACCTCCGCGCGCCGTTCGGGCGCGAGCACGGCCCCGGTCGGGTTCTGGAACAGGGGCTGGCAGACGAAGACCCGGGCGCCGGTCGCCCGGAACGCGTCGGCCAGCAGCGGCGTACGTACCCCGTCCGCGTCGACCGGGACCGGCACCGGGCGCAGGCCGGCCGCGCGGGCGATCGCCAGCATGCCGGGGTAGGTGGGCGACTCGACCAGTACCGGGGCGCCGGGCGGGGCGAGGGCGCGCAGGGCTGTCGTCAGGGCCGCCTGGCCGCCCGCCGTGATCAGCACCTCGGCTGCCGTGACGGCACCGCCGATGCCCCGCGCGAACCACTCGCGCAGCTCCGGCAGCCCGTCCAGCGGCGGCCGTCCCCACGCCCCGGGACGGCGTCCGGCACGCGACAGGGCCGCCGCCATCGCCCGCTCGGGCTGGAGGGAGGGGTGCAGATAGCCGCCGTTGAACTCGATCACGCCCGGCGGCGGCGCGGCCAGCGAGATGACGACACCGGCCGCGTTCACCGTGCGCGGTACGAGGTCGGCGGCGCCGTCCGCGCTCAGGGCGACCTCCTGCCAGGAGGTGTCCCCGGCCGGGGTGGACGCGGGGCGGGCCTGCGCGCGGTACGCGCCCGCCCCCGGGCGGGTCACTACCAGGCCCTCGGCAGCCAGTTGCGCGAGCGCCCTGGAGACGGTCACCGGGCTCACCCGGAAGCGTTCCACCAGCACCCGACTCGACGGCAGCTTTCCACCTGGAGAGTAGCGGTTCAGCTCTTGTCGCAGCCGGTTCGCCAGTTCACCGACACTGCTACGCTCTTGCATGAGAGCACACGATAGCGCTACCGCACCGACTCCGATAGCGGTCAGCAGCCGCACGGAGGCCCCGGGTGCCCGCACCGGTCTCCTGTCCGGGCAGCCCCCGGCGACGCGTCGCGCCGGGACCCTTCAGGCCGCCCTCGGTGTCACCGCCTTCTCGCTCACCTTCCCGGCCACCGCCTGGGGCCTGGAAGGCTTCGGCCCGTGGTCGCTGGTGGCCGTACGGTCCGTCCTGGCGGCGGTCGTCGCGGGTGGCTGTCTGCTGGCGCTTCGCGTACCGCTGCCCGCCCGCCGCCACCGGGCCGGGCTCGTGGTCGTCGCGGCCGGGGTCGTCGTCGGCTTTCCGCTCCTCACCACGCTCGCCCTTCGCACGTCGACCACCGCGCACGCCGCCGTCGTGGTCGGCCTGCTGCCGCTGACGACGGCCCTCCTCTCGGCGCTGCGCATGGGCACCCGCCCCTCGCGCACCTTCTGGGCGGCGGCCCTGGCGGGCGCGGCGGCTGTACTCGCATTCACCGTCCAGCAGAGCGGCGGCGCTCTGACCAGCGCCGACGCCTACCTCTTCGGCGCCCTGCTGGTCTGCGCCGCCGGTTACACCGAGGGCGGCCGACTGGCCCGGGTCATGCCGGGCTGGCAGGTCATCGGTTGGGCGCTGGTGCTGTGCCTGCCGCTCACCGTGCCCGCCGCCGCACTGGCCCTGTCGTACGAGCCCCTGCACCTCACCACCCACAGCGTGCTCGGGCTGCTGTGGGTGGCCGCGGGGTCGCAGTTCTTCGGTCTGGTCGTCTGGTACCGGGGCATGGCGGCGATAGGTATTCCGAAGGCCAGCCAGTTGCAGTTGGCGCAGCCCCTGCTCACACTGGTGTGGTCGGTCCTGCTGCTGGGCGAGCAGCTGACGCCGGCCGCGCCGCTGACAGCGGCGGCCGTGCTCGTCTGTATCGCCGTGACCCAGCGGGCCCGTGGCTGAAAGCCGAGAGGAGACCCGCAGATGCGCGCAACCGTGGGCGACCAGCTTGTCCAGCACGGCAGGGTGGTCGGCCAGCACGACCAGGTCACGGAAGTCGTCGAGGTCATGGGCCAGGAGGGCACTCCCCCGTACCGCGTCCGTTTTCCGGACGGGCACGAGGCAGTGATGTCCCCCGGCCCCGACTGCCAGGTCCGCCACAAGGACGAGGACCGTTAGAGATCAACCGTTCAGAAACCCCAAGCACCGCAAGCACCGCAAGCACCGCTGAACATCAGCGCGGGGGCATCGCCGGCTGCTGATAGTGGTCGGCGACCACTCGCGCCATGGCCCCGATCCTGTCGGTGCCCACTTCCTTGGCGGAGAAGAAGACGTGCCCCCGCGCCTCGGGGTAGCCCTGGGCAAGGGTCAGATGCCGGGACAGCTCGGCCGGGTCCTGCCAGGCCGCGGGCTGCGCCGGGTCACCCGCCTTGTACAGCGCCTCACCGACGTACAGCTTCGTCCCGGTGCCCTTCACGACCCCCGCCCACCAGGGCAGCAGCTTGGCGTAGTCGGCCGCGGCGAAGCCGATGTTCCAGTAGATCTGCGGGCAGATGTAGTCGATCCAGTTCTGCCGCACCCATTTCCTGGTGTCCGCGTACAGGTCGTCGTACGTCTCCACACCCGCCCGGGTGTCCGAGCCGAGCGGGTCGGTCGCCGCGTTGCGCCAGACACCGAAGGGGCTGATCCCGAAGTCGGCGCCGGGGCGTACGGCCTTGATGCGGGCGGCTGTCTCCTGGACCAGTCTGTCGATGTTGTCGCGTCGCCAGGAGGCCCGGTCGGGGAAGGCGCCGCCGTACTCCGCGTACTCGGCGTCGTCGTCGAAGGTCTGGCCGGCGACCGGGTACGGGTAGAAGTAGTCGTCCCAGTGGACGCCGTCGATGTCGTACTTCCGCACCGCGTCGAGCATCGCGTCCTGGACGAAGCCGCGGACCTCCGGCAGACCGGGGTTGTAGTACAGCTTGCCGCCGTACGGCACCACCCAGTCCGGATGCCTGCGCGCCGGGTGGGATGCGATGAGCTTGGTGGGGTCGGTGTGGTTGGCGATGCGGTACGGGTTGAACCAGGCGTGGAGTTCGAGACCGCGGGCGTGCGCCTCCTGGACCGCCGTGCCCAGCGGGTCCCAGCCGGGGTCCTTGCCCTGGGTTCCGGTGAGGACCTGTGACCAGGGCTCGTACGGCGAGGGCCACAGGGCGTCGGCGGTCGGGCGGACCTGCAGGAACACCGCGTTGAGGCGGCGGCTCACCGCCGTGTCGAGGTGGGTGATCAGCTCGGCGTGCTGCTGGGTGGCGCTCAGCCCCTGCTTCGACGGCCAGTCCCGGTTGGCCACCGTCGCCAGCCACATGCCCCGCAGTTCGCGGGTCGCCCGCTTGCCGTTGCCCTTGCCCTCGCCGTTCGGCCGGCTCGGTTCCGCACCGGCCAGGGCGGCTCCCGTCACCGCCCCGCCCGCCACGAGGGTCGACAGGGCGGTCACCGCGAAGGCCCGCCGTGACATGCGCGCGTGCCGCGCCTTCCCGCTCATTCCCGTACCTCCGATATGCGCTGTGTCGGACAAGTCACAGACCGTCCTGACCCGTCCCGGGTCACACTCCCATGTGAGGCCCGGACAATTGGGCAATGGCCGCCGCAGGTAACGTGCAGGTTTGGCGCAGGCCCCGGACGGACGGAAGATCCCGGACGACGGTCGGCCCGCGAAGGCCGGACGGCCGGTGACGAGGATCTGTGAAAGGGACGATGTGACGGACAGCCCAGCGGGAGAGATCTCGCGCGTCGGAGTTGTGGGCTGCGGCCAGATGGGAGCGGGCATCGCCGAGGTGTGCGCCCGCTCCGGGCTGGACGTGAAGGTCGCCGAGACCACCGGCGAAGCCCTGGAGTTCGGCCGTACCCGGCTGTTCAACTCCCTTTCCAAGGCGGCCGAACGCGGCAAGATCACCGAGGCGGAGCGGGACGAGACGCTGGCGCGGCTCAGCTTCACCACCGACCTCGGCGAGTTCGCCGACCGCGACCTGGTGATCGAGGCCGTCGTCGAGAACGAGCAGGTGAAGACCGAGATTTTCCAGGTGCTCGACCAGGTGGTGACCCGCCCGGACGCGATCCTCGCCTCGAACACCTCCTCGATCCCCCTGGTGAAGCTGGCCGTTGCCACCTCCCGGCCCGACCAGGTCGTCGGCATCCACTTCTTCAACCCGGCCCCGGTGCAGCAGCTCGTCGAGCTGATCCCGGCGCTCACCACCTCCGAGGGCACCCTCGCCCGCGCCCAGCTGTTCGCCGAGAAGGCCCTCGGCAAGCACGCGATCCGCGCCCAGGACCGCTCGGGCTTCGTGGTGAACGCCCTGCTGATCCCGTACCTGCTCTCCGCGATCCGGATGTTCGAGTCGGGCATGGCCAGCCGCGAGGACATCGACAACGGCATGGAGCTGGGCTGCGCCCACCCGATGGGCCCCCTGAAGCTCTCCGACCTGATCGGTCTGGACACGGTCGCCTCGGTCGCCTACAGCATGTACGAGGAATACAAGGAACCGCTGTACGCCGCTCCCCCGCTGCTCCAGCGCATGGTCGACGCGGGCCGACTGGGCCGGAAGTCGGGCTCGGGCTTCTACACCTACGCATAAATCTCACCCAGCGTCATGCTGGGGCCGGTACAGGCCCGGCACTCTTCGGAGTGCCGGGCCCACGTCATTCACACACCGTGTGCGCGCCGGACGCGCATATGCCGCTCGCACACTCTCCCCACGCGCCCACCAGGCGAGTTGACTCATCATGCACATTCAAGGGATGTGACGACTACGGAAAGGAGCGGACAAGTGACCGCCGATCCCGAACATCCCACGGCCCGTGGAGAACTCGCAGAGTTACGCCGTCGCCTCGATGTCGCGTACGCACGCGTCGAAGGAGGGCTGGCCCTGCTCAGTCATCGCACGAAGGAGACGGACAAGGAAGTCGACGACCTGAGCACACGCCTCGTCCACCTCGAACACGCCCGATGGCCGCTGCCGGCCGTCACGGCCCTCACGGCCCTCGGAGCGCTGGCCGTGACGGTCTGGCAGGCCCTCGGACGCTAGAACGCGCCCTGGGCGTGCCCTAGGTGTCCTCGCCGAACCTGAGATGGTGCAACAGCAGTAGCGCGGCCGCCATGTTGGCGGCCGGGACCTCCCCGCGGGCGACCATGTCGGGGACGAGCTTGAGGGGGATCCACTCCCGTCGGTCCGACTCGAAGTCGTCCACGGGGTGGCCGATGTACTCACCCTCCTCGGCCCAGTAGATGTGGTGCCGGGCGTCGGTGAGCCCGTTGGACGGCTCGACGCTCATCAGATGCCGCAGCGGTCCCGGTCGCCAGCCCGTCTCCTCCTCCAGTTCCCTGGCGGCGGCGAAGGCGATGTCCTCGCCGTCCTCCACGATCCCGGCCGCGAGTTCCCACCCCCAGCTGTCGGTGATGAACCGGTGCCGCCAGAGCAGGAGCACCTCGTTGGCCTCGTTCACCACCGTGGCCACGGCGACAGGCCGCAGCCTTATGAGGAAGTGGTCGAGATGCCGCCCGTCGGGCAGCTCGACATCTGCGAGATTGACCCTGAACCAGCGGTTTTCATACACAGTTTGTTCGTTCTGTTTCGTCCACTGCACGGTTCTGCCACCTTCCGCCGAGTAGATGGCAATATGGCAGCAGGAACGTTCTGACAGCAGGCGCACAGAATGCGATTCACCGCGCGGTTACCCGGAAATCCGCGCGCCAAAGGTGCCCGGCGAAGGGTGTCTAGAGCGGTACGCGCAGGGCCCCGTCGATCAGTTCGGCTGCCTCGGCCGTGCCCGCGCAGCCGTTGCGCACCAGGTGTTCGCGTACCGCCCGGAGTCTGTCGCGCAGCCGCTGGGACTCCATTCCGCGCGCCTGTTCAGCCATCTGCACCGCGGTGGCCACGGCCTTGTCGGCGTTGCCCCGGCGCAGCTCGATCTGACTGAGCATGGCGAGCCGGTGCACTCTGCCCCGGTCGTGCGCCGGGGTGTCCACCGCGGCCGTCGCGTGCTCCCCCGCCGCCGCCAGATCACCGAGGAACAGCAACGCCTCCGCCACCTGCACGTTGACCAACCCCGGCTGGACATAGCCGGTTTCGTCGGGCTCGTAACCGCGCCGGATGCGTTCGGCGGCCTGCTCTGCCCGCCGGATGCAGGACAGCGCGCTGCTGCCGTCGCCCAGGTGCGCGTACGCCTTTGCCTGCATCGCGTAGAGGTCGGAGGCCAGCGCCGGCGTGATGTGCCTGCCCGCGGCGCGCAGCGCGGCCTCCGCGAAGGCGACGGCCTGCCGGAACTCCCGCATGAACAAAGCCTGGTTGACCAGCAGCCCGATGACGTACGCCCCGAGTCCCTGGTCCCCGCTGGCCTTCGCCAGCCGCAGCGCCTGGTGAAAGTAGCGCTGGGCGAGCCCATGGGCATCGGAGTCGTACGCGCAGATGCCGGCGATCGCCACCAACCCGCCGGTAGCCCGGTGCAGTTGACGGCCGGTGGCGTCGGTGTAGCTGCCACGTAGCAGGGGTGCGGTCTCGGAGTTCAGGAAGCCGACGATCCGGGTACGGGTCGCGACACCGCCGGCTTTGCGGTACATCTGCTCGTAGTGCGCGCGGGCCGAGCGGAGCATCTCGATGTCGGCCATGCTGACCTGGTGCCTGCCGCCGCGCGACACGTCCACGTCCTCGGGCGGGTTCTCCCACTCCCACACCGGCATCACGGCGGGCGTGCCGGTGACGGCGGGGGCGCCGAGGATGTGCGGGCGCTGCTGTTCGTCGGAGCGCCACAGCGCGGTCGCCCGCTCGACGAACCCGGACAGCGAGGTACCGGCCGAGCCGGTCGGACCAGCGGTGTCGCCCGGTACCCCGAGGCCGATGTCGTCGAGTCTGACCGGGCGGTGCAGCCGGGTGGCGAGCACCTCGCAGATCAGGTCGGGCACCTGACCACGCGGGCGCTGGCCCTTCAACCACCGCGCCACAGCGGTGTGTTCGTATCTCAGGGCCAGGCCCCGCGCCCGGCCTGCCTGATTCACATGGGCGGCGAGTCCCGCATGCGAGATGCCCGCCTCGTCGAGGATCGCGTCGAGCAGGGTGTTGGGCTGCATGGATGCCCTCCGGTGGCTCGGTGCCGCGGCGCACCTGCCGTGCCCGTCAGCGTAGTGTGTCCGGGTTCACACGGGGTGTGATCGAAGTACGCGAATTCACAGCGTGTGCGCGCTGTTGCGCAGAGTGTCCGTCCGGTTGACTGAAATGCCTCGCAAGAGGCCGCCGGGCCGCCGGCTCCCCCTCGTACAGTGCGGCGGCCTGGCTCCGCCGGTTCAGCAGGATCGGTGCGGCTTGAACGTCGGCTGCAGGTGCTTCGTGGCTGGTCGCGCAGTTCCCGCGCCCCTAAAGGGCTGCAGCTCACGTGACTTGGTGGGTCACCGGGGGTTCCTGTTGCTGCCTCAGGATGTGGTGGCGGTCGTTGCGCAGCACAAGTACCGCTACGTCGTCCGTCGGCGAGCCTCCCACATGTCGCAGCAGGCGAGAGAAGACGGCCCCCAGCACCGCCTCCGGCGAAACCGGTTGGGTGCGGACCGCCTCCGCCAGGACAGCCGGCAGGGGAAAGAACCGGCCATGAGCGTCGCGGGCGTCCTCGACGCCGTCGGTGTGGAGCAACAGGGCTTCGCCGGGCAGTAGTTGGCCGCACTGTGCGGCGGAGAGTTCGGCCGGCAGGGGGAACGGGCCCAACGGGGGCAGCGGTTCGCCGGCCGTGAGTACGTCGGCACGGCCGCCGCTGAGCAGATACGGCGACGGATGGCCGCAGTTGAAGGCCCGCACCTCGCCGTCCCCGCGGATCTCCAGGAGCAGTACGGTGACGAACTCCTCCGCGACCGGGCTGTCGGGGCTCAGTGCGGCCGAGGACCCCGCCGAGGGGTGTTCGGCGCGTGCCCGCTCGCCGAAGTGCCGGGCCAGTGCCCGCTCCAACCGCCGCAGTACGCTGCCGAGTTCGGCCTCGTCGTGCACGGCTTCACGGAAGCTGCCGAGCACAGCGGCGACGGTCCCGATGGCGCCGATGCCATGTCCGCGCACATCGCCCATCACGACCCGTACGCCGTATTCGGTGGCGATGACCTCGTACAGGTCCCCACCGATGACGGCCCCCCGGTCGGCGGACAGTTGTGCGGCGGCGACCCGTAGACCGTCGATGCGCTGCGGCAGCGGACGCAGCAGCACACTCTGCGCTGCCCCGGCGACCTGCCTGGCCAGCCTCAACTCGCGCAGGAGCGCCCGGCGGACGTGGAGTACGAGCCCGGTCCCGACGGCGAAGAAGACGGCACTGGTGACGATCCGCGCCCCCAGCCCGTTCTGCTGGGCGGCTGGACAGGCCAGCTTGTACGTGATCGCCGTGGCACCCCACACCGTGGGCAGCGCGATCGAGAGCACCCGCCGCATGGGCCGTCGTTCCATACGCCGTTCCATACGCCGGGCCGTCTGCCGTTCGGGCGGCCGACGCCGCCGCCGACACCGCGACCCCGCTCCCCCGAGCCGGAACCTGCACCCTCGCCCCACGAACGCGGCCCGCAGTCGCCCCGTCCGGAGCCGAGCCCCGCAGGAAACCCCAGCCTTGATACGGATCATGCCGATGGCCCCCCAGTCAGGCCCTGACAACACAAATCGGACCGGCCCCGAAAGACCGGTCCGATTCTGTCGACCACATGCCCCGAAGGGACCAGATCACCCCAACTTGTCACCCAAAGGAGTGAAGTGACCGATGGTGGTGTGTGGGGAGTGCGGGGCGCAGCCCCCACTCCCCAGGGGCGCGGGGAACTGCGCGACCAGCCACAGCGCACCCGCAGCCGAAATGCCCAGAACCGGACCTAGCTCCTCAACACCGCCCCGGTCCGCTCCCCCGCGAGAGCAACCGCTGCATCCCGAGCAGCCGACGCCTCATCGACAGTCAAGGTCCGGTCAGCCGCGCGGAAGCGCAACGCGTAAGCGAGGGACTTCCGCCCCTCTCCCAACTGCTCAGCGCTCTCGTACACGTCGAACAGCCGAAGGGACTCCAGCAGCGCCCCCGCCCCTTCACGCAGCGCCGCCTCGACGTCCGCGTGCGGCACCTCGCGCGCGACGACCAGGGCGACATCCTGCGTGGCGACCGGGAACGTCGAGATCTTCGGGCCCTTGGGCACGCCCGAACTCGCCGCCTCCAGCTCGTCCAGGTTCAGCTCCATCGCACAGGTGCGCGCGGGCAGATGCAGGGCCTTCAGGACGCGCGGGTGCAGCTCACCGGCGTACCCGATGACCTGCTCGGTGCCGTCGACCACGACCGCCAGTTCGGCGCAGCGGCCGGGGTGCCACGGGCCGTACTGGCCCGCGCGGACGAGGAGTTCGGTGCCGGCCTCGTGGGCCAGGCTCCGCGCCGCCTCGATCGCGTCGGCCCAGTCGGCCGGGCGGCCCTTGCCCCACCAGCCGGCCTGCTCACGGGCGCCCGCGAGGACGACGGCGGCGTGCCGGGGCTGGACGGGGAGCGCGGCCGTGATCGACGCGATCTCCTCGTCCGTGGGACGCCGGTCGACCGGGAGACGCCCGGCGATCAGCAGCTCGTCCTGCGGATGGAAGACGAGGCCCGTCTCGAACAGGGCCAGGTCGTGGCTGCCCCGACCGTCGTTGCGGCGCAGCGCCTGGAGCAGGCCGGGCAGCAGCGTCGTACGGAGTACGGGCTCCTCGTCGGAGAGCGGGTTGGCCAGCCTGACGACCTTGCGCTTCGGGTCGTCGGCGGCGAGGCCGAGCTGATCGAAGGCGAGCTCGCCGATGAACGGGTAGTTCAGCGCCTCCACGTAACCCGCGCCGGCCAGTGCGCGGCCGACCCGGCGGTGCAGGCGCTGCCGGTCGGTCAGGCCCCGGCCCGCCGGGGGCTTGGGCAGGGTCGAGGGCAGGTTCTCGTAGCCCTCCAGCCGGATGACCTCTTCGGCGAGGTCGTTCGGGTCCGTCAGGTCTGGGCGCCAGGACGGGACGGTGACGATCAGCTCGTCCTGCCCGTACACGTCGCAGCCGACCTGCTGGAGACGGCGTACGACGGTCTCGCGGCCGTACTCGACGCCCGCGACCCGGTCGGGGTGGTTCGCCGGGATGGAGATCGTGCGCGGCGCGGACGGCGAGATGACCTCGGTGACGCCCGCGTCGGCGGTGCCACCGGCGAGGAGGACCAGGAGGTCGACCGTGCGCTGGGCGGCGGCCGAGGCGGCCTGCGGGTCGACACCGCGCTCGAAGCGCTTGGACGCCTCGGAGGCCAGCTTGTGACGACGGGCCGTGCGCGCGATGGTGATCGCGTCGAAGTGGGCGGCCTCGATGACGACCTCGGTGGTGGTGCCCTCGGTGTCGTCGATCTCGGTGTTGGCGCCGCCCATGACACCCGCGAGGCCGATGGCGCCGCGGTCGTCGGTGATGAGCAGGTCCTCGGCGTCCAGCTTGCGCGTGACGCCGTCGAGGGTGGTGAGCTTCTCGCCCGGATCGGCCCGGCGCACGCCGATCGTGCCCTGGACGCGGGAGCGGTCGTACGCGTGCAGGGGCTGGCCCAGCTCCAGCATCACGTAGTTGGTGACGTCGACGGCGAGCGAGATCGGGCGCATGCCCGCCTTCTGGAGGCGGCGCCTGAGCCAGATCGGGGACTTCGCGTCGGGGTCGAGCCCGGTCACCGTGCGGGTGGTGAAGCGGTCGCAGGCGAACGGGTCGGAGACCTCGACCGGGTAGCCGTACGCGTTGGGCGCCGGTACGTCGAGGAGGGCCGGGTCGCGCAGCGGCAGACCGTAGGCGATGGCGGTCTCGCGGGCGATGCCGCGCAACGAGAGCGCGTACCCGCGGTCGGGTGTGACGGCGATGTCGAGGACCTCGTCGACGAGCTGGAGCAGCTCGATGGCGTCGGTGCCGACCTCGTACTCGGGCGACAGGACGATGATGCCGCCGCTGCCGTCGTCGCCCATGCCCAGCTCGTCGCCGGAGCAGATCATGCCGTGGGAGGTGTGGCCGTACGTCTTGCGCGCGGCGATCGCGAAGTCGCCGGGCAGGACGGCGCCCGGGAGGACCACGACGACCTTGTCGCCGACGGCGAAGTTGCGGGCGCCGCAGACGATCTCCTGGGGCTCACCCGTGCCGTTGGCTGTGCCGACGTCGACCGTGCAGAAGCGGATCGGCTTCTTGAAGCCTTCCAGTTCCTCGATGGTCAGCACCTGGCCGACGACCAGGGGGCCCTTGAGGCCTGCGCCGACCTGCTCGACGGACTCGACCTCGAGGCCGACCGTGATGAGCTTCTCCTGGACGTCCCGGCCGGTCTGAGTCGCCGGCAGGTCGACGTACTCCCGCAGCCAAGAAAGCGGGACCCGCATCAGATCTCCATCCCGAACGGCCGGGTGAACCGGACGTCGCCCTCGACCATGTCTCGCATGTCCTCGACGTTGTGGCGGAACATCAGCATCCGCTCGATGCCGAACCCGAAGGCGAATCCGCTGTACTTCTCGGGGTCCACACCGCACGCGACGAGCACGCGCGGGTTGACCATTCCGCAGCCGCCCAGCTCGATCCAGCCCTCGCTGGAGCAGGTCCGGCAGGGGCGGTCCGGGTTGCCGACGGACGCGCCCTTGCAGACGTAGCAGAGCATGTCCATCTCGGCGGACGGCTCGGTGAAGGGGAAGTAGTTGGGCCGCAGCCGCGTCTTCATGTCCGAGCCGAAGAGCGACTGGACCATGTGGTCCATGGTGCCCTTGAGGTCGGCCATGGTCAGGCCCTCGTCGATCGCCAGCAGCTCGATCTGGTGGAAGACGGGGGTGTGCGTGGCGTCCAGCTCGTCCGTGCGGTACACGCGGCCGGGACACACGATGTAGACCGGCGGCTCGCGGTCGAGCATCGAGCGGGCCTGTACGGGCGAGGTGTGCGTCCGCAGCACGACACCGGACTCGTCGCCTTCAGTGCCCTTGGGCCCCTGGACGAAGAAGGTGTCCTGCATCTGCCGGGCCGGGTGGTCCGGGGTGAAGTTCAGGGCGTCGAAGTTGAACCACTCCGCCTCGACCTCGGGGCCCTCGGCGACCTCGTACCCCATGGAGACGAAGACGTCCGCGACGCGCTCCATGAACGTGGTCAGCGGGTGGCGGGCGCCGGCCTGCGCGCGGTCGTACGGCAGTGTGACGTCCACTGCCTCCTCGACCAGCACGCGGGTGTCCCGCTCGGCCTCCAGCTCGGTCTGGCGGGCGGCGAGCGCCTTGCTGACGGCGCCCCTGGCCTGCCCGACGAGCTTGCCGGCGGCGGCCTTGGCCTGCGGGGGCAGCGCCCCGATCTCGCGGTTGGCGAGGGCCAGCGGCGAGGTCCCGCCGGTGTGGGCGACCTTGGCCTCCTGGAGGGCGTCGAGGGAGTCCGCGGCGGCGAAGGCGGCGAGCGCCTCGTCCCGCAGGCGCTCGATCGCTTCCGGTTTCAGGGCCTCGACCTCTACAGGGTCGTACGACTTGTTCGGTGCCGACATCTCTTCCCGTGCTTCCGGTTGGCTGGCGGATGGTCCCCGTCTACGGCTCGGAGACGAATGGTCCACAGAGAGGGACGCAAAGGTGCCAAAGGCCGATTCTAACGGGGGTGAGGTGTTCGAACGCGCCCGTGGGGCCTCGTCGGCGTTACTGCAGGTACGCCGGGGTGCTCACGGGCAGCATAAATCGGAACTCGGCGCCGCCGCCGGGGGCGCGGCCGACCGTGATGGAGCCGCCGTGGGCCTCGACGATGCCCTTGACGATATACAGCCCGAGGCCCGTGCCGCCGCGCTTGCTGCCCCGCCAGAAGCGGGTGAAGACGCGGTTCATGGACTCCTCCGGGATGCCGGGCCCCTCGTCGCTCACCGTGACCGACGTGGCCGTGTTCTGGTCGGCGTCCCCCTCACGCGGGGACAGCGCGGCCGTGACCTCTATGGTGACGGTTCCCTCGCCGTGGCGCACCGCGTTTTCCAGCAGGTTGCTGAGCACCTGGTCGACCTTGTCGGGATCCGCCCAGAGCGCCGGCAGCGGCTGCTCTATCCGGAGCAGGAACCGGTCGGCGGGCTGCCCTGCGGCCACGTACGCCTGGATGTGCCGTCCGACGGCGGCGCCCATGTCGACAGGCTGGCGGCGCAGTTCGAGCCGTCCGGAGTCGATGCGCGAGATGTCGAGGAGTTCGGCGATGAGCCGGGTGACGCGGTCGGCGTCGGCGTCGACAGTCTCCAGCATCAGTTTCTTCTGGTCGTCGGTGAACCGTTCCCACTTCGCGAGCAGGGTCGCGGTGAAGCCTTTGACGGAGGTGAGGGGTGAGCGCAGTTCGTGGGCGACGATGGCGATCAGTTCGGCGTGGCTGCGCTCGGTGCGGCGACGGGCCTCGGTGTCACGCAGGGAGACGACGACCCGGCGGATCGGTCCGGTGGGGTGCGTACGGAGGTAGCGCGCCGAGACGAGCACCTCGCGCCCGCCGGGCAGCAGCAGGTTCCGCTCGGGCTGGCCGTTCCTGATCGCGAGCCCGCCGTAGGGGTCGGTCAGCTGCCACCAGCGGCGGCCTTCGAGGTCCTCTAACGGAAGGGCCCGTTCGAGCCGCAAGCCGAGGGCGTCAGCGGCGGGGACGGTGGTGATGCGCTGTGCGGCTGCATTGAAGCAGATCACCCGGCCGTGCTCGTCGGCGACGACGAGTCCGTCGGGCAGGTCGTCGGGGTCGATACCCAGCTCGACCCCGAGTCCGGCTCCGGGCCCGGCGGGATCACCGTGCGGGGAGGCGGGTTCGCTCCGCAATTCCCATGCCCCCAGTGTTCCGCTCGTGCCGACAGTCATCCCCGAACCCCACCTCTCGGACTGGCGCAGTGGGCCCCCGAGCCCGTCACCCTACTAGCTCTCGGTGACGGAGCGGCACCCTCCGGAGGCGCGCTGTGCACGGGCGGACGTGTAGAGACATACGGCGGCGGCGGTCGCCAGGTTCAGGCTTTCCGCCTTTCCGTGGATCGGAACGCGCACGACGGCGTCCGTCAGCGCTCGCGTCTCCTCCGGAAGCCCCCAGGCCTCGTTCCCGAACACCCAGGCGGTGGGCCCGCCCATGGTCCCTTTGTCCAGCTCGTCGTCGAGGTCGTCCGGGCCCGCGCCGTCGGCGGCCAGAATCCGTACGCCGGCGTCCCTGAGCCCGGCCACCGCCTCCTCGACGGGCACACCGACGGCCACGGGCAGATGGAACAGGGAGCCCACGGAGGCCCGTACCGCCTTGGGGTTGTACAGGTCCACGGAGGCGTCGGTGAGGACGACCGCCTCGGCGCCCGCGGCGTCCGCGCACCGCAGTACGGTGCCGGCGTTCCCGGGGTCGCGCACGTTCGCGAGGACGGCGACGAGCCGGGGCCGCGCCTTGAGGATGTCCTCGAACGGGGTGTCGAGGAACCGGCAGATTCCGACGAGCCCCTGCGGGGTGACGGTGGTGGAGATGTCGGCGACGACGTCCTCGTCGGCGAGGTGCACACGGGCTCCGGCGGCGCGGGCCTTCCCGATGATGTCGGCATACCGCTCCGCGGCGTCGAGGGTGGCAAACAACTCGACGAGCGTCCCCTTGCCGTACACCGCGGCCTCCCGCACGGCCTGCGGCCCCTCGGCGAGGAACAGCCGGTCCTTGCTACGGAAGTTCCGTCTGGCGAGCCGCCGCGCGGCGGAGACGCGGGGAGAGCGAGGGGAGATCAGCTCGGGGGCGGCGGGCATGGTGCACCTTTTCGAGGGTTCGGTCCGTTGCCGGGTGCGGGCCCGGTGGGGGCTGGTCGCGCAGTTCCCCGCGCCCCTAAAAGACACGGCCCCTGCGGGCCGAAAAGCACGGGGCGCAGCCCCTGCTTTTCCAGGGGCGCGGGGAACTGCGCGAGAAGTCCCCACCGGCCGCAAGCCGACAACGCACCCAAAAAAACGCCCGGACCCGCAGGTGGCAAGCACCTGCGGGTCCGGGTCACATCGCACTCGGCTCAGGCCAGCGCGAGCGTCACGCAGCCTTGGGCGCGTTGACGTCCGACGGCAGGGCCTTCTGCGCGACCTCGACGAGCGCGGCGAACGCGGGGGCGTCGTTGACGGCGAGCTCCGCGAGGATCTTGCGGTCCACCTCGATGTTGGCGGCGTTCAGACCCTGGATGAGGCGGTTGTACGTCATGCCGTTCTGGCGGGCAGCGGCGTTGATGCGCTGGATCCACAGCCGACGGAAGTCGCCCTTGCGCTTCTTGCGGTCGTTGTAGTTGTAGACCAGGGAGTGGGTGACCTGCTCCTTGGCCTTGCGGTATAGGCGCGAACGCTGACCGCGGTAACCCTTGGCGGCCTCGAGGATCGCCCGGCGCTTCTTGTGGGCGTTTACTGCCCGCTTGACGCGTGCCACTTTTAACTCCTTGCAGCGGGGCCGTGGTTGTCGTCACACGGCCCGATTTCGATGGGGTCCCGGTCTTCAGACGTACTTACGGCGCACAGGCGCCGGTACGTCACTTGCCGAGAAGCTTCTTGATCTTCTTGGCGTCACCCGGGGCCATCTCGGCGGTGCCGGTGAGGCGCCGCGTCACACGGGACGACTTGTGCTCGAGCAGGTGGCGCTTGCCGGCACGCTCGCGGAGCACCTTGCCGGAGCCGGTGATCTTGAAGCGCTTGCTGGCACCGCTGTGCGACTTGTTCTTCGGCATAGCGCCGTTCTCTCCTCGTCAGTGCCGTTCCGGTGCCCGGCCGTGAAACCGGGCACGGTGGAACGTCATGTGTGTGGGTTGGCATCCCAGGGCGCGAGCCCCGGGATCAGACCTCGGCGGACGCCGGGGCCGGAGCCTCAGCGGTCTCCTCGGCGATGTCCACGTCGTCGTCGGTGTCCACGTCGTCGATGATGTCCTCGTCGACTCCGTCAACTCCGTCGATCTCCGCGGCGTTCTGCGACTTGCCCGGGTTGGCCTTCGCTTCCGCCTTGCGGACCGCCTGGGCCTCACGGGCCTCGGCCATCGCTTCGGTCTTCTTCTTGTGCGGGCCGAGAACCATGATCATGTTTCGGCCGTCCTGCTTCGGGTTCGACTCGATGAACCCGAGGTCCTCGACGTCCGAGGCGAGCCGCTGCAGCAGTCGGTAGCCCAGCTCGGGCCGCGACTGCTCGCGACCACGGAACATGATCGTGATCTTGACCTTGTCGCCCTGCTTGAGGAACCGGACGACGTGACCCTTTTTGGTGTCGTAGTCGTGCGGGTCGATCTTCGGCCGGAGCTTCATTTCCTTGATGACCGTGTGCGCCTGGTTCTTGCGCGCCTCACGGGCCTTCATGGCCGACTCGTACTTGAACTTCCCGTAGTCCATGAGCTTGCAGACCGGCGGGCGCGCACTCGCCGCCACCTCGACCAGGTCGAGGTCGTACTCCTGCGCAAGCTCCAGGGCTTTGGCAAGCGGAACAATCCCGACCTGCTCGCCGCTGGGACCGACAAGTCGCACTTCGGGAACGCGAATCCGGTCGTTGATACGGGGTTCAGTGCTGATGGATCCTCCTCGGTAGCACCACACGGCGGTCTGGCGGACAGCCGTGTATGTCTCTGATGACATTGGGACCAACTACCGGGGCACATGAAAAATGCCCCGACGGGACACAGGCGGGGCTCCAAAGGCATACCGGAGCACCGCCGCGGTCAACCGCGGGGCGCACATCGGGCGACTCCATCGTCCGTACGGAACGATGGTGGCCGCCTGACCGGGTGACCCGCCATCCGTGAGGATGGTCGGGTGGGAGATCGGAGCCTCCACTTGTGGGCCGGGCACGCAAGTGCCCAACCGGTCGTTACAAAAGGTTAGCACCAAGTAGGAGGTGGTGCTAACCGGCGGGCAGCGGGCTCCCGGACATGAGGGCCGGACACCCGGGGCCTATCGTGTGGGTCATGAGTGAGACCCCTCCCCAGAGTGCTTCCCAGACCGCCGACTTCGACGCCATGACCCGCGACATCGCCGAGGTCCCGGCGGTCGAGGTGATCGTGACGGTCGCCGTGAACCTGATGAGCGCCGCCGCCGTGAAGCTCGGTCTGACCGACGAGGGCGACAAGTACAAGGACCTGGACGAGGCCCGCAAGCTGGTGCACGCCCTCGCCGGTCTGCTCGACGCGAGCACGACGGAGATCAGTTCCTTCCACGCGGCCCCGCTGCGGGACGGCCTGAAGTCGCTCCAGCTGGCGTTCCGCGAGGCGTCCCTCGTCCCGGACGACCTGGGCCAGGGCCCCGGCGAGAAGTACACGGGCCGGGTCTACGGCTAGGAGCCGGTCAGGAACGCACGTAGAGGGGCTCGCCGGGTGGCGTCGCTCCGGCCGGCAGAAGTGCCAGGTCGAGGCCGCGGACCAGGCGGGCCCTGAGCGTTTCGTCGGCGGCGAGGCGCCCGGCGACCGCCCTGGCGGCGTCGGCCTGAGGCGCGGCCGGGTCCAGTACGAGCGCGAGGGTGCCGTCGGCCTGTCCCGGGCCCAGGTGGGCGCGGACCACGGCGGGCTCGGCGGCCACTGCGGCCCGTACGGCGTCGACCACCGCGGGGTCGGCGAGCGGATCCGTCGTCGTACGTCCCTCGGCGAGCGCGAGCAGCGCGGAGCCGGTCAGCTCGTAGGACACGGGGCCGGCCAGGTCGAGGACGATCGTGTCCGCCTTCTCGTGTGCGGCGGCCTGGATGGCCTGGTGCAGGGGTACGGCCACGGGGCGGGCGGCCGGGTCCCAGCGGGCGAGCGAGTCGGTGGACGTGAAGGCCGGCAGGGCGGTCCGGTCGCCGGCCTTGAGGGTCGGCACCGCCATGTCGCTGGTCTTCTCGTGGCGAAGGCCGTTCTCGTCCTCCTCGACCTCCCCGAGCACGGCGACGACGGGGACGAGCAGCCGGGCGCCCTTCAGTGCCTCCAGGACCGGTCGCACCGCGGTGCGGTCCTCGGCCCAGGCTGCCAGTGCGGCGCGCAGCCGGGGGTCGGCGCTGCCGTCGTCGTCGGGAAAGCCGGAGTCGGGAATGTTCTTGTTCACCACGGTGACCGACCCTATCGGGGGATCGCTCCTGGGCTTTCGCCGCCCCGGAAACCTGCCGTTCACCGGTTTCACGTGATTCTCAGCCAGCGCTGACACACATCTAACATTCGCCTAATCAACCGCACAGTCACGGCCGCCAGCATCACGGCATGGCCTCTGAGAGAGCTCCCCGGCGTCGGTCGCTCGTCTACATCGTCCTCGCCTCCGCGGTCGTCATGGGCGGTACGGGCGTGGGCACCGCGTATCTGAAGGCACAGGCTCACGCGGACGCGGGCCGCGTAACGTCGGCGGCGGCAGCGGCGCCCGTGCGGGCCCGCGCGAGCGAGGAGGCGTCGGTGGAACCGGTCGCGGAGCCCACTGTGGAAGCGACACCCACAGTGGAACCGGACACTCTGCTGTCCGCGGCGATGAAGCCGGTGACAGCGGCGGCCGAGGACGGGGCCGAGGTGTCCGTGGCCGTGCTCGACGTCGAGTCGGGCGACAGCGCCACGTACGGGGACGGGACGTTCGACACGGCGAGCATCGTCAAGGTGGACATCCTGGCGACGCTGCTGCTCCAGGCGCAGGACGAGGACCGGAGTCTCACCGCGCGGGAGAAGCGGTTGGCCACCTCGATGATCGAGGTCAGCGACAACGCCTCGGCGTCGGCACTGTGGACGGCGATCGGCGGGGCGGAGGGTCTGGCCGCCGCCAACAAGCGCTTCGGGCTGACGGACACCGAGGGCGGCTCGGGCATGCTGTGGGGCCTGACCCAGACCAGGGCGGCCGATCAGCTCACCCTGCTCCAGCAGGTGTTCGCGAAGAACGGGGCCAAGGACGACAACGGGGAGTCGCCGAAACTCAGCGAGGCGTCCCGGACATATCTCCAGGGCCTGATGGGCTCCATAGCCGAGGACCAGGACTGGGGAGTGTCGGCCGCGGGTGCCACGAGTACCACCGATCGCCGATTCGCCCTGAAGAACGGGTGGTTGCCGCGTACCGCGACCGGGCTGTGGGACATCAACAGCATCGGGCGGGTGACGACCGCGGACGGGCGGGAGTTCCTGGTCGCGGTGGTGTCGAACGGCAACACGACGAAGGTGAAGGGGATTTCGCTGGTGGAGTCGGCGGCGCGGGCGGCGGTTTCGACGTTCACCGTGAAGTCCGGTACCCCCAACCAGTCCTGACGAGCGGTCAGGTCACCATCAGGTCAAGTCGGGCCAGGTCACCGCGCGCGAACGCTCAGAAGCTGTCGTCGTACGAGTCGAACGAATCATGGGTGGAGTGGTCGGCCGTCCTGCGGCGACCGCGCCACAGCGGGACCGCCGCGACCAGGAGCACGACACCGAGGCCGCCGGCGACGGGGCCTGCCCAGTGGAAGGTGTCGTCCTCTTCCGGGGCCGGGTCCGGTCCCGCGCCGAAGTACTCCTTGCCGTACGCGGTCGACTTGAGTCCCTGCGGCTTGAGTTTGGCTGCCGCCTCGATGGCCGCCGCGGGGTCGATGAAGCCGAAGCCGCGGGAGTCGTCCCGGCCGCCGTTCGGGGCGTTGCGGGCCGTGTCCTCCAGGAGCTTCTTGATCTGGGCCGGGGTCAGTCCGGGATGGGCGGCCTTGATGAGGGCGACGGCGCCGGAGACGAACGCGGCGGCGGCGCTCGTGCCCCAGCCCTCGTAGTAGCGGTGGTCGGGGGCCGCGATGACGACGTTGACGCCGGGGGCGCTGACCGTGGCGTACCAGCGGCGGGTGGAGAAGGAGGCGCGGGTGCCGTACTTGTCGACGGCGGTCGCGGCGATGACGCCCGGGTAGGCGGCCGGGTAGGAGATGTGGTCGCCCTTCTCACCGCCGTTGCCGGCCGAGGCGACGACGACGGCGCCCTTCTCCAGGGCGTACTGGACGGCCTCGTCCTCGGCGGGCTCGGGGTGCGCGGACTTGGAGTCGTCGCCGAGGGAGAGGTTGATGACGTCGGCGCCCTGGTCGGCGGCCCAGCGGATGCCTTCGGCGAGGGCGTTGCCGCGGGTGTTGCGGGCCTTGGCGCGGGCCGAGTCGCCGTCTTCGAGGATCACGCGGATGGGCAGGATCTTGGCCTGGGGGGCGATGCCCAGGACGCCGTCCTCGTTGTCGTAGCCGTGGCCGTGACCGGCGATGATGCCGGCCATGGCGGTGCCGTGCTTGGCCCAGGACTCGTCGCCCTGGCTCGCCCCGAAGCCGACCATGTCCTTGCCTTCGAGGACGTTGCCGACGAGGTCGGGGTGGTCGGCCTCGACGCCGGTGTCGAGCACGGCGACCGTGATGCCCTTGCCCTTGGTCGTCCGCCAGGCCTCCTGCGTGTGCATGGCGTCCAGGGCCCACTGCTGGGCCCTGATGCTGTCGGCGTACGCGCTGGTGGCGGGCAGGAGCGTGAGGGAACCGGCGAGGAGGAGGACGAGGAGCCCGCTTCGGGCTGTGCGGGTGCGGGTCATGACGGCAGCTTCGCGGCCGAGCCGACGGTCTTGCGGAGGGCCCGTTCGACGCGGTCGGCCAGACCCTGCGCCTCGTGGCCGAGGCCCGCCTGGGCGAGGGCCGTGGTGGCGCCGGACGTCATGGCCTCCTCGGCGGGCTGCGGGGTGTCCACGGTGCGGCCGTCGGCCCAGCCGGAGACGGCGTAGGTGACGACGGGGGCGTCGGTGAGGACGGAGATGGTCCAGGAGGCGCGCTGGGCGTCCGTGAAGTCGTCGGCGACGGTGTTCTTCGCGGCGTACGGGCGGGGCATCAGGTCGCTGCGTCGGTCGAGGTTCTCGTTGCTGAAGCGGGTGCGCAGGGCGCGCATCGCGGTGGCGTCGGCCTTGGTGAAGAGGAGGCCGACGGTGGTGACGTAGCTCTGCGTCTCGTCCGTGTAGGTGGCGCGCAGGAGACGTCGGCAGCCGACCGGCGCGAGGGCCTTGCGCAGCAGCGGGTCGAAGGCGTCGGCGCAGCCGGTGTCCGGGGCTACGGCGATCCGGGTCCAGGTCCGGTCGGCGCCGCCGGGGCCGGCTCCGTCGCCCTCGATGGTGGGCGGGAAGAGCTGGTCCACGGGGACGCTGTGCCAGAGCGTCCCGGCCGCGGTGAACGCGGTGCGCGCACCGGCGTCCCCCGATTCGTCGCCGGTCAGCCAACTCCCGGTCAGCGCACCGCCGATGAGCCCGAGCCCGAGCACGGCACAGGCGACGGCCAGCAGCGCCCGCCCACTGAAGGAGCGGACTCTCGGCGCACCGCCGTACACGTCGGGTTGCCCGAGCGAGACGACCGGTCGCCCGGAACCGACGGCACCGTTGTCGCCGTAGGAGGCGCTCCAGGAGAGGGCGGGGTCGGGCATGCCGGGTGCGGGGGGCGCGTTCGTGGGCCGGGGAGGTTCGGCGGGCGCGGAGGGCATCCCGGCGGCACCCGGCACCTTCGGCGAATCGGCCAGCGGCGGGTTCGGCAGGTACGGGCGACCGGAAGGGGCGCTCGCCGGACGCGAAGGACCGGCGGGTGCCGGAGGCGTCCCGGCGGCGCCCGGGCGGCCGTTCGGTGCCTGGGGCGGGTCCGGGAGATACGGGCGGCCGACAGGAGCGGAGGGGGCGTTCGTCGGACGCGGCCGTTCGACGGGTGCCGGGGGCGTCCCGGCGGTGCCCGGCGCCTTGGGCGGATGACTCACTGACGTGTTCGACAGATACGGGCGGCCGGACGGGGTGTTGCTCGCGGGACGCGAAGGGGCGGCGGGCACCGACGACGTCTCGGCGGGGGCCGGGCGGGCGTTCGGCGGCTGGGGCGGGACGGCCACAGGCGGGTTCGGGAGATAAGGGCGACCAGAGGGCCCGTTCGCGGAACGCGAAGGACCGGCAGGCGCCGACGGCATCTCGCCTTCGCCCGGGCGGCCTTTCGGTGCCTCGGGCGGGTCCGGGAGATACGGGCGGCCGGAGGGCGTGCTCGCGGGACGCGAAGGACCCGCGGGCGCCGGAGGCGTCTCGGCGGTGCCCGGGCGGCCGTTCGGTGTCCGGGGCGAGCCCAGCCGGTATGGGCGGCCGGTGGGGGCCAGGGGCTGGTCCGGGGTGCGCGGTCCGGTCTTGGGGGCGGTGGGAGGCAGGTCGGTGGAGCGCGCCTGGTGACCCGGGGCCGGTCTGCCGTTCGGGCCGGGGGGCGTCTCGCCGGTGTGTGGCTGGTTGTCCGGCCGCGGCGGCGCCTTGCGGAGGCGCCTGGTGATCACGGTCTTGGCGTCGGCGAGGGCGCTCGGGCGCCAGGGCGCCACGGGTGGCTGGTGGGCCGGGCGCGGCGGCAGGTCGGGCCGGAGACGCGGAGGCACCGAGGCGCGGCCGGCCGGAGGCTCGTCGGGGAGCCGGGCCGAGGAGGGCGGCGGGGGCGGGGCTATGGGGTCGACGGCTTCCCGGGAGGGAGCACGCAGGTGCGGGAATCGGGGCGGGGCAGCGTCTGTCGCGGTGTTCGGCGCCGACGCGGGGGCGGCCGGTACGCCCAGAGGCGTCGAGCCGGATGTCAGGGGGCCGGCGGCCGGAGCAGGTGCACCGGATGCACCGGGTGTACGCCCGGACACGTTCGTCGCGTCACCGGTCGCGTCCGGCTCCCGGCCGTCGCTCCCCGAGCCGTTCCTGGCCGTCGTCGGCGCGGCCGGCGCTTCCTCGGCCGTGCCGCCCGTACCGTCCGTGACCGGCGGCCCGGTCGGTGGTGGAGGGGTGGCCGGGCGCGGGGGAATGGAGGTACGCCGCGCTTCCGTGCTCATGCACCCCCCGTTTCCTCGTACCGGCGCAGGGCCGCGGAGTCCGTGCGGCGCGGGACGCGGCCGTCCCGGGCAGGCATACCCGCGCGGGCGGGCGGCCATCCGTGCGCGTACCTCCGCGCGTGGTGGCTCCTCCCTGCGTGAAGCGTCACTCTACGGGTTGACACCCACCGAACGGGAACCAGTCCGCGGCACCGGGGCTTCTGCCCGGATCGTCCCCTGCCCTGCGGTAATCGTGTCCGCCAGACCTCGTCAGACCTCGCCGGACGTCGTTCATGGCACCCGCGCCGCCGACCCGGCCGGTCACGGCCGGGCCGGCGCTCGGCCGGCGGACGGAGTGTCCCGGGGCGAGAGGGCGGTGTCCCCGGCTCGGCCCTCGCCCCCCCGCCGGGGTGCGGCGGGGGGCGAGGGCTCTTCGGCTGGGCGCCGGCGATCGGTCCAGGTGCTCTGGCGCCCTCCAACACCCGGAAGGCGTAAGACTGTTGCCTACACCGGTGTGACGTACGCGCCCGCGATGCCGCCGTCGACCAGGAAGTCGGTGGCGTTGACGAACGAGGAGTCGTCGCTGGCCAGGAAGGCGACGGCGGCTGCGATCTCGTCGGCCTCGGCGAACCGTCCGACCGGGATGTGGACGAGCCGGCGGGCGGCACGCTCGGGGTCCTTGGCGAACAGTTCCTGGAGGAGCGGGGTGTTGACCGGTCCCGGGCAGAGCGCGTTGACGCGGATGCCCTCCCGGGCGAACTGCACGCCCAGTTCACGGGTCATGGCGAGGACGCCGCCCTTGGACGCGGTGTACGAGATCTGGGAGGTGGCGGCGCCCATCCTCGCCACGAACGAGGCCGTGTTGATGATCGAGCCCTTGCCCTGGCGCCGCATGTAGGGGATCGCGGCCTTGCAGCACAGGAAGACGGAGGTCAGGTTGACCTCCTGGACGCGCTTCCAGGCCTCCAGGCCGGTGTCCAGGATCGAGTCGTCGTCGGGCGGCGAGATACCGGCGTTGTTGAACGCGATGTCGACGCTGCCGTAGGTGTCGTACGCCGTCCTGAAGAGCGTCTCGACCTGCTCGGGGTCGGTGACGTCGACCTTGACGAAGATCCCGCCCACCTCGTCGGCGGCGGCCTTGCCGCGCGGCTCGTCGATGTCGCCGCAGACGACGTTGGCGCCCTCGGAGGCGAGCCTGCGCGCGGTGGCGAGGCCGATGCCGCTGCCGGCACCGGTGATGACGGCGGTACGGCCGACGAGGCGTCGGCAGACGATGGCTTCGGTCGATTCGGTCACTGTGCGGGGCCTTCCGTGCTGATGAAGACGTTCTTCGTCTCCGTGAAGGCGGTGAGGGCATCCGGGCCGAGCTCGCGGCCGATCCCGGACTGCTTGAAGCCGCCGAAGGGGGTCGAATAGCGCACGCTGGAGTGCGAGTTGACGGACAGGTTGCCTGCCCGGACGGCCTGCGACACGCGCAGGGCGCGGCCGACGTCCCGGGTCCAGATGGAGCCGGAGAGTCCGTAGTCGGTGCCGTTGGCGAGCGCCACGGCGTCCGCCTCGTCGTCGAAGGGGAGGACGACGGCGACCGGGCCGAAGACCTCCTCGACGGCCACGCGCGCGTGCGGGTCGACGTCGGTGAGGACGGTCGGCGGGAACCAGAAGCCTGGGCCCGCGGGCGCCTCGCCCCGGATGCCGGCCAGGTCGTCGGTGACGTACGCGCGTACGCGGTCCAGTTGGGCCCTGGAGATCAGCGGGCCCATCTGGGTCTTCTCGTCCGCCGGGTCGCCGACGAGGACGGATTCGACAGCGGGCGCGAGCAGCCCGAGGAAGCGGTCGTACACGGAACGTTGGACAAGGATGCGGGTGCGGGCGCAGCAGTCCTGGCCGGAGTTGTCGAGGAATGCCATCGGTGCTGCCGCGGCGGCGGCCTCGATGTCCGCGTCGGCGAAGACGATGTTGGGGCTCTTGCCGCCGAGTTCGAGGGTGACGCGCTTGAGGAGCGCCGCCCCCTTCGCCAGCACCTGCTTGCCCACACCCGTCGACCCGGTGAAGACGATCTTCGCCACGCCCGGGTGCTCCACGAGCGCGTTGCCCGCGACGGGACCGTGGCCCGGCAGCACCTGGAACAGGTCCTCCGGTAGGCCTGCCGCCAGGGCGAGTTCGGCCAGGCGCAGAGCGGTCAGCGGGGTGGTCTCGGCGGGCTTGAGGATCACCGCGTTACCGGCCGCGAGCGCGGGGGCCGTGCCCCAGGCCGCGATCGGCATGGGGAAGTTCCAGGGCGCGATGACCCCGACGACACCGAGCGGTTCGAGGAGGGTGATGTCGAGGCCGCCGGCGACCGGGATCTGCCGTCCGGTCAGCCGCTCGACACCGCCCGCCGCGTAGTCGAGCAGGTCTCGGACGTTGCCCGCCTCCCAGCGTGCGTTGCCGATGACGTGCCCGGCCTCCCGCACCTCCAACTGGGCCAGTTCTTCCAGGTGTTCGTCGACGGTGGCCGCGAAGCGGCGCAGCAGACGGGCGCGGTCGGCGGGCGCGAGGGCGGCCCAGCGCGTCTGCGCCCGCGTGGCCCGTACGACGGCCGCATCGACGTCCTCCCGGGTGGCGGCGGGGACGGTGGCGACGACGTCCTCGGTGGCGGGATTGAGGACGCGAAGCTCACGCTCGTACGCAAGTTCGCGCTCATGCTCGTACGACAAGGAAGGACCTCTCACAGGCGTTCGAAGGAGCGGCGAAGCTCCCAGTCGGTCACCGCGGCGTCGAAGGCGTCGAGTTCGACGCGGGCCATGTTGCGGTAGTGGGCGACCACCTCGTCGCCGAAGGCGGCCTGGGCGATGGGGCTGTTCTCCCACAGCTCGGCGGCCTCGCGCAGGGTGGTCGGGACGTGTGCGTAGTCGCCGGCGTAGGCGTTGCCCACGCACGCCTCGGGCAGTTCCAGCTTCTGCTCGATGCCGTACAGTCCGGCGGCGACCAGCCCGGCGACGGCGAGGTACGGGTTGACGTCACCGCCGGGCAGCCGGTTCTCGAACCGCATGGACCGGCCGTGGCCGACGATCCGCAGCGCGCAGGTGCGGTTGTCGTAGCCCCAGGCGACGGCGGTCGGCGCGAACGAGCCCGGCTGGAACCTCTTGTACGAGTTGATGTTGGGCGCGTAGAGGAGCGAGAAGTCCCGGAGGGCGGCGAGCTGCCCGGCGAGGAAGTACCGCATCACCTCGGACATGCCGCCGGGGTCGGCCGCGGTGCCGGCCATGACGTTCGTGCCGTCGGCGTCGGCGAGCGAGAGGTGGATGTGACAGGAGTTGCCCTCGCGCTCGTTGTACTTGGCCATGAAGGTGAGCGAGACGCCCTCCTGGCTGGCGATCTCCTTGGCGCCGGTCTTGTAGACGGCGTGCTGGTCGCAGGTGACGACCGCGTCGTCGTACTTGAAGGCGATCTCGTGCTGGCCCGGGTTGCACTCGCCCTTGGCGGACTCGACGGTCAGTCCGGCGGCCGTCATCTCGTTCCGGATGCGGCGCAGCAGGGGCTCGATACGGCCGGTGCCGAGTACCGAGTAGTCGATGTTGTACTGGTTGGCCGGGGTCAGGCCGCGGTAGTTGGCGTCCCAGGCCTGCTCGTAGGTGTCCTTGAACACGATGAACTCGAGTTCGGTGCCGACCTTCGCGCTGAACCCGTGCTCGGCGAGCCTGTCCAGCTGGCGGCGGAGGACCTGGCGGGGCGCGGCGACCACCGGGGAACCGTCGTTCCACGCGAGGTCGGCGACGAGGAACGCCGTACCGGTGTTCCAGGGCAGGCGGCGGAGCGTGGAGAGGTCGGGATGCATGGCGAAGTCGCCGTACCCCCGCTCCCAGCTGGACATCTCGTAGCCGTCGACCGTGTTCATCTCGGTGTCGACGGCGAGGAGGTAGTTGCAGCCTTCGGTGCCGTGTTCCAGGACGTCGTCGAGGAAGAAGCGGGCGGCGAACCGCTTGCCCTGGAGCCGCCCTTGCATGTCGGGGAAGGCCAGGACAACAGTGTCGATCTCTCCGCTCGCGACGAGGGCGTGCAGCTCCTCGACGCTCAGCGGGGGTGTGCGGTCTGCCACGGGAAAGCTCCTTCGGCTTCTGCGCGTTTTTTCCGGCCGGGCCGGAAGCCATAAGGTATTGCGGAGAACCATTGCTTGGGAAGGGGGCACGACGAGATGTCGCTGGACGCGGAGGGCGGCTTGGAGGACCGGTTGACGCCGGTGCTGCGGCCCGTGCGGGCGGGCAACGGGTTCGAGGAGGCACTGGAACAGATCCTGCAGGTCGTACGGCTGGGCCTGGTACCGGGCGGCGAGCGGCTGCCGGCCGAGCGCGAACTCGCGGAGCGGCTCGGGATCAGCCGGGTGACGCTGCGCGAGGTGCTGAAGGTGCTCCAGGACCAGGGGCTCGTGGAGTCGCGGCGCGGCCGGTACGGCGGCACGTTCGTACTCCCCCGGGACGGCGCGGGCGGCGAGGTCGAGCTGCGGCGGCGGATCAGCGCGGTCGACATCGAGGACGTCCTGCGCTTCCGGGAGGTGCTGGAGGTGGGCGCGGCGGGCCTGTGCGCGCAGCACGGCCTGTCGCCCGATCAGGCGGAAAGGCTGCGGGACGCCTTGTCCCGCACGCAGGACGCACCGTTGCCGGACTACCGCCGCCTGGACACCCTCCTCCACCTCACCCTGTCCGAGCTGTGCGGCTCACCGACGCTGACCTCGCAGTACGCGGCGGTACGGGCGACAGTGAACGACCTGCTGGACTGCATCCCGCTGCTGGTACGCAACCTGGAGCACTCGCAGCGACAGCACGCGGCGCTGGTGGACGCGGTGCTCGACGGGGACGCGGACGGGGCGCGGGAGATGATGCGGGAGCACTGCTCGGGGACGGCGGCTCTGTTGCGGGGATTCCTGGCGTGACGAGGGTGGGACATGGGTTGCCACCCGGGACGAGGGTCGGCAAAGGTATGGCCGTACGCCATTGAAAGCCGAACTGATTGCCCGCTGGATGCCAGGGAGACCCTCGTGACGACGACCGGACGACGACCGCTCATCGGCGTCAGCACCTACCTGGAGTCCAGGACGCGCTGGGGTGCGTGGGAACTGCCGGCGGCGCTGCTGCCGGCCGGGTATCCGCTCCTCGTGCAGCGGGCCGGGGGTATCGCCGCGATGCTCCCGCCGGACGACCCGGCACACGCCGCCGCGACGGTCGCCCGGCTCGACGGTGTCGTGATCGCGGGCGGCCCGGATGTCGATCCCGCCCGCTACGGCGAGGAGCGCGACCCGCACACAGGCCCACCCGCCGAGGCCCGGGACGCCTGGGAACTGGCCCTGATCGAGGCGGCGTTGGCGACCGGTACCCCGCTGCTGGGCATCTGCCGGGGCATGCAACTGCTGAACGTCGCCCTGGGCGGCACCCTGGTCCAGCACATCGACGGCCACGCGGAGACACCGGGCGTCTTCGGCCACCACACCGTGAAACCGGTACCGGGGACGCGATACGCGGATGCGGTACCGGAGGAGACATCGGTACCGACCTTCCATCACCAGGCGGTGGACCGTCTGGGGAGGGGTCTGGTCCCCTCGGCGTATGCGGCCGACGGAACGGTGGAGGCGGTGGAGGCGGAGGGTTCCGAGTGGGTACTGGGGGTGCAGTGGCATCCAGAGATGGGCGAAGACGTCAGGGTGATGGAGGCCCTGGTCCTTTCAGCCCGTCCGGCGCTTGAGGACAAGGCCCGTTCAGGGCCGTAGGGGGGTCTGGGGGCGCAGCCCCCAGGGATGGGAAGGGTAGGGGCGGCGGGGGCGAGAACAACCCCTGGCGCACCCGCCCTCACCCCCGCGTCAACCCCAACAGCTCCCGCGCCGGCCCCACCGGCCGATGCCCCGTGGGCCACACCGCCCGCAGCTCACGATCCAGCCGCACCCCGTCCAACGGCACACACACCAACCGCCGCGTCGCCAACTCCTCCCCCACCGCCAGTTCACTCAGCACCGCGGGCCCCGCCCCACCCACCGCCGACGCCTTCACCGCGGTCGTCGACGACAGCTCGATCAGCGGACGCGCCAACCCGCCCAACGCCGTGTTCAGCACCTGCCGCGTCCCCGACCCCTCCTCCCGGAGGATCAACGGCGTCACCGCCAGCTCCTCCGCCCCCACCGGCTTCCGCCGCCGCGCCCACGGATGCCCCGGCGCCGTCACCACGATCAGCCGGTCCTTCGCGACGACCACCGAGTCCAGCCCGCTCGGTACACCCGTCCCCTCCACGAAACCGATGTCGGCCTCGTCCGACAGGACCCGTTCGGCCACCGCAGCCGAGTTCCCGGCGAGCAGTGACACCGCCGTCTCGGGCAGCCGCACACGCAGCGCCAGCAGCCAGCCCGGCAGCAGGTACTCGGCGATCGTCATACTGGCCGCCACCCGCAGCCGGGAGTCGCGTCGCGTACGCAGGGCCTGCGCCCCGGCGTCGAACGCCTCCGCCGCCTCCACGACCCGCCGAGCCCAGTCGGTGACGAGCACACCGGCGTCCGTGAGCCGGGATCCGCGCGGCGAGCGGTCCACCAGGGCCACGCCCAGCTGGCGTTCCATCGACCGGATACGGCTGCTGGCGGCCGGCTGGGTGACGCCCAGCTCCTGCGCCGCCCGCCCGAGACTCCCCAGCCGCGCCACGGCCAGCAGCAGCTCCATCGCCCCGAGGTCCGGGACCCGCCGCGCGACCCCCGACGACCGCACAGCCCCACCCTCCACATCACCCATAGATCCAGCTTATGCCCTCATTCACCGAAACCCCCTGGTGACCGCCCGCCCCCCGAGCGACGGTGAGGACATGGCCACCGCAGCCCCCGCCCCCACCCGCCCACTCCCCCAGCCCCGGTCCCAGCCCCGGTCCCGGGCCCGGCACCCCCTCCTCCTCGGCGGCAGCCTCCGCCATCTCGGCCCCAACTGGTACGCCCCCGTCATGGGCACCGCCATCGTGGGCACCGCGGGCGCCGGTCTCCCCGGCGCGGACGGCATCCCTGGGCTGCGTACCGTCTGCACGGCCGTGTGGGCCCTCTCCCTCGCCCTTCTGCTCGCGCTTCTCTGCGCCCGCGCCCTGCACTGGGCCCACCACCGTGACCAGGCCCGCGCCCACCTCCTCGACCCGGCGACGGCGCCCTTCTACGGCTGCCTCGCCATGGCTCTGACGGCCGTCGGCGGTGGCGCACTCGTCGTCGGCCGGGACTGGATCGGCCTCCCGGCCGCCCTCGCCCTCGACGCGGTCCTGTTCACCGCCGGGACGGCCGTCGGACTCGTCGCCGCCGTCGCCGTCCCGTACCTCCTGGTCGTACGCCGCGGGACGCCCAGCCCCGTATGGCTGCTCCCCGTCGTCGCACCCATGGTGTCCGCGGCGCTCGGTCCGCTTCTCGTCCCCCAACTCCCGCCCGGGCAGGGGCAGAAGACGCTGCTGTTCGCCTGCCTGGCCATGTTCGGGCTCAGCCTGCTCGGGACCCTCATGATGCTGCCGGTCGTCTTCGCGCACCTCGTCACGACCGGCCCGCTCCCACTCGCCCTCACCCCGGCTCTGTTCCTGGTCCTGGGCCCGCTCGGCCAGTCCACCACCGCCGTCGGCCACTTCGCCGACCTCGCCCCCGGCGTCGTACCCCTCCCGCATACGGTCGCCGCTGCCGCCGCCGTCCTCTACGGCGTTCCCGTCATGGGCTTCGCCCTGCTGTGGCTCGCGCTCGCCGGTGCGCTGGTGCTGCGCGCCCGGCGCCGGGGCATGGGCTTCACGATGACGTGGTGGGCCTTCACCTTCCCGGTGGGCACCTGTGTCACCGGCGCGGAGAGCCTCGGCCGGCACACCGGGCTCGCCGCCTTCGACGTCCTCGCCGTCGCCCTGTACGCGCTGCTCGTCGCGGCCTGGGCCGGCGCAGCCGCCCGTACCGTGCGGGGTCTGGTCAGCGGTGAGCTGCTCGCAGGGCCTCGCCCAGCGCCCTTGGCGCCGCTGCCAGTGACGGCCCGTACCAGGTGAGGTGGCGCCCGCTGACGAGCGCGCAGGGCAACCCCTCGAACTCCTCGGGACCGTCCTCGGCCGTGAAACGGTACGGCTCGTCCGGCAGCACGACCATCCCGGTCCGCGCGGCGGCCCTCAGCTCCTCGACCGGTACGCGCGGATAGCGTTCCGCGTGGCCCGCGTACGCGTTGTCGACGCCCAGCCGAGCCAGCACGTCACCCGCGAAGGTGTCCCGCCCGAGCACCATCCAGGGGCGCCGCCAGATCGGCACGACAGCGGTCGTACGGCCGTCGGCTGCCGTTCTCCACCAGCGCTCCGGCGCCGACCACGCCGCCTCCGCCTCGTCGAGCCACCGGGGCCGCGATTCCGCGCCGCACGCCGTCACCACGCGATCCAGTTCCCGGAACGCCTGCGGCACGTCCCGCACTTCGGTGAGCAGCACCTCGATGCCCGCGGCGCGCAGGGCGGCGAGGTCCGGTTCCCGGTTCTCCTCCTCGTTGGCGACGACCAGGTCGGGCGCGAGTTCGACGATCCGCTCGACCTTGGGATTCTTGGTGCCGCCGACACGTACGACGCCGACGCCGAGGTCGGGCGGGTGGCTGCACCAGTCCGTGGCCCCGACCAGGACACCGGGCACCGTGACCGCCACCGCCTCCGTCAGGGACGGCACCAGCGAGATCACCCTCATGGCTGACCGGGCATCTCAGCGCCGCCCGTCCTGGACCGCCTCGATGTGTTCGGCCACCGCCACCACGATCACCCGGGTGTCCGGCACGGTCGCCCGCCAGCGGTGCCGCACCCCGCCCGTCAGATAGAGCGTGTCGCCTCGGCCGAGCCGGTGTGCGCGGCCCTCCGCCTCGATCTCGACGGCGCCGTCGGCGACGTACATCAACTCGTCGTTGCGGTGCTGGAACTCACGGCCGGCGTCGTGGTCGCCGATGAACTCCATGGCGTGCAACTGCTGGTGGCCACGGACGAGGGAGCGCACCAGGGGCTCGTCGGGGGCGGGTTCGAGAGCGTCCGCGCGAACGACGTCGACGCTGCACGCCGGGTCGGCCGCCGCGAGGAGTTCGACCGCGGTGGTGCGCAGGGCGTCGGCGACCTTCTCCAGGGAGCTGCGGCTGGGCCGCGCCCGCTCGTTCTCGATCTGGCTCAGGAAGGGCACCGACAGGCCGCTGCGTTGGGCCACGACGGCGAGGGTGAGCTCCAGCGCCCGGCGCCGTCGCCGAACGGCCGCGCCTACCCGCAGGGGCTGTTCTTTGTGGTCGCCCATGGGTCCGGCTCCCTCCTCGGCTCGTCGTCGCGTCCCGGTGGCGTACGTCCCATCACAGCGCATCGCGCCGCGTGTTCGGTGGCTGTTCGCCAGATCGTCCCCGAACCATGCACGACGCGTTCTCTGATGACGTTCCCTGATGGGTTCCTTGCACCCTACGCATGTTCGTCAAACCGTTTCACGCGCCCGTCACATCGGTGTCACCCCTCGTCGGGTACGACCTCGGGTTCGCGCCAGCGGATGAGCCGCCCGACTCCCCCCGGCGCCCGTCCAGGCGCGCGGGCGGCGGACCTGACCAGCGGGACCCACCGACGGGGCGGCCGAGCCGGGGGGATGGCCTGGCGCTCCGTGGTTGGCCGGATCCCTCTCGTACGCGGAACGTGTCCGTCCGGGAACGCCGCGAGGGGTGGGCCGCACCGGAGACACCCGCACGCGCGCGTGCCTCCCGGCTCGACCCACCCCTCCTGAGCGGCTCCCTCAGTTGTTCGATACCCCGTTCGCACCGCTCCTGCCCTTGGAATCGCCAACGGGTGCCCATTTCTCGGCGAGCCCGGGGTTCGCCTTCAGCCAGGTACGGACGGCGTCCTGTTCTCCGCCCTTGCCCGCCTGCTGGATGCGAGCCTCCAGACCGGTGAGCTGTTTCTCCGTCATGGAGAAATTCCTCAGCCAGCCGCCGACCTCGGGGTTGTCGTCGGCGAAGCCCTCGCGGGCGAGCGTGTGCACGCCGTCGCCCTTGCCCCAGGCGCCCTTGGGGTCCTTGAGCTTCTTCAGGTCGTAGTCGCTGTACGCCCAGTGCGGCGACCAGAGGGTGACGGCGATCGGTTCCTTCTTGGCGTACGCGCGCTTGAGTTCGGCGAGCATGGCTGGAGTGGAGCCGTCGACGACCTCGTACTCGCCGTCGAGGCCGTACTCCCCCAGGACCTTGTCCTTGAGGAGGCCCATCATTCCGGCACTCGGTTCGATGCCGACGATCCTGCCCTTGAACTTCGAAGACTGTCCCTTGAGGTCGGCGAGCGAGTCGACGCCCTTGACGTACGAGGGGACTGCCAGCTCCAGCGAGGTGGGGCCGTACCACTTGCCCAGGTCCTCCAACTGGTCGCCGTACTTCTTCCAGTACTCGGCGTGGGTGACCGGCAGCCAGGAGTCCGTCTGGAAGTCGATCTGGCCGGTGGCCAGGCCCGTGTACAGCGGGCCGGCCGCGTACTGGGTGGTCGTGACGTCGAAGCCGCGCTCCTCCAGGAGCTCCTTCCACAGGAACGTGGTGGCGATGCCCTCGTCCCACGGGATGTAGCCGATGCTGACCTTCTTGCCCTGGCCCACGTCCGTCCCGGTGGCCCGGGTGGTCTGCGCGGATGAGCCGAAGATGCCGAGGCCGCCGGCGACGAGCGCCAGGACGACCACGCCGGCCAGCGCGACAACCGGGCTGGGACGGTGGTTCCAGAGCTTCGGGGTGCCCGCGGTACGGGCCTTGGCGGCGGCGCGGCGGCCCAGCGGGGAGATCTGGGCGCCGAGGGCGCCGGTCATGCGGTCGAGATAGATGGCGAGGACGACGATGCCGAGGCCCGCCTCGAAACCGAGGCCGATGTCGAGCTGGCCGATGGCCTCGTTGACTGCGCCGCCGAGCCCACCGGTGCCGACCATGCCGGCGATGACGACCATGGACAGGCCGAGCATGATGACCTGGTTGACGCCCGCCATGATCGTCGGGAGGGCGAGCGGCAGCTGCACGCGCAGCAGGGTGTCGCGGGGCGGGGTGCCGAACGCCTCGGCGGCCTCGACGAGTTCGGCGTCGACCTGGCGGATGCCGAGTTCGGTCATGCGTACGCCGGGCGCGAGGGCGAAGATCAGGGTGGCGACGACGCCCGCCGGGACGCCCATGCCGAAGAACAGGATCGCCGGGATCAGCAGCACCATCGACGGCATTGTCTGGAGCAGGTCCAGGACGGGCCGTACGACGGCACTGACCGTCTTGGAGCGGGCCGCCCAGATGCCCAGCGGGATCGAGATCACCAGGGCGACCAGGGTGGCGACGAGCACCAGGGCGAGCGTCGACATGGCCTTGTCCCACAGGGCCATGGAGTCGACGAGCGCGAATCCGGCGAAGGCGAGGACGCCCGCGACCAGGCCGCGCAGCCACCAGGCGGCCACCGCGAGGATGCCGGCCAGGAGGAGGGGCTCCGGGGCGGTGAGCACCGCGTAGATGCCGTCGTACAGGCCTTCCACGACCATCTTGATCGCGTCGAAGAGCCAGGACATGTGGTCGACGAGCCAGCTGACGCCGTCGTCGACCCAGTCGCCGAGCTGCAGCCTAGGCACGGGCGGTCACCTTCCCCTCGGTGAGGGCCGCGTGGTTCGGGACACCCGGGCTGTCGCAGGGCTCGGGGGCACCCTCCCGGTCGCCCAGGAAGCCGACGAGGCGCTGTCGCCGTACGACGCCGACCAGTCGGCCGTCCTCGGCGAGCACCGCGACCGGGTGGGACAGCCGGGCGCTCAGCGCGCAGAGTTCGGTGAACGGCGTGTCGGGCGTCGCCGTCGGGCAGTCGCAGTCGGCCTCGTCGCCGCGGGTCTCCGGGTCCATGACGGCACCCGCGGTGAGCACGCGGGAGCGGTCGACGTCCTTGGTGAAGGAGGCGACGTAGTCGTCGACGGGGCGGACGAGGATGTCCTCGGCGGTGCCCGTCTGGACGATGCGGCCGTCACGCATGACGGCGATGCGGTCGCCCAGGCGCATGGCCTCGTTGAGGTCGTGGGTGATGAACACGATGGTCTTCTTGAGGGTCTTCTGGAGTTCCAGGAGCTGGTCCTGCATGTCCCGGCGGATCAGCGGGTCGAGCGCGCTGAACGACTCGTCCATGAGCAGCAGGTCGGCGTCGGTGGCGAGCGCCCGGGCCAGGCCAACGCGCTGCTGCATGCCGCCGGACAGCTCGTCGGGCCACGAGTCCTCCCAGCCGGCCAGACCGCACAGGGCGAGCGCCTCGTCGGCGCGGCGCTCGCGCTCGGCGCGGGGCACGCCCTGCACGGACAGGCCGTAGGCCGCGTTCTCGCGGACGCTGCGGTGCGGAAAGAGCGCGAAGTGCTGGAAGACCATGCTGATCTTGTTCGCCCGCAGCGCGCGCAGTTCGCGGTCGCCGAGCGCGGTCAGGTCCTGGTTGTCGAAGCGGACGTGTCCGGCGGTGGGTTCCAGCAGTCCGTTGAGCATGCGCAGCAGCGTCGACTTGCCGGAGCCGGACAGGCCCATGACGACGAAGATCTCGCCGGGTTCCACGGTGAAGGACGCGTCGATGACGGCGGCGGTGATGCCGTCGTCGCGCAGTGCGCCGCGGTCGGCTCCCTGTTCGAGCCGGGTGACCGCGTCGCCGGGTCGTCTGCCGAACACCTTGTACAGATGCTCGGCCTCAAGCCTGGATGACAAGGGTGCTCCTCGGTCGTGCACTTCGGTCGTGCTCTCGGTCGTGCCACTTCGTCGTGTCACTTCGGTCGTGCTCTTCGCTTACGACGGTTGCGCGAACAACCGGTTTTGTCCGTGGCCGCACCTGCCCCTCCCCGACGTGGGCAAACGAAGGAGTGGGCCAGTTCACAAGGCTTCGCACAGGTAACGGGATACCTGGAGGTGGGGCCTCTGACGACGCCGGAAAGTGGCGTGCGGGGTGACTGTCAGTGGCGTACGGCATGATGCGAGGCGTGACCGGACGACTGATGCTTCTCGACACCGCCTCGCTCTATTTCCGCGCCTATTTCGGCGTCCCGGAGTCCGTGAAGGCTCCGGACGGCACGCCGGTGAACGCCGTGCGCGGGCTGCTCGAATTCATCGACCGGCTGGTCAAGGACCACCGGCCGGACCTCCTGGTCGCGTGCATGGACGCGGACTGGCGTCCGCAGTGGCGGGTCGACCTGATCCCCTCGTACAAGGCCCACCGCGTCGCCGAGGAGCGCGAGACGGGGCCGGACGCGGAGGAGGTGCCGGACACCCTGTCACCGCAGGTGCCGATCATCGAAGCGGTGCTGGACGCGGTCGGCATCGCACGCGTGGGCGTCGCGGGGTACGAGGCGGACGATGTGATCGGCACCTTCACCGGCCGCGCCGAGGGCCCCGTGGACATCGTCACCGGCGACCGGGACCTGTACCAGCTGGTCGACGACGCGCGCGGGGTGCGTGTCCTGTACCCGCTCAAGGGTGTGGGCACCTTGCAGCTGACCGACGAGGCGTGGCTGCGCGAGAGGTATGGGGTGACCGGAAGGGGGTACGCGGATCTCGCGCTGTTGCGCGGCGACCCGAGCGACGGGCTGCCGGGCGTGCCCGGTATCGGCGAGAAGACGGCCGCGAAGCTGCTGGCCGAGTTCGGCGACCTGGCCGGGATCATGGCCGCGGTCGACGACCCGAAGGCGAAGCTGACGCCGTCGCAGCGCAAGCGGCTCGACGAGTCACGGCCGTACGTCGAGGTCGCGCCCAAGGTCGTCCTGGTGGCCGGCGATGTGCCACTGCCGGACGTCAACACAGCGGTGCCGCGCACCCCTCGCGACCCCGCGATGCTCGAAGCCCTCGCCGCCCGCTGGGGACTTGGGGGTTCGTTGGAGAGATTGCTCACGACACTCGAACACTGAGGCGCCCGCCCACCGTTCCTGAGGCACGATGCACTCGTGCCTCACCACCAGGCACGAGGCTCTACCCGGAGAGAACGACTTCGCCGGTCCAGGGAACGCTGGTCTCACTTTGAGGCATCTTTGCGAAATCGGTCGCCTCGGGTAACGGGGTTTCACCAGGGGGAGATGCTAACTTAGGTAAGCCTAAGCAAGGAACAGGGAGGCCGTCATGGCAGAGCGCCCGGAACGCAGGGCTCCGAAGCTCCACTCCGCGCAGGTCGTCCGCACCGAGCGGCTGACCCCGCACATGCAGCGCGTGGTCCTGGGCGGCGACGGCCTCGCCGAGTTCTCGGCCGGCACCCGCACCGACCACTACGTGAAGCTGCAGTTCCCGGCCGAGGGCGTCACCTACCCACAGCCCTTCGACATGCAGCGCATTCGCGAGGAGTTCCCGCGGGAACAGTGGCCCGTGTCCCGGACATACACAGTGCGCGCCTGGGACCCCGAACTGCGCGAGCTGACCCTCGACTTCGTCCTGCACGGCGACGAGGGCCTGGCCGGCCCCTGGGCGATGCGCGTCCAGCCGGGCGAGACAGTGGTCTTCGGCGGCCCCGGCGGCGCGTACGCTCCGGACCCCGGCGCCGACTGGCATCTGCTCGCCGGGGACGAGAGCGCACTGCCCGCGATCGCCTGCTCCCTGGAGGCGCTGCCCGACGGCGCCAAGGCGTACGCCTTCGTGGAGATCGCCGGCCCCGAGGAGGAGCAGAAGATCGACTCCGACGTGGAGGTCCGCTGGCTGCACCGCGGTGAGCGAACCCCCGGCGAGGCCCTCGTCGAGGCGGTACGCGCGCTGGAGTTCCCCTCGGGCCGGGTGCACGCCTTCGTGCACGGCGAGGCGGCCTTCGTGAAGGAGCTGCGGCGGCTGCTGCGGGTGGAACGCGAGATCCCGCGCGAGGACCTCTCGATCTCCGGCTACTGGCGCCTCGGCCACAACGAGGACGGCTGGCAGGCGTCCAAGCGGGACTGGAACGCGCAGGTGGAGGCGGAGCAGGAGCCCGCCGAACCGGCGACCTCCTGATTTTCCGCAAGCCTCCGGAGCCCGTGGCCACCCAGTCCCACCACCCCGGCCCCACCTGCCCGACCCCTCGCCTCGTGGAGCCGGGCAGGTGCCGCACCTCCCCGACCGATCGAATCCACCCAGGCCGGGCGACGAAGCAGCCTTGAACTCCCCTCCCCCAGCGCTGAGTTGACGTTCCCGCCGGAGCAGCTGGCGATCGACTGCAGATCGACTGCACGCGCCCCCGTACCACCCCTTCCCGCGCCCCGAAGACACCGGGTGAGCACGTCGTCCGAGCCGGCATCACGCCACCGAGCCCCCTCGGACTCCCCGGTTGCCGAGCCGCAGCCGACCCGTGAGGACTTGGGTCCCGCCTCGTCACGGCCACGACATCCCTGCGAAACAGCGCCTCCCTAATTTCTGTCACCCGACAGGAATTCGCGCCGAAGGCAGGTCCCGCCGTGACCACGACCGCACCCACCGACGTACGCCCCGATCCGCCGGACCCGTCCGTCGACCTCTCCCTGACCGAGTTCGGCTACCGGCAGGAACTGCACCGGAGCCTCGGCCGGTACGCCTCGTTCGCCGCCGGGTTCTCCTTCATCTCGGTGCTGACGACCGTCTTCCAGTTCTTCGCCTTCGGGTATGCGTTCGGCGGCCCCGTCTTCTTCTGGGCCTGGCCGGCCGTACTGCTCGGCCAGTTGCTGGTCGCCGCGTGCTTCGCGGAACTGGCCGCGCGCTATCCGATCTCCGGCGCGATCTACCAGTGGTCGTCCCGGCTCTCCAACCTCACCTTCGGCTGGTTCGCCGGCTGGATCATGGTGATCGGGCAGATCGTGGTGGTCGCGGCGGCGGCGCTTGCGCTCCAGGTCGTCATGCCGGCCATCTGGTCCGGCTTCCAGCTGGTCGGCGACGACCCGTCCCCGGCCTCGGCGAGCGGCGCGGCCAACGCGGCGATTCTCGGGGTGCTCCTGCTGGCCCTGACGACACTGGTGAACGTCCTGGACAACCGCGTGATGTCCCTGATCAACCGGGTGGGCGTGACCGCCGAGATCATCGGCGCCGTCCTGATCATCGTCCTTCTGTTCACCCATTCCGAGCGCACTCCCGGCATCACCTTCCACACGGGTACGGCACTGGAGTCCGGCGTGACAGGGGCGCTGCTGGTGGGCTCGTTCACGGCGGCGTACGTGATGATCGGGTTCGACAGCGCGGGCGAGATGAGCGAGGAGACGCACAATCCCCGGCGCACCGCGCCCCGCACGATCCTCACCGCGCTCGCCTCGGCGGGCCTGCTGGGCGGCCTGATCATCCTCGCCGGTCTGCTCGCCGCGCCGAGCCTCACCGACGGTCGGCTCGGCGTCGAGGGCCTGAGCTACGTCCTGACGAGCAGTCTCGGCGACGGGGTGGGCCGCGCCCTGCTGGTCGACGTGGTCGTGGCCATCGCGGTGGCGACCCTCGCGATCCAGACGGCGGCTTCCCGGATGCTGTTCTCGATGGCCCGTGACGGCCAACTTCCGTACTCCGCGCGCCTCGCCAAGGTCAACCCGCGCACGGGTATGCCGAGCGCACCGGCCCTGGTCGTCGGCGTCCTGGCGGCGGCCCTGCTCCTCCTCAACTTCGCCTCCCCGGAAGCCTTCCTGGCCATCGGTACCACCTGCATCGTGATGCTGTACCTGGCGTACGCCATGGTGACCGGCCCGCTCCTGATCCAGCGCCTGAAGGGCACCTTCACCGCCGACGGCACCGACGAGACCGGCAAACCCCTCTTCTCCCTCGGCCGCTGGGGCATCCCCGTCAATGTCCTCGCCCTCCTCTACGGCCTCTTCATGACCGTCAACCTGGCCTGGCCACGAGCAGCGGTGTACGACCCGGCGGGCGGGCACTGGTACTTCCAGTGGTTCACCGTGCTGTTCCTGGCGGTCACGCTGGGGGGTGGGGTGTTGTACCGGCTTGTCAGTCGAAGTCGGCCACGGTGACCCGGCCCGCGCCGACGTCCAGTTTCAGTCAGGCAATTCCCACTGCGCCTTCCAGGTAGCCCGCGAAGGTCCGTCCGGTGAGGTGGCCTTACGGTCGATTCAATAGCAGGCCCGCCCCATCGTCGAAACCGCGGCCTCGCTCAAGACCGGCCACCCTGCCTCAATCCAGCGCGAAATCCGATGCGGCAGGGGCGGTCGGTGCTGCTGCGAGGGGAAAGGGCTGGGGAACCGATGTCACTGTGGCCAGAACCAGCCATTCCCCAAAGGGACCCATGCGTCGCACCATAAGACGTATGAATAGCGACACCTCCACGCGGAATTTGTCAGTGCCGAGTGTGTTGTGCCCCTTTCCGGTCACGTACGACGAGACGGCGGCTCGCAGGGCGGACGAGGACATCGTCGCCTGGGCGTTGAGCCTTGATCTCTTCCCGGGGCAGCGGACCGAGCTGAACGGATACCGGTTCGGCACATTCGCGGCGCTCACGCACCCTGACGCGGTCGACCACGATCACCTGATGCTCGTGGCCCGCAACATGACCGCCCTGTTCGCCGCGGACGATCACTACTGCGACGAGGGAATCGAAGGCGTCCGCCTCTCCATGAGCGCCTCTCGCCTCGCGGCATCGTTGACCGCGATGGAGAACGGCCCCCGGCTGCCCGACTGTCCCTCGATCGAGGGCTTTGTCGGCAGCGACCCGGTAGCGCATGCGCTTCGCGAGACCTCAGAACACATCTCACGCTTGGGCACACCGGTGCAAGTAGGCCGTCTGCGCCACGAGACAACCACTACGTTCCTGGCGATGGCGGCGGAGAACTCGTGGCGTATCGCCGGGCACGTTCCCGATCCCGCGGAATACCTGGCTCATCGCAAGTACAACGGAGCCATGGCATGTCTGGTACTGATCGATGTCGCCGGCGGCTACGAACTGCCCGTCCGTGACTGGGAAGAGCCCGGTGTCCGGTCTCTGTCACTCGCCGCCTCATTGATGATCATGCTGGTGAACGACCTGTACTCGGTCGCCAAAGAAAGCGCCGACATCGGCAGCCACAGCCTGCCCACCGTGCTCTCCGCACGCCACGGATGGTCTCTCGAACGGAGCATGTGCGCTACCGGCGAGCTCCACGACCGCCTCATGTGTGAGTACCTGCGGCTCGAACCCGACGTCGCGCGCCACGCCTCGCCCGAACTCACCCGCTACCTCGCCGGGCTACGGCACTGGATGCGGGGAAATCTCGAATGGCACACCCTCACCGGACGACACAACCATCGCGCGGGACGCCCCACCCCCAAGACAGGGCCGCACGGCCCCACCCATGACCGAACAAAGACAGACATACGCCACTCGGCCGCCGCCGGTCTCTGTTCACACTGCGGAGACCACCACGACTCAGCCACAGCGGTCGCGTAGAACGACCGGAGGAGGTCAGGGAGCTGGTGTGAGAGCGGGCCCGGCACACCACACACCTCATATGCTTGATCGTGATGAGACGCCGTACCCCGCTCCCGCCCTCCCCCCTGCCGCAGCGCGACGGGGTGGATCCGGTGCGGGTGCGGTTGCCGGCCGGGGACGCGTGGGCGACCGTGCGGGACCATCTCGTCGCACGGCTCGCGGCAGGGGCCGGGGTGATCGACGGAATGCTCGACGCGGGGCAGATCGTGGACGTCACCGGGCATCCGGTGCCGCGCGACATGACGTACGTGCCGGGGATGTTCGTGTGGTTCCACCGGGAGCTGCGCGACGAGGAGCCGGTGCCGTTCGCGGTCGACGTCCTGTACCGGGACGAGCACGTGGTGGTGGCCGACAAGCCACACTTCCTGGCCACCACTCCGCGCGGCAGCCATGTCGCCGAGACGGCCCTGGCGCGGCTGCGGCGGGAGCTGGGCATCCCGACTCTGGGCGCGGCACACCGGCTGGACCGGCTGACGGCCGGGCTGGTGCTGTTCACCGTGCGACCCGAGGAGCGAGGCGCGTACCAGTCGCTGTTCCGGGACAAGTTGGTGGCGAAGGAGTACGAAGCCGTGGCGCCGTACGATCCCACGCTGGCCCTGCCCCGCACCGTGCACAGCCGGATCGTCAAAGAGCGCGGGGTCATGCAGGCCCGTGAGGTCGAGGGCGAGCCCAATGCCGTCAGCCGGATCGAGTTGCTGGAGCACGGATACGAGCGTGCCCGGTACCGGCTGACGCCGCGTACCGGGCAGACGCACCAACTGAGGGTGCACATGAGCGCGTTGGGAGTGCCGATTCTCGGCGATCCCCTCTATCCGGAAGTCCGCGGCCCCGTGGCGGCCGGTGACTTCCGCAGTCCGCTCCAACTGCTGGCGCGGGTCCTGGAGTTCACCGATCCGGTCACGGGGCGCGAGCACCGTTTCGTCAGCTCGCGTGTGCTGCGGGCCTGGTCGTCGTACGCCGACTGGGCCGGATAGCACCGGCGCCCCGGTCGGTTCAGTCGCCGCGCCACCAGCGCAGGAGACGCCGGAACACCCCCGGCCGGCGGGCCGTTTCGGGCGCCGGTGCCGGCGCGGGCTCGCCGGCCGGGATCGCGGGTTCCGGAGCCGCGGGCTGTGGCTGTGGCTGTTCCGTGCTGACCTGCCAGTTGTGCGGACGCTGCGACGGCATCGGCCTGACGACGGGTCGCTCCATGACCTCCTGCGGGGGCTTCGGCGCGAACTTCACCGGCAGTTCCACCAGGTGCCGGGTGGAGACGGACGACCGCCAGCGCAGCTCGTGCTCCCCGCAGGCGAGTTGGATGTCCGGAACACGGGTCAGCAACGCGTCGACGCCGACGTCGGCGATGGCGCGGCCGATGTCCTGGCCCGGGCACTCGTGGGGGCCGCCGCTGAACGCGAGGTGGGAGCGGTTGCCCTGCATGTTGGCCTCAAGATCGGGGCGGACACGCGGGTCGACGTTGCCCGGTGCCATACCGAGGAGGAGGCCGTCGCCCTTGCGGATGCGCTGGCCGCCCAGCTCGGTGTCCTGCTTGGCGATGTAGGCGAAGACAGTGCTGAACGGAGGCTCGTCCCACAGGGACTGTTCGACCGCCTCGGGCACGGTCATCTGGCCGCCGTTGAGCTGAGCACGGAACCCCGGGTTGGTGAGCACCTCACGCAGTACGTTGGCGAGGAGGTTGGCGGTGCTCTCGTACGCGACGATCAGGACGACGCGCAGGTGCTGGCCGATCTCCTCGTCGTCGAGCCCCGCCGGGTGGTTGATGAGGTGGCTGGTGAAGTCGTCCCTGGGCTCGGCCCGGCGGCGGGCGGTGAGGCGCATCAGGGCGTCCATGACGTACTGGTTGCTCGCGATCGCGGTCTCGGTGCCTTTGAGCATGTCGCGGGCGGCCTGCACGATCCGGTCGCCGTACTCCTCGGGCATGCCGAGGATCTCGCACATCACCGCCATCGGCAGGTGCTCGGCGAACTGGCTGACCAGGTCGGCGCTGCCCTCCTCACAGAACTGGTTGACGAGGTGCTGGGTCGAGCGGTTGATGTAGCGGCGGATGCCCCGGTGGTCGATGGTCGACATGGCGCCGGTGACCGCGCCGCGCAGCCGCAGGTGCTCTTCGCCCTCGGTGTGGCAGCAGATGGGCTGCCGGGCGAAGTGCGGCATGAGCGGGTGGTCGGGCTTGACCGTGCCGTCCTGCATGGGTGTCCACAACCGGCTGTCCTTGCAGTAGTGCGAGGGGGTCCGCACCATGTGCATGTTCTCGCCGTGGCCGAGCACCACCCAGATGGGCACGTCCTCGTGGAGCAGCGCGGGGGCCACCGCGCCGTGCTCGGCCCGCAGTTTCTCGTACACGGCTCCCAGGTCCTCGGCCTCGGGGCCGTACAGCCGGCGCAGTCCACCGGGACCGGTGCCGTGGGCGGGGCAGCCGGGGGGCGGGCTGAGGGCGGTGTCGTCCGTGTCGGTCAGGGAGTGGGGTTCAGGCGTCACAGTGATCGCTCCGAAACTGAGGTGGATCCGGTGTCAGAAGAGTTGATGGTGTGCCGGGTGGTGAACTGCCGCCCTCAGACAGGCGCCTTCGTCATCTCCAGCGAGTGCAGAAAGCGCATCAGCGTCATGAGCGTGTCGCGGCTGGAGGCCCGGCGGCGTGCGTCGCATTCCACGATGGGGATCTCCGGCGCCAGGTCGAGGGCCGAGCGCAGGTCCTCGACCGGGTAACGGGGCGCGTCCGGGAAGGAGTTGACCGCGATGACGAAGGGCACACCTCGCTCCTCCAGGCGCCCTATGACGTCGAAGCTCACTTCCAGGCGCCGGGTGTCGATCAGGACGACCGCGCCGAGGGCGCCTTCGAACAGGCCGTTCCACAGGAACCAGAAGCGTTCCTGGCCCGGGGTGCCGAACAGGTACAGCACCAGTTGGTCGGTGATGCTGATGCGGCCGAAGTCCATGGCCACGGTGGTGGCGGTCTTCGAATCGGAGCCGTAGTTGTCGTCGACGCCGATGCCTGCCTGCGTCATGGTCTCTTCGGTGGTCAACGGCCTGATCTCGCTGACCGAGCCGACCATGGTCGTCTTGCCGACGCCGAACCCGCCCACGATGACGATCTTCACCGCGGCCTGGGTGGTCTGCGGCAGGCGGTCCTCGGTCCGTGGACCTGTGATGGAGTCAGAGCTTTTGAAGTCCATGCATCACCGCTTCGAGGAGGGAACGGTCGGCGAGCGACTGGCTGATGAGCGGGTCGCGCGCCTGGACCAGTTCAGCCGTCAGCAGCTCGGTGAGCAGGACGGTCACCACGCTGAACGGCAGGTTGAGGTAGGCCGAGAGCTCGGCCACGGACAGGGGTGCCTTGCACAGGCGGAGCAGCGCCGACTGCTCCGGTGGGGCGGAGGGCGGGGGCTCGGCGCACGCCACGATTAACGTGACAAGGTCGAGGGAGGCTCGCTCGCCGCCCTCGGTCGCGCCGGTGAGCACATAGAGCCGTTCCGGGTTCTTGCGCTTCCCGGTCTTGCTCTCCGTGCCCTCCGTGGCCGCCGCGCTCTCGTAGTGGGGCTCCGTCGGAGGTTCCTGCTTGGTGGGGTAGCGCCGCCGGCGCTGCGGAGGAGTCATACGGTCTGCCCGTTCCGCCGGGGCGGACTGGTGAGGTGAGCTCCGATCCGGACCACGAGGTCGCGCATGTGGTTGCTCATGTTGCCGGGTTCGGCGATCACGTTGGCGAGGACCGCGAGGTAGGCGTTGGGGCCGGCGGCCATCAGGTAGAAGTAGCCGCCCTTGACCTCGATGATGACCATGCGCATGGTGCCGTCGCTGTCCGGGATCTCGTGCGCGACGGCGCCCGCGAGGCTCTGCAGGCCCGCGCAGGCGGCTGCGACACGGTCGGCGGCGTCGGGGTCGCCCCCGTAGCGGGCGATGCGCAGGCCGTCGGCGGAGAGCACCACGATCTGCTGGATACCGGGAACGCCGTCGGCGAGCTCCTTGAGCATCCAGTCGAAGTTGGCTCGCTGCGAGATCACTTGAGGTCCCCCTCGTCGTCGGCCTCGGCATGGGCCGGCTGCTGGTTGGTGCTGGCTGCGGTCGGGTCTTCCCGGTGGCCGCCGAAGGCCGCCCGGTCGTCCGGGTGGCCGTCGAGGGCCCTGGAGCCGGCGGCAGGGAACCCTGTGAAGTCGACCGCGTCGTCGGGGTGACCCGAGAACGTCGTCGGGTCGTCGGGGTTCCTGGTGAAGGCCGTCGGGTCCGGGTCGCCCTTGAGGCCTTCCATGAACGCCTCGACCCACAGGCCCGGCAGCGGTTCTTCTTCCTTCTTCTGCGGCTCGGGCTCCCACAGTTTGCGGAGCTCCGGGTCGGCGTCCATCTCGGCCTCGGCGGCCCTGGACCGGGCGTACCGCTCGCTGAGCGGGGTCTTGACCCGGCTGCGGCGCTGCGGCAGACCGTTCTCGGTCCACTCGGTGACCTCCGGGACGTCGTCCTCCATGGAGACGGAGGCCGGGATTCGCGGGCCGGTCGTGGGGCGGCGCTTCTTGGGCGGGCGCTTGGGACCTTCCAGCGCACCGAGTTCGATCTTGGGCGCGGCGGTGGCACCGATGCCGTGGGCGAGCCCGGGGGCGGGGTCGCTGGTGAGCATCTCGGTGGGCACGACCAGTACCGCTCGGACACCGCCGTACGCGGACTGCCGGAGGGAGATCTGCATCCTGTACGTCTCGCAGAGGCGGCCCACGACCGCCATGCCGAGGCGCGGGGACTCGCCGAGGTCGTTGAGGTCGAAGCCTGCCTGGGCGCGGGCGATCATGTCCTCGGCACGCTTGCGGGCCTCCTCGCTGAGGCTGACGCCGGCGTCCTCGATCTCGATGGCGATGCCGGTCTGCACCTCGGTCGCGGTGACGTGGACCTTGGTGTGGGGCGGCGAGTAGCGCGTGGCGTTGTCGAGGAGTTCGGCCGCCGCGTGGATGAGCGGTTCGACGGAGTTGCCGTCGACGTTGACCTTTGCGATGGAGGCGAGCTCGATGCGGCGGTACTCCAGGATCCGGGACATCGCGCCGCGCAGCACGCTGTACAGCGCGACGGGCTGGGGCCACTGGCGTCCGGGCCGGCCGCCGCCGAGCACGGAGATGGAGTCGGCGAGGCGGCCGATCAGCGCGGTGCCGTGATCGATACGCAGGAGGTCGTCGAAGACCTCGGGGTTGCGGCCGTGGTCCTCCTCCATCTCCCGGAGTTCGTTGGCCTGCTGGTGGACGATCGCCTGAACGCGCCGGGCGATGCTGACGAACGCGCGCTGCGCGCCGTCCCGCATGGCATCCTCGCGGTCGATGATCTCCAGGACGTGGGTCAGCAGCTTGCGCTGCGCTACCGGGAGTTCACGGTACGGAGAGTCCGGCAGACCGAATTGGCGAATCACCTCTGTGGGTGAACCGGCGCCGCGCAGCCGACGGAGCGCGTACGGCAGGACTTCCTTGCCCAGCCGGTCGAAGTCCTCGTCGTGGGCGGCGATGCGCCGCTCCAGATACGCGGTGTGACGGGCGTGCTCGGCCCGCAGGGTACGGACGGTACGGCCGCGGCGTACCACTTCGGCGGCGACCGTGACGACCAGGACCGTGGCGATGACTCCGCACCAGCCGACGGCGGCGCGGGCCGGCCCCGTCACCAGGGCGACGGCGGCTCCGGTCGCCCCGGCCATCGCTATGGCGGGTAGCAACAGCACGCGCGCGTAGGGAAGTTCACGGCCACCGGGAGGCGATTGAACACTCACCATGTATGCCCTCTGAGAAAAATCGGCTGGGTTGGGGGAGCTCGCTGTGGGGTACGTCTGGGGATTGTCTGGATCTTCGGTATTTTTTGGGAACAAGCGCACGAATACATACCAACTCGGTGCGCTGCGGGCGAGCTTAGTCCGACGGGATCAACGCCGTGTCATATTCGGCAACCCTCGGAAATGCCCCCCGTAAGTGGAGTAACCTCAGCCCATTTACACGCTGCGGATGCAATCGCACACACTGCGTCACTACATACGGGCGTACGAGAACCACTCACCGTGACGGGTGAACACGGGCCTCCGGAAGCCTCGGAGGCCGCCACGGCCCTCAGATACCGGCGATGCGCAGCGCCGCGTCCGCCGTGGCTTCCGCGAAGACGGAGACCGGGCGCTCGGGGTCGGAGCGGTGCACGAGGATGACCCCCTCGATGAGCCCGAAGAGCAGATCCGTCCGCAGGTCCAGCTCGGTCTTGGCGAGCGCGCCCCCGGCAGCCGTCGCGGCGAGCAACTGCCGGTAGGTGTCCTTGAGTTCGGCCCGCACCGCATGGAAGCCCGCGAAGCGTTCGGCGCGCACCTCGGGGAGCAGGTAGAGGCCGCCGAGGTTGTGCGGGCCGCCACAGAGCAACTCGACGTCGGTGCGGCACAGCTCCCACAACCGGCCCTCGGCCGGGGTCACGTCGTCGGCGAGCAGCCCGCGGGCGTAGGTCAACGAAGGGGTGACGGTGGACTCCAGGAGCTCGGCGAGCAGCTCCTCCTTGCCGGAGACGTAGTGGTACATGGACGCCTGGCGCATCCCCGCCCGCTCGGCGATGGTCCGGGTGGTGGTGGCCGCGTAGCCGCGGGTGGTGAACAAATCGGCGGCCGCGGTGAGCAGTTCGGCCCGTGGGGTGAGCCCGCTGTCCGGCCGCTGCGAGACGCGCGGCCTGCCGACCCGCCGTCCGCCCGGCCCACCCGTCGTTCCCATGTGTTCGATCCTCGCATACCGCCCGGTCCGATGATCTCGGTGAGCAATCGGTAACCAGGTGGCAACACCCGGGCAATTCCAGTGTCTCGCCCTCCGCCTAATTTCTGTCGCGCGACAGAAATTAGGCGGCAGGACAGGCGCAAGCACCACGAGACGCAGTAACCAGACGCAGTACGAGAAGCAGAAGCAGTACGACTTCGGAGCCGGAGGACCCCCGATGGGGACATCGACCACGTACGGAGCCCGCGACCACGCCCGTGCCCAGGAGGGCGCCCGGGCCGAGGCCATGCCCGTCGTCCCGGCCGCCGACTGGCCCGCTCCGCCCTGCGCGGCGGGCCATCTGGTGTGGGCCGAGACGGTGGCGGGCGGCAACTACACGCACCGGGTACTGGCCCGCGGCACCGAGCTGCGCCTGACCGACCTGCGCGGCGACGCCTGCGCCCATCTGCTGCTCTTCGCCGCGGACCGGCCCTGGGAGCGGCTGAACGTCGCCGACACGGTCAAGGTCCAGTGGAACGCCTACCTCGGCGAGGGGCAGTTGCTGCTGTCCGACCAGGGCCGTGTCCTCGCCTCGCTGATCACCGACACCTCCGGGCGCCATGACGCGCTGTGCGGCACCTCGACCCTCGTACGCAACACCGGCCGGTACGGCGACGGCACCCCGCAGTCGCCGTCCCCCGCCGGCCGTGAGCTGTTCAAGCTGGCGGCGGCCAAGAACGGCCTCCAGCCGCGCGATCTGCCGCCGTCGCTCTCCTTCTTCCAGGGCGTGGAGGTACGTGAGGACGGCGCCCTCGACTTCACCGGCTCGGCCGGACCGGGCGGCAGTGTGACGCTGCGCGCCGAGCAGGACGTCACGGTGCTGATCGCGAACGTCCCGCACCCCGCCGACCCGCGCGACGACTACGTCAGCACCCCCCTGGAGGTGCTGGCCTGGCGCGCCGGGGCGACCCTCCCCGGCGATCCGCTGTGGGAGGCCACACCCGAGGGCCGCCGCGCGTTCCTGAACACCGCCGAATTCCTTGCCGCGAGGGGGCTCGCATGAGCACGCCGATCGTCCAGCCGAACGTCCGGAAGGCCGTCGTTCCGGCCCGCGCCGCCTGGTCGTCGGTCGTACGCGCGGGCGGGACGCTGACCATCACCGACCTGCACGGCAACCAGGCCGTCGACTGCCTCGTGTACGACGCCCACGACACCTCCGTGCGCTACAGCGCGCCCGACACGATCCACGCGCAGGGCGGCATCTTCCTCACCACGGGCAGTGTCCTGATGTCGAACGAGCACACGCCCCTGATGACCGTGGTCGCCGACGACGTCGGCCGGCACGACACGGTCGGCGGCGCCTGCTCCAAGGAGTCGAACACCCTGCGGTACGGCCACCACACCTGGTCGCAGCACGCGTGCGTGGACAACTTCCTCGCCGAGGGCGCCCGACACGGCCTGGGCAAAAGGGACCTGGTCTCCAACATCAACTGGTACATGAACGTGCCCGTGGAGAAGGACGGCACGCTCGGCATAGTCGACGGTCTCTCGGCGCCGGGACTCTCACTCACGCTCCGCGCCGAGCGCGATGTCCTGGTCCTCGTCTCCAACTGCCCCCAGATCAACAACCCCTGCAACGGCTTCGACCCGACCGAGGTAGAGATGACCATCACCGAGGCGGGGCCGGAATGACCTTCGACACGCTGCTGGTCGCCAACCGGGGCGAGATCGCCGTGCGCATCATCCGTACGGCACGGGAGCTGGGCCTGCGCACGGTCGCGGTCTACTCCGACCCCGACCGCTCCGCCCCGCACGTCCGGCTCGCCGACGAGGCGGTACGGCTCGGTCCGGCGCCCGCGAAGGAGTCGTATCTCGACGCCGGCCTGGTGCTGGCGGCGGCCAAGGAGACGGGCGCCGGGGCGATCCATCCCGGGTACGGATTCCTGTCCGAGGACGCCGACTTCGCGCGGCGCTGCGAGGACGCCGGGATCGTGTTCGTGGGGCCGACGCCGGAGCAGCTGGAACTGTTCGGCGCGAAGCACACGGCCCGGGCCGCGGCCGAGGCAGCAGGAGTGCCCCTCGCACCCGGCACAGGGCTGCTGGCCTCCCTCGACGAGGCGTACGAACGGGCCGCCGTCATCGGCTATCCCGTGATGCTGAAGGCGACCGGCGGGGGCGGCGGCATCGGCATGTCCGCCTGCGCCTCGGCCGCCGAACTCGCCGACGCCTGGGAGCGGGTGCAGCGCGTCGCCGCCGCCTCCTTCTCCTCGGCCGGAGTCTTCCTGGAGCGGCTCGTCGAACGCGCCCGCCATGTCGAGGTGCAGGTCTTCGGCGACGGCGAGGGCCGGGTCGTCACCTTCGGCGACCGCGACTGCTCGCTCCAGCGCCGCAACCAGAAGGTGGTGGAGGAGGCCCCGGCACCCGGGCTTCCCGCCCATGTGCGTGCCCAACTGGCCGACTCCGCACGCACGCTGTGCGCGTCCGTCGGCTACCGCTCCGCCGGAACAGTGGAGTTCGTGTACGACGCCGCCCGCGAGGAGGCGTACTTCCTGGAGGTCAACACCCGGCTCCAGGTGGAACATCCGGTCACGGAGGAGATCTACGGCGTCGACCTCGTCGCCTGGATGCTGCGGCTGGCCCGCGGCGAGCGGAACGTCGTCCAGGACCCGGGCACCCCCCGAGGTCACGCCGTCGAAGCCCGCGTCTACGCCGAGGACCCCTCGCGCGAACACCGGCCCAGCGCGGGTCTGTTGACTCGGGTGGAGTTCCCTGGCGGGGTGCGGGTCGACGGCTGGGTGGAGACGGGCACCGAGGTGACCACGTCGTACGACCCGATGCTCGCGAAGGTGATCGCGTACGGCGCCGACCGGGAGCACGCGCTGCGTCGGCTCGACGAGGCGCTGGCCCGAACCCGGGTCGACGGCATCGAGACGAACCTCGGGCTGGTGCAGGCGGCCCTGGCGAACCGCGACTTCCGTTCCGCGACGCACTCGACGGCGACCCTCACCGGGGTGAGTGATCCGACCCCGCGCATCGAGGTCGTCTCCGGCGGGACCCTCACCACGGTCCAGGACTGGCCGGGCCGCACCGGCTACTGGCAGGTCGGCGTGCCTCCGTGCGGCCCGATGGACGACCGTTCGTTCCGCCTCGGCAACCGTGCCCTGGGCAACGACGAGGGCGCCCCCGGCCTCGAATGCACCCTCCAGGGACCGTCGTTGAGGTTCACGCACCCCACGACGGTGTGCGTGACCGGGGCCCCGGCGCCGGTCACGCTGGACGGCACGCCGGTCGCGCAGTGGGAGCCGGTGACGGTACCCGCGGGTGCCGTCCTGGCGATCGGCGCCCCGACGGAACAGGGCCTGCGGACGTACGTCCTGTTCGCGGGCGGCGGCCTGGACGTGCCGCCGTTCCTCGGCAGCGCGGCCACCTTCACGCTGGGCAGGTTCGGCGGGCACGGAGGCCGGGCACTGCGCACGGGCGACGTCCTGCACGGCGGAACGGCGACAACAACCGGGGCCCCGGTCACACCGGCCGACCGCCCGGAGTTCGCGTCCCCCTGGCACATCGGCGCCGTCGAAGGCCCGCACGCGGCACCGGAGTTCTTCACCGAGGAGGACATCCACGACTTCTACGCGGCCGACTGGAAGGTCCACTTCAACTCGGCCCGCACGGGCGTAAGGCTGGTCGGTCCCAAGCCCCGCTGGGCGCGCACGGACGGTGGCGAGGCGGGCCTGCACCCGTCCAACATCCACGACACGCCGTACTCCGTGGGCGCCGTCGACTACACCGGCGACATGCCGGTCCTGCTGGGCCCGGACGGCCCCTCGCTCGGCGGCTTCGTGTGCCCGGCCACCGTCCTCAGCACGGAACGCTGGAAACTGGGCCAGCTGCGCCCAGGCGACACGGTCCGCTTCGCACCGGTGGACACAACGGGCGTACGGCGGGCGGCGATTGTCGACGGGGGCGTACTGGCCCGGGACGGCGACATCACGTACCGCCGCAGCGGCGACGACAACCTGCTGGTCGAATTCGGGCCCATGCAGCTCGACTTGGCCCTCCGGATGCGCGTCCACGCCCTGATGGAGGCGGTGACGGAGCTGGACCTCGACGGGGTGACGGACCTGACACCGGGCATCCGCTCCCTCCAGATCCAGGCGGACCCGGCCCTGCTCCCCCAACCGGAACTGCTCGCCGCGATAAGGCAGACGGCGACCGCACTGCCTCCCGCGGACCGCCTCACGGTCCCCTCCCGCACGATCCACCTCCCCCTCTCCTGGGACGACCCTGCGACCCGCGAGGCCATCGCCCGCTACATGGCGGGCGTCCGCGACGACGCGCCCTGGTGCCCCTGGAACATCGAGTTCATCCGCCGCGTGAACGGTCTGGACTCGGTCGACGACGTGTACCGCACGGTGTTCGAGGCCGAGTACCTCGTGCTGGGCCTGGGAGACGTCTACCTGGGCGCCCCGGTGGCCACCCCGCTGGACCCCCGCCACCGCCTGGTGACGACGAAGTACAACCCGGCCCGCACCTGGACGGCGGAGAACTCGGTGGGCATCGGCGGCGCCTACCTCTGCGTCTACGGCATGGAGGGCCCCGGCGGCTACCAGTTCGTCGGCCGTACGACCCAGGTGTGGTCGGGCTGGCAGCAGCGCGGCGCGTTCGAACCGGGCTCCCCGTGGCTGCTGCGGTTCTTCGACCGCATCAAGTGGTACGCCGTCGAGCCCGACGAACTCCTCGACCTGCGCGCCGACATCACCTCGGGCCGCTTCGTCCCCCGCATCGAGGAGGGTGTCTTCTCCCTGGCGGAGTACGAGGAGTTCCTGACGGAGAACGCCGAGTCGATCGCGGAGTTCCGCACCCGTCAGGGCGCGGCGTTCTCGACGGAACGGGACGCGTGGGAGGCGGCAGGCGAGTTCACGAGGGCGGAGGCGGCAACGGCACCCCCCACTGTTTCCCCCGAGGTGACGATCCCGGCCGGGGGCCACCTCATCGAGGCCGAATTCGCGGCATCGGTATGGCAGTTGAACGTCTCGCCGGGCGACGAGGTGACAGCGGGCCAGCCGCTCCTGGCCCTGGAGGCGATGAAGATGGAGTCCCGGGTGCACGCCCCGATAACAGGGGTGGTCCACGAAATCCTGACCAGGCCCGGCGCGCAGGTGGAGGCGGGCACGGCGCTGATCGTCCTGACACCGACCGCCTGACATGCGGCTCGCCCCCGCAGCCCCTACCCGTCCCGTCCTGTTCCTGGGGGCTGCGCCCCCAGACCCCCGCTTCGGCCCTGAAGGGGCCTCGTCCTCAAACGCCGGACGGGCTGAATATCCAGCCCCTCCGGCGTTTGAGGAGCGGGGTCTGGGGCGGAGCCCCAGAAGGATGGGACGGGTAGGGGCGGCGGGGGCGAAACAACTCACCGCGCACCCGCAGCCGACAGCACCACCCCAGCCCACCCCAAGGAGCACAGATGTCGACCCTGACCCGAGTCCGTATGGCCTACGCCCGCATCGACGCCGTAGCCCGCCCCGAGGTCTGGATCGACCTACGCCCCCAGGCCGACGTCGAGGCGGAAGCCACCCGCATCGACGAACGCCTCGCCGCAGGCGACCACCTCCCCCTGGCCGGCAAACTCTTCGCCGCGAAGGGCAACATCGACGTCCAGGGCCTCCCCACCACCGCCGGCTGCCCCGCCTACGCCTACCACCCCGAGGCCGACGCCCCGGTCGTCGCCCGCCTCAAGGACGCCGGCGCCCTCATCCTCGGCACCACCAACCTCGACCAGTTCGCCACCGGCCTGGTCGGCACCCGCTCCCCCTACGGCCCCGTCCGCAACGCCCACGACCCCACCCGCATCAGCGGCGGCTCGAGCTCCGGCTCCGCCACCGCCGTGACGCTGGGGCTCGTCGACTTCGCCCTCGGCACCGACACCGCCGGCTCCGGCCGCGTCCCCGCCGCCTTCAACGGCATCGTCGGACTCAAGCCGACCAGAGGTCTGGTCCCCACGACCGGCGTCGTCCCGGCCTGCGCCTCCCTCGACTGTGTGACCGTCTTCGCCCGTACGCTCCCCGAGGCCGAGCAGGCACTCGCGCACATGGCGTCCCCGCCCGCCCGCGATCTCCCGCCCCTCCCCCAGCGCGCCCCCGGCCCCTGGCGCGTGGCGGTTCCGCCGATCGCCCAACTCGGCGAACTCGACCCCGGCTGGGCACAGGCGTACGAGGCCGCGGTGACCCAGCTCCGCACCGCGGGCGTCTCCGTGCGCACCCTCGACCTCACCCCGTTCACCGAGGCCGCCGCGATGCTGTACCAGGGCGCGTTCGTCGCGGAGCGCTACACGGCCGTGGGCACCTTTGTCGACAAGTTGCTCGCCGAGGGCGGTGAGGCGAGCGCGACTCTCGACCCTACCGTCGGCGGCATCATCACCCGCGCCCGCGACATCCACGCCCACCAGCTCTATGCCGACCAAGAGCGGCTGGCCGCCCTGCACACCCGCGCACTCGCCGAACTGGCCGACGCCGACGCGCTGTTGCTGCCCACGGCCCCTGGTCACCCGACCCTCGCCGAGGTCGCCGCCGACCCGCTGGGCGCCAACGCCCGGCTGGGCCGCTTCACCAACTCCACCAACCTCTTCGACCAGGCCGCGGTTGCCGTACCCGCGGGCGAGGTCGACGGCCTTCCGTTCGGCGTGATGCTGATCGGCCCGGCGTTCACCGACGAACGGCTCGCCACGATCGCCCGCCTGCTCCAGCCCGAGGCCCGCCTCGCGGTGGTCGGGGCGCATCTCGCGGGCCAGCCGCTCAACCCCCAACTCCTCGCTCTTGGCGCCCGGTTGGAACGCGCGACCACGACGGCCCCCGTCTACCGCCTGCACGCCCTCCCCACGACCCCGCCGAAGCCGGGCCTGGTCCACGTCGGCGAGGGGGAGACCGGCGGGGCGGCCATCGAGGCGGAGGTGTGGCGTCTCCCCGCCGAAGGCCTCGGCCACTTCCTGGCCGCCCTCCCCCGCCCGATGGCCCTGGGCCGCGTCGAACTCGCCGACGGCACCCACGTATCCGGCTTCCTGTGCGAACCGGCCGCCCTCGAAGGCGCCGAGGACATCACGACGTACGGCGGCTGGCGCGCGTACCTGAAGAACCGCCGCTGACCAGCACGGCCCCGAACACCCGATCGCAACCAGCGCGCTCGGTTACACGGGAAACCGGCAGCCCACGGACACCCCGATGGAGCACGGCCTAAGTTGGCCATCTCATGACACTGGTTCCTCGCCGTCAGGCTTGGCGGGCGTAGGACGCGAGGCGATCGGCGAGCTCGATGACGAGGTCGCGCAGTTCAGCGGGGCGCTCGATGACGAACGGCCGGTCGAGTGTGGCCAGTACCGGAGGCAACCAGTCGAGCCGCTCCGCCCGCAGCTCGACGCGTAGCCAGCGCTCGGTTGCCCGGTCCTCGCCTGCCGTGGGCTCGTGCTCCTCCAGGCTCGCGACGCCGGCGGGAAGGTGCGCGCGGATCTGCTCGACCGTGCCGTGGATCCGCAAGGTCACCTCATGCCGGTACTCAGCCGTGGCGAAGCCTGACAACACGCGCTGTGCCGGACCGGGACCCGCCGGCGCTTCGAATGAGCCGGGCAGGGTCCGCGCGTCTGCAATGCGATCGAGCCGGAAGGTTCGGTCCTCGCCGATCCGGGCGTCCTTGCCCGTGACGTACCACCGGCCCGCATGGGCGACGATCCCGTACGCGTGCAGCGTGCGTTCGCTGCGCCGTTCGTCGCGGTCGGTGTAGCGGATCGAGACCGGTCGGCGGTGGCGCACCGCATCGGCGATGGTGAGCAGGACTCCGGCGTCCGGGGTGTCGAACTCTCCGGGCTGGTCCGTGAAGGCGAGGGATTCCAGGAGTGTGTCGAGCCTGCGGGCGATGTGCTTGGGCAGCACCCTCCGGATCTTGGCCGATGCCGTCTCGCTTGCCGTGTGCTGCGTCGTTGTCAGCCCTGCCCGGCGGCCGGCGACCAGGCCGAGCAGCACGGCCAGCGCCTCGTCGTCGCTGAGCATGAGCGGAGGCAAGCGGTACCCGGGGGCGAGCCGGTACCCGCCGTAGCGGCCTCGCACCGATTCCACGGGCACGTCGAGGTCGATCAGCTGGTCCACATACCGCCGCACGGTGCGCCCTTCGACGCCGAGCCGGTCGGCGAGTTCGGCCACCGTACGGGTGCCGCCCGAGTGCAGCAGCTCCAGGAGTGTCAGCACGCGGCCGGTGGGTCGAGGCATGGGCACAACCTAACGCGAATACAGGACCGATTCTGTCCACTATTTCTCCTAGCCTGCGACGTGCACGCCGCCTCCAGCACAGCCAAGGAGAATCCCCATGGACTTCGTCTCGATCCGCATCATCACCAGCGACGTAGCGCGTCTCGTCGAGTTCTACGAGCGAGCCACAGGAGTGCGGGCGACGTGGGCCACCGAGGACTTCGCCGAGCTCAAGACCCCGGGCGCCACCCTGGCGATCGCCGGCACCCGCACCGTCCCGCTGTTCGCCCCGGGCTCTGCCCGCCCGGCGGACAACCACAGCGTGATCACCGAGTTCCTCGTCGACGACGTGGACCGCGTTCACCAGAACCTGACCGGCTTCGTCACCGACTTCGTCAACGAGCCCACCACGATGCCCTGGGGCAACCGGTCGCTGCTGTTCCGTGACCCCGACGGCAACCTCGTCAACTTCTTCACCCCCGTCACCCCGGCGGCCATCGAAAAGTTCGCACGCTGACGCCACGCACAGCCGCTCACGCGGGAGCCCTGAGATCCCAGGGTTCCCGGTGAACGCGGCCACCGAGTCCAGGAGCGCCACCAGCAGGGGGCAAGGGGGCACCGGAACGCACCGCTGACCGCCGAAGGACGTCTGCGCCTGTGCCTGCAGATCGACGCCGGACGTCCGATCGCGCACGTCGCTGCGGAAGCCGGGATCTCGCGCCGTTGCCTGGCCAAGTGGTACGCCCGCTGGCGGGCGCACGGCGAGAACGGACTGCTCCACGAGCGGCCGCACGCCGCGCTCGGCGGCCGACCGCCCATCAGCCGGACCGCCGGGAGCGACTACCGGATCCTCTTTGACCAGCCGCCCGAACCACTCGCGGACATCCCGCAGCAGCTCACCTTCGAGGACTTCGTGTAACCAAGGTCCCGAGCACCACACCTGAGCGGTGGGCGCGAGCAGCCACAGAGAACCCGCACGCACCCACCGAGCCGAACCACAACCGCCGGCTCACAACCCGCCGAACCACCGACGGCTACCCCACGGACGAGTACGCCACAACCCCCCGCAGCAGCCCCTCCACGGCCTTGCGTGCGTTCTTCGCGACCGTTGACCCCTCCACGCCGGAGACCGGTGCCGCAGCAGAGATCTGCCCGAGGACGTCGATGACCTGCTTGCACCACCGGACGAAGTCGCCGGCCGGCATCTCCGCCTCCCGCAGCACCTCGTCGAGGCCCTTGCCCGAGGCCCACTCGTAGGCCGCCCAGGCGAAGCCGAGGTCAGGCTCGCGCTGGCCGACGCCCTCACTCTGGGTGATCCGGAACTCCTCCTCCAGCGCGTCGAGCCGGCCCCAGATCCGGACCATCTCGCCGAGCGCGGCCTTGGCCTTGCCGGACGGCACCTTCGGCGCCATGGCGTCGTCGGCGACCCGGGACTCGTACACCAACGCAGAGACACAGGCGGCGAGTTCGGCGGGTGACAGCCCTTCCCACACGCCCGCGCGCAGGCATTCGCTGGCCAGCAGGTCCAGCTCGCCGTAGAGCCGGGCGAGCCGCTTGCCGTGCTCGGTCACCTCGTCGGAACGCAGATAGTCCAGCTCGGTGAGCAGGGCGACGATGCGGTCGAACGTACGGGCGATGGTGTTCGTGCGGCCCTCGATGCGCCGTTCCAGCTGCGAGGTGTCGCGCAGCAGCCGGTGGTAGCGCTCGGCCCAACGGGCATGGTCCTCGCGGTCGTTGCAGCCGTGGCAGGCGTGGGCGCGGATCGCGGTGCGCAGCCGGGCGATCTCGCGATCGTCGGCCGCCTGGGCCCGCTGCTTGCGGGCCCGCTCGGGCGGGATGTGCCCGGCCTTGGTGCGCAGCGCGGAGGCGAGGTCGCGGCGGGACTGCGGCGAACGCGGGTTGAAGGACTTGGGGACCCGCATCCGCTCCAACGGCTCGACGGGCACGGGGAAGTCCATGGACGCCAGCCGCTTCACCTGCCGTTCGGAGGTCAGCACCAGCGGCCGTGGGCCGTCGTGCTGCTCGAAGCCGCGGTGGCCGTTGGACCGGCCGGCGGGCAGCCCGGGGTCAAGGACGAGGGCGAGGCCCGCGTACTTGCCCGTGGGGACGTGGATGATGTCACCGGGCTTGAGCTTCTCCAGCGCGACGGCGGCCTCGGCACGCCGCTGGGCGGCGCCCTGCCGGGCCAGGTCGGTCTCGCGGTCCTTGAGGTCGCGGCGCAGTGCCGCGTACTCCTCGAAGTCGCCCAGGTGGCAGGTCATGGACTCCTTGTAGCCGTCCAGGCCCTCCTCGTTGCGCTGCACCTGCCGGGAGATCCCGACGACCGACTTGTCGGCCTGGAACTGCGCGAACGAGGTCTCCAGCAGCTCGCGAGAGCGGTGCCGCCCGAACTGGTCCACGAGGTTGACCGCCATGTTGTAGGACGGCTTGAAGCTGGAGCGCAGCGGATACGTGCGCGTGCCGGCCAGTCCCGCCAGGTGGTCGGGGCTCATCCCGCGCTGCCACAGCACTACGGCGTGACCCTCGACGTCGATGCCACGGCGGCCGGCGCGGCCGGTCAGCTGGGTGTACTCGCCGGGGGTGATGTCGGCGTGCTGTTCGCCGTTCCACTTGACGAGCTTCTCCAGCACGACCGAGCGGGCGGGCATGTTGATGCCGAGCGCGAGGGTCTCGGTGGCGAAGACGGCCTTCACGAGGCCTCGTACGAAGAGTTCCTCGACGACCTCCTTGAACGTGGGCAGCATGCCCGCGTGGTGGGCGGCGATGCCTCGCTCCAGGCCCTCCAGCCACTCGTAGTACCCGAGGACGTGCAGGTCCTCGTCGGGGATGGAGGCGGTGCGCTCCTCGACGAGGGCCCGCACCCGCTCCCGTGCCTCGTCGTCGTTCAGCCGCAGTCCCGCGTACAGGCACTGCTGTACGGCGGCCTCGCAGGCCGCGCGGCTGAAGATGAACGTGATGGCGGGCAACAGGCCCTCGTTGTCGAGCCGTTCGATGACTTCGGGGCGCCCCGGCGTCCACACGCGGGAGCGCGATCTGCGCTCACGCTCACGGTCGGCCTCCCGCATGGCACGCCCGCGTTTGCGGTCCTGGAAGGAGGGCCGCTGGGCCTCCATCCGCGCGAGCCTGGTGAGATCGGGGTTGACGGCCTTCCTGCTGCCCTCGCCCTCCTCGAAGAGGTCGTACATCCGGCGTCCGGCGAGCACGTGCTGGAACAGGGGCACGGGCCGGTGCTCGGAGACGATCACCTGGGTGTCGCCGCGCACGGTGTCGAGCCAGTCGCCGAACTCCTCGGCGTTGGACACGGTCGCCGACAGCGAGACGAGGGTGACCGACTCGGGGAGATGGATGATCACTTCCTCCCACACGGCGCCGCGGAAGCGGTCGGAGAGGTAGTGCACCTCGTCCATCACCACGTAGCCGAGGCCCAGGAGGGTCTGCGAGCCCGCGTACAGCATGTTCCGGAGCACCTCGGTGGTCATCACGACCACCGGGGCATCGGAGTTGACGCTGTTGTCGCCGGTGAGCAGGCCGACCTTGTCCGCGCCGTAACGACGGCACAGGTCGGAGAACTTCTGGTTCGACAGGGCCTTGATGGGTGTCGTGTAGAAGCACTTCTTGCCCTGCTGGAGGGCGAGATGGACGGCGAACTCGCCGACGATCGTCTTGCCCGAACCGGTGGGGGCGGCCACCAGCACGCCCTTCCCGGCTTCGAGCGCCTGGCAGGCCTCGATCTGGAAGGGGTCGAGACCGAAGTCGTACATCTCGCGGAAGGACGCGAGTGCGGTGGCCTGCTCGACAGCGCGCTTCCGTGCTGCCGCATACCGCTCGGCCGGTGAGAGGTCCTCTGTCATCGTGCTTTCGAGACTACCGGCCCCCACTGACAACAGGACGATCATTATCCGGATCGATGTCTGTGAAACCCGGGATCGGCCCAGCTCACGCAATATGGAAGCGGCCGGGGCGCCGGGTTGGCGCCCCGGCCGCTTCCGCGTCGGGGGTGGTGCGAGGGAGCCTCAGGTCACGTCGTCGTAGCCGTTCACCCGTTCCGCGCCCGTCTGTTCGGGCAGGGCGGCGCGGCTGGCGGAGACGGTCTCGATCTCGCCGATGTCCTCGGGGGTGAGGTCCAGGTCGGAGGCCTCGTCGTCGTCCGGTCCCTCCGCCTCGCGGCGGCGCCTGCGCCGGTCGTTCGTCAGCGAGAAGGCGACCGCGCCGAAGTACAGAACCCAGATCGGTCCGGCGAGCGCCAGCATGGTCAGCGGGTCCGTACTCGGCGTCGCGACGGCCGCGAACACCGTGATGCCCATGATCATGCCTCGCCACCAGCCGGCCATGCGCTTGCCGGTGAGAATCCCGGTGAGGTTGAGCATGATCAGCAGCAGCGGCAGTTCGAAGGAGAGACCGAAGACGAGCACCATGCGCGTGACGAGGTCGAGCAGGTCGTCCAGCGGCAGCAGGTTGTCGACGCCGAACGGCGTGAACTCGATCAGGACCTTCGCGGTGGTGGGGAGCACCCGGTAGGCGAAGTACGCGCCACCGAGGAACAGCGGAACGCCGGATGCCACGAACGCGTAGGCATACTTCTTCTCGCTCTTGTGCAGGCCGGGCGCGACGAACGCCCAGAGCTGGTAGAGCCAGACCGGCGAGGCGAGCACGACACCGGCCATCAGCGACACCTTCAGCGCGAGCGTGAAGGGCGCGAGCAGACCGTTGATCGTGATCTTCGCGCAGGGGCTGTCCCCCGAGGTCTGCTGCTTCGCCAGCTCGGAGAAGGACGACGGGCATCCGACCGAGTCGAGCACCGGCTTGGTGAAGAAGTTGATGATGTCGTTGTAGAAGAAGGCGGCCACAACCGTGATGGCGACGATGGCGACCATGGCCTTCGCGACCCGGTTGCGCAGTTCGCGGAGGTGCTCCACGAGAGGCATCCGCCCCTCGGGATCCCTCTCCTTCTCCTTGTTGCGGGCAGACTTGAGCAACCCACGTCCTCATCTCGTGCGGCAGGCCGGAGGCATCCGGCCTTGCGTCAGCGTCAGCGCTTGGTCGTGTCCGTGGGTTCGGTGACCGGGCGCGCGCTCGTCACGTCACCGGGGGCGGCCTGGATGGTGCGCTGCACCGGGGCCGGCTCATCGGTGTGCGGCGGGGCGGCGGGGGCAGGGTCCTGACCCTCGGACTTCATCGCCTTGGCTTCGCTCTTCAGGATGCGCGCGGACTTGCCGAGCGAGCGCGCCATGTCCGGAAGCTTCTTCGCGCCGAACAGCAGGATGATGACGACGAGGATGAGAATGATCTCGGGGGCTCCGAGCCTTCCGAACATAAGTCTTTACCTTCTCACCGAGGCGGCTGGGTGGGGGTGCTGTCCGATCGTTCGGACAGGCGTCCGACCGTCGTGTTCACAGCGATCGTAACGCTCGGGGGTAAACCTGAGGCAATCCCTGTGCGTACTCCCGGTTTGCGGTCCGGGCCTCGTTTTCCGGCCGCGATCAGCAGCGTACCTGCCGACACCGACAAGGTGACAGGCCGAAGTCGCCCAAAACACATCAACCCGAAGACTCACAGGAGAGCCCCCGGACAGTCACAGTGCGTCCACAGAGCGTGCCGTGTGCACGGCGGCCCGTTCGAGGTCCTCGGCGGCCCGGTTGATGCGCCGCGCCGAGTCCGTGACCTGCCTTCCCAGGCGCTGCGCCTCCAGGAAGACCCGGACGGCGAGCACCCCGAGAACGGCGAGCCCCAGGAACCCCACAACGATCGCGAACATCGGCCAGAACATGGCGCCGAGCCTAGCCCGTCGCCGGATGGCCCGGACGCCCCAGCCCGTCCGGCGCTTGAGGACGAGGCCGTTCAGGCCGAAGCGGGAGTCTGGGGGCGACAGCCCCCAGTGGGGCCCCCTCTGGGGGGAGGGATGGGACGGGTAGGGGCGGCGGGGGCGAAGAAACCCAGCGCTCAGCCGCTCACGACGGCCCGGCCAGCCGGAGAGTCCTGACCCCACCCCCGGTGAGCAGCTCGACCACGCGCTCACCCGCCGGTTTACGGACGGTCACGTCACACTCGGGGCAGGTGAAGGAGTAGAAGGTGGTCCGGCTGGTGGCGCCGATGGCCAGGCGCAGGGCGCCCGCGGTGAGCTCGAAGTTGCCGCGGCAGTCCGGGCAGGCGGCGCGGAACACGACGGGGGCCACCCTTCTCATTCCGGCGAAGGCCGCCGCCACGGTCATGTCCCGCACACCTGACATCGGAGACTCGCTCAACGCCCCTGCTCCCGCCTGTCGTACAGCCCGTCCTGAACTCCGTGCGCCCCGGGTGTCCGTGACCGCGTCCCAGGGGCCCGCGGGGCGTCGTACGCCACCAGCGCCTCCTGGGCGGCCTGCCGGGCGCTGTCCGCCAGGTCCTGCGGCGAGACGATGCGCCCGTCGCGGCCGAGCCGCAGTGCCAGGCGTCGCAGCGACGCCGGATCGGGGGTCCGCAGAGTGATACGCAGCCCGCCGTCGGGAAGCTCATCGGCGCTGTCGTGCGGGTAGTACTCGGCGACCCAGCGCCCGCCGGGCCCGACCTCGACGACCACCTCGGGATCCTCGGCGGCGGGTTGGACCAGGCCCTCCGACAGGTCCCGCAGCTCTATCTCGGGCGGGGCGGCCGGCTCGTCCAGGATCCTGATCTCGGCCACCCGGTCGAGGCGGAAGGTGCGGCGCGCCTCGGAGCGCCGGCACCAGGCCTCCACATAGGTGTGTCCGACGCTGACCAGGCGGATCGGGTCGATCTCGCGCTCGCTGAGCTCGTCGCGCGCGGGCGAGTAGTAGCGGATCCACAGGCGGCGGCGCTCGGAGATCGCCCGGTCGACGTCCGCGAAGACACCGCCCTCCGACTCGAAGGTCACCGAAAGCCGCGCGCTGGCCCCGGCGGCCTCGCCGGCCGCCGTCTCCACCTTGGCGGTGGCCCGCAGCAGCGCCTGCCGGTCGCCCTCGCGCAGCCCTGGCAGCGTGGACACCGCTCGGGCGGCGACCAGGAGTGCGGTCGCCTCGTCGGCGGCCAGTCTGAGCGGCTCGGCGGCCTCCTCACCGAGGGCCGCGGGGTTGTGCCACCAGATCCGCTCGCCGTCGGTGTCGATGTCGAGCAGATCACCGCCGCGGAAGCTGGTGCCGCACATGGGCAGCACGTCCAGGTCCGAGACCAACTCGTCCTCGGTGATTCCGAACGCGCGGGCGACGTCGCCGACGCGCGCGCCGGGCCGCTCGCGCAGATACGTCACCAGCGACAGCATCCGCCGTGTCTGGTCGATGGCGTTCACGGGCCTGGCCGGTTTGCCTGCCACTTGCTTGTGCTCTCCCTCAGCCCTTGGCCACGGCGCGCAGCCTGTCCACCACGTCGGCCCGCAGCTCGGCCGGTTCCAGGACCACCACGTCCGGCCCGAACTCCACCAGCCAGGCGTCCAGCCCGTGCCCGTACGGAATCTCCAACTCGTCCCAACCGTCGCCGAGTTCCCGCACCTGGGACGCCTTCGCCCGAAGGGGGTAGCCGGCGCCCGCCCGCAGCCGGATCAGCGCGGAACGGTCGGCGCCCTCCCCCGCCCAGCTGGCGACGGTCTCGCGGACCGTGACGACATCGGGCACATCGGCGGTGAACTTCGCGCTCCGGCTGCGGACCTTGCCGGTGATCCGCGACAGTCGGAACACGCGTTCGGCGCCCCGGTCACGGTCCCAGCCCGCCAGATACCAGTGACCGCGCCAGCACTCCAGCGCCCACGGCTCCACCTGACGGGGCTCTGGGCGGGCGGCGGTGGCCTTGCGGTAGTCGAAGGCGACCGGGCGGCGGTCCCGGCAGGCCAGCATCAGCGGCTCGAAGGCGGCCTCGTGCACCGGAATACGCGGTTCCAGGGCGCCATGGGGCTCATAGGGGTCGACATCCTCGGGCAGCCCGGCCGCACGCAGTTTCTGCAGCGCGCCGCTGGCCGCACCGGCGAGGCGGGCCTGCTGCCAGACCTTCGCGGCCAGGCCCAGGGCGGCGGCCTCCTCGGCGTCGAGGGTGATGGGCGGCAGCCGGTTGCTGTCACGGCCGGCGCGGTAGCCGACCTCACCGTCGAGGTTCTCCACCGTCTCGATGACCAGCCCGAGTTCGCGCAGATCGTCCTTGTCACGCTCGAACATCCGGTTGAAGGAGTCGTCGCTGCCCGCTTCGAGGTAGGCCTCGATGGAGTCACGCAGCTCGCGCTTGCTCAGCGGCCTGCGCGTTCCGAGCAGGCACAGCGCCAGGTTCATCAGCCGCTCTGCCTTGGCAATGGCCATCGGCGCCCTTCGTCCTGCCTATGGTGCTTACGACGGATGACCGTACCGCCCCGAAGTGGCGCGGCAAAAGCCGAGGGTCCATGCCCGGACAGGCATGGACCCCAAATGATCAAATTCGGTCGAACCCCGTACCTACTTCATACGACGATCCGACCCGATCTCGATCACATTCGACTGTCGTACGACGATCGGACCGGACCGTCAGACCGCGACCAGGTCCACCACGAAGATCAGCGTCTCGCCCGGCTTGATCGCCGGAGTGGGGCTCTGGTTGCCGTAGGCGAGGTGGGCCGGGATGGTCAGCTCGCGCCGGCCGCCGACCTTCATGCCCTGGACACCCTGGTCCCAGCCCTTGATGACCCGGCCCCCGCCCAGCGGGAACTTGAACGGGGTGCCCCGGTTCCAGCTGGCGTCGAACTCCTCGCCCGTGCTGAAGGAAACTCCCACGTAGTGGACGGTGACGTTCTGACCCGACACCGCTACGGCGCCGTCGCCCTCCCAGATGTCCTTGATCTGGAGCTCCGCCGGGGGCTCGCCACCGGGGAAGTCGATCTCGGGCTTCTCGATGCTCACTTCATCACTCCTTGTTGCGTGACATGCGTCGGGAACAGTCTCACAGACCGGGTCGGTCAGACGGTGCCGAGGATGTCCACCACGAAGACCAGCGTGTTCTTGGCCAGCTCACTGCTCGGGCTCGCGCCGTAGCCGAGGGAGGGCGGGATCACCAGCAGCACGCGGTCGCCCACGTTCTTGCCGACGAGGCCCTTGTCCCAGCCTGTCACCACCGAGCCGGTACCGATCTGGAAGGCGGTGGCGCCACCGTGGTCCCAGGAGGAGTCGAACTTCGCCCCGTCCTCCCACTTGACCCCGGTGTACTGGGCGATGAGCCCCTGACCGGCCTCGACCTTCTTGCCGCTGCCCTTGATCAGCACCTGCTGCTCGAGGTCCTTCGGGGCCTTGACGCCCTTGGGGACGGTGATGGTCGCCGCCTTCTGCGACGGGGCCTTCACCTCGGGCAGTCCCGCCTCGGAGGCCGCCTGCGTGCCCTCGGCCTCGGCCTTGACGTCCACGGCGTCGGCACCGACCGGGTCGATCACCCAGATCAGGACGTCCTTCGCGGCGAGGCCGGCAGAGGGGTTCAGGTTCTCGCCGAGCAGATCGCCCGCTGTGCCCTGCACCAGGATCCGGCTGCCCGGCTTCTTGCCCTTCACGGCGTTGAGGATCGACTCGGGCAGCTGCTGGCTCTGCTTTCCGACCTGTTCGACGGACTGCCGTCGAGGCGTCTTGTCACCCGCCGTCGCAGCGGTCCAGGTACCGCTGAGCGCCTGGTTGCCGCCCCACTTCTCGACGGTCCAATCGAGCCGCACGAAGTCGGAGGCCTTGATCGCGCTTCCGCTGCCCTCCGAGAGCGTCTTGGTCACGGTCTTCGCGGACGGCTTGGCGCCCTTGGGCACTGAGATCTCGGGCTCCGCCCCGACCTTCCCCTTGACCTGGGCAACGCCTTCCGCCGCATCACTGTTGTTCTTGTCGCTGTCGTCCGACCCCCCGCACGCGGCGGTGAACATCAGGGCGGGAACGGCCAGTAGCGCGGCGACGCGTCGTTTCGTGTTGTAGTTCATCAGTCCAACTGGGCTCGGGGGTGGGGGCAGTGGCCGCCACTCTACGACGAACGTGCTCCCGGGACGGATCGCCGGCGGACACGCCGTCGCCCCGGGCCGGATTCCGGCCGGGGCGACGTTGCACCGCCTGTGCGGTCCGCGCACCGCTGGTCAGGAAGCCGCCGCGCCGTCCGCGCAGATGACGTCCACAACGGTGTCGCCGGTCTCGCGGTAGAGAAAGTCGGGCGTGTCAGAGCAAGCGCGGTCTCAGAGGTCGACCGCCTCGTACTCGGTACCGAAGACGACCAGCGAGGCACCCTCCTCGAAGGTCTTCCCGGCCGGTGCCTCCGCTGTCTCGTACCGAACAGAAGCACCCCGCCACCCGGCCCGCCGACAGCACACACGGTGAATCTCTCGCCCCTCGACACAGAAACTCCCGGTGTCCGAGGTACGAGTACCTCGGACACCGGGAGTCCCACACGGACGGCGCCGGACCGGTCCGCGTCAGATCACATCCCGGCGATCAGCTTCTCCACCCGCTCGTCGACACTGCGGAACGGGTCCTTGCACAACACCGTGCGCTGCGCCTGGTCGTTGAGCTTCAGATGCACCCAGTCGACCGTGAAATCACGGCGCTGTTCCTGAGCCCGCCTGATGAAGTCACCGCGCAACCGCGCCCGAGTGGTCTGCGGCGGAACCGACTTGCCCTCGAAGATCTTCAGGTCGTTGCAGATCCGCGCGGCTTGGTTCTTCCTCTCCAGCAGGTAGTAAAGACCCCGCCTGCGGTGAATGTCGTGATAGGCGAGGTCGATCTGAGCGACGCGCGGATGCGACATCGTCATGTTGTGCTTCGCCCGGTACCGCTCGATGAGCTGGTACTTCATCACCCAGTCGATCTCGGTGCCGATCCGGTCCAGATCCTCGGCCTCGATGGAGTCGAGCACCCGGCCCCACAGCTCCAGCACCTGTGCGACCGTGCCCGTGCGGATACCTCGCCGGTCGACGAAGTCCACGGCCTTCTCGTAGTACTCGCGCTGCACATCCAGCGCCGAGGCCTCCCGGCCGCTGGCCAGCCGCACCTTGCGGCGGCCCGTGATGTCGTGGCTGACCTCGCGGATCGCCCGGATCGGGTTCTCCAGGGTCAGGTCCCGCATCACCGTGCCCGCCTCGATCATGCGCAGCACGAGGTCGGTGGCACCGACCTTCAGAAGCATCGTCGTCTCGGACATGTTCGAGTCACCGACGATGACATGCAGCCGGCGATAGCGCTCAGCGTCGGCGTGCGGTTCGTCACGCGTGTTGATGATCGGCCGGGACCGGGTCGTCGCCGAGGAGACACCCTCCCAGATGTGCTCCGCCCGCTGACTCACGCAGTACACGGCACCGCGCGGCGTCTGCAGCACCTTGCCCGCACCGCACAGGAGCTGGCGGGTGACGAGGAACGGAATAAGGATGTCCGCGAGCCGGGAGAACTCCCCGTGCCGGGCCACCAGATAGTTCTCGTGGCAACCGTACGAGTTGCCCGCCGAGTCCGTGTTGTTCTTGAAGAGGTAGACGTCGCCCGCGATTCCTTCCTCGTGCAGGCGTCGTTCGGCATCCACCTGGAGTCCTTCGAGAATGCGCTCGCCGGCCTTGTCGTGGGTGACGAGTTCCGTCAGGTCGTCACATTCCGGTGTCGCGTATTCCGGATGTGATCCCACGTCAAGATAGAGGCGTGCGCCGTTTCGCAGAAAGACATTGCTGCTACGGCCCCATGACACGACACGGCGGAAGAGGTACCGAGCCACCTCGTCGGGAGACAGACGCCGCTGTCCCCTGAACGTACACGTGACGCCGTACTCGTTCTCCAGCCCGAAAATGCGGCGGTCCATGACTGAACATTACGCCCGATCGACCGAGCTGAAACGGGATCCGGCAGCACGGTTTGGATCATTTTCCGATGAGACCGCAACCACCGCGCCCCCGGCGGGAGCCGCCAGCACCCGCCCGGTGACCAGCAGAACCAGCAACGACACGGCTCCGGCAACCCCCGGCACGACGAACCCCCACAGCGTTCCGCCCCACTCCACGACCGGCCCCGTGAGCCCCGTACCCAGCGACGCGCCCACGGTGAACGTCGTCACAAGCCAGGAGAATGCCTCGGTGACCGTCCCCCGCGGAGCATGCCGGTCCACCAGCACGAACACACACGCGAGAGCCGGTGCCAGGAACACCCCCGCGAGCACCATCAGCAAGGTCATCGCGACCGCACCCGGCATCAGCGTCAACGGCAGATAACACACCGCCAGAAACCCCACCAGCACCGTCAGTCGCCGCTCCGCCGGCCCACTCCACTGCCGCGCCCCGTACACCATCCCGCCCAGCAGCGCGCCCAGCCCGACGGCCGCCATCAGCCAGCCGTACACCGTGTCACCGCCGTGGTCGTCCGCGTACGAAATCGACGCGACCGCGATGGACCCCAGCGCGATCCCCACGAACAGGAACGCCCCCAGCATCACCAACAGCCCCGGCGACCGCAGCGCGCCCAGCCAGTGCGCCTCGCGCGGCGCCGAACGCCACTCCCGCGAAGGCGGCGACAGCGCCACGGAGAGCGCCCCCAGGACCCCGATCACGTTCAGCACGAGCAAGGCCGCCTGCGCCGACCACAGCGACGCGCACAACGTCACCAGCAACGGCCCCACGGTGAACAGGACTTCCTGCGCCACCGCGTCCATCGCGTACGCCGTGTGCACCTGGTCCTCCTTGCCGAGGACAGAGGGCCACAGCGCCCGCAGACCGCCTTCCAGGGGAGGCGTGAAAAGCCCGGCGACCGCCACGGCCGCATACGCGAGCGGCAGCGGACCGGTGCCCGCGAACGCGAACACCGCCATGCCGAACGCCGACAGGAGCGCGCCCGACAACTGGACCCGCGGCTGCCCGTACAGGTCGACCAGCCGCCCCAGCAGCGGCTGCCCCACCGCGTTGGCCACCCCGTACGCCGCGGCGAGCCCGCCGGCGAGGCTGTACGTGCCGCCCTCGGCCCGGACGAACAGCACGATCGCTATCGCCGCCGTGGCGTTCGGCAACCGGCCCACCAGCGTGCCCACGAGCAGCCGCACCGCATGCCGTGACCTGAGGATCTCCAGGTATCCCGCCGCCATGACCAGCCCTTCCCGTCAACGGCGACGCCGGAAGTGTTACGTATAACGTCGCCCGTCATACGTACCATGTGCCCAGTCCGCACGTCCACACGTCCGCACATTCACCCGAAGGAGCAGGCCCCGGTGGCACGAGGCAGCACCCGACCCACCAGCCGTGACGTCGCCAGGGCCGCAGGCGTCTCCCAGGCCGCCGTCTCCCTCGTCCTCGGCGACAAATGGCGCGGGCGCGTCTCAGAGACCACCGCCGAACGCGTACGCACCGCCGCCCGCGAACTGGGCTACCGCCCCAACCTCGCCGCCCGCAACCTACGCCTCGGCCACACCCGCACCGTCCTCCTCGTCGTCCCCGCCCTCACCACCGAGTTCTTCGCCGGCGTCTACACCGGAGCCGCCCGCGTCGCCGCCGAACACGGCTTCGGCGTCGTCCTCTACCCCTCCCCCGAAGGCATCGGCCCCGCCCGCGACCCCTTCCACTCCGCCCGGGCCGCCCTCGTCGGCGTCCTCGCCTCCTCCATGGCCGCCGACGCCCTCACCGCCATCCGCGGCGACCAGCTGCCCCTCGTCATGCTCGACAGCGACCCCCACGGCAGCCTCGGCGCCGCCACCGTCAACCTCGACATCGCCGACGGCGTACGCCAGGTCGCCGACCACCTCCTCGACCTCGGCCACCGCCGCTTCCTCCACCTCGCCGCCGACATCCCCTCCTGGACCTTCGCCGTACGCGCCCACGAACTCGCCACACGGCTCGCCGGTGTCCCCGACACCGACCTGCGCACCATCCAGGCCCCCATCTCCTTCGAAGGCGCCCAACAGGCCGTCACAGCCGCCCTCACCGGCCCCGGCCCCCACCCCACCGCCCTCGTCTGCGACGACGACAAACTCGCCACCGGCGCCTACAAGGCCGTCCGCCGCCTCGGCCTGCGCATCCCCGACGACCTCTCCGTCACCGGCCTCGACGACCTCGCCCTCGCCACCGCCATCGACCCCGAGCTGACGACGGTCCGCCTCGACGCCGAACTCTTCGGCGAACGCGGCATGCAGGCCCTCCTCGCCGTGCTCGACGGCCGCACCCCCGCCCAGGGCGACATCCCCGTCCAACTCGTCGTACGAGGCTCCACAGCAGCGCCCCGCAGCCGCACCTGAACCCCCGCCAACGCCCGCACCCCGGCTGCCAGAAGCAGCCGGGGTGCGAGAAACAGAAAACAAAGGGCGGAGCACAACCGCCCGCCGGACGACTACTCCTCGTCGGCGCTCTCCGCCTCCGTGGTCGCCCCGCCGGCCTCGAGCAGCCGGCCGAGCTGACGACCGACGATCCGCTTGAACTTCCGCTTCTGCGGACGCGTGCGGTCCAGCACCGCCACCTCCAGCCGCTCGGCCGGAATCTCCCGCTCGGTGCCGTTCGTGTCGCGCGACAGAGCCTGAACCGCCAACTTCAGCGCCTCGGCCAGCGACATGCCGTCCTGATGACGCTGATCCAGATAAGTGCTGATCTGCTCGGCGTTACCACCGACCGCCACCGAACCATGCTCGTCGACGATCGAACCGTCATGAGGAAGCCGGTAGATCTGATCACCGTCAGTGGTCTCACCGACCTCCGCGACGACCAACTCCACCTCGTACGGCTTCTCCGCCGCCGAAGAGAAGATCGTGCCCAGCGTCTGCGCGTACACGTTCGCCAGACCACGGGCCGTCACATCGGCACGGTCGTACGTGTACCCACGCATATCGGCATACCGCACACCGCCGATCCGCAGGTTCTCGTACTCGTTGTACTTACCGGCGGCCGCGAAGCCGATCCGGTCATAGATCTCGCTGAACTTGTGCAGCGCACGGGACGGGTTCTCGCCGACGAACACGATGCCATCGGCATACTGCAGCACAACCAGGCTGCGACCACGGGCGATGCCTTTACGGGCGTACTCCGCCCGGTCGGCCATCGCCTGCTGGGGTGAGACATAGAACGGCGTCGACACCGGATTAACCGTCCCTTTCTGTCGAAGTCACTGGACCACCTGAACAGCGAGAGGTACTACAGCAGTTCGGCACGCGGGCCGTCGGGCTGCTCCAGACGCCGCTCCAGAATCGAACGGGCGATCTCAGCACCCTCATCGTCCGTCAGCCTGCGGAAACCGTCCTCGGTGATCACGGTGACAATCGGGTAGATCCGACGCGCGACATCGGGACCACCGGTCGCCGAATCGTCGTCGGCCGCGTCGTACAACGCCTGAATGACCAGCGTCGTCGCATCCGCCTCACTCAGATCACGGTGGTACAGCTTCTTCATCGCACTGCGCGCGAAGATCGACCCCGACCCCGTCGCGGCATAACCGTGCTCCTCGGAACGCCCACCCGTCACGTCGTACGAGAAGATGCGCCCCTTCCCCCGGTCCACATCGAACCCGGCGAACAGCGGCACCACGGCAAGACCCTGCATGGCCATACCGAGGTTCGAACGAATCATGGTGGACAGCCGGTTCGCCTTGCCCTCCAGCGAGAGCTGCGCACCCTCCACCTTCTCGAAGTGCTCCAGCTCCAGCTGGAACAGCTTCACCATCTCCACGGCGAGTCCGGCGGTGCCGGCGATGCCGACAGCCGAGTACTCGTCCGCCGGGAACACCTTCTCGATGTCCCGCTGCGCGATGACGTTCCCCATGGTCGCCCGCCGGTCACCGGCGAGCACCACACCACCCGGGAAGGTGACGGCCACAATGGTCGTGCCGTGAGGCGCCTCGATCGCACCCTGGGTGGGCGGCAACTGCCGCTTGCCCGGGAGCATCTCCGGCTGATGGTCGGACAGGAAGTCCATGAAGGACGACGACCCGGGCGTCAGGAAGGCAGCCGGTAGACGCCCGGTGCTACGAGTGTTGGCTTCCACGCGTTTCCTTCCACGTATGTCGCAGCCCGCCTTATGACGTCGGGCCGATCCTTGAACTGCCCCAGCGCCGCGTTGCAGCTGAAGCACAGTACGCCTCGGACCCTACCCGTCTGGTGGCAGTGATCCACATGTGCGGGCGGAGCAGACAAACATATGCAGCAGACGCCACCTTGCGAGACGATCAGCTCGTCACGCTCAGCTTCAGTAAGGCCGTACTGGCGCATCAGATGGTCTTCTCGCCCCCGGGTCGCCCGGCACGCCTTGCAGCGTGTGGACAAGCCGTCCGAGGCAGTCGCATTGCGGTGCCACTCACCGTGAGGCTTGATCTCTCCGCACGTTCGGCAGAGCTTGTGTCCAGACGGGACGTCCACTCTTTCCCGCACAGACTTCCCCACGGCCTCTCGGCGGCGCCGGTAGTGCTCGGCGCTGTACTCCGCCACGCACTCGCGGCACCGCGTCTGAAGGCCATCGCGTCGATTTCCGTCCCGCGCGAAAGCAGAAGCAGACAAGCCCTTTCGGCAGCCCGCGCACCGCCGCCTGCCCGGCGTTTCGTCACCCATCCCCCGCCACCTTCATTTCGAAGGCTGACTGACCAAATACCCTTTACTGCCCACCTTTTTGCACAAATGAGCGAACGAAATCCTCGGCGTTCTCCTCGAGCACATCATCGATTTCGTCCAGGACCGAGTCGACATCGTCGCTCAGCTTCTCCTGGCGCTCCTTGAGGTCTTCGGATACCTGTGCCTCAGGTGCCTCCTCGACCTCCTCGGTGCTGCGCGTCGCCTTCTGCTGTCCGCCGCCGGTGTCCTTGGTCGCCATAACCCTCACCCCGCTCGGTTCGACGTTCTTGATCAGACCCTACAAGCAGGGTCCGACATTGGCCCCGCTGTTGCTACAACGTCCGGGAACCACCTCGATGATTCCCGGACGCCACACTTTCCACCCTGCCGAGCCGCCTCGGCCCAAAGGCCCGTTCAGTGGCCCGACAGGACCCTGACCAGGTCTTCTGCCGTGCGGCAGCGGTCCAGGAGCTCTTTCACGTGATTACGCGTTCCGCGAAGCGGCTCCAGGGTTGGGACACGTTGGAGCGAGTCCCGGCCCGGCAGGTCGAAGATCACGGAGTCCCAGGAGGCCGCCGCGACGTCGTCCGCGTACTGCTCCAGGCAGCGTCCGCGGAAGTACGCGCGCGTGTCCTCCGGAGGCTTCGTGCGGGCCCGCTCGACCTCGTCCTCGTCCAGCAGGCGCTTGATGCGCCCACGGGCCACGAGGCGGTTGTAGAGGCCCTTCTCGGCCCGCACGTCGGCGTACTGGAGGTCGACCAGGTGGAGCCGGGCGGCGTCCCAGTCGAGGTCGTCCCGGCGCCGGTAGCCCTCCATCAGTTCCAGCTTGGCGACCCAGTCGAGCTCGCCGGCCAGGCTCATGGGGTCGTTCTCCAGGCGGTTCAGGGTGTCTTCCCAACGAGCCAGGACGTCCTTCGTCTGGTCGTCGGCGTCGGCCCCGTATCGCTCCTCCACATACTTGCGCGAGAGTTCGAAGTACTCCATCTGGAGCTGTACGGCGGTCAGTGTGCGCCCGCTGCGGAGCTTGACCAGGCGCTTGAGTGTCGGGTCGTGAGAGACCTGGTGGAGGGTGCGTACAGGCTGGTCGACCGCCAGGTCGACCGCGATGAAGCCGTCCTCGATCATGGAGAGGACCAGGGCCGTGGTGCCCAGCTTCAGATAGGTCGAGATCTCGGAGAGGTTCGCGTCGCCGATGATCACGTGGAGGCGGCGGTACTTCTCCGCGTCCGCGTGGGGCTCGTCCCGGGTGTTGATGATCGGGCGCTTGAGGGTGGTCTCCAGGCCGACCTCGACCTCGAAGTAGTCGGCGCGCTGGCTGAGCTGGAACCCGTGTTCGTGGCCGTCCTGGCCGATGCCGACGCGGCCGGCGCCGGTGACGACCTGGCGCGAGACGAAGAACGGCGTGAGGTGGCGCACGATGTCCGAGAAGGGGGTCTCCCGCTTCATCAGGTAGTTCTCGTGCGTGCCGTAGGAGGCGCCCTTGTTGTCGGTGTTGTTCTTGTAGAGGTGGATCGGCTGGGCGCCCGGGAGCTGGGCGGCGCGTTCGGCCGCTTCGGCCATGATGCGTTCGCCGGCCTTGTCCCAGAGGACGGCGTCGCGGGGGTTGGTGACTTCGGGGGCGCTGTATTCGGGGTGTGCGTGGTCGACGTACAGCCGCGCGCCGTTGGTGAGGATGACGTTGGCCAGGCCGATGTCCTCGTCGGTGAGCTGGCTGGAGTCGGCGACCTCGCGGGCGAGGTCGAAGCCTCGCGCGTCGCGCAGCGGGTTCTCCTCCTCGAAGTCCCAGCGGGCCCTGCGGGCCCGGTGCATCGCCGCCGCGTAGGCGTTGACGATCTGGGACGAGGTGAGCATGGCATTGGCGTTGGGATGGCCGGGGACGGAGATCCCGTACTCCGTCTCGATGCCCATTACTCGCCGTACGGTCATGCGGCCCTCCTTGCCCGGCGGTGTCCTCGGTCGGGGACGCCGCTCAAGTACCGCCGGTGCTCCGGTGCGTGTGCGGTGCCCGTCCCCGCACTGCGCGACTCGGCGGTACGGAAGAGCCTAGAACGCCTTTGCGCTGGTGGGGAGATCATTTGCGTCATTGCCTCGCTCCGGCTGTGGCCTGAAAAACAGTTGGCTGCGGGTACCCGGTAAGGGCACCCGCAGCCACCCCGTCTTTTACAGGTACTGACCGGTGTTTGCCACCGTGTCGATGGAGCGTCCGGTGTCCGCGCCCTGCTTTCCGGTGATGAGCGTACGGATGTAGACGATCCGTTCGCCCTTCTTTCCGGAGATCCGGGCCCAGTCGTCGGGGTTGGTGGTGTTGGGAAGGTCCTCGTTCTCCTTGAACTCGTCCACGCAGGCCTGGAGGAGGTGGGAGACGCGGATGCCCTTCTGCTTCTTGTCGAGGAAGTCCTTGATGGCCATCTTCTTTGCGCGGCCGACGATGTTCTCGATCATGGCGCCGGAGTTGAAGTCCTTGAAGTAGAGGACTTCCTTGTCACCGTTGGCGTAGGTGACCTCCAGGAAGCGGTTCTCGTCGGATTCGGTGTACATGTGTTCCACGGCCGTCTGGATCATGCTCTGGACGGTGACGGCCCTGTCTCCGCCGTGCTCACCCAGGTCGTCGGGGTGCAGCGGAAGACGCGTGGTGAGGTACTTCTGGAAGATGTCCTTGGCGGATTCGGCGTCCGGACGTTCGATTTTGATCTTCACGTCGAGGCGGCCGGGGCGCAGGATGGCGGGGTCGATCATGTCCTCGCGGTTGGAGGCGCCGATCACGACCACGTTCTGCAGGCCCTCCACGCCGTCGATCTCGGCGAGCAGCTGGGGGACGATGGTGTTCTCCACGTCCGAGCTGACGCCGGATCCGCGGGTACGGAAGAGGGATTCCATCTCGTCGAAGAAGACGATGACGGGTGTGCCCTCGCTGGCCTTCTCCCTCGCACGCTGGAAGACGAGGCGGATCTGCCGCTCGGTCTCACCGACGTACTTGTTGAGGAGTTCGGGGCCCTTGATGTTGAGGAAGAAGCTCTTGCCGGTGGCTTGCCCGGTGACCTCGGCGACCTTTTTGGCCAGCGAGTTGGCGACGGCCTTGGCGATGAGCGTCTTTCCGCATCCGGGGGGCCCGTACAGCAGGACGCCCTTGGGCGGCCTGAGTTCGTGCTCCTTGAAGAGGTCGGGGTGGAGGTACGGGAGTTCGACGGCGTCGCGGATCATTTCGATCTGGTTGCCCAGGCCGCCGATCTGCTCGTAGCCGATGTCGGGTACTTCTTCGAGGACGAGTTCCTCGACCTCGCTCTTCGGTACGACTTCGTAGACGTAGCCGGAGCGGGGTTCGAGCAGGAGGGCGTCGCCGGGGCGGATGACGACGTCCAGGAGTGGCTCGGCGAGCCGTACCACCCGTTCCTCGTCGGTGTGCCCCTGTACCAGGGCGCGCTCGCCGTCCTCGAGGATCTCCTTGAGGGTGACGATGTCGCCGACGCTCTCGTACTCCATGGCCTCGACCACGTTGAGAGCTTCGTTGAGCATCACTTCCTGGCCACGTCGGAGCTCTTCGAGCTCGACGCTGGGGCTGACGTTCACGCGGAGTTTGCGCCCTCCGGTGAAGATGTCGGCCGTGCCGTCCTCGTTGGCCACGAGGAAGACACCGAAGCCTGCCGGGGGCTGTGCCAGCCGGTCGACTTCCTCCTTGAGTGCCACGATCTGGTCGCGGGCCTCTCGGAGTGTGTTGGCGAGCCGCTCGTTCTGTGCGGACACGCCGGCCAGGTTGGTCTGCAGTTCGACGATCCGCTCTTCGAGAATCCTCGTGTGTCGCGGAGAGTCGGCGAGCTTACGCCGCAGGACGGCGATCTCCTGCTCAAGGTAGGCAATCTGCCCGGACGGGTCGTCGGACCCTCGTCCCGGGCGGATGCCGCGGTTCATGTCGTCGTCGTGGGCTGCCACGGTCCTCACCTCCTCCAAGGGGAGCTGGACGCTTCCAGACCCTACCTGGGTGGGTGTCGATTGAAACCCCTAGATCACAAAGACTCTAGAGGTGTGTCCGATCTTCACCCTTGCGCTCTCCCTCACGCCAGGGGGATACCCACAGAACATGGCTGGGAAGCGGCCGGAGGTAGGGTCGAAGTGTTCAACACCCGTCAGAGCTGGGCCGACTTGCCGTCGGATTGTCTTGCTCGGGACAGAAACGGCAGGAGATGTGACCGTGCAGGAGAAGGCCGTGGCCGACGGTGAGGCGTTGGAGGTCTGGATCGACCAGGACCTGTGCACCGGGGACGGAATCTGCGTCCAGTACGCGCCGGAGGTGTTCGAGCTGGACATCGACGGGCTGGCGTACGTGAAGAGCCCCGGGGACGAGTTGTTGCAGGCCCCGGGGGCGACGACACCGGTACCGCTGACGTTGCTGACCGATGTGGTGGACTCCGCGAAGGAGTGTCCGGGCGACTGCATTCACGTACGTCGAGTTTCGGACAGAGTCGAGGTTTTCGGCCCGGACGCGGAGTGATGGTCCGACCACTCCGCGCCACCTCTGGCTGATTCACACACTCGCCACTGTCCGGTTTCTCACAGGGCCGTGGTCGCGCGTACGTTCCACGACTGCCGGTCGATCAATTGTTCCCGTGTTCACACACTCTGTGCGCCGGCGGGTGTCGAGCGGAGGAACGAGCCGTCCTTCCACTGCCACTTGGCGCGCTCGTCGACGTCGGGGCAGCACCGGGGGACGTCGAGGGACGAGTAGCCGAGGAGGGTGGCCGTGACGGCGCCGTCACTGACGGTCAGGTCGGTGACGGTGAGGCGGTCCTTGGGGTCGACAAGGGTCGCGACGATGCGCGGCTGCTCCGCGTCGGCGGCCCGGGTGAGGACGTACACGCCGTTGGGCGGGGTGCCGGAGCCGGCGTCGCAGCGTACGGAGGCGACCGTCTCGGGTCTGCCGTCGCCGTCGAGGTCTCCGGTGGCCTTGTCCTGTACGAGGATCGGGAGCGGGCCGCACTGGAGGGGGAAGTCGACTCCGGTGGGGTCCGGGGGTGCCGCGACCGCGGCGGGTCTGCCTGCGGGGCCGGCTGCCTGGGCCGCGGTGGCGGAGCCCGGCTGGAGCGCGGAGGAGAGGGCGACGACGCCGGTGGGGCCGGTGGCCGTGGCGAGCCAGTGGATGGGGCGGGTGTGCGTGTGTGCCAGTTCCGGGACGGCGGATTGCTGCACTCGGAGTGTCTCCCGTGGAGGGCTGTGCCGGTGGGGTGTCCCGCATAGTGCCACACGTCACAGTGCGGGGGAACGGCGGGGTCAGAGGTGTTCGGCGTCAGCACCGGTGCCGTTGTGGCGTCAATGGGAAAGCGTTGTGGCCGAGTTCCCGGTGTGCTGCGGGAACCCGGCCACGATGTCGGTGCGTTGACGCGGTCAGCGGCCGTTGCCGCCGTCGGCGTTGGGGCCGGTGTAGTCCTCGCCGTAGGAGCCCTTGGAGGGGCGGCGGCGGCGCATGGGCGGCTCGACGCCGTCGGCGAGGCGGCGGGCGGTGAGCAGGAAGCCGGTGTGGCCGATCATGCGGTGGTCTGGCCGGACGGCGAGGCCCTCGATGTGCCAGTTGCGGACCATCGACTCCCAGGCGCTCGGCTCGTTGAAGCAGCCGATCTCACGGATGGACTCGACGGTCCGGGCGAGCTGGGTGGTGGTCGCGACGTAGCAGCAGACGATGCCGCCGGGGACGAGCGCCTTGGAGACGGCCTCCAGGCATTCCCAGGGCGCGAGCATGTCGAGGACGACGCGGTCGACCTCGGTGTCGCTGAGGTTGTCCTGGAGGTCGCCGACGGTGAGCTGCCAGGCGGGGTGGGGACCGCCGAAGTAGCGCTCGACGTTCTGCTGGGCGATCTCGGCGAAGTCCTCGCGGCGCTCGTAGGAGTGCAGCATGCCCTGGTCGCCGATGGCGCGCAGCAGGAAGCTGCTGAGCGAGCCGGAGCCGACGCCCGCTTCGACGACGCGTGCGCCGGGGAAGATGTCGGCGAAGGCGAGGATCTGCCCCGCGTCCTTGGGGTAGACCACGGCGGCGCCGCGGGGCATGGACAGGACATAGTCGGGGAGCAGGGGGCGCAGCGCGAGGTAGGCGACGTTTCCGGTGGTACGGACAACGCTGCCCTCGGGTGCGCCGATCAGCTCGTCGTGCGGGAAGGAACCTTTGTGGGTGTGAAAGTTCTTTCCGGCTTCGAGCGTGAACGTGTAGTGGCGGCCCTTGGGGTCGGTCAGCTGAACCTGGTCCCCGACCTTGAAGGGCCCGCGCCTGCGGGCGGCACCGGTCGGTTCGGACATGTGAAGAGCCTACCGGTGTTGTCGGGGGCCGCTGACCACCGGGCTTGCGGGTTCGGGACCGGCTCGGGTGGTCCCGCCCGCCGGGTCGCCGTACTGAGCCCTTACGGCAGGGCCGTGCACTAGTTCGGGCGGGCCATCGCCTTCACGAAGGCGCGTTCCACGTCGGCCGCCGAGAGGACTCCGTAGATCTCGCCGGAATCCTCGACGACCAGGTATTCGGTGGCGGGGGTCGCGCGCAGGGCGTCGAGGAGTTCCTCGCCGGAGAGTTCCGCGGAGACGCGCATGCCGTCGGTGAGGTCCTGGGCCAGTCCGCTGACGGAGACCCAGGGGCGGCGGTGTTCGGGTACGCCGACGATGGCGGCCTCGCGGACGAGGGAGAGGGGTTCTCCCTCGGGGTCGACGACGACGAGGGCGCGGGCCCCGGCGTCGTTGGCGCGGCGGAGGGCCTCGGAGAGGGGGGTGTTGGTCTCGACGGGGACGGCGCGGCGGGTGAGGTTGCGGGCCCGCAGTTCCGGGAGGTGTTCGCGCAGGCGGGCCATACGGAGGCTGTTGCCGGCGCCGGTCCAGATGATCGCGGCGAGGATCGCGGCGAGCAGGGCGTCGGTGACGGTGTCCATGCCGACGCTGTCCTCGGCGGTGGAGCCGAGGGCGCCGGACTGGGTGAGCAGCGGGAGTCCGATGAGGACGGAGACGGCGAGGGCTCGGCCGACCCAGGCGGCCGCGACCGTACCGGTCATGGGTCTGCCGGTGATCTTCCAGACGACGGCGCGGAGCATGCGGCCGCCGTCGAGGGGCAGGCCGGGCAGGAGGTTGAAGGCGGCCACGATGAGGTTGGAGATCATCAGGCCGGCCAGCAGGACGCCGGGGACGGTGCCGGGTTCGACGGTCTGGAGGGCGAGGTAGAAGACGCCCGCGAGGATCAGGGAGAGGAGCGGGCCGACGAAGGCGAGGACGAATTCACGGCCGGGGGTCTCGGACTCCTTCTCGATCTCGGAGACGCCGCCGAAGAACTGGAGCTGGATGCGTCGTACCGGGAGTTTGAAGCGGAGGGCGGCGACGGTGTGGGCGAGCTCGTGGACGAGGACGGAGGCGTAGAAGGCGACCGCGAAGAAGAGGGAGACGAGGTAGCGGACGGCGCCGAGTTCGGGCAGTACGCGGTCCAGCTGGCCACCGAAGACCCAGGTGATGAGGGCGGCGACGAGGAACCAGCTGGGGGCGACGTAGACGGGTACGCCGAAGGGGCGTCCCATGAGGAGACCGCCACCGGGGTCCTTGGGCCTCCGGGGGGCGCGGGACTTGGCGAGGCGGGGGGTGGTGCGGGTGCGGCCGGAAGTGTCGGCGGGCTCGTGCTCGTCCGGTTTCGCGGGTTCCGGGGCGGCCGGTTCGCCGGTGTCGGTGGGCTCGTCGGTCCGCGTGGGCTCCACGTCCGGATTTTCGGTCTCCGCGACCCGGGTGTCGGTCGTCGTGGGTTCGGCGTGTGCGGGGTCGGTGGTCGGCGCCGTGCCGCCGGTGTGGCGGTCGGTCGGCTGGTCGTTGCCGGAGCGCGGCTGTCCGCTCCCGCCGCTCTCGTCCACGGTGTCCCCTTGTCGGATGCGTCTCCCTTTTCCGCTCCGGGGCGGAAGGGCCTCGGGTCGATGGTATGCGGCCGTCGCTACGGGTTCCGCCCCGGCACCCCCTGTGTTCGCCCGGGTGTTGTGGCCGGGGCGTGGCGGCGGCCGGGTCACTGTCAGTGGCGGGCCGTATGGTCGTCGTCATGGAAATGAGCACCGAGGGCACCGCCGAGTCCGTCTCGCCGGCCGTGCTGCCCTCCGCGCCGGCGTCGCTGTCGCCCTCGCGGGCCAGTGACTTCATGCAGTGTCCGTTGCTGTACCGGTTCCGGGTGATCGACCGGCTACCGGAGAAGCCGAGTGAGGCGGCGACGAGAGGCACACTGGTGCACGCGGTGCTCGAGCGATTGTTCGACGCACCGGCGGCCGAGCGGACGGCGCCGCAGGCGAAGTCGTTGATCCCGGGTCAGTGGGACCGGCTGCGTGAGTCGCGGCCGGAGGTGGTGGAGCTGTTCGCGGACGATCCGGACGGGGAGCGGCTGGCGCGGTGGCTGGGTGAGGCGGAGCAGCTGGTGGAGCGCTGGTTCGGGCTGGAGGATCCGACGCGGCTGGAGCCTGCCGAGCGGGAGCTGTTCGTCGAGGCGGAGCTGGATTCCGGGCTGAAGCTGCGCGGGATCATCGACCGGGTCGATGTGGCGCCCACGGGTGAGGTGCGGATCGTCGACTACAAGACGGGGAAGGCGCCGCGTCCGGAGTATTCGGAGGGCGCGCTGTTCCAGATGAAGTTCTACGCGCTGGTCGTGTGGCGCTTGAAGAACGTGGTGCCGCGGCGGCTTCAGCTGGTGTATCTCGGCAGTGGGGATGTGCTGACGTACGACCCGGTCATGGCCGATCTGGAGCGGGTGGAGCGGAAGCTGCTGGCGTTGTGGGAGGCGATCCGGGAGGCCACGGAGACGGGGGTGTGGCGTCCCCGGCCGACGAAGCTGTGCGGTTGGTGCGATCACCAGGCGGTGTGCCCGGAATTTGGGGGTACTCCCCCGCCTTATCCGTTGCCTGTGCGTGTGGCTGCGCCCGGAGAGCCGTGATCACCTGCGGGCCGGTGGGACTAGTCGCGCCCCGCGGCGGAGCCGCAGATCGACAGAGCCCCGCGCCCCTTAAGGGGCGCGGTAGCGCACAGGGCAGAATGGGGGCTGACGAGCGAAGGAGACTTACGTGGCCATCCGTGTCCTACTGGTCGACGACCAGCCGCTGTTGCGTACCGGGTTCCGGATGATTCTCGAGGCCGAGCAGGACATCGCGGTTGTCGGCGAGGCCGGAGACGGTCTTCAGGCGATCGACCAGGTGCGTGCCCTGCAGCCCGATGTGGTTCTCATGGACATCCGTATGCCGCGGATGGACGGTGTGGAAGCGACTCGGCAGATCACCGGGCCCGGGCGGGACGGGCCGGCGAAGGTGCTGGTGCTGACGACCTTCGATCTCGACGAGTACGTGGTGGAGGCGCTGCGGGCGGGTGCCAGCGGCTTCCTGCTGAAGGACGCGCCGGCGAACGAGCTGGTGCAGGCCATCCGGGTGGTGGCCTCGGGTGAGGCGATGCTCGCGCCGAGCATCACGCGTCGCCTGCTGGACAAGTACGCCGGGCATCTGCCGTCGGGTGACGAGCCCGTGCCGGACGCGCTGCACACGCTGACCGAGCGTGAGGTCGAGGTGCTCAAGCTGGTGGCGCGGGGACTGTCGAACGCGGAGGTCGCCGCCGATCTCTTCGTCAGCGAGACGACGGTCAAGACCCATGTCGGGCATGTGCTGACCAAGCTGGGGCTGCGCGACCGGGTGCAGGCCGCGGTGTACGCGTACGAGAGCGGGCTGGTGCGTCCCGGCGCGCAGTAGCCGGTCAGGTGTGTGTACGTGTGTATGTGTGTACGACGACGAGGGCGCCCCTACCGGGAACAGTAGGGGCGCCCTCGTTCGTGTGCGGCCGGTGTCAGCCCTTGTTGATCTCCCAGAAGCGGAAGACGGTCGAGGCGTCGAGGCAGTACTCCAGGCCGTAGACGTTGTCGCGGACGACGGCGTACTGCTTGGCCTGCCAGATGGGGAGGACGGGGACATCCTTGGCGACGATGTCCTGGAGCTCACCGAAGTCCGCGTCGGTCGCGCCGCGGTCGCTCTGGGCGGCGGTGCCGGGTATGAGGGTGTCGGTGATGGTGCTGTTGGTGAAGTTGTTGCCGAGTACGTTGCCCTCGCCGAAGAAGGGGGCGGTGAAGTTGTCGGCGTCGGGGTAGTCCGGCACCCAGCCCTTCACGTACACGCCGTACTTGCCGGCCTCGATGTCCTTCTCGTACTGCGCGAAGGGGACGGACTTGACGGTCGCCTCGAACAGGCCGCTGGCGTTGAGCTGCTTGGCGATCGCCTTGAACTCGTCGTCGGTGGCGGGGCCGTAGCGGGACGGGGTCGACCAGAGGGTCAGCTTGACCCTGTCGGTGATGCCGTCGGCCCGGAGCGCCGCTTCGGCCTTGGCCCTGGAGGGACGGGCGCCGTAGGTGTCGAAGAAGGCGGTGTTGTGACCGGCTATGCCGGCCGGGATGATCGAGTAGAGGGGGGTCGCCGTGTCCTCGTAGACCTGGTCGACGAGGGCCTCGCGGTCGAGGAGGTGGGCGATGGCCTTGCGTACGCCGATCTTTCCGGCGACCGGGTCGTTCATGTTGAAGACGAGGTGCTGGACCTCGGCGCTGGTGCCCTCGACGACGTCGATGCCCTCGTTGCCGCTGTCGTTCTCGATTTCGGCTATGTCGGCGGCATTCAGCCCTCGGTAGGCGATGTCGATGTCCTTGTCGACGATCGCCTCCTTCAGCTTGGTCTGGTCGCCGTGGAAGAACTTGAGGGTGACGCCGGAGTTCTGGACCTTGGCGGTGCCCTTGTAGTTCGGGTTGACGGAGAAGACCGCGCTGTCCTCGCCGAACGAGTCGAGCTTGTAGGGGCCGGAGCCGACGGCTTCGCCGTCCTTGCGCAGGCCGTCCTCGTCGTACTGCCGGTGGTCGACGATCGAGCCGGCACCGGAGGCGATCTTGCTGGGGAAGGTGGCGTCGGGCACCTTGAGGTTGAAGACGACGGTCTTCTCGTTCGGGGTGTCCACCGAGCCGAGCATCGGGAACATGATCGCGGGCCCGGCGTCGTCGTTGATCTTCAGCATGCGGTCGAAGGAGAACTTCACGTCCTCCGAGGTGAGCGCGTCGCCGTTGCTGAACTTCAGGCCGTCGCGCAGGGTGCACTTGTACACCTTGGTCCGCGAGTCGCTGAAGGCGCACGCCTTGGCCGCCTCGGGCTGCGGTTCGGTGCCCCCCTTGGGGAAGCTCAGCAACGACTGGAAGACGTTGTTGAACAACAGCCAGGAGCCGGGGTCGTAGCCGGAGGCTGGGTCGGTCGCCAGGACGTCGTCGGACATCCCCATGACCACGGTGGAGCCGTCGGACCCCAGATCGCCGTTCTCCGAGCCGCAGCCGGTCAGCAGGCCGGAGGCCAGTCCCGCCACGATGGGCAGGACCGGCCACTGGTTGCGCAGGTTCACGTAGAAGTGCCTTGTCGTCAGGTCTTGGATTCCCGGGGCCGTCCCAGCCCCGGGTCGGGATGTACGCGTCGGACGGGTGTGCGGGTCAGTTGCTCACACCGCGGCCGAGCTCCCAGAGCTGGAGCGTGGACGAGGAGTTGAGGGCCCACTCCGCGCCGGTGATGCCGTCGCGTGCGGCAATGTACTGGTTGCCCTGCCACAGCGGCAGCACGGGTACGTCGTCGGCCACGATGTCCTGGATGTCCGTGAGGCTCGTGGAGGCCGTCAGGCGGTCGGCCTCGCGACGGGACTCGGGGATCAGACTGTCGCGGATCCGGGCGTTGTCGTACGGCAGGTTGAGGAAGTTGTCCTTGTCGAGGAACGGCGCGAGGTAGTTGTCGGCGTCGGGGAAGTCGGGGAACCAGCCCATCCCGTAGACGTCGTACTCGCCTTCCTTCTCGGCCGGGCGGAAGGTGGCCCAGGGGGCGCCCTTGATGGTGACCTTGAACAGTCCACCGGCGTTGAGCTGCTTCTGCAGTTCCTCGAACTCCTGCTTGGTGGCCGAGCCGTAGTGGTCGGTCGTGTAGTGCAGGGTCAGTTTCACCGGGGTGGTGATGCCGGCGCTCTCCATCAGGGTTTTGGCCTTGACGTCGCTCGGGTCGCCGTACTTGTTGAAGAAGGAGTTCGAGTGGCCGGTGATGGTGGCCGGGACCAGCGAGTAGAGCGGCTGGGCCTCGTCGCCGTACACCTTGGAGACAAGTTCGGGGCGATTGATGATCTGGGCCATCGCCTGGCGGACCGCTTTCGTCTTCACCGTCGGAGCGTCGGTGTTGAAGGCGAGGTAGCGGATTTCGAGACCGGGCATCTCGACGAGGTCGATGTCTCCGGTCGAGTCGTCGTCGAGCTTTCTGATCTGCTCGGGCGACATCGCGCGGGTCATCAGGTCGATGTCGCCCTTGGAGAGCGCGGTGCCCATGGCGGCGGCGTCCTCGAAGGAACGCATTTCGACCTTGTCGTTCTTGGGCGTCAACTGCCCCTTGTAATACGAGTTCTTGGTGAAGACGGCCTTGACGAGTTCGTCGTTCTTGACCTCGGCGTGGAGCGTGTACGGGCCGGAGCCGTCGACGTCGAAGCCGTCCCGCAGCTTGTCCTTGTCGTAGTCGTCCGGGTTGACGATGCCGGCGACCGGGGTGGACAGCTTGAACGGGAAGGTGGCGTCGGCGGTCTTGAGGTGGAAGATGACCTCGCGGTCGCCCTGGGTCTCGACGGTGTCGATCGTGGACAGCAGGGCGAACACACCGCTGTCGGCCTGGATCCGCAGGGCCCGGTCGATGGAGAACTTCACGTCGGACGCCTTGACGGCCTCGCCGTTGGAGAACTTGAGGTCCTTGCGCAGCATGCAGACGTAGCGCTCGTTGCCGCTGTCCGTGAACCCGCACTTCTCGGCGGCCTCGGGCACCGGTTCGCCGTCGCCGCGCGGCTGGACCATGAGGGTCTGCACGGTCTGGCGCAGGATGTTCCAGGTGCCGACGTCGTAGGCGTAGGCCGGGTCGATCGGCGCCGGGGCCTCCTTCGAGGCGGTGAACCGGTCCGTGGTGCCGACGACGATCGCGTCGCCGCTGCTGCTCCCGCCGTCCACTCCGCCGCAGGCGGCCAGCACCGGAGCGAGCAGGCCGACCACTGTCGGCAGCACCAAAGTCTTGCGGTTCATGCTCGGGGTTCTCCAGGCTGTCGATCCCAGGGACCCGGCGGGCGTGGGGTGGTGCGCGCGGGCAAGGGATTGTGGCGATGTTCTCCCAACGAGATTAGTCCGGACCGCGGAGGGGCCCGCATGCAGCCGGAGTTGGGGGTTCATCACGCTGCGGAACCGGGTGTGGACGCACCGAAAAAACCGACAGGGGAAGGATTCCGCGCAGGCTCCCCCCAAACGGGACACAAGGGCATGCCGCGAGTCCCCGAACGAGGTGCATGTACACGGCACTTGTCGTTTGTCGAGCCCCTGTCGCGTGGCGAACCTCACACACTCGGAAGTGGCGGCACTTACGTGAATTCACCGTCGACAGAGATCAACAAGGGGTCGCAATTCTCATTTGATGGCCTGCCCGTTCATCCGCGCGTTATCCCGCATTCGATCGGGCACACTCGGTAAACGCGTCAGCGCATTTCCGTAATCATCCGTTCGCCCGTCAGCCGTTCCTCATCAGGCCGTGCAGAAAGGGCAGGTCGACTTCTTCCAGCGAGGTCACGATCGTGCGGCGTGCACCGGGGGCGATGGGCGCGACCGACGGCACGGCCACGACATGGCAGCCGGCGGCCTCGGCAGCCGCGACCCCGGTGGCCGTGTCCTCGACGACGGCGCATCTCACCGGGTCGGCGCCGAGTCGGGCGGCGGCGATCAGATAGGGGTCGGGGTAGGGCTTCGTACGCTCCACCTCGTCGCCCGCGATGCTCAGGGCGAAGTGCTGCGGGCCCAGGGAGGCCAGGACGCGGTCGATGATCCGGCGGTGCGAGGCGGAGACGAGGGCCGTCGGGATCTCGTGCGCGGAGAGTTCGGCGAGGAGACGGGCGGCGCCCGGCATCAGGGGCAGGGCGTGGCCGATCCGGTCCTCGAAGCCGTCGTTGAGCAGGACCGAGAGTTCGGCGAAGGTGATGTCGGCGCCGGTGGCCTCGATGAGGAACCCGGCGCTGCGGGTCATGGGGCCGCCGACCACGACGTGCCGCCAGGAGTCGTCGAGGGCGTGCCCGAGGCCGGCGAAGATCTCGACCTCGACGTCCCACCAGAAGCCCTCGGTGTCCACCAGGGTGCCGTCCATGTCGAGGAGTACGGCCTGCAGTGCTGAGCCTTCGGCCGAACGGGTGCCGAGCGCGGGGATCGTGCTGGTCATCCTGGCGCACCTCCTTGAGGGACGATCAGGCCGGTTGCCCCTGAGTGCACAGAGGGCAACCGGCCTGCGGTGGACCGTCAAGTGTACGTCTTGTCCGATCAACGTGCGCTGGAAGCTCAGCGGGCGTTGAAGTACTTCGCCTCGGGGTGGTGGATGACGATGGCGTCGGTGGACTGTTCGGGGTGGAGCTGGAACTCCTCGGAGAGGTGGACGCCGATGCGCTCGGGCTCGAGGAGGTCGGCAATCTTGGCGCGGTCCTCCAGGTCGGGGCAGGCGCCGTAGCCGAGGGAGAAACGGGCTCCCCGGTACTTGAGGGCGAACATGTCCTCGACGTCGGCGGGGTCCTCGCCGGCGAAGCCCAGTTCGGAGCGGACGCGTGCGTGCCAGTACTCGGCGAGGGCCTCGGCCAACTGGACGGACAGGCCGTGCAGTTCGAGGTAGTCGCGGTAGGAGTTCGACTCGAAGAGCTTGGCGGTCTCCTCGCCGATCCGGTTGCCGACGGTGACGATCTGGAGGCCGACCACGTCCGTCTCGCCGGACTCCTCCGGGCGGAAGAAGTCGGCCAGACACAGGCGGCGGCCACGGCGCTGGCGCGGGAACGTGAAGCGCGTGCGCTCGTTGCCCTCGTCGTCGAGGATGATCAGGTCGTCGTCCTTGGAGACGCACGGGAAGTAGCCGTAGACGACGGCCGCCTCCAGCAGGCTCTCCGTCTGGAGCTTGTCCAGGAGGCCGCGCAGCCGAGGGCGGCCCTCGGTCTCGGCCAGTTCCTCGTAGGTCGGGCCGTCGCCGGTGCGGGCCTGCTTGAGGCCCCACTGGCCCTTGAAGAGGGCGCCCTCGTCGAGCCAGCTCGCGTACTCCTTGAGCTGGATGCCCTTGATCACGCGGGTGCCCCGGAAGGGTGGGGTGGGGACGGGGTTGTCGATGGCGACGTCGGAGCGGACGTGGCCTTCCTCGGGGCGTTCCTCGACCTCTGCGGCGGCTGTGGTGGCGCGGACGCGGCGCTGCTTGAGCTCGGGCAGCTTGGCGCCGGGGACGCCGCGCTTGACGCCGATCAGGGCGTCCATCAGGCGCAGGCCCTCGAAGGCGTCGCGGGCGTATCGGACCTCGCCCTCGTAGATCTCGTGCAGGTCCTGCTCGACGTAGGCGCGGGTGAGGGCCGCGCCGCCGAGGATCACCGGGTAGTCGGCGGCCAGTTTGCGCTGGTTGAGCTCCTGGAGGTTCTCCTTCATGATCACCGTGGACTTGACCAGGAGTCCGGACATGCCGATGACGTCGGCCTTGTGCTCCTGCGCGGCTTCGAGGATCGCGGAGACCGGCTGCTTGATGCCGATGTTGACGACGTTGTAGCCGTTGTTGGTGAGGATGATGTCGACGAGGTTCTTGCCGATGTCATGGACGTCGCCGCGGACCGTGGCGAGCACGATGGTGCCCTTGCCGTCGTCGTCCGTCTTCTCCATGTGCGGTTCGAGATGGGCGACCGCCGTCTTCATCACCTCGGCGGACTGCAGGACGAACGGGAGCTGCATCTGGCCGGAGCCGAAGAGCTCGCCGACGACCTTCATGCCCTCCAGGAGGGTGTCGTTGACGATGTCGAGGGCGGGGCGGGTCGTCAGTGCCTCGTCGAGGTCGGCCTCCAGGCCGTTCTTCTCGCCGTCGATGATGCGGCGCTGCAGTCGCTCGTCCAGCGGGAGCGCGAGGAGTTCCTCGGCGCGGCCGTCCTTCATCGACTTGGTGTTGACGCCCTCGAAGAGGGCCATCAGCTTCTGCAGCGGGTCGTAGCCCTCGGCCCGCCGGTCGTGGATCAGGTCGAGGGCGGTGGCCACCTCCTCGTCGCTGAAGCGGGCGATGGGGAGGATCTTCGAGGCGTGGACGATCGCCGAGTCCAGACCGGCCTTGACACACTCGTCGAGGAAGACGGAGTTCAGCAGGATACGGGCGGCCGGGTTCAGGCCGAAGGAGATGTTCGACAGGCCGAGGGTGGTCTGTACGTCCGGGTGGCGGCGCTTGAGCTCGCGGATCGACTCGATCGTGGCGATGCCGTCCTTGCGGGACTCCTCCTGGCCGGTGCAGATGGTGAAGGTGAGGGTGTCGATGAGGATGTCCGACTCGTGGATCCCCCAGTTCGTCGTCAGGTCCTCGATCAGGCGCTCGGCGATGGCGACCTTGTGCTCGACGGTGCGGGCCTGGCCCTCCTCGTCGATGGTGAGCGCGATGAGCGCGGCGCCGTGCTCCTGGGCCAGCTTGGTGACCTTGGCGAAGCGGGACTCCGGTCCGTCGCCGTCCTCGTAGTTCACCGAGTTGATGACGGCCCGGCCGCCGAGCTTCTCCAGGCCTGCCCGCAGGACGGGAACCTCGGTGGAGTCGAGCACGATCGGCAGCGTGGAGGCGGTGGCGAAGCGGCCCGCGAGCTCCTCCATGTCGGCGACGCCGTCGCGGCCGACGTAGTCCACGCAGAGGTCGAGCATGTGCGCGCCCTCGCGGATCTGGTCGCGGGCCATCTCGACGCAGTCGTCCCAGCGGCCGTCGAGCATGGCCTCGCGGAACTTCTTGGAGCCGTTGGCGTTGGTGCGCTCGCCGATCGCCATGTAGGCGGTGTCCTGGCGGAACGGGACTGTCTGGTAGAGCGAGGCGGCGCCGGGCTCGGGCTGGGGGCGGCGCTCGACGGGCGTGGCACTGCGCACGCGCTCCACGAGCTTTCGCAGGTGCTCCGGGGTGGTACCGCAACAGCCGCCGACCAGGTTCAGTCCGTAGTCGTGCACGAAGGTGTCCTGGGCGTCCGCCAGTCCCTCGGGGTCGAGCGGGAAGTGGGCGCCGTCCTTGGTGAGGATCGGCAGGCCCGCGTTGGGCATGCAGAGCAGCGGGGTGCGCGAGTGGCGGGACAGATAGCGCAGGTGCTCGCTCATCTCGGCGGGGCCGGTCGAGCAGTTCAGGCCGATCATGTCGATGCCGAGCGGTTCGAGCGCGGTCAGCGCTGCGCCGATCTCCGAGCCGAGGAGCATCGTGCCGGTCGTCTCGAAGGCCATCGAGACCAGCAGGGGTACGTCGAGGCCGGTGGCCTCCATGGCGCGGCGGGCGCCCACGATCGACGACTTCGTCTGGAGGAGGTCCTGCGTGGTCTCCACGATCAGGGCATCGGCGCCGCCGGCCAGGAGTCCCTCGGCGTTCGCCTGGAAGCCGTCGCGGAGGGTGAGGTAGTCGATGTGCCCCAGGGACGGCAGCTTGGTGCCGGGACCGATCGAGCCGAGGACCCAGCGCTGGCGGCCGTCGCGGGCGCCGAACTCGTCGGCGGTCTCGCGGGCGATGCGGGCACCGGACTCGGACAGCTCGTACACGCGCTCGGCGATGTCGTACTCGGCCGCGGCCGTGTGGTTCGCGCCGAAGGTGTTCGTCTCGACGCAGTCCACGCCCACCGAGAAGTACGCCTCGTGCACGGTGCGGACGATGTCGGGGCGGGTGACGTTCAGGATCTCGTTGCAGCCTTCGAGGTTCTCGAAGTCCTCGAGCGTGGGGTCCTGCGCCTGCAGCATGGTGCCCATCGCACCGTCGGCCACCACCACTCGGGTGGCGAGTGCGTCCCGGAGGGCGGACACACGGGTCCTGCTGTCGTTGGAAGGGGCGGACGGCGAGGCGGCCATGTAAGGGCTCCCTGGAGTGCGACGGCTGTCGGCTTTGCGGCTTCTTTGGAGAAGGCGCACGCGGCCAGGGTAGCCCGCTGCGGGGCCGTATGGTCAGGGCGTCCACGGGACGGACCTTCGTGGCGTGTGTGCCGTGGCCGAAAGCCACCTGGTGTACGCAGTGGATCCACCCGGATGTACGCGGGATGTAACAGGTGTCGACGAGCCATTGGCGGGTGGTCGACATGGACCGGTAGTGTTCGACATTGCCGAACGGCGGCAGCGAGCGCCGGGTGCGGGCGGTCGAAGGGGACGGAGGCAGGACGGCGATGGCACGGAACATCCAGTCGCTCGAACGGGCGGCGGCGATGCTGCGGCTCCTCGCGGGCGGCGAGCGTCGGCTCGGCCTCTCGGACATCGCCTCGTCCCTCGGCCTCGCCAAAGGCACCGCCCACGGCATCCTGCGCACCCTCCAGCACGAGGGCTTCGTCGAGCAGGAGGCCGCGTCCGGGCGCTATCAGCTGGGCGCCGAACTGCTGCGTCTGGGCACCACCTATCTGGACGTCCACGAGCTGCGCGCGCGTGCCCTGGTGTGGACCGACGACCTGGCCCGCTCCAGCGGCGAGAGCGTCCACCTGGGCGTCCTGCACCAACGGGGCGTGCTGATCGTTCACCACGTCTTCCGCCCCGACGACAGCCGGCAGGTGCTGGAGGTCGGGGCCATGCAGCCCCTGCACTCCACAGCCCTGGGCAAGGTGCTGTCGGCCTACGACCCGGTCGCGCACAGCGAGGTCCTGGAGGCCGAGCGCAAGCCGTTCACCGACCGGACGATCAGCGACCTGGAGGGCTTCGAGGGCGTTCTGGACCTCACCCGCGCGCGCGGGTACGCGGCCGACGTCGAGGAGACCTGGGAGGGCATCGCGTCCATCGCCGCGCCCATCCACGACCGGCGGCGGATGCCGGTCGGCGCGGTGGCCGTCACCGGCGCCGTGGAACGGCTCCGCCGGGAGGGCGAGCTGCGCCCGGAGCTGATCGCGGCGGTGCGGGACTGCGCCCGCGCGGTGTCACGGGACCTGGGCGCCGGGCGGTTCTGAGCCCTCGTACGAAATCTGAACCTTCTCACCAAAGCGGCCGGGACATCTTGGATGTTCCGGTCTTTTCGTGTGCGGGGCGTGTGCGGGCGGACGCGGGTTGCGACCGACTCAAGATCGATAGCTCACAGCAATCAATAACGATCGTGTTTTCGATAACAGAGCTCTTGACGTGCCTGTAACACCACGGCAAGACTCCCGTCCATCGGTCGACATTGTCGAACACTGACCGGCAATAGGCGTTAGAGTGTCACGACGCCAAGGGCCGGCAGCTCTCCCCCTGGAACGAAGGACAAAGGAGTCGCGGGTGTCCAGCTCCGACATCTTCATCGGCGAGACCATAGGTACCGCCATACTCATCCTGCTCGGCGGCGGCGTCTGTGCCGCCGTCACGCTGAAGGCCTCCAAGGCCCGCAACGCCGGCTGGCTCGCCATCACCTTCGGGTGGGGTTTCGCCGTACTGACGGCCGTATACACCTCGGCGCCGCTCTCCGGCGCCCATCTCAACCCGGCCGTGACCCTCGCGCTCGCGCTCAAGAAGGACGGCATCGACTGGAGTGACGTCCCGATCTACTGGGGCGGGCAGCTGCTCGGCGCCATGATCGGTGCGGCTCTGGTCTGGATCGTCTACTACGGCCAGTTCCTCGCGCACCTGACCGACGAGGAGATCGTCGGCAAGCCGCAGACCAAGGCCGTCGAGGCACAGGAGAAGGGGGCCGGTCCGGTCCTGGGAATCTTCTCCACCGGCCCCGAGATCCGCGTCGCCTGGCAGAACATCGCCACCGAGGTCATCGGCACGGTCGTGCTGGTGCTCGCCGTCCTCACGCAGGGCCTCAACGACAGCGGCAAGGGCCTCGGTGTCCTGGGTGCCCTGATCACCTCTCTCGTCGTCGTCTCCATCGGTCTGTCCCTCGGCGGCCCGACCGGCTACGCGATCAACCCGGCCCGTGACCTCGGTCCGCGCATCGTGCACGCACTCCTGCCCCTGCCCAACAAGGGCGGCTCCGACTGGTCCTACGCCTGGATCCCGGTGATCGGTCCGCTGATCGGCGGCGCCATCGCTGCGGGCATCTACAACGTCGCTTTTGCTTAGAGCAGCCAGCACAATCAACGCAGCCTTGAGCAGCAACGCCGTAAGCCAGTCCCTCACCCACGGACCTCTCAGGAGCACACAGTGACCGACGACGCGCACACCGCCGGCCCGTTCATCGCGGCCATCGACCAGGGCACCACCTCCAGCCGCTGCATCGTCTTCGACCGGGACGGCCGGATCGTCTCCGTCGACCAGAAGGAGCACGAGCAGATCTTCCCGAAGCCGGGCTGGGTGGAGCACGACGCCACCGAGATCTGGACGAACGTCGAGGAGGTCGTCGCCGGAGCCATCTCCAAGGCGAACATCACCCGCGACGACATCAAGGCCATCGGCATCACCAACCAGCGCGAGACGACGCTGCTGTGGGACAAGAACACCGGTGAGCCCGTCCACAACGCCATCGTCTGGCAGGACACCCGTACCGACACGCTCTGCAAGGAGCTGGGTCGCAATGTCGGGCAGGATCGTTTCCGCCGTGAGACCGGCCTGCCGCTGGCCTCGTACTTCGCCGGCCCCAAGGCCCGCTGGCTGCTCGACAACGTCGAGGGCCTCCGCGCACGTGCCGACGCCGGGGACATCCTCTTCGGCACCATGGACAGCTGGGTCATCTGGAATCTGACGGGCGGTGTCAACGGCGGCAAGCACTACACCGACGTCACCAACGCCTCCCGCACCATGCTGATGAACCTGCACACGCTGGAGTGGGACCCGAAGATCGCCGAGTCGATCGGCGTCCCGCTGTCGATGCTCCCGGAGATCCGCTCCTCCGCCGAGGTCTACGGCGAGGTCACCGGCGGCAAGCTGGGCGACCTGCTCGGCGGCATTCCGGTCGCCTCCGCGCTCGGTGACCAGCAGGCGGCCCTGTTCGGCCAGACCTGTTTCGCCGAGGGCGAGGCCAAGTCGACGTACGGCACCGGCACGTTCATGCTGATGAACACCGGCGACAAGATCATCAACTCCTACAGCGGCCTGCTGACCACGGTCGGCTACCGCATCGGCGACCAGGCCCCGGTCTACGCCCTCGAGGGCTCGATCGCGGTCACCGGTTCGCTGGTGCAGTGGATGCGCGACCAGATGGGCCTGATCTCGACCGCCGCCGAGATCGAGACGCTCGCGTCGTCGGTCGAGGACAACGGCGGCGCCTACTTCGTGCCGGCCTTCTCCGGTCTGTTCGCCCCGTACTGGCGCTCCGACGCCCGCGGTGTGATCGCCGGCCTGACCCGGTACGTCACCAAGGCGCACCTCGCGCGCGCCGTACTGGAGGCGACCGCCTGGCAGACCCGTGAGATCACGGACGCCATGACCAAGGACTCGGGCGTCGAGCTCGCGGCCCTCAAGGTCGACGGCGGCATGACCTCCAACAACCTGCTGATGCAGACCCTCTCGGACTTCCTGGACGCCCCCGTGGTGCGCCCGATGGTCGCCGAGACGACCTGCCTCGGTGCCGCCTACGCCGCCGGTCTCGCCGTCGGCTTCTGGACCAACACCGACGACCTGCGCGCCAACTGGCGCCGGGCCGCCGAGTGGACCCCCAACATGGACGCGGAGAAGCGCGACCGTGAGTACAAGAGCTGGCTCAAGGCCGTCGAGCGGTCCATGGGCTGGCTCGAAGACAGCTCTGTCGAGGAGTAAGAACCCCACATGACCAGTCAGTCCACCCTGCAGTCCGTGCCTGCCCTCGGTACGCACCCGGCCTACGGCTCCAACCCGAGCCGTGCCGAGACCCGGGAGCAGCTCTCCAAGGCGACGTACGACCTTCTCGTGATCGGCGGTGGCATCCTCGGCATCTCGACGGCCTGGCATGCCGCGCAGTCCGGTCTGCGGGTGGCTCTGGTCGACGCCGGTGACTTCGCCGGCGCCACCTCCTCCGCTTCCTCCAAGCTTCTCCACGGCGGTCTGCGCTATCTGCAGACCGGCGCGGTGAAGCTGGTCGCGGAGAACCACTTCGAGCGCCGTGCGGTGTCCCGTCAGGTGGCTCCCCACCTGGCGAACCCGCTCACGTTCTACCTCCCCGTGTACAAGGGCGGGCCGCACGGCGCGGCGAAGCTCGGGGCGGGCGTCTTCGCCTACTCCGCCCTGTCCGCGTTCGGTGACGGCGTCGGCCACCTGCTGTCGCCGGCCAAGGCCGCGCAGGACGTGCCCGAGCTGCGCACCGAGAACCTCAAGGCCGTGGCCGTGTACGGCGACGGTCAGATGAACGACGCGCGCATGGCGCTGATGACGGTCCGCGCTGCCGTCGAGGCGGGCGCGGTCGTGCTCAACCACTCCGAGGTGTCGGGGCTGCGCTTCACCAACGGCCGGGTCACCGGCGCCGACCTGCGCGACCGACTCTCCGGTGACGACTTCGGCGTCAACGCCCGGCTCGTGCTCAACGCGACCGGCCCCTGGGTCGACCACCTGCGCAAGATGGAGAACCCGGACGCGGCGCCGTCCATCCGGCTGTCGAAGGGCGCGCACCTGGTCCTGAAGCGGACATCTCCGTGGAAGGCCGCGCTGGCGACCCCGATCGACAAGTACCGCATCACCTTCGCCCTCCCCTGGGAGGACATGCTGCTGCTCGGCACCACCGACGAGGTGTTCGAGGGCGACCCGGCGGACGTCGCGGTCACCGAGAAGGACACGGAGCAGATCCTCGACGAGGCCGCGTTCTCCGTCCGTGACCAGCAGCTGTCCCGTGACCTGATCACGTACTCCTTCGCCGGTCTGCGCGTGCTGCCGGGTGGCCCCGGTGACACGGCGAAGGCCAAGCGGGAGACGGTCGTGACCGAGGGCAAGGGCGGGATGCTGTCCGTCTCGGGCGGCAAGTGGACGACCTTCCGGCACATCGGCCGTACGGTCATGGAGAAGCTGGAGACGCTGCCCGGGCGTCCGCTGGGCGACGACTTCGAGCCCGTCTCGTCCCTGCCGAAGCACCTGCCGCTTCCCGGTGTCGCCAACCCGCGCGCTGTCGCGCACCGGTTGCTGGTCGACAGCCCGGCACCGGGTCCGCGCATGGCCGCCGACACGGCGAAGCACCTTGCGACGCACTACGGGTCGCTGGCGTTCGACATCGCGCGGCTGGCGAACGAGAACCCTGAGCTGGGTGAGCGGGTGCATGCGGATGCGCCGGAGATCTGGGCGCAGGTCGTGTACGCGCGGGACAGTGAGTGGGCGGAGACGGTGGACGACGTGCTGCGCCGTCGGACCACCTTGACGATCCGGGGGCTTGCCACGGACGACGTCCGGGCGAAGGTTCAGGATCTGCTCGACAAGAAGTAGGCGTACGGCGTGAAAGGGGGCGGCTCCTTGTTTATGGAGCCGCCCCCTTTTGCGTTGTGTTTTGGCTGCGGGCCCGTTGTGGCTTGTCGCGCCCACGCGGCGGAGCCGCAAATTGAACACAGCCCCGCGCCCCTAAAGGCTCTCCGCTACCGTCCTTACATCGTTCGGGTTGGTCAACTCATCGCGGCGGAGGATCAGTTCGCGGCCGATCAGGAGTGCCCTGCGGGATGCTGGGACCGGGTCCGGGAGAGTCGTCAGGTCTGTCAGGTGGGCGAAGCCGATGATGCGGCGGATGATCTCCGTGCCCGCGTAGCCCACCGCCTCCGTCCAGATCCTGCGGAGGAAGCGGTCGAGGTACGCGTCGTCGAAGAAGGTGTCGATCCTCGTCGGCCACAGCGCGCGGAACTCGGCCTCGAACGCCTCCCAGGAAAGGGCCAGTTGGTCGGCGTGGTCGCTCAACAGGCCCAGTGCGCGTGCCCGTTCCTCCGAGACCAGGGCGTTCGCCCAGTAGAGGCCGAGGTCGTAGCCGATCGGGCCGACGAAGGAGAACTCGGGGTCGAAGACCCGTACCACCGGGGCGCCTTCGCGTTCGCCGACCATGACGCTGCCGGTGTGCAGGTCGCCGTGGAGGAGTGCCTGGGCGCTCGTCATGAAGGTGTGGCGGAGGTCGGCGACCTCCGTGCGGAGCCTCGCGTCGGCGCGGAACTCCCTCGCGAGGTCGTCCAGGTCCTCGTGCCAGTGGTTGTGTTCGTGCTCGATGTACGGCTCGGCGAGGACTACGTCCTCGGTGATCTTGCACAGCTCCGGGCTCACCGAGGCCGCCAGCAGGGCCTTGCGGTCTGCCGACGCCATGCCGAAGTCGCTGGTCGCGAACGTCAGTTGGGCTACGAACTCGCCGATCCGGGCGGAGGTGTCCGGGCCGTACGAGGCTCCCTCGTTGAGGAGGGTGCGCAGGACCTCCAGGTCCGACATGTCCTCCATGACGAGGGCGTAGTTCTCGGGGTCGTACCCGAGGATCGCCGGGATCTTGTCGGGGGCCACCTTCGCGACCTGCTCGTACGCCCTCGCCTCGGCGTCGGCGCGCTCCGGGCTCATCGGCCAGGACGGGCCCGCCACCCGGACCCAGGGCAGGGCCTGCTTGACGGCCAGGCTGCGGGTGCCGTCGGTGGACCTGGCGAGGAACACACGGTTCATATTGCCGTCGGAGACCTCGCGGACCTGGATGTCCGACGGGTCGGGCCAGTGGCCGCGCTCGTGCAGGTACGCGGGGATGTCGGCCGGCTCCAGGATGCGGTAGCCCATCGTGAACTTCCTTATGCGGTGCGGCGCTTGGACAGGGTGAAGCTGAAGACGAGGGCGAGGATCAGGACGGCGCCCTCGACCACGTCCTGTGTGTAGTACGGCAGGCCCTTGATGGTCAGGCCGGTGGTGATGATGCCGATGAGGACCGCGCCCAGGGCGGTGCCCCACACGTTCGGGCGGCCACGGCCGAGGACGGAGGTGCCGACCAGGGCGACTGCGACGGCTTCGAGGAGTTGCGAGGTGCCCGCGGAGACGTCTCCCTGGCCGATGCGCGCCGCCAGGATCAGGCCGCCGATCGAGGCGAGGACGCCTGAGAGGACGTACGCCAGGGCCCGGTAGGCGCCCACACGGATGCCCGCCAGGCGGGAGGCCTCGGGGTTGGCGCCGATCGCGTAGAGCACCCGGCCCCAGCGGGTGCGGGCCAGGAAGATCCAGGCCACGACCGTCAGGACGCCGAAGATGACCACGGAGACGGGGATGCCGAGGATGGTGCCCCGGTCGATGCGCAGGAAGCCGTCGGTGAATCTGCCGGGGGCCGTCGTACCGTCGGACTGGGTCATGCCCGGGGTGATCGACTGACCGTCGACCAGGATGAGTTTGGTGCCCTGGATGACGAACATGGTGCCCAGCGTGGCCAGCATGTCGGGGATCTTGAGGACCACGATGAGCAGGGCGTTGAGGAGGCCGGCCAGGGCACCCGCCACTATCACCGCGACGATCGCGACCACGCCGACCTGGTTGTACGAGACCATCGTCTTCGCGGCGACGGTCACGCCGAGCCCGGCCACCGCGCCGACGGACATGTCCATTCCGCCGACCGCCATGGTGAGCGTGACGCCGAGGCCGAGGATCGCGGCGACGGACACATATCGCAGGGTGTCGAGGAGGGTCGCGGAGTCGCGGAAGGACGGCTCGCTCAGCGCGAAGTACGCGAAGAGCGTGACGGTGACGAAGATGAAGCCGTACTTGATTACCGCGTTCTGGATGCGCGGACCGGCGGCGAGCGTGGACGGGGTCGCCGTCTTCACGGGGGCGCTCTGGGTGGTGGTCATGGGGTGCTTCCTGGGGTGACAGGCATCGACGGGCGGGCGCGGGAGGAGGAAACGGCGGCGGACATCAGACCGACGCCGAGATGGTCCGGATGACTCGGTCGCGTTCCGCGTCCTCGCCGTACGCGTCGAGGTGGATCTCGCCGGCCGCGAGGACGACGACCCGGTCGGCGACCTCCAGGACCTCGTCGACGTCGGCGGACAGGACCAGGACCGCGGCGCCCTCGGCGGCCAGGGCGCGGGCGCGGCGGCCGATGTCGCGCCGGGCGCCGATGTCCACACCTCGGAACGGTTCGTCCAGGATGAGGACACGGGGGCGTTCGGCGAGCCAGCGGCCGACGACGACCTTCTGCTGGTTGCCGCCGGACAGCTCCTCGACGGTGCTGTGCTCGTCGCGGGCGACGACACCGAGGGCCTCGATGGTGTCGCGGCCGAGGGCGTCCTCCTTCGAACGGTTCACCAGCCCGGCCGTCGAGAAGGACTTGAGGAACGGCAGCGAGATGTTCTGGGCGAGCGACCAGCCGGGGACCAGGGCGTCGGCGTGCCGGTCCTCGGGGACGAGGTGGATGCCGGCCCGGATCGCGTCGGCGGGGCGGCGGGGCGCGTACAGCTTGCCGTCGAGTTCCACGGCTCCGGTGACGAAGGGTTCCGCACCGAAGAGGCCGCGGGCCAGTTCCGTCTTACCCGCGCCCAACAGGCCGACGACGCCGGTGACTTCACCCGCGCGCAGGTCCAGGTCCTGGGGAGCACGGCCGGCGAGGAGGCGTACGCCGCGCAGGGACAACAGGGTCTCGCCGGGCGCGGACTCGGCGCGGGGGCGGGCCGTGGTCGCCTCCTGGGCCTGGGCGAGCATGGCGCGCAGGGCGCTGTCCCAGTCGAAGGGCTTGACCTGGTCCTCGGTGAGACGGCCGTCTCGAAGGACGACCAGCCGGTCCGCCAGCACGTCGATCTCGCCGAGGCGGTGGGAGACGTACAGGACCGCGATGCCGTCGTCGCGCATTTTCTCGACCAGGGCGAACAGGCGCTCCGCCTCCGCCGCGGAGAGCGCTGACGTCGGTTCGTCGAGGATCAGGAGCCTCGGGCGAGTGGCCAGGGCACGGGCCAGGATGAGCAACTGGCGGTCGGAGATGCCGAGTTCGGTGACGTCCCGCTTGAGCAGGGCGTCGCTCCAGCCGAGGTCGAGGGCCGACTGGATCTCGCGGGCGCGGGCGAGCACGCGGCGCCCGTTCAGGAACGGGTTGCCGCGTGCCTGGGCCAGCTCCTCGAAGACCAGGTTCTCGGCGACGGTGAGCCCGGGCACGATGCCCTCACTGATCCGCTGGTGCACCGTCTGAATGCCCAACTGCCGGGCAGCTAGCGGCGATTGGAGGGCCGCCGGTTCGCCGTCCACACTCACCTGGCCGCCGTGGTCCGTGTGGACGCCGGACAGGATCTTGATGAGCGTGGACTTGCCGGCCCCGTTCGCACCGAGCAGCGCGACCACGCTGCCCGGTGCGATGTCCAGCGAGACGGACTCCAGGACCGTCTTCCCACCGAAGGCCATACTGACGTCCCGCAGAGCGACCGCGGGTGAGGCGCCGGTCCGCGCGGACGGTTCGGACGGTTCGGACGGCCGAGTCGCCTCAGTGGGCGACATTGGCGATCCAGTCGGCCGTGCTGACCTGGGAGAGGTTCAGCGCGGGCAGCGCGGTGCGCAGCTGGTCCATGTTCTGGATGTTCTTGCTCTTCAGGAAGTCCTGGGTGATGGCGACGGCCGGGAACTCGACCGAGGTCTTGTTCAGCTGGCCGGCCAGCTCCAGGGCTGCCGTACGGACGACCGCGGCGCCGACGGCGGACGGGTCGGTGCCGGCCGTGGCGACCCAGGGGCTGCCCGAGGCGGTCATGTTCTGGATGTCGGCGTTGGACACGTCCGCGCCGAACACCTTCACCTTGTCCTGCAGCTTCTTGTTCTGGACGGCGAGGACGGTGCCCTTGGCCAGCTCGTCGTAGGGGGCGAAGATGCCCGTCACGTCCAAGTGCTGGGTGAGCGCGGCGGAGACCAGGGGAACGTTGTCAGTGGCCGTGGAGTCGGTGACCTTGCCGACCTTGAAGGCCTGCTTCCAGCCGTTGGCGTCGACCGCCGACTTCCAGACACTGTCGCGCTTGTCGAGGGCCGCGTAGCCGGCGACGTTGACGTAGCCGACCTTGGCGTTCTTGCCGAGTTCCTTCGCCATCACGTCGAGAACCGCCTGAGCCATGCTCGCGTCGTCCTGCTTGGTACTGACGACGCCCTTCGTTGCGGTCTCCACGTCGTAGACGACGACCTTGATGCCCTTCTTCACCGCCTTGTCGATCTCGGGCTGGATCGTCGACGGGAAGCCGTGGTCCACGATGATCGCCTGCGCGCCAGAGTTGATCGCCGAGGACAGGTCGGTGGCCTGCTTGGCGTTGTCGGCCTGGGCGTCGTACACGGTCAGGTCGATGCCGAGGGCCTTGGCCTGCGCCTTGGCGCCATTGCCCCACTGCTCGAAGTAGTCGCCTGCGCCGCTCTGGCGGACCAGGGCGACCTTGACCGCGCCCTTGTCGAAGGGCGCGGGCTTCGTGCCGGTGGCGGCGGACGCGGAGGCGGACGAGTCGCCGGTGTCCTTGGAGGCGTTCGTCGACTGCGAGCAGCCCGCGAGGAACAGCGCCGAGACGGAGGCCAGCGAGAGCGCGGCAAGGGGGAGACGGGTGCGGGACATGCGGGACTCCAGGTGCAGGGCAGTACGGGAGGAGGAGAGGGAAAGGGCAAGGGAGGGGGAGCAAGGATGAAGAGGAGGAGACGCGATGGCCGGAAGGCGTAGGCGCGGGAGTGTCAGGCCCTGAGTGCCAGGTGGCGGCGTGGGGCGGAATCCACGCCACGGCCGGAAGCGTCTCGGGTACTCCGGGTCAGGTCAGCGACAGCGGGCTGTGGTCGACCGGAGCAAGTCCACGTACAGCCGCCGCACGAGCAGCAGCGTCTTCATAGGGAGATCATGAGAACGTTTCCAGCCATTCGTCAAAGGCTTGGACACCAGATCTCAGCATATGGAACGCCGGATTCGTCACACTCTGCCGACCCGTCGACGGGAGTTACCATCACGGAACCGGCATCCGACCCGGAACAGTGAGGCTTCCGATGACGACGACACCCTGCGCGACAGCGGTACGACGCTGTACCGACGCACTGTGTCGCGGCTGTCGCGACTGACGACCGGCCCCGGCCCCTCCTGCTTCTCCCCCACACCCCTTGCCGTCGTTTTCGTTCTCGCATCCCTTCCAGCCATCTGGAGTTGCTCCCATGACCCTGCTGACGACCTGGCCCGAGTCCGGCCCGGAGACCGTCGTTCGCCGTACCTCCGACCCGGCCGAGATCGCCGCCGCGCTCGCCCCGATCGGGGTGCGCTACGAGCAGTGGCCGATCCGCGAGGACGTCCCCGCGGACGCCGACAGCGACACCGTGTTCGCCGCGTACGGCTCCGAGATCGACAAGCTGAACGCTGAGGAGGGCTTCACCACGGTCGACGTCCTCGGGCTGCACCCCAGCGACGACCCGGAATTCCCGGCGAAGGCGAAGGCCGCCCGCGCGAAGTTCCTCCAGGAGCACACGCACGACGACGATGACGAGGTCCGCTTCTTCGTCTCCGGCTCCGGCATCTTCTATCTGCACGTGGGCGGTGAGGTGCACGCCGTGTACTGCGAGAAGGGCGACCTGCTGGGTGTGCCGCGCGGCACCACGCACTGGTTCGACATGGGCACCAGCCCGGCCTTCACCGCGATCCGCTTCTTCCACGAGGAGGACGGCTGGATCGGCAACTTCACCGGCTCGGCCATCGCCTCCCGCTTCCCGGACTACGACACGATCGACGCCGGGTTCCAGCAGGACAAGGCCGCCGCGTGACCCTGCCGGAGACGGTGTTCGACGTTGAATCCATGGACGCCGTGGACGCCGTGGTGCTCGACATCGAGGGCACCACGAGCGCCACGGGGTTCGTCGTCGACGTGCTGTATCCGTACTCCCGCTCTCGTTTCGGAGCACTGCTCTCGGAGCGGAGCGGTGATCCGGAGGTGGCACGGGCGGTCGCGCAGGTGCGCGAGCTGATCGACGAGCCCGGCGCCGACGCCGTACTCGTCGAGAAGACCCTCAACGCCTGGCTCGACGAGGACCGCAAGGCGACGCCCCTCAAGACCCTCCAGGGCATCATCTGGTCCGAGGGCTTCGCGCGCGGCGACCTCGTCTCGCACTTCTACGACGACGTCCTCCCGGCGCTCCGCACCTGGCACTCGGCCGGGCTTCGGCTCTACGTCTACTCCTCCGGGTCGGTCGCCGCGCAGCGCGCGTGGTTCGCGTCCACCCCGGAGGGCGACCTGCTGCCCCTCGTCTCGGGCTTGTACGACACCGAGAACGCGGGGCCCAAGCAGGAGCCGGAGTCGTACCGCCGCATCGCGGAGGCGACCGGCACCACGGACGCGAGCCGTCTGCTCTTCCTCTCCGACCGGCCGGGCGAACTGGACGCGGCGCGCGCAGCCGGTTGGCGGACCGTCGGGATCCGGCGGCCCGGGGAGCCGTACTACGAGCAGGGAGTCGGGGACCACGCTCAGGCAGGGTCGTTCGACGAGGTCAGCCTCACCGGTTCGACGAGTTCAACCAGTTCCATCACTTCAACCGGTTCCACCAGTTCCACCAGCTCAAGGAGCACCACGTGACCGCCGACATCAGCACGCTCGACCTCGAGGAGGCGGGGGCGGTACTCGCCGCCGAGTCCGCCCGTTTCGCCTCGTTCGGCTGGATGCGGGGCACTTCCGGGAACCTGTCCGTGGTGCTGTCCCGGGATCCGCTGCTCCTCGCGGTCACCGCGAGCGGCCACGACAAGGGTGAACTGACCGCCGAGGACGTGGTGTTGGTGGACGCACAGGGCGCGGCGGTGAACGGTGGCAAGCCGTCCGCCGAGGCCGAGCTGCATGCCCGGGTCGCCTTGCTGACCGGAGCCGGTGCGGTGGTGCATGTGCACACGGTGGCGTCGGTGGCGATGGGACGGCGCGAGCCCGGCGGGATCGTGTTCAAGGACGTCGAGATGCTCAAGGGAGTCGGCCAGCCCGCTCACGACGTCGAGGTGACCCTGCCGGTCATCACCAACAGCCAGGACATGAAGGTGCTCGGCGACCGTCTGGAAGCGGCACGAGACCCCCGGATGCCGGCCGTGGTCGTCGCCGGACACGGGCTGTACGTGTGGGGGGACGACCCCCGTCAGGCGCGGCACCACACCGAAGTCGTCGAGTGGCTGCTGGAGTTGGAGCTCAGCGCTCCGCGGGACGGAAGGTAGTCAAACCGCGGGCCGGTGGGGGCTGGTCGCTCCCCCACTCTCGACTTCGCTCGACCGGGGGGACCCCCATCGCGGCGGAGCCGCAGATCGATACAGCCCCGCGCCCCTATCGGGGGCGCGGGGACTCGCTACTTCAAGCGGTCGCCCGGGAGTTCACCGGCCGAGACCTCCAACACGCCCCGCTCCGTGACCAGTCCGGTCACCAGTCGCCCCGGTGTCACGTCGAAGGCGGGATTGTGGCCGCGCGACTTCGCCGGAGCCGTCCGTACGCCAGACCACTCCAACACCTCGTCCTCGCCCCGGAGTTCGATGTGGATGTCGTCGCCGGTGGCCGTCGCCAGGTCGACCGTGGTCGTGGGCGCCGCCACCAGGAACGGGATTCCGGCGTCCGCGCAGGCCAGCGCGACACCGACCGTGCCGACCTTGTTGGCGGTGTCGCCGTTCGCGGCGATCCGGTCCGCGCCGACGATCGCCGCGTCGACCTCGCCGCGCAGGATGGTGCCGGCCGCGGCCCCGTCGGCCTGGACGTAGTGCGGGATGCCCTCCTGGACCAACTCCCAGGCGGTCAGGCGCGAGCCCTGGAGGAGCGGGCGCGTCTCGTCGGCGTACACGACCTCCAGCCGGCCCCGCGCGTGCAGTTCACGGATGACGCCAAGTGCCGTGCCCCATCCGGCCGTTGCGAGGGCGCCGGTGTTGCAGTGGGTCAGGACGCGCAGCGGTCGGTCGGTGGCGGCGAGGCGCCCCAGCAGCCAGTCGGCGCCGTGCGCGCCCATCGCGCGGTTGCCCTCGACGTCCTCGCGCTGGACGGCGGCGGCCTCTTCGAGCACCGCTTCCAGGCCCTCGTCGAAGCGGGTCATGACCCGGTCCACGCACACCATGAGGTTGACCGCGGTCGGCCGGGCCTCGCGGATCCGCGCCACGGCCGCCCGCACCTGTTCCTCGGTCCACCCCTCGCGCTCGCCCTGGAGCAGTGCCAGGGCTACTCCGTACGCGCCCGCCGCGCCGATCGCGGGCGCGCCGCGTACGACGAGCCGCTGGATCGCGTCCACCAAGGTGTCCACATCGCGGACATCCCTGGTCTCGTTGCGGTGCGGCAGCAGGGTCTGGTCGATGAGCGCGAGGCTGTTTCCGGTCCAGCCGACGGCGCGCAGTTCCTGGGGCATGACGGGGCGCTCCTGAAGTTCCGACGGTGCGCGACACCGTACATGACCTCGGCGAACCACAGTTCGAGACACCTGAGCCGGTGGCCGAATCACGGTGTTAGAGTCCAGCACCCGCACCCGTAGGGCCCATGTGAAGGAGGACGCGTGCCGCTCACCTCGCGCCGCTTCCTCGACCACGGCCGGTGTGCGAGCGACGGCTGTCGACGTTGACCCGTCACCCTCGGCGTCCCTGTTCCGTCCCGCCTTGCCCACTCTCCCCCTCCCGTGCTCAGCGCAGAGCTCGGCCTGCGCCCTACGTGCCTCCGGAAGGTCCCCCGATGCCTCGCAGATCCCGTCGTACGCTCCCGCTCGCCGCCATGACCGTGCTGCTGGTCGCCGGTGCCACCGCGTGCAACGCCGCCAAGAAGGACGACGCCTCCTCGGACAGCAGTGCGGGCAGCGCGTCGTTCACGCTTGTCACGCCGGACGCCGTCGGGCAGAACGAGTTCCTCAAGCTGGCCGTGACCGGCGTCAAGGCAGCCGCGAAGGCACACAACGGGTCCGAGAAGGTGTTCGAGTCCACCGACGCCGCATCCCAGCAGCAGAACGTGCAGGCCGCCGTCGACGCGAAGCCCGATGTCGTCGTGCTGGTCGGCTTCGAGTTCGCGGACCTGGTCGCGAAGCAGGCCGCCGCGCACCCCAAGCAGCAGTTCCTCATGATCGACGCGTGCACCACGAGGGCGATCGACAACGTCAGCTGCGAGGTCTTCCGCGAACACGAGGGCGTCTTCCTCGCCGGTGCGGAGGCCGGGCTGCTGAGCAAGAGCGCCAAGGTCGGCGCGGTGGACGTGCTGGACACGCCCGTGTTCCGGCGCTTCAGCGACCCGTTCGCGGCCGGCGCCCAGCATGTCGCCGCGAAGACGGAGACCGGCACGCGCTTCGTCGGCGGCCAGTCCCCGTTCGACGACTCGGCGCGCGCCAAGGAGCAGGCGAACGACCTGCTCTCCAAGGGCTACGACCAGCTGATGGCGGCTGCCGCGGCCGGCAACTACGGCGTGTTCGAGGCGGCGAAGGCCAAGGGCGCGTTCGCGTACGGCGTCGATGTCAACCAGTGCCCCTCGGCGCCCGGCACGGTCGTCGACAATGTGATCAAGCGCACGGACATCGCTGTGGAGAAGGGCGTCGAGCAGGTCCTCGCCGGTCAGACGGGCACGACCACCTCGTACGGCCTGAAGGAGGGCGGCATCAGCCTCACCGGCCTGGAGAAGGGCGTCGACTCGTCCCAGTGCGTGATCGCCGAGCACCCCGACGTCCTGAAGAAGATCGAGGCGCTGCGCGACCAGATCGTGTCCGGAGAGCTGACGGTCGATGACCCCGCCGCCGTCGGCTGACCAGGAGGCGGCGGCTGTCGAACTCCGGGGAATCACCAAGCGGTTCCCCGGCACGCTCGCCAACGACGCCGTCGACCTGACCGTCCGGCGCGGCGAGATCCACGCCCTGATGGGCGAGAACGGCGCCGGCAAGTCGACGCTCATGTCGGTCCTGTACGGGATGGAGCGCCCGGACGCCGGGTCGGTACGGATCGACGGGAAGGAGGTCGCGTTCTCCGACCCGGGCGACGCGATGACCTCCGGGCTCGGCATGGTCCACCAGAGCTTCAAGCTGTTCGACTCACTGACGGTCGCCGAGAACGTGGTGTACGCCGCCGAGCCGCGCCGTTTCGGCCTGGTCGACCGGGGTGCGGCCCGCCGCCGGGTGCGTGAGCTGGCCGAGGAGCACGGGCTCGCGGTCGATCCGGACGCCCGGGTCGGTGACCTGCCCGTCGGGCTGCGCCAGCGCGTCGAGATCCTGAAGCTGCTGCACCGCGGCGCCCGCACGCTCATCCTCGACGAGCCGACCGCCGTCCTCACGCCCGCCGAGGCGGACGCCCTGTTCGCGGTCCTCAAGTCCCTTGCCGCACAAGGCCGCACGGTCATCCTGGTCACGCACAAGCTTCGCGAGGTCCTCGAAGGCAGCGACAACGTCACGGTGTTGCGGGACGGGAAGGTCGTCGCCCGGCTGGTCACCGCCGAGACTTCCGCCGCCGAGATCGCCGCCGCGATGACCGGCCGCGCCGTGGAACTCGACCGCGTCCACGCCCCCGGCACCCCGGGCGACATGGTCCTGGACGTCACCGGCCTCGCGACAGACGGCGTGCGGGACGTCCAACTCACCGTGCGCTCAGGGGAGATCGTCGGCATCGCGGGCGTCGCGGGCAACGGCCAGAGCGAGCTGGTGGAGGCCCTGGCCGGCCTGCGCCCGGTCAACTCCGGCCGGGTCGCGCTGCTCGGCGACGACATCACGCACGCCTCGGCGACCGAACGCCGCGCCAAGGGCCTCGCGTACGTCCCCGAGGACCGCCACGCCGTAGGTACGGCGCCCGCCGCGTCGGTCGCGGACAACCTGGCGATGGGCCACCACCGCACGTCACTGTCCGCACGCGGGCTGCTGCCGCCCACCGCCGTACGAGGTCACGCGCGGCGCCTGATCGAGCGCTTCGGCATCAAGGCGGCCTCCCCGGAGGTGCCCGCGTCCTCGCTGTCCGGCGGCAACCTGCAGAAGCTGCTCATCGGGCGCGAACTCGCCCATGACGCACCGCTGTTGCTCGTCGAACAGCCCACACGCGGGGTCGACATCGGCGCCGTCCAGAACATCCACGACCAGCTGATCGCCTACCGCGACGCCGGCCACGCCGTCCTGCTCGTCTCGGCCGAGCTGAGCGAGATCCGGGGGCTCGCGGACCGCGTCCTGGTGATGTACGAGGGCCGCGTGACAGCGTCGTACGAGAAGGCCGAGGCGGACGAACGGACGCTGGGGCTCGCGATGGCGGGCGCCAGCGACAGCTCGGCCTCTGTGGTCCCAGTGAAGGTCGGGGACTGACGTGACTCCTCCCCCTCGTGATCGAGAGGGCTTCTCACTCGACTCCGAGAAGTCTCGTGACGGCCAAGCCCTGACCGCTGCCGAAGCAGGCACACAGCCCACTGCAACTCAGGGTGTGTTTCCCTCCCGGCCTGAGCGCCTGGATTCCCACGCAAGATCAGGGATGAGTCACATGACTAACGCCCTCCGCTCCCCCGTCGCCTTCTCGGTGCTCGCCGGGGTCCTCATCGGCGCCCTGTTCCTCGTCGGTACCGGCGCCGATCCGGTCGCCGCGTACGGCGCGGTGCTCAGCGGTTCGCTCGGCGCCGACGGCATCGGGTCGACGCTGACCACCCTGACGAGCGTGCTGGGTCTGGCCCTCGCGCTGGCCGTGCCGTTGCGCGCCGGGCTCATCAACCTGGGCGGGGACGGGCAGATGGTTCTCGGCGGGATGGCAGCCGCCGTGACCGGGCTGTACTCGCCGCTGCCCGCGCCGCTCACCGTCGTCCTCGCGCTGCTCGCCGGCATGGCGACCGGTGCCGGGTACGCGGCCCTGGCCGCCCTGTGCGAGAACCGGTTCGGCGTGCCACTGCTGGTCAGTAGTCTGCTGCTCAGCTACCCCGCCTCGTCCTTCGCCTCATACCTGGCCCGCTACCCGCTCAAGGAACCGGGCTCCAGTCTCCCCCAGACCCGGCAACTGCCGGACGGGGTCGCGCTGCCCGCGTTCGGTTCGTCGACCGTGACGGTCGGGCTGCTCCTGATCGTCGTGGCCGCCGCCGCGTACTGGTTCACCGACCGGCGCACCGCGTTCGGCTACGAGATGCGGATGACCGGCCTCAACTCCCGTTTCGCCGCGTACGCGGGTGTCGAGCGCAAGGGCCTCACGCTCCGGCTGATGGCGGTGTCGGGCGCGCTGGCCGGACTCGTGGGCGCCATAGGGGTGTTGAGCTTCCCGTTCCGCTTCCTCGACGGCTCACTCACCGCGTCCGGCTACACCTGGACGGGTCTGACGGCGGCCCTGCTGGCCGGCGCCGCACCCGTCGGCACGGTCCTCGCCTCCTTCTTCTTCGCCATGCTGCAGGTCGGTGGCCTGTCGATGGAGCGGACGACCGAGGTACCGCGTGAGCTGACGCAGGTGCTCCAGGCGATCGTGATCGTTTTCCTGGCGGCCCGGCTGCGCTTCCCGCGCTTCGTCCGCAGACGCGACAACAAGCCCGTCGAGAATCCCGTCCCACAAGGCTCGCAAGGGGAGTTGGTCTGATGTTCTTCGACTCCGATCTCCTCATGTCGGCGCTGCGCGCGTTGACGCCCATCCTGCTGGCCGCGCTCGGCGGGGCGATCTGCGAACGGGCGGGCGTCTTCAACATCGGCCTCGAAGGCATGATGCTGATGGGCTGCTTCACGGCGGTGGCCACGAGCTGGTTCACCGGAAGCCCCTGGCTCGGCGTACTGGCGGCGGCGCTCGCCTCCGCCGCGTACTCCCTGATCCTGGCCGTGGGTGCGGTGACCCTGCGCGGGGACGCGGTGGTGCTCGGAATCGCCCTGAATCTCCTGGCAGTTGGCCTGACCAGCTTCCTCCTCCGTACCGTCTTCGGCGTGCAGGGCACTTTTGACGATCCGTCACTGGCCGGGCTGCCGTTGGTCGGTGGCTTCTCGCCGCTCGCGTATCTGGCGTGGGCGGCGGTCGGGGTGGCCGCGCTGATGCTGTCCCGACATGTGTGGGGGCTCAGGCTGCGCGGGGTCGGCGAGGCGCCGGACGCGGCGGCCACGCTCGGTGTGAGCCCGGTCAGGTACCAGTACGGGGCCGTGCTCGTCTCCGGTGTGCTGTGCGGGCTCGCGGGGGCCCAACTCGCCCTCGGCAACGTCACGTTGTTCTCCGAGAACATGACGGCGGGGCGCGGCTGGATCGCGGTCGTCGCGGTCATGCTCGGCCGTGCGCTGCCGCTCGGTGTGCTGCTGGCTGCGCTGCTGTTCGGCCTCGCGGAGGCGGCCGGTTTCCGTCTCCAGGGCCTCGGTCTGCCGCAGCAGGCGACCGATGCCGCGCCGTACGTCGTCACCCTCGGCGCCCTCTTCCTCACGACGGCCCGCCGCCGTCGCCGGACACCGTCCACGTCACCCTCCACGCCCCCTTCCCCGTCCCCTTCCACTGGAGCCGTCTCATGACGCAGGACCTGTTGCCCGTCACCCGGATCCCCCGCACGGGGCTGCCGCCACGCGCGCTGGTCGTCGGCGACCCGCAGCGCGCCGCTCTCGTCGGCGCCAGGCTGGAGGGCGCGCAGGAGGTGTCGTACCACCGCGAATACCGCGTGTTCACGGGGAGTTGGAAGGGCGTGCCGGTGCTGGTCGCCTCGCACGGGGTGGGCGCCCCGGGTGCGATCCTGCTGTTCCAGGAGTTGGCGGACGCCGGTGTGCGGACCTTTCTCAGGTTCGGTACGGCCGGTGCGATGAGGCCGGGGATCGGCGACGGCGACCTCGTCATCGCGGAGGCTGCCGTCCGGGACGACGGTGTCACCCAGCAGTTGCTGCCTCCGGAGTATCCGGCGGTGTCCTCCCCCGAGGCGGTGCTCGCGCTCCAGCGGGCGGCGCGCGAGGCGGGCGCCCCGCACCACCGGGGCATCGTGTGGACCCGGGCCGCGTTCCAGCCCGGTCTGCTCCCCCTCTTCTCCTACGAGGGCGCCGGACTCGCCGCCATCGAGATGGAGTTGAGCGCACTGCTGGTGACGGCCTCGCTGCGTGGACTGGTCGCGGGCGGAGTGGTCGTCATCGACGGGGCGAACGCCGACGAGCTCGTCGACGAGACCGCCACCGGCGGCTACGACCCGCACCGGGAGATCGTGGCGGAGGGCGTCGAACGCGGCGCGGTCGTGTCGCTGGAGGCGCTGCGCCTGCTGGCGGAGAACGAGGCCGACGCCGACGACCAAGGGACACTCGCATGAGCGAGCGCATCGACCTGTTGGTGCACGGCGGTGACGTGCTCACCGTCGACGAGGCCGGAACCGTCGTACCGAACGGGGCGATCGCCGTGCGGGACGGCGAGATCGTCGCCGTAGGCCCGACCCAGGAGCTGACAACCCGGTTCACAGCCGACGAGTCCCTTGACGCCGCGAACTGCCTCGTCCTGCCCGGCCTGGTCAACACGCACACCCATCTCGCGATGACGTTCCTGCGCGGCCGGGCCGACGACGTCACCCTTCAGGGGTTCCTGGAGCGCGTGCTGAAGTGGGAGGCCCAGCTGCTCTCACCGGAGAACGTGGCGGCGGCCGTCCGGGTCGCGGTCGCCGAGAGCGTACGGGCCGGGGTGACCTCCGCGCTCGACATGTACTGGTTCCACGAGGCCGCCGAACAGGTCGCACGCGAGACGGGCTGGCGGCTGCACACCGGCCCCACCTTCATGGACGTACCGCAACCGCCCGACGGCATCCCCTACGAGGACCGGGTGGCGTGGGCCCGGCAGGACCTGGCCGCCCGAGGCACCCCCCGCCCCGGACACCGCCCGATCCTCTTCGCGCACTCCACCTACACTCTCTCCCCCGACCAGCTCGTCGAAATCGCCGCCCTGGCAAGGGAGTTCGGCGCCCTGCTGCACATCCACGCATCCGAGAACGCGACCGAGGTCGCCACCGTCGAGGTGCGGTACGGCAAGCGCCCCGTGGAACTGCTCGACTCGCTCGGACTGCTCGGCCCCGACCTGCTGCTGGCCCACGCCGTGGACCTGACCGGCCCGGAGATCGCGGCGCTGGCCCGTACCGGCACGTCCGTCGCCCACTGTCCGGTCTCGAACCTGAAGCTCGGCTGCGGCATCGCGCCCGTACCCCGGCTGCTCAGCGCGGGCGTGACGGTCGGCCTCGGCACCGACGGAGCCGTCAGCTCGAACACCCTGGACGTACTCGGCGCGATCCGGCAGGCGGCCCTCGTACACAAGGCGGACGGCGACCCCACGGCCGTCGGCGCCGAACAGGCCGTACGCATGGCGACCGTCGAGGGCGCGAAGGCGCTGGGCCTGGGTGACCGGCTGGGCTCCCTGGAGGCGGGCAAGCGGGCCGACCTGATCGTGCTCGACCTCGGTGCACCGCATCTGCGGCCCCGGCACGACCCCTGGTCGACGCTCGCGTACGCGGCGCACTCGGCGGACGTCCGGGACACCGTCGTGGACGGCAGGGTCCTGATGCGGAACCGGGCCCTCACCACCCTTGACGAGGCCGCCGCACTCGCCGACCTGGAAGCCTTGGCCTGACACCTGTGAGGGAGGCCGGCCCGACATCCGTACGGACTGCCGGGCCACCACCCGAACGTGCTGCCGAACCAGCAGCCCGCAGGTACCGTTCCAGCCACCCGTAGGGCACTCTCGTACGGGCTGACATCGTATTTTGCGTGCCGTTCAGCCCACTGAACCCCCATAATGGCCTGAGACATCGGATGTCTGATCGACAGGGAGGCCCTCCATGGCAGTCACCGACGAGGCGATCGAAAAGATCAAGGGAATGATCGTCTCCGGGTCACTGCGCCCCGGCGACCGGTTGCCGAAGGAGAGCGAGCTGGCCGCCGAACTGGGACTGTCCCGCAACTCCCTGCGGGAGGCGGTGCGCGCCCTGTCGCTCATCCGGATTCTCGACGTACGACAGGGCGACGGCACCTACGTCACCAGCCTGGATCCCCAACTCCTGCTCGAAGCACTGAGCTTTGTCGTCGACTTCCACCGCGACGACACGGTCCTGGAGTTCCTGGCCGTACGCCGCATCCTGGAGCCGGCCGCCACCGCGATGGCGGCGGCACGCATCAGCGAGCAGCAGCTGGACGCGCTGTCCGCCCAGTTGGAGCGGCTGGGTGGGGAGCCGTCGGTGGAGGAACTGGTCGCCGCCGACCTGGAGTTCCACCGGGGGATCGTGCAGAGCTCCGGCAACTCGGTGCTCTGTTCCCTTCTCGACGGTCTGTCCGGGCCCACCACCCGGGCAAGGATCTGGCGCGGTCTGACCCAGGAGGACGCGGTCAGCCGCACCCTGCACGAGCACCGGGCGATCCTGGGCGCCCTGCGCGACCGGGACGCGGAGGCGGCGCGGTCATGGGCGACGGTGCACATCGCGAGCGTGGAGCAGTGGCTGAGATCGACCCTCTAGCCGTACCGGAACGCGCATTTCGACCCGGGTCGGAATCCGTGTCAGAGCCTTCAGGACCACTGCCCCCGACCGATCGGATGAATGCGGGGGTGGTGAGGGGTGACTCACGGATGGTGTTTCGGGGGGTCTATCGGGGCAGTGATCCGTTCACTCCCCCGTGCATGGGGGCTGCGAGCGCCCCCGCCGCACGCCGTAAGGTTGGGTGGTCAAGCGAGGGCACGTCGGAAGGAGGCGCTGGGTGATCGAGCTGGAGGGGGTTCCCGAGCTGATCGACCCAGTCATGGTGGCCGCGTTCGAGGGTTGGAACGACGCAGGCGACGCCGCTTCCAGTGCGGTCGCGCATCTGGACCGGGAGTGGAAGGGCGAGGTGTTCGCGGCGCTCGACGCCGAGGACTACTACGACTTCCAGGTCAACCGCCCCACGGTGTGGTTGGACAACGGCGTACGCAAGATCACCTGGCCGACGACCAGGCTGTCCGTGGTCAGGGTCGGCGGCGACAAGCCCCGTGACCTCGTGCTGGTCCGGGGCATCGAGCCGTCGATGCGCTGGCGCTCGTTCTGCAACGAGCTGCTGGGCTTCGCGCACGAACTGGGCGTGGAACTGGTGGTGGTCCTGGGCGCCCTGCTCGGCGACACCCCGCACACCCGTCCGGTTCCGGTCAGCGGGGTCACGTCCGACGCGGATCTGGCCCAGCGGATGAACCTGGAGGAGACCAAGTACGAGGGCCCCACGGGCATCGTCGGCATCCTCCAGGAGGCGTGCACGCACGCGGGCGTACCGGCGGTGTCGCTGTGGGCGGCGGTCCCGCACTATGTGTCGCAGCCGCCCAACCCGAAGGCGACGCTGGCCCTCCTGAACCGCCTGGAGGACCTGATCGACATCCGCATCCCGCTGGGTGAGCTGCCCGAGGACGCGCGTGCCTGGCAGGTCGGTGTGGACCAGCTGGCCGCCGAGGACAGCGAGGTCGCGGAGTACGTGCAGACGCTGGAGGAGGCCCGGGACACCGCGGAGCTGCCCGAGGCGACGGGCGAGGCGATCGCCCGCGAGTTCGAACGCTATCTGCGCCGCCGCGACGGCACCGGCCCGGCGGGCCCCGGCCCGGCCCCCGGCGGCCACGCCACGGCGGACGGCACCGACAGCGCGTCCTACCTCCGGGACAACCCGACGCCCCGCCCGAAGCCGCAGCCGCCGAAGCCGCCCCAGCTGCCGAGCACGGACGACGAGGACTCCCCCGAGGAGTGAGCGGTCAGGTACCGGGAAGGGCCGGTGTGCGAGGTACTCACCTCGCACACCGGCCCTTCCCCGTCCGTCACGTCCGTAACGTAATGGCGACCGTCAGCGCTCCACCGCGACCACGGCGTACGCCGTCTCGGGCGTAGGCGTCGTCGAGAAGCGGGCGTTGGGCAGATACAGCCGGTTCCGGTACGCGGCCACGGTGGTCGGCACATCGAAGGCCGGGTCGGTGATACGCCGCCGGAAGACCCCGCCGCTCCCGTCCTCCGACAGCGTGAACACGTCGATCGCGTTCTGCCCGTTCTGCACGACGTACAGCGTGCGCCCGACGAGCAGCAGGCCGTCGCCGTTGGTGAGCGGGGCCGCGTCCCCGAGGCCGACGAGCCTGGTGACACCGGTGCGCGGGTCCACCCGGTGCAGTCCACCGACCCCGGACTGGACGACGAGCAGCGCCTTTCCGTCGGGCGTGGCGGTGATGCCGTTGGCGTTGACGACCTCGCCGGGCACCTGGCTCCAGTCGCCGCTCAGGGTGATCCGTACGACGTCCCCGGCGCCCGGCAGCGCGCCGCCCCGGCCCAGCGGGAGGACGTACAGGGCCGGCTGGAAGGAGTCGGTGAAGACCGCCCCTCGCGGTGTCAGGAACACGTCGTTGACGAAGGTGGGGGTCGCCGTGGTGAAGGCGTAGGAGGCGAGAACGGCGCCGGTACGGGTGTCCACGACCCGGGCGCCCTCGGTGCGGGCGGCGACGAACAGGCGTCCCCGGCCGTCGAGTTTGAGCCCGACGGACGGGGTACCCGGCCCGGTCGAGATGATCTCGCCGGCGCCGGTGCGCAGGTCGGCGCGGTAGATCGAGCCGTCGCCGAGCGAGCCCAGATAGGCGTAGGGGCCTGCGCCGGTGGCTATGCCTTCCGGACGGAAACCGTTGGGCAGCGGTATCAGGGTCGGCAGGGTCTTCGGGGAGGCGGAGGCAGCGGCCGGTGAGGCGACCAGGGCGGCGGAGACGGTGGCGGCGCCCGCCGCGAGGAGTCCGCGGCGGCTGACGTGGCGTGCGAAGGAACCGTGTGTGGGTGCCACGGGGTTTCCTTCCAGGAAGGGACCGGCAGTTGGCCGGTCCTGCGGGTCAACTGACCCTGACACCACATCACATGCCGAGTGCCGCCACAGCTTCCCCCGGAGACTCGACAGCACCTCGACAGCAATGAGCCCGGCGGCGAGTTGGGGCGCCGGGCGGCTGAACCCGCCCGGCGCCCCACCCTGTAGGGGAACTCCGTGAACTCCGCTTACAGCGCCACGCCCAGCAGGGCGTCCACGGCACGGGACGCGACGCCGGGGGCGCCCTCGTCCGTGCCGCCCTGCTCCGTTTGGAGGGCCGCCCAGCGGTCGACGGCGGCCAGTGCGGCCGGGGCGTCCAGATCGTTCGCGAGAGCCTCGCGCAGCTCCTCGACGAGCGCGTCGGCGGACGGCCCGTCGGGCCGGGACACGGCGGCTCGCCAGCGCCCGAGCCGTGCGACGGCGTCCGCGAGCACCTGGTCGGTCCACTCCCAGTTGTCCCGGTAGTGGTGGGCGAGCAGGGCGAGCCGTATGGCGGCCGGGTCGACCCCGTCGCGGCGCAGGGCGGACACGAAGACGAGGTTGCCCTTGGACTTCGACATCTTCTCGCCGTCGAGCGCGACCATGCCGGCGTGGACGTACGCCTTGGCCATGGGGAACTCGCCGGTCAGCGCCTGGGCGTGCGAGGCGCCCATCTCGTGGTGCGGGAAGACGAGGTCGGAGCCCCCGCCCTGCACGTCGAAGCCCATGCCGAGGTACTCCAGGGCGATGGCCACACACTCGATGTGCCAGCCGGGACGACCACGGCCCAGCGAACCGCCGTCCCAGCTCGGTTCGCCCTCCCGGGCGGCCATCCACAGCATCGGGTCGAGCGGGTTCTTCTTGCCCGGCCGGTCGGGGTCACCGCCGCGCTCGGCGGACAGCAGGCGCATGGCGGAGGCGTCCAGGTGGGACACCTTGCCGAAGTTCGGGTCGGCCTCGACGGAGAAGTAGACGTCCCCTTCGAGCTCGTAGGCGGCGCCCGCGTCCCGGAGCCGCTCGACGAGCGGGACGATGCCGGGTATCGCCTCCACGGCGCCGATGTACTGCTTCGGGGGCAGCATCCGCAGCGCGGTCATGTCCTCCCGGAAGAGTGCGGTCTCCTTCTCGGCGAGCCCCACCCAGTCGATCCCGTCGCGCACGGCCCGCTCCAGCAGCGGGTCGTCGACGTCGGTGACGTTCTGGACGTAGTGAACCTGCCGCTTGGTGTCGAGCCACACGCGTTGCACGAGGTCGAACGCGTTGTAGGTCGCCGCGTGACCCATATGGGTCGCGTCGTACGGGGTGATGCCGCAGACGTAGATACGGGCGACGGGACCGGGGGCGAGGGTGACGAGACCGCCGGTCGCGGTGTCGTGGATCCTCAGGTCGCGGCCCTGACCAGTCAGGGCGGGGACCTCGGAAGCGGGCCAGGCATGCATGTCATGAGCGTAACCGGACGGATGTTCCGTATACGAGCCGGACCGGGTCCAGATGGCCGGGAAGAGGGTCTTGTGAGATTCCTCCCTATGTGCAGGTGGGCCTACGGGACTCCCGAGGCCGCCCCGCGCACCCTCACACGGGCGGCCACGGGATCGCCGGCCACTCCCCACTGGGCTCCGGATGCCTCCCGGACTCCAGCAACGCGTCCACACGCGCGCGCGTGGCCTCGATCTCGTCGCCGGTGACCAGCTCGGCCAGCCGCACGGCCAGCGCTCCGCCTTCGCCCAGGGCGCTCTTGAGCCCCGTCAGCACGTCGACGGCCTCCGGCGTCAGGGGCTCCCCCGCCCACCCCCACAACAACGTCCGCAACTTGTTCTCGGCGTTGAAGGTGACCCCGTGGTCGATGCCGTACAGCCGCCCCTCGTCGCCCGGCAGCAGATGACCGCCCTTGCGGTCCGCGTTGTTGATCACCGCGTCCAGGACAGCCAGCCGCCGCAGCCGCTCGTCGTCGGCGTGCACGAGCAGGGCCGTCTTCCCCTCGCCGACCTCGGCGAAGGCGATCGCCTTCCACCCGGGCCCGGGTTCCTCAGCGTCGACCAGGTCGAGCAGCCCGTCGCCCTCGCCCGACTCCGCCTCTATCCACAGCTGACACATCCCCTCGCCGTACGGCCCCTCACGCAGCACAGTGGGCGGTACGAGCCCCCAGCCGGTCGCCTCGGAGACCTCGAACGCCGCCAGCTCGCGCTCGGCCAGGGTCCCGTCGGGGAAGTCCCACAGGGGCCGCTCACCGGCCACCGGCTTGTAGATGCAGGCGGCCTCCTGCCCCTCGTACGAGACCGTGCAGTACAGCGCCGCGTTCGACGCCTCGCTGATCCGCCCGCGTACGGTCAGCTCACCCCTGGCGAGCAGCTCGGCGAGTTGTTCGGCGGGCGTGCGGGTGGCCGTCACGCTCCGCGGCGGTATCCGTTCTGGCGCGGACATACGTGTCCTTCCGGGTCGAGCGGGAGGCTGCACAGGGGGCACGGCGGCCGACCGGCGTTGACGACGTCGAGAGCGCGCCTGGCGAAGGCACGGGCCTGCGCGCCGGTGAGCCGGACGCGCAGCATCGGGGGGCCGTTCTCCTCGTCCTGCAGGAGCCGCTCCTCCGCCTCGACGAGGTCCTCCTCGGACTCGGCGTCCAGTTCCACCAGGGCCTGCGCCTCGACGATCATGCGCTGCTCGTCGCCGTCCCAGGCGAGCGCCATGGTGCCGACCCGGAACTCCTCCTCGACAGGGGTGTCGAGGGGACGGGTGTCGGACACCTCGGTGGGGACCACGGCCGGAACGGCGGCATTGCCCCCGCTACGGCGTACGACCTCGTCGAGCAGTTCGTCCATGCGTTCGGCCAACGCGGCGACCTGGGTCTTCTCCAGTGCCACGCTGGTCACCCGGGGGCCGGCGGTGGCCTGGAGGAAGAACGTACGGCGCCCGGGCAGCCCGACCGTACCGGCCACGAAGCGGTCCGGCGGGTCGTAGAGGAACACCTGACGGGACACGTCCTGTCTCCATTGAATCGAATGATTTTCGGCATCCGCGGCGCTGCCGCGACCGCTTCACCCTACTGCTGCCGACGATCACGGTGCGCCCGCACCACCCCCGACGGCGGCCTCCTCGCCCGGGGCTTCCTCGCGCGGCGCGAGGGAGGCGAAGTCGCCGGTGTCCCCGAGGCGGACGAGAAACGGCCTGAGACGGGTGTAACGGATCGCGGTGATGGAACACGGATCTACGGACACCCGTTGAAAGAGGTCGAGATGAAGCCCGAGCGCGTCCGCGACAAGGGACTTGATGATGTCGCCGTGGGAGCACATGAGGTAGACGGCGTCCGCGCCGTGATCGGCCTCCACGCGCGCGTTCCACTCGCGTACGGCCTCGGCCGCGCGCGTCTGCATGGCCCGCATGGACTCACCGCCCGGGAAGGCGGCGGCGGACGGGTGGGCCTGGACGACCTGCATGAGGGGCTCGTCCATCAGCTCGGCGAGCTTGCGCCCGGACCAGTCCCCGTAGTCGCACTCCGAGATCCGCTCCTCGGTGTGCGGGCGCAGTTCCGGCCTGGCTTCGAGGAGGGGCCGGATCGTCTCCTCGCAGCGCTGGAGCGGGCTGGTGACGACCTCGGAGATCGGCAGCTCGGCGAGGCGCCCGGGCAGCGCGGCGGCCTGCGCGGCGCCCCGCTCGTCGAGCGCGACGCCGGGTGTGCGGCCGGCGAGCACTCCCGAGGTGTTGGCGGTGGAACGTCCGTGCCGGACGAGGATCAGCGTGGGCATGCGGCCCAGGGTAGGCGTACGGCTCCCAGCGGGAGGCCGGGGTGCTTTTCCGGCCGGGCGGCGGGAGAATGCGCATCGTGATCGTCGACTGCGCCATCTACCGTGACGGACGCCGGACGGAGGGTCCCGCGGACTTCTCCGACGCCCTCGACGAGTGCCGTGCGCACCACGCCGGGGACGCGTTCGTCTGGGTCGGACTGCACGAGCCCACGGAGAAGGAGTTCGAACAGGTCACGGAGGAGTTCGGACTGCATCCCCTGGCCGTCGAGGACGCCCTCAACGCGCATCAGCGGCCGAAGCTGGAGGTGTACGACGACTCGCTGTTCATGGTGCTCAAGCCGGTCGGGTACGAGCCGAACGCCGACATCGTCTCCTCCGGCGAGATCATGGTCTTCATCGGCGACTCCTTCGTGGTGACCGTGCGGCACGGCGAGGAGGCGCCTCTCGCGGCCGTACGGCACCGCCTGGAGGCGGAGCCCGAGATGCTGCGGCACGGCCCCACGTCGGTGCTCTACACGATCGCCGACGCCGTCGTCGACCACTACGTGGAGGTGGCGGACGAACTGGGCACCGACCTGGAGGAGCTGGAGGCGGAGGTGTTCTCACCGTCCGACGGGGGCTCACGCAACACCGCGTCCCGCATCTACACCTTCAAGCGGCAGATCCTGGAGTTCCGCCGCGCCACGGGCCCTCTGGCGGCACCGCTCGGCAAGCTCTCGGGGGCAGGCGCCTTCGGCTCGCGGGTGCCCTTCGTCCACGAGAAGGCCGAGCCCTTCTTCCGGGACGTCAGCGACCACCTCACGCGCGTGAACGAGTCCGTGGAGGGCCTGGACCGTCTGGTCTCCGACGTGCTGTCGGCCCACCTCGCGCAGATGAGCGTCCGGCAGAACGACGACATGCGGAAGATCTCCGCGTTCGCCGCCATGGCGGCCTTCCCCACGATGGTCGCCGGCATCTACGGCATGAACTTCGACCATATGCCGGAGCTCCGCTGGGTGTGGTCCTACCCGGCACTGATCGCGGCGATGGCTGTGGTGGAGGTCCTGCTCTACCGGATGTTCAAGCGCCGGGGCTGGCTGTGACGCGGGGGCGCTCGCCATGGCGCCCCTGGGTGGCCCGGTTCAGGCGAACTCGGGTGACATGGTCGCCGGGCCGCCCAGCGCGTCCCGCCGCTCGGGCATCCGCAGGGTGACCATGCGACGCCAGCCGACGGCGCGCTCGTAGACGTACACCGCGCGGATGCCCGCCGCGAGGAGCGCCGTCTTGGGCCTCGGCCAGCCCAGGACGCGCCCCATGTGGGCCATGACCGCGAGGCTGACGTCCCGGTAGACGCGGATCTCGGCGAGCGCGCACTCCCGCAGCGCCCGCTGGATGGCACGGCCGTGACCGGCCGCCGCGAGGCGCAGGAGTTCCTCGTGGCAGTAGGCGAGATGATCGTCCTCGTCTCGGGAGATCATCCGCACCGCGCGGCCGAGGTCGGGGTGGTCGCCGAAGTGCCTGCGCAGCAGCTCCATCTCCTCGGAGGCGCGCTGCTCGGTGACGCGGCTGTGGGCGAGGTAGGTGACGATGTCCCGCACGGTCAGCGGTTCGTCGCTCCTGAGCTTGTCGTGCGGGAGACCGACGCCCCGCCGTTCCAGCAGCATCGTGTAGTCGGTGTCGGCCGGGACGTCGACGGGCTGGAGGCCGCGCTTCCTCATGAGGGCGTCGAAGATCCGCCCGTGCTTGTCCTCGTCCGCGCCGTGGCGGCTGATCCTGGGGGCGAGCGCGCGTTCGCTCGCCGGGACGAGCGCGGCGATCCGGGCGTTCTCCCAGCCGCCCTGGGACTCCCCGCCGGCCGCGATGGAGCAGAAGAGGCGGAAGGAATCGTCGTTGTCGACGATCTCCTGGAACAGGCTCCTGGCCGAAAGCATCGAGGCACCTCTCGCAGGTCTGCGGCGTTCCGCGAACATGAAGAACGTCAAGAACGTTCAGGAACGTTTGGGAACGCGGAAGTACGTGTCCGCCAACGAGTCAAATGCCGTGTCAGGGACGCTGCAACAGCTGCGCCGGACGACTCCGCCGAAAGAGGGCAGGCGGGGGCGCGTCGGGACGTGAGTGCGAGTGCCCCGGCGGGTGCGGGGGCCGTAACCGCCGGGTCCGTCGCACGTTGTGCTCCGTGACGGCCGTGGCGGGGAAGACCCCCGAGCCCTCACCACGGCCGCGGAACTTCTCCGCCGCTGTCGCCTACGTCCCCTACGCGAGTCCGGCGCGCTCGATGGCGTCGGTGCCCGCCCGGAGCGAGGCGAGCCGCTCGTCGAGCGTGAAGCCGGCCGGGGCGAGGGTGAGCGTGGTGACACCGGCCGCGGCATAGGCCCGCATCCGGTCGGCGATCCGGTCCACCGAGCCGAGCAGCGTCGTCTGGTCGATCAGGTCGTGCGGAATGGCCGCCGCGGCGCCCGCCTTGTCGCCGGACAGGTACTTGTCCTGGATCTCGGCGGCCTCCTTCTCGTATCCCATGCGCTGGGCGAGCTGGTTGTAGAAGTTCTGCTTACGGCTGCCCATGCCGCCCACGTACAGGGCGGTGTACGGCCGGAAGGTGTCGGCGAGCGTCGCCACGTCCTTGTCGTCACCGACGGCGAGCGGCAGCGTCGGGCAGACGTCGAACCCCTCCAGGGTCTTGCCGGCCTTCTCGCGCCCCGCACGCAGGTACTTGATGGCGGTGTCCTCGATGTGCGCGGCGGACGGGAAGATGAGCAGCGCCCCGTCCGCGATCTCTCCGGTCTGTTCGAGGTTCTTGGGACCGATCGCGGCGATGTAGAGCGGGATGTGCTCACGCTCGGGGTGCACGGTCAGCTTGATGGGCTTGCCCGGGCCGCCGGGCAGCGGCAGCGTCCAGTGCTCACCGTCGTGGGAGAGCCGCTCGCGGCTCATCGCCTTGCGTACGATCTCCACGTACTCGCGCGTACGGGAGAGCGGCTTGTCGAACTTGACGCCGTACCAGCCCTCGGAGACCTGCGGCCCGGAGACACCGAGACCGAGCCGGAACCGCCCACCGGAGAGCGAGTCGAGCGTCGCGGCGGTCATCGCGGTCATCGCGGGCTGGCGGGCCGGAATCTGGAAGATGGCCGAGCCCACGTCGATGCGCTCGGTCTGGGCGGCGACCCAGGTCAGTACGGTGGCCGCGTCCGAGCCGTAGGCCTCGGCGGCCCAGCAGACGGCGTATCCGAGGCGGTCGGCCTCCTTCGCGACGGCCAGATTGTCCGCGTCCATTCCGGCGCCCCAGTAGCCGAGGTTGATCCCGAGCTGCATGGCCGATTCCCCTTACCGATCAGTAACGTCCCTTGTACGACCGACCCTAGCGCCTCAGCCCCCGGCGGCGATGGGGCGTTGATCTCACTGGCTCGGTGTCCAGGCGACCTTGAGTTCTCGCCCCCGCCGCCCCTACCCGTCCCATCCCGTCCCTGGGGGCTGCGCCCCCAGACCCCCCTTCACGCTCAACGCGCTCGTCCTCAAACTCCCCCAGAGGGGGGACCCCCAACGGGCTGAAGGTGCCGGCCGGGGCTTGATCATTCAGCCCGTCCGGCGTTCGAGGACAAGGCCCGTTCAGGGCCGGAGCGGGGGTCCGGGGGCGCAGCCCCCGAGGATGGGACGGGTAAGGGCGGCGGGGGCGAGGAAACCGTTGTCCACAGGCAACCCACTTGCTCAGTTCTGGCCAGTAATCTCGGCGTCCATGGAGCAGAGGCATCTCGGCCGTACCGGCCTGCGCGTGTCCCGGATCGGACTCGGCACCCTGACATGGGGTCGGGACACCGACGAGCATGACGCCGCGGCCCTGTTGAAAGCGTTCTGGGAAGCGGGTGGAACCCTCGTCGACACCGCGGACGTGTACGGCGACGGGGAGGCCGAGTACCTGCTCGGGCAGCTCATGGAAGGGCTGGTGCCGCGCCGCGACCTGGTCATCTCGACCAAGGCCGGCAGCGTCCCCGACCCCGACCGCCGCGTCGACGGCTCCCGCGGCCACCTCCTCGCCGCCCTCGACGCCTCCCTCACCCGCCTCGGCACGGACTACGTCGACGTCTGGCACATCCACGCCTACGACCCCGACACCCCCCTGGAGGAGACCCTCCAGGCCCTCGACCTCGCCGTCAGCAGCGGACGCGCCCGATACGTCGGCGTCTCCAACTTCTGCGGCTGGCAGCTCGCCAAGGCGGCGACCTGGCAGCTCGCGGCACCAGGCATACGTACGCGCCTGTCCAGCACCCAGGTGGAGTACTCCCTGCTCCAGCGCGGCATCGAACGCGAGGTGCTGCCCGCCGCACTCGACCTGGGCGTCGGACTCCTGCCCTCCTCGCCGCTCGGCCGCGGCGTCCTCACGGCCAAGTACCGGCACTCGACGCCGGCGGACTCCCGGGGCGCCTCGGACCATCTGGCGCCCTTTGTCGCGCCGTACCTCGACGACACGGCGAGCCGCATCGTGGACGCGGTGCAGACGGCGGCGGACGGTCTGGCCGTGACGCCCTTGCAGGTGGCGCTCGCCTGGATCCGCGACCGGCCCGGCGTGGTCGCCCCCATCGTCGGCGCGCGCAACGCGCAGCAGCTCACGGCCGCGTTGTCAGTGGAGACCCTTAGTCTTCCTGACGAGATCTGCCGGGCGCTCGACGACGTGTCAGCGCCCGTGCACCGCTATCCCGATCACGACTGGAGCACGCTGTGACCACGGAGCCCGACACCACGGAGGAAGCCGAGCCGGGGACCCCGGGCGCCCCCGAGGAGGCCGCCCAGGACACGGCGGACGATCCGTCGACCGAAACCGCCGAAACCGCCGAGAACACCGAGCAGACCGGGTCCACCGCAACCGCCGACGCCGACGGTGGCGCCTCCGCGCAGTTGTCCGAGGCCGAGGCCGAGCTGGCCGCGCAGCGGGAACTCCGGGAGCGGATCGAGCGGCGCAAGGCCGAGAAGCAGGGGCCGATCGCGAGCGGCACCAAGCTCACCGGTACGGCCGCCGATCTGATGGCGGCCGTCCGGGCCGTGGAGAGCGGTGAGAAGCCCGCCGCGGCCATCGCCTTCCGCGCACCGGAGTCCCGGCCCGCGTCCGGGTCCGGAGCGCCTGCCGCACAACCCTCCGTCTCCCCCTCCCTCGCGCCCTCCGCCTCGGCCGTTCCCGCGCGGCGGCCCCAGCCCGCCGCGCCGGTCGTCGGCGACCCGAAGGCCGTAGACGCCGTGCGGGGCGTATTGACGGAAGGCGGCGCGCCGGACACGCTCGCGCCGCAGGTGGTGTCCACGCTCGGCGAAGGAGCGGACGGACAACTGCACGCGGATCCCTGGCAGTTGCTCCGCGTCGCCGGGGTGCGGCCCGAGCAGGCCGACGGGTTCGCGCGGGCACTGCTCGGCGCCGAGTGCGGTCCGGACGACGAGCGGCGGGGCCGGGCGCTCACGGTGTGGCTACTGGAGCAGGCCGCCCTGGCCGGACACACGGTGCTGGACGCCGCCGCCCTCACCACCGCGCTCACCCAGCGCGGCGTGCCCGACCCGGACACCGCCGTGCAGAGCACGGTCGCGGAGGGCGAGGCCCTGGAGTTCCAGGACGCGGTCGAGGAAGCCGCGGTACCCGCTGCGGACAGACAGAACGCGGAGGAGGACACGGACGACGAGGACAGCGAGGACCCCGAGCGCCCTGTTCGTGTGCTCATCGGGCTGGAGCGGTACGCGCTCGCCGAGGAGAGCCTTGCCGACGGACTCGCCCGGATCGTCAACTCGCTGCCCAAGGAGGCGTCCGAGGACTGGGAGTCGTCGGCCGGGGCGTCGGGTACCGGCTCCGCGGCCGAGTTGATCCGTGCCGTCGCCGGGCACGGGCTCGTGCTGCACACCGGCGGTGACACGGCGCGCGCCGAACCGGCCGCCCTCGTCACCGCGGCCCGTTCCCTGGGCCTGCGCGTCTGCGCGGCGGCCCACACACCCGACGGGCGCCGCCGTTTCGCGGCACTCCTCGCGCCCGAGGACGCCTCCGACGCGGACTCGGAGCGGAACTCGGAGCCGGAGTCCGTCGTCACCGTCGCCGGGTTGCTGGCCGGGGCCGAAGGGCCCGGGCGGGACGCGGACGGGGCGTTCGCGCTCGATCTGCTGGTCGTGCTGGACGCGCCGCAGCTCGACGTGGAGAGCGCGGCGATGCTCGTGGAGTCGCTGCCCGACGGCGCCAGGCTGCTGCTGAGCGGTGATCCGGCGGTGCTGTGGTCGGCGGGGCCGGGCCGGGTCTTCGCCGATCTGCTCGCCGCACGCGCGTGCCCGCACATCGTCTCGCGCACGCCCGATCCCGGCCCGATCGGTGAACTCGTCTCGGGCGTCTCCGTCGGCGAGCTCACCCAGGTCGAGGCGCCCGGCAAGGAGGTCGTGATCGTCCCTGTGCGGGACGCCGGCGAGGCGGTGCACCGGACCGTGCAGCTCGTCGCGGACTCGTTGCCCAGGGCACTCGGAGTACCGCCGGAGCAGACCCAGGTGATTACCCCGGGGCATGGCGGCGCGGCGGGCACACGCGCGCTCAACTCCGCCCTCAAGGAGCGGCTGAACCCCGGCCCGGGCCGCTTCGGCGGCTTCGACCCGGGTGACCGGATCGCGTACTCCCCCGCGCCGGGGCGGACGGTGCCCGGGCAGATCGTCAGGGCCGACGCGGAAGGACTGCACCTGGAGTGCGGCGGCTCCCCCGTCGTCGTACCGAAGGAGCGGGTCGAGCTGAGCGTGCGGCACGGGTGGGCGCTCACCGCGCACCAGGCAGTGGGGCTGCACTGGCCGGCCACCGTCGTGGTGCTGCCCGGGGACGCGGCCCCGTCACTGACCCGCCCCTGGGTCTACACGGCCTTCGGCCGCGCCGAGCGTCATCTCTCCGTGGTGCACGGCGTGGACCAGGCGCTGGCCCACGCGGTCGCGGAGGTCCCGGCGAAGGCCCGTACGACGCGGCTGCCGGGCCTGCTCGGAGCCCAGGTCCCGCCGACAGGCTGACCAGGACGAAAACGACGGCGGCGGTCGTGGGAAACAGGGTTTCCCACGACCGCCGCCGTCCGGACGTCCGATCTCCGGCCGGCTAGCGCCGGCGGTCGGCGTCCAGTGGTTCCAGATCCTCGTCCTCGCCCAGGCCCGCTACCACCAGGTCGGGATCGAGTTCGTCCTCCAGCAGGTCGTCGTCCTCGATGACGTCGTCGGCGTCGTCGTCGAAGACCGCGCTGACGTCGAAACGGCAGACCACCCGCTCCGCGTCGACCTGGTCGAAGGGAGCCTCCAGCCACTCACCGGGGTCGGCCGGCTCGTCCGCGGCCGTCACCCACAGTGTGGAGTCGGCCTCCTCGAGGCCGAACTCCTTGTGCCGGGAGGCGATCTCGTCCGGCTCGAACTCGCCGAACAGGATGCCCAGCGCCCCGTGCACCGTGCCGGCGGCCCCGGCGCCCGTGCCGTCGTCGTCCACGGCCTCCACCCGCTGTGCCTGCGCCAGCAGTCGTTGCGGCTCCACCACGGCGTAGTCGCGGCGGATGAGCACACTCAGCGCGTTCGGCTCCTCGGGGCCCGCGTACGGCGGCAGCGCGTCGTCCGTACCCGGGATCTCGAAGGGGGTGACCTCGTCATAGCGGTCGTAGAGCAGCTCGTCGTACACCTCGGCGGCAGCGGCCAGCTGGTTGAACGCCTCATAGACATCGGGGTCGTCCTCCCCTGACCGGCGTTCGACCGCCGCCAGGTGGCGGTCGAGCGCGGTCTTCACCGCCTCGGCGGCGGCGCGTACCTCGGCAGCGGTGGGCTGCGCAGCATCAGACATAGTGCAGACGCTATCCGTACCGGGCCTCTGCCCGCACAATAGATGCGATGCCGGAATACGAATTTGTCGACGTGTACGTACCACGCGGGGTCACCCGCAAGGAGGCGACACGTCTGCTCACGGACCATGCCGAGTACGGACACTGGGAGTTGGACCGCCTGAGCCTGCTGCGCGACGGCAGCCGCAGGGTGCGGTTGCGTCGGCGGATCATCCGCCAGGTGCGGGCCACGTGGTGAGGTGACACCTCGAAAACGGAGCGGGCCCCGCGTCTGCGGGGCCCGCTCCGTTCAGCACGCCGCCGGGCGGCAGTGCGGTGTCTTCCTCCCGTTCGTGCGGAATTACCGCATTCCGTACGGTTCTACGCCGAGGGGCGTGACTTGCGGTAGAGGACTGTGCCCGCGAGCAGCATGCCCGCACCCACCGGCAGGGCGACGCCCAGCGGCAGGTCACCGCCGGTGTGCGCGAGCTGCGCGGCGGACCGGGGCTGCGGAACGGTCCGCGCACCGCTCTGGTCGACGTACGTGGGGCCGGCCGGAGGCGTCACACCGTGCGCGGTACTGGGCGGCGACACCGGCCTGACGGGAGTGGCCGGCTGGGCCGGGATTCCCGGGTGGTGCGGGGTGGCCGGGTGCTGCGGGTGTCCGGGCGTCTGCGGGGTCTCCGGGAGCTGGGGAGTGCCCGGGGAACCCGGCTGCGCGGGGCCGCCCGGGAGCTGGGGGCTTTCGGGCTGGTGCGGCGGCTGCGGGTGTCCGGGCTGCTCGGGGCCGCTCGGACCGGCCGGGGGCGGAGTCTCGTCACCGTAGCCCGACGGCGGGGCCTCCTCACCGTAGCCCGGAGGCGGCGCCTGGTGGCCGCCGCCCGCGTGGTCCCCGGTGGTCGAGCAGTCGTTGCCCATCGCCGGGTTGAGCAGGCCGACGACGTCGACGGTGTTTCCGCAGAGGTTGACCGGTGCGTCGACCGGGGCCTCCACATGGTTGCCGGAACCGACACCCGGGGAGTCGGTGGCGTATCCGCCGGCGTACGAGCCCTCCCAGCCGTGCCAGTCGGCCCAGTCACCGGAGCCGCCGGGGCTCCCCGGATACCCGAATCCACCCGGGCCGCCCGAGTCGCCGTACCCGCCCTGGCCGCCGTACCCATCGTGACCGCCGTAGCCGCCAGGCGAGCCGTAGCCGCCGGGCGAGCCGTAGCCGCCGGGCGAGCCGTGCCCGCCGTAACCGCCGTCGTCGCCGTACCCCCCGGACGAGCCGTGACCTCCCTGGCCGCCATGACCACCCTGGTTGCCATGACTGCCCTGGCCCCCGTGCTGGCCCTGGTTGCCGTGCTGGCCCTGGTTGCCGTGGCCGCCTTGGTTGCCGTGGCCGCCGCTGCCCTTGCCGCCGCCTCCGCCGTTGGCGCACTTGTTGCCCATCGCCGGGTTGAGCAGACCGACGCCGCTCACGGTGTTGCCGCAGGCGTTGACCGGCACGCTCACCGGCGCGCTCACCGTATTGCCGGACAGCACGCCCGGCGAGTTGGAGGCGGCGGCGTTCGCACCCGAGTCCGCGTGCGCCTGGGCGCCGCCGGCGGCGGCCATCACGCCTGTCGCGGCCGCCACGGTCATCAGGCCCTTGCGGGTGACCTGTCGCATTGCTGCATCCCTGCCTTCACATGGTGTGTCGTGAACCTTCCGGAACGACCTGTCGGCCCCGGAGCGCAGAAAGCGTTCCGGGGCCGACAGGCTCAGACTCACTGGGAGTCAGAACCTCACGAGGTGAGGTGCAGCATCAGTTGTTGACGCAGGTGTTGCCGAAGGCGGGGTTCAGCAGCCCGATCACGGAGATCGTGTTGCCGCAGACGTTCACCGGGACGTGAACGGGAACCTGAACGACGTTGCCGGACAGGACACCCGGGGAGCCCACGGCAGCACCCTGGGCACCCGCGTCGGCGACAGCCAGGCCCGCACCCGCGAGAACCAGACCACCGGTGGCAGCCGCAGCGGCGACGATCTTCTTGATCATTATTTTCTCCTTGTTGGCAATGCGATCCCGAGTAGCGGACCGCATCACCAGTAACGAGGAGGGGGCATTAGGGCTACGACCCTATGAGCGCATTCACTCTTCTCAGTCACCCACGCACACGCGGACGATTATTGGAGTGTCGTTCAATCGGGTAATTCCGGGCGCATTCACGGGTGTTGGGAACGGGGAGAACTCCCGGGAACACAGGCCCAGCACGGGATTCAGGATGCCCCGATGAAGCGGTCGAGCACACGCACCCCGAATTTCAGCGCGTCGACCGGCACCCGTTCGTCAACACCGTGGAACATGCCCGCGAAGTCCAGCTCCGGCGGCAGCTTCAGCGGCGCGAAGCCGAAGCAGCGGATGCCGAGGTCCGCGAAGGACTTGGCGTCGGTACCGGCCGAGAGCATGTACGGCACGGCCCGGGCGATCGGGTCCTCGGCGACCAGCGCGGTCTGCATGGCGTCCACGAGCGCCCCGTCGAAGGAGGTCTCCAGGGCCTTGTCGGCGTGCACGTCCTCGCGCTTCACGTTCGGGCCGAGGATACGGTCCAGGTCGGCGAGGAACTCCTCCTCGTAGCCGGGCAGGTAACGGGCGTCGATGTGCGCGGTGGCCTGGCCCGGAATGACGTTGACCTTGTAACCGGCGCCCAGCTGGGTCGGGTTGGCGGTGTTCTGCAGCGAGGCGCCGATCAGCTTGGCGATACCGCCGAGCTTGGCGAGCGTCGCGTCCATGTTCTCGGGGTCCAGTTCGGTGCCCAGCGCGTCGCCGAGTTCGTCGAGGAAGTGCCGGAGGGTCTTGGTGACCCGGACGGGGAACTTGTGCCGGCCGAGGCGTCCGACGGCCTCCGACAACTCGGTGATCGCGTTGTCCTTGTGGATCATCGAACCGTGTCCGGCGGTGCCGTCGACGGTCAGCTTCATCCAGTGCATGCCCTTCTGGGCCGTCTCCACCAGATACAGCCGCAGGTTCTCGTTGACGGTGAAGGAGAACCCGCCGACCTCGCCGATCGCCTCCGTCACGCCCTCGAACAGGTCGGGGTGCTTGTCCACGAGGTGCCGCGCGCCCCACGTACCACCCGCCTCCTCGTCCGCGAGGAAGGCGAGGACGATGTCGCGCGGGGGCTTGCGGCCGGTGCGCAGCCGGTCACGGACGACCGCGAGGGTCATCGCGTCCATGTCCTTCATGTCGACCGCACCCCGGCCCCACACGCACCCGTCCGCGATCTCGCCCGAGAACGGGTGATGGGTCCAGTCCGCCGCGTTGGCCGGTACGACGTCGGTGTGGCCGTGGATGAGCAGCGCCGGCCGGGACCGGTCCTCGCCCTCGATGCGCGCCACGGTGGAGGCGCGCCCCTTGTGCGACTCGAAGATCCGCGGCTCCAGACCCACCTCGGCGAGCTTCTCGGCGACGTACTCGGCGGCCTTGCGTTCACCGGGCCCCGAGTGGTCGCCGAAGTTGCTGGTGTCGATCTGGATGAGCTCGCGACAGAGGTCCACGACCTCGTCCTCGCCGGTGACGCCTCTGGTCGTGTCCGTCCCGCTCACGCTGCTACCTCCCGCTGTTCCTGCTGGTGGTCATCACCCATCCTCCCTCTCCACCCGCCGCACCCCAAGGCCGGTCCGGGCCCGTCACACACCGTTCACGCGGCGACAGGGGGTGACCGGCCACCCCGGAAAGCCTGGTAATGTTTCCTTCGTCGCCACGGGGGAAATCCCGCGCGACAGACACCTTGTCCGGGTGGCGGAATGGCAGACGCGCTAGCTTGAGGTGCTAGTGCCCTTTATCGGGCGTGGGGGTTCAAGTCCCCCCTCGGACACTTGCTCTCGTTCAGTCGCTGAGACCCCACTCGATGTGGGGTTTTTTGCGTTCCACCACATACCCCGAGCTGTCGCTGTACAGCGGTCACAGCCGACCATTTGCCCGGATTTGCGCCGAGTGTGGGCGATATCTCGTCCATCCATGCGACCACGAAGATCACCAGGTCAGGGCGTCGGCCACAGCTCCGGCACCCCCGGCGCACCCCCCGTGCGGCCCTCTCACCTGGCAGGCGCACTGGCGCGAGCCTAGGCTCGTACTAAAATTTCTGGCTTGTTACGGAACGGAGCTGGAGACGGACAACCCCAGGCATACCTGCGGGCCCCGCCAGCGACCCGGAGGTTTCCGGGAACGAGACGCGAGGACTGATGGCAGCCACACACGAGAGCAGTGCTCTCGGTCTGCTCGAAGAAGAGATCCGCGAGCGGTTCGGCGACAAGGCACGTTTCTCCGCGGGGCCCGCCGCCTCGCCGCGCACTCTCGTCGATGTTTTCGACGCCACCGTACGTTCGTACCCGAACGAGCCAGCCCTCGACGACGGCACCACCGCGCTCACCTACCGGGCGCTCGCCGTAGAGGTCGAGGCCGTACGGCGCCGCCTGAGCGCCGCCGGCGTCGGGCTCGGGGATCGCGTAGGGGTCAGGGTTCCTTCCGGCACCAATGAGCTGTACGTCGCCATCCTGGCCGTCCTCGCCGCCGGTGCCGCCTACGTCCCCGTGGACGCCGAGGACCCGGACGAGCGGGCCGAGCTGGTGTTCGGGGAGGCGGACGTACGGGCCGTCGTCGGCGCCGGGTACGAGATCACCGTTCCCGGGACCCGCAGCGAGCTGCCCGCACGGCGGCCCGGCGTCGAGCACGACGCCTGGATCATCTTCACCTCCGGCTCCACCGGGAAGCCCAAGGGCGTCGCCGTCAGCCACCGGAGCGCCGCCGCCTTCGTGGACGCCGAGGCCGCGCTGTTCCTCACCGACGATCCCGTGGGGCCCGGCGACCGGGTCATGGCGGGCCTCTCCGTGGCCTTCGACGCCTCCTGCGAGGAGATGTGGCTGGCCTGGCGCTACGGGGCCTGCCTGGTGCCCGTACCGCGCTCCCAGGTCCGCAGCGGGGCCGATCTGGGGCCCTGGCTGGTCGAGCAGGAGATCTCCGTCGTCTCCACCGTGCCCACGCTGGCCGCGCTGTGGGAGCCCGAGACCCTCAACGACGTACGGCTGCTGATCTTCGGCGGGGAGGCCTGCCCGCCCGAGCTGGTGCAGCGGCTGGTGACGGAGGGGCGCGAGGTGTGGAACACCTACGGGCCCACCGAGGCCACCGTCGTCGCCTGCGCCTCCCTGATGACCGGTGAGGAGCCCATTCGGATCGGGCTGCCCCTGAACGGCTGGGAACTCGCCGTCGTCGACGAGGCCGGGGAGCCCGTCGCCATGGGCGCCAGTGGGCAACTGGTGATCGGCGGCGTCGGACTCGCGCGGTATCTCGACGCCGAGAAGGACGCCGAGAAGTACGCGCCGCTCGAATCCCTCGGCTGGGAGCGGGCCTATCGCAGCGGTGACCTCGTCAAGGCCGAACCCGAGGGGTTGATCTTCCTCGGGCGGGCCGACGAGCAGATCAAGCTCGGCGGGCGCCGTATCGAGCTGGGTGAGGTCGACTCGGCGCTCCAGGGACTGCCCGGTGTCGCCGGTGCCGCCGCCGCCGTACGGACCGCCCGCAGCGGCAACCAGTTGCTCGTCGGCTATGTCGTGACGCAGGAGGGCTGGGACCAGGCCGCCGCCGTGGAGCGGCTGCGCGCCGAGCTGCCCGCCGCCCTCGTACCGATGCTCGCGCCGGTCGCCGAGCTGCCGACCCGCACGTCCGGCAAGGTCGACCGCAACGCCCTGCCGTGGCCGCTGGAGGGGCTGGAGACCGGTCCCGCCGCCGTGCTGTACGGCACCGAGGCGTGGGTCGCCGAGCAGTGGACCGAGGTCCTCGGCATCCCCGTGGGCAGCGCGGACGACGACTTCTTCGCGATCGGCGGCAGCAGTCTCGGCGCCGCCCAGTTGACCACACGGCTGCGGACGCGCTACCCGAGCGCCGCCGTCCTCGACATCTACCAGCAGCCCGTGCTCCGCAAGCTCGCCCGGCATCTGGAGGAGTCCTCACAGGACGACACCAGCGGTCGGATCATCGCGCCGGTTCCCCTGCGCGCCAAGGTCATTCAGCTTCTGGTGCTGCTTCCGCTGTTCACGCTGCTCGGGCTCCGGTGGGCGGTCTCGCTGGCCGCCGCCGCGAACGTACTGCACCTGTTCGGGGCCTATCCGTGGGCGCCCACCACGTCGTGGTGGGCGGTGGCCGCCGGAGCCGCAGTGCTCTTCTCCCCGCCCGGGCGGCTCGCCCTCGCGGCCGGTGGGGCGCGGCTGCTGCTGCGGGGCGTGAAGCCCGGACGGTATCCGCGTGGCGGCAGTGTGCATCTGCGGCTGTGGACCGCCGAGCGGCTCGCCGAGTTCAGCGGGGCGACCTCGCTGACCGGGGGATGGCTGGAGCGGTACGCGCGGGCGCTGGGCGGCAAGGTCGGCGCGGACGTCGATCTGCACTCGCTGCCCCCGGTCACCGGCATGCTCAAGCTGGGGCGTGGGGCGGCCGTCGAGTCCGAGGTGGACCTGTCGGGGCACTGGCTGGACGGGGACCGGCTGGAGATCGGGCAGGTCAAGGTGGGTGCCGGCGCCGTCGTCGGGACGCGCAGCCTGCTCTTCCCGGGGGCGCGGGTCGGCAAACGGGCCGAGGTGGCGCCGGGTTCGGCGGTCGTCGGAACGGTGCCGACCGGGCAGCGCTGGGCCGGTGCACCGGCCGTCAAGCTCGGCAAGGCCAAGCGGAACTGGCCCAAGGAGCGTCCGCAGCGTGGGCGGACCTGGCGCGCGATGTACGGCATCGCCGGGCTCGCGCTGAGCGCGCTGCCGCTGGTGGCGGGTGCGGTCGCGTTGCTGGTCGTGGGCCTCTTCGTCGACCCGGACGCCGGGCTCGGGACCGCTCTGCGGGGCATCGCGCTCGCGCTGGTACCGGCCACCCTGGCGTTCGGTCTCGCGTACGCGCTGATGCTCCTGATCGCCGTACGGCTGCTGAGTCTGGGCCTGCGCGAGGGTACGCATCCCACGCACAGCCGGATCGGCTGGCAGGCCTGGACGGTCACGCAGCTCATGGACCGCTCCCGCGAGACGCTGTTCCCGCTCTACGCCGGGCTGATCACCCCGGTGTGGCTGCGGCTGCTCGGGATGCGGATCGGGCGCGGCGCCGAGGTGTCGACCGTGCTGGCGCTGCCCAGCCTGACGACCGTCGGCGAGGGCGCCTTCCTGGCCGACGACACCCTGACCGCGCCGTACGAACTCGGCGGTGGCTGGCTGCGGATCGGGCGGGCCGAGATCGGGCGGCGTGCCTTCCTGGGCAACTCCGGGATGACCGCGCCGGGCCGGTCGGTGCCCGACGGCGGGCTGGTCGGGGTCCTCTCGGCCACACCGAAGAAGGCCAAGAAGGGCAGCTCGTACCTGGGCCTGCCGCCGATGAAGCTGCCCCGGTCGGCGAGCGGCGGCGACCAGAGCCGTACGTACGACCCGCCCGCGCGTCTGCTGTGGGCGCGGGCGCTGGTCGAGCTGTTCCGGATCGTGCCGGTGTTCTGCTCGGCGGGGCTGGCCGTGCTGACGGTGGCCGCGTTCAGCGTGCTCGGTGGATGGTTCTGGCTGGCGGGCGGACTGGTGCTGCTCGCTGTCGGCGCCCTCGCCTGTGTGCTGTCCATCGTCGCCAAGTGGGCACTCGTGGGGCGGCACCGCGCCGGTGAACATCCGCTGTGGAGCGGGTTCGTGTGGCGCAACGAGCTGGCGGACACCTTCGTCGAGGTCGTCGCCGTGCCGTGGCTCGTGGGTTCTGTACCGGGTACGCCGGTGATGTCGGCGTGGCTGCGCGGGCTCGGCGCGCGCATCGGGAAGGGGGTCTGGGTGGAGAGCTACTGGCTGCCCGAGACCGACCTGGTGACCCTGGGGGACGCGGCCACCGTGAACCGGGGATGCGTGCTGCAGACACACCTCTTCCACGACCGGATCTTGCGGACGGATACTGTGGTCCTCCGTGAGGGCGCGACGCTGGGTCCTGGCGGGATCGTCCTGCCCGGTTCCACGGTCGGGGCCCGGTCCACTCTGGGTCCCGCGTCGCTGGTCATGGCGGCGGAGTCCGTTCCCGACGACACCCGCTGGCTGGGCAACCCGATCGAGTCATGGCGTTCCTGAAAGCGGTGCGCGCGGCTCGTTCGGGTACCGGAGCGGGGGTGGGTTCATCTCCGGCACCTCGTACGAGCACAGCGCAGGGAGCAGACTCAGCAGTGAGCGTTCAGCAGACGGTGGGTTCGGACCCGTACTTTCCGGCCAACGGTGATCCCCGTTACCGGGTGCACCGGTACGAACTCGCGCTGGACTACCGCCCCGGCCCGAACCGGCTGGCGGGCACGGCCCGTATCAACGCCATAGCGGGCCGGACCTCGCTCGCCGAATTCCAGCTGAACCTGGGCGACTTCAAGATCGGCCGGGTACGGGTCGACGGCAAGACCGCCCACTACACGCACCGGGGCGGACGGCTGCGCATCCGCCCCGCGAAGCCGCTGCGGACCGGGGCCGCGTTCACCGTCGAGGTGCACTGGGCGGGCAACCCCAAGCCGGTCAGCAGCCCCTGGGGCGGGATCGGCTGGGAGGAGCTGGAGGACGGGGCACTGGTGGCGAGCCAGCCGGTCGGGGCGCCGTCCTGGTACCCGTGCAACGACCGGCCCGCCGACAAGGCGTCCTACCAGATCTCGATCACGACGCCGTCCGCCTACTCGGTGGTGGCGGGCGGGCGGCTGCTGACCCGGACGACCAAGGCCTCGACCACCACGTGGGTGTACGAGCAGTCCGCGCCGACGTCGAGCTATCTCGTCGGGTTGTCGATCGGGAAGTACCAGACCGTCCTGCTCGGTGATCCGGGGCTGGGCGGCGTGCCCCAACACGGCCATATTCCGGCGGAGTTGCTCCCCGAGTTCTCCCGGGACTTCGCGCGCCAGCCCGCCATGATGGAACTCTTCGAGGAGCTGTTCGGGCCGTATCCGTTCGGCGAGTACGCGGTCGTGGTGACCGAGGAGGAACTCGATGTGCCCGTCGAGGCACAGGGGTTGTCGTTGTTCGGCGCCAACCACGTGGACGGCGCCCGGAGTTCGGAACGGCTCGTCGCGCACGAGCTGGCCCACCAGTGGTTCGGCAACAGTGTGTCCATCGCGGACTGGCGGCACATCTGGCTGAACGAGGGGTTCGCCAAGTACGCGGAGTGGCTGTGGTCCGAGCGCTCCGGCGGGCGCAGCGCGCAGCAACTCGCCGCGGTGGCGCATCGGTTGCTGGCCGGGCGACCACAGGATCTGCGGCTCGCCGATCCCGGTCGCAAGCTGATGTTCGACGACCGGTTGTATCAGCGCGGCGGGCTCACCGTGCACGCGGTGCGGTGCGCGCTGGGCGACGAGGCGTTCTTCCGGATGCTGCGGGGATGGATCGCGCTGCATCGGGGCGGGTCGGTGAGTACGGCCACGTTCACGTCGTACGTGGGCCGGTTCACGGCGGAGCCGTTGGACGAGCTGCTCACCGCGTGGCTCTACGAGGGGGCGCTGCCCGTACTGCCCGCGCCGAGGACGCCGGGGCCGCCGCCGGTCAAGGGAGGACCGCGGGTGCCCGCCCGGCCCTCCTATCCCCCCTCCACCGCGTAGCGGGTACACGCGGTGCGGGAGAATGGCGGGCATGGCCCGACGCACTCCGCATCCCCGGCGGCAACGCCCCTCCGCCCGCGTTCAGAGCTCCGCCTGTCCGTGCGGTCTCGCGGAGACGGAGACGTACGAGAACTGCTGCGGCCGGTTCCACCGGGGTGAGGCGGCGGCGCCGACCGCCGAGGCCCTGATGCGCTCCCGCTACAGCGCCTTCGTGAAGCGGGACGAGCCCTATCTCCTGCGCACCTGGCACCCGCGCACCCGCCCCACCGGCGTCGAGTTCGACCCCGGGATGCGGTGGACGGGCCTGGAGATCGTCGCAGCGGGCGACGGTACGGCGTTCCACACCACCGGCACCGTGACCTTCCGGGCCTCCTACCGGGGCGGTTCGCTGGAGGAGCGGAGCCGGTTCGAGCGGGTCGACGGGGCGTGGGTGTACGTCGACGGAGACATCGACGAGGGGGACCGGAGCGAACCGGGCGGACAGGGCGGACAGGGCGGCCGGACCGTCTAGGGCGCGAGGATGTCCAGTTCCTGAAGGGCCCCGACCGCGATCTCCCGGGTGAGCCGCTCGGCCCGTTCGCCGTCGCCCTCGCGGACCGCTTCGGCGACCTGTACGTGCAGGGTGACGGCGGCCGGGTCGGGGTCCTCGAACATGACCTCGTGGTGGGTGCGGCCGGCCAGGACCTCCGCGACGACGTCGCCGAGGCGGGCGAACATCTCGTTGCCCGAGGCCTCCAGGATCACCCGATGGAAGGCCACGTCGTGGACCAGATAGCCCTCCAGCTGACGCCCGCGCGAGTTGGCCACCATGCCCAACGCGCACTCCGTGAGCCGCGCGCACTGCTCGGCGGTGGCGAACTTGGCTGCCAGGCCCGCGGCGACCGGTTCGACCGCGGAGCGCAGCACGGTGAGGGAGCGCAGTTGCTGCGGGCGGTCGGCGCCGGCCAGACGCCAGCGGATGACCTGCGGGTCGTAGACGTTCCACTCGGCCTTGGGGCGGACCGTGACGCCGACCCGGCGGCGGGACTCGACCAGGTGCATCGACTCCAGGACCCGGACCGCCTCCCGCATCACCGACCGTGACACGTCGAAGCGCTGGGCCAGTTCGTCCGTGCGCAGAACGCTGCCCGGCGGGTACTCGCCCGCGGTGATCGCGGGTCCGAGGGTGTCCATCACATGGCCGTGCAGCCCTCGGCCGGGTGTGCTCATGCACTCAGCGTACGGGGCGCGTCACACTCTCAAAAAGTCAGACTTATTCATACGAGGGGCTTGAATTTGTCGTACCTAATGCGTTTCATTGCGTTCATGCAGAAGACGCGTACCCCCCATGTCGTCGTGGTCATGGGCGTCTCGGGCACCGGGAAGACCACGATCGGTCCCCTGCTCGCGGCACGGCTCGGCGTTCCGTACGCCGAGGCCGACGACTTCCACCCCCCGGCCAACATCGACAAGATGTCGGCCGGGACCCCGCTGACCGACGACGACCGCCGCCCCTGGCTGGACGCCATCGGCAAGTGGGCGCACGGCCGGGCCGGACTCGGCGGGGTCGTGAGCTGCTCGGCGCTGAAGCGGTCGTACCGGGACCGGCTGCGGGCCGCCGCGCCCGACGTGGTCTTCGTGCACCTCGCCGGTGACCGGGCGCTCATCGAGGACCGGATGGCGCACCGGCAGGGTCACTTCATGCCGACGGCGCTGCTCGACTCCCAGCTCGCCACCCTCCAGCCGCTCGAAGCGGACGAGGCGGGCGTCGCGGTGAGCGTCTCCGGCACCCCCGAGGAGATCACCGCCCGCGCCGTGGCGGCGCTCGGTGAGCTGGAGGGCCCGCGCGGCCCGGACGGTCCCGAGGCTCCCCCGAAAGCCGCGCCTTCGCAGTAGCCCCGTCTCCCCCGACAGTCCCTCCCCAGAAGCAAGGGAACCTCTGTGACCAGACTCAGCGTCGAGATGCTGGCAGCGGACACCGTCGAGCCGATCACCTCGGCCGGCCATGCCCAACTGGGCATCGCCGTGCTGGCGGGCATCGCGCTCATCGTCCTGCTGATCACCAAGTTCAAGCTGCACGCCTTCCTGGCCCTGACCATCGGCTCGCTCGCGCTGGGCGCCTTCGCGGGCGCGCCGCTCGACAAGGCCATCGCCAGCTTCACCACCGGGCTCGGCTCGACGGTGGCAGGCGTGGGTGTCCTGATCGCCCTTGGCGCGATCCTCGGCAAGCTGCTCGCCGACTCCGGCGGCGCCGACCAGATCGTCGACACGATTTTGGCGAGGGCCTCGGGCCGGACGATGCCCTGGGCGATGGTGCTGATCGCCTCGGTGATCGGCCTGCCCCTGTTCTTCGAGGTCGGCGTGGTGCTGCTGATCCCGGTCGTCCTGATGGTCGCCAAGCGCGGCAACTACTCCCTGATGCGCATCGGCATCCCGGCGCTCGCGGGCCTGTCCGTGATGCACGGCCTGGTCCCGCCGCACCCCGGGCCGCTGATCGCGATCGACGCGGTCGGCGCCAACCTCGGCGTGACCCTGGCGCTCGGTGTCCTGGTCGCCATCCCGACTGTGATCATCGCTGGGCCGCTGTTCTCGCGGGTCGCGGCCCGCTGGGTCGACGTGCCCGCCCCCGACCGCATGATCCCGCAGCGCCCCTCCGAGGACCTGGAGAAGCGTCCGGGCTTCGGCGCCACCCTGGCCACCATCCTCCTGCCCGTCGTCCTGATGCTGTCCAAGGCGCTGGTCGACATCATCGTCGACGACCCCACGCACATGATGCAGCGCGTCTTCGACGTGGTCGGCTCCCCGCTGATCGCCCTGCTCGCCGCAGTCCTCGTGGGCATCTTCACGCTGGGGCGCCCGGCCGAGTTCACCAAGGAGCGCATCTCCCGGATCGTCGAGACGGGCCTCGCGCCCATCGCGGGCATCCTGCTGATCGTCGGCGCGGGCGGCGGCTTCAAGCAGACGCTGATCGACTCCGGGGTCGGCAAAATGGTCCTGGACATCTCGGAGGACTGGTCGATACCGGCCCTGCTGCTGGCCTGGCTGATCGCGGTGGCGATCCGGCTGGCGACGGGTTCGGCGACGGTCGCCACGGTCTCGGCGGCCGGTCTGGTGGCCCCCCTCGCGGCCGACATGTCTACCGCGCACGCGGCCCTACTCGTCCTGGCCATCGGCGCCGGCTCCCTCTTCTTCAGCCATGTCAACGACGCCGGATTCTGGCTCGTCAAGGAGTACTTCGGCCTGAACGTCGGCCAGACCCTCAAGACCTGGTCGATCATGGAGACGATCATCTCGGTGGTCGCGGGCAGCCTGGTCCTGCTGCTGTCACTCGTGATCTAGGGGTACGCCTGCCCGTCCGTTGCCCGGGCTGCGGGTCCTTCGTGGCTGGTCGCGCCCACGCGGCGGAGCCGCAGATCAGATACGGCCCCGCGCCCCTTTCAGGACGCGTTGCGGCTGGGCCGGGCCACCCGGCGAGACCCTGGACCTGACACAGGCCCCGCGACCCCTCAGGCGCCCGTTGAGGCTGGGTGGGTCCGCCCGGCGCAGCCGTCGATCGGATGGAGCCCGCGCCCCTTTGGGGCACCCAGCGCCTCGCCGTCGGTTCAGGGGCGCCACAGGGGATGCTCGCTGTCCGCCCACCTCTTGCTCACCGAGCCCGTCCTGAGGCCTCGGCGGGCCTCCGGGTCGCCCAGGGCCATACCGATGTGGCCGGCCAGGACGATGCCGATGGTGAGCGCCAGCCAGTCGTGGACGAAGGTCGCACTGGTGCGCCACATCAGCGGGGTGAGGTGGGTGAACCACATGAGCAGGCCCGTGCCGAGCATGACCAGGGTGGCGCCCGCGATCCAGGACGCGTAGATCTTCTGGCCCGCGTTGAACTTGGCCGCCGGGCGCGAGGTGCTGCGCTTGTCGCGTCGTAGGGCGGCGCGCAGCCAGACGCGGTCGTGCGGGCCGAAGCGGTTGAGGTGGCCCAGGTCGGCGCGGAGGGCACGGGAAGCCAGGCCGGCCAGGACGGGTACCGGCAGGGCGAGGCCCGCCCATTCGTGGACACGGACCACCAGTTCGCGGCGGCCGACCAGCTCGGCGAACACGGGGAGATACAGACAGGCCGCCGTCACCACGCACACGCCCATCAGCGCGGCCGTCACGCGGTGCACCCACTTCTGGGGGCGGCCGAAGCGGCGTACGTCCGAGGTGGAGGGCGCCGGGGCGTCAGCTCGTAGGCTCATCGTCGCGTCCGTTCGATCTGCCGACCCAGGCGTCGATGTCGTAGCCGCGGTTCTCCCAGTAGCCGGCCCGCACGTTCTCGGTGACCGTGATGCCGGAGAGCCACTTGGCGGACTTGTAGAAGTACATGGGGGCGACGTAGAGGCGGACCGGGCCGCCGTGGCTGTGGCTCAGGTTCTTGTCCTGCATGCGCAGTGCGACCAGGACGTCGGCGCGGCGGGCCTGGTCGAGGGTGAGGCTCTCGGAGTAGGCGCCGTCGAAGCAGGTGAAGCGCACCGCTCCGGCCGAGGAGCGCACTCCCGCCGCGTCCAGGAGCCGGGACAGCCGCACCCCTTCGAAGGGCGTGCCGGGCACCCGCCAGCCCGTGACGCACTGCACGTCCTTGACCATCCTGGTCTGGGGCATCGCACGCAGGTCGGCCAGGGTGTAGGTGATCGGTCTGTCGACGAGACCGTCGATCTTCAGCTGGTAGTTCTCCGCGTCCTTGCGGGGTACGGAGGACGTCACCGAGTAGTAGCGGAAGCCGCCGCCGTTCGGGAGGAGGCCGGTCAGGCCGGTGGGGTCCTTCTCCGCCGCGCCCGCGAGGAACGCCTCCATGCCGCGCTGGAGGGTGGGCGCCGCGACCACGCCGAGGGCGCCCAGACCGAGGGTGCCGAGCAGTACGCGGCGGCCGATGGGCGTACCCCGGTCCTGCCCTTCGGGTGCTGCGGGTGCTGCGGGTTGCTCGGGCTCTTCCGGTTTTTCGGGTCGTTCGGAGTTCACCTGTCCATTCGAACACCCGCGACCCCTGTCGAGCCAGGGATCGCGGGTGCGCGTCAGACTTCCGTAACCGCTTCTCACCCACTTCTCAGGCGGCGGCCACGGAAAGGGTGCTCAGGAGGACGATTCCGCAGCCTCCGACTCCGCAGCCTTGTCCAGCTGGAACGCCTCGTTGCCGAGCCCGATCCGGGCGTGCACCTCGGGCTTGCGGGAGCGCAGGACCAGGCCCTGGACCAGGCCGACGACCACGGCGGCGCCGATGATGCCGGGCAGCACCCAGTTGAGGGCGGAGTCCGGGCCCGTGCCGACCAGGATGTCGAAGTCCTTGATCGTGTAGCCGGCGATCACGAGCAGGGCGATGCCCGCCAGCGCGGACGTCACCAGCCGCCAGGCCTGGGCGCCCGCGGCGCCACGACGGGCGAAGAAGACGATGACCGAGAGGGAGGCCGCCGCCATCAGCACGATCACGCCCAGGGCGCCGATGTTGCCCAGCCAGGTGAACAGCTTCAGCACGGGGGTGGTCGGGTCGCCCACCGGTCCGTCGTCGGAGACCGCGAAGGCGGCCACGACCACCACGGCCACGACGGTCTGCAGGAGCGAACCGGTGCCGGGCGCACCGCTCGCGCCGGTGGTGCGGCCGAAGGTCGCGGGCAGGAGTCCCTCGCGGCCCATCGCGAAGGCGTACCGGGCGACCACGTTGTGGAAGCTGAGCAGCGCCGCGAACATGCCGGTCACGAACAGGACGTGCAGGACGTCCGTGAAGGTGCCGCCGAGCCGGGACTCGGTGAGGGAGAACAGCAGTCCGGCGCTCTCCTTCTGCGCGGTGCCGATGATCGCGGAGGGGCCGGCCGCGACGGTGAACGCCCATGAGCTGATCGCGAAGAAGACGGCGACGAAGCTGACGGCGAGGAACATCACGCGCGGGACCAGGACGTGCGGCCGGCTCGTCTCCTCGGCGTACACGGGGGCCTGTTCGAAGCCGGTGAAGGCGGCGATGCAGAAGCACAGGGCGGTGCCGACGCCCGCGCCGGTGAGGGTGTCCGGGTTGAAGGCGTGCAGGGACAGGCCCTCCTTTGCCGGGTCGGCGACGGCGGCGATGTCGAAGATGACGACGAGGGCGACCTCGATGACGATCAGCACGCCGAGCACACGCGCGTTGACGTCGATCTTCAGCCAGCCGAGCGTGCCGACGGCCAGCGCGGCCAGCAACGCCGGTATCCACCAGGCGACTTCGGTGTCCAGGTAGGTGGAGAACAGCCCCGACACCTCGAACCCGAAGATGCCGTAGATGCCGACCTGGAGGGCGTTGTAGGCGACGAGCGCGAGCATCGCGGCGCCCGCCCCGGCGGTACCGCCGAGACCGCGCGAGATGTACGCGTAGAACGCGCCCGCGTTGTGGACGTGGCGGCTCATCTCGGCGTACCCGACGCTGAAGAGGACGAGGACGACGCCGAGAAGGACGAAGAGGAGGGGCTGGCCGACGATGCCCATCACCGCGAATGTAGTGGGCATGACACCTGCGACCACCATGAGCGGAGCGGTCGCGGCGAGGACGGAGAGCAGAAGCCCTCCGGTGCCGAGTCGGTCGGCGCGCAGCGCGCGGTCCTGACCCTTGAACGTACTGATGCCGCTGCTGCCGGCACTGGGTCTGCTCGTGCTCGAACTGCCCGTCGTCATCGCGGGGTTGTCCTTTCGGGCGTACGGAAATTTTCAGTGGTGACGGAACTTCTCGGTGGTGCGTGGGGCGTTACACCGTGCCGAGCGCGGTGGCGCGGGCGGCACGGAAGGCGGTGAGCGGGTCGCGGTCCGGGTAGGACCACGGAACGGGCGTCTGGTGCGGGCCGATCCGGTGGAACAGGGCGGCGGCCTCCGCGCCCCGGCCCTCGCAGAACTTCGCGTGGGCAAGGAAGTTGAGGTCGATCAGGCGACGCGGATGGTCGTCGCGCTCCCACTCCAGCCACCAGTCGAAGGCCGCCTTCATCACCTGGCGGGCCCGCCGCCCGACCCAGTGCCCGGAGGACGCCGGGTCGGCGGACTCCAGGCCGGCGACGGCGAGGACGCGGTAGCGCTCGGCGTGCGCGACGACCGGCAGGATCGCCAACGGTGAGTCGGCGGGGGCCTGTTCGACGGCCCAGTTGGCGAAGTCGTACACCTCGTGCAGCGGGTCCTGCCCGGCGGAGGTACGGCGCTCGGCGAGGCGCGCGACCATCAGATGGTGGGCGTGGTGGTGGTCCGGGTAACGGTGCCGGACCTCGTCGAAGAGCTGTACGACGGTCTCCTCGGGGCCCACGTTCCGCTCCAGCTGGAGCAGCCCGAGCCAGGGTGTGGGATCGGCGGGAGCGAGCGCGGCGGCGGCGTGGCAGGCGTCGCGGGCCCGGACCGGCTTGTCCTTGCCGACGAGGGCCCGCTGGACGGTGGCCGCGGCGAGCAGGACGGAGGCGTCGGCGGACTCCGGTTCGGCGAGGAGCCAGTCGCGGGCCCAGGCGGCGGTGCCGGACTCCAGGGCGAGGACGGTGACCCGGTGCCCCCGGCGGTCCCAGTCGTCGCCGGTGGTGGTGAGCAGTGCGCGGACGGCCTGCCAGCGCCCCTGGGCCAGCGCGGCGCGCGCGGCGACGAGTTCGGTGTCGTCGAGCGCGGCGTCGAAGGCCTGGGCGGCACGTTTGCGGCCACGGCCCAGGGGTGGTGGAGGTGGAGACACCGCGGGGAACTTCCTCACACGACGCGGTCTGTTGACGGCGATCGATCGACGGCCATCGGTTTGATCACGGACAGCAAACCCTCCACGAATGCTTCACGTCAAGGCCGGATATGTATGCGACACGTGTCAATTAGGCATCCGTGTAGGACAGTTGACCTGACGAACGACAGATCCCCGCACGCCCCCTCAACCCCTCAAAGTTCACGTCAAGTCATGACATCGTGACCGTCCGGACACGGACGTGACCCTGCCGACCCGACGATTCCGTCACATCCCCGGGGCGGGACCTGTCGGGGGCGGTTACAGTCGGCCTTTACCACACCCCACAATCCGCCCCGTCATCGAGGTACCCCGCGTGTCCGTCCTGGTTCTGACTCTCGCCGTGAGCGCCGCCTGCTGTCTGGGCCTCGGCTTCGTCCTCCAGCAGAACGTGGCCCGGCAGGCCCCTCTGAGCGACTTCCTCTCCCCGCGGCTGCTCCTGGACCTGGTGCGGGTGCCGCGCTGGCTCGCCGGCATCGGCCTGATGGTGGTGGGCATGGCGCTGGGCGCGATCGCGCTGAGCCAGGGCGAGGTGTCCCTGGTGGAGCCGCTGCTCGCGACGAACCTGCTCTTCGCGCTCGCCCTCTCCCGCAAGCAGACGAAGCAGCCGCTGGGCCGACAGGGCTGGACCGGCCTCCTGCTCCTCGCGGGCGGGGTGACGGCCTTCATCGTGGCGGGCGAACCACGCGGCGGCACGGCCCTCACGGATCCCTGGCGCCACTGGCTGATCATCGGCACCATGCTGGGCCTGGCCCTGCTCCTCACGACGTACGCGAAGCGTTCCCGCCTCAGCGCCGGCCCGGTCCTGCTGGCCCTGGCCGCGGGCCTCCTCTACGGCGTCCAGGACGCCCTGACGCGGGTCAGCGGCCAGCGCTTCTCGGAGGGCGGGCCGGCCCACCTCCTCACCGGCTGGCAGCCGTACGGCGTACTGCTGCTCGGCCTCACCGGCCTGATCCTGGTCCAGAGCGCCTTCGAAACCGCCCCCCTGCGCATGTCCCTCCCCGCCCTCACCGCGGCCCAGCCCCTGGCCGGGATCATCTGCGGCGTCGGCTTCCTCGGCGACCGGCTGCGCACCGACACCGGGGCACTGGCATGTGAGGCGGCAGGTCTCGCGGCGGTGGTCGTGGGCATCGTCCTCCTGGGCCTCCACCCGGCGATGCCGAGCGGCTGCGCACCGAGGGCGATGGGCTTGGATGACAGACATGAGCACTCACTCCCCCGAGAGCACTCCCGCTGATTCCGCAGATCCCACTGATCCCGCAGATTCCGTTGAACCCGCCGTTCCCGCTGCCGAGATCCTCGACATCGTCGACGAGAACGACGAGGTCGTCGGCCGGTCCCCACGGGGTGAGGCGTACGCGCGCGGACTGCGCCACCGCTGCGTCTTCATCCAGGCCAGGGACGCCCGGGGCCGACTCTTCGTCCACCGCCGCACCTCCACCAAGCTGGTCTTCCCCTCCCTGTACGACATGTTCGTCGGCGGAGTCGTGGGCGCGGGCGAGTCGTACGACGACGCGGCCCTGAGGGAGGCCGAGGAGGAACTCGGCGTAACGGGCCTGCCCCGCCCCGAGCCCCTCTTCAAGTTCCTGTACGACGGCGGCGCCGGCCGGAGCTGGTGGTCGGCGGTGTACGAGGTCCGCTGCGAGCTGCCCGTCCACCCCCAGGTGGAGGAGGTCGCCTGGCACGCGTTCCTGCCGGAGGACGAGGTGGAACGGCGGCTGGGCGAGTGGGAGTGGGTGCCGGACGGCCTGGCGGCGTACGAGCACCTCAGGGCCTACCGCTCACCGAAGAACCCGTAAGGTTCCTACATGTGATCGATTTTGCACGGAACGTCCGTATGTGGTTCGCCCCCCAGGGGATCGGCGAGGAGGGCCGCACTCCCGACTACCGCTTCTCCCTGGCAAACGAACGCACCTTCCTGGCCTGGCTGCGTACCGCGCTGGCGCTGATCGGCGGCGGGTTCGCCGTGGACCAGTTCCTGCCCGACCTGCAGTGGGGGTGGCGGGTGGGGCTGGCGCTCGCGCTGCTGACGGCCGGGGTGCTGTGCTCGCTGCGGGCCGTCAACCACTGGGTGCGGTGCGAGCGGGCGATGCGGCGGGGCGAGGACCTGCCGGTGTCCCGGTTCCCGACGCTGCTGAGCCTCGCGGTCGCCGTGGTCGCGGTCGCCATGGTGATCGTCGTACTGGCCCGGGGGAACAGGTGAGCCAGGCCGGGGTGGGCGAGGGAGAACTACGGGATCCCGGGCTGCAGCCGGAGCGGACCCGGCTGGCGTGGCGGCGTACGACGCTGTCGAGCACCGTCGCCGCCGTGCTCGCCGGGAAGTCCGCGCTGCACGGCGGGCCGTCGGCGGCCGGGGTCGCCGTCTGCGCGGTGTGCTGCGTGCTGTGGCTGTGGTTCCTCGTCGTCGCCCACCTGCGTATCCGGACGCTCGCGACGACGGGCGCAGACGGTCCGCCTGCGCTCGCCGCCCGGCACGCCACCGCCGCGACCCTGTGCGCGATCGCCCTGGCGGTGTGCGGGGCGGCGCTCGTCCTCTGACGCCGGAGCCCGCCGCCGGTCGGGCTGTCAGGCTTCTTCGGCCCAGTCCACCGTCACCACGATCTTGCCCCTGGTGCGGCCCTCGGCGTTCAGCCGGTGCGCCTCCGCCGCGCGCTCCAGGGGGAACGTGTCGGACACATGCAGCGAGAACACGTGCTGTTCGACCATGTCGGAGAGGTGCGCGAGGTCTGTGGCGTCGGGGCGTACGAAGTAGTAGGTACCGCCCAGGTCGACGACGCCCGGGTCCGCGATCGACACCAGGCGGCCCCCGGGAGCCAGCAGCTCCACGGAGTCCTTCAGGGTGTCGCCGCCGACGGTGTCGAACACCGCGTCGACTCCGCCCGGGGCCAGTTTCCGCACCCGGTCGGCCATGCCCTCGCCGTACGTCACCGGGTCGCCGCCCAGCTCGCGTACGAAGTCGTGGTTGCGCACGCTCGCCGTGCCGATGACGTGCGCCGCACCCAGGTGACGGCGGGCCAGCTGGACGGCGACGGAGCCGACCCCGCCCGCCGCCGCGTGCACCAGGACGGTCTCGCCCGTGCGGACGCCGAGCGACCTGGCGAGCACCTGATAAGCGGTGAGCCCGACGAGCGGCAGCCCGGCCGCCTCCTCGAAGGAGAGGTTGCGGGGCTTGCGCGCGAGGGTGCGCACCGGCGCCGCGACGTACTCGGCGAAGGTGCCGCGCGAGAGGAAGTCCTCGCGTACGTAGCCGATGACCTCGTCACCCACGGCGTACTCGGAGACGGAGGCGCCCGGGCGCACCACGACCCCGGAGACGTCCCAGCCCGGTGTCACCGGGAAGACGGGGTCCAGGATGCCGTCGAGATAGCCCTCGCGGCACTTCCAGTCCACGGGGTTGACCGATGCCGCCCGTATCTTGACCAGCACCGAGTCGGGCCCGACCTTGGGGTCCGGGGCGTCCTCCGTGTACTCCAGGACGTCGGGACCGCCGTACCGGCTGTAGGTAATGGCTCTCATATGTCTGACCCTCCGGTCTCCTGGTGTTCGACCTTCCGGGGTGCGCGGACGCCACGCAAGTCGAATAGCCTGAAATGGATGGTTTGCGTGACAGCCTGACCGGCGTCATCACAAGAACTTCAGCACCGCCGAACACCCGAAGGCGAGCATCATGAGCACCCCCACCCTGCACAAGGAACACCCGACCCACGAGCACACCCACGGCCAGGACTGCGGCCACACGGAGGTGCCGCACGGTGACCACGTCGACTACGCGCACGACGGTCACCTGCACCGCGCGCACAGCGGCCACTGGGACGAGTGCGAGCCCGGCGAGCACGTGGCGCACGACGCCCACGGTCACGCGCACGGGGACGGCTGCGGGCACCCGAGCATTCTGCACGGTGACCACGTCGACTTCCTGCACGACGGTCACCGGCACGCGGCGCACCAGGACCACTGGGACGACCACTGACGGTTTCCGGCCACCGGAACCGCTCCCCCGCCCTACCCGACCGGCGTCTCCTTCCGCACACCGGAAGCGAGACGCCGGTCACTTTTCATTCACCCACTGGACGGCATACCGACCGGTCGGCATCATGAGGCAGGCCCTGTTTCCGCACGCGTAGGAGCGATGATGCCCCCGGACGACCTGCCAGGTCTCGATCTCGACCGGCTGCGCGGACTGCTCGACGGCGAACGCCCCGGACTGGTGCACGGCCCGCTGACCGGCCGGCTGATCGAGGGCGGCCGTTCGAACCTCACCTACGCGGTCACCGACGGCACCACCCAGTGGGTCGTACGGCGCCCCCCACTGGGTCATGTCCTGGCCACCGCGCACGACATGCGGCGCGAGCACCGGGTGATCAGCGCCCTGTATCCGACCGCGGTCCCGGTCCCGCGTCCCGTGCTGCTGTGCGAGGACCCGGAGAACGGAGCGGCGCCCGGAGCGCCGTTCTACGTCATGGAGTTCGTGCCGGGCACGCCGTACCGCACGGCCGGGCAGCTCGCCCCGATCGGCCCGGCGCGGACCCGGGGCGTGGTGCTGTCGCTGGTGGACACGCTGGTCGAGCTGCACTCGGTGGACCCCGCCGAGGTGGGCCTCGCGGACTTCGGCCGGCCCGAGGGCTTCCTCGACCGGCAACTGCGGCGCTGGGGCAAGCAGTTGGACGCCTCCCGCAATCGCGAGCTGGCCGGTATCGACGAGTTGCTGGCGGCGCTGGGCCGAGCCCTCCCCCGGTCCTCCGCCCCGGCGATCGTGCACGGCGACTACCGGCTGGACAACGTCCTGATCGACGCGGACGACAGGATCGCGGCGATCCTCGACTGGGAGATGTCGACGCTCGGCGACCCGCTCACCGACCTGGGGCTGCTGGTGATGTACAGCATGCCGCTGGACGCGCCCGACTCTCCCGTCTCCACGACCGCCGAGGCCGCCGGACACCCCTCCCCCGCCGAGCTGATCGAACGGTACGCGGCGCGCTCGGGGCGCGACGTCTCGGCGATCGCCTGGTACACGGCGTTCGCCTGGTTCAAGCTGGCCGTGATCCTGGAGGGCATCCACTACCGCTACACACTGGGCCAGACGGTCGGCGCGGGCTTCGACCGCATCGGGGACCTGGTCCCCGTCTTCATCGAGCACGGCCTGACCACACTTCACACAGGTCTCCAGGAAGGCTGATCCGTCATGGACTTCGCGTTCGACGCGCGCACCGAGGAACTGCGCGCCAAGCTCCTCGCCTTCATGGACGAGTACGTCTATCCGGCCGAACAGGTCGAGCACGAGCAGCGCGCTCAGCTGGCCTCGCCGTGGGACACCCCGGCCGTGGTCGAGGAGTTGAAGGCCGAGGCGCGCCGCCAGGGCCTGTGGAACCTCTTCCTGCCCGATGCCCGGCACGGCGCCGGCCTCACCAACCTCCAGTACGCCCCCCTCGCCGAAATCACCGGCCGTTCCCCGCACTTGGCGCCGACCGCGCTGAACTGCGCGGCACCGGACACCGGCAACATGGAGGTGCTGGCACAGTTCGGCGACGAGCAGCAGAAGAAGCAGTGGCTGGAGCCGCTCCTCGCGGGCGAGATCCGCTCCGCGTTCGCGATGACCGAGCCCGAGGTGGCGTCGTCCGACGCGACGAACATCGAGACGCGGATCCGGCGTGATGGTGACGACTACGTCATCTCCGGCCGGAAGTGGTACATCTCCGGGGCGATGAACCCCCGCTGCCAGATCTTCATCGTGATGGGCAAGACCGACCCCGACGGCGCCGACATCCGCCGCCAGCAGTCGATGATCCTGGTCCCCCGGGACACCCCCGGCGTCACGGTCAAGCGGGCGATGCAGGTGTTCGGCTACGAGGACCACTCCCACGGCGGCCACGCCGAGGTGGTCTTCGAGGAGGCGCGGGTGCCCGCGGCGAACCTGATCGGCGAGGAGGGCAGCGGCTTCGCCATCGCGCAGGCGCGGCTCGGCCCCGGCCGCATCCACCACTGCATGCGGCTGATCGGGATGGCGGAGCGGGCGATCGAGCTGATGTGCCGCCGGGCCGTCTCCCGGACGGCGTTCGGCAAGTCGCTGGCCCAGCAGGGTGTGGTCCACAACTGGATCGCGGACGCGCGGGTCACCGTGGAGCAGTTGCGGCTGCTGGTGCTGAAGACGGCGTGGATGATGGACACGGTCGGCAACAAGGGTGCCCACGCGGAGATCCAGGCGATCAAGATCGCTACCCCGCGTGCGGTGGTGGACATCATCGACAAGGCGATTCAGCTGCACGGGGCGGGTGGGGTGAGCCAGGACTTCCCGCTGGCGGAGCTGTGGGCGAGTGCGAGGACGCTGAAGCTGGCGGACGGGCCGGACGAGGTGCATCAGCGGTCGCTGGCTCGACGTGAGCTGAAGAAGTACCTGTAGCTGTTCCGCCCCCGCCGCCCCTACCCGTCCCATCCCGTTCCTGGGGCTGCGCCCCCAGACCCCCGCTTTCGGCCCTGAAGGGGCCTCGTCCTCAAACGCCGGACGGGCTGGTTGGTCAGCCCCTCCGGCGATTGAGGAGCGGGGTCTGGGGCGGAGCCCCAGGGACGGGACGGGTAGGGGCGGCGGGGGCGAAGAAACCCGGCCCTACGGCCGCAGCGCTCGCAGCAGCAGGTCCGCCAGTTGCTCCGCGACCTCCGTCGGGGTCAGGGGGCCCTCCGGGCGGTACCAGGTCGACAGGTGGTGGATGGAGCCGAAGTGGTAGTCGACCACCAGGTCCGCCGAGGTCGCCCGGGAGAAGACGCCCGTCTCCTGGCCCTCCTCGATCAGGGCCCGGAAGCGTTCGTGGTAACGGCGCCTCTCCGCGCGTACCTGCTTGTTCTTCTCCGGGCTCAGATGATGCATCGAGCGGAAGAAGATCATCGCGTCGTCGAGGTTCTCGATGGTCGTGACCACGACATCCGCCGCCGCCCGCCGCAACCGCTCCTCCACCGGCGCGTCCGCGTTCGCGAACGCGTCCAGCCGCTCCTGCTGAACGCGCAGCACGCGCGCGTACACCTCGTGCAGCAGATCGTCCTTCGACCCGAAGTAGTGGTAGAGCGCCCCCTTGGTGACCCCTGCCGCCTCGACGATCTCCTGCACGGATGTGCGGTCGTACCCCTGTTCCGCGAAGAGCCGGGTGGCGGCGGCCAGCAGCCGCTGCGGGACGGGCGTACCGTCGCCGTCCGTCGTCCTGGGCACTACCGCCACCAGCCTTCCAAACGTTCCGCCGAATAATCGAACAGGATGCCTACTGAGAGTCCCCGGACCGGGTACGCAGTTCCCGACGGAGGATCTTTCCGGTCGCCGTCTTCGGCAGGTCGGCCAGGATCTCCACCTGCCGCGGGTACTTGTAGGCGGCCAGTCTCTCCTTGCAGTACGCGGCGAGCGCGTCCGGGTCCCCCTCGGCGCCGGGCCGCAGGCTGATGTACGCCTTCACGGTCTCCCCGCGGTACCCGTCGGGCACGCCGACGACGGCCGCCTCACGTACCGCCGGATGGGTGTACAGGACGTCCTCGACCTCACGCGGCCACACCTTGAAGCCGGACGCGTTGATCATGTCCTTCTTCCGGTCGACGACGTACAGCCACCCCTCGGCGTCCATGAACCCGATGTCGCCGGTCCGCAGCTCCCCGCCCGGGAACGTCTCCGCGGTGGCCTCCGGGAGCCGCCAGTAGCCGGGAACGACCTGCGGCCCCCGTACGAGGATCTCGCCCTGTTCCCCGAACGGGACCTCCGCGCCCTGCTCGTCGACGATCCGTACGACGGTGTCGGGGCCCGGAACGCCCACGGCGAGGGTGCCGGAGACCGGGTCGACGGGGGCCTCCAGGGCGGGCGGTACGGAGGCACAGGGGGCGGTGCACTCGGTGAGGCCGTAGCCGTTGCGGATGTACGGGCCGAAGCCTGCCCGGAACTTCTCCACCAGGGCGGGCGGCAGCGGGGCGCCGCCGGAGGAGATCTGCCGGAAGGACGAGAAGTGGTCGGGGGTGCAGTCCGGGTGCGCGGCCAGGGCCATGAAGGCCGTCGACGGGCCGACCGTGTAGTGGGGGCGGTGCTCGGCGAACGCTTCCAGGACGACACCGGACTCGAAGCGGTAGGCGAGCACGAGCGTGCCCGCGCTGTTCAGACTCGCGCCGAGCTGACAGACCATGCCGGTGATGTGGAACAGGGGCGCCATCGCGAAGTACACGGGCGCCTCGGGCAGCGGGAGGCCCGTCCGCTGCCGTTCCGCGTTGTACATGATGTTGGCGTGGGTGTTCGTGGCCCCCTTGGGGGTGCCGCTGGTGCCGGAGGTGTAGCTGATCAGCGCGATGTCGGCGGGGCGCGGGTCACGGCCGTCGGCGGCGGGGGCCTGGTGGCCGTACCGGGCGACGGCCGTCAGGTCCTCGGCGTCGGGGGCCTGCGGCAGCCGCTCGAACGCGAGCACGCGCGCGTCGCCGCGGGTCTGGAAGTCCAGCTCGCAGCCCGTGAGCACGATCCGCACCGGAGAGTCCGCCGCGGTCTCCCTCAGGTACGACTCCCAGGCCCGGTCGGAGCAGATCAGCGCGGCCACCTCGCCGTCCCGCAGGACGTGCGCGACCTCCCCCGACTTGTACATCGGGTTGACGGGGACGACGGTCGCGCCCGCCTTCCAGGCCCCCAGCAGGGCGAGCACGAAGAGCGGCGAGTTCTGCAGCAGGACGGCGACCCGGTCGCCGCGCTCCAGCCCCCGGGTGACGAGGTACCCGGCGACGGAGTCGCTCAGCTCGTCGACCTCACGGTGACTGAGCCGCCCGTCGAAGTAGGCGAGGAAGGTGCGGTCCGGGACCTCGGCGGCGGTCCGGCGCAGCGCGTGGACGAGCGAGTCGTCGGGGCTGACGGGCCCGCGCTGGACGTCGTCGAGGAGAGCCAGCCAGGGCTGCGCACCGTACCGGGAGCCGGAGCCGACATCGGTGTCGGTGTCGGTCATCGGGTGGCCTCCCACTTCTGCTGGATGTGGTTCATGTTCGTCAGCCAGTGGTCGGGGGCGGCGGCCCGCGCCCGGTAGTAGTCGGCGACCTCGGGGTGCGGCAGGATCAGGAACCGGCCCTCCTCGATCCCCTTGAACAGGGCCTCCGCGACCGCCTCGGGCTCGATCGCGGTCGGTGCGAGCACCAGGTCGCCCGCACTGCCGGTGCCGGCCAGCATGTCCGTACGCACACCCTGCGGGCAGATGGCGTGCACCTTGAGCCCGCGGTGGCGGTACGTCAGTGACAGCCACTCCGCGAAGGCGTAGGCGCCGTGCTTGGTCACGCTGTAGGGCGCCGCGCCGATCATGGTGAGCAGCCCGGCGGCGGACACGGTGGACACGAAACGGCCGCTGCCGCGCTCCAGCCAGTCCGGCAGCAGCTCGTGGGCCGCCCGGACGTGCGCCATCACGTTCACGTCCCAGGCGAGCGCCCAGACGTCCTCCTCGGCCGCCTCGGACCCGCCCGAGGCGAGCCCGGCGTTGGCACAGTAGACATCGACGGTCCCACCGAGGGCGGCCCGGGCTTCGGCGACGACGGCGGACGCGTCACCGGGTACCGCGATCCCGCCTATCTCGTCGGCCACCGCTTCGGCCCGCGCGGCATCCAGATCGTTCACGACGACCCTGGCCCCCTCGGCGGCGAATCTCCGGGCCAGCGCGGCCCCGATCCCGCCTCCCGCTCCGGTGACCACCACTCCGGCACCCTGCACGACACCCACCATCGGTCTCCTTTGACACGAAACGGCTCCAACGCCCGACCAGACTAACCGGTCGGTATGTAGCAAGAAAGGGGCTCCCGCAGGTACCTGGGGGCGCGACAGGCCACAACGGACCCGCACCCTACGAACAACAGGCGGAAGCGCATACGGTGCCACCACCACCCGTACCGCCTCACGGAGGGAACCCCCATGCCCCTGTCCAGACGCGGCCTCCTGACAACAGCCACCGCGGCGTCCCTGCCGGCCTGCACAGCCGCTGCCCCCACCCAACACCGCCCAAAACGACTCCGCACCGGATTCGAGAACCTCACCGCCAGGAACTACGCCCCCCTCGTCGGCAAGAAGGTCGGCCTCGTCACCAACCCCACCGGCGTCACCAGGGACGTACGCCACATCGTCGACGTCATGCATGCCGACGACCGGGTGAATCTGACCGCCGTCTTCGGACCCGAGCACGGATTCCGGGGCACCGCGCAGGCCGGCGGTTCCGAGGGGCGCTACGACGACCCGGCGACCGGGCTCCCCGTCTACGACACGTACCTCAAGAGCGGCCGGCCGCTCGCCGACGTCTTCACCGCCTCCGGCGTCGACACCGTCGTCTTCGACATCCAGGACGTGGGCGCCCGCTTCTACACCTACATCTGGACGCTGTACGACTGCATGGAGGCGGCCCAGCTGGCCGGCAAGGCCTTCCTGGTGCTCGACCGGCCGAACCCGGTGACCGGGCGCGCCGCCCAAGGGCCCGTGCTGCACAAGGAGTTCGCGACGTTCGTCGGGCGGCAGCCGATCGCCCAGGCGCACGGGATGACGGTGGCGGAGCTGGCGCGGCTGTTCAACAAGGAGTTCCTGGCCGCGCCGGTGGAGCTGGACGCCGTACTGATGTCGGGGTGGAAACGGTCGGAGTTCTACGACGCGTCGGGGCTGCCCTGGGTGCCGCCGAGCCCGAACATGCCGACGCCCGACACCGCGCTGGTGTATTCGGGCACGTGTCTCTTCGAGGGGACGAACCTGTCGGAGGGGCGCGGTACGACCCGGCCGTTCGAACTGCTCGGAGCCGAGGGGATCGACCGGCGGTGGGCCGCGGCGGCGGAGCAACTCGGGCTGCCCGGTGTGCACTTCAGGGAGGCCTACTTCGCGCCGACCTTCTCCAAGTTCCAGGGGAAGACCATCGGTGGCGTGCAGATCCATGTGCACGACCCCGCGGCCTACGACCCGGTGCGTACCGGGGTAGCCCTGCTGGTGACCGCCAAGAAGGTCTGGAGCGGCTTCGCCTGGCGGTCCGACAACTGGATCGACAAGCTGACCGGATCCACTCTGGTGCGCACGATGATCGACGCGGGCGCCGGCGTCGACGAGGTCGTGGCGGGCTGGCAGGAGGAGTTGGCGGCGTTCCGGCGCATGCGCAAGAAGTACCTCATCTACAGATGAGCGTGACGTATGGCCAACTCCCCCGGTTAGCAGGACGATACGCCCCACATCACGACACCACGGGGGACGGGGTTTGTCATGGCGGAACAGGAAATGAGTGTTTCTCCCTACTGGGAGCTGACGTTCGACGCGGACGGCGACACCGACGGGCGCAGACGCGACCGGCTGCTCGCGGAGGTGGGCCCTCGTAAGGTGCGCGACCTCATCGTCTTCGCGCACGGCTGGAACAACGACCGGTCGATGGCGACCGGGCTCTACAGCAGGTTCTTCGCGGCGATCCCCGCCCTCGCGCCCGCGACCGCCAGGATCGGCTACGTGGGCGTGGTGTGGCCGTCGATGCGCTTCACGGACGAGCCCGTCCCCGACTTCCAGCGGTCCGTCACGGCCGCCGCCGACGTGCCCGGGCCGACCGGTCGACCCGGGCTCGACAAGGGCACCCGGCACGCGCTCCTGGAGACCTTCCCGGGGCGGGCCACGGTCGTCGAGCAACTCGCCCGGCTGCTGGACCGACAGCCGGACGGCGACGAGGCCCTGGAGGAGTTCGGCGGGCTGGTGCGGCTGCTCGTCGAGGTGTCGCCCCAGACGCCGCAGACGGGGTTCGCGGCGGACCTCCTCGGGGACGGCGAGCCGGAGGGCGACCCCCAGATGCTCGCCGGGAGCACGGCGGCGGTCTGCGAGGAGTTCGCGCTGGCCCTGGCCGGGCCCGGATCCCCGGGCGGCGGCGCCGAGTTCGCACTGCCGAAGCTGCCCAACCCGTGGAAGGGCGCACAGGAGCTGTTGCGGCAGGCCACGTACTACGCGATGAAGCGGCGGGCCGGAACCGTCGGTGAGCGGGGGCTCGGGCCGGCGATCGGGCGGCTCGCCGAGGCGGCGCCCGGGGTGCGGGTGCATCTCGTCGGGCACAGCTTCGGCGCGCGGCTCGTGTCGTTCGCGCTGCGCGGGCTCCCCGAGGGGGTACGCACGGTGAAATCCGTGACGCTGCTCCAAGGGGCCTTCTCGCACTACGCGTTCGCGGCCGAACTGCCGCACGACGCGCGTGCCGCGGGTGCGTTGCGAGGTCGGCAGAACCGTATCGACGGGCCTCTGGTGTGCTGCTACTCCCAGCACGACGGGGCACTCGGCACGTTCTATCCGCTGGCCTCGCGCATGGCGGGCGACAGCCAGGGGGTCCTCGCCGCCGACCGGTCCGTCCTCGGCCTGAACGCCGCGAAGGCGCTGGGCCCGAAGTGGGGCGCGATGGGCCACGACGGTGTCCAAGCGGTGCCGGGGACGGTCCGGTTGACCATCGCCGAAGCTCTGGGAGCTGCGAAGCTGCCGGTGAGCGGGTGCGTGAACGTCGACGCGACGGCGGTGGTCAGGAGCGGTGGGCCCCCGTCGGGAGCCCACAGCGACATCTGTCACTCGGAGTTGGCGCAGGTGGTGCTGGCGGCGGGCCGTATCCACTGACCCGCCGCCGCAACACCTCAGCTCATACCGGTTGTTACCGGTTGTTACCGGTGTGACGTGAACTCGACGACCTGCTGGTAGGTCGGCCGGTTCTGCCAGCTGATGTTGTAGTGCTTGATGCCTCCCAGGGTGCGCTGGACGATCGAGTCGGCGCACCACTGGTTGCCCGCCGCGCACAGGGTGTCGCCGGGGTAGACCTGGGCGGCCGTCTTGCCCGCCGCGGCCTTCAGGGTGCTGATCAGGATGTCCCGGCAGCCGCTGAGCGTGCCGCCGCCGCAGTACTTCTGCGTCAGCCCGCCCTGCACGGCGTCACCGAGGATCGCCCGGATGTCCTTGTCGACGTAGCTCCACCAGCCGTACTGGAAGGAGCTTCCCGCGTGCGCCCCGGTCGGGCCGTGTGCGGCCGAGGGTGCCTCGTCGACGGGGAGGTTGGTGGTGATGGCGGTGTAGAGGTCGGTGCCGAGGCCCGGTTGGAACTCGGCCTGCACCAGCAGGGGCCACCATGCGTCGAGGATGCGGATCGCGTCGGCGTTGGCGTACGTCTTCGAACCCGCCGATGTCTCCGTGCGCTTGCCGCCCGCTGTCACCCACGCGGACAGCTTGCTGACGGCCGCCGCGGCCGTGGTGTCGGTGACCGTCGAGCTGTTGACGACCCGCAGCAATTTCGGCAGCACGTCCTCGGCCCGCAGGTCGGTGAGCGCGGCGTCGGCCATCGCCTTCACGAGTTGCGCCCGCGTCACTCCGCCCGCCGCGACGAGTTTCTTGACGCGGTCCTCCAGGAGGTTGCCGCGGTGGACGGACCCGTCACCCCAGGAGGCGGAGGTGTAGTCCTTGGCCTGTTTGTTGTTCCAGGAGATGTAGTAGTCCTGGTCGATCGAGTTGGGGTGGGCGGAGGCCGGCGTGTAGTCGGCGGTGTTGGTCGTCGGGTTCCAGTTCCGCCACTCGTACGCGGACTGTGCCCAGACCGGGAACTCGGCGTCGACGCCGCTCGCGCGCACCGGGTTGTCGCCGCTGTTGTAGTACGCGGTGTGCGTGGAGTCGGCGTAGAACCAGTTGAACGTGTAGTTGATGTGCTGCACCGCGGCCTGGAAGGTCGCCGGGCTCTTCACGTAGTCGGGGTCGTTGAGCATCTGGAAGCCGATGATCGAGTCGGCCTCGTGCATGTAGGAGGAACGCAGGTTGGTGTAGGCGACCTTTTTTCCACCGACCGTCGCACGATGGCTCACCGGGCCGTACTTGGTGCGGTAGACCTGCATCCGGTAGGAGCCGGCTGCCGTGCCGTCGGCCGTGGTCGGCTTCCAGGCATTGGTCTGCTCGAGCTTCTCCATCGCGGTGCAGGTGCCGTGGTAGAGGTAGTGGACGTCGTCCTGGCACAGCTCGACCGCGTACGAGTCGATGATGTCCTGACCGGAGGTCGTCGCGCTCCACGCGTAGTCCTGGCCGCGGCCGAGTTCGACGTACATGCTCAGCCCCGCGAAGGAGGCGCCGCGCGCGCTGAGGCCCGGGCCCTGGATCTCCTGGAGCATGAGCAGCTGGGGGGCGAAGTAGCCCGTCTGCGGGCCGAAGACGGCGATCGGGTGGCCGCTGGCCGTCTTGGCGCCGCTCACCACCAGGGCGTTGGACATACCGCGCTTGGCGGAGGTGAGGGCGGTGGCCGTCGCCGTGGTGGAGGCGGTGGTGGCGGTCGTGGTGGCGGCGCTGCCCGTGCGGTCGTACACCAGCGGTTCCTCGGCGACCGTGCCGGCGTCCGGCAGTGCCTCGCCCTGCGGGTCGGCGGGCGTGGTCGCGTAGGGGAAGCTCTCGCCGTTGTGGACGGTGAGGGCGGCCTCGGGGTCGTTCCGCTCGCGGAATGCCTCCCAGACCTTGGTGCCCTGGACGACGCCGTACTGGGACTGGGCGGCCATCAGCGAGATCGCGTTGTTGACCTCGCCGCCGCCGCCTGAGCCGAAGAGCGCTCCGATCACGGAGGCCAGTGCGACCAGGTCGGTGGTCTTGAAGTGCTGGATGGTGCCCGCGTTGGTGATCGAGTCCTTCCAGCCGGTGAGGACGTACTCGCCGGGGAAGGTGCGGGCACTGTCGGAGGCGTCGATGTAGGCGTTGATTCCGGCGACATAGGCGTTGACGTCGGCGAGCGCCTGCTGGCCGCGGGCGCCGTTGGTGGCGACCGCGTTGTCTATCTGGGCCTGGAGGTCGGCCTCGGTGTACGGGGCGTGGCGCCAGAACTCCTGTTCGAGGCCCTGGTTGGAGGGGTCGCCGCCCGCGAAGGGGGTGAGCTGTCCGCGTCCGACGTGCCGGAAGACGTCCATCAGCCACAGGCGGTCCTGGGCTGCGGCGTACCCGGCACCGAACTCGGTGCCGTAACGGGTGGTGCCTGTGATGTGCGGCACACCCGTCTTCTTGTCACGGACGATCTTCACGTCGGTGCGGCCGGCCGGAGCCAGGGTGGAGGCGACCTGGTCGGCGGCGACCCCGAACGAGGCGTCGTTGAAGAAGTTGTTGATCGTGGTGTTGGTGAGTCCTGAGTAGCCCGTGGCCAGGTTGGCATAGGGCCCGAGCTGGTCTTCCGCATGCTCGGGCTGAGATCCGAAAGCCTGGTTCAGGAGGATCTGGGCGAGGGTCGCGTTGCCGTTCTGCCCGGGCGGCAGGATGTCGGAACACTGGGCCCCGCAGTAGTCGTTCGCCGCGGCGGCCTGGGCCTCGGTCGCGGGGGAAAGCGGAGAAAGCGGAGAAAGAAGACCGGCTATGAGTGTGCATACAGCCGCGGTCTTCAGGAACCCGAAGAGTCCGCGGGGAGTTCTCAGTCTGTCGAAGGTTCTATCGACGGTGTTGCCTGGGGTGCGCCGTGACATGGCAGCTCCTCCGGACCGGGGGGTGGGCCACTCCGAACGGAGTGGGCCAGAGGTTACCGCCGGTATCCCCGCTATAGAAGATGAACATGCGTCACTTTTGAACAACGTGGTAGAGCAATTGCGTTGGAGGGGTACGGGGGCACTTCGAGGCGCTGGAAGCACTCGCGGTCCGGCTCCGTGCTCAACAGGTGTTGCACAGACGGCCGACAGTTTCGGGAGGTAACCGTGAAGGGTGGTCCGGCGGACGGCTTAGAGCCGTTGACGTCGGTCCCAAGGGGGCCCGGCGAACGGCTTATGGCCGTCATCGGAAAACAGATGGAGCCGAATGGCGTGTCGATACGTCTATTCGACGACGTCCGTTCGACGACGCCGAAGTGACCGAAGTACAGGTGCAGATGTGACGGAGGTGCAAGGCGATGGCCGGTTTCCGGAGTCTGGCGAGACAGGTGCGGGACCCGCGGTGCGATCTGGCACTGCGGCGGTACTCGCTCCGTAAGTGCCTTGAGCGATTCGCCCCTTACGGGCACAGGGCGACCTGGGACCATCTCTGCTCCCGGGCCGGGTTCGGCCCCGAGGACCGCTCCCCCGATCCAGCGCGGCTCGTGGCCGCACTGGACGAGCTGGAGGAAGCGCGCTCGGTCTGGCTGGCCTACGAGGTGGAGTTCGCGAAGCGCCGCAAGAAGGAGAAGTTCGACGGGCTGCGCCGGCCCGGAAGCGTGGACGACTGGCATCGGCTGACCTGGGGTGGGTTCGGGGTGGCCTGGTGCGACGACCCGGGGGTGCACCCCCATGAATCGCTGGCCGAGGTGCTGCGACGGCTGATCACCGCCCTGGAGCGCGAAGCGGGCTCGGTGTGCCCGGTGTGCGACGGGGAGCGCCTCTCCTGGAAGTACGACCTGGCCCATGAGCCGTCGTCGGGTCCTGTCTGCACGGAGTGCGGCATAGTGGTGCCGCGGCCCGTCCTGACCCCCGAGGCCCTGGCGGAGTCCAGGCGCGGACGGCTGTTGCTCGCGTCGGCCTGAGCACGGCGGGGGTGCGCCGGGGATGCCGCACCCCCGATCGAACCGGATGGCCGGCGCCTGTTGTCAGTGGTGACTGGCACCATCGGGGCATGACGCAGGTGTGTCTCAACGGGTCCCGGGGCGCCGCGGACGGCGCGCTGGTACCGATGTCGCCGGGCTCGATGGCCGACTCCGCGGCCGATGCCGTCCTGGCCGGGGCCACGGACGTCCACGTCCATCCCAAGTCCCCCTGCGGACAGGACACTTTGTCGCCGCGCGCGGTCTCGGCGACGCTGGCGGAGATCCGGGCACGGGTCACCGTGCCGGTCGGCGTGACCACGGGCGCCTGGGCCGAACCGGATCCGGCGCTGCGGCTGGAGCGGGTCCGGGGCTGGACAGTGCTGCCCGACCACGCCTCCGTCAACTGGCACGAGCCGGGCGCGGAGGAACTGGCCGCCCTCCTCATCGGCCTCGGGGTGGGCGTAGAGGCCGGCATCTGGTCCGGCACGGACGGAGCGGCGCGGTTCGCGGCCTCCCCCCTCGCCCCCAGGGTGCTGCGTGTCCTCGCCGAGGTGACGGACACCGACCCGGACACGGCCGAGACGACCGCACACACCCTCCTCGCCGACCTCGCCGGATCACCCCACGGCCGCCCGATCCTGCTGCACGGCGAGGACGGCGGCGCCTGGCCGGTACTCCGCCTCGCGGGCCGACTGGGCCTGGCGACCCGAATCGGCGTGGAGGACACCCTGTACCTGCCGAACGGCGAACGGGCGGTGTCCAACGCCCAGTTGGTGAGGGCAGGGCTGGCAGAGTACGCGCGCCCCCTTTAGTGGCGCGGGGCTGTATCGATGTGCGGCTCCGCCGCGTGGGCGCGACAAGCCCCCGCCGGCCCGCGGACAGACGACAGACCGTATACCAGCAACAAATCCCGTAGCTCCACACCTTTCCCACAAGGAGAGTTGGCGGCGATGAAACCAACCTGAGGAGCCCCCGATGTCGACGCTGCGCGTCACCGCCGAAGTCCTGACCATCCATGAGCACCCGAACGCCGACGCACTCGAACTGGCCCAGGTGGGCCTGTATCGCGCCGTCGTCGCCAAGGGGGCCTACCGGACCGGCGAAGCGGCCGTGTACATCCCTGAGCAGTCCGTCCTGCCGGGCGAACTCGTCGAAGAACTGGGCCTGACCGGGCGGCTCGCCGGGAGCAACTCGGACCGGGTCAAGGCTGTACGGCTGCGCGGCGAGCTCTCGCAGGGCATCGTCTGCCGACCCCGCGCTCTCGACGGCGTCGACCTCGACCGGGCGGCAGCCGACGGCACCGACTTCGCGGAGCCGCTGGGCATCGTCAAATGGGTGCCGCCGATCCCGCCCACCATGAACGGCGACGTCGAGTCCGCGCCCGACCTCCTGAGCTGGGTCGACATCGAGAACATCCAGCGCTACCCCGGCATCTTCACACCGGGCGAGCCCGTCGTCCTCACCGAGAAGCTGCACGGCTCGGCCTGTCTGCTCACGTATCTCGCGGACGACGGGCGCGTCCAGGTCTCCTCGAAGGGATTCGGCGCCAAGTCCCTTGCCCTGAAGGAGGATCCGCGCAACCTGTACTGGCGTGCGGTGACCGCCCACGGCGTCGCCGAGACCGCGGCCCGCCTCGCCGAGCGGCTCGGAGCGCGCCGGGTCGGCATCTTCGGCGAGGTGTTCGGGGCGGGTGTGCAGGACCTGACGTACGGCGCGGACGGACGGCGCGAGACGCTCGGGTACGCCGTGTTCGACGTGTCGGTGGAGGTCGATGGAGAGGTGCGCTGGCTGGACCCGGAGGCGCTGCTGGAGGGCCGACTGCCGCTCGTACCAAGGCTGTTCGAGGGCCCGTACGACATCGACCGGGTCCTGGAGATCGCGAGCGGGCGCGAGACGGTGTCCGGGCGGGGGCTGCACCTGCGGGAGGGTGTCGTGATCCGGCCTGCCGTCGAGCGGTACAGCGCGGTGACCGGCGGGCGGGCGATCGCCAAGGCGGTCAGTCCGGCGTATCTGACGCGCAAGGGTGGGACGGAGTACGAGTAGCCGGACCGGTGCCCTTCCTCTCCACCATCAGGCGGGATCCCGCCTGGCGTTCGCCGAAGACGTCGTCCGGGTTGGACAGGACACAGCCCTCCAGGGACAGGCAGCCGCAGCCGATGCAGTCGGTGAGATGGTCCCGGAGCCGGTTCAACTGCTTGATGCGCTCGTCGAGTTCGGAGCGCCAGTTCTCGGAGAGGCGGGACCAGTCCTCGCGGGTGGGGGTGCGTTCCTCGGGGAGCTCGGCGAGCGCCTCCCGGATCGTGGCGAGCGGGATGCCGACGCGCTGCGCGGCCCGGACGAAGGCGACCCGGCGCAGCGCGTCACGGCCGTAGCGGCGCTGGTTGCCCGGAGTGCGGCGGCTGGTGATGAGGCCCTTGGACTCGTAGAAGTGCAGGGCGGAGACGGCTGCGCCGCTGCGGGCGGCGAGCTGGCCGACCGTGAGTTCGTGGATCTTCTCGGGAATCTGGGGCACCTCTCGAACCCTACCCACAGCCCCTGCCCACAGCGGCCGGCCGTGGTCCGTTGACAGGGAATCCCCGGCCGACCATGCTAAGCAGTTGCTTAGACATAGTGCGTTGCTTGGGCATAGCGCGGTTGCTGGGAACAGTGGCGAGGAGGCCGGGAATGGCAGAGCCGAGGATCTTCACGGGTGCGGACGACCTGAAGGCGGCGGTGGGCGAGCAGTTGGGGTACACCGACTGGCTGGAGGTCGACCAGAAGCGGATCGACCTGTTCGCCGACGCGACCGGCGACCACCAGTGGATCCACGTGGACCCGGAGAAGGCCGCCACCGGCCCCTTCGGGACGACCATCGCGCACGGCTATCTCACCCTGTCGCTGCTGCCGCTCTTCGGACCGCAGCTGATCAAGGTCGAGGGCGTGAAGATGGGCGTCAACTACGGGACGAACAAGGTCCGTTTCCCCTCCCCCGTCCCGGTCGGCTCGCGCCTGCGCGCCACCGCCCGGATCGCCGGGGTCGAGGACGTTCCCGGAGGTGTACAGGTGGCTGTCGCCTTCACCGTGGAGCGCGAGGGCGGCGAAAAGCCGGTGTGCGTCGCGGAGTCGGTGTCGCGGTACTACCTCTGAGCCGCTGAGCGGGAACTGCCCGGCTCCACCATCCGCAGCACGAGGTCGGCATAGAGCGCGCCGACCTCGTCCGGCGTACGCGAACCGTTGACGTTGAACCAGCGGGCCACGTCGACGCACAGCGACAACACGGCGAGGGTCGTGCCCGGTACGTCGGGCACGTCGAACTCGCCCGTCTCCATCCCGTCCTCGATGATCCCGCGCACTTCGGCGTCGCACTGGCGGCGCAGCGCGAGGATCTCGGCGCGGGCGCCGGGGCCGAGGGAGTCCAGTTCGTACTGCACGACCCGTGCGGTGGTGCGCCCCCCGGCGTGCCAGCGGACGAACGAACTGACGGCCTCCGCGAGCCGTTCGGTCGCGGTGCCCTCGGTCCGCGCCGCCGTGCGCAGGATGTCGACGGCCTTCTCGTGGCCGATCCTGCTGATCCGGTGGAGCAGCTCTTCCTTGGTCTTGTAGTGGATGTAGAGCGCGGCCGGGCTCATTCCGGCACGGCCCGCGATGTCACGGGTCGTCGTCGCGTGGTAGCCGCGCTCGGCGAAGGCCTCCACCGCGGCGACGAGCAGCCGCCGGGCCGCGTCGGGGGTCACCTCACCCCACGGCGCCGCCTCGCCACCGGCCGTCTCCTCCGCCGTACTCATCGCCCGTTCGCCCCTTCCACCGACAGTGACCTCCCACTGTACCGCCGCGGGTGAGCGAGCGCTTAGAGTGCCCGCTCAGGGCTTTCCGGATCACTGCTTCGGGATCGGCGCTCCGGGATCAGCGCTCCGGATCAGTGCTTCTCGAAGGGGTCGTACTCGGCGAGCAGCTTCTCCAGCCGGGCCTGGTCGACCCGGCTGACGATCTGCCCGGCCTCCTGGCGGTCGCGGATGACCTTGGCCAGGGTGAAGGCGGAGGTCACCAGGTAGAGGACGGCGATCCCGAGGAAGCCGCGCACCCAGGAGTCGGCCTGGAGCCGGAAGATGCCGATGGCGGTCGCCCCCATGGCGATACCGAAGGACGCGACGGCCTGACCGTAGAAGGCCGCCGTGCTCTGCTGCTTGACCGGTGTCTCACTCATGGGGACAAGAGTGCGCGGACGCGGCCCGCGCCACATCCGCCGAAGTACTCAGACAGGTACTCAACTCGGCTCAGTTCGGAGGGAGCGGCCTCAGAAGGCCGATACGCCCGTCAGCGCACGGCCGATCAGCAGTTTCTGGATCTGGCTCGTGCCCTCGTAGAGAGTCATCACGCGAGCGTCGCGCAGGAGTTTGCCCACCGGGTACTCGTCGATGTAGCCGTAGCCGCCGAAGACCTGAAGGGCGTTGTTCGCGGCGCGGACGGCGGCTTCGGAGGCGAAGAGCTTCGCCTTGGAGGACTCGGTGGCGAAGGGCAGGCCGCGGTCGATCAGGTCGGCGACGCGCCAGGTCAGCAGCCGGGCCGCGTCGACGTCCACGGCAATGTCGCTGAGCAGCTCCTGCACCAGCTGGTGCCGCGCGATCGGCCCGCCGAACTGCTCACGCTCGCCCGCGTACCGGACGGCCGCGTCCAGGGCGGCCTGGGCTATCCCGACGCACCCGGCGGCGACCGACATCCGCCCCTTCGCGAGCGCCGACATGGCCACGGAGAAGCCCTTGCCCTCGGGACCCAGCATCGCCGAGGCGGGCACGCGCACGTCCTCGAAGACCAGTTCGGCGGTGGCCTGACCCCGCAGGCCGAGCTTGCCGTGGAGGGTGCGGCGGGTCAGTCCGGGGCTGTCGGTCGGCACAAGGAAGGCGGAGACGCCCTTGTGGCCGGGGGCATCGGTGGAACGGGCGAAGAGCAGGACCACGTCGGCCCAGGTGCCGTTGGTGATGAACATCTTGGTGCCGTTGACCACATAGTGGTCGCCTTCACGCACCGCCCGCGTGGAGAGGTTGCCCGCGTCGGACCCGGTGCCCGGCTCGGTCAGGCCGAAGCAGCCGACGTACGCGCCGGAGGTGAGCCCGGGCAGCCAGCGGCGTTTCTGCTCCTCGGTCCCCCAGTGCGCGACGGTCTTGGCGACCAGCCCCAGGGACACGGAGACGATTCCGCGCACGGAGGAGTCCCCACGGCCGAGCTCCTCGGTGACCAGGCAGTAGGTGAGGTGGTCGCCGCCCGAGCCGCCGTACTCCTCGTCGACGGTCAGCCCCAGGAAGCCGACGTCGCCCAGCTTCTTCACGATCGACCGGTCGACGTCCTCGGCACGGTCCCAGGCGATGACGTTCGGGGTGATCTCGCGCTCGACGAAGTCCCGGGCGAGCCGCTGGACGGCGGTCTGCTCCTCACTCAGTTCCAGGTTCATGACGAGCCCCCCACGGATCCCACTGACACATCCACGGACATGTCCCCGGACGCTTAAATTAGCAGTGCTAGTTTATTGGTGCAGCCCTACTATGTGCGCCATGGCCCGACCGCGCAAGCCCCTCCTCAGCACCGACCTGATCGTCGACACGGCACGGGCGCTGGTGGACGCGGAAGGGCTGGCCGCCCTGTCGACACGTCGGCTCGCGGCCGAGCTGGGGGTCAGCGGGCCGTCGCTCTACAACCACTTCCGGACGAAGGACCTGATCCTGGAGGCGGTCGCGGACTCGGTGAGCGTGCTGGTCGACCTGTCGATGTTCGAGAGGGGCGAGGGAGGCGAGGGGGGCGAGCGGGCCCGCGACTGGCGTACCGCGCTGCACGACTGGGCCGTCTCCTACCGGGCCGCGCTGCGCGACCACCCGAACATCGTTCCGGTCCTCGCCCGTGGCCCCGGCCGCCGCCCCGCGGGCCTGCGCCTCGCCGACGCCGTCTACGGCGGCATGGTCGACGCGGGCTGGCCGCCCGCCCAGGCCACCTCGATCGGCGCGCTGATGCGGTACTTCATCATGGGCTCCGCGCTCGGCTCCTTCGCCGGCGGCTTCGTGGACGACGAGAGCGCGTACGACCCGGCCGCCTATCCCCACCTCGGGCAGGCCCACCTCCTCGCCGAGCAACAGGAGAAGATCGACGAGCGGGCCTTCGAGACCGGCCTGACCGCGCTGCTGGACGGGCTGGCCCAGCAGTACGAGCAACTGAAGCGACCTGCGTAGACAGCTCGCCGCGCGCACTTCGGTGGGCGCCGAAGTGTGCGCACCCCATGCTGGATCCATGACCACCACGAGGGATGCGGGGAGTACGAGGAAGCCTGGCCGCGCGTCCGGTCTCGCGGCGCTGGCCGGGCTGATGGCGGACGAGACGCGGGCCGGATTTCTGCTGGCGCTGCTGGACGGGCGGGCGTGGACCGCCGGAGAACTGGCGCGCGATGCCGGGGTCGCCGCGTCGACCGCCAGCGAGCACCTGGGCAAACTCGTGGCCGGCGGGCTGCTCACCGAGGAGCGCCAGGGACGGCACCGCTACGTTCGGCTGGCCGACTCCGGCGTGGCCCAGCTCGTCGAGGAGCTGGCCGCCCACGTCGGCCCCTCCGCAGTCCAACACCCGCGCACGCTGCGGGAGTTCGGCACCGGGTCCGCGATGGCACGCGGCCGTACCTGCTACGACCACCTCGCCGGACGGCTCGGCATCGCCCTCACCGACGCCCTGACCGGGCGGGGGCTGCTCAGCCAGAACACCGGGTTCGCGCTCACGGACGCCGGGCTGCGCTGGTTCGCCACTGTGGGTATCGGCCTCGACCGCACCGGTCGCCGCCCTCTCGCCCGCGCCTGCCTCGACTGGACCGAACGCCGCCCCCACCTCGCGGGCACCGCGGGCGCGGCCCTGTGCCGGCACGCCCTGGACGCCCGCTGGTGTGTACGCATCGGCTCGGAACGGGCGGTCAGGGTGACCCCCGAGGGGGAACACCATTTCGAGCAGCTCCTGGGCATCAAGGCGTCGGACTTGCGCTGAGCGGCCGTACAGTCGCGCTTCGACGATCCGCAGTGCGGAGGCCGTGCACTCGCCGGGTTCGTGACGCTGGGGGCGATCTGTCACGCACAGCGGAGGGATTGCCGACCCGGTCGCCCTGGGGGATCGCGATCTCGAGGGTGCTGAGGTTCAGCGTCTACATGGTCGTCGTCAACTACCCGATATTAAAGTGCCGGGCTTGCACAACGGGCATCACTGGCGGTGATGCGTCGTTTGCGTCCAGCCCCGCCCCGGCCGTCCGGCTTCGGGGATGGGGCTGGGGCCGTTGACTGGGCCCCGCGTCGCCACAACTCCCACGCGCGTGCGCGGATGTTGCGGGAGCCGTTGCGGTCTGCATGATCAACGAATCCGCAGTTCCGGCACACGAACCAAGCCTGTGAGACCCGGTTCGCCTTGTCGATGTGGCCGCATTCGGCGCAGGTGCGGGAGGTGTACGCCGAATCGACGTACACCACCGGCACACCCGCCCGGCGGGCCTTGTACGCGATGAAGCTTCCCAGTTGGTGAAAGGACCAGCTGGAGTGGGTGGCCCGTTGGGGCTTGCGAAGCCGTACCCGCTCGCGGATACCCGTGAGGTCTTCTAGGGCGATTCCGCGACCGGTGCGTTCCGCCTCGGCCACCACATGCTTCGAGATCTTGTGGTTGATGTCCTTCGCCCGCCGCGACTCCTTGCGTCTGCGCTTCTTAAGACGGCGTTTGGCGGACGCGGTGTTCTTCTTCTGCAGCTTGGTGCGCAGTTTCCGTTCCCGGGCCCGGATGCGGTTGAGGTCGCGTCCGGCCATGATCTCGCCGTCGGAGGTGGTAGCGATGTTCACGATGCCCAGATCGATCCCGAGGAAGTCGGACGGAACCTGGTCGAGCGGAGCTTCAGGGACCTCGCAAGTGGCGTTCAGGAACCACATGCCTTCCCGGCACAACAGATCCGATTCACCCTTGCGGTACAGGGTCAGCGTGGCCAGTTGCTCGGGCGAGGCAGTGAACACCACGTCCTTCACCCGCCCGGCAACCGTCCAGATGGACACCCGACGCTCGCTGATCTGCCAGGACAACATCCGGTCGTCGTACGGCTGCGCCCCCTCCGGACGGAAGGTGACCGGCTTCTCGCTGGCGCTGCGATACCGCTTCGAGCCGGGCCTCCCCAGATTCCCGGCCTTCAGATTCGCCCGCAGCGTCGCGTACGCGTCGCAGGTCTTCTTGATCACATGCTGAGCGGCCTGCGCCCCCAGCCCCCACCGCGCCTTCACTTCACCGTAGGTGTGCTCCCGCAGCGCGAAGTTCCTCTTCACATCCTTTTCGAACGCCACCTCACTCGCCCAGGTGGCAGCCTCGTTGCAGGCACGCAGAGTCGCCTGAAGTGCCGACGCCTGCACGGGCGTCGGCAGCAGCTTCACCTGCACCACCAGCTTCACAGCCACGACGCTATCCGCCCACCCCAGCCCCCGCATTCGAACAGCGCAGATTTACCTGAAGTCGTGCTGAACCGGGGCGAGCAGCAGCCAGAGCGACCCAACGGGTTGAAATTGCCTGGATCTGCGCTGCAAAAGTGAGCGGCGGCGCCCCCACGCAAACAACCCCGGCATGTCCGCACCCCCCGGACAGACTCAAATCACCTCCACCGGCGCTGCAAGAGCGATCTGCGGCGCTCGGGTGCGGCCTCCGCCTCCGCCTCCGAGCGGATCACCGTCCCCGCCGCCAGCAACAGCAGCGCGCCGAGCATCACGAACGGCGCCGCCACGCCCGTGACCCCGGCGACCAGACCGGCCGTGGCGGGCGGCGGGCTGTGTCTCGCGGGGGTGGCGGTGTCGCGGTTCCGGGCCCGGACGCGGGCTGGGGTAGGGGCAGGGGTGACGGGGTCCGTGGCCGCTGAGGAGGGTGCCCCGCAGCGGCCACGGCCCGAGAAGACCGGTGGGTCGGCGTGAACGGGCCCGTCCTCGTACCGCCTGCGCGGCGGGAAGGGCCGGTTCATCGCGTCGCCGTCAGGTGCGCGTACACGACGATGTTGCCCGTGTAGCCGGTCCGGCGGTCGTAGTCGCCGCCGCAGGTGATGAGCCGCAACTCGGGGCGGGCGCGGGCACCGTACACCTCCCGGCTGGGGAAGCCCGCCTTGTCGTACGTCTTCACGGCGTAGACGGTGTAGACGGCCGTATGCCCGTCCGCGCGCCGGAGTTCCACCCGCCGCCCCGGCGTGACTTCGTCGAGGCCGACGAACACGGCGGGCCCGGCACGGGTGTCGCGGTGCCCTACGACGATCACCGTGCCGTTCTCCCCGGGGGACGGCCCGTCCGCGTACCAGCCGACCAGGTTGGAGTCGTCGTCCGGGGGCGCGGTGAGCTGCCCGTGGCGGTCGAGGCGCAGATCCACGACCGGCGCCTCGACATCGAGGTAGGGAAGGGTGAGCCTGCTGGGGCGGGAGCGCGGGAGGAGAGCGGGCTCCCGTGGCCTGACCGGCACGCTCCGGTGGGCGGACGGTGGGGTCGGTCCGGCAGATCCTGACCGCCCCTCCGCGGGCCCGGCCGTCCGGGGTGATGCTGCCGGAAGTGCCGGCCTGGCGGACTCAGGCCGCCCCTTCGCAGGCCCGGCGGCCTGAGGCGGTACGGCGGGTGGTGCGGGCTTGTCAGACTCCGGCCGTCCCTCTTCGGGCCCGGCCGCCGGTGTTGGTGCGGCCGGTGCCGGTTTCCGCTCCTGCGGCGCCCTCTCCGCCGCTGCGTTCCCGCCGCGCTCCGCGGGTGGTGCGACCGGCGTGCCGTCGGTGGCGGTGACGGGTGCGGGGGTTGGCTCGTCGACCCGGGCCCACCAGACGCCGCCCACCGCCAGGGTCACGGTCAGGACGACCGTGCGGGTCAGGCGGTAGGCGCGCGTCCGGCGCCACGGCCGGGGCCGGCGGGCGCGGTCAGGCAGCGCCGTCGGCACGTCGGCGCGTCCGGAAGTAGACCACTCCCCCGACCACGATC
>NZ_JAAGLT010000060.1 GCF_010548275.1 Streptomyces sp. SID12488
CAGGCCCTGCTGGCCCTCGCACGCCGACGCCTCAACGTCCTGTGGGCGATGATCCGTGACGGAGAGTGCTTTCACGCTTCACCTCCCGTCACGGGAGCGGCTTGACAACACGATTGGGAAGTCCCTTGCCGGTACGGCGGTTACCAGTCCCCCCTGCACACCCAGGTCGACGCCCTGTCCGAGATCGCCGCCGCCTGCGGCTCGGCCGGCTTCATGGCTCTGATCCAGGCCGGCTGCGCCTACATCGCGGCGCTCTTCCCGGACGAGGCCCAGGACGAGATCTTCACCTCCCCCGACGTACGGGTCGGCGGCACCCTCATCCCCGACGCGACAGCCGTCGCGCGACCCGACGGCAGCTACGTCGTCAACGGCACCTCGGCCTTCGCCACCGGCTGCCGGGACGCCGACTGGCACCTGCTGACGGTCCGCGTCGAGCCCGATGCCGACACATCCGACAACCCGCCCGGACCTCCCGGTCCTCCCGGTCCTCCCGGTCCTCCCGAACTCCTCTGGGCCGCCATCCCGATGACCGACCTGGAGATCCTCGACGACTGGTACGTGTCGGGGCTGGCCGGCAGCGGCAGCAACAGCGTGGTCGCCCGGGACGTCGTGGTCCCCGCGCACCGGGTCCTACCGGTGGGCCCCCTGCTCGACGGCACGATCGCGTCGAAGACCAACGCGGCCGACCCCTTCTACGGCATGCCGGTCCTGCTCCTCTTCTGCGCCTGGACGCCCCCGAACGCCCTCGGCCTGGCCCGCTCAGCGCTGACGGAGTTCACGGAGCGCATCCACCACCGGGGCATCACGTACACCTTCCACGAACACCAGAACGAGGCGACGGTCACCCACCTCCAGGCGGCCGAGGCGGCGATGAAGATCACCTGCGCTGAGCTGCTGACCACCGACTTCGTCACGACGATCGAGTCAAGGGCGGCGACCGGCACCCCGTACACGCCGGAGGAGCGAGCCAGGATCAGAGCCCAGAGCGGCTACACGACCCGCCTCTGTAAGGAGGCCATAGACCTGCTCGCCTCCGCCTCCGGCGCATCCTCCCTGCACCGCGAGGTCCCGATCCAGCGAACAGTCCGAGACATCCACGCCCTGAGCCTCCACTCGTTCGTCAACCCGACGACCAACCTGGAGCTGTACGGACGGGTGCTGTCGGGGCTGGACGCGGGGACGCCGTTCCTTTAGCTCCGATAGCTGCAGCGAAGGCGGAGGAAACAGCGTGGCTTCGGGCAATGCCGTAATGCCCGGGGCCGAGCGCATCCCCGGGTGGACACGATCGGGACACAGGACGCATCGATTTTGCCCCCATAGATTCACAAACACCCCCGACGCGAAGGCAGTCCAGCCTGGCAGGACCACAGGCCCCCCAGATACCGTCAGGGCTTTCAGCTGTATCGACATCTCACGGGGAGCCCACCTTGAAGCGCCGTTCTTTGCCCGTTGCTGCCGCGCTCACCGCGACCGCAGCCCTGCTGCTGACGGCCTGCGGCAACGGAGCCGACAAGTCCACCGACAACAACAAGATCGCCGGCGCCGACCAGACCACGGCGACACCGACGAAGTCGGCGGAACCCTCGGCGTCAGCGGCGGAGGCCAACCCGGACGGCGTGGATGTGTCCCTGCCCAAGGACATCAACCTGGTCTTCGACTGGACCAAGCCGACGGACAAGAACGAGGCGGCGGCGATGGACGACGCCGCGAACTACATCCGTGCCATCTATCACGGCGTCGACAAACGAGCGGCCGACGACGCGGCCGTGACCGCCTACTCCACCGGCAACGGGCTGACCTACGCAAAGACCCAGATCGAAAGCAGGCTCAAGGGCGACTGGACGGCCACCGGCACGCGGCGCCAGTACCAGGCCACCACTAGGTCCACTGCGAACGGCAACTCCGTGGAGGTCGCGTTCTGCGTGGACTCAAGCAAGTTCTATGGCAAAGAGGTCAAGACCGGGAAGGTCTTGAAGACTACGCCCAGCATCTCGGACTTCGCCTACTTCAAGATCATTATGATCAAGTTCCCTACGAGCGACAGCCTGTGGCAGGCGTCCAAGGTATTCGTCGAGACGAAGGCGGCGCAGTGCCAGTGAGTAGCTTGCGACGCATGCTTCTCGGTGCCACTGTGCTGATGCTGACCTTCGGCATCAGCGGCCTCGCACATCCGGCCTACTCCGAGGAACCATCGGCCTTCGACGAAGGCGCCAGTTCGGAGCAGCAGGGCGGCAGCGACACCACAGGCATCTACGCCGCCGCCAAGATCCAGTACTCCGGCTCCGTCGCCAAGGGCGGCAGGACCGGCAACGTAACGTCGGCCGACGTCAACTGGACGCCCCCTGCCTGCTGGTACGCCCCCTACCTCGGCGCCAAGGACTTCAAGGCGAAGATGTCCAAGAGCATCGAGGACTCGTTGAACACGCCCGGCATGGGCGGCACCGCAGGCTCGGCGATCGGCGACGTGCAGCGCCACTACGAGGACGACTACGGCTGGACCGACACCCCCGGCTACAAGGACTACAACGTCGACAAGGACGGCGACGGGATGTTCTGGGCCGGTGTCGAGAACCCCAACGAGCCGGATGTTCTCAAGCGGATGTCCTGCACCGACCTCCCCTTCTGGGTCGACAACGGTGAGGCCCCGCCGCCCCAGTACGAACAGGCCATCAGCCCGGAGATACTCGCAGGCCTCGCCTACCAGCACATGCAGCTCCCCGACACCAAGGTCACCCTCGCCCCTGCGGCCAACACCAAGGTGAACCTGCCCACTTGGGCCTGGCTCGACAAGGCCGTCTTCGACGAGGTCCAGGCGACGGCGGCCCTCAACGCCCCTGGCTTCAACATCCAGGCCACGACCACCGCCAAGCCGGTGTCCCTCAAGATGGAGCCGGGCACCGAGGACGCCGAGACATACCCGGCCTCCGGCGAGTGCGTCATCAACGCCGACGGCTCCATCGGCGAGCCCTACGCCACGGGCAAGTCCAGCCAGACACCGCCGTGCGGAATCAAGTACCTCCGCTCCTCGGGCGACGGAACGTACAAGCTCAGGGCGACCATCACCTGGGACATCGCCTGGACCGGCACTGGCGGCGCGGGCGGCGACCTGCCCAACGGGACGTTCGGCAGCGAACAGGCGATCACCGTCCAGGAGATCCAGGCCGTCAACCGCTGAGAACCGAGTTGCCTGCTCGGGATCACCAGCCCCGCCGGAAGGAACAGGATGGCGAACGACTCAGACCTCAAGGTGAATGTCGACCTTCTCGTGGAGTCGGAGTCCCGGCTCCGCAAACTGAAGAAGGAATTCACCAACCTGGAAGCACGAAACGACGACATACGTGAGCACTGGGGCAGCAGCGGCATCACCGATGCCATGGACGAGTTCGTGGACAACTGGGACGACTACCGCAAAGCCCTGCTCCAGAACATCGATGTCGTAGGCAAGCTGGTCAAGGCCACCATCGACGGATTCACGGGCTTGGACGCCGAGCTTGCCAAGCAACTGCGCAAGGGAGCGAGGAAGTGACGACCGCGCCGAAGACTCGCCCCCGCGACTGGCATCCGCTCGCGGAATCGGACCCGGTCCCAGGGGATCCCGACGAGATACGCGCCGAGGTCCGGCACATAAAGGGCGTCGCGAGCTCCCTCCGCGAACAGGCCCGGTTGCTCAGCGGCATCGGCGACGACAACGAGCTCAAGGGCGAGTACGCCGACTCACTGCGGGACAAGTCCGAAGGGCTGGAGAAGCAGCTGCGCGAAGTGGCGGAACGCTACGAGCGCGTGCACGGATATCTGTACAGCTGGGCAGGCGAGCTGGAGGACTTCCAGAGGCAGGCCGACAAGGTCCTCGCCAACGCGAAGCAGGCCCAGGAAGAGGTGGACGCCGAGAAGAAGAAGGCCTCGGAGAAGGCCAAGCCGGGCGAGCCGAGTTCCTCCCCCAGCGGCACGGACCACGATCCGCTCAGCGAGTTCCGGCTTCAGCTCTTCCGCATAGAGGCGGAGCGGGACGAGCGGGGCAACCATTTCGCGGGCAAGATCCGTGACCAGCTCGACGACGCCATCGAGGACAGCTTCTGGGACGACGTGAAGGGCTGGGTCTCCGAAAACGCCGAAACCTTCAAGGCGATAGGCGACTTCCTCGGCGATCTGAGCGGCATCCTCGGCATGCTGGCGATCATCACGATGCCGTTCCCGCCCCTCGGGGCGATCTTCGCCACTGCTGCCGTCATCACCAGCGGCCTCGCGCTCCTCAGCCATCTCACGGCCAAGGCGGGCGGTGCGGACGTCAGTTGGCTGAACATCGGCCTGGACGCGCTCGGCTCCATCCCGGGCGTCGGCGCGTTCGCCAAAGGTGTCAAGGTCGCCGACGGTGCAGTCGCTGCCGGCCGGGCCGCGAGGCTGGGTTCGGGGGTCCGCGGCGTCACCACGATCGGGCGGAACATCGTGGGTATCGGCGACAACGTCGCGGGCGCTGTGAACCTCACCGTCAAGGGCAAGACCATAGGGCTGTGGGGCCTCAAGCATGGCGGCCTGATCAAGGCCGACGGACTCATGGGGCGTATGACCATGGTTGCCGAGCAGACGGTCCACAACGGTCAGTGGCTCGGGACTCGCGGCCTGAGTCTGGCAAGCCGGGGCAGGTGGTCGATCGACCCCATGAGTAACCTGGGCCGCGGTATCGACGCGGGCATCAAGATCGCTCCCAAGCTGTGGTCGATACCCACGCACCTCGGTGACGCCATTCACCCCGGCGACCGCTTCGAATCGGCGGTCGCCTCCTGATGAGGACGGACAACCCTGTGGACCGGCACCCGGAATCCGATGAGGACGAGACGGAACTGGCGCGCTACCCGGTCTCGTTCGCGACCGGCACCGCCGCGTCCGTGGAGGGAAGACGCTCCTTCCGCGACCGCCGGCGCAACGACGTCGAGCCCGAGCTGCCGGGCTGGCCGGTCGGGCCCGCGTTCTCGGTCCGCGGGCTCCCGGGAAAGGCAGGAGTGCACGTCAGCACCGGCGTCTCGGGTGTCTTCGCCGTGGCAGGTGGCATCCTCTCCGACCTGTTGGGCGGCAGCACGGTCAATCCCGAGCCGGGACGCGGGAAGCTGGAGGATCGGGAGAACGAGGTCGACGACTTCCCGGTCATGTGGGCCGACGCCGACGACACAGCCCGTACGGTGCCCTGGCAACTCGACCCCTCCCGACGCCCTTCGGGATACGTCACGGAGATCGTGCTGACCACGCGACGCCTCCTCGTCACGGGCTCCGGCACTGTGCTGTGGGAGACACCGCGAGAAAACGTCGCCGAAGCGACACCCCGCCGATTCAGCCTGGGCCAGTCGGACTTCAGGCTCCTTTTCCAGGACGGTTCCTGGGTACGGCTGACCATGCGAGTCTCCGATCACACGACGGAGTTGCTCGGCCTGCTCGCCGGAAGCCATCGCAGGCTGTCCGAATCCGAGCTCTCGGCGGAACAGCGGGAGCGGATCTCCCGCTTCACGGCGACCCTGCCCACGGGGACGCCGGCGCCCACCCTCACCCTGCTGCCCAGCGGACTGGTCAGGGTCCAATCGGCTGTGCTCGGCAGCAAACCGGGGGTGGTCTCCGAGTCACGGGGGTTCGTGATGGACGAGGCCGGTAAGGACGCGACACCGCACTCCGGAGACATAGGACAGGGCAAGGCCTGAACGTGAGCACCAGCAACATAGGTTCGCCCGGTACTCCGACAGTCATCGACGATCCGACTGTCCCACCCATGTCGTTCGTAGCACCGGACGGCTTCCATGCCCTGCCCGTCGACGCGGACCCGGACGGCAGGGCAGCCGCAGCCAACGAGTTCGCACGCGGGCTGTTTCCAGAAGGGAACGCCGGCCTCTGGGAGTCCGCGGCGCCCTTCTACGCCGGCCTCACCGAAGTCTTCGCGAACGTTGGCATCGCGTACTCGGCCATGTGCGTGTTCAGCGACGACAACGGCGGTGTCGTGCACTGCTCGTTCACCGTGGGGGCCGTCGAGTCCTCGCACACCAGGCCCGAGGACGCCGCCGACGTGATCGCGCAGGGCTTCGCCCGCGATCCACTCACCGACAGCCGCCGCATGACCCTGCCCTGCGGCCCGGCCGTATCGAACATCACGCTCCGCGAAGTCGTCATCGGCCCGGAACTCACCTCCACAGGCGAGGAGGGCAGACTCCTCACCGGCCAGATCCAGGTCTTCGTCCCCTTCCCGGAAGCCCCCTTCGTGGCGGTCTTCACACTGGACACCGCAGCCATGGACCACTGGGGAGAGCTCTGCGACATGACGGCGGCCGTCCTCCAGACGGTGTCGTTCGTAGACCCTGCCGATCCTTCGGTCGAGGTTGCTCCAGTCGGCTGATCCCGGAAGTTCAAGGGAGGTCGCGAGGCGAAGCCCGAGCCCACCGCCAACCTCCCTTTGTAACCCGATTCGAGAAGCCTCTCAGGCAAGTTCGCACTGGCGAAACCTCCAGCCTCGCCGCTACCGTCATTCCCTTGACTGAATCTTTGTCTCACGGGGAGCCCACCTTGAAGCGCCACTCGTTGGCTGTTGACGTCGCGCCTGCCGCGGCCGCAGCTCTCCTGCCGACCGGCGACGCCCGCACGGACGGAGTCCGCGACATGGGTTCAGTCCTTCGTGGAGAGCTACGCGACCTTCACCGGTGCCATCCACCCACGGTCGGCGTGTCCGGCGGGAGAGGGCCAGCGAGAAGTGTGCTCCGAGGCGGCGCTTGGAGAATCCGGGCCGCTCGGTCTCGTAGTGCTCAGAAACACGATCCTCCATCTTCATCTCTATAGTTCACGTCTCGCTACGGATCTTCGGGGGAATGCCAATGTCGGACCTGATCGTTGACTTCGGCCTGCTCAACACGTCGGCAAAACAACTCAACGCCATTCAACGCGAGTTCAAAAATCTCGGCGAATGGAAGGATGAGGTCAAGTCGGCAGTTGGAGCCTCCGAAATCAAGGAGGCCATGACCGAATTCATCGACAACTGGGACGACAACCGTAAGCGTCTACTGGAGTCGCTGGAATCCGTCGGCAAGATGGTCGAAGGAACTCGAGACACGTTCAAGAGCCTCGATGATGAGCTGGCCAAAGCCGGGAAAAAGAAGAAGTAGGGGCCGTACGTCCCGTTGAGTACCTGCTGAACGTTTTCTTCTGGGGGAGAAATGGCAAGACCGAAGGACTGGCACCCACTGCGCGAGAGCGATCCCGTACCAGGGGATCCAGAAGGCATCCGCGGCCAGGTCACGCACATGAAGAAGATCGCCGAGTTCCTGCGTACGCAGGCTGCGGCGCTCACAGCGATGGCCGACGCCGACAACCTCAAGGGCCAGTACGCCGAGAAGCTGGGCGAAGACGCCCGCGGTCTGGGCCGCAAGCTCGACGAGACGGAGGACCGCTACCGCGAGGTGAAGGGCCACCTGTCCAACTGGGCTGACGAGCTGGAGGATTTCCAGCGGAAGGCCGACAAGGCCCTCGGTGACGCTCAGGAAGCCCAGCGCATCATCGACCGTCACGCAGCCAAGGCGGACGACAAGTCGGGCTCGGAAAAGAAGAGGGACGGGGACAGCAAGGAGGACGGCAGTTCCCCTGCGGAGGATCCCGAACTCAAGCGCGCCAAGGAGGACCTGGAGGACGCGCGGAAGCGGGTCAACACAGCGGCCGGTGACTATGAGGAGCGAGCCGGCCACTTTGCGGGCAAGATTCGGTCGTCCATTGATGACGACATGAAGGACAGTTGGTGGAACGACGTCAAGGCGTGGGTGGCTGACGCCGAATGGCTCGGCAAGTGGGCAGATGGGTTGAGCTGGGCTGCGACAATCGTGGGCTTTGCCGCCATGTTCTTCCCTTTCCTCGGTCCTCTCGCGCTCGCACTCACCATCGCCGTGGCTCTGATCCACCTCGCGCAAGCGCTCACCGGAAACGGCTCGTGGTTCGACGTCATCATGGACATCGGCGCGCTCAAAATGGCGCGGAACGGAATCAAAGCAGCCAAGGCCGTCAAAGCCCTCCAGGCGAGTTCCCGCAAGACCGCAGCCGGGCTGGCCAAGGACAAAGCCGCTGCGCAGGCCTCTCGGGGTAACTCTGGAGCGAGAAATACGGCGGCACGCGCCGAGCGGAGGCGTGGCGGCACGTCGAGCAAAACACGCGAAAAGGCCCGTGCCCGCCGCCTGAACATGGAAAACCAGAACCGCGCAGCCGGGAAACGTGCGTCCGACGAGGTGCGCGATGCCGACATGCCTCAGGTCAGTGCACAGGAGACGGCGGGTGTGCTGGGCGACAAGGCACTCGGCCGCCAGATGAAGGACATCAAGAAGTTGCGGGACGAGTACCCGGACAACAGCGCACTCGCCGACAACGCCCGCCAGGCCGAACGCCACAAAGACACGATCCGGGGCTCGTGGGGGGTCTCAACCAGCCTGGACCTGGCCGACAAGAGCGGAGACTTCGCCACCGACGGAGAGTACGGCAGGATGAAGGACCGAATGACCGCGCCCGTAGGCTCGCAATGGTGAAGGAAGCACGCTGATGACCGACGCCCCCCGCGCCAGGGAAGCCGACCCGGCCAACCTACGAGCCCCGCGTTTTCTGTACGGCTTGGCAGCTGTCAAAGTGGTTTTCGTTCTGGCTGTGCTGCGCGCGTTCGCCGCGCCCTTCACCAAGGACTTTTTCGACGAGGAATTGATCTCCACGCCGACCTGGGAGTGGGCCATTTGCTCGCTCACTCCGGGAGTCCTGGTCTTTCTAGCGCGGCGTCCGGAGGACTGGGCCGGGCTAGCGTACGAGCGCAACTTCCTCAGGATTCCGTTGGGTTTCTACTTCATCTACGCACTGGCCTTCGCTGTTCTTCAGGGCGTGTGGATTCTCTGGATCGCGGTCGCCGCAAGTATCGGTACCTTCGCGGGCATCCGGTACCTCAACGGTAAGGAGGCCGCTCATGCTCACTGACGAAGCCGACCCGTCGGCGGAAACCATCGCGCCTGTCACCGGCTACCGCCTTCTCCTCCCCGACCAGTGGGCCCAGGTCCCTCTGCGCCACGGCACCGAGGAAGCTGTCCACCGCATCCTGGAAGATGCCTACACCCGGGTTCCCAAGGACGCGCCACCCGACAAGGTCGGCCCGTACAAGCGGGAACTGGCGCGAAGGTTCCGGCGGGCCGTCGCGCAGGCCCAGCAGACCAAAGGTCTAGACCTCTATCTGCCAGTGAAGCCCATGGGCGGCGGAGAGTTCAACTTCAGTCTGGGCGCCTCGATCCTCGTCTCGGAGAGCCTGCTCCCGCGACGCTTCGGGACGAACGGCGCGGGAGAACCGACCGACATTGCAGTGCAGTTGTTGTCCCAGGACGGAGTGGAAGGGGCCGATCTCAGCTCCGGTGAGATCGACGGCGCCCTCGCCGTGCGCCGGGAGCACGTTGCCGCGGCTGCCCCGGACCGGGGCGCGGAACTGGCCTCCCGACGGGTCGAGTACATCGTGTCCGTACCCGGCGATCCCGACCGCTGGTTCGTGGCCGCCTTCTCCACCATCGGAGGCGGAAATCCGCAGGACGAGCTGGCAGAAGCCCTCGTCGAGTGGTTCGACGCTGTGATGGCCAACTTCCGCTGGAGGCGGGGATGAGCGAGTTCTGGCCCATCATCGACATTGAGTATGTCGATGCCTATCCGTGGGTCATTCTTCCGCCACGCGGTGGGCCCTTGGCCCCCTTTGAAGAATGGGACGACATCCGGACATGGTGCCACGAAGCAGCCGAGGACCTGTGGGCGGATCGTGAGCTCGATCCCGGCCCCAACGGCGTGGACTTCGTAAGCACCACCCTCGCGCGCTGCGCCGAAGCCTTCTGCCCACCCGGCTCACAGCACTGGCTCTTCCTCCACCTCGACCACCCCACCGACCTACCGATCCCCGTCTGCGTAGCCATCGGTCCGGCCCAACGCCCCCGCGAGGAAACCCTTCGGGCCCTGACCCTGGCGGACGACCCGGAGGCCGTCGAACCGCCGGTCGTCAAGACCTTCAAGGCCGAGCGGCTGGGGGAAGGCCTGACAACCTTCCGGTACGTCCCCCAGGACGACTCACCGCACCTGCTCGCCTGTGTGCGTTACGCGTGGCAAGTCGAGGAGCACGGAGCAGACGTCGTGATGTGGACCGCGATCGACGACATCCCGCGCCTCATGAGCGCCTCCGAGGACCTGGAGAACCTCGCGCACTCGCTGGCGATCTGGATTCCCTGAACCGGGGCTGCGGGACGGAGACATCACCCAGCCGTGTCACCGTCGGCTTGGAGAGCGGGCGAGAGAACTGACGTCGGTGGGCGCGGTCAGGCTGCCGTACGTGAGCTGTCGGCCTTGAGCACCTCGACAAACGCCGTGAAGGCTACGAGGCGGAAGGTGAGTGTGGCGTCCGCTGGGACTTTTGAGTCGCGTATAGCTACTCGGGTGCGGAAGGAGGCTATCTCGACGCAGTCGTTGCCCTCGCCGCCACCGGAGAAGGACGACTTCCGCCACCTGGTGGGGGTGATCATGACGGTTCCTCACATTTCCTTGGCCATCCGGTGGATGAGGTCACGTGACTGCTCGGGGATGAGCGACGCTCCCTTCACCCTACGGAAGAGCTCCCGGAAGTGCTCCAGTTGGGCCTGGGAGTCAATGAAGGTCGTACTGTGCGGGGCGTCGCGTACGACAGTGTCCAGGTGGGGCACCGCTCCGCCCAGATACACCATCGTGCTTCCGGCTCCCGCGAAGTCGTCCAGGCCGAACGGGATCACCCGCACGGTCACGTGGTCCTCCTCTGACAGCTCCAGGATGCGGGCCAGTTGAGCCTGGGAAGCGGCGCGGCCCGCCACCTTGATGCGGAGCGCTGCTTCGTGGATCACGGTCTCGTACGGAATGGGATTGGAGCCCTCGATGATGGCCTTCCGCTTCATCCTGTGGCTCACCCGGTGCGTCAACTCGGCTGCTGGGAACTCCGGGTTCATGTAGGAGAAGAGGGCGTGCGCATAGGCTTCCGTCTGGAAGAGCCCGGGCACGTGAATGACCGCCACATCGTGGCGATACGTCGCGTGGTGGTCCAGTTCGGAGAGGTCCAGGTAGGCAGCCGGGAGGACACCCCGGAACTCCTCCCACCAGCCTCGGGTCCGGTCCGTGGCCATGGCCACCAACGCGTCGATCAACTGAGAGTCCGGACACGCATAGTTGGCGGCGAGCCGACGAACGCGCTCCTCGCTGACACCTGCGACGCCGGCCTCGATCTGACTCATCTGAGTCGAGTTCACCCCGAGCAGGGTTGCCGCCTCGGTGGCTTTCAGCCCTGCGGCATCCCGAAGTTTGCGCAGCTCCGCGCCCAGGCGCACTTGCCGCGCCGTGGGGTGTCGCCGTGTCGCCATGTACAGCTCCCTGGCTCAAATCTCGGTTGGGGGTGCCCCGTTCGGGCGTCAGATTACGCGAGCGACTTGCGTGGTCGCAATTTTAAGACCTACTGTCGGTGACGCGACGCACACACTGCGAAAACCGGGATCCCGGAAGCGCACCGCTCCTCCCTGCCACGGCGGCTGCGGCACAGCCACCGCCCGAAACCCGCCGACCTCTCCTCAACCCCCCTCCCCACCAACGGAGTTCACGCATGCCCGAACTCGAAGGAAACACCCCCGCCGAGCCCGAGCCCTGGGAGTACGTCCTCCACATCCCCCACGACCTCCGCGCCGTCACCGTCTGCCGCCGCACCGTCCGCCTCGTCCTCACGATGCACGGCCTGATCCGCCTCACCGACATCGCCGAACTCCTCGCCACCGAGCTGGTCTCCAACGCCGTACGCCACACCAAGGGCCCCATCGCCCTACGCCTACGGATGCGGGCCGGCGTACTGCGCGTCGGAGCATGGGACGCCGACCCCGAACCACCCAAACCACCGCTCTCAGCAGAGGCATTGGCCCAGCTCACGCACAGTGAAGAAGGGCGCGGCCTCGCCCTGGTCAGTTCCTGCGCCGACCTCTGGGGCTGGCAGCCACTGAGCAGGGATGGCAGGCGAGGCAAATACGTATGGGGTGACCTCGTCGCGGCATAGCTCGTGCTCGTTGATCGCGGACCCGTCAGCCCCGCTCGCCCCTGGCGTCGTACTCCCGATCCCACCGGCTCTGCCGAACGCCACCCCACGTACCCATCGCCACGGCCGCCACGATGAGATACGTGAGCAGTTCCCCGTACGAGATCGTGTCCACGGCATCGACCGGCCGGGCGACGCCTTCGGGGTCGTAGCGGACACGCAGGGTGTCCCCCTCCGACACCGACTCCCTGCAGCCGTCCTCCTCCGAGAGCGAAGGCCAGATCGCACGCCCGGCGGACTCCCGTACCAGGCACTTGTCGGTCTTGCCCTCTTCTTTGTGTACGACCACGGCCTCGGTCCACCGGCCGCGATCCGCCAGACCGTCCTGATCGCCGGCCTGTTTGCCGATCGTGCCCAGTGCCACTCCCGCGACAACGGGCACGAGGAACTGCCACGCGACCTTTCGCCGCCTGACCGGAACCCGGCGCAGCCACAGCACAGGTACCAGCACCGCCGCCAACGGCAGCACGAACCAGGCGAGTACCAGTGCCGCGCCACCGAACGGGTTCGGCAGAGGTGCCGCGGGGACAAGCCAGGCCAGTCCTGCGGAGCCTCCGGCGCACGCGAGAGTACAGAGTGACCAGCGAATCATCTCGATCCGCCGCCAGGAGACCTCATCCGCAGGCTCTGGCCGTACGTCAGCCTGGGACGAGTTCGCTGCCATTTTTCCCCCGGCACTCGGACCGGACCCGGCCACGGTCACGCCCGGTCATCACGTCAGTCTGTCTTTTCGTCCTTCGACTGCACAGCTATTGCTTCCCGTCCATGTGTCCCGCTCGCACAGCCCACATTCGCCTCTGCGCCCGAAAAGTATCGGACAGCGCAGAACCTGGAAGGAGACCCACGACGTGACATCCAGAAGCAAGCAGCGCCTGGCAACGGACCGCCTCGGCATCCACGCCGAAGCCGGTGAATGGTGCTGGATCGACAAGATCCCGCAGCCCCCGGCGGACGTGCTCCAGGCCGCGGGCAACCCCCGGCTCCGCCCTGCCAGGCTGCCCCCGTTGGGCATGTTCGGCGCGGTGCTCGGGGCGCCGTTCATACCGCTCATCATGCTGTTGAGTTTGCTGTCCGATGCGGAGGAAGCCGTCGAGCGCTCCCTCGGTTCGAAGGAGGAGAAGGCGCGGTGGCAAGCCAAGAAGGAGGATGGCAAGCGCCGGGACGCCACCATCGCCGAACAAGGCCTCGACAAGGTCTTCGACGGGAACTGGGGCGCCAACGCCGGGCAGTTCCTGTTGAGTTGGTACGGTCACTCCACCCACCACCAGCGACTGCTGCTCGCCACCGAGGACGGGATCGTCCTGGCGGCTCCGCCGAAGCGGGTCAGCGTGGGGCGGGAGAAGCACATGCAGATCGTCGCCCGCATCCCCGCCGCCGAGGCGACCCTCGTCGACCCGTTCTCCGGGGAGTTCGAGACGAGGATGCTGCTGATCCGATTCCGTGACGGATCCTGGCTGCGAGTCGAGACGGAAGAACTCCGTAGCGAGCTCCACATGTACGCGCTCCGGCATCCCCTCCCTGACAGATCCCTCCCCGACAGCTGACGGGGCCCGGGGGTGGGACCGGGACCGGGACGAAGACCGGGCGCCGCCCGGTGCGTTCACAGCATGCGCTGTCGCACCGGGCGGGCGCCTCGCAGAGCCTGACCTGTCGAGTCTGTCGACTGCCTCTCGGCTACTTCTTCGCCGACTTGGCCAGTTCCTCGTCGATCTGCTCGAACTTGTCCGCGGCCATGGTCAGGTAGTCACCCATGCCGTCCAGACCGTCCAGCGTGTCCTTCGCGCCGCGGGTGAACTCCTCGAAGTTCTCGTCGAAGGCCTTCGACGAGCTCTTCGTCACGTAGCCGGACTCGACCAGGTTCGCGATGTACTTGCGCAGGCCGTCCAGCTTCTCCTGGAGCTTTTCCTTCTCCTTCACGACATGCTTGGCAGCATCCCGCATGTCCTGATATGTGACATCAAGGTCCTTGGCCATGAAGCTGCTCCCTCGTCAAAGTGCCGCAGGGCCAACCCCCGTGGCTTCCCTGTTCCAACTCGCTGTTCCAACTCGCTGAGGCAGCAGCTTACGGGTGTGGCGCGAGGGGAGACATCCCGGTTCTGGAACAGAACTGTTCAACACCGTTCCGTCACCGATTCACCATAGGGAAGAGCCCCGATCCCACCCGTTGCCCTTCTGTCATAGGGAGCGGATATCGTCACTGCGTACGGTGGCTGGCGTTGTGGAAGCGGCCACGGGGGCCGTTGGGGAGGACAACCGTGCGCCTGACTCTGACCGTGGTCGATCCGTTCGGCGGGAGCAGCGCCGACGTCGTGCTCGACGCGGATCCCGAGTCCACCGTCGGGGACATCGCCCAGGAACTGGCGAAACAGGTCGGCCACAGCGGTGCCCAGATCATCCCGCTCGGGCATCACGGGCAGGTGCCCCCCAACAACTCCCCCCTTGTCTATGTGGACGGTTACGCCGTCGACCCGAGCGCGAACGTCAGTGGATCGCCCTTGCGCGAAGGGGCCGTTGTCAGTCTTCAGGATCCGGCCGGGTGTCTGCCCGGGGAGCCGACCGGGCTCGTCGAGCTGCGGGTCGTGGGCGGGCCCGTCGCCGGGTTCGTGCACCGGCTCGGGGTCGGACGGTACGACATCGGCAGCGGGCCCGCCTCGTACATCCGGATCGACGATCCCGAAGTCGACGCCCGCGCCCTCACGTTGTCAGTTGCAACCGATGGCACCTGCCAGTTCGCCGTACACGGGAAGAAGGGCGACGAGAAGGACAGGGACAAGGATGGGGGCAAGGGTGGGGACACGGATGGGGACACGGACGGAGACACGGGAAGCGTCACTCTCGACGGCAAGGACATCGCCGACGTCGAGGGAAACGAGTGGCCCCTCGGCGGGCAGATCGCTATCGGCAACTCCCTTGTAGAGCTGGCCCGTTACACCCCGCCCAACGCCGCCCTCAAGTGGTCCGAGGACGGCGTCGGCCTCGACTACAACCGGCCGCCCCGGCTGCGCGCCCCCGACCGGCAGACCAAGTTCCGGCTGCCGTCGCCGCCCCGGGACTTCGAGGCCCGGCCGCTGCCCTGGCTGATGGCGCTGACGCCCCTGGTGGGCGCGATCGTGGCCGTGGCGATCTTCGGGCGCTGGTACTACCTGATCATGGCCGGCCTCAGTCCGATCATGCTGTTCGCCAACTACTCCATGGACAAGAAGCACGGGCGCAAGTCCCATGCCAAGCAGGTCAAGGAGTACAAGGAGCAGAAGGCGCGGATCGAGAAGGACGCGCAGGAAGCCCTGCTCGCGGAGCGACAGGACCGGCGGCACGCCATTCCCGACCCCGCCACCGTCCTCTCCCTCGGCACCGGACCTCGTACGCGGCTGTGGGAGCGGCGGCGTACCGACCGTGATCATCTGCTGCTGCGGGTCGGCACGGGGCAGTTGCCGTCCGAGGTCGTGCTCGACGACCCCGAACAGGACGAGCACCGGCGCCAGGTGACCTGGAAGATCGAGGACGCGCCGGTTGCGTTGTCCCTGCGGTCGCTCGGGGTTATCGGTATGGCCGGTCCCGGGGATTCGGCTCGCGCGCTCGGGCGGTGGGCCGTCGCCCAGACCGCCGCGCTGCAGAGCCCCATGGACGTCCAGTTCTACGTACTCAGCGAGAGCACCGCGCAGGAGAGCTGGGACTGGGTCCGCTGGCTGCCGCACACCAGGCCGTCCGGCGGGCAGGACGTCAACGTCCTCATCGGGACGGACGCGGAGACCGTCGGCGCGCGGATCGGCGAGCTGACGCAGATCCTCGACGCGCGGAAGAAGGCCCTTGAGCAGAACAAGGGGCAGCGGGCGTCGTTCAGCGACCCGGACATTGTCGTTGTGTGGGACGGGTCCCGGCGGCTGCGGTCGCTGCCGGGCGTCGTCAAGCTGCTGCGCGAGGGGCCGGCCGTGGCGATGTACGCCCTCTGCCTCGACGCCGAGGAGCGGTTCCTGCCCGGTGAGTGCCAGGCCTTCGTCGTCGCCGAGCCCAAGGCCGAGGAGCACGCCGACCCGGCGTACGCAGCCAACCAGGGTCAGCCTCAGCCGCCGGTCGCGGGCGGGTTCCCGTCCTTCCCCTCCTTCCATGCCTGGCATGCCGCCGACAGCGAGCCCGACCGGCGCGCCCAGGCCGACAAGCTGCGGCTGCGCGTCGAGGAGGAGAGCGCGGAGCGCGTGCGTGACGTACGGCCCGACTTCGTCTCCGCCGCCTGGTGTCTGCGTCTGGCCCGGTCCCTGTCCGCCCTGCGTGACATCAGCGGCGAGACCGAGGACTCGGCGCTGCCCGGGTCGAGTCGGCTGCTCGACGTACTTCAGTTGGAACCGCCCACGCCCGACGCGATCACCGCGCGCTGGCGGATGGGCGGGCAGTCGACGATGGCTGTCATCGGTGAGTCGTACGACGGCGCGTTCGGCATCGATATTCGGAAAGACGGTCCGCACGGGCTCATCGCCGGTACGACCGGTTCCGGCAAGTCAGAGCTGCTGCAGACCATCGTGGCCGCGCTCGCCGTCGCCAACACCCCCGAGAACATGACGTTCGTGCTCGTCGACTACAAGGGTGGCGCCGCCTTCAAGGACTGTGTGCATCTCCCGCACACCGTCGGCATGGTGACCGACCTCGACGCCCACCTCGTCGAGCGCGCCCTCGAATCGCTCGGCGCCGAGCTGCACCGCCGTGAGCACATCCTGGCCGCCGCCGACGCCAAGGACATCGAGGACTACCAGGACCTCGTGCGCAGGGATCCCTCGCATCCTCCCGTCCCCCGACTCCTCATCGTCATCGACGAGTTCGCGTCGATGGTGCGCGACCTGCCGGACTTCGTCACGGGTCTCGTGAACATCGCCCAGCGTGGCCGTTCCCTCGGTATCCATCTGCTGCTGGCCACGCAGCGGCCGTCGGGTGTCGTGTCCCCGGAGATCCGCGCCAACACCAACCTCCGTATCGCGCTGCGCGTGACGGACGGCGGTGAGTCGTCCGACGTCATCGACTCGCCGGAGGCCGGGCACATCTCCAAGAACACCCCCGGGCGCGCGTACGTACGACTCGGCCACGCCTCCCTCGTCCCCTTCCAGTCCGGACGTGTCGGTGGACGCCGGCCCGGAGCGGCGGACCCGGCGGTACTCATGCCCTGGTCGGGGCCGCTGGCCTGGGAGGACCTGGGCCGGGCCGCGCTGAAGAAGCCCAAGGTCGAGGCGCGGGAGGACGAGGAGATCACCGACCTCAAGGTGCTCGTCGACGCCGTGCGCGACGCCAACCGGTCGCTCGGTATCCCGCCCCAGCACAGCCCCTGGCTGCCCGCGCTCTCCGAGACGCTGCTGCTCGACGAGATCGAGACCCCGGCCTTCGCCGACCACAGCACGGGCAAACTGGCGCCCGTCCCGTACGGCATCGAGGACCTGCCGGCCGCCCAGGCGCGTCGCCCTGTCGTCGTCGACTTCGCCACCTTCGGGCATCTGATGATCGGCGGCGCCCCGCGCAGTGGCCGCTCGCAGATCCTGCGTACGATCGCGGCCTCGCTGGCCCGCACCCACTCCACCGCCGACGTCCACCTGTACGGCATCGACTGCGGCAACGGCGCGCTCAACGCGCTGAGCCGGCTGCCGCACTGCGGGGCTGTCGTCAGCCGTAACCAGACCGAGCGCGTGATCCGGCTGGTCAACCGGCTCAAGGGTGAAATGTCGCGCCGGCAGGACCTGTTGGCGGAGAAGGGGTTCGCGGACATCGGCGAGCAGCGGGCCGCGTCCGAGGCGGACGAGCGGCTGCCGCACATCGTCGTCCTGCTGGACCGCTGGGAGGGCTGGGTGCCCACCCTCGGCGAGGTCGACCACGGCTCGCTGACCGACGAGTTGACGACGATGATGCGCGAGGGCGCGAGCGTCGGCATCCACCTTGTCCTGACCGGTGACCGCACGCTGCTGGTCGGCCGGATCGCCACGCTCACCGAGGAGAAGTACGGGCTGCGGCTCGCCGACCGCAGCGACTTCTCGACGCTCGGGATCCCGCACCGCAAGGTCCCGGAGGAGATTCCGCCGGGGCGTGGTTACAAGAACGAGTCCGGTATCGAGACCCAGTTCGCGCTGTTGTCGGAGGACACGACCGGTCAGGGTCAGGCTGCCGCGATCACCGCGATCGGGGAGGCGGCTGCGGCCCGGGACGCCCAAGTGCCGCGCTCCCGGCGCCCGTTCCGTGTCGACAGCCTGCCGTCGCGGATCTCGTTCGCGGATGCGTGGGGCATGCGCGACCCGGAGACCTCCGGCTCCCGCCTCTGGGGGCTCGTGGGTATCGGCGGCGACGACATCACCGGCTTCGGCCCCGACCTCGCGACGGGTGTGCCGACGTTCGTCATCGCCGGGCCGGCCAAGTCGGGCCGCTCGACGGTGCTGATGAACTTCGCGCAGTCGTATCTGTCTCAGGGCGTACGACTGGTCATCGCGGCGCCGCGCCAGTCGCCGTTGCGGCAACTGGACGGCGTGGACGGGGTGTTGAAGATGTACACCGGCGACGACATCGACGAGGACGACTTCGAGGAGCTCATCGACCAGGCGTCGGTCGAGGAGCCGATCGTGGTCCTCGTAGACGACGGGGAGATCCTGGAGGACTGCGACGCCGCGAGCCAGCTGAAGAAGATCGTCTCGCGGGGTGCGGAGCGGGGGCTCGGGCTTGTCATCGCGGGTGACGAGGAAGACGTCTGCAGTGGGTTCAGTGGGTGGCAGGTCGATGCGAAGAAGGGGCGGCGGGGGATTCTGCTGTCCCCGCAGGAGTCTTCGAGCGGGGATCTGATCGGGCTGCGCATCAGCCGGAGCATGGTGGGTGGGCAGGTGGCGCCGGGCAAGGGGATGTTGCATTTGGGGGATGGGGAGTTGCGTACGGTTGTCATCCCTGGGTGAGTTGGGGCCGGGTGAGGTGGGGGGGGTACGGCGGCTTGGTTTCGCCCCCGCCGCCCCTACCCGTCCCATCCCGTACCTGGGGGCTGCGCCCCCAGACCCCTCTGTCGGCCCTGAACGGGCCTCGTCCTCAAACGCCGGACGGGCTGGAGATGCCCGGGCCTAGGCCGTGTTTTGGAAGTCGCGGGCGGCTAGCCAGATGATGAGGCCGCTCGCGATTCGGCCGATGCCGTGCTCAGTGGTCACGTGGTGTTCGCGGCGGGTGGTGTCGCGGCGGACCATCTCGTAG
>NZ_JAAGLT010000061.1 GCF_010548275.1 Streptomyces sp. SID12488
CGTCAGGACGGTCGCACCAACATCGCCGCCGCCCTCCGCTACACCGCCCGCGACTGTCGCAGATCCCTGACCGCCCTCGGCCTCACCGGATGAATCCGGACAGATCTTGATCATGCAAGGGACCCTGGGCCTCCAGCAGGGTGTTGATCTGGGCTTCCATGGCCCGGCGCTGGGTGTGGACGGTGGCCAGGGAGGCGGCCAGGGTGGGGATGACGACGTCGAGGGTGCCGGTTCCCGGGACGATGACGGTCTGTTCGTCCAGTGCGTCGAAGACGTCGTCGATCAGCCGCTGGGCCATGCGTGGGGCCTTGGGCCGGATCAGTTCGACGAGTCTGCGGCGGCCGGCTTTGCGCAGGGCGGCCGGGGAGCCATGACGCTCCAGCAGCCAGGTGACGGCCTGGTGGTCCAGGCGGGGGCCCAGGACGCGTTCCAGGCTGGGGTGAAACTGGGTGAGCAGGCCGCGTATCCGGTTGGAGGTGCGGGTGGCCTCGGCGGCGAGGTCCTGGTCGAAGCCGACCAGGACAGTGAGCTCGGCGGTGATCTCGTCGGTCAGTTCCAGCGAGCGCAGGGTGTGGGGCATCGTCCGGGCGGCGTCGGCGATGACCGCGGCATCCTTCGCGTCGGTCTTGGCCTCGCCCGGGTAGAGGTCGGCGATCCGGCGCATCGCGAGTCCGGGCAGGTAGGCGACCTGGCAGCCCGCGTCGCGGGCGACGGTCAGGGGCAGAGCGCCGATCGAGGCGGGCTGGTCCACGATCACCAGGACGGTGCCAAACTTCGCGGCCAGCTTTTCGAACACGGCCCGCAGCTTCGGCTCGCTGTTGGGCAGCTGCTTGTCGAAGACCTTCTTGCCGGCCGGGGTGAGTCCGTGGCCGTGATGGGCACTCTTGCCGACGTCCAGGCCGAGGAACACGCCCACGTCTTCAGTGTCGAACATCGCGCCCTTCCAAGGGTGTTGGCGGTGCCGGCCTCGGCAGTGGTGTCGTACTCGCGCAGCCACGTTATGCAGACCTGCCATCCCGCGAGCTGTCCGGCATTGCGCCGGACCGGGTGGCGGCCGGACCTCTCATCAGCGTCTCTGACGGCACCTCCCGGGCCCGGTGACACCACCCCCCAGGTCATCGACTTCGACAGGGGGACACAGTCATGCCGGGCCCGGAGGCCAGCGGCCCTCTTGCAGGACCGCGAAGAACATAACGGGGGGGGCACTGTCAACTTTGACTGGGCGTCAGATGATCAAGAAGGAGAACCCCCGCCAGATCCTCCCTCCGGCAGGCCGATTCGGCGCTTCATTCGCGGAATCAGAGGTGAAGACTGTAAATCACCTTCTTGATCATCTGGCGGTGCGTCAAAGTTGACAGTGCCCCTCGCCGCCCACAGCTCCGCCACATTCACAATTTTTTGTGCCAACGAGGGGCTCGCCGCAGCGCGTTCGCAACACCCCTCGCCCGCCTGACCCGAGGCGTGACCTGGCGCGTGTCTACGCCGCGTCCTCGAGGAAGGCCCCCTCGTCCATCATCGCGGCGCCGAACCCGTCCAGGATCTCGTCCATGTTCAGCTCGGTGGCACCGGCCGGAGCCGTGGGCTTGTGGCCCTGGCTCATCCGCACCACCAGGCCCAGCTTCTTGACCTTCGCGTTCTTGGCCAGCTTTGCGAGGTCGACGGAGACCTCGGTCAGCTCTCCGTTCTTGAGGGTGAAGTCGGCTGTGACCTTGGCGTTCGGGGCGTCCTTGAGGTCCTCGTCCCTGGGCAGTTCCATGCCCGGCGGGAAGTTCTTCGCGAGCGGACGGATCTCGCCGAGGAACTCCGTGATCAGCGTACGGAACGGAGCGGTGGCGGTGATGTGCTCGGAACCGTCCTTGTCTGCGGCGGTCTTGAAGTCGACCTCGCGGGCGACGGTCTCGCGCAGCGCCTCGAGTATCTGCTTTTGCGCCTTGGCGTCGAGGGCGGACTCTGGCGCGGGCGTCGCACCGGGCTCTGCTCCCATCTCGGCGGCGGTCTGCTCCATCTCCTTGTTGTTGATCTTCACCCACTCGCCCTCGAGTACCTTCTTGAGCCCGCTCGCCTCCGGGGGAAGGTCCTTCACCGACGGCACGGGAAAGCCCATCGCCTTGCCGAGGGCGTTCACGTCGGAGCGGATGTACGTGTAGTCGCCGAGGACCCGGTACTCGGTGATGTCACCGTCCTTGTTGCTGATCTTCAGCGCCATGCCGACGTAGTCCTTCTCCCCAGACTCCCCGATCGGCTTTTTCGACTGCACGGTGACACTGACCTTCGCGCCACTGAACAGATCGGCGATCGCGGTGGGCATCTCCTCACCGGGCTCCGGATCCATCGAGGCGTCCAGCGCCTTCAGACTCCGGGCGTCCGTGTCGAGATCGAGCTCGAAGGAGATCGTCTTCTCCTTGGCGAGCTTTTCGACGGCCTCGTCGAGCTTCTTCCCGGCGGTGAGCTGCTCCACGGTGCCGCAGGCTGCGGAACCCGCCAGGACGGCGCCGACAACTGCGGTGGCAGTCAAGGTCTTACGTATGGCGGTGATGATGGTCTCCTCGTCAGTACGATCACAACGTGATCATCGACGAAGACTCGTGACGTCAACAAATGGTTGTCCCCCGCGTGAGCGACGTCGACAGCGGAACGACGGCATTTCCTGGACGTCGATGTCCGTACGGTGCGACGGAATTGTCTGAAGAAGGCTGCGGTGGGTTGCTGATCTGCGCAGTCAACGTCCATTCAGTGGTTTTGCGCGAGGTCCTGGATGAGCATGACGGCGACACTGTCGTTGATGACGTGCGAGCGTGAAATGACCGCTGCGGCTGCAGGGCGCAGGGGTTCTTGGTGGTCACGGTGTCGGCTTCGTGTTCACGGTGTCGTGGAGAGAGCCGGTGTCTTGGCTGGGAGGGGTTGCTGGGAGACTGGCTGTCTGTGACTCACTCTGATCTTGCTCGCCGTATCCATGCTGCTTCCCATCTGACCGGGCAATTCACGCTTCGGTCCGGCCGTACTGCCCCGGAGTACTTCGACAAGTACCGGTTCGAGGGCGACCCGGCCCTGCTGGACGAGATCGCCCGGGAGATGGTTCCGCTGGTGCCGCCGGGCACCGAGGTCCTGGCCGGCCTGGAGATGGGCGGCATCCCGGTGGTGACCGCACTCGGCCGACACACGGGGCTCCCCTGCGCTTTCGTGCGCAAGCAGGCCAAACCGCATGGCACCTGCCGTCTCGCCGAGGGGTGGGGCGCACGAGGGGCTTCCCCTCGAGGATCACGAACAGGTTGTGATCTTCGTAGCGGGCGAGGCAACCATGCCGGCCTTCACCGTCTCGGTCCTCAACGGTGCCCGCCGCATCCGGCTCCAGTGCCGCGCCCGGCTCGCGCTGCGACACCGGACGGCCGTCTGCACCATCCCCGCGTGACCCGCTTCCGGCGCCGGTTCCCCTCTCGCTGACCCCAGCGTGCAACGGGGCAGCGCTCCAGAGCGTCCCGTTGGGGCTATCACCGCCCGGTTCGAGGTGGTAGTGGGCGGCACCTCGGTGACAGTGCCCCGGAAACGGAGCGAGGACGAGGTCCGCATTCCCGGCCGTAGGCGGGGCAGGCGCATCGAGTACGAGCCGGGAACCAGCGGACGAACGTCAGGAGGGCACGCGATGCCGGGGCATGCACCGACCGACTTGGCGTCGTGCTTCTGGCCGCCCGCACCCCGGTCCGGACGGGCCATGTCCCGTCCGCCGCGCGCGGAACCCGGCGCCCGGCGGACCCGCAGAAGGAGTCCCTGTGACCACGTTCGTCATCACCGTGCCCGGCACGTTCGTCCACGGAATCTCCGAGGACACCTGCTCCGCTGTCGAGCGCAGCCTCCGACCCCAGGACCCGAAGAACACGGACCTGGGTGAGAGCGAGGAGCTGAGCCTGCTGACGGTCGACGAGGACGGCATGTTCGCGGCCCGGGTCGAGGTCGAGGCCGCAGACCAGTCCGGAGCCGAGAGCGAAGCGGTACGGCTGGTCTCCACGGCGCTGCGCGACAGCGGCCTCAGCGAGGAGGACGCCCCGCTGGGCGCGGCGATCGTCACCGGCATCGACAGCGGGATCGACAGCGAGTTCTAACGGGCTGACCCGCGATTGATCTTGGGGCGTGCTGGCTTGGGGGTTCGGCCGGCTGGTGGTTCAGCACTCGCAGGTCGGCGTTACTCGTACCGGTACTTCAGCGAGTCCGCCTCCGCCTGCTCAACGTCGGCGATCGTCAGCTCCGGCATCCCCGCAGCTGGGCCAAGACCGGCTCCTGGTGACACTGGTCCATCTGCGGACCGGGCTCACCCATGAGGCGTGGGGCGTGCTCTACGAGGTGGGGTCCTCCACGATCGGCCGGGCCATCCGGGAGGTCCGCTCGCTGCTGGCGGACTGTGGGTTCGCCGTCCCCGACCGGCCCGGCATCCGGCTGCGGACCCTTCAGTGGTGCTTGTTGGTGTCGTCCGGGTCGTGGTGTGAGGGCTGCCGGAGAGCGATGACATTTACTTCCGGCCCGGGGCCGCTTCCCGCCTGGCGGGCGCCTGAGAAGAAAGTTCGGCCGCTGCTCCCGTCTGGCGGGACGTACCGCTGATCGGCCTTTTCTTGCAGTTCAGAGCCGTGTGGCGTGGTCTCCATGACAGTGGAAATCAAGGTGATCCGAGCCGGTCAGATGTACCGCTACTACCTGCGCGAGACCGTTGCCGGCGACGGCAGCCGCCCACCACGCACGCCGCTGCGCGAGGCCCAGGAGCAAGCCCGCGTCCCGGCCGGGCGATGGATGGGCCGCGGCCTGGCCGTGCTCGGACTGGCGCCGGGCAAGGACACGCTCGCGATCCGCGACTACGAGCAGATCGGCCTCCAGCTGACCGGCCACGCGCGCGCGGTCGCCTCCGACGTCCGGCGCCGTGCGAACCAGCTGCCCAAGAGCAGCGGGCCCCGGGGCGCTCGCCGACGTCGTCCTGCGCGAGGCGGAAGGCCGGCTGTCCGCGACGCTGGAGGGCACCGTGCGCTGCGTCCAGAACCGCGCCCGCCTGGGTCCGGGCTCTCTACGAACGGCTGGACCGGCTGGAGGCCGCGCTCACCGCGGACAGGACTGCACCGCCCGTCGGCTGACGGTGCTCTGTATCTGCCATCGCCGTGAAGCCCCTGGTAAGGCAGCAGCGCCCGGACGTGATCGGCAAGGTTTCGGCCACTGCGTGCGATTACCCGGCGAGTCCCGGACAGCTGCGGATACGGTCGATCGATTTGACGGCCGGCGGGGAAGTGACCGGTCGGCGTGTCGTCGCATCGCGGGTGGGGGTGGTTCGGTGGGCAGCACCGAGCAGCAGATCGAAGAGCAGTTGGCGCAGCTTCAGCAGAAGGTCGGCGCTCGCCATGCCGAGGTCCTGAAGCACGACGTCGATGACGACCAGTTCGCGGTGGAGTACGCCCGACTGGTGAACGTCACCAGCAGGCTGGTGGAGTTCGAGAAGACGATCCCCGAGCGTCTGGCCGAACCCGAGCGCAGACGCAGTGAGCGCATCGTGACGTGGTCCTGGCGCGGCCAGGCGGCCATCGGAGCCGTGCTGATCGCGCTCGTCTTCATCCTCGACCGGTCGACCTGGTGGCTGGTCCTGCTGGTCCCGCACTTCGTGGGCACGGTGGCCGGCTGCTTCCAGAAGGTCGATGCCGAACAGCACCGCGACCGCCGCTTCGGAGCCGTCGGGCTGCACGTGGTCGCGCTCCTGATGGCCCTCATCAGCCTGAGCGTGATCAGCCGGTGGTTCATCATCGCCGCCGCCCTCGGCTGGATGCTGGTCGCCGGGTCCTCGATGGACAGCACGGGCGCCGACCCGAAGGAGGCGCGCCGGTGAGCGACGACTACGGCCACCAGGTCCGCCGTCTGGAGAGCCGGACCGGTGGGATGGAGAACGAGCTGCACTCGCTGCGTACGAAGCTGGGGGAGGTCGAAGACCTCGACTACGAACTGCGCGACATCCGCGGTGACATCCGCAGCATCGAGGACGACCTCAGCACCGTCCGCAACGACCTCACCGAGCTGGACGACGACGTACGCGGCGACATCCGGGGCACCGAGCAGGCCCTCAAGCGGCTGACCGGCCGCGTCCAGGCCCTCGAAGCGCACCTGCTCGCCGCGGGCGGAGCCCCACTCGCCGACCTCGACACCACCGACCCGGAGTGGAAGAAGCTGGCCAGGACCGCCAACCACGGCTGGAACGTACGCTCCGGCCTGCTCCCCGGACACCAGCGCGAGGCCCACCGCCTCAACATCCGCCACTACGAAGGGGCAGTCGAAGAGCGCGACGAGCACCGCGACAAGGTGGTGGAGGCCGCCGGCATCCTGGCCAGTCAGCCGCGCACATCCCAGCAGTTCAAACAGGCCGTCATGGACTTCGGCATGTCCCGCACCCTCGCCGAGAGCCACGGTCAGCGGGCTCAGAAGCTGGCCGACACTGCCCAGGCCGCGCGGGCCGCACTGGCCCAGGACGACTCTCTGCGGCAGGTAAAGGCGTCGCTGATCGAGCAGGGCGACAAGGCGGAACGGAAGCTGAACTGGCTGCTGCGCGGCCGCCTGGCCGACGCGATCCGTGACCGCGCCCTGCTGCCCATGTGGTTCGTGACCGTACTCGGTCCCGTCCCGCCGGCGCACAAGACGCAAGAGTGGATGGACCATGCCACCCAGGTCCTGGCCTACCGGGTCACCTACGGGATCACGGACCAGGCCGTCGCGCTCGGTGCGGCACCCGAGGAGTACGTGCCGCGCCGCACCGAGTGGCACCGCGAACTCGCCAAGGACCTACGCCGCTGGTAGCCCTGCCGGGCGGCATGGCACGCCCGGACGCCCGGCAAGGTGATTCGCTCCTTGGGAGTGCAGGAGCGTGAACGCCGCACGGTGCCGTCTGCCCGCTGATGTACTGGCCTTTGAGTCAGAACAAGCAGGCGGAGGGCGGGCGGCTGTGGCACAGGACGCGAAGTAGGCGAAGCACTGGGACGACTTCGACTGGGTGGTGTGGAAGCCGGAGGTCCAAGACCCGCAGCAGCTCGCCGGTGAGGACCCGGACCTGGACGAGCGCACCCAGGAGACGATGACGCAGCTCGCCGCCTCGCTCGGCTGCGTCTACGAGCTGTGCGTCGACGTCCAACTCGGACTGTAGCTGCGCCGGCGCGGCCAGGCGGCCCGCGGTCTGGGTCTGACGCTGAAGTTCGCCGGCGGCCCGTCGTGGGAGAAGGCACGCCGTCTGCCGGAGGCCTCCGCGCACGACGACGACCTGCGCACTATGGCGTACCGGCTCATCGATGCCGCGGGCCTCCAGTGAGGCCGCCTCACGGGTCTCGTTCTCCGGGGCGAGGACCTGGTCGGTGCCGACCAGGTCGCCCAGCAGATCAGCCTCGACAAAACGCGCGAGGACCGGCTGGTCGCCGAAGAGGTCAGCGACCGCATCCGCGACAAGTTCGGGACAGGCGCGATCGACCCGGCCGCCACGCTCCTGCGGGTTTCCTGACCGTCCGACCACGCTGCGGCGGCGGTCATCCTCAGGCGTAGGCGCAAGAGACAAACGTGGTGGCTGTTGCTCACTTTCGGGTGACGGCCGCGCGGCGCTGGGTGGCATGGTGCGGTGGTTGCGGGGTCGGGGGTCAACTCCTGCACGGGGCGGGGTCGTGCCGGGTCGTCAACCTCGGGCATCAGCGGTCATGTGGGCCCGAGGACCCCGACCCCGGCAGGCCAGCGCGCTGTCTGCCGGGGGGGGCATGACTGGCTACGGTGTGCCCTCGGTCAGGGACCCGCCGCCTCACCCGACGCAACCGTCGGACCGAGGCGTCCCAACATCCCTCGCCGCAGCCGCCTGACGATTCCTCCAACTGGTCGTTCGATTCGGCGTCCATTGACGCCCAACTGAACGACATACCTGATCAGCACCCAGCTCCATGACCTCGTGACCTGCGACGTGATGTGGCCCTGGGGCGCGAAATGCATTGGCGGTCCCGTGGCACGGGCCGACATCCTGTCAGCATGCTGATCAGGGAAGCCAACACCGAGGACTGGCCTGTCATCTGGCCCTTCTTCCACAAGATCGTTTCCGCTGGTGAGACCTTCACCTATCCGATCGATCTCAGCGAGGAGCAGGGCCGCGACTGGTGGCTTTTGCCGGCCCCGAACCGCACGGTCGTCGCCGTCGACGACGCCGGAACGGTCCTCGGCACGGCAAAGATGAACAACAACCACATGGGCAACGGTTCGCACATCGCGAGCGCCAGTTACATGGTCGACCCGGCGCACTCTGGGCGGGGCGTGGGCCGAGCGCTGTGTGAGTACACGGTGGAGTGGGCGCGCGCGGCCGGGTTCCGGGCGATGCAGTTCAACGCGGTCGTCGAGACGAACGTGCATGCGGTGAAACTGTATCGGTCCATCGGTTTCGAGGTGCTTGGCACGTTGCCGGAGGGCTTCCGGCATCCCTCGAAGGGCTACGTCGGGCTTCACATCATGCACCGCGCACTCTGAGCCACAGCAGAAGCTGAGACAGACGATCCGGAACCCGTCACCCGTCGTTCGAATCAGCGTCGATGGACGCCAGTCCGTCAGACCCACGCTTGGAAGGTAGGACAAGCTCAGGTCAGCAGGGTGACCGAGTAGTCGAAAGTGGTCCCCGTGACGGTGTAGGTGGCCGTCTGGCCGTTGTCGCAGTAGGACACGTAGGAACTGCCGTATTCGTTGGTCCCGCCGACCGCTTCGACATACGGGCGGATGTCGGTTCCCTCGGGTAGGGCGGTGGTGGACAGGTCGATGATCCTGGTCTGGTTGATCGGGTAGTCGTCGGTCGGAGCCGACTGTTCGCCGGTGCGGGCCGAGGCGGTCCAGGACAGGACGAAACCCGCGTTGTTGACGACGGCGACCTTCTGCACGCAGGGCTGGGCCTGTGCGGGGGCCGCCGTCGCGGTCACCGAGGGCAGCACCGTCATCGCCGTGGCGCTGGTCAGAATCGCGGCCGACCGTCGCAGTATCCGGTTCATGATGGGATCTCCATTCCCGGCCGGGACTGTTCCGGCCGTGATCGGCGAGTGACCCGATGTGGCGTCAGAAAACCTATGAGGAAGTGGAGTTGTGAGTGGCGTGGGTCGATCGGTCGATCAGCTGGATCATGCGCCCTCGGACACCCCGCCAGCCTAGGCCCCAAAGCTACTCAAAACCCGGGATCAGAACAGGCACTCAGCCTCTTGGCCACGGGGTACGCCCAGTGCCAGGGGAAGACCTGAGCGCGACCTGCCAGCAATGTCGGCGGGCGTTGAGTCGGGCGTCTGCGCAACGAGCCCGGCGGCTCGATCTACGACCTGCTCCTCCAGGTCGACAGCGAGGCCGCTGCACGGTGACCACACGCAGCCCGTGCGCACGGCCCTGATCCGCTCGCACCCGGGCCGGGCGAGACCGCGGTCCGGGTGCGTCCTCGTTGGGAGGAATCCGCCCCGCTGCCCGAACCCCGTCGTCCGCCGGATCGTCATGCCGGGCATGGAGCCGATCCAGGAAGTACACGTGGCGGAACCGGGCCAGTTGGTCGTCGACGTCGCCGTGGCCGACGACGCGACCGCCCTGAAGTTCCAGGAAGCACTGGCCGGAATGTGGGCGACGTCGACGGCACAGCACACGACCCGGGACGCGGGGCAGCCCGGCGTACGGCTGCGCTGCTACCTGGACCTGCGCCAGCATCCCGACGCGTAACGCCGCCCCCTACGAGTGCGTCTTCCTCGTGCCGGACGGTGCTGCCGCTCGTACGCTGGTGGTTGTGGGATCTCAGAACGCTTGTCACATGCCGACGCTGTGGCCTGCGGCTCTCTGGCCTTTCTCACGCCGATGGCCATGCTTGTGTCTCAGGAGCGTGGCCATTTCCTGCGTCGGCCAGTCTTCTTTGATCCGCACCATTGCTGACCCGTTCTCCGGGGTGGGACCGTGACTGGCATGGTCGACACTCGCTCGCGACGGTACGAGGCAGCCGCCCGAAGAATGTTCTGGTCCGGCATCACCCTGTTGCTGCTGGGCCTGGCCGCTCTCGCGGCCGCGCGGACGGACGGCGCCCGTCCGTGGGTGTGCGACCCGGACTGCCGCCCGGCGGAGAGTACAGCGTGGGAGATCGTCAGAACGCTCGGTGCGGTAGGCGCGGGCCTGGGCGCGCTGCTTGGGGCCGTCGCCGTGCTCATGGCTACCCTCCGCCGCCCACCGGCCCCTCCGCTGTCGAGCAATTCTTCAGCCGGGTCAAGCAACACCCGGCCGGAGTAGTGCATCTGTCCTCTGTGGCATCGGAACGTCCGCCACGGCGCAGACGAGCGCAGCAGATCAAGCGAAGTGGCCCCCCAGGCCTGCTCCTCAAGAGCTTCGCCATCGCGACGACGAACACTGAGCGTTACGGCAAGCTGGCTTATGCGTTCCCCAGCACGGCCCAGTGGCAGAAAGGCCGCGGCACCAAGAGATCGTCCATGGAGAGTCGGCCTTATGACGGACTCACTCCAACGAATGCGGCGCTGGTCCGCGAAGAATAACTGCATAAGACCCCCGAGAGCGGCCCCATCATCCGACATTCCGTTCAACGGACGAACGGCCGAAGAGGAAGCTGCCGCAGCAAGGTTCGGGACACAGACGCCGGGTCAGTCGAGCTGCCGGTCTGTGGCAATCCGGCGTGAACGGGGTCACCACCGGGCGCGCAGTACGCCGTCGCTGTCGGGCAGGGCGGCGCAAAGAAGCGAGTGGCGTTCGTCGAGGTACATGGGCAGGGCGCAGGCCGCCCGGGCGCCGGCCACCAGGGTGGCGAGCTCTTGGTACTCGGTGTCGTCGACGACCGCGTGTCTGATTGTCCCGTCCTGTGCCTCCCAGACGAACTCCGCGGATCCCTCCTCTGGCAGCGTGGCGAGGACCGAGCCGACATCGGGGTTCAGGTCAGGCCAGACGGTCAGCAGGGCGCGCGGGCTGAGACCGGTACGCACCGCGTCGAGGTTCTCCGGCGTGAGGCGGTGGAAGCGTGCAGCGTTGCGGACGTAGCCCTCCTCCAGGAGCACTGCCTTCCGTGAGGCCAGCACGGTGCGCACGCGCGCCCAGAACCCCTCGTCGGCCGTCTCCATCATGTCCGGCTCCTCCAGCTCCGCTGCGTAGGGGGAGGTCGCCATCGGTTCCGGGAAGAGACCGAGTTCCCGTGTACGGGCCACGGCATCCGCGCAGAGCCGGTCACTGCCCACATACACGTACTGGTCCCACCCGACATGCACGGTGAACACGTCCCCCACCTCCAGACGACACCAGGCACCTTGTTCGCGGAGCATGACCCGGACCAGCTCCAGAGCCACCGGAAGGGGAACCTCGGCCCCGTCGTGGTAGCCGGCGAGATCGGGCGGGAAGAGCCCGCCGAGGCCATGTCTCCCATCCGACGGCTCCACGCCGAAGTGGACGAAACCGCTGACTGCGGGCTCGCGAATCTCCAGCCGATCGATGCCCGAGTCCTCCGCGAAGGCGGCGATCGCCGCGAGGTACGCGGCTTCGACTGGCCCATGGTCACTGACCGCCTCCTCCGCACCGGTGTAGTGGCCGTGTTCGTCACGGTCGGCGGGGTCGTACTTGGTGATTCGGTGGATGAAGGACGGCGGCACACTGCTCCCTGCGCGGTCAGAAGGGGAAATTGTCTTTCCAGTGCTGGGTATCAGCTGCTGAGGTCGAACACGCCCCAGGTGGTGAACGGCTCGGCCTGGACGTAGATCCTGCTTCCTCGACCTACAACCCGCCGACGGCCGGGGGCAGAGCCATCGGGCAGGGTGAGCAGGCCGACGTCCGTTGACTCGACGGATGTTTCGATGATCTCTCCGTGGGCGAGTCGGTCCCGCTCCTCGCCGTAGCCGCCGTAGAAGGCGACCCGCTCACCGTGTACGGCCACCGCATGGGAGCCCCGTACGCGGTTCGCCCACACCCTCACGGGCCGATGGGTGCGGTCCGGGCGTATCTCGACGAGCGGGAAGTCCGTGTATGGGCACGCCCAGGCGGCGGTGCCCGACACGTTCAGGGCGTAGCAGTCGAAGAGACCGGGGATGCCGGCGTCGTCTGACGTCCAAGCGAGTCGGTCCGTGGCGCTCCAGCAGCGGATTCCCACCGGGTTCTCGTCGAAGTGCCCGACCCAGATACGGCCCGCCTCGTCCACGAGCAGGTGCTCGATGGCGTCCCCGACGGAGAAGGACGAGGTCTCGCGGCCGAGCGCGTCGAAGACCTGGACCTGGTTCGCGTCCTCGTACCGGCGGACGCGAGACGCGGCGACGGCAAACCCGCCGTCAGGCAGGCGGTCCAGGTGCGGCCAGCGGGCCCGCACGGCGCTCAGCTCGGTGAGTTCGACGTTGCCGCCCGGATCGACGGAAACGACCAGCGCGTCAAAGGGCAGGACATCGCCGCCGGGCTGCGGAGCGCGTTCGGTAAGCAGCCAGTGGGCGGCGCCGAAAACGTCGACGGTACTGGTCAGGACGTGGCGGTCGTGGTGCCCTTGGGGTAGGTGGGCGTAGGGAACGAGGACGGTCTTCTGCACGGGCGGGCTCTCCTGAGTGGGCGGTCGGTCACGGCCATCGGGCGCTGGGGTGAGCGGCGGTCGGCCGCGCGCGAGCGGTGGAGAGCGGAGCGGGGCGCCTAGACGGCATGGCCCTTTCTGGTCGTCATGAGGTGATCGTGGTTGACATCCGACCTAGTGTCGCCGCCCAGTCTTTCTGAGTTGTTGCTGTGGCTGCGAGCTGGGGTTTCTCAGTTCTTCTGGGTGATGTTCGCGGTGCCTGGGGGCCCGGAGTGTGGGGCTGGGCGGGGTGTGTCTGTCTGACCTGCGCGTACGGGGTGTGCGCAGGTTGATCGCGCGTCGTGCAGTTCCGGTGGGCTGCTACTTGAAGGACGGGTCAGGTGGTGTCGGGGTTGGTGAGGTCGTCGTGGGTGAGGGTGACGCGGGTGGCTTTGCCGGCTTTGCTGGCGGTGGTGGTGGGTGGCAGGACGCGGACGTGGATGAAGTAGACGCGGACGCCGGAGATTTCGGTGTACGGGGGCCATGCGCCGGGGGTGCCGTCGGTGGGCAGTTCGAGGAGCTTGTCGGTGATGTTGTAGATGACGAGGTAGGCGGTGTGCTGCGCGTAGTCGTGGGCGTACTTGACGACTTGGTGCAGCCCTTTGACGAGGTAGCCCTTGCCTCGGCCGCTCCCGTCGAAGATCTTTCCGTCGCAGACGAGGGGCTCGCGGCCGTCGAGGTCGCCGATGAGGTCGGCTTCGCCGGAGGCTGAGCGGGGTTTGGCGTGGGTGATGTGGTCGCCTTCGAGGAAGAGGAAGCGCTGGAGGTCGAGGTTGTAGACCTCTTCGCCGTTGGCGCGGTCGGCGTCGAAGCGCGCGTACAGCTCTTCGCGGTCGAACCACTCGATGCGGGTCCGGTAGCGCTCGAGGGTGTGCAGGATGCTGCTTTCCGAACCGACGCGTTCGCTGAGGTAGTCGAAGAGGGGCTGCAGGATGTCTTCGGCGAATTCCCGCCAGCTGTCCTGATGGCGTTGTTGCATGCTGTAACCGATCGCGGTCTGCAAACCGACATCGGGATTGCTCGCCTCTTTTGAAGCGATCTCCTGCACCAGTTCCCAGACGAGTGTGGCTCGCCCTTGTTCGGTTCGGCTGGGCCAGACGAACCGGCGGCCGCGGGTCATTCCTGCGCGGAACCGCTCCCGGTCGACGCCTGGTTCTGCCTGGGACGCCTCTTCGAGGAGGCCTTTGAGGGCTGGTTGGCTGTTGATCCAGGTGACGGCGAGGTGGACTTCGTGGCTGGCGCTGGAGTAGGGCGCGGTCATGAGTTTGCGCAGGCGTTCGCGTACGGCGACCTGGAGGCGCTGCTGGTATTTCACCGGAAGAGGCCTTTCAGAGCTTGTGTGATCTGCTGCTGGATTGCATCGCCTGCGTTCTGTGCGCTTCCGGTCTCGTCGACCAGCCAGATCTGGGTGTAGCAGCAGGGGCAGATCACGGCGGTCTGGGCCACGACCTCCGAGTAGCGGACCCACATCAGGTAGCCGCAGTTGGGACAGGCCGTCTCGAGGTCCGTGCTGAGGAGCTGTGTCGCGATGGATTCGCCCATGGCGGAATTGTCCCGCATGGGTCTGACAGCGCCGCTGTTGTCGGTTCTATCCGGGGTGGATGTCGATGTCGGAGAGAAGCTCCTGCTGGGTGGGGTGGAGGGTGTTCCAGCGGGTGCGTTGCCTTTCGGTCCATCGCTGGAGGGTGGGGGAGTGGGGCTGGCCGGTGTGGTGGTGCAACTTCGTCTGCTGGTAGGTGCGTTGCCAGATGCTGGGCCAGGGTGGGTTCCACCAGGGGTCGAGGGTGTCGAGTGTGTGGGTGGTGGTGGGGGCCAGGCTGCGATCTCTCGGCTTGGGGTCGGTGGTGGTGAGAGTCGGTGGCGCTGGCTGGGTGTGTGTGATGTCGGTGCTGGTCAGTGGGGTGTTGGGGCGGGACCGGCACTGTCATGAGGTGAGAGGTTGGGGGTGGGTGTTGCTGTCGTGGGGCTTTATCTGATGGCAGCTGATGCTGTCTCAGTTTCGTGAGTTCTGATGCGGTGCGGTGGGTGGGGCCGGTGTGATCGTGGGGTGGATCAGGGTGTAGGAGCGGGCCGGGGGGCTGGGCTGCCGAGGGTGTTGGTGGTGCGTCGTTTGCTGGAGCGGCAGCGGGCGGGGGAGTTGTCGACGCGTCATGTGCGTGCGGTCGCTGAGGTGGTGGGTGCTTCGGAGCGTACGGTGTGGCGCTGGCTGGAGCAGGCGAAGGTGACGGGGCGTGTGGAGGCGCCGGTCCGGCGGGGGTATGCGGTGTCGGACGAGGTGTGGGCGCTGCTGGGCGAGGTGGGAGGGAACGTCGCTGAGCTGAGGCGCCGGCTGACCGCTGCAGGTGGCGGGGGTTCGGTGCCGTCGGCGTCGACGTTGCACCGGGTGATCCGCAGGGACCGTCGGGCGGGACGGGCTTTGCTGACGGGGCGGGAACCTGAGGTTGCCGGGGCGCGCCGGTCGGATCCCCTCAGTGAGCTGGGCCTGGACGTGGTGGCCGAGAAGGGTGGCGGTGGGCAGGTGTTTCTGCGGGAGCAGAAGCATCTGGCGCAGGTCCCGGTCCTGGTGCCGGGTGCGCAGGTGGTGCACACGCCTGCTGTGCGGTCGGTGCTGCGGACGGTCGCGCACGCGGCCGCGGTGGGTACGGTGGTGTGTTTGTACGGCGACGCCGGCCAGGGCAAGACCGTCGCGCTGCAGTACGCCCTTTCCCAGCTGCCGCACCCGGCCAGGGTCCGCCGGGTCCACGTCGGTGTGCACCCGACGGTTCCCGAACTGCGCCGGGTACTCGCGGACGCCCTCGAGCTGGGCAGGCGTCTGCCGCGCGGGGCGGGGGAGGCCGACTTGATGCTGGTGAACGCGCTCCGACAGCCCCGCGTGCTGGTACTGGACGAGGCACAGCGCCTTCCGGGACCGGCGCTGGAGTTTCTGCGCGGGCTGTGGGACCACCCGGACACGGACACGGCACTCGTGCTGGCGGGCGCGGGCAGTGAACGGGCGCTGCGCCGGGTGCCCGCGCTGGCCTCTCGGGTGCTGACCTGGGAGTTGGTGCCGCGTCTTCGCCCGGGCGAGGTAGCAGCGGCGATGGCGGCCTTCCACTCGCTGTGGGGCGAGGTGGCCGAGGACGACATCGTGTGGGTGGACGAGCATGTGGGCCACGGCAATTTCCGGACCTGGGCGAAGCTCACCTCGCACCTGACCGCCGAGATCTACGGCAAGAGCCGTGCGGTAGTGGACCGCCGGATGCTGGAGCGGGCCTGCGCACGGCTGATGGGGCCGCTGTGACCGGCGCCTTGGGGCCGGGAGGGGGCGCTTCCCACACCGGCGAGCACGGGGACGGTGCGGACGCGCGGGGAGGCCTGCCTTCTTCCTCCCTGTCGGCGCTGCGCGGTCCTGCCGTGCGCCGGCTGCTCGCCCTGCGGCAGGAACAGAAATTGACCTCCCGTCATGTACGGCTGATGGCGGAGTCGTTGGAGGTGACGGAGCGCACGGTGTGGCGGTGGCTGGCCGCCGCCGAGCGTGACGAGTCCGCGGCCGCGGAGCCTGGCGCACGGGCTCAGAGCAGGGACCGTTTCACCGTCACCTCGGAGGTGCGCCGCCTGCTGGCCTTGTGGAAGGGCAACGTCGCGGCGGTCCATCGTGAGCTGACCGCTCGCGCGGTCAGGGGTGAGGGAGAGCCGCCTCCGTCGATTCCTACGCTGCACCGTGCGATCCAGCGGGACCTGACGCCGGGGGAGCGGGCCGGACTTGCGAAAGGCGAGCGGGCGGCGCGCAAGCACGATGTGTTCCTGGCCCGGCCGCGGGGTTGGCGCAACCAGGCATGGGAGAGCGACCACATGCAGGCCCCGGTGCTGGTCGACGTCGACGGCACAGCTCGCAGACCGTGGATCACCTGGTTCACCGACTGCGCGACAAACGCGATCACTGGTGTCGCCGTCACGCCGGTGCATCCGTCGCGGGAGTCGGTGCTGTCCGCACTGCGCTCCGCGGTCCTGCGCGAGGACCCTTACGGCCCCTTCGGTGGCCTGCCGGAGAAGGTGCGTGTGGACCGCGGCAAGGACTTCCTGTCCAGGACGGTGACCGCTGCGTTCGATCTCCTGGACGTGACGGTGGAGGACCTGCCCGCCTACTGCTGAGTCTCATCTCGATGTCCGGCGAGGTTCTCATCCTGATGTCATGTGTCCGTTGTTGCTGCCATCTCTTGTGGCGTGCTCATTTGTTGATCCTCGGCAGAATCAAAGGCGGCAGCCGGTGAGAAATTGACGTGACGTCAGATGAGAAGTTGCAGGACATTGTAGTGAGAATCCCGATAGTGCACCCTGCTTGACCTGCAGTTTCTTCTAGTCGGGCAGAGTTCGGCCGACTGCTGGTCTGTCTCTTCTGCGTTGAGTCATCCCTGTACATGCGGGGCGGAGGGCATCGCGGAGCGGTGGCAGGCCCATCCCGACGAGTCATCCCTGCGTGTGCTGGGCGGAGTTGGGCTTGATCCGTTTTGACGGACATCCGAGATCAGGGGTTCAGCCCCGGGAGGATGTCCATCATGGAGAGCATGGGGAAGAAGAAGCCTCGGCCTCGCCGTTCGTTCACGCCGGAGTTCAAGGCCGAGATCGTCGAGCTGTGCCGGCGTGGTGACCGCTCGGTCGGTCAGATCGCCAAGGACTTCGATCTGACGGAGACCGCGGTGCGGCTGTGGATCAGCCAGGCCGAGGTCGACGCGGGCGAACGCGACGGCCTGACCAGCAGTGAACGCGAGGAGTTGGCCGCGCTGCGACGGGAGAACCGCCGGCTTCGCGAGGACGTGGAGGTCCTCAAGCGGGCCACGGCTTTCTTCGCGAAGGAGACCCGGTGACGGTGCACCCGTTCATCGAGGCGGAGAAGCGAGACGGTCACAACGTCAAGCGCGCGTGTGAACTGTTGCAGGTCTCCCGAACCGCCTTCTATGCCCG
>NZ_JAAGLT010000062.1 GCF_010548275.1 Streptomyces sp. SID12488
CGGGCCGCCCGGCGTCCGCGCGCCGCAGGCAGCCCTGGCGCTGGAGTGCGGCGAGCTGGACGAGGCGGAGCGGCTGGCCGAGGAGGTGCTGGCCGCACCGGACGAGGACCGGTCGCGGACCGACACCCTGCTCGCCCTCGGCGTACGGGCTGAGGCCGCGCTGCGCCGAGGCCGGCCGCGGGAGGCCGGACCGGCCGCAGGGCAACTGGTCTCCTTGTTGGCCGACGACCGCTTCGACCTCGCCGCCGGCCGCGCGCTGCGCGCGGTCCTGCGCGTCACGGAGGTGGAGGAGGGCTCGCGGGCCGTGCTGCGAGTACTGCGCGAACTCGGCACCCCGGACACCCACCTGCCCGGCTGCGCATCCGTCTCCGGTGCCGGGCCGGACGCGGCGTGCGCCTGCGGGACGACCTCCACGACCACGACGCCCGGCACCGGGAGCACCACGAGCGCCACTGCCGCCATGTCGAACCACCGGCCGCCGAGCGGTGGTGGTCGGCGTGCCGTCGCAGGTCCGGTGCCCGGGGCGTTGTTGTTGGCCGGGGCCGCCACCGCGGCCTGGCTGGTGCGGCTCGCCCTGGCCGCGGACGAACCGGAGCTGGCCGCGCGGATCGCCGCCCAGGCACGGGCCGTCGGCGCGGCCCGCACGGCGGACGCCACGCACCCGGTCGCGGATGCCGCGTCCCCCGCTGCGGACGCCGAGGCCGCGCACGCGGCGGCGGTCACCGCCGACCACGCCGACGGCCTGCTGCGGGAATCGGCCACGCTGCTCAGCAGGGCCGCGGCCGCCCACCGGGATCCCTGGTCGCGGGGGCGCGCCGAGGAGGACCTCGGCACGCTGCTGCTGAAGGACGGCGACGACACCAGCCGTACGCACGCCGTGAAGCGGCTCCAGGCTGCCCTGGACGCCTACGATGCCGCAGGCTGCGCACCGGACGCCGCCCGGGTCCGCGGCACACTGCGCGGCCTGGGCGTACGGCGCCGGCACTGGACGTACGTCGACCGGCCCGTCACCGGCTGGGCCAGCCTCACCCACTCCGAGCGCGCCGTCGCGGACCTGGTCGCCCAGGGGCTGACCAACCGTGAGACGGCGGACTGCATGTTCCTGTCGCCCTACACCGTCAACTTCCACCTCCGCGGGATCTTCCGCAAACTCTCCATCACCTCACGGGTTGAACTCGCACGCATGCACCGAGACCTCGAACAGCCGACCGCCGCGGCCGCTCCCGCATCACCGGCCGCCGCAGCGGCCGAACGCCGGCTCCGGCCGGCCCCCGGCCACGGCCCCGGCTGGCGTACCCGCCCCGACCGCGCCGCCGCGGGGGTCGCGGGCCGGTCCGCCGACACCGCCGCCCGTCCGCTGGCCGTCCCCGCTCCCCGGGGGCGGTGGCGATGACCGCCCTCACCGAGCCCGCGGCCCGGACACTCCGCCGGCTCCCGACGACCGTGTGGGTGCTGGTCTGCGTCGTCTTCGTGTCCTCGATGTGCGCGGGCGCCGTCGCCCCGGTGCTCACCGAGCGCACCGCGGAGCTGGCCGAGACCGCCGCCGTACCGGGCATCGTCAGCGCCTTCTTCCTGGCCCGCCTGCTGTTCACGCCCCTCGCCGGACGGCTCGTCACGGGCGGCCTGGCCCGCCGGATGCTGCCGGCCGGGCTGCTGCTGACCGCCGTCGGCACCGGACCCGCGGGACTGGCCGACAGTTACTGGCAGCTGATGGCGCTGCGCGTCATCGGCGGTGTCGGGTCCGCGACGTTCACCGTGTCCGCCGTCGCGCTGCTGGTGGCCGCCGCGCCCCAGGCGCTGCGCGGCCGTGCCTTCGGCGTGTGGTCGGTCGGCTTCGAGGTCGGCACCGTAGTCGGGCCGATGACCGGCGCCGGCCTGGTCGCCCTCTCCCGCAGCGCCCCGTTCACCGTGACCGGCATGTGCCTGGCCCTCGCCGCGCTCACGGTCGCCCTGCTGCCCGCAGGTCCGGCGGGCAGGCGGGCCGGGGGCGCCGGAAAGTCCGAGGCCGCCGGGGAGGCGGGCACCGACGCCGCCGGTGGTGACGGTCCGATGGTCCGTATGCGGGAGGTCCTCGCGCTGCCCGCCTACCGCGCCGCACTGCTGTCCAACTTCGCGATCGGCTGGGGCGCGTACGGCATCCAGGTCTCGCTGGTGCCGCTGTTCGTGACCGCCCGGTTCGAGCAGGGCACCGCGCTCGCCTCCCTCGCGCTCACCGTCTTCGCCGTCGGCAACGTGGCCGTGCTGCCGTTCGCCGGGCGGATCACCGACAGCCGGGGCCGCCGCCCCGTCGCCGTACTCGGCCTGGCCCTGTTCGGGCTGGGTCTCGCGGGTGTCGGGCTCAGCACGAGCCCCGTACCGCTGCTGGCCGCCGCCCTGGTGACCGGCGCGGGCTGCGGGGTCACCGGGCCCGCGCACGGCGCCGCGGTCGCCGACGTGATCGGACCGGACGCGCGGGGCGGCTCGGCGCTCGCCGGCTTCCAGGTGACCGCCGACGTCGGAGCCGTGGCCGGGCCGCTGCTCGCCGGGGCGGCCGCGCAGGCGTTCTCGTTCCCGGCCGCGTTCCTGCTCACCGCAGCGGTGCCCGCCCTCGCGCTCGTGGCCTGGCTGCGGGCGCCCGAGACCCGGCCGGCCGACCCGCGGGCCGTATGACCTCGGCGTCCCGGCACACCGCCGGAACCAGACCCACCTTCAGACACGGATTCAGCCCCAGACCCAAACAGAGGTGATCGAGCGTGTTCAGTCATCAGGACGAGCAGGAGTGGCTCCGGCGCGAGCGGGAGATCGACAGCGCGGTCGGCGACGACGGCTTCGGCACCGTGGACCGCCGCTGCTCCTGGGCCGAGGAATCCCCCTTCGCGCTCTGCCAGTACTTCCTGCTCCACGTCGGGGGGCGGACCTGGCTCGGCCGCAAGCTGGTGGCGGAGGGCCGCACCGACCCCTCGTCCGTGCTCACGCCGCGCATGCTGATGGGCGAGTTCGGGGGCCTGCGCTTCACCCGGGAGCGCGTGGTCTTCCACTTCACCGCCCGGTCGGTCGAGGAGCGGGCGGCCGTCCTGGCGCGCGCCGCGAAGGACGGCGAGGCGGACATCGACTTCCTCTTCCCCCGCCTGGACAGCGACTGGAACGAGGCCCTGGTCCCCCCTCACGTCTGGGACGGCACCGCCGAACTGGCCGACAACCTCGACCCGGACGAGGCCCACTTCCGCGCCGCGGCGGCCCTGCTCCTGCGGGACCTCGTGCAGCCGGGCGACACGATCTACGACCCGGCCTGCTCCACCGGCAGGTTCGTCTCCTCCCTGGGCGAGGCCTTCCCCGACTGCCGGGTGCTGGCCTCCGACGCCTCGGAGAAGATGGTCGAGCTGGCCCGCCGCCGCATCCCGGACGCCTTCGTCGCGAACGGCCTCGGCCGGCCCGCGCCGGAGGAGTCGGTGCAGGTGCTCGTCATGCGCTTCCTCAACGCGGAGGTCCTCAGCGTCGACACGGCCGTGGCCGGCTTCCGCTCGCTGGTGCGGCTGATCGCGCCGGGCGGGCACGCCCTGGTGTTCGGCCACACCCCGGTCCTGCCCGCCGTGCGCCAGCTCGCGGAGGAGACGGGCCTGGAGGTGCGCTCGGCCGTCGCCGCCACTCCGGGCACCGAGGACGAGGTGTTCCAGTTCTACCTGCTGCACCGCCCGGTGGCGGCCGCCGCGGCCGCCTGAGGCGCACGGACGCGGTCCGCGCCGCCACCCGTGACGGGTGGCGGCGCGGAGCGCGGAGAGCCGGCCCCTCGGTCCGTCAGGGCGTCTCCGCCTCCGGGCGCAGCCGGAGCACGATCGGCGCGTGGTCCGAGGCCGGGCGACCGTCGGCTCCGGCGGGCACGTCGGCCACCGCCCGATAGGAGTCCACCCCGGGAAGGAGCCGGCCGGAGGCCAGGAAGAGGTCGATACGGCGCGCGGGGTCACCCTCCTCGGAGTTGCGGACCGTGGGCCGCCGGTCGCCCCCGGCCGCGCCCACGTCCGTGAAGAGCCCCTCGTCCAGCAGCGCCGCGACGGGCGCACGGTCGGTCTCCTTGCCGTCCGGCGGAAGATGGTTGCCGAGGCGGTGGGCGGGGACCGCGCTCCAGTCGGGTTCCGGGTCACCGGGCGGCACCGTGTTGGCGTCCATCGCCACCAGCACCGGCCCGTGCGTGTGGGGGCCGACGAAGCCACGCAGCCGGTCCGACTCCAGCCGCCGGTTGAGCGGGCTGTACGGATCCAGGTGAGCCACCACGAACCGCACCGGACCGCTCCGTCCCGGCAGACGCAGCACCGTGCTCCCGAAGCCGTGCCAGAGGTGCAGCTCGGGCGGGTAGCCGTCCACCGCGCACAGCTCCACGCCGGGGCGCCACAGGATCGCCTGGTGGCACTCGGTCTTGGCGCGGAACAGCACGCCGTCCATGCCGAGGTCCCGCTTGGCGTCGGCGAACAGGGCCTCGTCGTCCAGGTCCCAGCACCACGCCTCGGTGACCATCAGTACGTCCGGCCGCTCCCGCAGGATCAGCCGCCGCTGGGCCTCCCAGCGGGTGTCGTCCCCGTCGTGCCGCTCGAGGCCGGTGCGGTACAGGTTCCAGAACATGACGGTCGTCCCGGCCGCCGTCTCCGGCACTTCCGCCGCACCTGGCGCCGGCGCCGCGGCCGTGCCGCCCGCCACCACGGCTCCCGCCGTCACCGCTCCCGCCGTCCGTCGCGACGGCGGCCCGTGCCCCGATCCCTCATCTGTGACGTCCTTCCCTCCGGTCAGATGCGCAAGGCGCCCGTACGGCCGCGGTGCGCCGTCGTCCCCCGGACGGCGCGCGGCCCTTTCCAACCCACCACGCGCCGCCACGGTCCGCCAACACCGTCACCGGGTGGACTTTCCGGGGCCGCCGCAGGCGCCGCGGGACCGCCCCGAACCTGCCCGATCGGGGGAAGTCCGGGCCGTGGGAACGGTCGCACGATGCCCCGGGACGCGTGCGCTCCGCACGCGTCACGACACCGACATTCCGACACCGGAAACGAGAGGCGAGCGCGTGAAGTACCGCACACTGGGCCGGGGCGGCCCACGGATCTCGGCCTTGGGCCTGGGCACCACCTCACTCATGGGGATCTTCGGCAGACGCGACCCCGACGTGGTCGCCGACACCCTGCGGCACGGACTCGACCGGGGCATCAACGTGCTCGACACCGCACCGTCCTACGGCGGCGGCTTCGCCGAGGAGATCGTCGGCAGGGTTCTCCGCGGGCGCCGCGACGAGGTGGTGCTCAGCACCAAGGTGGGCTGCTGGGCGCCCGAGGAGTTCGACTTCTCCGCGCGGCGGATCCGCGAGGGCTTCGAGGACAGCCTGCGCCGGCTGGGCACCGACCACGTCGACGTGCTGCTGGCCCACGACATCGAGTACGGCGACCCCGAGGAGATCACCGGCACGGTGCTGCCGCTGCTGGCCCGCCTGAAGGAGGAGGGCAAGGCGCGCGCCGTGGGCGTCTCCGGGCTGCCGCTGCCGGTCCTCGACGGGGCAGTGGCGACGGGCGGCGTGGACGTGGTGCTGTCGTACTGCCGTTACGGCCTGCACGACACCGCGCTGGAGAAACCCGCCGTCCGGTGGGCCGAGGACGGCGTCACCACGCTGCTCGGCTCTCCGGTGGCGATGGGGCTGCTCACCCAGACGGGGCCGCCGTCCTGGCATCCCGGTTCGCTCGAACTGCGGGCCGCCGCGTCCCGCGCCGCCGCGCTCTGCGCCCGCGAGGGCACCGACCTCGCCCTGCTGGCCCTCCAGTTCGCTTTGGCCAACGAGAACCTGGGCACCGTCCTGACCGGCACCGGCGACCGGGCGCACCTGGCGGAGATGGTGCGGGCTGCCGACACCCCGCCCGATCCGCAGCTGCTCACCGCGGTCCTCGCCGAGTTCGCCGACGTGCCCGACGTCAGCTGGCCGTCGGGCGGCGGCCGGTGGCCCGGGACCGCCGCGTGACCGCCCCCGCCGGCCGGGACGCCGTCCCCGCCGCAGCAGCGCCCCACCGACCGGAGGTATCCCCCGTGCCCGCTCACTCGACCCCTGACGCCGCCGCCCCCGTGCGGTTCGGTGTGATCGGCCTCGGCTTCGGCCGCTGCCACGCCAAGGTCCTCTCCACCCTGTCCGGAGCCCAGCTGGTCGCCGTGGCCGACCTCGACCCGGAGGCGCAGGGCATCGACCTGGAGCCGTACGCGGCGAAGCTGGGCGCCCGGGGGTACCGGGACGGGCTGCGCATGATCGCCGAGGAGGAACTGGACGCGGTGGTGATCGCCGTGCCGCCCGCGGCCAGGCGGCGGCTGGTGACTGCCGCGGGCGAGCGGGGGCTCGCGGTGTTCCTGGAGAAGCCTTTCGCCGTCGACGACGCGCACGCCGAGGAGATGACGGAGCTGTTCGACCGGTTCCCGGACATGCCCGTGATGATGGACTTCTGCCTGCGCCACCTGCCCGCCGTACGCCGGCTGCGGGAGCTGCTCGACGGGCCGCTCGGCGAGGGGCTCGTGGTCAACGCCGACCTGGTGCTGCCGCGCGACGACAGCCCCGCCTGGGTGTGGGACCCGGCGGTCGGCAACGGCATCGTCAACGAGAACACCTGCCACGTCCTGGACACCCTGTGCCATCTGCTGGGCGAGCCGGTGGCCGTGCAGGCGGCCGGCGGCTCCTACCTGGGCAGCCCGCTGGAGGACGGAGTCGCGGTCGTGCTGCGGTTCGACTCCGGCGCCTCGGCCGTGCTGACCGGCGGCGCACTCGGCGCCGAGGCGATGCGCACCCCGGCCGCGCTGTCGGTCTACTCCCGCCACGGGCAGGCCCGGCTGACCGGCCGCGACCACATGTTCGCCGAGCTGGACTGGGCCACGGCCGAGGCGTCCGAGGCCGCGCACGAGAGCTGGTCGCTGCCCGGCCGCGGCGAGATCAGCGCGGCGGCGCTCGCCCACTTCGTGTCCTCGCTGCGCACGGGCGCGGCACCCGCGCCGGGCCGCGACGCGGGCGTACTGGCCGTCCGCCTGGCGATGGCCGTCCGGACGGCGCTGGAGACAGGGGCGTCGGTGGACGTCTGACACCCGGGGCGGCTGCTGTTCCATGGCGCCGCTGTGGCACCGCTCCTGCGACACCCCCTCAGGGGGCGTACCCGCGTGTCTCCCACGCCGCCCTGTGGAAGGCCAGGTGTTTGAGGTGGGCCAGCAGGAGCTGGTCCGGGTCGACCGCCTTGACCGTGTGGGGGGCGCCGGCGGCGACCGAGCCGTAGTCCGTGGCGAAGGACTTGACCGTCTCCACGCCCAGGGCGAACAGCGAGGTCGCCGGGGCCGTGCGGAACCGTACCCCGGGCCTGCCCCAGCGGGCCGGATGCGGGGTGAACAGGCGGACGTGGACGTCAGGCCGGTCGTGCACGACGTGTGCGGCGCCCATGAGGAGGGCGGGCTGCGTGCCGTTGGCCCCGATGTCGACCAGGGTCAGCGGCCGGGCGCCGCCGTCCGGCCGAGTCACCGGCAGCCGCCGGCCCAGGGTGCGGCAGACCTCCGCGAAGAGACCGGAGCCGATGCCCTCGCGCAGGACCGCGTCGGTCTCCGGGAGCGGTGTCCCGTGCAGGGTCAGCAGGCCCTCGGCCAGCCGCCGCGCCTGGTCGGTGCCGTGCGCGGCCTCCTCCGCGAACGCCGCAGCGAACAGCTCCTCGAAGAGCGGGCCGCCGGGCCGCCGGTCGGCCTCCTCGCGGGCCGCCGTGACCATCCGGGCCAGCTCGGAGGCGACGAGCCCGTTGTCCATCCAGGCCCGCTGGCGTCCCGCCGCGCTGCGCGCGGTGACCTCCTGCGGCCCGAACACCCGGCGGCTGGTGCGCGAGAGCACCGCCCGCTCGGCGTCGCTGAGCAGGGAGAGCCGGCTGAGGTAGAACACCTCGGAGGCGCCGGAACCCCCGGCCAGCAGGTCGTAGGAGGGCTTGAGGAACTCTGCGTCGGTGCCGAGGAAGAGGACCGTCCGGCCGGCGTCGACGGGCAGCGCCTGCGCCAGGCGCAGGGCGACCTCACGGCCCATCCGGTGGAAGGCGGCGTACAGCTCCTGCGGGGTGGGTGACGCGGGGTCGGCCACCCCGGTCGCGTCGAACAGGGCCTGCAGGTTGCGCCGGTACTCGGCGCTCTCGTCGGGCCCCAGCGAACCGGTCTGGGCCAGCCCCCGGCTCAGCGGTCCGGCGAGGTCGCCGGGCGGCAGGCCGAGGGCGCGGGCGTGGTCGCGGGTGTCGTCGAGCGCGGCCTCCGCGTCCAGCGGGCCGGCGAGGCGGGCGAGCCGGGCCGACACCTCGTCGATGTGGCGGGCCAGGTCTGCGGGGGTGGCGGGGCCGGGGGCCACCACCGCCCCGGTCGGCCGGCGGGGGCCGACGGCGGGGCCCGCCCCGAGGTCAGCGGCGGTCACGGAGCGGCTCCGGATCGAGACGTACGCCGTCGAAGACGGCCGTGCAGGACGCGGAGAACGGGGCCTGTGCGAACAGCCCCACCCGCAGCGGGCCTTCCGGCACGGTGAAGGTCCGTACGAAGCGCGGTTCGCCCTCGGGGTCCGGACGGTGCAGCAGCGCCGCGCGGCGGCCTTCGCGGACCACCGTCAGCTCCGCGCGCGGCCCGTCGAGGACGGGGCCCGCGGCCTCGTCGGAGTACGGCGCCGACACCACCGTGACCAGGGTCCAGTCCCCGGACGGGGCGCGCTCCACACAGAACTTGGCCCAGCCGTCGGCGGTGGTCACGAGCACGCCGCCGGCGTCGGCGAACCGCCCGGTGCCCCCGTCGGGGCGCACCTCGGCGCGGACCGACAGGGTGAAGTCCCCCTCGACCGGGCGGCTGGCGTGCACGAGAGCGTCGATCTCCCGGACGCCCGGCATGCGGTACAGGTCCGAGCCCCCCGGCGCGGTGACCGTGAGGGAGCCGGCCGGCCCGGCAAAACACGCCGGGCGGCCGTCGGACCACGACCAGGCGGTGTCCGCACCGCCGGGCGTGGTGGTTGCGGTGCGCGTCACGGGGCGCTCATCCCGCCGTCGACGCTGATCGCCTGCCCGGTCACCCGGCGGGCCGCGGCGAGGTGCAGAACGGTCTCCGCGATGTCCTCCGGCTGCTGGAACTCACGCTGGGGGATCATCATGCGCATCCGCTCCCAGCACTCGTCGCGGGTCTCGCCCGGCCGGGTGAACTCGTCGAGCAGGTAGTCCCACATGGCGGTGCGGATCATGCCGGGGCAGACCGCGTTGACCCGCACGCCGTTCTTGGCCTCCTCCAGGGCGAGCGCCGCGGTGAAGCCGATCACGCCGAACTTCGCCGCGCAGTAGTGCGCCACCTTGGCGAAACCGCTTCGCCCGGAGACGGAGGAGAAGTTGACGATGGAGCCGCCGCCGTCGGCGCGCAGCAGCTTCAGGGCGTGCTTGGAGACCAGGAAGACGCCGTTCAGGTTGCCCTCGACGACCCGGTTGAACTCGGTCAGCTCCATCTGCTCGACGGGGCACACATGGGTGACGCCGAAGGCGTTGACGACGGTGTCGAGCCTGCCGTAGACGCGCTCGACCTCGGCGAGCAGGGCGCGTACGGAGTCCTCGTCGGCCGCGTTGGCCTCCAGGGCGGTGACGTCCAGGCCCCTGGCAGTCAGTTCCTCGGCGAGGGCGGTGGCGGCGGTGAAGCCGTCCACCTTCTGGGCCCGGTACTGGTTGTAGGCGGAGGGCAGGGTGTTGGTGTCGGCGACGGCGACGCGAGCGCCGCGCAGCGCGAACGCCTCGGCCACGGCGCGGCCCATGCCCTTGCCCCCGCCGACGACCAGGACCACCCGGCCCTGGTGCTCGCCACCCCCGGTGGGGGCGGGCGGGAGAACTGCTTCCGGCGTGCTGCTCATACGGGGACGACCTCCGTGTCGTTCGGGTGCGGGACGGTGGCGGCTGCGGGATCGGGGACGGGGGTGAGGCGGTAGGCCAAGGGCGCCAGCACGAGGGCGTCGGTCAGCCTGGGCAGGGCCCGGTAGTCGGCCAGGTTGCGCTCGGGCGCGGTGACGACGGCGCGCAGTTCGGGGCGGCGCCTGCCCTGCTCCTCCTCCAGGGCCGCGATGCGCTCCAGGAGGGGCGCGTCGCGGCGCTGGAAATAGTCGAGGAAGAGCCGGTGGGCGTCGGCCAGCGCCGCGGCGGGGTCGGTGGCGCGGCGGCCGTCGACCTCGACGCGGGCCACGGTGGCGGCGTCGTACGCGGCGTCGCCGGTGCCGTGGTCCTGCCCCGTGCCGGTGAGCGCCCGCCAGAACGCCGGCTCCTCGAACGGGCCGGTGTTCCGCAGCCGCGCCGGTTCCCAGTCGCGGGCGAGCAGCCGCTGTGTCAGGACGTCCTCGTCGACGCGGCCCAGCGCGACGACCCGGTCCATGGAGAACGGGGTGGCGAACAGCTCGGCCGGGACCAGGTTGCGCGCGGGCAGGAGCTCGACGGCCGGCCCCATGGCGGCGGCGAGGACCGGCGCCCCGTGGGCGAGCGCCTCGAACACCACCCGGCCCAGGCTCTCCCGGGACGCGGTGGAGGGGAAGAGCAGTACGTCGACGCGGGAGAAGAAGTCAGCGAGGCGGTCCGCGCCGATCAGTCCGAGCGCGGTGACGTGGTCGGCGGGTACGCCCCGTGCGGCCAGTCGTTCCAGCACCGCGCCGGTCTCCCAGCGCGGGTCGTTGGGCTTGCCCGCGAAGACCAGCCGGGCCCGGCCCCCGCTCTCCCGGTGGCAGCGCGCGAAGGACTCCAGGACCTGGTCGAAGTTCTTCGCGGTGGAGAGCGCGCCGAGGTAGCCGACGCGCAGCACCGCGTCCGGTGCCGGGGCGGGGACGGGGGTGTGCCGGGGCATCGCGTCGAGCATGGGGTAGGCGACCACGGCGTCCCGGGCGGGGACGCCGGGAAAGCAGCGCAGGAACACCCGGCGGGTGTACTCGCTGGGGAACAGGACGGTGTCGCCCGGCCGGTGCAGCGGGGCGCACAGCTCCTCCTGGGTCCAGTAGCCGGACCAGAAGGTGGTGTGCACCTCGCGGACGATGCGGTGGCTGCCGCCCTGCTCCTCGCGCCACAGGTGGTACAGGTGCGCGTAGGGGCCGTTGCCCGCGTAGACGACGTCGCCGGCGAGCGGGCCGAGGCCCTTCGCCCCGCGGGTGATGTCGTGCGGGACGGCGTCGGGCCGGGCGGTGATCAGATCGGACATGGTGCGGTGCATGAGCACCGCGCCGTCGAGGATGCCGGCGGTGTCCACCAGCCCGTAGTCATGCGCGTGCAACCGCACGGTTCTCACCCGCCTCGGCGTGCACGGTGTCCAGCAGCGCGGCCAGCTGGTCGGGGGCCATGCCGTGGCGGCGCAGCTGCTCGTCGTGGACGCAGTTGTCGATGTCGTTCTCGACGCCGTGCACGGTGACCGGCAGCAGGTAGCGGTTGCGCAGCCAGGCGCCGAAGCCGCCGTGGGCGCCGTTGTACTCGACGGAGACCACGCGCTTGAAGCGGCGCAGCGCCTCCAGGAGGGGTCTGCCGAGCAGCGGATTGAGGGCGGTGCAGTGCAGGTGCGGCAGGCCGAGGCCGGTGTTGGCCTCCTCCACCAGGGTGGTGGCGTAGCCGAAGCTGACGACGACGGTGTCGCCGTCGGCGGCGCCGTCCGGGGGTGTGATCCACACTCCGTCGTCGACGGCGTCGGAGCAGTCGGCGGCCGGCGGGGTGAAGCGGGCGTCCACCATGCTCAGCACGTGCACGGTGCCGGGTTCGGCGGCGAGGCGGCGGGCGACCGCGTGGAACTCACCCTCGGTGACCGGCTCGTAGACGCGGGTGTCGGTGAGCAGGGCCAGCAGGTTGAAGGCGTTGGCGGCGCCACCCCAGGCGGCCCAGTTGCGGCCGGCCAGCACCATCAGGTTGCGGACGCTGGTGGCGGCCTCGGTGAGCATGCTGAGCGAGTCCATGTAGTACATGGCGTCGGTGGCGACGACCTTGAGGTCGTCGTCGGGCAGCGCCAGGGTCAGTCCGACGCTGAGGGTCTCCGCGAGGCCCGTGTTGTCGTACGCCACCTTGCCCGGCAGGCCGAAGCGGTTGGCCATGTCGGCGGTGAAGACGGCCGGGGGCCGCCCGGAGGGGGTGGGTACGGCGGCCAGCATGCGGCCTGTGGTGGTGGCGAAGGAGGGGATGCGCGGCGGGGCGGCCGAGGCGGCGGCCGGCGGCTTGAAGCTGTGCTCGCCCTTGTGGGTGCGGCAGACCAGCGCGGCGCGCCCCGGCGCCCGCAGCAGGGTGTCGAGGGCGTCGCGCACGGCGGCGGCGTCGCGACCGTCGGCCTCCACCACGGTGGGGAAGTAGCTGCGCAGGTAGTCGCGGCTGAGGGGCTTGTCGAGCGGTTCGATGCCGCGGTCGTTGGCGTCGACGACGAGGACGAGGTTGTCCAGGTCGGTGTCGTGGGCCCAGCGGATGCACTCGAAGGTGACGCCCTCGTGGAGCTCGCCGTCACCGGCCAGGCAGACCACCTTGCGGGACTCGCCGCGGCGGGTCAGGTCGCGGGCGCGGCTGACCGCCTGGGCGAGGCCGACGCCCAGGCTGTAGCGCATGGTGTTGGCGAAGCCCCAGTCGCGGTGCACGACGCCGGTCATGCCGCCGCGGTGCATGGTGGTCAGCGGCAGGAAGGGCAGTTCGCCGCGGACGTAGCGCTCGGCGTAGAAGCTGGGAGCGATGTGGCCGCGGCCGACGATCAGGTCGGCGGGGGACCCGGCGGCGCCGGACAGGCCGAGTTCGAAGCAGGCGTGCACGGTGGGCAGCGACGACAGACAGCTCTGGTAGTTGCCGAAGCCGGCGATCTCGTGCATGCGCCGCAGGACGTCACCGCTGTCGTCGTAGAGCCGCTCGGGGACGGCGGCGGCGACGGCGCGCATCACCTCCAGCGGGGAGACCGCCGTGTCCTGGAGGTCGAGGACCGCCAGTTCGGACAGCTCCCGCTGCACGACGGTGTGCTCGGCCGGGGTCATCCGGTTGCCGGCTGCGGCCGAGACCTCCGCGTAGCGGGTGGCGAGGCCGTTCACATCCGCCCCCCGTACACCTTGTCCAGCGCGTCGGTGAATTTGCCGCAGATCTCCGCGGTCTCCTCCTCGGTGGTGGTGAAGGCCGGGGCGAGGGTGATCCAGTCGTCCTGGCCTCGCAGGATGAGGCCGCGCTCCTGGCAGGCGGAGGCGACGGCGGCGCCCGCGCTGCCCTCGGGGTCGTCGGGCAGCGGGCGCAGCTTGGCGCCGTACAACAGGCCGACGGAGCGCAGGTCGCCGCGGTCGCCGAGGGCCTCGGTGAGATTGCTGGTGAAGGAGGTGGCGAGGGTGGCGTTGCTGTCGAGGTAGCCGCCCTCGGAGTAGAGGGTGACGGAGGCGAGCCCGGCCGCGGCGGCGAGCGGGTTGGCGGCGTACGTGTGCGAGGGCGCGAAGGAGGAGGTGCCGGAGGCGTCGGTGAGGACGCCGGCCACCTTGTCGTTGAAGAGGACGGCGGCCAGCGGGGCGTAGCCGCCGGAGATGCCCTTGCCCACGGCCATCAGGTCAGGGGTGGCGCCGAAGGTCTGGGCGGCGAAGGGCTGCCCGGTGCGGCCGAAGCCGGTGACGATCTCGTCGAAGACCAGCAGCACGCCGTAGCGGTCGCAGATCTCGCGCACCCGGGCGAGGTAGCCGGGCGGGGCGATGGCCATGCCGCGCAGGTGGATGACGGGCTCCATGACGAGGGCAGCGACGGAGTCGGGACCCTCGGCCTGGATGGTGCGCTCGATGGCCTCGGCGGCCAGCCGGCCGGACTCCTCGGCGTCCGTGCCGTGCACGGAGGCGAACATGTCGGGCGACCAGACGTGCACGACGCCCGGCAGACTCGGGCCGAAGCGGGTGACGTCGGGGCGGCCGGTCAGGGAGAGGGAGCCGAAGGTGGCGCCGTGGTAGCCGTGGTAGTAGCTGAGCAGCTTGTAGCGGCCGGGGTTGCCCAGCTCGCGCTGGGTGAGCCGGGCCAAGCGCAGCGACGCCTCGACGGCCTCGGAGCCGCCGTTGACGAGCTTGACGGTGTTCAGGCCCTCGGGCGCGAGGCGGGCCAGGGCGTCGGTGAGGGCGAGCGCGGCCGGGTTGGTGCCGTGCAGCGGCGGGTTGAAGGGCAGCTTGCGGAGTTGCTGCGTGACGGCGTCGACGATGGGCTCGCAGCTGTAGCCGAAGCAGCTGACGAAGACGCCGGAGAGGCTGTCGATGTAGGAGCGCCCGGCGGTGTCGGTCAGGTGGATGCCCCGGGCCGAGTCGAAGAGGACGGTTTCCTCGCCGAAGGGCACCTCGAAGCAGTAGGAGGACAGGTCCTCGGGCCAGGTACGGCGGTGGTCGGTGGACGGCATGGATTCTCCTCATGGGGATGAGTGGGAGGGGCGCCGTGTCCGGACGGGAGAGGGACACGGCTGGTCTCCGTCCGCGCCCGGCGGTGGGCGCGGACGGCGGACGTGGGGAGGGGCGGTTCGGGGGAACGGTTCAGCCGGTCAGCAGCCGGTGCAGCCGCAGGCGCCGTTCGGTGTCGAGGAGTTCGAAGTACGACAGCCAGGCGGGCGCGAGGAGATCGCGCTCGAGGATGTCCTTGGCGATGTCGACGAGGACGGGCACGGCGTGCGCGATCAGCACCGGCATCAGCAGCGGCAGGTCGGTGCCGTCGATGAGGCCGGCTCCGCGGGCTGCGGTGCGGAAGTGGCCGAGGGCGTCCCGGGCGGCGCCGGGGGCGCCGCCGGCCCGGCCCGCGGTCTCCGCCACCCAGGCGAGGTCCAGCAGCCGGTCGCCTACGTGCAGGTTGTCGAAGTCGAGGACGGCCGTCACCCGGGCGCGGCCCGCGGGGCCTGCGGGGTCGTCCGCGAGCAGGAAGTGGTGGTGGTGCAGGTCGCCGTGGACCACGGCCCGGCGCTCGGGGGAGACGGGCAGCGCGCCCGCGGTGGCGCGCAGCAGGGGTTCGGC
>NZ_JAAGLT010000063.1 GCF_010548275.1 Streptomyces sp. SID12488
ACGACCGACGGCATCCACGACCTCCACCGCAGCGACGACACGACACGCCACCACTCCCACGGGAACGCCCGCCCTATGCCCGACCAGCGAAAACGCAGTCCTCAAGCCCGGAAAGACAACAGCTACTAAAACAGTGGCGTCTTCGTGGGCAAGCCCCAGAGCTTGTGCGCTCGTGACCGATGAGAGGGCGCAAGCGTCCTGCGAGCAACCGCGCGGTCCGGCCAGGGACTGAGAGTCCGGTGTTTATACCTTGCTCGCGACCACCATGTAGTTCTCGGCCTCAAGAACGAACGTGCTCAGTTCCGTTTGGAGTCCGACCCGGTGCAACTCGACTTCGAGTTCCTCGTACCGGTAGGGCCAGCAGGACAGCAGTTCCGAGCGGACAAGAACCAACCCGGTCGCATCAACTTGCGCGATCGCAATCTCGATGTGGTGCTCCTCCTCCCAATGCGGCGCAATCTCCCAGCGGTAGACCACGACGGCATCGCGACCGTTCCGGCGGACGAGTCGGTCACTGATCTCCAGCCGGGAACCTCTGGCCCTCACGAGTTCCCAAGTGCGGGATGTGAGTACCAAGCGCCCGCCGGGACGCAGAAGCCGTGACATCGACTCCAGAGCAGCACCCCTGCCTGTCGCGCCCGCAGCATGGTGAAGCGAGTTGCCAACGCAGAACACCATGTCGAACGTGTTGTCCTGGAAATGGTCGGGCAACTCTTCCCAGTTCGCCCGTACGGCCCGGACGGATGCCCCGAACTCCTCAGACAACTCTGCAGTCCGACGAACCATCGCCTCGCTGGCGTCAGTTGCGACAACCTGCATGCCACGACCGGCGAGGCCAACCGCCAACTGTCCGGTTCCGCACGAACAGTCGAGGACGTGAGCGTTCGACGGCAGGAGATTGAGGACGTCGTCGAACGACGCAGCGAACTCGGCTGGAGGCAACTTTGCATCCGAGATGAGCCATTCGTACACCTCGGCAAGCACGCCATAGCCTGTCACAACCACTACCTCCGTCACGCGGCAGCCTCACGGTAGGACGTCAGTCCATCAGCGGAGCAAGCCGGGCACCAATGGTTTTCGCCAGGATGGCTCTGACGGTGCTTGTGGGTTGTCAGTTGTCCGTCTGAGTGGATGTCACTGGCTGGTTACTGACCTTTTCGGATTGGCTTCGGGTGGTCTGAAGCGAGGGTCAGTCCGGTTTCGGTGAGGCAGCCGTCGATGAGTTCGGGATGGTGCTGGATGTGGGCGAGTCCTCGGCGGAGGGTTCGGGTGAGGTGGTCGGGATCGGTGAATGCGGTGTTGGCCATCGGCCCGCGCCGTAACCACGACCAGATGCCCTCCACGGGATTCAAGTCCGGGCTGTAGGAGGGAAGTTGGAAGATGGTGAGCCATTCGTGGTCGGCCGCGTACTTCCTCATTCCGGCGGCACGATGGGTGTTCAAGTTGTCCCAGACGACAACGATCGGGGCGCCGAGTTGCAGGTGCGCGCGGACCAGGAGGTCACGGTAGTCCTGCCATGCGAAACTCTTGCGTGCGCCTCTGAGCAGCAGGTGGAAGCGGGGCCGGTAGATCATCCGGGACCTTTCCCCGGTCCGGTAGCAGCACATCGCGGCGATCGAGATCCGTCGCCGGGACCGTCCCCGCACTCTCACTACGGGAGTCTGCCCGCGTCGGCCCCACGTGCGGGCTCGTGGCGGCGTCATCGCGAAGCCGGCCTCGTCCTCGAAGACGATCCAGGCATCGAGCGCCGCCGCGGTCCTTCCACCTGCGGCCACACGTCCTTCTTCCAGAGCTCGACCGCGTGTTCGTCGCGTTCCAGTGCGCGACGGGCGGGGCTCTGCCAGGACCAGCCGTGGCGGTGCAGGAGCCGCCACACTCCCGCGATCGAGCAACTGACCCTGAACTGGCGGCCGATCAGCGTTCTGACGCGTTCCAGGGTCCACCGCTGATCTTCCCAGCCGTGCGCGGCCGGCCCTTTGGCCAGCTCCTTCTCCAGCAGGGCGAACCGTTCGTCCGACAGCTTCGGCAGTTTCGCGGGTCCCTTCGACCTCAGACCCTCCATGCCGCCCTCACGCCAGGCCCGGCGCCACTGCTCCACCGAACGCTCGCTCACCCGAGGGTCCTTGGCGATGTCCGAAGTCCTGTCACCTCGTGCGAACCTCTGCCCGGCCTCCAGCCGGATCCCTTCACGCACGGCCCGCCGCTCAGCAGTCAGGCCCCCACCATCCGCGTACCGCATAACACCGGCATACCGCAGGGATCACCCAACGTCACCACCCGAAGCCAACCCGAAAAGGTCAGCAACCGACGCGGACCTGACCGACGCGCGTCTCACCCGCGCGGACCTCACCCGCGCGAACTTGAGCTTTGCGCGGCTGACCGGCGCGGACCTGGGCGGTGCACGGATCATGGACGCGGGGGGCATGCGTCTTCCGCCAGGAGCAATCTGGGACCTGGAAACTCGGTGGCCTGCCGAGTTGGCGTTGGTTGTCGTAGAGCAGTCCGACGAGGTGGGCCCCGGCGTGTATCGGGTGCGTAGCGGACCGGCGCCGGACAGGGCAGGCGCGGTTGGGGTCTGAGGAACGTGGGCACGGCATCTGCGGTGCCCTGGAGCTTCAAACGAACGCCTTCCCAGGCGCCAGCCCCTGGTAGGCACTGTCGACCCGTACCGGCCTCAGCAGCTGGCCCGGCTGGTCCATGAACTTCTCCAGCAGCGGGGGGCCTTGGCGTCGTGCACATCGGCCGTAGTCGCAGCGGTCTCCAAAGGCAGGCCCTCGTATCGGCCAGGGCCGCAGAGCACGACGCCGACGTCGCCCAGCCGGCCCTGGCATGGGTGATCGGCCAGGACGTCGTACCCATCCCCGGCACCAAGCGTCGCCGCGATCTGGAGCAGAATGCGGCTGCGGCGGCGATCGAACTGACGCCGGAGGAGATCGCCGCGATCGACGCGGCCTTCCCGCACGGCGTAGCCGCCGGCGAGCGCAAACACCCCCGAAGTACTCGGTTCGAGCGCGACCGTATCTGACCGGCGCCCACAGCGCAGTGCTCCACGACGGGCCCGGTCAGGCAGATCCCAGGATTTGAGACGGAGCGCGACTCACGTGGCGGCCCAAGACCTCAAGGCGTGGACACCCGGTCAGAACGGTTCAACGGCTCAACGTAGAAACTCGTCTGCCGTCGGGATGCCGGCGCCCTCCGGGCCGAGAAGGCACCCGTAGGCGCCGACATCCCGTTCAGGTCAGCTCGTCACCTGAAAGGTGGCGTCGCTGCGGCCCAAGGCGGTGGTGACGGGGTCGAGCTTCAGGAGGAAGGCGGAGTGGCGGATGTACCGGTCGGGGTGGTTGTACGACTGGAACGACGACCATGTGGCGTCGGCGAGCCCGGCGACCTGCCGGAACGTGGCATCCTCGGCGAACGCGGCAGTGCCGTCGTAGTACGCGAGCTGGAAATCGTACGCGGAGTGCCGCAGGAAGTGGCCGGGGTAGTTCACCGACTCGAAGGAGACGGTGCCGGAGCCTGCCAGGCCGGTCCTCAGGCGGAACTGGGCATCCTCGGCAGGGCTGACGCTCGGGTCGATACGCACGTCGAAGCTTGCATGCCGCACATAGCGGCTCTGGTAGTTGTACGACCGGAGCCGGTTGATCACGGTGATGTCGGGCCAGCGGGCGAGCAGACGGGTCTCCTCGGCTTCCGTGAGGGTGAGGATCGAGCCGTGGCGCTTCGTGGTCCCGTCCATGCTGTAGCTTCCCGACGCCGGGAGCTGGTAGGTGCCCACGGCGGACGGGTCGGTGGTCGTGACCGGCATGTACCCGTTGCTTGAGGCGTACTGGTCGAGGTACAAGGCCCACTCGTCACGGTCGCGGAACTTCATCCACATCGGGCCTTCGACCTGGGAGCCCGTCAGGCCGATGCCGGAGAGGTTGCCGAGGCTGGTCCACGTGCCGAGGATCGAGTTGCTGCCTTCGAACGTGATCTGGCCGTCGCCGGAGGCCCGCACGTAACGGTAGTCACCGACGCCTGACGGCATCTCGACGATCTGGGTGTCGATGATCTCCTGGGTACCGGGGCGTTCGATGTAGACCTGCGCAGTGGTGATGCTGCGGAAGTCCGTGGTGCGGGCGTAGTGGATGCGGTGCTTCGTCACTCCGTTGAGGGGCGTGTTCGTCGCCCAGTACAGGACGTAGTCGTTTGTCTCCGGGTTCCAGATCGCTTCCGGCGCCCAGGCGTTGCGTCCGTCGGGGATCTCACCGGCGACGTCGAGCAGCCACGGCGCCGACCAGTTGACCAGGTCCGTCGATTCCCACACCACGAGGCTGCGGCTGCCGTCGGAGATGGCGTCACCCCATGTCTGGCCGCAGCCGATGCACAGATCGGTCGCGATGATCCAGTACTTGTCGCCGTCCGGGGAGCGGACCAGTGAGGGGTCGCGCACCCCCTTCGTTCCGACCGTGGAGCGCAAAGTCATCCCGCCACCATTGAGGTCGGTCCAGTTCAGGCCGTCGGCACTGTGCGAGAAATAGATCTGCTGGCCGGTGGCTCCCTCCCCGATGAAGTGCGTCATCAAATAGCCCGGATCGGCGGCGGCCGCCCGCTGCGGTGTCACCAGGGTCTGGGATGTGAGGAGAAGGCCGACGGCGACCACTATCGCCGCCAGCCGGGAGAGAAGCACGGACATGTACGTTTGCCGCCTTTCTGCGGATACCTCAGTCGGGACGAACGGGGGAAGGACTCGGCCACCGCGGCGAGGAGCCACGGGGCGGCGCGGACTCTCGCGCCCTGCCGGCCGACGCGCCGACTCAGTGTCGGCGGACCGATGACCGGCGGACGGCCGGTGCGTGGTTCTCACGTACGTGTCCACTGGAAGCCGGCGGTCGCGGCGCAGGTCCGCTGTTCAAGAAGGGCCAGGTTTACGGCCGAGGCGCCGACGACATTGACGCACTTGCCGCTGTGGCGGGCCCTGAGCTGGTGGTATCCGTCGCCTGTGTCGGCCCACTGGAACTGCTGGTTGCCGGCGGAGCGGCAGGGGTACTGGATGATGCCTGCGCCGTCGGCGGTGGACGCGCCGCTCACGTCGAGGCACTTGCCGCTGTTGAGGCTCTCGATCTGGAAGTAGCCGTCGCCCACGTCGACGAAGCGCCACTGCTGCCAGGCGTTGCCGTACCAGGTGTACTGGCCGATCTTCACTCCGTCGTCGGTGTTGGGCGCCTGGACGTCCATGACCTTGCCGCTGTTGCGGTTGGTCAACCGGTAGTAGGTCACCAGGGGTTCGCCGGAAGGAACGGTCAGCGCGGTGCCTGCGGCCATCGGGACGCCGAGGTTCGGCGATCCGTCCTCGTTCCAGGTGATCTTCTGGATCCGGGTGGTGCGGGTGGTGCCGCAGCTCTGGGAGGACGAGGAGTTGGCGTGGTAGACGATCCAGTCCTCGGTACCGTCGGGGGACTTGAAGAAGCCGTTGTGACCCGGGCCGTACACGCTGTTCGCGTCGTTGCGCTCGAAGACCGGCTCCGCGCTCTTCACCCAGGAACCCGCGTCCAGGGGGTCACCACCGGAGAAGGTGAGCAGGCCCAGCTTGTAGTCCGGACCCTGGCACGCACTCGCGGAATAGGTGAGGAACGTCTTCCCGTCGTGCTGCAACGCGACCGGAGCCTCGTTCATCGGGGTGCCCTGCGTCTCCCAGGAGTAGGTCGGGGCGGAGATCCGGGTACGGGACCCGGTCACGGTCCAGGGGTCACTCAACTCGGCGATGTAGATGCTCGGGTCGGATCCGGCCCATTGTGTCGTTGACACCCCCGACCAGGTGAAGAACAGCCGGCCGTCGATGGTGACGACGCTGCCGTCGATGCCCCACCAGTCGTTGGCACCGAAGATCATGCCCTTGTACGTGTACGGGCCGAGCGGGTCGGTACCGGAGCTCTCCAGCACGTGCACGCGCTGGGCCTCGATGTCACCTGTGCCGGCGGAGTAGTAGACGTACCAGCGCTTGCCGTCGGGGCCGTCGAGCAGGTGCATCTCCGGCGCCCAGATGTAGGCGTCACGGCCGGTGGCGTGGGAGCTGAACACCGGCACCGGCGAGGCCGCCTTCAGCGCCTCGACGGTGGGCGCCTTGCGCATCGTCAGGGGCCCACCGTACGGCGTCGTCATCTCGTAGTAGTTGCCGTCGTAGTACGTCATGTACGGGTCGGCGCCGGAACTGTTGAGCGGATTGGTGAACGCCGCCGTGGCCGCCCGCGCACTGGGCGCGACCACCACGGTCCCGACCGTCACACCACCGACGACGAAGGCGAACACCGCCACCGTGGCACACAGCCGGCGGACGAAGGCAGACCTCATACTTGTTATAGGCATGACAGGCTGCGGCTCCTCACTGTGGAGGGTCGGTCGTCACGATGCAACTTACCTGTGGGGTCGCGACGCCCGACGGGAAGGAATGTGGCAAATGCGGGGCGCGCGACTCTCGTCGCGAGATATCTACTCGAAAATGCATGCGGGAAATAACGGATATCTTCGTTCGGGATTTAGAACGCAGTTCGGCGATTCGGCCAGACGCTAAAGGGGACACCGGGGCGTGTCAAGAGGGCGGGACGAGAACGGTCGAGACCCGGCGGAGCCGACGGCCGCCATGCGGTCCGCCGATGTCACCGGACCTTCGGCCGCCGAACTTCCGGTACGCCTCCTGAACACTTCCCCTCGAACAGCCCGAGGGGCCCCAATGCCCCGAAACCCTGAAGGAAAGTCCGCGTCACCGCAGACCGGTCAGCCCCTCGGGTGGTGATTGATCTGCGTTCGGAAGGTAAAGACTCAGGGTGCTCGACGCGCCCGCGAAGGTGGAAATGTGTGATTTTTGGCCGAGACCTTCGATAAAATCTGAGCAATCCCCGCATCGCTTCATCAAGAAATTTGCATAGCCGCACAAATCATTCAAAGGGACTTTAAAAGATACCCACAGGGAAGGGTGCTTGACCATGCCGGAAGCGAAAATCAGGTGCTTAGAGTAGGCGGCCTTTTCGGAGCGGTTGTCCCGGTACGGGCGCTCGGGTCCGTGAGCGGTTCAGCGCGGCGGGCCGAGGATGACGCCGCCGTAGAGTTCGGATGCTTCCGCCAGGAGGGACTTGGGGATCTCGAAACCGTCGGGGCGCGGGGTGGTGAGGTCTCGTCCGGCGTGGCGGAACATGCCCTCGATGCCGCCGGGCGTGGCGATCATCAGAAGGTCGGCGCGGTCGGAGGTGATGCGGTAGCCGTGCGGGACGTTGCGGGGCAGGTAGACGATCCCGCCTTCGCTCAGTTCGTGTTCCTCCTCCCCGGACCACACCAGGGCCGTGCCCTTGATCAGCATGAACACCTCGTCCTCTCGGGTGTGCAGGTGGAAGGGCGGGGCTTCGCCCTTGGCGACGTCGAAGCGGCCCACGGTCAGCTTGCCCTCGGTGGCTTCCTTGTCGAGCAGCACGGAGAACGTTCCCCCGTCGAGCCATTCGAGCTTCTGCTGCTGTTCGGGCTGCGCCAGATAGGCCATGGCCATCGGAGACCTCCAAGGAAACTCCGGCCTTCGGGCCGGGCGGAATCGGACTCCTGCGGAGTAGGGCGAGGGGCGAGGGCAGGGTTCGCCCCCCCAGAGCGAATCCCGGTGCTCTGACTCGCAGGCCTGAACGTGACTGGTAGTGCTGTGAGTTTGTGAGTGCGACCGCACACCGTGTGAAGCGGGCGTTCACCTTCGGCGACGGAGGGACACAGGGGGGACATGGGTGGAGCGGGGGACGGTGTGGGCCGCACACGACGTATCCGCATATCGCGTGGATACGGACTGACTAGAGATGGAGATGGAGATGACCGGCTGGTTGCAGACGGCCGTGCGGGGCCGGCCCTCGTGGGAGGAGGTCAGCCGACGGTGAGGACGAGTTTTCCGCGGCTGTGGCCGGCGTCGCTGGCCTGCTGTGCCTTGGCCGCGTCGGTAAGCGGGTAGGTCGCGCCGACCGTGATCGCCAGTGTGCCGTCGGCGGCCTGCCGGGCCAGTTCGGCGAGCCGGGCGGCCGAGCGCCGCGCCGGGCCCTCGGCGAAGACGACACCGAGTTCGCGGGCGCGGAAGTCGGCGGTGGTGACGATTCGGTCGGTGCCGCCGCGCAGGGTGATGGAGTCCTCCAGCGCGCCCTTGCCCGCGGCGTCGAGCACCGCGTCCACGCCGCCTGGGGCGAGCGCACGCACCCGCTCGACCAGACCCTCTCCGTAGACCAGCGCGGTGGCGCCGAGCGAGGTCAGGTACTCCTGGTTGGCCGGACCGGCGGTGCCGATGACGCGGGCGCCGCGCGCGACGGCGAGCTGGACGGCGACGGTGCCGAGCGCGCCGGACGCGCCGTGGATCAGCAGGGTCTCGCCGGCCTTGACGGCGAGCAGGTCCAGGACCCGGTCAGCGCCGTCGCCCGCCACCGGCAGGGCGGCCGCGTGCGTCCAGTCCAGGCCGGCCGGCTTGAGGGCGAGAACGGCCGCACTGGCGAGCGCGTACTGGGCGTAGGCGCCGGTGTCGGACCAGCCCAGCACCTCGTCGCCCACCTGCAGCTGGTCGACGCCCTCGCCGACGGCGTCGACGATCCCTGCGATCTCGCCACCGGGGACGGCGGGAAGGGTGGTGGGAAAAATGGCTTCCATGATCCCGGAACGGATCTTTCCGTCCACCGGGTTGACGCCGACCGCCTGTACACGCACGCGGACCTGGCCGGGACCGCACTCGGGGACCTCGGTTTCCGCCTCGTGCAGGACCTCGATGCCGCCGAACGTGTCGAAAACGATGGCCTTCATAACTGTGTCTCCTTCAATGAGTTGATCCGGCGAACCAGATCAGGTGGCCAGACACCTGAAACGTGCCGCCAATCACGTGGCTGGCCGAATAATTGTTTGACGGGCTCGTTCGCGGGCTGGTGCCGCTGCTTCGGGCCGTCACCCGGCCCGGAGCTGCACCTGCTCGCTGTTGTCCTTCGTTTCGATGACGTGGACGCACCGGTCGAGGGCGGCCACCATGTAGCGGCGCCAGAGCGGGGCGAAGGGACCGGCGAGGATCCAGCGGCGGCCGGGCAGCGGCTTGAACTCGTAGGTCCAGCGGATGAGGGTGCCGCCACCGTCGGGGTTGACGTTGAACTCGCCCCGTATGCCGGCCGCGAGGCGGGAGAGGATGTTGGTGAAGCCGGTCAGCTGGTAGGCGAAGCTGGAGCCCGGTACGTACTCGGTGAGTTCTTCGTCGGCCTGGGAGCCGTCGTCGAACTGCGGGTTTCTTCGCGCCCCGGCGTGGTCCCAGGCCTCGGTCTGGTTCTTCACGCCGCTGATGCCTGGGAACGGGGCCACTGGGCGGAAGACGGTGGGGAGGTCGATGGGCACCAGGACGCGGAAGGCGTCCTGAGGTGCCGTGTGGGTCCGCTGCTGGACGGTAATGGTGACGGTCTTGTCGGCTGGGCTGATGAGGAGTGTGGTCATGGTTCAGCTCTCCGTGGTGGTGGGGAGGGTGGGGTAGTCGTTGTAGCCACGGTGGTCGCCGCCGTAGAAGGTGGCGGGGTCGGGCTCGTTGAGCGGGGCGCCCGTGCGGAGGCTGTGGGGCAGGTCGGGGTTGGCCAGTGCCGTGGACCACTGTCGGTGTATGTGCTGCAGGAATTCCTCGTCGGGCCCTGGATGTGGACGAGGTAGCCGTTGCCGCCGTGGATTTCATCGCCGTCGAACCGCCGCATGGCGGAACTCGTCGTCCACAGCCGCGATCTCGTCGGCGGTGAGGGCCCGGGGACGGGCCTCTCCTGGGGGCCGGTCGCGGTGAACATGACACCCTTGGGCTGTACGGTCGAGGGGGCGACGGGCGTGTGGTGGTGCGGGGTGTTGTCCGGGTGGGCGACACGGCCGGCATGCATCAGCTGGACCATGATGCGCCCGCCCTCGGCGTGGACGGCGTCGGTGACCTTGCGCCAGCCGGCGATGTGCGCGTCAGTGTGGATGCCCGGCGTCAGCAGGTAACCCTGACCGTCTTCGGACGGCTGGGTGCCCTCGGTGATGATCACGGCCATGGAGGCCCGCTGCCGGTAGTACTCGACATTGAGCTCGCTGGGCAGGCCGCCCGCCAGGGAGCGGTCGCGGCTCATGGGTGCCATGACGAGCCGGTGCGCCAGCTTCATGCCACCGATGGTGACGGGGGTCCAGACAGTCATGGGTGAGCGCTTGCTGCTGCATGGGGACGGAGGCCGAGGGGGGAAGGGCTAGAGGGAGGCGAGGGCGCGTACGCGGTCGGCTACGGCCCGGCGGGCGACGTCGATGCCGAGGGCGATGGAGTCGAACTCGTGCGGGACACCGGGGTGGAGATGGAACTCCACGGGTACGCCGGCCCGGCTGAGTTTGAGGGCGTAGGCGAGGTCCTCGTCGCGGAAGGCGTCGAGCTGGCCGACCTCGATGTAGGCGGGAGGCAGACCGGTCGCGTCCTTGAGGCGGGCGGGGGCTGCCGTGGCGGGTACGTCGGGTCCGCCCGAGGCGTCGCCGAGCAGGGCCGGCCACGCGGTGCGGCTGTCGCCGTAGGACCACAGCAGGTAGGGCTCGATGTGCAGGTCGGGCGTGGTGTTGCGGTCGTCGAGCATCGGCATGAGCAGGATCTGCCGGGCGATCGCCGGGCCGCCACGTTCCCGGGCGAGGATCGACAGCGCCGCGGCCAGTCCGCCTCCGGCGCTGTCGCCCATCACACCGATTCGCGCGGGGTCGACACCCAGCTCGCTGGCGTGCTCGTGCAGCCAGCGCAGGGCGGTGTACCCGTCCTCGACCGGTGTGGGGAAGGGGTGTTCGGGGGCCCGGCGGTACTCGACCGACAGTATCGGCACCCCGCTCGCGGAGACGTAGCGGGCAACAGGGCCGTCGAACAGGTCGATGTGGCCGAAGATGTATCCGCCGCCGTGGAAGAACAACGCGGCCGGGCCCCTGGGGGCGCCCGTCTTGGCGTACCAGCGCGTGGTGATCTTCGTGCCGTCGTCCGCGGTCGCGTAGTACTCGGTGGTCGTGACGTCGGCCGGGACCGGCTGGGCCGCCGAGGCGGCACCGATGATCGGTTCCCACATGGCGCGGCGCGCGGCGACATCGCCGACCGGCGGAGGGGTGGCGCCCGCCATGGCCTCGGCCATGGGGGCGAACACCTGGGCGAACTCGGGGTCGAAACTGAGTGACATGACTATCCTGCCTTCTTAGCTGGTTGGGTCTGATCTGGTCATTCGTGGAATCAGCGGGCCCAGAAGTTCCGGGTTCGGCAGGCGAGGGTTTGCCGTTGGGTGGCTCAGCAGCCCTGACCCTCTGGAATCCCGCACCGGCTCGGCCGCCAATCGGGAGACGCGACACGCTCCACGCAATGTGCTTCAGTTTTGAAGCGTTCGGTAAGGGCACTCCGGTTTTGAAGCGGCATCACAGGGTGAGAGGGCGGCGGCTGCCGCTAGGGACCGACAGCGAACAGCATCTGCAGCTTGCCCCGGCTGGGGGAGCCGGGCGTGGCGGTGAAGACCAGCAGCGTCTGGCACTGCTCGGGATCCACCAGCATCTCGGAGTAGAGCTCCAGTTCCCCCAGCTCGGGGTGCAGGTAGCGCTTGAGGTCGTGGTGATGGGTCACCCCCACCTCGTGCAACCGCCAGATCTCCGCGAACTCGGGACTGGCATCGAGCAGGGCCGCGACGATCTCACCAGCCCTACCCGTGGGATCGGCCGTGTAGGCCTCCCGGATCTCCGCGGCGAACACCCTGCCCCGCAGCGAATGATCCTCCACCGGATACAGACCGCGGACCTGCGGGTCATGAGTGAACCAACGGTAGACCAGGTACCGGGACAGACCCGAGTAGCAGGTGAAGTCACCGAGCAGCGCAACCGCCGGAGGTGTCTGCAAAAGCGCCTCACCGAAGCGCGACATCAACATCGCCGGCACGTTCAGGAGGCCGCCGACGATCCGCATCATGGTGGGACCGACATGATCATCTCGTATGATCCGCCGGGGCGCCGCGATCCCGCCGAGGGTGAAGAGGTGGTCACGCTCGCTCAGGCTGAGCCGCAACGCCCGGGCCAGCGCGACGAGCATCCGCTCCGACGGGGCCGGACCACGCTGCTGCTCGATCCGGCTGTAGTAGTCGGCCGACATACCGGCCAACGCCGCCACCTCCTCACGCCGCAACCCACCGGTACGACGCCGCTGCCCACGAGGAAGCCCGACATCCTCCGGCTGCAACACCTCACGACGCGCGCGAAGAAAATCCGCCAGCAACACCCGGTCCATCGTCCGACCTCCCCTGTTCGACACACCCATCCTGGCGCGGACGGGAGAGCGGATGAAGGGCCACTTCATCAGGGGACGAGTTGTCCGTGGCTGGGCCGGCAGTGGTGCACAGGGACAGCCGGACGGCCCTCATCCGCCCCCGGGCGGCATGCCTCATGCCGAACTCGGCGCAGTCTGCTAGGCCGTGTTTTGGAACTGAGTCCCTGACCATGCTTCATGCCGTGATGATCTAGGTGTGGGGCGTGGGGATCTTTCGGATGAGCAGTGGTCGGTGCTGGAGCCGTTGTTGCCGGTCGTGGGGCTG
>NZ_JAAGLT010000064.1 GCF_010548275.1 Streptomyces sp. SID12488
TCCGTTCGCTGCGCTCTCGGAGCGGCGGGATTTTGTCCCGCGACCGGCCTTCGCTGCGCTCCGGTCCGGTCGGGTGGGTCCGCTGCGCTCCCCCACCTGGCGGCCCTTCCGGCTGCGCCTCCAGGACCGTTGGGCCCGCTAGCGCGGGCCCGGCTGGCTGCAGTGGTGGGGGCGTCTCAGGTTTCGCCACCCGGCTTCCATGGCCTACTGGCCGGCTCGGGGGGTTGGGGATCCTCCAGGGCACTGCGGAGTTTTTCCTTGAAGCTTTTCGGTGGGGCTTCCTTCTCTTCCTGCGTGTGTATGAGCCTGGCGGTGGTCACCCGTATATGGCACTCACGGTGCCGCTGTTTCACGAGTACCACCCATCCCCCGTCCTGGGTGAGGAAAGCGTGCCGGGCCGGGGTGTCCCCTGGGCGGGCGTGCCGGGCCAGGACTGCCGGCGCATGACGGAGGGCGAGTTTCTCGGCTGCCGCGGCAGCCTGTGCCTCATCCCCGTCGATGTGCTGGGTGGCTACCAGCGTCCAGCGGTGCAGTCTCAGTTCGACGCCCTCGGCGCGCCTGGTTTCACGGGTGTCCTCTTCGAGGAGGATGTACCACTCGGCAGTCATGGGCAGAGCCTATCCGCCTGCTGGTCTGAGAGTGCCGGGCACTCCTTGATGCAGCATGTAGAGTTGTGAAAAATGCGGCACACCTGTTGGGTGATCGTTGATTGGCGGGGGCGCTTTGGTTGGGCAGGTGGTTTTGGCGGAGATTTCCCGTCATGACTGGGACGGTATGACGTGCGGCTGCGAGAGGAGTGCCGACCATGTCCCCAGGGATTTCCTTGCCGCGTTGGGCGGGGCGCCTCCTGAGCGAGTGGGCGAGGACTGGGCGGACAATCATGTGTACATCCAGTCCAACCTGATGATGCCGGCCGTGGCCACCGCCTCCATGGTGACGGCCGCTCTGGCTGACCCGCTGGTACCGCTGATGTGGCGGCGCAGCCTGATCCAGGTCCTGAGTGCCTTGTGTTTCGGGGAGCAGGATGATGTGGCGGAGGCGTGTCAGGAGATCGTTCGGGGGTGCAAGTGGTCGCTGTATGAGGAGATCGGCTCGGGGCGCATGATCGATGCCGCCTCGTACGCTTTCGAGTTGCTGACGGCCTTCCCGGAAGAGAGGGAGAGGCTCGGCTTCTTCCAGGAGAGGTACCGGGCGAACCTGGGGCAGGATCTGCACTCGGAGAACTTTGATGTACGCCGTACCGACTGGTGAAGGATTCTGATGATGCAGGGGATCACCCTTCGGGAACACCAGGTTGATGCAAATGTGCGTATCCGGAAATGGGTGGGATTCCCTGCAAGATCTTTTGTTCCGGAGCAGGGTGCCCGCGCCACCCTCGTGTCGGCCACTGGGTCGGGAAAGACCTACACGGCCGCCGTGGCCGCGCTGGAGTGCTTCCGGGGCGGCCGGATCCTGGTGATGGTGCCCACCCTGGATCTGTTGGTGCAGACCGTCCAGGCGTGGCGCCGGGCGGGGCACAAGGGGGCGATGGTCGCGGTGTGTTCGCTGGAGAAGGACGATGTCCTGGAGCAGCTCGGGGTCCACACCACCACCAACCCCATCCAGTTGGCGCTGTGGGCCGGTCATGGACCGGTGGTGGTGTTCGCTACGTACGCCTCGCTCGTGGACCGCGAGGACCCGGAGGATGTCACGGGCCAAGGTCGCGTTCGCGGGCCGTTGGAGGCCGCTCTGGCGGGCGGGGAGCGGCTGTACGGCCAGTCGATGGCCCCGTTTGACTTCGCGGTGGTGGACGAAGCCCACTCCACTACAGGCGATCTTGGGCGTCCGTGGTCGGCGATCCATGACAACCAGCGGATCCCGGTCGGCTTCCGGCTCTACCTCACCGCCACCCCTCGCATCCTGGCTTCCCCCCGGCCGCAGCGCGGGAAAGACGGCCAGGAGCTGGAGATCGCCTCGATGCACAGCGATCCCGAAGGGCCTTACGGCGAATGGATTTTCGAGCTTGGGCTCTCGGAGAGCATCGAGCGGGGAATCCTCGCCGGATTCGAGATCGACGTCCTGGAAATCCACGACCCCTCCCCCCTCCTCGGGGAATCCGAGGAGGCGCAACGGGGCCGACGCCTCGCCCTGCTGCAGACCGCGCTCCTGGAACACGCCGCCGCGCACAACCTGCGCACGGTGATGACGTTCCATCAGAAGGTCGAGGAGGCAGCGGCGTTCGCGGAGAAGATGCCGCAGACGGCAGCGGAGCTGTACATGAACGGCGCCTCCGACAACGACCTCACGGCCGCGGACCGGCTTCCCGCATCGTCGATCGACGCGCAGTTCTACGAGCTGGAAGCCGGCCGGCACGTCCCGCCGGACCGAGTGTGGTCGGCATGGCTGTGCGGCGACCACCTCGTCGCCGAGCGGCGCGAGGTCCTGCGGCAGTTCGCCAACGGCATCGACGTGGCCAGCCGCCGGGTCCACCGCGCGTTCCTCGCCAGCGTTCGCGTCCTCGGAGAAGGCGTCGACATCACCGGCGAACGGGGCGTGGAAGCCGTCTGCTTCGCCGACACCCGCGGCTCCCAGGTCGAGATCGTCCAGAACATCGGCCGCGCCCTCCGGCTCAACCGCGACGGCACCACCAAGGTCGCCAGGATCATCGTGCCGGTCTTCCTGGAGCCCGGCGAGGACCCCACCGACATGGTCGCCAGCGCCAGCTTCCGCCCCCTTGTAGCCGTCCTTCAGGGCCTGCGCTCGCACGATGAGCGCCTGGTCGAGCAACTCGCCTCCCGCGCCCTCAGCAGCGGGAAGCGCAAGGTGCACGTCCGACGCGATGAGGACGGGCGGATCGTCGCAGCCGGCAGCGAGGGCGACGGCAAGGACCAGGAGCAGGACGACACCGACGCCGCTGCCGAGTCGGCCCTGCTCCACTTCTCCACACCCCGGGACGCAGCGACCATCGCGGCCTTCCTGCGCACCCGCGTCTACCGGCCGGAGTCCCTGGTGTGGCTCGAGGGCTACCAGGCCCTCATCCGCTGGCGGGCCGAGAACGAGATCACCGGCCTGTACGCCGTCCCGTACGACACCGCGACGACGGTGGGCGTCACGAAGGCGTTTCCGCTGGGGCGCTGGGTCCACCAGCAGCGGCGCACCTACCGTGCTGGTGAACTCGACGACCACCGCCAAGAACTCCTCGACGAGGCCGGGATGGTGTGGGAACCCGGCGAGGAAGCTTGGGAGACCAAACTCGCCGTCCTGCGCTCCTACCACCGCGCTCACGGCCACCTCGCCCCCCGACGCGACGCCGCATGGGGCAACGCCGACAGCGAACTCGCCCCCGTCGGGGAACACATGGCCAACCTCCGCCGCACCCACGGCCTCGGCAAAAACCCCGCACGCGCCACGGTCCGGGCCGCGCAACTGACCGCGATCGACCCCGACTGGAACTGCCCCTGGCCCCTCGACTGGCAACGCCACCACCGCGTCCTCGCCGACCTCACCGCCGACGAACCCGACAGCATCCTCCCCGACATCGCACCGGGCGTACTCTTCGAAGGCGACGACCTCGGACGATGGCTCCAGCGACAGACCCACGACTGGTTCCAGCTCACCGAGGAACAGCAGCGCAGACTCGCAAGCCTGGGAGTGAAACCCGCCGAACAACCCGCACCAGCCACCACAGACGGTGGGAAGGGCACCGAGCCAAAGGCATCGACGGCGTTCCAGCGGGGTGTCCAGGCCCTCGCGCAGTACATCACCCGCGAGGGTCACCACCGCGTCCCCAGAAGCCATTCAGAGGAGATCGCGGTGGAGGGCGAGGCGGCACAGGTCGCGGTCCGGCTGGGTGTGTTTATAAGCAACACCAAGCAGCGCAGGGACAAACTCACCCACGACCAGCGCACCGCACTCGCCGAACTCGGAGTCGAATGGGCCTAGCAGCAGCGTCTGCCGGGTTGCTGAAGCGTGGCATGTCCTGAGGGACGCCTTGACTGGCCAATTTCGCAGCAATTTGGCGGGAGAACGCGATCTGAGCACGGGTGGCCGGGCTGAAGCGGGAGCGGTACCTGAGGGTGGCTACTCTTGCCTTCCTCGTTCTAGAACAGCTTCTCGAATCGTTGATATTCGCGCTGTAGGCTCAACGTCCCTGTGTAGCCGGCGAGGGTTGTGAGGAAGAGACGCGGCCCCGCCCAAGCACCGGTCGACCACAATCGGATCAACCACGCCGGAGCCATGCCAAGATCTTGGGACAGCTCAACCCACGACGCCGTGTCGGCTGCATGCTCGCCGTGCGCCATCGACGACCCGCTCGTCCAGGCATACCCCTCAATGCCGATTCGGCGCTCAAGGTTCTCGCTGAGCCAGTCGATCGAAAGCGGCGTGATCTCGGTGGCACGAGGGCGCTTCTTCACAGGCCAGCCCCGGCCCTTTGCGTAGCTCTCGATGTCGGCGATGTCCGTCGCAGGATCGCGGTTGCTCCCATGCTCGTCGTCGGCCTGGCCGTCGTTGTCGATGACCTGGTCGGCGTCAGTGACGCCATCGCCGAGCATGTCCCTGAGACGAATACCTGCCGAGAGTCGTGCGAGGCGACGCGTCAGGGCGCGCTGCAAACGCCCGTCAGTAGTGATGGTCGGGTCGATCACCGCTGTGGCCCATAGGCACGCCTCGAAGATGCCGCGCGCGACCGAAACCGCGCCCATCAACGATGCCTCCGCGCGAAGCAAGACGGCGAAACCCCGAAGCTGATCGGCGGCGCTAAGGATGTTGACCGCCGCTTCATACCTGAGAATCTTCGCGACTGGTTCGGCGCGACCACCGAGCAAGACGTCGGGGGCCATCATGTCCTCGCGCGCTGGGCTCGTTTGTTTCAACGTCCAAGGCTTGAGGCCCAACTGCGTGAAACCCTTAGCTATTTCGTCAACCGCTGCCGCGAGCGCGTCACGACGCTCATGCGCCTCCTGTGCGCCTCGGTTGATTCGGCCGAGCATTTCCATCGCCCAGGCCTTGTCGTTCTGGCTTACATCGCTCTCGCCTGTCACCCGACACAGCCTGCCAGAAGGCACCGATGTAGGAATGGCATTTTCCGTCGCAGGATCGCGCCCGGGTATGGTGCAGGTACTGACGCTCACGTCCATCTGAATGCACGCGACATCTTGGTCGAGCGATGGCCATGCCTTCGGCCCGCGGCTGGAACACCGTGAAGTCCCAGTGGGGGCACGTCGACGGCTACTTTGCCGTGCATCTCCCGCCGACCATGGCGCACAGGGGTTGGCACACCCGATCCAGAGTTTGTGTGCCGTATCCACAGCCGAGCTCAATGCGGCACTTGCGCGCTTGCGGATCGACGGGCTCGCAGGCGAGTGAGAGCTGCGGGCGGCGGGCGAGCCTTCGGCCGGCAGGAAGGTCAGTGTCGTTGGGCAGAGCGATCACCGCCGCCTCCGCGTTCTTGATGACCGCCGCACGCAAGCGGTCGACATCTCTGCGGCCAAGCGTGCGGTGCACGACCTTGCGTCCGCAGAGGCCTTGGCTGAGCACGAGCATGCGAGAGGGGCTGAGAGGCCACCACAGGTATCGGCTCGTGAGCGTGGACGGAGTGCGGCTGGTGGAGCCGATCGACATAAGGACGGGCTGATCGCTGGTGATCAGCCGTGCTTGAGGGTCGTCCCACAGTTCGAGTTGCCGGGTGGAGTGTTCGTCGGCTGCCCGGTAGGCACTACGGAAGACCTTCTTCACAAATTCCGTCGAGGTCAGTTCCGGAACCTCCTGTCCCCCGCGTATACGCATCCAGGCATCCTGGGCCTCGAGCAGGCGTTTGCGTTGAGGGGTGCGGTTGCGCTGAAAGGCGAGGACCACGGCGAGGGACATGAAGTCGTCGAACTCCATATCGTCGCCTGGCTCCCAGGCGCGCAGCAGACGAAGGAGACGTGCGGTCTCATCGTCGATCACGGAGAGCATCGCCTCGGCCTGATTGTGCGGCCCGTGCTGAGGGTCCGTCACGCGGTAGAAGTTCTCCCTGACGCAGGTATCGCGAAGGCCCAAGAGACGGTCGAGGCCGTTGACCGTGTCCAGGACCCGAACGCGCTTGCCGTCAGGGCTCCAGGCCCTCAAGTAGGCCTTGGGCACGTAATGGTGCCTGCGGGAGGCACAGTCACGCCTTACCGCAGCCGCCGCCACCTTCGCCATGTACTCCTGTACACGGGGGTTCAGATCCTGACCACCGTCAGATACCGGGATCTGCCCCCACGGGTTGGGCACGCTACTGACGAGCCTCCACTCCATGTTGCTCCCTACGCGGTGCCCGCCACTACTGCGCTGCCGGGGAGGCATCGTCCGGTGCGGGGTATCCACGATTCTCTCAACCCTTACCTGGCGGCCACCCAGCATTTACGGCCTCAAGAGAACCAACGGCTACAGGGCGCGAAGGCGCGTTCGTCGCGGTCATGGAAACTGGTGTTAGGCACAGACGTCCCGGGGGCGTCCGACCCAGGCTTGGTGGCACGGCGCGACCCTCATGCCCTCGCGTAGGCGGCCGCGCAGAACACCGACGCGTGTCCGCCCCTCCAGTACCTGAAGCCCGCCGTCCGTCAGGGCCATGAGACACCGGTCGATCAGGAGTGGCGGAAGCATCCACGTGCCGCGCTCTTCCCAGTGATAGCCGACTCGTTCGGGACGAATGCCGACGTAGTGGGCTGGCCGCTCGGCGATGTGCTCGATGAGACCGGCTTCTGATGCTCCGGTGGGCATATCGCAGAAGTCCTCACGCCGGATCATCTCTATCTGCCACACGATGCGCTCAAGATCGATGCTCCCGTAGTCCTCCTCAAAGGGCTGGTGGCTGCCACCGTGCTCGTAGAGGAACTGCTCGATGACGTAGTCCGGCCAGTCCAGCGCCGCCAGAGCAGGGTCCGCACGGAATTCACCGAACGTGAAGGCGAGTCCGCACTCGACGCGGCGAGCAAACAGCGGACGGAGGTCGGTCAGTTTCATGGCTACCGGTGTACCGCAAAAGTCCTACCGTGTTCCCTCTGGTCCTTCGGCGGTGTCGGCCATGGCGGACACGTCCTTGGCGAGCTCCTTCTTGCCCGCGTCGGTGCCCGGGCAGAAATGATCGGCACTCTCGGGGATGTGGTTCTCCACCGCACGCTGCAGGCCGTCCTCGGTGAGGTCGTCGGGGTGTCGTCCCAGGGCGGCAGTGAGCCGTGCGGGCAGAGCCATCGGTACTCCAGTGTGTTCACCACATGCTGCTGACGATCGCCAGCCAGATCACGCTAAACGGGATCACCGGGCCGTCACCACGCATTTCCGGAACCGAGCCCGCCGGGTACAGGACCCGACACAGGCCCTGAAGATCGAGACGCGTCGCCTGGGCTCCCGCCCTACTCCCTGATCGGACTACCTTGCCAGCATGACAGCACAGCTTGACCGGAGAAGCGATCCCGCGCCGTCCATGCTCCGGTGCGAGCTGCGGGCGTCCAACTTGTACCCGAGCCTGGTTCTCGCCCTGCGGGACATGCGGCAGGCGAACGGCCGTGATCTCGTAACCGGTGACGGCGAGGGCAACGAATCGTGGATAGGCCTGAGTCTAGGAATGGTCATTCTGGACACGCTGTCGGGTGATTCCAACGGCGTCCGTGCCCGTTGGGAGCTGCTGCTCACAACGCATGGCATCACGCAGGAAGACGCGCAGATCATCTACAGGCTGCGCTGCTCCCTCCTGCACGGCTATGGCCTGCCGAAGCCCAGCACAGTCAACGGCCGGACCGTACTGCTGACCTCGGACGTGACAGCCCACGCCATCGACACGTCCACGACCGGCCGTGCACTGGTCAGCGTGCCGGTCTTCTGCGGAAGGCTGGTCGAGCGCATTGCCGCCGCAGCGCCACAGAACTGGGACACAAGCTTGATCGATACCGACGTCGCGACCTGACCCCGGAGCAGTGAGCGACTCTGTCGGGGATCTTGGAGTTTCCCGGCGGGGTGGCTTGACCACCGGGCACGCTCAGAGCGGTCTTCTGCCCGCTGCTCTCGTTGAGGTGCTCGATGTCTGTACGTCCCCGTTCCGCAGTGGAGGTTCCTCCGTTGACCGCGCGGGTGGCGCGGGCGAGCAACCCGCAGGGCACTACGGCGATGTGGGTGCGCGACCGACTCGACGGGCTGTGGTGCGACGAGGACTTCGCCGCCTGGCACCCCCGTGACGGTCGCCCCGGACTTTCGCCCGCGCAGCCGGCCACCGTCTGCGTGCTGCAGTTCCTGCACAACCTGTCCGACCGGCAGGCCACCGAGGCCGTGCGCTGCCGCCTCGATTTCAAGTACGCCCTGGGCCTGGAGCTGGACAAGGCGAGCGGTTCACCAGCTGCCGACGGCCTGGATCAGTTCCTGCGTGCGGGGGTGTCTGGGGACCTTCAACCCAGTTCGGGGTGAGGCTGACGGCCGAGGTACTGACGCCCCAGCCTGTACACGGCCAGGAGGACGAGCAGGGCTCCCCCGTCCCCGACCACACACGACGCCCGGTCATCGGGAGGTGATCACGGTGATCATGGTGCCCATAAGCGTCAGTCCTGCCAGGCCGACGCCGATCGGCACAGCCCAGGTCGGGTGGCGGTGTACGAGGTAGACGAGACCGCCGAACAGCATCAGGCCGACCAACACGAGGAGCAAGCCGACCAGCAGGACAAACGTAGACATGAAGAGTTCCCCCTTGGGGAGTTCGGACACCCCAAGGGGGCGTCAGGAGTCGGTGCGAGAGTTTCTGAGGAGATCTCATGCCGTCGGGGCCGGGTTTCCGGCACCGGTCCAATGGCCCGCAGGCCCTGACCGGTCACAAATTCGCTGAGCAGCCCGTGCCGGGTCGCAGAGCCCCTCGGTGCCTGCACGAACGTCTTACGCAGCGGGACGTTGCCACGGATCGACCGCTTGTCCCCCAGACGTACGCCTTCACCCACCTCTCTATATATGTAGACCAGAAGGCGAACTGATATCCCAACCAGCACCGCATGCAGGAAGATGATGCTCTTACTAAATCGCTCATAGCACCCAAAAAAGCCATCAATGTTCTATGTCGCCTTCGCGCCGAAGCACTTTCCGCAGCTCCTCCAAGATGGCAACGGTGCTGCCTCCACCGAGGAAGGTCCCCAGGAAGCCGATGACGATTCCGGCGACGCCGACGCGACCGACGCCAGCGCCGACCAGGCTGACGACGGCGCCAAGGGCGACGGAGGCGATACCGAGGACGCGGCCGCCAACGCGGCCCTGCTTAAAGGCGTCGGTGAGGACCTGATCCAAAGAGACAAGACCTCGCTTGAAGGAGCGGTGCAGGGCCGCACGCTGCGCCATCGCAGCGGAAGCGCTGCGGGTGGCCCGTACGTGCGGCAGCAGGTGTAGCGCGTATTTCAGGACCTCCGCCGCCCGCCAACGAATGTCCGGATCACCGGCAATCGCTTCGATCTCCCAGCACCACTCCGCCTCCCGGTAAGCCCGTTCCTCTTCCGGCAGCATCCGACACCCTGCGCGGATCACACCCTCCGCGCAGCGCAGAGCCAGCCCCGGCTTCTCTCCGTCGCTCACGAGGCACCTCCGGGGGCCGGGCGGGCACGGCCGATCCCGCCCGACGACCGGTCGAACGAGAGCTGGGCCAGCTTCAGATGCACCACACGCGCGCCCTCGGCGGTGAGCTTGTAGTAACGGCGGGGCCGCTGCCCTTCCTCGGGCGTCTCCCACTCCGAATCCACCAGCCCCGCATCTTTCAACCGGGCCAGGATCGGATACAGGGTGCCACTCGCGAGCTTCGCCGCTTTCATCAGCTCATACCCGTACCGCGCGGCTGCCGGGTCATCCCGGAACGCCTGCAGCACCCGCTCCGTCTGGGGCGTCAACGTCACATCCACACCCCTGACTCTACATATGTCGCCAACATGAGGCAACATATGTAGAGACCCCACGCCGCGCGAGCTGGTGGCCGACGACGAGGGCTAGGCCGTGTTTTGGAACTGAGTCCCTGACCATGCTCCGTGCCGTGATGATCTAAGTGTGGGGCGTGGGGATCTGTCTGACGAGCAGTGGTCGGTGCTGGAGCCGTTGTTGCCGGTTGTGGGGCTGGGGCGTCCGGTGCGCAACCGTCGGCGGTTGATCGACGGGGTGCGGTGGCGGGTGCGGACCGGTGTGCCGTGGCGGGATCTGCCGGTCGAGTACGGGCACTGGCAGACCGTGTACGGACTGTTCAGGCGGTGGCAGCGTGAGGGCGTGTGGGCCGGGATCCTGACAGCGTTGCAGGTCAGGGCCGATGCTGCGGGGCTGATCGTGTGGGAGGTGAACGTCGACTCCACGGTCTGCCGGGCCCATCAGCATGCCGCCGGTGCCCGCCGGGACGGTGCCGGGCAGAAGGAACCGCCGGGCGGGACGCGGACCGAGCCGGACGATCACGGGCTGGGCCGCTCACGCGGCGGGTTCTCCACGAAGATTCATCTGGCGTGCGAGCAGGGGCAGAAGCCGTTGTCGCTGCTGGTCACGGCGGGCCAGCGAGGCGACAGTCCTCAGTTCGAGTCGGTCCTCGAAGCGATCCGGGTGCCCCGCACCGCCGGCGGACGTCCCCGGGTGCGTCCTGTGCGGGTGCGGGGCGACAAGGCGTACTCCTCACGCGCCAACCGTGCCTACCTGCGCCGACGAGGGATCAGGTGCACGATCCCCGAGCCGGCCGACCAGATCCGCAACCGCCGGCGGCGCGGCAGCGCGGGAGGCCGTCCGCCCGCCTTCGACCGCCAGGACTACAAGGCCCGCCACGCGGTCGAGTGCGGGATCAGCCGCCTCAAACAGCACCGGGCCGTGGCCACTCGGTATGACAAGCTTGCTGTCCGCTTCGAGGCGACGGTCCAGATCGCGGCGATCCAGCAGTGGCTGTGACCCGCCGACGGCCCCTACGACCGTGCCATGCTGACGTCCGAACCGACAGCGCACCGTGGGGAGAAGTCCAGTGGCCGCCCAGTACTACTGCGCAGACAGCGAAAACGGCGACCACATCGACGACCCTTCCGAGGACGCCCTGTTCGACCTGATCAGCGAACTCAACGACACGGACAACACCTTCGTCGTCATCCAGCCCGACCAGGACGACCCTGCATGGTTCGCGTCCGTCGCCGTCCTCGACGAAGGCGGCTACGAGATCGTCCGCCGCGACACCACCCACCGCGAACACCACGTGACCACCGAGAACAGCATCGGCAGAATCGCGAGCGACCTCATCATCTGGCTGGCCGCCCGCCACTTCCAAAACACGGCCTAGGCGGGAGTCCTCCTCAGATTCACAGTCCCGGCGACGGCCATCGGGAAGCGGCGGGCCTGGCGGCGGCAGCCCAAGGTCTGGCAGGCCTTGACGGACGGGCAGCGCGGACGCCTGGGGCGGCTCGACATCACGCCTCCGGCGCCGGAGCTCCGGAAGCCGTCCACTACGCCCATGGGGACCTTCGAGCGGGGCGTGGCCAGCCTGGCGCAGCAATAAGGCCCGCACGGGCTCGGTGACCGTCCACAGAACCCACGCAGAGGTGGTCGAGGTCGACGGCCAAGGGCACCCCCGTCAAGCTCTGAGCCTGGATCAGAAGGGACGCCGCGCGAAGCTCACCGTCGACAGACTCTCCGCACTCACCAACCTCGGACTCGGCTGGACAGCGGCTTGAGCGCCGTCTCGGCGGTGGTTAAATCCGGGCTCATGGAGAAGCTTGCAGGCGACTGGTGGGAATCTGGCTCCTGGTGGCAGTTCGCCATCACGATCTCAGCGGGCCTGCTGGTCGGTGCGCTGGGGGCGTGGGCGACTATTAGGGCCTGTGTGACGTCGTGATCAATCAGTTGCCTTCAGTAGGTCGTTGATCCAGATCATCGAGGCGCGGAGGTGGAGGCCGGCGAGGTAGCTCTCGGGCGTCTTGTCGTATCGAGTCGCGATGCC
>NZ_JAAGLT010000065.1 GCF_010548275.1 Streptomyces sp. SID12488
TCTCGGTTGGCTTCGCAACCCCGAGCTACCAAGAGGCCCTGCCTTCATGCCCGCAGCCGGCGGCAACCACCCGATCGAGACTCCCGTTCGACGCACACCCCTCAAGATCGGAACGACAACAGCTACTCACTGCGGACTCTAGTGAGGCCCGGTTTCCCACTCGCAGTCCGGTCTGCTGGAACAGTCGTTGGCGCCGGGCGCCTGGCCTGGGGTGTTTCAGGCGGGCATCGTCCAGATCTGGTTCGTGTTGTTCGTGAAGCAGTCCCACATCTGGATCCTGGCCCCGTCGGCGGCGCTCCCCGATTCGAGGTCGATGCACTTGCCGCTGGCCACGTGCTGGAGCTGCCCTGCGTTCCCGAACGGGTCCTTGAGCTGCCAGACGGCTGCAATGTCACAACCAAAAAGCTGGAGCCCGGTCCCGTTCGGTACCTGGGCCGTGTTGCTGCTGATGTCGAGGCACAGCCCACTGTTCTGGTTGAGTAACTGGAAGCCGCCGCTCACCGGGACCTTGAGCCATGCCTGGTTGCTGCCGCCGTGGCAGCCCCACTGCAGGATCAACGCGTGTACCTGCGTCGAACCGCCCTTGACGTCGATGCACTTGCCCGTGACGGAGTGCTTGATCGGCCCGAACCCGGCAGCAGACGCGGGTGCGGCGGTGACGCCGAGGCCGAACAGGCTGATGGCGCCGAGAGCCGTCGCGGCTCTGAGATACCTGGTCATAATCTCTCCTCTGGAAGATCTCGTCGCCGGAACGACGAGATCAGTGGTCGGTGGCGCGCCCGGGTCGGCCGCGCCGCTGCCTTGCGGTGCTCATGCTGTGAATCAGCTAGACGGCCGCCGAGGCACCCAGCGCAGGCTGCGCAGCGGTTCGTCGCGAATAGGGGTAGTACGCCGTGAAGCGAAATCTGCGGCGGCCGCGAGGCAAGACATCTCGCGGCTGGTCGATCTGCGGGCAGCGTTCGTGACGGTGGGGTTCAGCCGTCGCCGAGCTCTGCCGGAGACGGTGAGGGCGCCGATTTCGGCGACGGCGCCCTCCTCGGCCCGCTGTCACTCGTTCCCGCGGCCCGATCCGCCCCACGGCGGCAGAACGGCATCCGGTCAGCAGTGCGAAATGCCCCCGTTGGCCGCGGCGCTGCCGTCCACGTACGGAGCGTACGTCCATCCGGTGACAGTCAGCTCGAGTCCGCCGAGGTGGTTGTAGCGCTCGTCGATGGTGTGGTACCAGATGTTTCCCCTGCCCAGATTCTGACCGGTGGTCCAGCAGTCGGCCAGGAGCAGGTCACCGCTCCAGAGGTCCGGAACTCCGACCGTGCCGGAGGCCAGGTTGGTGCTCTTGAAGACGGCCGCACCGACCTGCACTGTGAGCAGCGAGGTTGCGGACGCGCTCCCTGCCGTCGCCAGAATCAGCCCCCCGGCACTCAGCGCAGCTACGGCCGCTATCGAGGCGCCGCGGCGCCTGAACTTGCCTCTCATATCTGCCCCCTGACTTGAGACGACTCTTTTTCGAACGTTCATCGGTGACTGCCTTTCTGGGACCGAGCCCACCGTGCCCTGCTGAGCAGATGGTTTGCGTGGTGGATCACCGCCAAGGATTCTGACCGGTCCTTGCTGATGAGTGGCGGGGCGAGCGGAACCGCCGGAAGGATCACACCCCAAATGTGAACTCGCAGCTCGGTGCTGGTGGGGTCGTCCCTCCAGAGGAGCTGCACCCGAGGACGATCGCGGGCGTCCTCTCTGTCGCACCTGCTAGTCGAAGCCGACGATCCATCGCTGTGCGAGGGACCCGTTGCAGTTCCATATCTGCATTGCCAACCCGTTGGTCGCTGCTCCTCCCGGTACGTCGACGCAGAAGTTGGTGTCCCGGAAACCAACCCTGGACTCGATCTTCACGACGTTGGGCAGCGCTGCCCCGGTGTTGAACTCCTCGTTGCTGATCCTCTTACACGTGAGTTGCAGAAGGCGTGCCCCGTCGGTAGCGCCGTCGAAGGCGTTGAAGCAGTAGCCGCTGAGCTGGTTGAGGAACATGTAGTGGTTGCCGCCGACCCCAACGTGCTGCCAGCCCTGCGCGATACTTCCGTCGCAGGGCTGCTGCACGATCTCCACGGTCTCGACCGTGGACGCGCCCGCGGGCTGGAGGCACTTGGCGTTGCCTACGTTCTTGAGGGGATGGAAGACACCAGCGAAGGGCGTGACGGCTGGGGCCGACGCTGGTTGTGCGTTCGCTCCCGTGGTGGTAGCGGCCAGCCCTGCGCCGGCCAGCAGGACTGTGGCGATGAGACCACCAAGTCTCTTTCGTAAAGTCGGGCGCATGATCTTGAAGTACTCCTTCGGCGAGTTCGTCCACTGGGCCAAAACCTCAGGTTTTGGCGTGACACCAGGGCACCGGATCAGTAGTGGTCGCTGACGTCGCCGCTCTGGCGCGGTTGATCCGGTCCTTATGAGGTGAGCTTCAGGTTGCGTGTCGTCGGAGGGTGCACGACCCGTGCCGATACTGCGAGGCCCGACCCCGGTGCATACCGAGTTCAGCGGTCACGGCATTGAATGGCAGCCCGTTTCCGCCGGTCTGATCAATGGCTGCGCCTGTCCTCACAACTATGTTCGCGTGGTTGTCTGGAAGCAGGGGCTGGTGGTTGCCGCTGGGGCGGGGAAGTACATAACTTGGCGGTCGGGTTGGTCCGCGTCCACGGGGGAGGCGGGGGAGAGGCGTGAGCGATGCCGGGGCGTCCGGAGAGTCCGCTGGATCCGACTGCCGGGCCAGTGCAACGGCTGGCGTACGAGTTGCGTAAGTTACGGGCGGAGGCCGACGGTCCCACCTACCGGACGATGGCGCACCGCACTGGCTGTGGGGCCAGCACCCTGTCCCAGGCCGCGGCTGGGGAGCGGATGCCGACGCTGCCGGTCGTCCTGGCCTACGTGCAGGCGTGTGGCGGGAACTCGCAGGAGTGGGAGGGCCGCTGGCGGAAAGCAGCCCGGGAGGAGGAGACCGCCGAGCGGTCGGCGGACGATGACGCGCGGGCGCCCTACCGGGGCCTGGACCGCTTCGAACCCGGCCACGCCGCCTTGTTCTTCGGCCGCGACCGGCTCATCGACCGCCTGATGGACCTGACCCGCCGACACCGGTTCGTCGCGGTCTTCGGGCCGTCGGGCAGTGGCAAGTCCTCCCTGCTTCGCGCCGGTCTCATCCCGCGCCTGCAGCACACCGACGACCCTGTCCTGCGGTCCACGGCGCTGCGTGTCCTGACCCCCGGCGCTCACCCCCTCAGCCACGACCGGCGGCTGACGCCCAAGGACGCCGACGGCGACACATGGCTGATCGTGGACCAGTTCGAAGAGCTGTACACCGTGTGCAACGACCCCGCCGATCGCGATCAGTTCATCGACCGCCTCTTGACCGCCGCAGACCCGGCCGGCCGACTGCGTGTGGTGATCGCAGTTCGTGCCGACTTCCTCGGCCGCTGCGCCGAGCACCCTCGGCTCACTGCCGCCCTGCAGGATGCCACGCTGCTGACCGGGCCGATGAGTCGTGAGGAGCTGCGGGAGGCGATCGTGCAGCCGGCCCGGGCGGCCGGTCTGATCGTCGAACGTCCGCTGACCAGCCGGATTGTCGCCGAGGTCGAGGGCGAGCCGGGCGGGCTGCCGCTGATGTCCCACGCACTGCTGGAGACCTGGCGCCGCCGCAAGGGCCGCACTCTCAGCGAGGCGGCGTACGAGGGGGCCGGCGGCCTGCGCGGCGCTATCGCCCGCACCGCCGAAGACTGCTACTCCCACTTCACCCCTGCCCAGGCCGACCTCGCCCGTCGTACTCTCCTGCGCCTGATCACTCCGGGCGACGGCTCCCCGGACACTCGCCGCCCCATCCCGCGCAACGAACTCGACCTCGGCGACCCCGCCGACACCACGACCGTGCTGGAACACCTCACCAGGGCCCGGCTACTCACCCTCGACGGCGAGAGCGTCGACCTCGCCCACGAAGCCCTCATCATTGCCTGGCCCCGATTGCGAGCCTGGATCGATGCCGAACGTCACCGCCTGCGCGTCCACCGCCATCTCACCGACGACGCCTACGCCTGGAATGCCGTGAACCGCGACCCCGCCACCTTCTACCGGGGCAGCCGTCTCACCATCGCGGAGGAGGCCTTCCCGGACGCCGACCGGCACAGTGAACTCACGGCGCTTGAGCAGGCATTCCTCCTGGGCAGCCTCGAGCTTCGTCATCGGGAGCAGCAGGCTGTCACCCGTGCCACCCGCCGTCTGCGCTGGCTGGCCGGCAGCCTCGTGGCCGTCGTCGTACTGTCCCTGTTGAGCACCATCGTGGCCCTCCGGCAGGCCAGGATTGCAGGCCAGCAGCGTGCTGTCGCCACTTCACGTGAGCTTTCCGCCAGGGCGGACGTTGCATCCGCGGAACATCCCGAGACGGCAATGATGCTGGCGCTGCGCGGGTACCGGGCAGCGCGCACCACCGAGGCCCGCAGCAGCCTGCTCAGTGCCTTCGGCTCGTACCAGGCCAACCAGCTGACCGGTCACACGGGCAACATCGAAGCGGTGGCCTTCAGCCCCGACGGCCGCGCCCTGGCATCGGCTAGTGCTGATCACAGCGTGAAGGTGTGGAATGCCCGTACACATCAGGTTCTCGCCACCCTGAGGGGGCATGCCGACGTGGTCACGGGAGTGACATTCAGCCCCGACGGCCACACCCTGGCGACAGTGAGCGCCGATCGCAGCATCAAGCTGTGGAGTACCGCGACGTACCGAACTTCCGCGACGCTCACCGGCCACACCAACGCGGTCACGGCGGTGGCCTTCAGCCCCGACGGGCAGACCCTGGCCGCTTCGGACACCGACGGCACGGTGCGGCTGTGGAGTACGGCAACGCGTCGGACGACCTCCGCACTTCCGACGCACAGTACTGCTGTGCACGCCTTGTCCTTTTCCCCGGACGGGCGCACCCTCGCCATAGCCGCCGACCGCAAGGTACTCCTGTGGGCGACGACCTCGCCGAGGACCGTGGCCACCTTTTCCGGGTACCAGGACGTTGTCCGTGCACTCGCCTTCAGCCCTGACGGGCGCACGCTGGCAGCCGGCAGCGACGACAGCACCCTGCGCCTGTGGAGTCTGCGGACTCACCGGACCACCGCCATCCGGAGGTACACAGATTCTGTGACGGGAGTGCTGTTCAGCCCGGACGGACAGACAGTGATTGTTCCCAGTGCCGGGTCGGTCGTCCAGTTATGGAACACCACCACGCGCCGGACCGACTCCATAACCGTGGGACAAGATGGCCCCTACCCACTACGACTGGCATTGTCACCCGACGGCCACACCCTGGCCGCTGGACTCTCAGACGGCACCGTGGAACTCTGGAGTACCGAGACACACCGATTGGACGCCACTTTAGGTGAATTCATCGGGGCCAGCCGGGCGGCTTTCAGCCCGGACAACCGGAGCGTGGCCATCGCCTTTGCCGACGGCACGGTCAAGGTGTGGGACGTGACCAGGAAAAGATACCGAATCACGCTCAACGTTCACAGCAAGCCCATGTGGAGCGACAGCATGTGGGGAGTCGCCTTCAGCCCTGACGGCCGTACCGTGGCGGCTGGAGGTGCCGGTCACACGGTGCGGATATGGAACAGCACCACCGGCCGGGAAGTCGCCGTCCTCACCGGGCAGACGAGCACTGTAATGTCTCTGTCCTTCAGCCCCGATAGCCGCCTTTTGGCCGCCGGTCAACTCGACGGCAAAGTAAGAGTTTGGGATGTGATAGAGCGCCGGACAGTCACCCTCGCCGGGCACAAAGACGACGTCTATTGGGTGGCCTTCAGCCCCGACGGTCAGGCTCTGGCCACCGCGAGTGCTGACCACACGGTGAAATTGTGGAACATCTCCACCGGTCGACCGACGGCCACCCTCGCCGGGCACAAAGACGACGTTTATTCGGTGGCCTTCAGCCCTGACGGTCAGGCTCTGGCCACCGCGAGTGCTGACCACACGGTGAAATTGTGGAACATCTCCACCGGTCGACCGACGGCCACCCTGACCGCGCACACCGACGCGGTTACCGGAATCTCCTTCAGCCCCGACGGCCGCACCTTGATCAGCAGCAGCTATGACCATACGGTGCGGGTCTGGGACGCCAGAACGCGCCGTACACTGACCGTTCTTGTCGACAGACGACAGAAATTTAAAGCGATGGAACTCAGCCCCGACGGCCGGAAACTCGTGACCGTCGCGACGGGAGAAAACCCGGGGCCGCGAATATGGGACCTTGACGCAGATGACATTGCGAAACAGATTTGCCATATCAACGAGACTCAGCGTTGGTCTAAAGTATGTCCGGAATGAGGAGTGGGGTCGAATTTTCGATCGGGGGCGTTGGCGCTGTTGGGGAATCGCTATACGAGTCGTCAACTCACACTGAAATCCCTCATAGATGAGTTCAGCAGGACCTTGTCATGATGGCGAGACGCTTGACGCCCCAGGGCTTCGTCGTAGTGGGCTGACATCCAGGGCTTCGGCGTAGTCAGATGCCGTCCGGTTCGGATTGATTCACCACGCCTCGCGGTGTTCCGGGCGCGGAGCATGCGACCGGGCTCTGGCCAGGGACAATGCCCGCATGGACACCATCGTTGAGATCCATGTGCCCCTTCGGGAGGCCCCGGGCACTCCGGAGGGTTCTTATGCCTTCCCCTGGATTGACCAGGTCGAGGACTTCCTTGCTGAACAGGAGGTAGCGGAAGTGCATGACGAAGGAGAGGAGTACGGCGAGGCGTACGTCTTCTTCATCACCGGGGCCGCCGAGGCGGATCTCCTGGCCGTCGCGTCTCGCGTGGCCACAGTTGCGGGCATCCCGAGCGGAGTGTTCGCGATGGTCACGAACGATGAGGCCGAGGAGATCGGTCTGGGGCGACGCGTGGAACTGCCGCTAGGATAGTCCTCGACAGCGCCGGCGGGTGACGCTCCGCCGGCTCGACGGCTTCTGACAAGCCGGACAGGCACGGACTTCCAAGATCATGGAGTTCTCGATGCCCCGTGACCTGCCTGGAAGACCGTGCCTGCCGACGCATCATCGCCGATCCCACCTGCCCTTGACCAGCTCAGTGAACATCCAGAGGTGGTGCCGGGGGAAGTCCCCGGCCTTCTGCAACGTCTTGCCGAGGTGCCCGACCCGCGCGATCCACGCGGGGTGCGGCATGCCCTGACCGTCGTGCTCGCGCTGACCGCGTGCGCCGTGCTGGCCGGGGCAACCTCTCTGCTGGCGGTCGGCGAGTGGATCGTCGACACCCCGCCCCAGCTGCTGGAACTCCTCGGCGTGCGACCGGACCCACTGTGCCCGAAGCGGCACCTGCCCGCGGAAACGACCGTACGCAGGCTGCTGGGCCGCATCGACGGCGACGCACTTGACCGGGCCGTGGGCTGCTGGCTCGCCGACCGTCGCACTCCTGCCGCATTCCCACTGCGAGGACTTGCCGTCGACGGAAAAAGCCTCCGCGGCGCCGCGAGGGCCAAGGGCCGCAAGATCCACCTGCTGGCCGCGCTGGACCACACCAGCGGCCTCGTCCTGGCTCAGCTGGACGTCGGCGAGAAGACCGGCGAGACCACCTGCTTCCAGCCGCTGCTGGAGACGGTCGCCGACCTGGCCGGCGTGGCCGTCACCAGCGACGCGCTGCACACCCAGCGCGAGCACGCCACCTACCTCCTCGGACGCCGGGCCCACTACATCGTGATCGTGAAGGGCAACCAGAAGAGGCTCCACAAGCAGCTCAAGGCCCTTCCCTGGAAGGACATCCCGCTCCAGGGCCGCACGCGCGACGCCGGTCACGGACGGTCCGAGATCCGCCGGATCAAGGCCGCCACCGTGAACAACCTACTGTTCCCCGGAGCCGGCCAGGCGCTCCAGATCAAGCGCCGTCGCACCGACCGCAAGACGGGCAAGACCACCGTCAAAACGGTCTACGCCGTCACCAGCCTGGCCACTGAACAGGCCACCCCGGGCCAACTGGCCAAGCTGGTCAGGGACCACTGGAAGGTGGAGGCCCTGCACCACGTCCGCGACACAACTTTCGCCGAGGACGCCTCCCAACTGCGGACCGGCAACGCGCCACGCGCCACGGCGACCTGGCGCAACCTGGCTATCGGTGCCGTCAAGCTGTCCGACACCACCAACATCGCCGCCGCACTCCGCGCGAACGCCCGCGACCCTAACCGTCCGCTCGCCCTACTCGGCCTCACATGATCACGAACCGGATGTCATGCGACTACGCTGAAGCCCTGGTTCGGAGGGCGGTCCGTACTGTGAACCTGCGTTCGGGTTCAGCGATGGTGTGGCCAGGGGTATCCGAGTTGCGTGGCGAACTTTGGTGAGCCACCGCAGACCTCGGCGGTTTGGCGTGGGTCAGCTGCGATGAGTTGCTCGGCGAGCCGTTCGGCTTGGTCTGCCGGGTCGTCAGTGGAGACGGCGAGGATCATCCGGAACTGCAGCCATGGCCGGTCTTCCCTGATAGCTGAGCGGCATGGATGGAAGAGGAAGACGTTGACCTGGTTCGGTTCCCAGGGCAGGGCGGACACGGTGCCGAGTTCGCATTCCCAGCGTGCGAGCCAGTGGTTGCGTTCTCGGAGGTCCTGTTCCAGGAGCCGTGCAACGGTCCGCGCCGGCCATTCCCAGGTGCGGTCCGCGGTCGCCCGCTCGACTTCTTTTTGGTATTCCTGAACATCGAAGCGGAAGGCAGGCAGGTCGACCTGGTCCTCGTCGGGATTGCGCCAGTCGTCCCAGATCACGTAGTCGCCGTCGTGCTGGATGGTCACGTAGAGAGCTCCGCAGCAGCCTTCGGTGCACGATGCCTCTGCCAGCCGCACCTCGTGCGGTATCGATTCGGCACTGAGAGGGCCGCCGGGCACCAAGAGGTACTCGGGATCTTCGCCCGGCCCCTCGGTGAATGCGTCAGCCAGGATGTCCCTGCCATCAACCAGGGCCCGGACCTCCACGTTTGCATCCCTCTGCGTGGGATCAGGAACGACAACGCGAAGGGTGAGGCAACGCTTCTCATCGGTCACCGGATGATTGTCGAATACGCCGGGCCCTGGCGTCGCGCCCATTCTCACAGACGACCTTCCTGGGCAGCGGTAACCTACCCGCCCGCCACCGGGAGACCGCGACGGGGCTGGAAGTGCTGCTCGTTGTCGGCTGACCCGGCGCAGGTGCTCACCAGAGCGTGGATCGCCGGTGCGGGCAGCGCCGGGTTGGAGGCCGCGTGGTGGACCAGCTCCTCGTCGTCTACGGTGCGTATTGAGTCGTGATCAATCTGGGAAGTCGCCCTGGTGGCGGAATGTGGTTCGCGTTTCTCCCGCGAGGCGCTGTTGATTCGAGCGAGGCGGAGGACGGGAGCGCCCCTGACCACCGGGACGTACGAGTAATGCCAAATGCTGCGGGCCCGGCAAGCGTGCTGGAGAGGGGTGTTACCACTGCCCCTACTGCTGAACGGCGCGTAGCGTTTCGGGGCATGACGCTGCTGCCGAACCTGCCTCAGAACACGGCGCTGCTCGACCTGTTGCGGGAGCAGGGCGTTCCGCAGGAGCACGGTGCCTATGTCTACGAGGGGTGGGAGTCGCATACCCACCCTGATCTCGTCGTGAGACTTGAAGACCTTGCTCCCCACTGGCCCGTCCTGGCGACCTTCGGGATGCCAGTGCTTGCAGGCAAGGGCATCGCCGCGGTCGTCGCCTGGGGCACGGGCGTGTTGCTGGTGCGCCTACCCGAAGCGCCGTCCGAGCTCCTGGAACTGGCAGCGCCCTGCCCGCCCCTGACGGACCCCGGCCAGGGTTGGTACTCGGTCTGCCCCTGGCAGGGCAAGCTTCCCTCGGCGGAGTCCAAGGGCCTGCTGTCCTTGCTGGTCCGGCATGCGCTCTCGTATGCGGCGAGCCTGTCAGAGGATGACAGCATCGACTGGCAGGGGCGCCCGGTGCAGGTACCGAGTGCGCTCAGTGGCAAGTCCAAGGGCAGACGACCTGCCAAGGAAAAGGGCAGACGCGGACGTCGGAGATAGGGTGCGTAGCGAGTGGTGATCAATCGGTGGTTCGGGTCAGGTCTTTGATCCAGATCATCGAGGCGTGTAGGTGGAGGCCGGCGAGGTAGCTGTGTGGGGGGGTGCCTCTATGTCCTTCGTCAAGGCTGAAGGGCTCAGGCAGGGACGGTTTCGGGGGTGCGGGGTTCGTAGAAGGTGCCGTCGCGGAGCATGGCGAACAGGACGCTGATGCGTTGGCGGGCGAGGCGGAGGAGGGCTTGGGTGTGGGTCTTTCCGCGGGTGCGTTGTCTGTCGTAGTAGGCGCGGGAGGCGGCATCGGCGTTCATGCAGGCGAAGGCGGAGAGGAACATGGCACGTTTGAGCTGCCGGTTTCCGCCTCTGGGTGCGTGTTCGCCGTGGATCGAGGTCCCGGACGACCTGGTCGCCGGGGCGAGGCCGGCGTAGGAGGCGAGATGGCCGGCGGTGGGGAAGCCGGTGCCGTCGCCGACGGTGACCAGCAGGACGGCGGCGGTCCTGACGCCGACGCCGGGCATCGACGTCAGGACCGGGGAAAGAGGGTGGGCCTCCAGCCAGGGGGCGTTGCGTGATTGGGGTTCGTCCGGATCGCCGGGCTGGTTGGGAGTCGCGTCGGACGTCCCGGTTCGGGCAGGGGCGGACGCAGTACAGGCACGGTCCCGGTGATCATGTGAGTGTCGA
>NZ_JAAGLT010000066.1 GCF_010548275.1 Streptomyces sp. SID12488
TCTCGGTTGGCTTCGCAACCCCGAGCTACCAAGAGGCCCTGCCTTCATGCCCGCAGCCGGCGGCAACCACCCGATCGAGACTCCCGTTCGACGCACACCCCTCAAGATCGGAACGACAACAGCTACTGAGACGGTTTGCCTCGGCGAGCAGCAGAGCTTGGAGGGTCAATGCCCTGCTGTGGCCTCGATGGTCGCCCCAGGCGTCGGTCTCCTGGAGCGCACGCCTGATCAGTTCTGAGGCTGTGTGGTCGCCTTCGTAGAGGGCCATGTCTGCCAGCCCCAAAGTGACCCAGGTATGCCCGCGGTGGTCCCGGACGGCGTGCAGGACCTGGGCAGCGTCCTCGTAGTGGGTGCGGGCCGCGGCCCATCGCGGATCCTGTGCAGGACGACTCGTGGCGGAGCATCCGGGCCAAGGGCCTCCAAACCAGCGGTGAGGGAGCGAGCAGCCGCCCGTCGTGCTCTCCTTCTCGGTATCGGCGCGGGTGCGCAGGATCCAGCCGATGCCACGGATTTCCTCGTTGGCGGCGAACAGGGCCTGGGCTTCGTCGAGTTGGGCGTGTGCTTGGGTGTATCGAGCGTGGTGCCGGCTGATCACCGCCCTTTCCCGCAGGGTCCAGGCCAGCCCGCGCTCCAGCGGCAGGGCCCGGAAGCGCAGCTCGGCCGCGGTGAGCGTTCGCTCGGCTTCCCGCAGTGCGCCCTGCTGGCGCTGCAGGATTCCCAGGTTGCCCAGGGCGTCGCTTTCGCCGTGACCGTCACCTGAGCCGCGGAAGAGAGCGATCGCTTCGCTGAAGCACTCTGCGGCCACGTCCAGGTCATCGCCACCGTCGCGCAGGGCTTCGCCAAGGTTGCGCAGCAGTGCGGCACGGGCCTGGCCATCCCCCAGCCGGTCGGCCGCATCCAAGGCGAGCCCGTGGACCTGACGGCTGATGTCCCAACGCCATTGATGCTCAAGAGCGATACTCATCGCGTCGGTGATCTCCCAGCACAGCTCCCACCACCCGCGAGCGTGAGCGTGGGCGACGGCTGCCACCAGAACGGCACGCTCGGCTTCGAACCAGTGAACGGCCTCCCACATGTCGCCTGCCACGGCGTCCTCCGGCGGGGAACGACGGACTGCCCCGTCACGGCCGCTGTGCCGGGCACCTGCCGGCCGTAGCTGCGCGTCGGCTGCGTCGGCCGCGCTGAGGAAGGCACCGAGCAGACGCCGCACGGCACTGTCGGCCTCGCCCACCGACTGCTCGGTGGCTATCTCCTTGGAAAACCCGCGCACGAGATCATGCAGCACGATGCGCTGACCGCCTGTCTCGCCGCGGCGAGCCTGCACGAGATGAGCCAGCAGAAGCTCCTCCAGGCACGCGTCAGCCGCATCGGCGTCCACGTCCAGTAGAGGCGACAGCGCCCACGTCGGCAGGTCGGGTGCGTCCAGGGCCGACAACAGCCGGAACGCACGCCGCTGCAACGACGGGAGCGCCTCATAACCGGCGCGGAAGACCGCCCGTACGCTGCGCTCGCCCAGGCTCAGCACATCCAGCCGCCGGTGGTCGTCGGCCAGATCGCGGGCGAACGCGCCCAAGGTACGCGCGGGAAAGGTGGCCAGCCGCGCTCCCGCGATACGAAGGGCCAACGGGAGCCCGCTGCACAGACCGACCACAGCGCGGCCTGCTTCAGGGTCCTCGTCCACCCGGTCCGGGCCGCTGATCCGTCTCAACAGATCCCAGGCGGCGCCCTCGTCCAACCCCGGCAAAGCGACGCGCTCATCAACAGCCAGCGTGGCAAGGGCCTGTCGGCTGGTGATCAGGACAACGCACGAAGACCCACCCGGAATCAGCGCACCTACCTGCTGTTCACTGGCCGCGTTGTCCAGGACGATCAGGACACGCCGATCGGCCAACTCCGTACGGAACTGCCGTGTCCGCCCGGCCACATCATCGGGGATTCTTCCGCGCGGTGTTCCCAGCGCCGCCAGGACGTCTCCCAGGACCTCGCCCACCGCAGCAGGACGTGCTTCCGCCCCGTTCAGGTCGACGAAGAGCTGACCGTCGGGGAATAACTGCATCAGCTGGTGAGAAGCCTGCACCACGACAGATGTCTTGCCGATCCCACCCGGCCCGTGCACCAGACACACCCTGCACCCGCCAGGACGCTCAGCAGCCTCCACCAGCCGCGCCACCTCCTGGCCGCGCCCAGTGAAATCCGCCAGTGCCGGCGGCAACTGACGCGGGATACCGGACGATTCCGAAAGAAGAGCCAGCGCGTGCGGCGACAGCAGCATCCGCAATTCCTCAACGCCTGCAGGATCCTCACCCAGAGCCAGTACCAGCCGCCGTCTCAGCTGAACCTGTGCAGCAGAAGAACGGCCCGCCTCCTCGACCAGGGCCGCACCCTCCTCACCAGGCAGCCGTCCGACCATCCACCGGTACAGCCGCCCCAGCCGGTCGGCCACCGACTGCTCCACACCCTCCACCGCACGATCCGCCAGACCAGCGCCCAGCCTCTTCGCAGACACGATCGCCAAAGCGACAACTGCCGCCACGAGCTCCTCAACCGTCATCGACCGCCCCCATCCGGAGCTGCAACAACCGCGCCGTCCCACAACGCACTGCCGCCGCCCCGACAGCAGTCATGCCCAGAACGCCGCTAAACGGTACCCCCCTCCACCGACCTCGGTGCGGTTCAGACCGGGCCTGGTCCTGCGACAGCCTTGCCCGTCTCTCTGTCGGCCCACGGCGTCTTCAGTGCGCATTTGCGGTCACTGGCCTACGCCGCGAGCGCTCACCTGTGAAAATGCTGGCGGGCAGCTTCACACAGTAGGGGGTCAGGTGCCGCGTCAGTTGAACGAGCGTCAACTGCAGGTGCTGCGGTGGGTCGGGCAAGGCTGCCCTGAGGGTATTTGGCGGGGAGAGGCGCACAAGCTCAGCTGTCAGGCGCTACAGAGCCGAGGACTGGTCAAAGTCTCCAGGGGGAAAGGGAAATGGTCCGCGACTCTCACGACCTCCGGCCAGTATTTCCTCGACCACGGTAGCCATCCTCCCGACAAATCTCGTGCCACAGGCACCGCTCCCGTGCAGAAATCTGCAGCGCAGCCGACAGCCGCCTCCGGCAGGAAGAAAACCGGCAACCAGGTAGCCACGCCACCATCGCCACGGCCATCGAACCCCAACTCCGGACCCCGAAAAGGGAAGAAGACCGTCACGGAGCAGCTCCTGGAAGAGCTTGCCGAGGCGGGCGGCCGGATCGTCAAACGGGAAGCCAACGCCCGGGAGACCGAGAAATGGCCGATCCGCGTCGCCGCTGCCCGGAGATCGAGGAAGATCCCAAAGACCAAAGAGCTACACGGAGGCTGGTGCCGTGACGGCTATGAAATCCGACTCGTCGACACGCCCGCCTGGCGCTTGGCCACCCTGACACCCATTCCGGTACCGGCGCGACTCGTGCAGCCGCATCCAGTCGTCAAAGCCCTGCAAGGACTCTCTCATCCCATGGGGCTGACCAAGTCCGTGCAGAACCGGGCTCTCCGACTCATCCATGCCCTGCTCACCGCAACACAGAAGGCGGGGCACACCGCCGCAATCGGTAACGCGAATACAGCACCGCTACCGCATCGTCGGCGAAGCGGCCCACCTCACTTCACCATCACGGCGCAGGGCCAGACATGCGAACTCCGCCTCCTGCAGGAACAGGACCGGGTCGAGCACGTCCCCACGCAGAAGGAACTCGCGGATGCGCAGAAGCACTCCTGGGTCAGGATCCCCCGCCACGACTACTCCCCCGCCGACCGCCTGCGAATCTGTCTCAGCGGTGGGCTGCACCACCGGGCCGGCGAGTGGGCCGACACGGCCGCACGCCCACTCGAGGACCAGCTCGCCGAAATCGCGCAGGAGATCGGCCTTCGCGGACAGGCAGCCGAACACAAGCGACTGGCCGACCTGGAAGAAGCACAGCAGAAGCTCCTGCGATGGGAAGCCGCCAAGCGCCAGGCCACGACCGAATACGCAGAGGCATACCGTGGGCGCCACCTCGAAGCACAGCACGCAGTGTGGCAGCGTACAGCGGGCCTCGTCGAGTACGTCGGCGCACTCCGACTTCACGCAGAAAGTCTGCCGCCCGGGCCGGCCAGGGAGGAAGCCAAGGCATGGATCGCGTGGACCGAGAGCCACGTGCAACGCCTGAACCCGCTCAACGGTTCACCGTTGCTACCGGAAATCCCCGAGCCTCGCGCCGAGGACCTCCAGCCGTTCATGCACGGCTGGAGCCCCTACGGACCCACCTGAGCACCCACTCCGCCGGACTCCCGGCGCCGGCGACGGGTGACCCAGCCGCCGCCGAGACAAGATACAGAAGCCGCGAGACACAGCCCCGCGAACCGTGCCCCTCTTGCCTTCGCGTCTCACAAATGTGTCACGGACTGGATCGACGCCACCGATCCTCTACGCTCTGACCTGGCCTTTCGTGGACCCGCATGCTCTCACTGGACCGGCATGGACGGCATTTCCAACCTGTGCCATGTCGTGCCCAGTGAGGGACCCAGGATCAGGACAGGTGCGTCTTCCGGTCCGTCAAAGCGGTATTGAAGGGTGCCGGTCTGTGCGTCGCTCACTCGACTTACGCTCCCACATCTCACGGCCGCCTCTGTGACGGGGGCTGTGAGGATGTGGCCCTGATCGGGTGAAAGACCTCTCGGGCGACGCGCTGACTGAGGCATCGGACGATCTCACGCCGGGTTCCGCCCTCCGCCGCCGGGCACGGGCGGAACCCCCTCTGCGTCCACTGAACGCCTCTGCCGAGCCGTGTTTCAACCCGGCTGGGTGGGCAGCCAGTGGATGACCTCGGCAGACTCTCCGGTAACGTCGGAATATGAGTCATCCGCATCCCGAACTGAAAGCCGCCCCTCCCCTGCCTGAAGGAGGGCTGAGGGTCACCGCCCTGGGCGGCCTTGGTGAGATCGGCCGCAACATGACCGTCTTCGAGCATGCCGGCAAGCTGCTCATCGTCGACTGCGGCGTTCTGTTCCCCGAAGAGAACCAACCCGGCGTGGACGTGATCCTGCCGGACTTCACCTCGATCCGCGATCGTCTGAACGACATCGTGGCCGTGGTGCTCACCCACGGCCACGAGGACCACATCGGTGCCGTGCCGTACCTGCTGCGCGAGCGCTCCGACATCCCTGTCGTGGGCTCGAAGCTGACACTGGCGTTCCTGGAGGCCAAGCTCAAGGAGCACGGAATCCGGCCGCGCTCGGTACGAGTAAGCGAGGGCGACCGACGCAAATTCGGCCCCTTCGACTGCGAGTTCGTGGCGGTCAACCACTCCATCCCGGACAGCCTCGCGGTCGCGATCCGTACCGGCGCCGGGATGGTGCTGCACACCGGCGACTTCAAGATGGACCAGTTCCCGCTGGACGACCGCATCACCGACCTGCGCGCCTTCGCCCGTCTCGGCGAGGAAGGCGTCGATCTCTTCCTCACCGACTCCACCAACGCCGAGGTCCCCGGCTTCACCACCTCCGAGCGCGAGCTGAACCCGGCGATCGAGCAGGTGATGCGTACCGCCCCGCGCCGGGTGATCGTCTCCAGCTTCGCCAGCCATGTGCACCGCATCCAGCAGGTCCTGGACGCCGCGCACCAGCACGGCCGCAAGGTCGCCTTCGTGGGCCGTTCCATGGTCCGCAACATGGGCATCGCCCGCGACCTCGGTTACCTGAAGGTTCCCAGCGGCCTGGTCGTGAGTACGAAGGAAATGGAGAAGCTGCCGGACCACAGGATCGCCCTGGTGTGCACCGGATCGCAGGGCGAGCCCATGGCGGCTCTGTCCCGGATGGCCAACCGCGACCATGTGATCCGTATCGGCAAGGGCGACACCGTCCTGCTCGCCAGCTCCCTGATCCCCGGCAACGAGAACGCCATCTACCGGGTGATCAACGGGCTGACCCGGTGGGGTGCCCATGTCGTCCACAAGGGCAACGCCAAGGTGCACGTCTCCGGGCACGCCAGCGCCGGTGAGCTCGTGTACTGCTACAACATCGTCAAGCCCCGCAACGTCATGCCCGTGCACGGCGAATGGCGCCACCTGCGGGCCAACGCCGACCTGGCCATCCGTACGGGAGTCGATCCCGAGCGGGTGGTCATCGCCGAGGACGGCGTAGTCGTCGACCTGGTCGACGGGCGAGCGAAGATCACCGGCAAGGTGCCCGCGGGCAACGTCTACGTGGACGGCATGGAGGTCGGCGGCGCCACCGAGGCTTCCCTGAAGGACCGGGTCACCCTCGCGGAGGAAGGCGTGGTCACCGTGGTGGCGATCGTCGACGCCGACACGGGTGCCCTTGCCGAGACTCCCGACTTCCTGGCCCGGGGGTTCGTCCACGACGACACCACCTTCGAACCCGTCATCCCCGTCATCGAGAAGACTCTGGCGACCGCGGCCCAGGAAGGCGTCGGTGACGCACGCCAGCTGGAACAGCTCATCGCCCGTGCCGTGGCGAACTGGGCCTTCCGTACCCACCGCCGCAGGCCTCTCATCATCCCCGTCATCATCGACGCCTGACCGACAGCCCCCTCCCCCTTGCCCTGCCCTACCAGCAGGGCAAGGGGGAGGGTCGTTTCCAGGCTGCGTCCACACCCGCTCGCGGAGCGGCGTTCCAGGCACCGGCTTCGGCTACCGACGGTGCGTCAGAAAGGTAACCGTATGAGCGCGCGTTTCGAGGAGATCGACTGGCGCCCGACAGCGATGGGCGACATCAGCCTGCGGCGTCGGCGCGACCCGGTGTCGGGCGCCGATGTCTACGAGGTGAAGCTCGGCGACGAGTTCCTGATGTCCAGCCTCTTCACAGCCGGCGAGATCGCGCTCGCGGAACTCGGACTGGCCGAACTGCCCGGCAGCGATCTGGATGTCGCCGTCGGCGGACTCGGGCTCGGGTACACCGCCCAGGCCGTGCTGGACGACCCCCGGGTGCGCTCCCTGGCCGTGATCGACACGCTCGCCGAAGTCATCGACTGGCATCAGCGGGGTCTGGTCCCTCTCGGCGCCCGGCTGAGTTCGGACGCCCGGTGCCGCCTGGTTCAGGGCGACTTCTTCGCGATGGCGGCCGATGCGAGCGGTCTGGACCCGAGGGAGCCGGGCCGCCGCTTCCACGCCATCCTGCTGGACGTCGACCATTCGCCGCGCCATGTGCTCCACCCGCGCCACGCGGCCCTCTACCAGCCTGCCGGGCTCCGCGCTCTGGCCGAACACCTGCGTCCGGGCGGGGTGTTCGCCCTGTGGTCGAACGACCCGCCGGACGAACAGTTCACCGCCGCTCTCGCAGAGGTCTTCCCGAAGTCGGCGGCCCATGTCGTCGACTTCGACAATCCCCTGCAAGGCGGCACCTCGACCAACACCGTCTACGTGGCCGGCACAGAACCGGGCCCGCGGTAGGCGAACGGTTCGGCCGGACACCGCCCTTCACCGGAGGCCCGACGACGGACGGCCCCGCCGCCCCGCCGGATCAGGGCTCCGTCGGGTTGCCGAGGCCGGTGAGGGCGCCGACCGGGTCCAGGTCGGGGGTGCCACGGGGCCACCAGTCGTCGTGGCCCGGTTCGGACTCGTACGCGTACCAGAGGCCGTCGCGGCCCAGGCGCAGCTGTATGTGGCCGCGCGGGTGGGTGAGGTGGTTGCGCCGGGGTCTGAAGGCGGGAAGGTCGGCGGCAAGGAGGAGAGGGCGGGCGCGGTCGAACCGTCCCGCCGGCGGGTCCCAGGCCTCTTCGAGGACCTCGAGTCCGTCGAGCCCGCCCTGCCGCCAGGCGGCCACCGCACGCGCCAGATCCGCTGTGCTACGGCCGACAGCTCTGGCGAGCGAGGAGTAGAGGGCGCGGGTGCCGGCGGTGAGGCCGGAACCGGGGCGGGCGGCAGCGAGACGTACGGCGTCCTGCCACAGGGTCAGCTCACCGACCGGGTCGTGGCCGCTGGTGAGCAGCGTGTGGGCGCGGGCGGCGGCGTCCGTCGCCAACTGGTCCAGCGCGAAGGGGTCCGGGCCGCCCGGGGACGCCGGGTAGGCCGGGGGTGGCTCGGTGTGCGGGCGGGGCGGCAGCGGGGCCGGGAGGGGCGCGCGGGTGCGCGGGGCGAGTGCGTCGGAGGCCCGGACCCCGGGGAAGGACCGCGGCTGCTGCTCCTGAGCGGCACGGGCGGCGCGGGCCGCGTTGCGCCGGGACAACTCGTCGAGCACTTCCCGCTCGCCCCGGCCCCGCAGGAGGAGCAGGACGAAGGGGTCGGTGTCGAGGAGGCGGGCGGTCTGGTAGCAGAGTGCGGCGGCGTGCTTGCAGGGATGTCCGGAGTCGGGGCAGCTGCACAGGGGTTCGAGGTCGCCGGGGCCGGGCAGCAGTGGAGCCCCGCAGTCGGCGAGGGACTGGGGCAGCTCCTTGTCGAGCAGCGCGGCGATGTGCCCGGGCCGCTCCACGGCGGCGTCCAGGAACCGCTCCCACTCCTGGTCGCCGAAGGTGCGCAGCCGCACCTGGACACGGTACGGCCGGGGCCGGGAGCCCTGCACATAGGCGAGTACGAGCCCCGGTGTCACGGTGATGGCGTCGACATGCCCCTTCGCGGCATACCCGCGCCCCCGCACCAGCCGGGCGGCATCCAGCGCGCCCTCCTCCAGGGCGGCCACCCAGGCGTTTCCCCACCAGCTCTCCGCGAAGCCGCCCTGCTGGGACGACGTCTCCCGGTTCGTCGAGGCAGGGAGGGCGGGGAAGGTGCGGCGCAGCTCACCGTCACGGCCGGGGGCGGCCATGGAGGAGGACGGGGCGGCGAGGCGCGAGGTCCTGGGGGGAGCTTCGACGGGGGGCGCCGCCTGCCGGAACCTGGCCATGTCGCGGGTGTCCCGGGTGTACGGGGTGTTCCGGGTGGCCCGTGGCCCGGCCGGTGATGCCTCCGGGGCCTCGGCGCCCGCGCTCACTTCTCGCGAAACAGGCGCGGCGACGGCACGCAGGACATCCCCGACGGTCACCGGCGGCGACGGATCCGTGCCTGGCCCGTCGTCCCGAGTCTCGGGGCCCCTCACCGGAGCCGCCGGGGACTCCTCGGTGGGCAACTCGAAGGAACCGGCGAGCAGTTCCCGTACATCACGCCTGCGGTCGCCGGGACTCCGATCACGTGGGTCGAGCCCGGGCACGGGCCGGACGGGCCGACGGGTGGCTTCGACAGTCACCGTCACCGTCTCCGTGTCCGGACGGGCCCGGCGCGCCTCCCCACGGGCGGCGCGCAGCGCCTCCCGGGCGACATCCCCGGGGCGCCCGCCCTTGCGGTCCCCGGTGTCGGCACGCGCCGTCGGAACCTCCCGAACCTCCGGGCCGGTCACGTCCGCCGCCTCCGCCTGGGCGACCTGGCCCCCGGCCGGCGTCGTCGCGCCCCGCAGAGCGGCACGAGCCGCGTCTCCCGGCCGGGTTTCC
>NZ_JAAGLT010000067.1 GCF_010548275.1 Streptomyces sp. SID12488
AACACAGTGGACGCGAGCAACTGAGGACAAGCCCTCGGCCTATTAGTACCAGTCACCTCCACCCGTTACCGGGCTTCCAGATCTGGCCTATCAACCCAGTCGTCTACTGGGAGCCTTACCCCATCTAGTGGGTGGGAACACTCATCTCGAAGCAGGCTTCCCGCTTAGATGCTTTCAGCGGTTATCCCTCCCGAACGTAGCCAACCAGCCATGCCCTTGGCAGGACAACTGGCACACCAGAGGTTCGTCCGTCCCGGTCCTCTCGTACTAGGGACAGCCCTTCTCAATGTTCCTGCGCGCGCAGCGGATAGGGACCGAACTGTCTCACGACGTTCTAAACCCAGCTCGCGTACCGCTTTAATGGGCGAACAGCCCAACCCTTGGGACCGACTCCAGCCCCAGGATGCGACGAGCCGACATCGAGGTGCCAAACCATCCCGTCGATATGGACTCTTGGGGAAGATCAGCCTGTTATCCCCGGGGTACCTTTTATCCGTTGAGCGACGGCGCTTCCACAAGCCACCGCCGGATCACTAGTCCCGACTTTCGTCCCTGCTCGACCCGTCGGTCTCACAGTCAAGCTCCCTTGTGCACTTACACTCAACACCTGATTGCCAACCAGGCTGAGGGAACCTTTGGGCGCCTCCGTTACTCTTTAGGAGGCAACCGCCCCAGTTAAACTACCCATCAGACACTGTCCCTGATCCGGATCACGGACCCAGGTTAGACATCCAGCACGACCAGACTGGTATTTCAACGACGACTCCACAGACACTGGCGTGCCCACTTCACAGTCTCCCAGCTATCCTACACAAGCCGAACCGAACACCAATATCAAACTATAGTAAAGGTCCCGGGGTCTTTCCGTCCTGCTGCGCGAAACGAGCATCTTTACTCGTAGTGCAATTTCACCGGGCCTATGGTTGAGACAGTCGAGAAGTCGTTACGCCATTCGTGCAGGTCGGAACTTACCCGACAAGGAATTTCGCTACCTTAGGATGGTTATAGTTACCACCGCCGTTTACTGGCGCTTAAGTTCTCAGCTTCGCCACACCGAAATGTGACTAACCGGTCCCCTTAACGTTCCAGCACCGGGCAGGCGTCAGTCCGTATACATCGCCTTACGGCTTCGCACGGACCTGTGTTTTTAGTAAACAGTCGCTTCTCGCTGGTCTCTGCGGCCACCCCCAGCTCATGAAGTAAATTCAATCACCGGTGATGGCCCCCCTTCTCCCGAAGTTACGGGGGCATTTTGCCGAGTTCCTTAACCATAGTTCACCCGAACGCCTCGGTATTCTCTACCTGACCACCTGAGTCGGTTTAGGGTACGGGCCGCCATGAAACTCGCTAGAGGCTTTTCTCGACAGCATAGGATCATCCACTTCACCACAATCGGCTCGGCATCAGGTCTCACCCTCATGTTGTGCGGATTTACCTACACAACGGGCTACACCCTTACCCCGGGACTACCACCGCCCGGGATGGACTACCTTCCTGCGTCACCCCATCACTCACCTACTGCAGATCTGGTCCGTCGGCTCCACCACTCCCCCTTGCCCGAAGGCTCCGGGGCGGCTTCACGGACTTAGCATCGCCTGGTTCAATGTTTGACGCTTCACAGCGGGTACCGGAATATCAACCGGTTATCCATCGACTACGCCTGTCGGCCTCGCCTTAGGTCCCGACTTACCCTGGGCAGATCAGCTTGACCCAGGAACCCTTAGTCAATCGGCGCACACGTTTCCCACGTGTGTATCGCTACTCATGCCTGCATTCTCACTCGTGAACCGTCCACCACTAGCTTCCGCTGCAGCTTCACCCGGCACACGACGCTCCCCTACCCATCCCAGCAGGCGTTGGCCCTATTGCTGGAATGACACGACTTCGGCGGTACGCTTGAGCCCCGCTACATTGTCGGCGCGGAATCACTAGACCAGTGAGCTATTACGCACTCTTTCAAGGGTGGCTGCTTCTAAGCCAACCTCCTGGTTGTCTGTGCGACTCCACATCCTTTCCCACTTAGCGTACGCTTAGGGGCCTTAGTCGATGCTCTGGGCTGTTTCCCTCTCGACCATGGAGCTTATCCCCCACAGTCTCACTGCCGTGCTCTCACTTACCGGCATTCGGAGTTTGGCTAAGGTCAGTAACCCGGTAGGGCCCATCGCCTATCCAGTGCTCTACCTCCGGCAAGAAACACACGACGCTGCACCTAAATGCATTTCGGGGAGAACCAGCTATCACGGAGTTTGATTGGCCTTTCACCCCTAACCACAGGTCATCCCCCAGGTTTTCAACCCTGGTGGGTTCGGTCCTCCACGAAGTCTTACCTCCGCTTCAACCTGCCCATGGCTAGATCACTCCGCTTCGGGTCTTGAGCGCGCTACTAAAACGCCCTATTCGGACTCGCTTTCGCTACGGCTTCCCCACACGGGTTAACCTCGCAACACACCGCAAACTCGCAGGCTCATTCTTCAAAAGGCACGCAGTCACGACCCACCAAGTAAACTTGATGAGCGACGCTCCCACGGCTTGTAGGCACACGGTTTCAGGTACTATTTCACTCCGCTCCCGCGGTACTTTTCACCATTCCCTCACGGTACTATCCGCTATCGGTCACCAGGGAATATTTAGGCTTAACGGGTGGTCCCGCCAGATTCACACGGGATTTCTCGGGCCCCGTGCTACTTGGGTGTCTCTCAAACGAGCCGTTGATGTTTCGACTACGGGGGTCTTACCCTCTACGCCGGACCTTTCGCATGTCCTTCGCCTACATCAACGGTTTCTGACTCGTCTCATGGCCGGCAGACCATGAAAGAGAGATCCCACAACCCCGTATACGCAACCCCTGCCGGGTCTCACACGCATACGGTTTGGCCTCATCCGGTTTCGCTCGCCACTACTCCCGGAATCACGGTTGTTTTCTCTTCCTGCGGGTACTGAGATGTTTCACTTCCCCGCGTTCCCTCCACACACCCTATGTGTTCAGATGTGGGTGACAGCCCATGACGACTGCCGGGTTTCCCCATTCGGAAACCCCCGGATCAAAGCCTGGTTGACGACTCCCCGGGGACTATCGTGGCCTCCCACGTCCTTCATCGGTTCCTGGTGCCAAGGCATCCACCGTGCGCCCTTAAAAACTTGGCCACAGATGCTCGCGTCCACTGTGCAGTTCTCAAACAACGACCAACCACCCACCACCCCACCCTTACAGGCGAGTTCACCGGGGCCGGCACTGAAGGCGACCAGACAAGCCGGCCGTACCCTCAGACACCCAACAGCGTGCCCGACACCCCTCGCCACTCAGATCAGCTTTCCACGCCCCGAAGGACAGTACTCACAGCCAGAGATGACCGAGATGCCGAATAATCAACGTTCCACCCATGAGCAACCACCGCCGGACAGATGCCGACGTAATGGCCCTGGACCACCAAGCGGACTTGGCGGCCTAGATGCTCCTTAGAAAGGAGGTGATCCAGCCGCACCTTCCGGTACGGCTACCTTGTTACGACTTCGTCCCAATCGCCAGTCCCACCTTCGACAGCTCCCTCCCCGTGAGGGGTTGGGCCACCGGCTTCGGGTGTTACCGACTTTCGTGACGTGACGGGCGGTGTGTACAAGGCCCGGGAACGTATTCACCGCAGCAATGCTGATCTGCGATTACTAGCAACTCCGACTTCATGGGGTCGAGTTGCAGACCCCAATCCGAACTGAGACCGGCTTTTTGAGATTCGCTCCGCCTCACGGCATCGCAGCTCATTGTACCGGCCATTGTAGCACGTGTGCAGCCCAAGACATAAGGGGCATGATGACTTGACGTCGTCCCCACCTTCCTCCGAGTTGACCCCGGCAGTCTCCTGTGAGTCCCCATCACCCCGAAGGGCATGCTGGCAACACAGAACAAGGGTTGCGCTCGTTGCGGGACTTAACCCAACATCTCACGACACGAGCTGACGACAGCCATGCACCACCTGTACACCGACCACAAGGGGGGCACCATCTCTGATGCTTTCCGGCGTATGTCAAGCCTTGGTAAGGTTCTTCGCGTTGCGTCGAATTAAGCCACATGCTCCGCTGCTTGTGCGGGCCCCCGTCAATTCCTTTGAGTTTTAGCCTTGCGGCCGTACTCCCCAGGCGGGGAACTTAATGCGTTAGCTGCGGCACCGACGACGTGGAATGTCGCCAACACCTAGTTCCCACCGTTTACGGCGTGGACTACCAGGGTATCTAATCCTGTTCGCTCCCCACGCTTTCGCTCCTCAGCGTCAGTAATGGCCCAGAGATCCGCCTTCGCCACCGGTGTTCCTCCTGATATCTGCGCATTTCACCGCTACACCAGGAATTCCGATCTCCCCTACCACACTCTAGTCTGCCCGTATCGAATGCAGACCCGGGGTTAAGCCCCGGGCTTTCACATCCGACGCGACAGACCGCCTACGAGCTCTTTACGCCCAATAATTCCGGACAACGCTTGCGCCCTACGTATTACCGCGGCTGCTGGCACGTAGTTAGCCGGCGCTTCTTCTGCAGGTACCGTCACTTTCGCTTCTTCCCTGCTGAAAGAGGTTTACAACCCGAAGGCCGTCATCCCTCACGCGGCGTCGCTGCATCAGGCTTTCGCCCATTGTGCAATATTCCCCACTGCTGCCTCCCGTAGGAGTCTGGGCCGTGTCTCAGTCCCAGTGTGGCCGGTCGCCCTCTCAGGCCGGCTACCCGTCGTCGCCTTGGTGAGCCACTACCTCACCAACAAGCTGATAGGCCGCGGGCTCATCCTTCACCGCCGGAGCTTTTAACCCCCACAGATGCCTGCAGGAGTATTATCCGGTATTAGACCCCGTTTCCAGGGCTTGTCCCAGAGTGAAGGGCAGATTGCCCACGTGTTACTCACCCGTTCGCCACTAATCCCCCACCGAAGCGGGTTCATCGTTCGACTTGCATGTGTTAAGCACGCCGCCAGCGTTCGTCCTGAGCCAGGATCAAACTCTCCGTGAATGTCAACCCGTAATCGGGTCACACCACGAGAGCGGAACAGTCAAGCGGAATAAGCCCGACCGTTCACAGCGTCCTCGCTGTGTTTACTACTTCAAAGGAACCTCAACCCACAGACAAAGCCTGTGAGCCGGGGTATCAACAAACTTGGCGTTGATTTTTGGCACGCTGTTGAGTTCTCAAGGAACGGACGCTTCCTTCGTACTCACCC
>NZ_JAAGLT010000068.1 GCF_010548275.1 Streptomyces sp. SID12488
CGGGGGATGGATCTGAAGGCGTTTGTTCTGTATTCGTCGGTCTCTGGTCTGTTGGGTACGGCGGGTCAGGCGAACTATGCGGCGGCGAACACGTTCCTGGATGCGTTGGCTGCGCATCGGCGGGCTGCTGGGCTGCCTGCCACCTCCCTCGCCTGGGGCCTGTGGGACGGGACGCACGGAATGGGCGGCACGCTCGGCGACGCCGACCTGGCCCGCTGGACGCGCCTCGGCATCCGGACTCTCGCTCCCGAGCGGGCCCTCGCCCTGTTCGACGCCGGCGTCGCTGCGGGGGACGCACTGTGCGCTCCCGTGGCCTTCGATCCGCGGGCCCTGCGCGCGGGCGGTGCCGTAGCCTCCCCCCTGCTGCGCGACCTGGTTCCCGTCCGACCCCGGCGCGCCGCAGCACGTACGGCCGCTGCCGGTGCCGTCGGTGCCGAGGGCACCCCGTGGGCGCAGCGCATCGGCGCGCTGCCGCAGGAGCGGCGCCATGAAACGGTTCTCGACCTCGTCCGCGGCATCGTCGCCGGTGTCCTCGGCCACACCGATCCGGAACGCCTCGACCCGAAGCGCGCCTTCAAGGACGTCGGCTTCGACTCGCTCGCCGGCGTCGAACTGCGCAACCGCCTGAACGCCGCCACCGGCCTGCGGCTGTCCGCGACCGTCGTCTTCGACCATCCGTCACCCGACGCGGTCGTCAACCACCTGCTGACCCGGATCGCCGACACCGCCGCTCCCGCACCCGCCCGCACCGTGCGGTCCACCGCGGACCAGGACGAGCCGATCGCCATCGTGGGCATGGCGTGCCGCTTCCCGGGCGGCGTCGCGTCACCGGACGACCTGTGGCGGCTGGTGGCCGAGGGCACCGACGCGATCAGCGGGTTCCCCACCAACCGGGGCTGGGACCTGGACGCCCTCTACGACGAGGACCCCGAACACACCGGCACCTCCTACGTCCGCCACGGTGGTTTCCTGCACGACGCAGACCGGTTCGACCCCGCGTTCTTCGGCATCCCGCCGCGCGAGGCCACCGCCATCGACCCCCAGCACCGGCTCCTGCTGGAGACGGCGTGGGAGGCGTTCGAGCACGCCGGCATCGACCCCACGGCCGTACACGGCTCGGACACCGGCGTCTTCACCGGCGCCATGTACGACGACTACGCGTCCCGCCTCTCCGCGAGCCCCGAGGAGTACGAGGGCTTCCTGCTGGCGGGCAACCTCTCCAGCGTCGTGTCGGGCCGGCTCTCGTACACCTACGGCTTCGAGGGCCCGGCGGTCACCGTCGACACCGCGTGCTCGTCCTCGCTGGTCGCCCTGCATCTGGCGGCGAACGCGCTGCGCAACGGCGAGTGCTCGCTCGCCATCGCCGGCGGCGTGACCCTCATGGCCAGTCCGCACGTCTTCGTCGAGTTCTCCCGGCAGCGCGGTCTGTCGCCCGATGGGCGTTCGAAGTCGTTCGCCGGGGCGGCGGATGGTGTGGCGTGGTCGGAGGGTGTGGGGCTGTTGGTGGTGGAGCGGTTGTCGGATGCCCGTAGGAACGGTCATCGGGTGCTGGCTGTGGTCCGTGGCAGTGCGGTGAATCAGGACGGTGCGAGTAATGGGCTGACGGCGCCGAACGGTCCGTCGCAGGAGCGGGTGATCCGGCAGGCGCTGGCGTCGGCGGGTCTTGCTCCTGCTGATGTGGATGTGGTGGAGGCGCATGGTACGGGGACGCGGTTGGGTGATCCGATCGAGGCGCAGGCGTTGTTGTCGACGTATGGGCGGGAGCGGTCGGACGGTCGGCCGTTGTATTTGGGGTCGTTGAAGTCGAACATCGGGCATGCGCAGGCGGCTGCGGGTGTGGGTGGTGTGATCAAGATGGTGCAGGCGATGCGTCATGGGGTGTTGCCGAAAACGTTGCATGTTGATGAGCCGTCGCCGTTCGTGGAGTGGGGCACGGGTGCGGTGGAGTTGTTGACGGAGGCGCGTGAGTGGCCGGTTCGGGAGCGGGCGCCGCGTCGGGCAGGTGTGTCGTCGTTCGGTATCAGTGGGACCAATGCTCATGTGGTCATTGAGGAGTTCGTGTCGGCGGACGGGTCCGGTGCGGCTGAGCGGCCGGAGTTGACGGGTCCTGTCCCGTTCGTCCTGTCCGCCCGCGACGAGCCCGCCCTGCGCGCCCAGGCCAAGCGACTGCACGAGCACCTGAGCGCGCACCCCGGACAGTCCCTCGCGGACACCGGCTGGTCCCTCGCCACCACACGCGCCTGGCACGACCACCGAGCCGTGGCGGTCGCCGAGCACCGCGACGAACTCCTCGAAGCCCTCACGGCGTTGAGCCGCGGCGAGTCCGCCCCGACGGTGCTGCACCCCGCCTCCGCCCGGCGCGGCAGGACCGCCTTCCTGTTCACCGGGCAGGGCGCACAGCGCCTCGGTATGGGCCGCGAACTGTACGACGCGTCCCCGGTGTTCGCAGCAGCCCTCGACGAGGTGTGCGCCCACCTGGACCGCGAACTCCCGAGGCCGCTGAAGTCGGTGCTCTGGGCTGCCGAAGGAACTCCCGACGCGGCGCTGCTCGACCAGACGGCGTTCGCGCAGGCCACCCTGTTCGCCGTGGAGACCGCGCTGTTCCGCCTCGCCCAACACCACGGCCTCACCCCGGACTTCCTGCTCGGCCACTCGGTCGGTGAGGTCACCGCCGCCCACCTTGCCGGCGTGCTCGACCTGCCGGACGCCTGCGTACTCGTGGCCGAACGCGGCCGGCTGATGCAGGCGGCCCGGGAGGACGGCGCCATGGCCGCCGTCGAGGCCGGCGAGGACGAGACGCGCACCGCGCTCGCCCCGTACGGCGACCGGGTGGCGATCGCCGGCGTCAACGGACCGCGTTCCACGGTGATCTCCGGCGACTCCGACGCCGTGGACGAACTCGCCGCGCGGTTCAAGGAGCAGGGCGCACGCGCCAAACGGCTGTCCGTCAGCCACGCCTTCCACTCGCCGCACATGGACGACGTACTGGACGAGTTCCGTTCGATCGTCGCGGACCTCACCTTCCACGAGCCGCGCATCCCGATCGTCTCCAACGTCACCGGCGAGCTGGCCACGGCCGACAACCTGGCCTCCGCCGACTACTGGGCACGCCACATCCGCGAGGCAGTCCGCTTTTTCGACGGCGTACGCCTCCTCGAGGCGCGCGGAGTCACCGAGTGGCTGGAACTGGGCCCCGACGGCGTGCTGAGCGCCCTGGTCACCGAGTCCCTGGCGGTGGACGCCGGTGCCGTGACGCCGGTCCTGCGCAGGGGCCGTCCCGAGGCGGGAGCGTTCGCGTCCGCGCTCGGACTGTTCGCCGCGCGCGGGGCCGACGTGCGCTGGGACACCGTCTTCCCCGGAGCCCGCGAGACCGACCTCCCGTTCTACGCGTTCCAGCGGCAGCGCTACTGGCTCGACGCCCCCTCGGGGGTCTCGGACGCCGCGGGCTTCGGGCTCGTGCCGACCGACCACCCGCTGCTCGGTGCCGCCGTCCAGCTGGCCGACCGTGACGAGCACGTCCTCACCGGCCGCGTGGCGCGCGGTACGCATCCCTGGCTGACGGAGCACACCGTCGCCGGCACGACGCTCGTACCCGGCACCGGACTGCTCGAACTCGCCCTCCGGGCGGGCGAGCAGCTCGGCGCCACGGCGGTCGAGGAACTCACCCTGGCCGCCCCGCTCGTGCTGCCCGAACACGGGGGCGTTCACCTCCAGGTGTCCGTCGGCGCCGAGGACACCGACGGCACCCGCCCGCTGCGTGTCCACGCTCGGCCCGACGGCGACTCGGACCAGGACACCGCCTGGACCCTGCACGCCCACGGCACCCTGCGCGCCGACACCGAAACCGACCCCACGGACGGTGCCCTTACCGTCTGGCCCCCCGCCGGAGCACACGAGATCGACCTCAGCGGGGTCTACGAGCGCCTTGCAGAGCGGGGTTACGACTACGGGCCGGCGTTCCGCAACCTGCGCAGGCTGTGGGCGGCGAACGACGATCTCTTCGCCGAGGTCGCCGTCGGCGACGACCAGCGCGCCGAAGCGGGCCGGTTCATCCTGCACCCCGCGCTGCTCGACGCCGCGCTGCATCCACTGCTGCCCGGTGTCGTCAGCGACGAGGGGCAGCCGCTGCTCCCCTTCACCTGGGCGGGCGCGAACGTGTACGCCGGTGGCGCGCCGGTCCTGCGGGTCCGGCTCGCGGGCGCCGCGGCGCCCCGGGCCGCGGACGGCGGCTCGACGTCGGTCGCACTCACGGTGGCCGACGCCTCGGGCGCGCCGGTCGCCTTCGTGGCGGAGCTGACCCTGCGCCCGCTGACCGCCGAGTCGCTGCACGCGGCGGGCACCACCTCCGCCGACGGACTGCTGCGGGTCGACTGGAGCCGGCTTCCCGCAGGTGACACGAGCGCCGACCTCTCGACCTGGGCGGTCCTCGGCTCGGCACAGGACCTCGGCCTGCCGGCCGACCGGATCCGTTCCTACGCGGACCTCGGCGAGGCGGCGCGCGCCATCGACGAGGGTGCGCCCGCACCCACGGTCCTCCTCGCCCCCTATGTCTCCGCGCACTCCGGCGACACGCTGCCGACCGCCGCGCGTGCGGCGGCACACCGTGCGCTGGCTCAGGTGCAGACCTGGCTCGGCGACGACCGCTTCACACGCACCCGCCTCGTGGTCACCACCCGGGGCGCCGTGCCCACCGCGTCCGGCGAGGACGTGACCGACCTGGCGCACGCTCCGCTCTGGGGCATGCTGCGCTCGGCGCAGACCGAGAGCCCCGGCCGCATCCAGCTCCTGGACCTCGCGGACACGGACCTGCCGACGAACGCCCGGCTGCTTACGTCGGCTGTGGTGTCGGGTGAGGCGCAGGTGGCGGTGCGGTCGGGTGGGTTGTTGGTGCCTCGTCTGCGGCGGGTTGTGTCGGGTGGTGG
>NZ_JAAGLT010000069.1 GCF_010548275.1 Streptomyces sp. SID12488
TGTCCCTGCGGCGCCCGTCGGGCTCGACGCGCAGACGCACCCGCCGCCCGGTGTCGGCGAGGCGCGCCGGACACCCGGCCAGCACGGCGGCCCCGCGCACCAGCGCCTCGAGGCCGGCCCGGTGCTCGGCCAGCCGGTCGAAGTAGGCGATGACCCGGACGGCGGCACCGGCATCCGGATCCAGCGCGGTCAGCCGCCCCGCGAGCTCTTTCATGGCCCCATGGTGCCAGTTGCTCCGCAGGTTGTGCGGTTCCTTGGCCGCGGGCCCGGTGGGGGCTGGTCGCGCAGTTCCCCGCGCCCCTTGGGTGGGGGCTGCGCCCCCAACCCCCCGGCCATGCCCCTTGCCGACTGGGCTCAGTGTTCTGGCGCGGGCCCGGTGGGGGCTGGTCGCGCAGTTCCCCGCGCCCCTGGGAGGGGGCTGCGCCCCGTCGGGGGAGTCGCAGCCCCATGCCCCCTACTCCGCGAGCAGCCGGCGGAGCCACTCCAGCTGGGCCGACTGGCAGGCCTGGGAGAGGACTGCCTGGGGGGCGAAGCCGTCGAAGCCGTGGAAGCCGCCCGGCCATACGTGCAGCTCGGCGGCTCCGCCGGCCTGCCACAGGCCTGTGGCGTAGGCGACGACCTCGTCGCGGAACGTTTCGGCGGAGCCGACGTCGAGGAAGGCCGGGGGCAGGCCGGACAGGTCCGTCGCGCGGGCCGGAGCGGCGTACGGCGAGACGTCCGGGCCGCCGCGCTGTTCGCCGAGCAACGCGGTCCACCCTGTGTCGTTGGCCGTGCGGTCCCACACGCCGAGACCCGCCATCTGGTGCGTGGACGGGGTGTCGTTGCGGTCGTCGAGCATCGGGCACATCAGCAGCTGGCCGATGGGCCGCGGACCCTTGCGGTCCCTGAGGAGCAGGGCCAGCGCGGCCGTGAGGCCACCGCCCGCGCTGGCCCCCGCGATGACGATCCGCTCGGGGTCGCCGCCGATCTCCCCGGCGTGTTCGGCGGTCCACAGCAGCCCGGCGTACACGTCGTCGATGGGCGCCGGGTACGGGTGCTCCGGCGCCAGCCGGTACTCCACGGACACCACGACCGCTCCCAGCTCCTTGCCCCACCGCAATGGGCCGTCCACACCGACGCGGTTGTTGCCGAGCACCATGCCGCCGCCGTGCACGTGGTAGATCACCGGCAGCGGGCCGTCCGTCGCCGGAGCGGCCGGCCGGCAGATCAGCAGTGAGATGTCGGGCGCGTTCTCGGGACCAGGCACGACCCGGTCCTCGACCTCGAAGGCCCCGCCCAGCGTCAGGTCCATGTCCGCCAGCATCTCGATGCCGGGCCCCTTGCGGACGGTCTCGATCTCGTCCATGGTCAGCTCGGGCGGCAACGTGTCCTTGATCATCTCCAGGACGGCGGCGAGTTCCGGGTCGAACGGGGGCGGCGTAAGCGTCATTGCCTCTGCTCCTCATGCTGCGTGCGGCGGCTCGTACGGCGATGATCCGCGCGGCCACGGGGTTCCGGCACACCGCCGTACGGCGGGACTTGCCCGCCATCCGGCGGGTAGCCCGGTCGGCCCCGCCTCGGCCTAAACGGCAACTGCGTCACTGACCTGGGGACTTTGCCAGGTGATGAATCGTTGTTCACCGTATTGGGGTGGAAACGATCAGGGGTGATGACAACGCTGCCATTGCCCCCCTTCCTCTGGAGTACCTGTGAACGTCTCATTCGCCGTCTGGACGCTGACAGTCGTCGGCCTGTGCGTCCTCGTCGCCGCCGACTTCTTCATCGGCCGCAAACCCCACGACGTGTCCCTGAAGGAGGCCGGCACCTGGACCGTGGTGTGGGTCGTTCTCGCCTGTCTCTTCGGCCTCGGGCTGGCGATCTACGGCGGGTCCAAGCCCACCGGTGAGTTCTTCGCCGGGTACATCACGGAGAAGTCGCTGAGTGTCGACAACCTCTTCGTCTTCGTCCTGATCATGGGCAAGTTCGCGGTGCCCTCGCAGTACCAGCAGCGGGTGCTGATGGTCGGTGTCCTGGTCGCCCTCGTGCTGCGCGCCGGGTTCATCGCGGCGGGCGCGGCGATCATCTCCACGTTCTCGTGGGTGTTCTACATCTTCGGCGCCTTCCTCATCTGGACCGCCTGGAAACTGGTCCAGGACGCCAGGAAGGGCTCGCACGAGGAGGAGTACGAAGAGAGCAAGCTGCTCAAGATGGTCGAGAAACGGTTCGGTGTCGCGGACCGGTACCACGGCACCAAGCTGTTCATCGTGGAGAACGGCAAGCGGATCATGACGCCGATGCTGGTCGTCATGCTCGCGATCGGCTCCACGGACGTGTTGTTCGCGCTCGACTCCATCCCCGCCATCTACGGGCTGACCCAGGACCCGTACATCGTCTTCACCGCCAACGCCTTCGCCCTGATGGGCCTGCGTCAGCTGTACTTCCTCATCGGCGGCCTGCTGAAGAAGCTGGTGCACCTCAGCTACGGCCTGTCGATCATCCTCGGCTTCATCGGGGTGAAACTGGTGCTGCACGCGCTGCACGAGTCCGGCGTCCACGTCCCGGAGATCTCCATCCCCTTCTCGCTCGGCTTCATCGTCCTCGTACTGGCCGTCACGACGGTGACGAGCCTGCGGGCGTCGAAGAAGCAGGAGGAGGCCGAAGCGGCCAGGCTTCGGGCTTGACTTCGTGTGCGCTCCAGGAACTAGCGTCGTTCCCGGAACACCGCTGGATGCAGGCGAACGGAGACGGACATGCGGCTCGGCGTGCACATCAACCGGTTCAACCACCCTGGAGGCGGCCCCGCGCTCGGCCCCGAGCTGGCGGCGGCCGGTGCCGCGGCCGAGGCGGCGGGCGTCCACCGGCTCACGGTCATGGACCACTACTTCCAGATGGAGTTCAACGGCGGCGCCGAGGACCCCATGCTGGAGGCCTACACGACCCTCGGCTTCCTCGCCGCCCACACCTCCACGGTCCGCCTCGGCGCGCTGGTGACCGGCGTGACGTACCGCCACCCCGGACTGCTCGCCAAGATCGCCACCACCCTCGACGTGCTCTCCGGCGGCCGGGCCGGCCTCGGCATCGGGGCGGCCTGGTACGACCGGGAGCACGAAGGGCTCGGGGTGCCGTACCCGGCGACGGCCGAGCGGTTCGAGCGGCTGGAGGAGACCCTGCGGATCTGCCTCCAGATGTGGGACCCGGACACCGACGGGCCCTTCGAGGGCAAGCACTACCGGCTCGCCGAGACCCTCTGCGTACCGGCGCCCGTCAGCTCACCGCGCCCGGAGATCATGATCGGCGGCGGGGGAGAGCGCAAGACCCTGCGCCTGGTCGCCCAGTACGCGGACGCCTGCAACCTGTTCGCGAGCACCCCGGAGGAGGTCGGGCACAAGCTCGACGTCCTTCGCGGCCACTGCGACAGCGTGGGACGCCCGTACGACGACATCACCAGGACGCTTCTCTACATGGGAGACGCGCCCGAGGAGAACGACGTCGACGCCTTCGTCCGGGACATCGAGGGCTACGCCAAGTTCGGCATCGAGACGGTCATGCTGGGACCGCGCACGGGTGAACCCGCCGCGTGGATCGAGCGGTTCGTGGCCCCGGCGGCGCTGCGCGCGGCCGAGCTGGGCTGAGGCCGGGGACGCCGGGCGACATGCCGGAGGGCCGGAGCCTGTGCGGACGCTGTTGGTTAATCCCGGTCTCTGATGCTTCGCCCCGTCGTTATGCGGCGGGGCGAAGTGCTGCCAGGGGGCTGGTCCGTGTGCGGGCGCGGGGTTGGTCGGTGAGCCAGGCGTTGATGCGGATGAGGTTGATCGCG